>NZ_CABFWE030000005.1:0-60506 GCF_902153235.2 Pseudorhizobium halotolerans | reverse complement strand
GCTGCAGCATCGAGACGGATGAAATCGAGGTCCGTGACCGCGTTCGCGACGGCTTCGCGAGCCGCTTCGGCCACCTCCGGCGCGTGAGCCTCCATTTCCTCCATCAACTTGCCGGCCGTGAACATGAAGATGCCGGAGTTCCAGTAGAAGCCGCCATCCGCCAGCATGTGCTCCGCTTCCTTTAGCGGCGGCTTTTCGACGAAGCGTCTGACGGCATGGGCGCCGCCTCCGAGGGATTCGCCGGCTTCGATATAGCCATAGCCGGTGGCGGGTTCGGTCGGGGTGATGCCGAAGGTCACGAGCCTGCCGGCAATCGCAGCGTCCCGTGCAGACCGGATGGCGTCGAAATAGCGCTGATCAGCAATTATCTCATGGTCCGATGCGAGAACCTGCATGACGGCATCAGGACCATGGCGATCAAGGATCAGGGCGGCAGCGGCGGCGATTGCGGCGGCCGTGTTGCGGGCGACCGGCTCCAGCAGCGTGCCCGCCAGTTCGACGTCGAGTTCTCGGGCCTGCTCCGCAACGAGGAAGCGGAAATCCTCGTTCGTAACGACGATCGGCGCCTCGTAGAGCGTGGGGTCGGCAAGGCGTGCCAAGGTCGCCTGGTAGAGCGTCCGGTTACCCACGAACTGGATGAACTGCTTCGGAGCACTTGCGCGCGACAGCGGCCACAGGCGCGTTCCCTTGCCGCCCGCCATGATCACGGGGATGATCTTCTGAGTCATGTCCGTCCTTGAATTCACGTGCCGATGCGCAGACTGTCAGTCTATATCTTTAGCGGCTGCCGGCGACAGGACAAGATGACGACAGTGTTGGACGAACAAGAGAAGATGGACGCGAAGACGGCGCATTGCGCCGTGTGCGGTCGCAACCTGCCCCTTCGGCAGATGCATGAAATTCACGAGCTGAGGCCGGCCCTGCAGGCGATGATCGCGGAGCAGGTCGGTGACATTGACGACCAATCGCTGATCTGCGAGCGCGATCTTTCCCGCTACCGGCGGCTTTATGTCGAGAAGCTCCTGAACGATGAACGAGGGGAACTGTCGGAGCTGGACAGGCGGGTACTCGACAGCTTCGTGACGGGCGGCTCAACGGTGCAGTCGAGTGCCGACCTGGTGCTGGAACCGCCGCGCAGCTTCGGCGAAAGGGCCGCCGATGCGGTGGCATCCTTCGGCGGCTCCTGGAGCTTCATTCTTCTTTTCTGCGCCGTTCTTCTCCTCTGGATGAGTGTCAACATCTCGGGCCTGTTTGCCGAGCCGTTCGATCCCTATCCGTTCATCCTGCTCAACCTCGTGCTGTCCTGCGTAGCCGCATTGCAGGCGCCAATCATCATGATGAGCCAGAAGCGGCAGGAGGCGAAGGACAGGCAGCGGGCCGAGAGCGACTACATGGTCAACCTGCGGGCCGAACTGGAAATCCGCCAGTTGCACGAGAAGATCGACCACCAGATGGCGAAGCAGTGGGAACGGCTGACCGAACTCCAGCAGATCCAGATCGAGCTACTGGAGCGAAACGATCCATGGCAGGGCGAACGGAACTGATCGTCGCCTACCGAGTATCCGATCGAATCAGAAGACCAGGCTGCCGCCGATAATGGCGAGGACCAGGAAGATCACGAACACAAGCAGTGCAAGGAAGAACAGCACCTTGGCAATCGACGCGGTCGCCGCCGATACTCCCGAGAAGCCCAGGAAGCCTGCGACAATCGAGATGACGAGGAAGATCAGTGCCCAT
The DNA here is from genome assembly GCF_902153235.2 of Pseudorhizobium halotolerans. NCBI lineage: Bacteria > Pseudomonadati > Pseudomonadota > Alphaproteobacteria > Hyphomicrobiales > Rhizobiaceae > Pseudorhizobium > Pseudorhizobium halotolerans. Next base: position 58,769 of record NZ_CABFWE030000005.1, on the reverse strand, counting down.
TTCAGCATGGCGTGTCCCTTTCGCTTGAAGCCGGAAAACGCAGGCGAGAAACGAATGTTCCGCGGTCTTGTAAGCAGCGGCGGGTCAATCCAGTAGATGGACCAGAAGCGGTCGCGGCGACCAGCGCGAGCCATGCTCGCGCCTGCAATATCTGCCAAGGTGAAGGATAGGATGGTGGGCGTGACAGGGATTGAACCTGTGACCCCTACGATGTCAACGTAGTGCTCTCCCGCTGAGCTACACGCCCATCCGATGTCGGCGCATAGACCATAAGGTGGCCGGGCCGTCAACTGGTTTTGATGCGGAATGCGAAGCTTTTTCACCGGCTTCGCATCACCCCGAAATTGCCGTCACGCGGCGGCGAGCATCTTGTTCACTTCGTCCACCAGATCGCGCAGATGGAACGGCTTGGAGAGGACTTTCGCATCCTTCGGTGCCTTCGAATCGGCGTTCAGTGCGACGGCGGCGAAGCCGGTGATGAACATCACCTTGAGGTCGGGGTCGAGTTCGGTGGCTCGACGGGCGAGTTCGATCCCGTCCATCTCCGGCATGACGATGTCGGTGAGAAGGAGCGAGAACGGTTCCTCACGCAACCGGTCATAGGCGCTCGCGCCATTGTCGAAGGAAGCGACGTTGTAGCCAGCCTTCTCGAGCGCCTTTACGAGGAAGCGCCGCATGTCGTTGTCGTCTTCGGCGAGAAGGATTTTTTGCATCGTTCGGGGGCCGTGTTCCATATTTTCGAATTTTTCGGAGCGTCAGCCTAGCCAATAGCTGGTAAAAACCCATTTAACGGCGGCAGGCGCGGATCCTGGCAGGACATAGATAGTATGGACTTCGGCGGGGGCAACTGGCAACATGCCCGTTCTGGAAGTTCATGACATGGTAAAGGCTAGATGGACCGGGCGACAGGCGAATTCGAGCAGTTCGAGATCAGAGAGCCCACCTGCCAGACCATTCCCTTCGTCTATAATTCCCCCCATAGCGGGCGCTGCTATCCGACAACTTTCCTCGCCGATTCGAGGCTTGACTCGGTCGCCATCCGCCGCTCCGCCGATCACTATGTCGATGAGTTGTTTGCACCCGCGCCTGAACTCGGCGCACCTCTCCTCGCTGCCAATTTTCCGCGCGCATATCTCGACGTGAACCGCGAGCCCTACGAGCTCGACCCGAAGATGTTCGACGGACCGCTTCCCTCGTTCGCCAATATCAGCTCGCTCCGGGTGGCGGGCGGGCTAGGGACTATTCCGCGAATCGTTGCCGAGAACATGGAAATCTATCGCCGTCGCCTCAGCGTCGAGGAGGGACTGGCGCGGATCGAGAGGATCTACAAGCCCTATCACACGGCGCTCCGCCGGCTGATCGCCCGTACCCATGCGCGGTTCGGCACGAGCGTCCTGATCGATTGCCACTCGATGCCCGGTAATATTCGCATTTCCGGCTCCGACGTCAGGCCTGACTTCATCATCGGCGACCGCTATGGCACCAGCGCATCGGCGGATCTGTCGCGGGCGGCAATCTGCATCCTGAGCGAACTCGGTTTCACGGCGGTGCGCAACAAGCCCTATGCCGGCGGCTTTATCACCGAACATTACGGTCGCCCGACACGCGGGCTGCATGCGCTGCAGATCGAGATAAACCGGGCGCTCTACGTGGATGAAGTGACGCTCGAGAAGAGGCGGGACTTCGAGGCGGTCGCCGGAAATCTCTTCACCTTCATGCGGCAGTTGGCGGAAGTCGCCGACGAGCTTGCCGGCACCACGGCTCTCGCGGCCGAATAAGCTTGCCGGAACTGATAGGCAAAAAAAACCGCGCCGAAGCGCGGCTAGTCTAGGGAGGAAACACCCAAGGAGGGCATTACAGTCAAAGACTGTAATATGACACTATTATTGCAGTGCACAATTGTCAAGCAGATCCTGACGTTGTCCACATTTTGATCAAACGCTGTTGCACGCTTCCCACATTGCTTCCTGCGCTCTTGCGGTTACAAGCAGCTTTTAGACCCTGCCGACACGAGGTTTCCATGCTTCCCGACCGTGCCTTCTTCTATGCGCTTGCCGACGCCGCAAAGGCGGAGACGCTGCCGCGGTTCCGGACCGGCGGCTACGTGACCAACAAGCTCGAGGGAGGATTTGATCCGGTCACGGAAGGTGACCAGGCTGCAGAGGCTGCGATCCGGGCGCTCATCGAGGATCGCTTCCCCGAACACGGCATACTGGGGGAAGAGCACGAGAACATCGGTCTGGATCGGGAGCACATCTGGGTGATCGATCCGATCGACGGCACGCGTGCCTTCATCTCCGGCGTGCCGGTCTGGGGCACACTGATCGGTTTCCAGAGCGGTGGGCGTTCGGTGATGGGGCTGATGGACCAGCCCTTCACCGGCGAACGATACTTCGCCGATGGGAAACGCTCCTGGTATAGCGGGCCGGACGGTGAGCGGCAGATCAGGACGCGCGACTGCGAGCGGTTGTCGGACGCCATCCTGTTCACGACCTCTCCACACATATTCACGGGCGAGGATGCCGAGCGCTATCATGCGGTGGAGCGGCATGTGCGCCTGTTCCGCTACGGCACAGACTGCTACGCATATGCGCTTCTCGCGTCGGGTCATGTGGACCTGGTGATCGAGAATTCGCTCAAGCCCTACGACGTGGGCGCGCTCATACCGCTGATCGAACATGCAGGCGGGATAATCACCACCTGGGATGGCGGTCGTCCGGAAATGGGTGGCAATATCATCGCCGCTGGAAGCCGTGCGCTGCATGAACAGGCGATGAGCATTCTCAACGGCGCCTGACGGGTCAGGCTGCGGTATCGGACAGGTCAAGTCCGCCATCCAGGCCCGGCATGAAGGCTTCGATCGCAGCCAGCGCCTGGGCGCGATAGATGTCGCGCTCCTGGAAGAGTTCGTGCCGCGCGCCGTTGATGGTCACCAACTGGCCGGCCCGGAAGTTGCGGGAGAGTTCTTCCTGCTCGGCATAGGGGATTATGCCGTCGAGCACAGGCGCGAGGATGAGGGTCGGGATGGTTATGCGGGTCAGGTGCTCCTGACGCCTGACCCGGTCAACGCCTTTCAGCGTCTCATGCAGCCAGCGATAGGTGGGTGGCCCGACCGTCAGTTCCGGGTGAGCCGCGATAACGGCTGCGTTCCGGGCGAAGCGGGCGGTGTCCGAGGTCAGCGGATTACCGGGGAAGGGTCTGTCGATGCGTTCCTGCTCGGCCGATAGCCGACCAAGCCCGGTCCAGCACGCAAGCGCGGCGACCTGGCGGATTACGGCGACCGGCCAGGTATCGTGACGCAGCCCGACATAGGGCGCCGACAGGGCCATGCGGCTGATGCGGTTCGACAGCCTGGGTGCCGCGGAAAGCGCGATCAGTGCACCCGTCGAGTGGGCGACGAGAAAGAAGGGCAGGCGCGTATCCGGCAGCACGATCTGCTCCAGGAATATCTCCAGGTCTCGCTCGTAGTCGGACATGCGGCGTACGTGACCCTTGCGGGAATCCTTCAGTAGCCGGTCCGAGCCGCCCTGGCCGCGCAGATCGAAGGTCGCCACCCACAGCCCCATCGCATTGAGGTCGCGGATCGTCTCGAAATACTTCTCTATGAAGTCATTGCGCCCCTGCATGAGGACCACGGTTCCGCGCGCCGGCGAGATCTGCGACCGGAAGATCGCATAGCGCAGCTTCGCGCCCCTGTAGCCGGTGAAATGACCGGCGGTGTAGTTCTCAGGCGCGGGGTTTTCGGGCGTCGGATAAAGTATGTCGGGCATGGTCCCACGGAAGCGTTGGCGATCCCACAGCGATAGGTGCTCATGCTGCAAGGTCAAGGAAAAAAGCCGGATCGACACCTGAGGACAAGCATCGACCCGGCCAGCAGACTGAAGAGAAGGGACGTGCTTCAGTCGTCGACGGTGCTTATGTCCGCCGATGGAAGGAGGTTTACGCGCCCTATCATGAACCCGCGTGAAACCTCGTGTTCATGGGAAGTTCATGCGGTGAGGAGGTGGTTGCGCAGGGCTCTTGAAGCGTCGCGGCGGAATTCCCATCTTCATTTTGCGGGCGCCGGAAGGGCCCGTTAAACCCCTGCCTCATCGCCATTGCGGGACGAGGCAGGAGAACAAAAATCGCAACACGTCGCTTCCCAGGAGGACAACAATGCGTCACGTCGATTTCTCCCCCCTCTATCGGTCCACCGTCGGTTTTGACCGCCTCTTCAACCTGCTGGACACCCGCGGCCAGCCGGAGCAGGCGCAGACCTATCCGCCCTATAACATCGAGCGTACCGGCGAGAACACCTATCGCATCACTATGGCCGTTGCCGGTTTCGACGAGAAGGAACTCTCGATCGAAGCGCATGCGCATGTGCTGACGGTGAAGGGTGAAAAGACCGAGGAAGAAAAGGCCGAACAGAGCGAATACCTCTATCGCGGCATCGCCAAGCGCGCCTTCGAGCGCCGCTTCCAACTCGCCGATCACGTCGAAGTGCAGTCTGCCTCGCTGAAGAACGGCCTGCTTCATATCGACCTTCTCCGGAACATCCCGGAAGCGATGAAGCCGCGCCGCATCGCCATCGCCGCCGAGGCAGGCGAGGCGCCAAAGACGATCGAAGCGCAGGTGGCGCCGCAGCAGGTCAACTAAGGCCTCTGCCTCTCCCAAGGCTTGGACGGCTCCTCCTTGCGGAGGGGCCGTATTCGTTTAGGTCAGCCTATAGCCGCCAAAAAGGCGTCGACGTCGTCGGCCGTGCTTGCGAAGCTCGTAACGAGGCGGATCAGCATCTCGCCTTCGCCCGCCGGTTCAGACATGTCGCGCGGCTCGAGCCAGTCGTAGAACTTGGCACCTTTCTCATGAGCCTTCTTCATCGTGTCAATCGGCACGATCGCGAAGACCTCGTTGGATTGGGTGGGCCAAGCGAGGCGGGCGCTGTTGGAGCCGGAGATACCGTCGCGAAGGCGGTCGGCCATGGCATTGGCGTGGGTGGCAAGCTCCAGCCACAGCCCATCCTTAAGATAAGCTTCGAATTGTGCCGCGATGAAGCGCGACTTGGAGAAGAGCTGTGCCGTCCGTTTGCGAATGAAGGGCAGTTCCCTGGCCATTTCTGGATTGAAGAAGACGATGGCTTCCGCACACCAGCAGCCGTTCTTCGTGCCTCCGAAGGAGAGGATGTCGACACCGCGCTTCCACGTCATCTCAGCCGGAGTGGTGTCGAGCGCAACGAGCGCATTGGCGAAGCGGGCGCCGTCCATGTGCAGCGGCAGTCCGTGCGCCCGGGCCGTCTGCGCAATCGCCGCAATCTCGTCCAGCGTGTAGACGCTGCCAACTTCCGTCGCCTGGGTCATGGTGATCGCCGCAGCTCGGCCGTGGTGGACAGCGTCCTCGGGGTAGCGGGCCATCCTGGCCTCCAGGTTCTTCATATTCATCTTGCCGAGCGGTCCCTCCACCGGAACCATGCGCATGCCGCTGAAGAAATCCGGCGCGCCGCATTCGTCCTCGATGACATGCGCCTCGGAATGGCAGAAGACGACGCCGCCGGGGCGGGCGACGCTTGCAAGGGCCAGCGAATTGGCGGCCGTGCCGGTGGCGACGAAGAAGACCGAGACCTCACGCTCGAAGATTTCGTTGAAGCGCGCCTCGACGGCACGGTCGAGGTCGCTCGTTCCATAGGCGGCGGCAAAGCGGGTGGATTCGCGCAGCAGGCGCTCGTTGATGGCCGGGTGAGCGCCGGCCCAATTGTCAGAGGCAAAGAACATGAATGGCCCTTTCGTATGCTACCGAAACCTATCGCGTTCCGGCCGCCGTTCAATCGAGCGCTTTCCCAAATTCTCAATCGGCAAGCAAGAGACGAAATCGACATCCTTCTGACAACTAAGTTTCGCAGAGTGACTACGTGGCGAAAGCTTCGGTCGCGAACGACACGATTTGTGTGCCGGTAGGTCTTGTGAGGCAGGGGCAAGTATGTCATACCACGATGCGAATTAGGTCAGAACAGTTGACCTAATTCCCAGCTCTTCTCTCTCCTTGAGGAGGAGGCTTGAAGCGAATTCCGCAAGAACAACCACCTTGTCCGCCGGACCGAAGGAGGATGACGATGACGAAGATTGTTGAAATGCGCGCCGCTGCTCGCGAAGCTGCGAAAGCGCCCGAGAAACGCACGTCTGTCGCAGCCTCTGGTCTTCCGCCCGCGCAGGGCCTTTACGACCCGCGCAACGAGCACGATGCCTGCGGCGTCGGCTTCATTGCCCATATGAAGGGGCAGAAGTCGCACCAGATCGTCAAGGACGGGCTGTTCATCCTGGAGAACCTCACTCATCGCGGTGCTGTCGGTGCCGACCCGCTGATGGGCGATGGCGCAGGCATTCTCGTCCAGATCCCGGACCGCTTCTTCCGCGAGGAGATGGCGAAGCAGGGCGTAACGCTGCCAAAGGCCGGTGAGTATGCCGTCGGTCACTTCTTCCTGCCGCGCGATGCCGAGCAGGTTGACCACTTCAAGAAGGTGATTGTCGATGTGATCGCCGAGGAGGGGCAGCAGTTCCTGGGCTTCCGCGAAGTCCCGGTGGACAATTCGTCGCTTTCCAAGGCGCCCGAGATCGCCGCGACCGAGCCCTATCACCTGCAGGTCTTCATCGGTGCGGGCCGCGATGCCGCGACGAACCACGAGTTCGAGCGCAAGCTCTTCCTCGTCCGCAAGGTGATCTCCAACCGCATCTACGACCAGTTCGGCGGGCAGGAGACCGGTTTCTATCCCGTGTCGCTCTCGTCCTCGACCATCGTCTACAAGGGAATGTTCCTCGCCTATCAGGTGGGCGCCTATTACAAGGACCTGTCCGACCCGCGTTTCGAATCGGCCGTGGCGCTCGTCCACCAGCGGTTCTCGACCAACACCTTCCCGTCATGGAAGCTGGCGCATCCCTACCGCATGGTCGCCCATAACGGGGAGATCAACACGCTGCGCGGCAATGTCAACTGGATGGCCGCGCGTCAGGCTTCGGTCTCCTCGCCGCTCTTCGGCGACGATATCTCCAAGCTGTGGCCGATCTCCTACGAGGGGCAATCGGACACCGCCTGCTTTGACAACGCGCTCGAGTTCCTGGCCCGCGGAGGATATTCGCTGGCGCACGCCGTGATGATGCTGATCCCCGAAGCATGGGCCGGCAACCAGTCGATGAGCCCCGAGCGGAAGGCCTTCTACGAATATCATGCCGCCTTGATGGAGCCGTGGGACGGGCCGGCTGCGGTCGCCTTCACCGACGGCAAGCAGATCGGCGCGACGCTCGATCGCAACGGCCTGCGCCCGGCGCGTTACGTCGTGACCTCCGACGACCGCGTCATCATGGCCTCGGAAGCGGGAGTGCTTCCGGTGCCGGAAGAGACCATCATCAAGAAGTGGCGGCTGCAGCCGGGCAAGATGCTGCTGATCGACATGGAGAAGGGTCGCATCATTTCCGACGAGGAAGTGAAGAGCGAACTTGCCACCAAGCATCCCTACCGCAACTGGCTGGACCGCACACAGCTGATCCTGGAGGACCTGCGACCTGTCGAGCCGCGGGCGCTGCGCCGCGACGTGTCGCTGCTCGATCGCCAGCAAGCCTTCGGTTACACGTCCGAGGACACGAAGATCCTGATGTCGCCGATGGCGACGACCGGCCAGGAAGCCGTCGGCTCGATGGGGACGGATACGCCGATCTCGGCGATGTCCGCCAAGTCGAAGCTGCTCTACACCTACTTCAAGCAGAACTTCGCGCAGGTGACGAACCCGCCGATCGACCCGATCCGCGAGGAACTGGTGATGAGCCTCGTCTCCTTCATCGGGCCGCGGCCGAACATCCTCGACCACGAGGGCATGGCGAAGGCGAAGCGCATGGAAGTGCGCCAGCCGATCCTGACAAATGGCGACCTCGAAAAGATCCGCTCCATCGGTCACATGGAGGATCACTTCGACACCAAGACGCTCGACTTCACCTATGACATCGAGCGCGGCGCCGAAGGCATGCCGGAGATGCTCGACCGGTTGTGCGAGCGGGCGGAGGCTGCCGTTCGCGGCGGCTACAACATCATCGTGCTCTCCGATCGCCAGATCGGTCCGGATCGGATCGCGATCCCCGCGCTGCTTGCGACCGCTGCCGTCCACCATCACCTGATCCGTAAGGGGCTCCGCACTTCGGTCGGTCTCGTCGTCGAATCGGGAGAGCCGCGCGAAATCCATCACTTCTGCTGTCTCGCCGGCTTCGGCGCCGAGGCGATCAACCCCTATCTGGCTTTCGACACGCTGACCGACATGCATGCCCGCGGCGAATTCCCGAAGGAAGTCGACGCGAGCGAAATTGTCAGCCGCTACATCAAGGCGGTCGGCAAGGGGATCCTGAAGGTCATGTCCAAGATGGGCATCTCGACCTATCAGTCCTATTGCGGCGCGCAGATCTTCGATGCGGTCGGCCTGTCATCCGAGCTCGTCAACCAGTACTTCTTCGGCACCGCGACAACCATTGAGGGTGTCGGTCTGACGGAGATCGCCGAGGAAACCGTGGCGCGCCATCAGGCGGCCTTCGGCAAGGACCCGGTGCTGGCCCGCACGCTCGATATCGGCGGCGAGTATGCCTATCGCATGCGCGGCGAGAGCCATGCCTGGACGCCGGATGCGGTCGCATCGCTGCAGCATGCAGTGCGCGGCAACAGCCAGGATCGCTACCGCGAATTCTCGCAGATGGTGAACGACACCGCCTGCCGGATGAACACAATCCGCGGGCTGTTCAAGATCAAGTCGGCGGAGGATATCGGTCGCAAGCCAGTGTCGATCGACGAAGTCGAGCCGGCGGTGGACATCGTCAAGCGCTTCTCGACCGGCGCCATGTCCTTCGGCTCGATTTCCCGCGAGGCGCATACGACGCTGGCGATCGCCATGAACCGTATCGGCGGCAAGTCGAACACGGGCGAGGGCGGCGAGGAAAGCGATCGTTACACGCCGCTGGCGGACGGGTCGCAGAACCCCGAGCGTTCGGCGATCAAGCAGATCGCGTCGGGTCGCTTCGGCGTCACAACCGAATACCTCGTCAATGCCGACATGCTGCAGATCAAGGTGGCGCAGGGGGCGAAGCCCGGTGAAGGCGGCCAACTGCCCGGTCACAAGGTGGATGCAACTGTCGCCAAGACCCGGCATTCGACGCCGGGCGTCGGCCTGATCTCGCCGCCGCCGCACCACGACATCTATTCGATCGAGGACCTAGCACAGCTCATCTACGACTTGAAGAACGTCAACCCGGAGGCGGACGTCTCGGTCAAGCTCGTGTCCGAGGTCGGCGTCGGTACGGTTGCCGCCGGTGTCGCCAAGGCACGCGCCGACCATATAACGGTCGCGGGCTTCGACGGCGGCACGGGTGCGTCGCCGCTCACCTCGCTGAAGCACGCCGGCAGCCCGTGGGAGATCGGTCTCGCCGAGACCCAGCAGACGCTGGTGCTGAACGGATTGCGTTCGCGTATTGCGCTGCAGGTCGATGGCGGGTTGAAGACCGGCCGTGACGTGATCGTGGGTGCGCTGCTGGGCGCCGACGAGTTCGGCTTTGCCACCGCGCCGCTGATCGCGGCCGGCTGCATCATGATGCGCAAGTGCCACCTCAACACCTGTCCGGTCGGCGTTGCGACCCAGGATCCGGTGCTGCGCAAGCGCTTCAAGGGCACGCCGGAACACGTCATCAACTACTTCTTCTTCGTTGCGGAAGAGGTGCGTGAAATCCTCGCCTCGCTCGGCTTCACCAGGCTCGACGACATCATTGGCATGTCCGAGCTTCTGTCCAAGGACGAGATGATCGCGCACTGGAAGTCGAAGGGGCTCGACTTCACCAGGATCTTCCACAAGGTCGAGGCGCCGAAGGAAGCGACCTACTGGACCGAGCGGCAGAAGCACCCGATCGACGACATTCTCGATCGCAAGCTGATCGAGAAGTCCATGCCGGCGCTCGAAAGCAAGGAGCCGGTGGTCTTCGAGGTGCCGATCAAGAACGTCGACCGCTCCGTCGGCGCCATGCTGTCGGGAGCGCTCGCCAAGCGGTGGGGCCACAAGGGGCTGAAGGACGACACGATCCATGTGACGCTGCGCGGCACGGCCGGCCAGTCCTTCGGTGCCTTCCTGGCCCGCGGCATCACCTTTGACCTGGTGGGCGACGGCAACGACTATGTCGGCAAGGGCTTGTCCGGTGGCCGGATCATCGTTCGTCCGCCCGAGAACTCGAAGCTGAAGGCGGAGCAGGCGATCATCGTCGGCAATACCGTGCTCTATGGTGCGATCACTGGCGAGTGCTATTTCCGCGGCGTCGCGGGTGAGCGCTTCGCGGTCCGCAACTCCGGTGCGATCGCCGTCGTCGAGGGCGTGGGCGACCACGGCTGCGAATACATGACGGGCGGCATCGTGGTCGTGCTCGGCGAGACCGGCCGCAACTTCGCGGCCGGTATGTCGGGGGGCGTCGCCTATGTGCTCGATGAGGAAGGGACCTTTGCCAAGCGGTGCAACATGGCGATGGTCGAACTCGAGCCGGTGCCGGAAGAGGACGACATGCTGGAGAAGCTGCACCACCACGGCGGCGACATCATGCACAAGGGCCGCGTCGACGTGTCCGAGGATATGACGCGCCACGACGAGGAGCGCCTCTACCAGATGATCTCCAACCACCTGCACTACACGGGTTCGGAGAGGGCGAAGGAAATCCTCGACCGCTGGACCGAGTTCCGGCCGAAATTCCGCAAGGTCATGCCGGTGGAATACCGCCGTGCTCTGGAAGAGATGGAACGTATGCGCATGGGTGTTGCGGCGGAGTGAGCCGCCTTCGCCTTATTCATCGGCTGCTTGCCATGGGAGTAGCAGCCGCCGTGCCGGCGGTTGTGTTCGTGGCAAATGGCACTATCGCAGCAGAACATTGGGTGCTGGGGGCGGTCATCGGTCTTGCCTACTGGTACTGGGGGCCGACAGGCGCCTCACTTTGAAAAGGGACGATACATGGGCAAGGTAACGGGTTTCATGGAAATCGACCGGCAGGTCATGAAGTACCAGCCGGCATCGGACCGTATCCGCCATTTCCGGGAATTCACCATTCCGATGTCGGATGCGGAAGTCACCAAGCAGGCGGCACGCTGCATGGACTGCGGCATCCCCTACTGCCATGGTCCGACGGGCTGTCCGGTGCACAACCAGATTCCGGACTGGAACGACCTCGTCTACAACAACAAGTGGGAAGAGGCGATCCGCAACCTCCATTCCACCAACAACTTCCCGGAGTTCACCGGCCGTGTCTGCCCGGCGCCCTGCGAGGAAGCCTGCACGCTGAACCTCGAGGATGCGCCCGTCGCGATCAAGACAATCGAACAGGCGATCGCGGACAAGGCATATGAGCTTGGCCTGGTCGGCCCGCAGCCGGCGACTGAAAAGACCGGCAAGAAGGTCGCCATCATCGGCTCCGGTCCCGCCGGCATGGCGGCGGCCCAGCAGCTCGGCCGCGCGGGACATGACGTGCATGTCTACGAGCGCGAGACGAAGCCCGGTGGCCTGCTGCGCTACGGCATCCCGGACTTCAAGCTGGAGAAGAACTTCATCGACCGTCGCGTCGAGCAGATGAAGGGCGAGGGCGTCACCTTCCACTGCGGCGTCAATGTCGGCGTCGACATGCCCGTCGAACAGTTGCTCGCGGAGCATGATGCGGTGCTCTACTGTGGTGGGTCGGAGACGCCGCGCGCCGCCGGAATCCCCGGTGTCGACCTGCAGGGCGTCTACGATGCCATGCCCTATCTCGTGCAGCAAAACCGCCGCGTCGGCCGTGAAAACATCGACAGCGTCGGCTGGCCGGCCGAGCCGATCCTGGCGGGCGCCAAGCACGTCGTCGTTGTCGGCGGTGGCGATACCGCATCCGACTGTGTCGGGACTGCATTCCGCCAAGGCGCGGTGAAGGTCACACAGCTCGATATCCGCCCGCAGCCGCCTGAAAAGGAAGACAAGCTTGCCGTCTGGCCCTTCTGGGCCACGAAGATGCGCACATCGTCCTCGCAGGCCGAAGGTGCGGTCCGCGAGTTCCAGGTCGCCACCCTAGAGTTCGTCGGAGAAGACGGGCATCTGACGGGCGTGCGCTGCTGCGAGGTGGACGAGCGCCGCCAGCCGATCGCCGGCACCGACTTCATCATCAAGGCCGACCTTGCCTTCATCGCCATCGGCTTCTCGGGACCGCTGAAGGACGGCGTGCTCTCGGAAATGGACGGCAAGCTCGAACTCAATGTTGACCGGCGCGGCTCCACGAACGTCGTCGCCAATGACCGCGACTACAAGACGTCGGTGGACAAGTTCTGGGTCGCGGGCGACGTTCGCCGCGGCCAGTCACTGGTAGTCTGGGCGATCCGCGAAGGCCGCCAGGCTGCACGCGCGATCGACGAGGCCCTGATGGGCAGTTCGGTTCTTCCGAGGTAAGATCGGAGTCTTGGTCGGGCTAGGCCTCCCTCTTCCATCGTGGGAATGAAGGAGGCGGAAGCATTACCGCCGTGACAGGACCGCGGGATATTCGGGAAGGCGCTACTGCGTGGTGCTTCGCTGATAGTCGTCGATGCGCCCCTTCGGGGCTGGAGGCAGTTCGCCACGCTTCACCAGCATGTCGCGCGGGGTTTCCACGAGCGGCGGCGGCGGTGGGGAGGCACCCAGCAGCTCGGCTCCACCGTCGAGCTCCGGGTCCATCACGCTGATGGGCTGGACGGGCACGGCCGTGGTCAGTGAGGGGGGCAGGACCTGCAGTTCCGGCAGGTTGCTGGCATCGAGCTTGACCAGTTCCGGGCTTGCCATCTCTCCCAGATGCCGCCGGGCATATTTCTCGACATAGAATGCAAGCTTGCGCTTGCCGGCCTTGGTGAAGTTGATCCCGTCGGAGCCACGCAGGCGCGCCTGCTGGCCGTTCATATCGGATCCGGTGACGATGAAGCGGCCTTCCTCGTCGACGAAACCATCCCAGATATCGACGAACTCGCCGCCGAGCTTCGCCACTTCCGTCCGGTAAAGGCCGTTCAGCTTCACGGCGTCGCGCATCAGCGACGGCGACTGGAAGGAAGGCAGGCCGACCCAGAGCAGCGGGATCTTCCGGCTGGTGACGATGGTGCCAAGTTCGCGGATGCGTCGTTCATATTCACTGAACCAGCCGTCGCTCGGGAAGTCGAGGCGCGCATCGGCCGTTTTCATCTGCTGGCGGTCGTTGGCACCGATCATCACCACGACCAGTGCGGGCTTCACCTCGTCGATCAAGGTGGGAAGCTGTTCCGGCCAGTTGTAGTAGTCCTGGCGCACCAAGCCGGAAGAGCCATTGCTCCGTTCCGCGACGACGACGCCGGGCGATTCCTCGAAGGCGGTGGAGAGTTCGTCGCCCAATCCTCCGGCGAGGAAGTCACCGACCACGAGGATCTGGCGTGCATTCTCCAGCTTGGCCACCGGCTCCGGCTTCGGCGGTGCGGCTGGAGCGGCTGGCCGTGGCGCGGCTGCCCGTGCGGCCGGCGCGCGGCCGCGGGGGCGCGGCTGCTGTTGCCTCAGTTGCCTCTGGCGCCGCGGCTGCACGTCGATGATGGACGGTTCCGGGTCGATATAGCGACGCCCGCCGCCGAACAGCATGTCGAGCAGATTGCGGCGCTGGACGCGCTCCTGTGCCTCTGCCGGCGCCGGTGACGCCGGCACGACAAGAGCCACGGTGACCAAGATCACCAGGAAACGGCCGATAATGCCTTTGCCGCCGACCACATCAAACCTCATGTCCGCGCGGGGCTTCCCGCCCGCCTGCTCATGCAGGCGATGTGGGACGGAATGCGCGAGTTGTCAACGCAACGCGTTGAGCAGGGACTGCGACGGCTGACCGTCCGCCTGCATGCCAAGCCGCTGCTGGATTGCGGTGATCGCCGCCTTGGAGCCGGAACCGAAATTGCCGTCGATCTCGCCCTCGTAGTAGCCAAGCTGCTTGAGCTTTGTCTGCAGCTCGAACTTCTCGACGATGTCGAGCGTGCCATTCGGCCGTGGCCAGCGCTGATGAACGCCACCGTATCCGGCGATCTGGTCTGCAAGAAGGCCGACGCCGAGGGCATAGCTGTCAGCGGCGTTGTAGCGCTTGATGACAAAGAAGTTGCGGGTCATCAGGAAGGCCGGACCATTCGCACCCGCCATGAGCTTCAGCTCGGCGCGATCGCCGCCTCGCGGGAACGGCTTGCCGTTGGGGCGCGTGAAGCCCAGCGCCGCCCATTGTGCCAGCGTCTTGGTCTGTCCGTCATACTTCGCCGCGCCCTGCGGCAGCACCGCCTCGTAACCCCAGGTCTTGCCGGTCTGCCAGCCGTTCTTCTTCAGGAGGTTGGCGGCCGTGGCGAGCGCATCCGGTACGGAGTTCCAGATGTCTGCACTGCCGTTGCCGTCGGCATCGACCTTGTAGAGCAGATAGCTTGTGGGAATGAACTGGGTGTGTCCCATGGCGCCTGCCCAGGAACCAGTCAGGTGGTTCGGGGAGATCTCGCCCGACTGAAGGATCTTGAGGGCGGCAATGAGCTGGGTCCGTGCAAACTTGGCGCGCTTGGGATCGCCCCAGGCGAGGGTAGCCAAGGCTTGCGGGACGTGATGCAGGCGATCCCGCTTCTCCAGCACCGCACCGTAGTTCGATTCCATCGACCAGATGGCCAGGAGAACGTGCTTGTCGACGCCGAAGTGGTTTTCGAGAGCCGCGAGCGTGCGGCCATGGCGCGCCAGCATCTCTTGGCCGACCTTCACGGTGTAGGGATTGACGCGCGAATCCAGGTAATCCCAGATCTGCGACTTGAATTCGGGCTGATAGGCGGCCTTCTCGAGGGCTGCCCGGTCCGGTGCAGAGACGCCGGCGAAAGCCTTCTCATAGGTCGAACGGCTGATGCCAGCCTTGGCGGCCGTTGCATAGAAATCGGAGATCCAGGACTTGAAACCGGCATCGGCTCTGGCATCTAACGGATTGGTCGCCAGGGCTGCTCCTGCGGCCAGGGCGAAAATCAAACCGCGAAGGCGATAGGTGCGAAACATGGTCATCGGCAAATCGTGTCCGTCGTTCTTCAGGTTCATCCTTCATCGAACGTGATGTTCGACTTAACGAATGGATAACAGAACAGAGTCAACAAACCCTTTACCATATGAAGCAGCTCGCGTCATCGGTGAGGAAATCGTAGCAATTCTTGACTAGATGACGCGATTGTGAGTTGGCTCCCGACGGAGTACTTCAGGAGGTGTGCGTGGCACAGAAGAAGATACGCAAGGCAGTGTTTCCGGTAGCCGGGCTAGGAACGCGGTTCCTGCCGGCCACGAAGGCCGTGCCCAAGGAAATGCTGACGGTCGTCGACAAGCCGGTGATCCAGTATGTCGTCGATGAGGCGGCGGAAGCGGGGATCGAACACTTCGTCTTCGTCACCGGTCGCGGCAAGGGTGTCATCGAGGACTATTTCGACATCCAGTACGAACTGGAGCAGATGCTGCGCGAGCGCAACAAGAACGCCGAGCTCAGCCTGCTTGCGGATCTGCTGCCGACCGCCGGCACGGCGAGTTTCACGCGCCAGCAGGTGCCGCTCGGACTTGGCCACGCCGTTTGGTGCGCCCGCGATATCGTTGGCAACGAGCCTTTCGCTGTGCTGCTTCCCGACATGATCATGTCGTCCGAGAAGAGCTGCCTGAAGGGCATGGTCGAGCTCTACGAGCAGACCGGCGGCAACGTGCTGGCTGTCGAGGAATGCGACCCGGAGATGGCGCACAAGTACGGCATCGTCGGTGTCGGCGACAAGGTGGGCGAAGGCTTCAAGATCACCGAGATGGTCGAGAAGCCGGCAAAGGGCACGGCACCCTCCAACTACTACATCAACGGCCGCTATATCCTGCAGCCGGAAATCTTCAGCATCCTTGAGACGCAGGAGCGGGGCGCGGGCAACGAGATCCAGCTGACGGACGGCATGCTGGCGCTTGCCCGGCAACAGGAATTCGCCGCCTACCACTTCAAGGGCGAGACCTTCGATTGCGGTGCCAAGGACGGCTTCATTCTGGCCAACCTGGCATTCGCGCTCCAGCGCGGCGACATCCGCCCGGCGATCGAGGGACCGCTGAAGGACATGGTAGCGCGGCTCACCTAAGGACACTGAGCCTGAACACTGCAACACCGAAATGCCCGGTTCGCGCCGGGCATTTTCATCTGCGGAGGGTGAGGCCCATGCCGGCACGCCAGGTATCGGTATCGTCGCCGCTGCGGAGCGTACGCTCGTATTCGAGATCACCGGTGAGATCGAGATAGGGGTTGATGCTCCAGGCAAGGCCGGCGCCGGCAAGCCAGGTGGTCTCGCTCTCACCCTCGGGAAAGTCCCGCAGGGTGGCGCCACCGGTGAGGCGCCCGACCAGCCTATGGCGCAGCTGGTGCGTCACCACCGCGGTGGCATCATATTCCGTCCAGCCGCTTGCGCCGGGGGCCGTTGCGTCCTGAAGCGTCGTTCGCAGTGCAAGCTCGACATCGGTTCCCCGTCGCGGAGACCAGACGGTCCGTCCATCGAAAGTCACGCCGCCAAGGTCATCAAGCCGTGCGTCATCATAGTCGGCGCGCGTGTATCCGGCGGCGAGCTCACCGCGCAGCTTTTCGCTAAGATCGAATTCCACGCCAGCCCGACCGGCGTAACGCCAGGACGAGCGCTCGTATCCTGCCGAGTCGTAGCGATCGTCATAGAAGCTACGCCCGCCGGCCACTTCCACAAAGGGCACAAGCGCCGGCGAGAGCTCGTAGCCGAGCCTCAGCCTGCCATCGACCGTCGTTCGATTGCGGTCGCTGAGATCGAGGGAGGAGCCATCCTGCAGTTCGGCATCCGAATAGATCTCCCGGCTGACGCCGACGCCGGCGAGGCCGTGGATCAGGCCTGCATACCGTTCGAGCGTCAAGCCGCCGTCAAACTGGTGAACGCCGGACTGGACGCTGGCGCCGCCGATGGCGTTGGGGTCGTTATTATCCTCGCGCTCGAAGCTGTAGCCGGCGCTGATGTTGGCAATGGTTTCGTCGGCGAGGTCGAGGCGTAGATTCGCATCCGCTCGGCCTTCGGGCTCGATGTCGTCGCGGCCGACGATATCCCTCTCGAACGTACCCTCGCCATTCACCGTGAGCTCGTGGCGTGACCAGTCGGAGGTGAGGGTGCCGCGAATGGCGGTTGATAGATAGTCGCGTTGGGTCTTCGTATCCCCGGTGCGGATCGTCTCGCGGTTCACCGTATTGCTGACGGAAGGGCGGAGCATGAAGGTGCCGAGCCGGATGCCGGTCGGGTCGCCCGGAGGAAGAGGGGCCTCACCCGGCTCGATGGGATCGGCGCCTACGTCCAAATTCTCCTCGTAGGCGAGGGACAGGTCTTCCTCATAAGGAGGATCGAGAGGCGCCGGTGCCGGGATAGAGCCGGTCGCAAGCACCTCCGAGTTCGCCGAAGGATCGGCGCCGCCGGCCGGAGCGGACCCAGTCACCACGCCATTGGCCGAGGGGGCCGCCGAAGCCCCGGAAGGGAGCGCATTGGCAGAGGTGGGTAGCGGCTCCGGACTGATGCCGTTTGTGGCGGAGGGTGCCGGATAGAGTGCTTGCGCACCCGTGGTGACAGGCATGATGAGGGACGTGCAGGCAAGCAATACGGCCAGCGCCGGCAGGCGCGGCACAGGTCTTTCGCCTTGCTTGTCCATTCTCTCCATCCAGATGCCCGATTGTGCAGCGGTTACGCAAACGTAAAGCCATGTGGTTAACACTTGGTTCTAGCGGGGGGGGGGGGCGGCGCTATCGTCCCGATGGACTTCGTCCGGCAAAAGCGGTAGATGCCGCGCCATGACACAGGAAGCACTCAAGGTGAGCGAGACGGCGGTCATCGAGTCCGCGCTGCGCACGATCTCGGTCGAGAGGCAAGGGCTGGAGGCCCTGGAGCAGGCCCTGCAGAACGGCCTCTCGGAGCCTTTCCGACAGGCGGTCGACCTGGTCCTCGGTCTGAAGGGGCGAGTGATCGTTTCCGGCGTTGGCAAGAGCGGTCACATCGGCGCGAAACTCGCCGCCTCGCTGGCCTCCACCGGCACGCCGGCGTCCTTCGTGCATGCCGCCGAGGCAAGCCACGGCGATCTCGGGATGATCTCCAGGGACGATGCGGTCATCGCGGTTTCCTGGAGCGGCGAGACGGCCGAACTGCAGAGCATTGTCGGCTATTGCCGGCGCTTCTCGATCCCGCTGCTCGCGCTGACGGCGGGCGAGGCTTCGACGCTGGCGCGAGAGGCGAGCATCGTGCTTCTCCTCCCCAAGGCTCAGGAAGCCTGCCCGCACGGACTGGCGCCCACCACCTCCACCCTGTTGCAGCTTGCGCTCGGCGACGCGCTTGCGGTGGCGCTTCTCGAGGCCCGCGGCTTCACCGCGCTCGATTTCCGTGTCTTCCATCCCGGCGGCAAGCTGGGCGCGATGCTGAGCCATATCGGCGACATCATGCATACTGGAAGCCGTGTACCGCTGGTGAAGAAGGGGACACCGGTGCCGACGGCAGTCATGACGCTTGCGGAAATGCGCTTCGGTTGCGTCGGCATCACCGACGAGGATGGCCGCCTCTGCGGCGTCGTCACCGACGGCGACCTCGCCCGCGGGCTCAACCTCAATCTCGGTGCCATGATCGTCGACGACATCATGACGCGCGATCCGAAGACGGTGAAGGAAAGGACGCTCGCCACGAGCGCCATGGCCCTTCTCAATCAGCACAATATTTCGGCGCTCATCGTCGTGGATGACGAACGTCATCCGATCGGCATCGTCCACTTCCACGATCTGCTGCGCGTCGGCGTCGCCTGATCTAGGCGGCCGCCTCTACCTTCAGATCACGCCCGTCGGCGGAGACCACCGTCACGCGTGTTCCTGCCGGCAGGTCAGGCCCCATGACGGGCCACCAGGTGTCGTCAAGGCGAATGCGGCCGCGGCCTTCGCGGATCGGCTCATGGAGCGTTGCGGTGCGGCCGACCAGGCTTTCGCCGCGGCGGTTGAGATAGGGCTGGTCGCTGGTTTCGTGCCGGCCATAGAAGCGGCGTCCGGCGAGCGCGAAAGCGCCGGCCAGAACCGCAAACAGCACGAACTGCAGCTGCCACGACCAGAAGGCGGCATCCCAGAGCAGAAGCGACAGGACGCCGATGACGATGGCGGCCGCACCGATCCAGATCAGGAAGACGCCGGGCGCGACAAGTTCGGCGGCCAGCAGAACGATGCCGATGATCCACCAGCTCCAGGGGCCGAGATTGGCAGCGAGTGTCTGCAGCATGGTCAGGTCTCGTTCCGCGGAGCGAACGGATTGACGGGCGGCGTCGTACGGGGTGAGGGCGTGGGCGCCGGTCGCGGGGAGGAGGGAGTGGCCGGCTGTTGCGGCACTGACGAGCGGATGCGCGCCGGGCCGTCGCCATCACCGAAAATCTCCTTGGCAATCGCGCCGATGCCGCCCAGCGAGCCGATGAGCGAAGAAGCCTCCATCGGCATCAGGACAATCTTCGAGTTGGGAGCCTTGCCAATCTCCGTCAGGGCTTCCGTATATTTCTGGGCGACAAAGTAGTTGATTGCCTGCACGTCGCCGAGGGCTATTGCCTGCGACACGGATTGCGTCGCCTTTGCTTCCGCCTCCGCCAGACGTTCCCGCGCCTCCGCCTGACGGAAGGCTGCTTCACGCTCGCCTTCGGCCTGCAGGACGGCAGCCTGCTTCGCGCCTTCCGCCCGCAGGATCTGCGCGTTCCGCGCACCCTCGGCTTCCAGCACCTGGGCGCGCTTCTCGCGTTCGGCCTTCATCTGCCGGCCCATGGACTGGACAAGGTCAGCCGGCGGCTGGATGTCCTTGATCTCGACACGGGTTACCTTGATGCCCCACGGGCCGACCGCTTCATCCACCACGCGGAGCAGCCGCTCGTTGATCACTTCGCGGTTGGAGAGGAGTTCGTCGAGGTCCATCGATCCCATGACCGACCGGATATTGGTCATCGTCAGGTTCTGGATGGCATTCTTGAGGTCGGCAATCTGATAGGCCGCCTGAGCAGGATTGAGGACCTGGTAAAAGGCGACGGCGTCCGCCGAGACGCTGGCATTGTCCTTGGTGATGACTTCCTGGGTCGGTACGTCCAGCACTTGCTCCATCACGTTCATGCGGGCGCCGATGCGCTCTATGAAGGGCGTGATCAGGTTCAGTCCCGGATCGAGGGTGCGGGTGTAGCGGCCGAACCGTTCGACAGTGTAACGATACCCCTGCGGCACCGTCTTGATCCCGGCGAACAGGACCAGGATGACGAGTAGAACGATCGCAATAACGACGATATCGAAGCCGCCCAACATGGCTGACCCTCCAGCTCAAGAAGTCTGAGACTGGAGTATCATGTTCCCGTCGCGGATCAAACGAAAGAGGTCAGACCCAGCCCTGAAGCTCGCGGCGAACGACCTTTTCCAGGACGCCCATGCCCTCCGGGCTGTCGTTGAGGCAGGGGATATGCAGGAACTTCTCGCCGCCGTGGTGCTGGAAGATTTCTCCGGCCTCGCCGGCAATCTCCTCCAGGGTCTCAAGACAATCGGAGACGAAGCCGGGGTTCATGACGGCGATGCGCTTGATGCCTTCGTCGCCAAGCTTCTCCATGGTCTTGTCCGTATAGGGTTGCAGCCATTCCTCCGGCCCGAAGCGGGACTGGAAGGTGACCATGAACTTCTCTTTCGGAAGGCCGAGGCGCTCGCGCAGCAGGCGGCCGGTCTTCTGGCAGTGGCAGTGATAGGGGTCGCCCTGCTTGAAGTAGGATTGGGGAATACCGTGGAAGGAGGCCACCAGCATTTCCGGCTCCCAGTCCACCTGTGCCAGCGCCTTTTCGACCGAGATTGCCAGCGCCTCGATATAGGCCGGATCGTCGTGGTAGGGCGGGACAGTCCGGACCGCCGGCTGCCAGCGCATCTTCATCAGGTGCTCGAAGGCCTTGTCGTTGACGGTCGCCGTCGTCGAGGCAGCGTATTGCGGGTAGAGCGGGAAGAGCAGGATCCTCTCGCAGCCCTGGGCGTGGAGCGCGTCGATCCGCGAGGCGATAGAGGGGTTGCCGTAGCGCATGGCCCAGTCGACCACGACGTTCGGCAGGTCCTTCAGGCGCTCGGCCATCAGTTCACCCTGGTTGCGGGTGTAGGTCCGCAGATAGCTCTCGTCGAGGTCCTTGTTCCAGATTTCCTCGTAAGCCTTGCCGACCTTCTGCGGGCGCTTGTTCAGGACGATGCCGTAGAGGATCGGGTACCAGTAAAGACGGGACCATTCGATCACGCGCCGGTCGGACAGGAATTCCGCCAGGTAGCGGCGCATTGGCCAGTAATCGGTACCGTCGGGCGTGCCGAGATTGACGAGGAGGACCCCGACCTTGCCGAATTTCACTGGGGGATGACCGGCCGGGAGGTGGCTCGTGATGGCGTCCATTTCAATGATCCGATTGCTGTTCAGCGGTTTATACGGCACCGCAACACGTTTGGTTCTATCTAGAAACAAAAAACGGCCCGGGGAAGCCCCGGACCGTCGGCATTTGCGAGACAAATCGTCTTAGCGGGGCGGCAGGCGAAGCTCGGTCCCGACCGTCAGGACATTCGGATTGCTCAGGCTGTTCGCCTCGGCAATCCGCTTCCACTGTTCGCCGTCGCCATAGACCGACTCGGCGATCTTCCAGAGAGAGTCGCCACGGGCAACGGTATGCGTCTGCTCTTGCGGCGAAGCCTCGGTCGCGGCAGGGGTAGCGGTTTCCGCGGCCGGTACCGTTTCCGCCGGTGCAGGCGTCGTTGGTGCTGCCGTGTCGGCCGGAGCGGCGGGCGCCGGCGTGGCCGGTGTAGCAGCTGGGGGTGCCTCGGCTGCGGGTGCCTCGGCTGCAGGTGCCGCCAGTGCCTCGGTGGCCGGGGCCTCCGGCTGAGCGGCCTCGCCAGCAGCGGCCACTTCGGTTATGCGGCCGTCCGTATAGGGCTCGTAGGTCGAGTTGGCGCCCAGATAGTCAGCCACCGCCTGCTCGAGGTTCGGGCCAAAGTCGTAGGGATTGACGGCGTTTGTCGCGAAGATCTTGTAGCCGTCGCCGCCGCCACGAACGTAGTTGTTGGTGACTACGCCGTAGGTCTTCTCAGGGTCGAGCGGCACGAAGGCATCGCCTTCCTGGACCTGAACGTCGGTGATCCGCTCGCCAGCCGGCTTCGACTTGTCGAAGGAGTACTTCATGCCCGCCACCTGCGGGAAGCGGCCAGCGACCTCCTCGATCTGGCTCACGCCGTTCTCCAGGGCGGCGCGCAGGTCGGATCCCTTGAGCTGGAAGGTGGCAATGGTGTTCTGGAACGGCAGGACGGTCAGGACCTCGCCCATCGTCACGTCGCCAGAATCGATCGAAGCACGCAATCCACCGCTGTTGGCGATCGAGATGGTGATGCCCTGATCCTTGACCCGATCGAGCTGTGCATCGGCAACGAGATTGCCCATGGAGCACTCTTCGACACGGCAGACATCGCGATCGCCGACGATCGTGTCCTGCGTCGAGCCAACCACCTTCTGCTTCAGTTCCTCCAGTGGCTTGCCGAGTTCTTCCACCTTGGCGGCATAGCCGGCGTCGGCCACGACGGAGGAGTCGAGGAGTTGCGGCGCGCCTTCGGCCGACGTCACGACGCCGTTGTCATCGAAGACCACCTTCAGGTCGCCCAGATACTTGGAATAGGCATAGGCCTGCACGATCGGCACGTCCGTGCCGCCGGGGTTCTTCACCAGGGTCGGGTAGGGACCGGCAGCCTTTTCGTCGGTGCTGGAAAGGAGAGTGTGGCTGTGGCCGCCGACGATGACGTCGATGCCGTCCACGGCTGCGGCGATTTCCTGGTCGCGGTGATAGCCGACATGCGAGAGAAGGACGATCTTGTTGATGCCCTGGCCTTCGAGGTCGGCAACCGCCTTCTTCAGGTATTCCACCTCGTCCTCGAAG
The DNA here is from genome assembly GCF_902153235.2 of Pseudorhizobium halotolerans. NCBI lineage: Bacteria > Pseudomonadati > Pseudomonadota > Alphaproteobacteria > Hyphomicrobiales > Rhizobiaceae > Pseudorhizobium > Pseudorhizobium halotolerans. The sequence goes on along the minus strand of NZ_CABFWE030000005.1, from coordinate 35,806 downwards.
CGGATCTGGTCGCCGGGCGAGGACGTCTCGTCGGTGTCAGTTGCAAGCACGGAGACCACCGCCACCTTCTGCCCACCGATGTCCTTGATGATGTAAGGCTCGAACTTGCCTGCGACCGGGCTGCCCTCGGCGGCAATCGTGTTGCCGGAGATGATCGGGAATTCCGATGCCTCGATGAACTTCAGCAATTCTTCCGGGCCATCGTCGAACTCGTGGTTGCCGATCGCCATGGCGTCGAAGCCGATGCCGTTCATGAAGTCGGCGATCGGGCCGCTCTTGAACATGCTGTAGAAGAGCGAGCCTTGGAACTGATCGCCCGCATCGAGGACAAGCACGTTGGCGTCGGTGAGTTCGCCGCGACGGGTGTCGATGGCGGTCTTTACCCGCGCAATGCCGCCGAAGCACTCGTTCTTCGATGCTTCTTCAGCCGAGCAGGTGGAATCGTACTTGTTGATCGCCTCGATGCGCGAATGGAGATCGTTGATGTGGAGGATATTGAGCTCGTAATCGGCCAGCGCGCTGCCGGCAAAGAGGGCAATCGCCGAGGCGGTCATCAGCCCCAGTCTCAACGTTTTCATCATTGTGTCTCTCTCCTTTTGTCGCGGTCGGATCACGATCCGGTGGCGTCCGATCCCATTGTCCCACGATCGGCGACGGGGCATGGTTTCATCAAGGCAGGGCGACTGCAAGGGGAAATGTGCAGTGCGGGAGGCACGGACTACGCCTCCTCCGGAACGAAAAAGCCCCGCCATGGGCGGGGCCTTACGGAAGGTATCAAGAGTGTGTCAGCTGCGGCGGGTCAGCGAGAACTGGGCGCCGCTGTCCTGCGTGCAGTTCAACTGGCTCTGGGAGACAAGAGCGCAGTTGACGCGCGACTGGGTGTTGCGGACCAGCGACGTCATGCTGATCTCGACGAGGGTGGGCGACAGGCTGACATAGGTGCCGGAGGCGAGAAGCGTGTTGCTGTCGGTCGAGCGGGTATTGAAGGTGCCGCCCTGGAAGGTGGAGACGATTCCATTGGGGTCCACCCACACACCTTCGACGCCCTGAGGCTGCGCCTGCGGCGGCGGAAGCCGCGGCGGCGGATTGGAGACGCAGGCAGTCAGCGTGGCGGCGGCAATCAGCACGATGCTCGCTTTCAGTTTCATGTCGGTGTCTCCCGCGGTTCGGCCGATGGTGATGTACTTTGTGAACCGTATCTAATGCAGATTCGAAAGTTTCGCAGCCCTTTTCCGGCTCTTTCAACAAGGGAGAGGCGAAAACCACGGCCTCCCCCCTGCGCAAGCACCGGTCAGCGCACCAGAATGTTGCGGAACTGCCAGGGATCGGAGGTGTCGATGTCCTCGGGGAAGAGGCCCGGGCGTCCCTCCAGAGGCGTCCAGTCCGTGTAGTGGCCTTCGACCGGGCCGAGGTAGGGCCGCTGTACTTCGAGGCACCGCTTGTAGTCCACCTCGTCGGCCTCGACGATGCCGGCCTTCGGGTTCTCCAGCGCCCAGACCATGCCGGCGAGCACGGCGGAGGTCACCTGCATGCCGGTGGCATTCTGGTAGGGAGCGATGCGGCGGGTCTCCTCCAGCGACAGGCGCGAGCCGTACCAGTAGGCGTTCTTCTCGTGGCCGTAGAGCAGGACGCCGAGTTCATCGACGCCATCCACCAGTTCGTCCTCGTCAAGCACGTGCTGGACGGGCTGCGCCTTGCCGCCATTGCCGAACATCTCGTGCAGGGAGAGGACGGCGTCGTTGCAGGGATGGTAGGCGTAGTGGCAGGTGGGGCGATAGGCCACCTCGCCATGCTTGTCGCGCACCGTATAGTAGTCGGCGATCGAGATCGCCTCGTTGTGGGTGACGAGGAAGCCGTATTGCGGGCCGGGTGTCGGGCACCAGCTGCGGACACGCGTGTTGGCACCTGGCTGCTCGAGGTAGATCGCCGCCTGGCAGCCCTTCTTGTGCTTCTTGGCGTTCTTCGGCATCCAGTTTTCATGGGTGCCCCAGCCGAGTTCCGAGGGCTGCAGGCCTTCGGCGATGAAGCCCTCAACGGACCAAGTGTTCCAGAAGACGTCAAGCGGCTTGGGGTTCTTGGTGCGCTGCGTGTCGCGCTCCGCGATGTGGATACCCTTGACGCCCAGCTTCTTCATGAGCTTGGCCCAGCCTTCGCGATCCTCGGCAGAGGGTTCCTCGAAGCTCAGCCCCGTCTCGTTCGCCAGGTCCACCAGGGCCTGCTTGACGAACCAGGAGACCATGCCGGGATTGGCGCCGCAGGTGGAGACGGCCGTCGTGCCGCCCGGGTTCTTCGCCTTCTCGCGGCGGACCGTTTCGCGCAGCGCGTAGTTGGTGCGTTCGGCGTTCTTCACCGAGGTGTCGAAGTAGAAGCCGAGCCAGGGTTCGATGACCGTGTCGATATAGAGCACGTCCAGCTTGCGGCAGAACTTCATCAGGTCGAGAGACCCGGTGTCGACCGAGAGATTGACGCAGAAACCCTGGCCGCCGCCATTGGTGAGAAGCGGCTTCAGGAGGGTCTTGTAGTTGTCTTTCGTGACATGTGCCCGGATATGTCTGACGCCGTGCCTGGCAAGGATCTCCGCTCCGTCGTCGCGCGGATCGATGACCACCATCCGGCTCTTGTCGAACTTGAAGTGACGTTCGATGAGCGGCAGGGTCCCGCGACCGATGGAGCCGAAGCCGATCATCACGATCGGGCCCGTGATTTCGCCATGCACCGGGTAGTTCTGTTCAGACATATCTCTCTCCTTCGCCGCCTCGGCATCACGCCGCTGCGCCGCTTGGCCGACAGGGAACGGATGGGAGCGCTGATCGCAATGCCGGCGCTCTAGATCATAAATCCCCGTCACAATAAAGAGGTTGCGAACGGAGGCTCAAAAAGCCGCAATCGGTTGCGGACCGTAGGCCTGACGGACCTGAGAAACGGGGGTCAGCCCGCCCGGTTTCGTCGCAAATGATCGACGAGTGCCCGCAGCTTGGGTGCCATGTTGCGGCGGCCTGGATAGTAGAGATAGAAGCCTGGAAAGCGCGGGCAGTAATCCTCAAGAAGCGTCACCAGTTCACCGCGTTCGATGAAGGGCCGGAAGCTTTCCTCCATGCCGAAGCTGATGCCCGCTCCGGCAACCGCGAGCCGGACCATCAGAGCCATGTCCGTCGTGGTGATGTGGTCACCAACGGCGACCGTAAACTCCTTTCCGTCTTCGGCGAATTCCCACCGGTAGGAGGCGCGGCCTGGCCCGGTACGCCAGCCGATCGTGCGGTGGTTCGTCAGGTCCCTCGGATGCTGCGGGGTGCCGCAGCGCGCGACATAGTCCGGCGATGCTACCGCCACCTGCCGCTGGTCGCCGGAGACCGCAATGGCGATCATGTCCTGGGCGATCACCTCGCCAAGCCGCACGCCGGCGTCATACCCCTCTTCGACAATGTCAAACTCGTCATCGGTCACGGTGACGTGGATTTTCACCTGCGGATTCGCCTCGGCGAAGGAGGCGAGCAGCGGCCCGGACAGGAAGCTTTCGGCAATGGAGGAGACGGCGAGGTTTAACTGGCCGCGTGGACTGTCGCCAAGATTACCCGCCGCCTCGATGGCCGCACGCATTCCAGCGAGGGCGGGTGCGGCCTCGGCGTAGAGCCGCTCTCCCGCCTCCGTCAGCGAGACGCTGCGGGTGGTGCGGTTGACGAGGGCGATGCCCATCGTTTCCTCCAGCTTTCGCATGATCTGGCTGACCGCAGCGCGGGTGACGCCGAGCCGATCCGCCGTGGCACGGAAGTTCTTTTCCTCAGCGACCGTGATGAAGACAGCCAGGGCGTTGAGATCGGGCGTCATTGGTTAGCGTTCCTTACCAATCTGCAAAGCTTGAGGTGGCTACCGACAACAATGGCAGGGGTCTACCTTCCGTTCAAGCCTGGACTTCGGGCGAAACAGGAGAAAGCAACATGAACAAAATCGTTCTCATTACAGGCGCTTCCAGCGGCATCGGCGCCGGCATCGCGCGCGAACTGGCCGGTGCTGGTGCGACGGTCATGCTCGGCGCGCGCCGGACGGACCGTCTCGAGGAACTGGCAGAAGAAATCCGCAGTGGCGGCGGGACCGTCGCCATCCGCCGGCTCGATGTCGCGGATCGTGCCGATGTTGCCGCTTTTGCGGATGCTGCGCGCGAAAAGTTCGGCCGCGTCGATGTCATCGTCAACAATGCCGGAATCATGCCGCTTTCGCCGATGGCCTCCATGAAGGTCGAGGAATGGGACCGTATGGTGGACGTCAACATCAAGGGCGTGCTGCACGGTATCGCCGCGGTCCTGCCCGAAATGACCGAGCGCGGCTCCGGCCACATCATCAACATCGCCTCGATCGGCGCCCTCTATGTCGCTCCGACTGCGGCGGTCTACTGCGCCACCAAGTTTGCCGTCCGGGCGATTTCCGACGGGTTGCGGCAGGAGCGCGACGACATCCGCGTTACCTGTATCCATCCGGGCGTGGTGGAAAGCGAGCTCGCCTTGACCATCACCGATCCGACCGCCGCCGAGGCGATGAAGGACTATCGCGCCATAGCGCTGACGCCCGACGCCATCGGCCGCGCCGTCCGGTTTGCCATAGAGCAGCCTGAGGACGTCGACGTCAACGAGATCGTCGTGAGGCCCCTGCGTTCTTCAAATTGAGGAGACTGACATGCCACGAAAGCACGCCATCCTGATCACAGCCGCGCTTGCAGGCGCGGCTCTCGGTACCGTCAAGGCGGAGGACAAGATGACCATCACGACTGAAAGACAGACGCATCCCTATGTCGGCATGTGGGTGACGGACGACAATCGTGTCCGACACGAACTCCTGCCGGATGGCCGCTACGACGAAGCCCGCGGCACGCGCGAGAACGCCTACCAAGGCCGATATGTCGTTTCCGGCAATCATATCGACTATTGGGACGATACCGGCTTCACCGCGGACGGAGAGTTCGTCGATCACAATACGCTGCACCATGGCGGCATGATCCTGCGGCGGAAGCGCTAGCTGCCTTCCACCAGTTCCGCAGGGATCAGCCCGCGCAGGGCATTGCCGACGAAGAGCCGGCGGTTCGCAAGGGTCGCCGGCTTCAGCACTTCGGAACGAGCCTTGCCTTCGCGGATCAGCTCGGCGCGCAGGATGCCGGGCAGCAGGCCGCTCGACAGGGCAGGGGTCAGCAGCATGCCGCCATCGGTTTCGACGAAGAGATTGGTGATCGTGCCTTCGCAGACTTCGCCGCGCTCATTCAGAAGCAGCACCTCGTCCGCCTCATCCCGGGAGAATTCGGCGCGGGCGGTCTCGTAGAGATCGCGGCGGGTCGTCTTGTGGCGCAGGAAAGCGTCGGAGGAAGAAAGCCGCTGCGCGGCTATGCGCAAGCGCCAGACCTTGTCCTCCGGTTCCGGCCCGAACGGTGCGGTGGTGACCTCCGTCCGTCCCCGGTAGGTGACGGTGAGCCGGACCCGCAGCGGGCGGTCACCGCTGACGGCAAGCTTCAGCGCCGTTTCGGGCTCGGCCGGGGAGAGGAACCCAAGGGCATCGGCGGAGCGCTTCAGTCGGCGAAGGTGCTGGTCGAGGCGCAGAAAACCCTGTTCCGGCTCCCAGCGCAGAGTTTCGATCAGCGAGAGATCGCCTGATTGCCGACTGCGAACTGCGCCTTGAGAAGACATTCCTGATATTCCGCCTCGGCTGTCGAATCGAATACGATTCCTCCGCCGACATTGAAGACGGCATCGCCGCCGTTGAAAAGGGTGAGCGTGCGGATGGCGACGGAAAACTGCATGGGCCCCTTGGGATCGCACCAGCCGATCGCGCCACAATAGGCATCGCGCGGACGATCCTCCAGTTCGTGCAGGATGCGCATCGCCCACATTTTCGGGGCTCCGGTGATGGAGCCGCAAGGGAAGAGGGCGGCCATGATCTCCGGCAGGCCGATCTCCGGCCTCAGACGCGCGCGAACGTGGCTCACCATCTGGTGCACGGTCGGATAGGTCTCGATCTCGAAGAGCTTTGGGACGGAGAGGGTTCCGACCTCGCTGATCAGCGAGATGTCGTTGCGCAGGAGATCGACGATCATCCGGTTCTCGGCCTGCGTCTTCTCGTCTGCCAGCATGGCGGCGACGATTGCTTCGTCTTCCCGGGGCGAGGCGCCGCGCGGAGCGGTGCCCTTCATCGGATGCGTCTCGATCCAGCCATCGTCATCAACCTTGAAGAACAGTTCCGGCGAACGTGAGAGGATGACGGGTCCCCCTAGATCGACCAGCGCGCCGTAATGGACCGGCTGCCGCGCGACGAGAGACCAGAAGGCCACACGCGGATCACCCCGCCAGCGGGCGGCGACGGGCATGGTGAGGTTTGCCTGATAGATGTCGCCGCGGCGGAGGTGCTCGTGCAGCCGGTCGAAGCGCTCCCGGTAGGTGTCGAGATCCCAGGCGGCGCGGGGCTCGGTCAGCCAGTGTTCTTCAGTTTGGATCTTAGGTGGCTCCGCCAGAGCATGGCCGCTGCTGGCCGGGCCATCGAAGATGCCCATGGTCAGCAGCGGCGTCTCGCGGTTGTCTGCGACCAGTGGCCTCAGCTTCTCCTCGAAGACGAAACCCGCCTCGTAGGAGAGATAGCCGGCGAGCCAGTAGCCATCCTGCCGCGCCTTTTCCAGCCGGGCGAGCGCCGGCAGCACCTCTTCCGCCGTCCGGGCGATGACGAGGTCGCGCGGTTCGCGGAACAGCAGGCTTTGCGACCGCTTGTCGTCGCGGAAGAGGACGTAGGGCCCGTGCTTCGTCATGTGAGTCTGTGCGCCCAGGATGCCCCGATGCGCCTCACGCCTTGTCCAGCGCCTCCAGTTCGTCGATCAGCCCCTCGATCATCGACAGGCCCCTGGACCAGAAGGACGGATCGGTGGCGTCGAGGCCGAAGGGGGCCAGCAGTTCCGAGTGGTGCTTGGTGCCGCCGGCCTTCAGCAGTTCGAAGTACTTCGCCTGGAAGCCGGGTTCTGCGTTCTGGTAGACCGCGTAGAGGGAGTTCACCAGGCAGTCACCGAAGGCATAGGCGTAGACGTAGAAGGGCGAGTGGATGAAGTGGGGAATATAGGTCCACCACGTCTCGTAGCCTTCCGAGATGCGGATCGCCGGCCCGAGGCTCTCTTCCTGGACCGATAGCCATAGCTCGCCGATCTGCTCCGAGGTGAGTTCGCCTTCCTTGCGGGCGGTATGGAGCTTGCGTTCGAACTCGTAGAAGGCGATCTGGCGCACGACCGTGTTGATCATGTCTTCGACCTTCTGGGCAAGCATGGCCTTGCGCTCGCGCTTGTCCTTCGTCTTGTCGAGAAGGGCGCGGAAGGTCAGCATCTCACCGAAGACGGATGCGGTTTCGGCCAGCGTCAGCGGCGTCTGCGCCATCAGCGCACCCTGTTCGCCCGCCAGCACCTGATGCACGCCATGACCGAGCTCGTGGGCGAGCGTCATCACGTCGCGCGGCTTGCCCATGTAGTTGACCAGCACGTAGGGGTGGGCCGAGGGAACGGTCGGATGGGCGAAGGCGCCCGGCGCCTTGCCGGGACGGACTGGCGCATCGATCCATTCCTCGTCGAAGAAGCGGCGGGCGATATCGGCCATTTCCGGGGCGAAGCCGGCATAGGCGGAAAGCACGGTTTCCTTCGCATCCGGCCAGGAAATGAGCGCCTTCGGTGTCTCCGGCAGCGGTGCGTTTCGGTCCCAGAAGTTCATCTCGTACATGCCGAGCCATTTCGCCTTCATGGCGTAGTAGCGATGCGACAGGCGCGGATAGGCGTCGCGAACGGCGGCGGCCAGCGCATCGACCACGTCGCGCTCCACCCGATTGGCGAGATGGCGGCTGTCCGCAATATCCTCGAAGCCGCGCCAGCGGTCGGAGATTTCCTTGTCCTTCGCAAGCGTGTTGGTGATCAGCGTGAAGACGCGGATGTTCTGCTGGAAGGTCTTCGACAGGGCTTCGGCGGCCTTGCGGCGCACCGGCTCTTCCGGCTCCTGCAGCATGTTGAGGGTGATCTCGAGCGGCAGTTTCTCACCGTCGATCTCGAATCGAAGCTCCGCCATCGTCTCGTCGAACAGACGGTTGAAGGCGGCGGCACTCGTCATCGACTTTTCCAGGAAGAGCTGCTCGATCTTGTCCTCCAACTGGTAGGGCTTGTCCTTGCGCAGGTCGACGATCCAGGGACGGTAGTGTCCCGCCTGCGGGTCGCGCTCCATGGCCGCGTCCACGACTGCATCGTCGATCCGGTTGAGTTCCAGCGCGAAGAACAGGAGGTGGGCGGACAGGTCCGTCAGCTTCGACTGCACGTCCCCATAGAACTTGCCGTTTGCGGGGTTGGATGTATCGGAGAAATAGGTGAGGCCCGCAAAGGAGCCGATCCTGCCCAGTAGGTCCTCCAGCGTCTCGTAATCTGCGAGCGCCTGCCCGAGCCCTTCGGTACCTGTCTTCGAAGCGGCGTCGGCAAGCCTGCCCTTCCACTTGGCTTCAAAATCGCGGCAGATCACACCGGCCCGCTGCATGTCGGCCTTGAACTCGGGGGCTTCACGGGACGGATAGAGATCGGAGAGCTTCCAGACCGGCAGCAATCCGAGGGCCGGATCGGTGGCCGCATGTTCCGCGGGCGTCTGCAGGGCCATGGATGGGGTGTGACGGAGCATCGACCAGTTCCTTTTCATTCCTCGTGTCGCCGCCCTGTTTTCCGTGGCGGCCGTTAAAATGCAAGAGTTTCTCAAAAGAGGATGTTCAAGCCTTTCTGGCACAACCCCGGCATACGAAGCCCTTGTTGGACATTATGAATGATGTCGGGAGCCGAGCATGATTGCCCAAATCCTTGTAGTTGACGACGATCCGGTTCAGCGCCGCCTGTTGAAGAACGCGCTCGAACGTCATGGACATGTGGTTCATACAGCCGAGAACGGTCTGGGTGGCCTGGAGTTTCTGAAGCATGGCGGCGACCAGATCAATGTCATCGTCCTCGACCTGATGATGCCGGGCCTCGATGGGCTCGGCTTCCTCAAGGCGACCCGCGAGGCTGGCATCGAGACGCCGGTGATCGTGCAGACAGGTCATGGCGGCATCGAGACCGTGGTGGAGGCCATGCGGGCCGGCGCCTTCGATTTCGTCGTCAAGCCGGTCTCTCCCGAACGCATTGCGGCTTCCGTCGCCAATGCGCTCACCCTCGACCGCAAGGAAGGCCGCAGCCGGACTGCCCGCCGGTCGCGGAGCGGCGCCGTGACCTTCAGCGACATCGTATCCGCAAGCCCGGAAATGCTGCGCGTCATCGAACTGGCGCAGCGGGCTGCCCACTCATCCATTCCGGTCGTCCTGGAAGGCGAATCGGGTGTCGGCAAGGAAATGGTCGCGCGGGCGATCCAGGCTGCTAGCGATCGGGCCGGCAAGTCCTTCATCACCGTCAACTGCGGAGCCATTCCGGAGAATCTTGTGGAAAGCATCCTTTTCGGTCACGAGAAAGGCGCGTTCACGGGTGCCACCGAGCGGCATACTGGCAAGTTCGTCGAGGCCGATGGCGGAACGCTCTTCCTCGACGAAATCGGCGATCTCCCGCTGGACGTACAGGTGAAGCTCCTGCGCGCCGTCCAGCAGGGAGAGATCGAGACGGTCGGATCGGCCAAGGTGCAGAAGGTCAATGTCCGCCTGATCTCGGCGACTAACAAGGACCTTATCGAGGAGGTCAGGGAAGGGCGCTTCCGGGAAGATCTCTACTATCGTCTCAACGTCTTCCCGATCACGATCCCGGCCTTGCGCCGCCGCAAGGAGGACATCCCGCATCTCGCACGGGTTTTCGCCGACCGGTTCTCGCTCGAACAGAAGCTGCCGCGCCCGGTGACCATCGGGCCGACGGCAATGGCTCTGCTCACCGCCCATGACTGGCCGGGCAATATCCGGGAGCTCGAGAACGCCATCTTCCGGGCGGCCGTCCTGGCACAGACGGACGAACTGACAGACGCGGATTTCCCACAAATTGCCGCACAATTGCCTGAGTTCCGATCGGAGGAACTGCGGCATGCGGAGACGGTTGCGACGGCTGCGCCGAGGGCGGCTGACATGCACCAGCCCGCGTCCTCGCCTGTGGTGCTGCCCACCCCGGACGGCTTCATCGGTGTGCCGGTCCAGCCGGCCCGTCCGGACCCCCGCGCCCTGCTGGCTGCCGCCTATCCCGTTTCCGCCAACGTGATACCGACGACGGATACTGCCGGAGAGGTCCGCAAAGTGGCCGAGGTCGAGGAGGAACTCATTCGTTTTGCACTGAAATTCTACCGCGGCCAGATGAGCCAGGTGGCGAGGAAGCTGGGCATCGGCCGCTCGACGCTCTATCGCAAGCTGAAGGACTACGGCATCGATCCGGACAACCCGCTGAAGGAGGCCGCCTGACCCAGGCTCCATTAGAGATCGTTAACCTTCGCGCAAGGATGTTCTGTCACCCTCTGTCAATCTCTTGGTAGCGATTTGTTGACTCTTCGAGAGATGCTTGTGATTGTGTGGCAAATTTGCCATCGTCTCACCGCAATTGACAGTCATCACGACAACGAGGGAAGTTGTCGACAGGACGGGGACAGCCTTGCAGGATCTGAATGCGAACCAAACGCCCCATGGCGCCGGCGAGCGCGGCAACGCAACCGCTTTCCTGAGGTTTCTGGTGAAGGGTGCCGCATCCCTTGCCGTCGCAGCCTGTCTCGCGCTGCCGCTACTGTCCGTTTCCGCCACGCAGGCGGCTGCCGAGACCCGCAGCCTGAAGCTCTATTTCGTCCATACGAAAGAGCGCGCGAACATTGTGTTCAAGCGCAATGGCAAGTTCGATCCGAAGGGCCTGCAGCAGGTCAACAACCTGCTGCGCGACTGGCGCCGTAACGAGCCGACGAAGATGGACCCGCGCCTTCTCGATCTCGTCTGGGAAGTCTATCGGCGCAGCGGCGCCAACGACTATATCCATGTGGTCTCCGCCTACCGCTCGCCGGCAACGAACGGCATGCTTCGTTCGCGCAGCAAGGGCGTGGCCAAGAACAGCCAGCACATGCTCGGCAAGGCGATGGATTTCTATATCCCCGGCGTCAAGCTCTCTACCCTTCGGGCACTGGCCATGAAGATGCAGGTGGGTGGCGTCGGCTACTATCCGACATCCGGTTCCCCCTTCGTGCACCTCGATGTCGGCGGCGTGCGGGCATGGCCGCGCATGAGCCGTCAAGAACTGGTCAGCCTCTTCCCCGATGGCAATACAGTCCATCTTCCGGCTGACGGAAAGCCGCTGCCTGGCTACCAGCAGGCCCTTGCAAGCTACAAGAAGCGCCTGAGCTCGGGTCAGCAGATCGAGATCGCCAGCACGTCGGGCGGCGGTTCCGGCAAGAAGCGTCCGAACCTGCTCGCGATGCTCTTCGGTGGTGGCGACGAGGACGAGGATGCCGATGCAATCGCAGCACCGGAACCCGTCGAACGTCCGGCACCGGCCGTGCCGGCAGCCCGTGCCCAGGAGCCCGTCATGGTCGCTGCTGCCCAGCCACAGGAGTTGCCTGGCGTAGAAACGATCGCGGCTCCCGTGCCGCAGAACCGTCCCTCCTTCCGCAACGACGGCGGACCGGGCGGACTGGCGACGGCGCTCTATTCGCCGGCGCGCAGCACCGCCCAGGAGGCGCTCGCCGCCGCGCTTCCGGCGCAGCCAGCGCCTGCCGCGCAGCCGGAAGGCGAGGCGTTCGCCGACCTGCAGGACTATGCGATCCCGGTTCCCACGCTGCTTGGTCCGCGTGGCCTCAAGGGTGACGCTGAAGCTGGCGTGATGACCGCCTCGATCGACAGTGCGCTGCCCGAAGCCGCGCTGTCCTCCGTCCCGCTTCCCGCGGCCCGGCCGTCGGGTGCGGAGGCCCTGCTTGCATCCGCGCAAATTGAACCCGAGAGCGAAGGCGATCTTGGCGAACAGCAGGCGCTTACGCCGGCGGTCGTCGCCGCCCTGGCAGAAAGCGGCGCCTATGCCCGTTCAACGCTTGCTCCGTCCGCGCCTGTTGCCGCGGAAAAGTCCGTCGATGTTGCAGCCCTTCCTGCCGGAGCGGCCGATGTGTCAGCTGCAAACCGGCGGTTCGGCGACGGTTTCGACGCGCCGACGCAAGTTCCTGTTCCCACGAAGGGCGGCCGCAATGCCGCACTCGGCAACCGCGATGTCCAACAGGACGCCGGCCCGGCCTTGACGGGAGAGATGCTGGCAAAGTGGGCCGTGAGCAACAACCGCGTGGCCGAGGTGGCTTCGGTGAAGGCCCCGCGGGTCGTCAGCCGCACGTTGAGCACCGCCTACACCACGGCCTATGCCTCAAGCGGCTTCAAGCCAGTCACCAAGACCGCCTCGATCGACCCAAGCCGGTTCAGCCCGAAGAAGCCGATCAGCCAGTAATCCAAGATTATCACGTGAGAGAAAGGCCGCCTGCGGGCTGCTTTCTTGCGTCCGGTCTTTGCTTCTTGCCGGAAAGGCGAAAGCCCCGAAGTTGGTTTACAACGCCGGGGCCATGAGACTGAATAGGATCGGGGATGTCGCGCCGCTTAGGCGGCGTCGGCTTCCGGTGCGCCTTCGATCATTCCGAGGGCCTGCAGGTAGGTGTCGAGGATCAGTTCCTCCTCCATCCGCTCCTGATCGTCCTTCTTGCGCAACGCGATCACCTTCTTGAGGATCTTCGTGTCGAAGCCCATGGACTTGGCTTCGCCGTAGACGTCCTTGATATCGTCTCTTTCAAACATCGGTAGTTTCTTACTTTTCTCACCCCAAGTGGGGGTACTCCTCTAGACGAAGAGAGCATCCGCCTGAAGGGCGGATTCCGTTTTCCACATTCATGAAGCAAGCCAGCAGGACTATGTCTCATCACTAAACGTCCAGCTGGCTTACTTCATGAATAAGCATAATGACGGGCGTTAGCCCGCCCTCGTCGACTGCGTAGCAGGCGCTCTGTGGACCCAGGCGACGCTTGCGGCGTCTGGGCTTTGAGGGTTCGACGAGCGTGAGCGTGCTACCTGAAGTACATTCGCCGCTTTTCCGAACCTCATGATCCGCAGGAGCGCATAAAGGAATTCAGAATTAAAAAAGGAATTCTTTTTCGTAAAGGAGTTCTTGAGAAACTGCGCTGTAATGTTGACATTCGAGAAAAGGCATACCCAAAAATGCTGCTATTGTAAAAAAAGATTCCTCTGGTAGTGTCGTGCAGACAATGATTCGGAGGTCGAACTTGGAGCATTCGTTGAGCGAGTGCGGCGTGAGAACGGGGACCCCACGCCGTCCTATATTTGATGGGCCTACAGTTAGGCGGCTTCACTTTTCGGTCGGGCGCTTTGCTCCTCGCCATCCGATCATCGTTGACCGTTTCGGTAGAATGATGATCGAGCCAACGGATTTCTTGAGAGAGAAGAGGAAGCCGGACACTTCGCCGGACTCCGTTGATCACTGGGCCAGGGTGCTCGTTGACTTTCTTTTTATCCTAGAGAACGCGGGCGAGAACGGGGGTATCTCTTGGCGGAGCACTGACGACGAGTTGCTCGAAAGGCTTCGTTTTCATTTTATCGGCGAGAAATTTCACAGAGGTCGCCCTACGGGTAATCGAGGTGTTACTTCGAAGACGTGGAATGAGCGCCTCACTCTCATTTTGGAGTTCCTAGCGTACTGCGAAAAGAGAGGTTGGGCACGTGGTCTAATAGGAGTCGATGACGGAACGCGATCTGTCCAAGTTACATTGGAGAAAGATAAGCCCACGGTACGTCATAGGCTTCATCTGCCAGTCGGTACTCCTATGGAAGTTGCCATACCGGATGATATCGCGTTCACGCGGGTTGAGGCCGCCTGTGAAAGCGTCCGGAAGGACGATAACCTCATCAAGCGTAATCGTCTCATATTTCGAGTGTTTGACCGTGGGTTGCGTAGATGGGAGGTCGCGAACCTACTGTGCAGCAGCATTCCCTCCGCCCAATCACTACGTACTCGTAGAGAAAGGGCGAAAAAGACTGGTGTACTCAGACCTGTTCCCATTCAGATTATGGGCGCGAAAAAGTCCGGGGTTCGAGTTGTTCTCTTCCCTTTGAGATTGGCCGAGTTGCTTCGGGAGTTCATAGACGAAGTGCGCCCCCTTCTTGCACCTGACTCTAGCGAAGACGCGGTATTCACCTCTGCATGCAGGCAACGAGGACGGCTGCAGCCACAAAGCCTGACCAACCTCATTCAGATGGGCCGCGCTATCGCAATAGATGAGGCCAGAGCTTCTGGTGCCGATCAAGAGCAGATCGACGAAATTCGTTCCGTTCACGGGCACCTGTACCGCCATCGTCACATCACGAATAGCCTTGTTAATGGGATCGAGGCGGGACTGGAGCCCGTCCATGTCCTTCTCGACACAATGAAGGGCGTCGGCATCAAGAGCTTTCAGACGATGAGCATCTATTCTCATGTTGCAGAGTCGAGGCGCAAGTGTGTTCTGGAGAAAAAACAAAAAATATATGCAGTCGAGGATGATGAAGTACTCAAGCGATTAGAAACACTAAGGGCAAGTGAGCTATTTCTTAAAAAGCGGTTCAGCAGGAGCTGAAAATATCATGGCGCGTAAAGCTTCCGCTGTCGACATATACAAAAGCTCAATTATTACGAAGCTTACTGTCTCGCCGACGGTTGGAGGGCTAAAGCTACTTTCTCCTGCGCATAGTACACCGGAGAGACGGAAATATTTTAATTTTAGTTTCTTGCGAGACGCCGGTCCGAGCGGCCCCAAGATCGCGCGTGCCTTTGTGCATTGTATGGAAACCAGAGAGGAGGCAACGGCCAACGGCTTCTTCTGGACCTTTGCTACCTTTCTTCGTTACGTTCTCAAGAGAACCGCTCGTGAGCGAATGCTTCTCGATGAACTCTTTCGGGAAGATTGGCAGCTCCATGTAGACTCTTACGTATTCGCGCTCAAGTCGAACAGCTCGCTCGCCGACATTACAAAAAACATGTACGTGCGGAACATGAAGTTGCTGTGGGAGGAGCTTCGAAAGCGGGAATTGCTGCCTCGCGTAAAGTGGCCAGCAATGATCCCGCAAGCTACCTACGTCCATCGACCGCCGACGTCTCAGGCGAAAGTGTCGGAGGTCTCAACCGTGGTTGCGGCTTGGGATGAGGAAGATCATGAACTCTGGAACAGGCTTGAATCGTTAACCAACATCTCTCGGCCTTCAATCGAGGCTCAACGTATTTCAATCATCAATGCGCTGATCCGCAAACACGCGGAAAAAGATGTGAGGACGATTTGGGCGAAGTATCAAACGGCACAAGATGCTATTTCGAATAACACCTCCTTTGACGTCTCCGCATACTGTGCTCACTTCGAACAACGAGAGGACGGGTACATCAGGCGACGGCGGGGATGGCGGGAGCAGCTGTCGAAGCTTGAAAACGTTCTTGTTTATATCCATGCCAACTATGGAGGTGTGCTGCCGGGAAGGGTTGATGATCCTCACTTCCGAAAGTTTTTATACGAGAGATACGGTAGCGAACTGACCTCTTGCTTCCACCTAGACTATTCGACCCTCATCCCGTTTTTGGCAATTATTCTTCAGGGGAGGCCGAAGATGAATGTGTCGTCCCCGTTAAGTATGACGGTGGACGACCTGCAATCGCTTAATAGAAATGAGATCAGCGCAAAGTGGGTCAAGAAGAGGGCCAACTATCGCCGAATTCGCGACTTCATCCCGAAGGGGAGAGCTGACTCGCTTCAGCCCGAGAGCCAGCTAGAGATCGGTCCAGCAGAGGCGTTAATGGCCGTCAGCGAGCTATCTCAGCGGTTGAGGCCTTACGCGGTCACCGGATTGGGAAACCGTTTAATACTCGTGAGACACACCTATGGGGGGCGAGCCGCTTCCCATTCCCCCTGTCTGGGCGCTGTGTCATCGGCTTGGACAAAGTGGCGCACGAGAGCTGGCCCTCTAGCATTGCTCAATTTTACTCTGAGCCAGCTTCGCCCGACGGCGGCATTACAGGAGTTCCTAACCTCTGGTGATATCAGCAAAGTTCAAGAGCAATTAGGTCAGGTTAGTACACGGCATACAGTTAAGTACATAACGGGCCTTGCAGCGGAATCTGTTGACGCGGAGCCGGTTCGAGAGGTCCAGGATGCCCTCACTTTGCTGCTAGCGAAGAAGAGCCACAGAGCAGTGACAACATTCGGCTTGGATGCCGCGCGGGCGCAGGAAATAGGCAGAGCTGCTGATGCTGCAGGCTTTCTCGGTTACCACTTAACTTCTGATCCCAATCAATCTGAGCCAGTGCCATCATGCTTGGAGCGGATTCTTTCCAACTCAACCTATCTGATTTTTGACACTCCTGAAGTTGCAGCTGAGTGTATAGCTTTCAAAGAACATTTGATTGCGAATGCGAGGTCCATTCGAGAAACGGAACGATACAACGCTCTCTGGCTTCCGCTGATGGCGATCCTCGCGGAGGTGGTTGACAACATGTCTCCCAGCACCGTTCTGGCTGCACGCAGTATACTTGCGAAGCAGCCTCTTCAGTACGGACCAATAACATGAGGGCGTCTTCAACCTCATATCCAGTCACTCACAATCATCGAAAGCTGGTCACCATGAGTCCGCCCCCTGACGTGGAGTCGGTCTGGGATGCGCCATCATGGACTCATATTGTTACTCGCCCGGGGCAGCCTAAGACAATTCACTGGAACCGTCGTCTCGAAAGCGACAACGACTTAACGAACCCGCAATACTCCGGGATGTTGGAGACATGCCGCCGCTACTATTGTTTTATGCGGGCTGGGAACGGCGAGCGTAAAGCATTGAGTAGAGCCACCGCGTTCAGGAAAGTGAATATCGCATTGCAGGTGGTCGAATGGGCCGCCCGGACGGGATATACTCGGTTGCAGGACGTGTCATTTGAAGCGGTGGCCACCCTCTCCAGGACTCTCAGAGACAGCTTTGAAGAACTTTCCAGTAGACAGTCCGGGCTAAAAAGGAATCGGCCGGGAACGAGAGGCAATAGGGATCGCGCCACCTTTGGTGAAGGTCCGCGATTGACGAAAGGGTATTTAAGCGAAGTTGCCGGGGTAATATTTGAATTGCACTTGCTGTACGTCTACCCAATGGACGACGATATTTACCTTCTTCCTGATGGGTTTGCTTACACGCCACACGAAACCATCGAAGACGCAAAGGCTTTCGCCAAGGAGTACGGTAAGGAGCAAGAGCAAACCGACGATGTCCCGGTTGACCTTGTTTTTCAGTATGCAGACGCCGCTATTCAGTATGTCTTCGACTATTCTGATGAAATAATTGGCCTCCAGGGGCAAGCTGAAGCTCTCCAGGCCATACCTCGGGCCACTCGGGCTGGGCCGGGTGAAAGGCTAGGTCAACTCGCGGAGTTTCTGGCGGATCAGCTCTTGGAGCCACAGAGCGCGCTACTGTCGCGTAGGCGACCTCCGTATAATGAGATTGCACAAGCCTGCTCGATCAGTTCGACCTCGATCTACAAGGAGCGGTATAAGCATCTCATCTTCAGGGCCATGAATGCGTGCCAAGGGAGCGCTACTGACCGCCTTGCCTTGATAGGCGAGTATCGCGCGTTGGCCATAGAACAGCGCCTGGTGGTGCGAAGGGATGTCGTGCCTGACCGCAATGCATCACTGCGCGCAGGCCTGCCGTATCAAGGGAAAACCACAGGCACAGCATCTCCTTGGCCGATTACACATGTCCACTCCTCAAAAAACTCGCTTAGGTCGATAGAGCGAGCAGTCTCCGATCTTTGGACGGCAATCTACATTGTCATCTTTGCTTGGTTGGGCGAACGCACTGAGCAAGCGCAGGCGCTGGAACTAGACTGCTTAGAACGGGGGGTGGATGGCTGGTACATCCGTTCTCGTGTTTATAAGGGCCACGATGATGTAACCGGCTCTTACGTTAAGCGTGCATGTCCCGATATTGTCGCCCAAGCGATCAATGTGGCTGTCCGTCTTGGAAAAAGTGCTCGTGAGGCGACTGGGTCGCGAGCGCTTCTTTGTGAGACGAACCGGCACGCCCAATCAGTTGTCGATTCATCCACCTTACGCAATCGGATGGCCAGCTTTGGTGCGAGGTATGTCTGCGGTGAGGATGCCGACAATGTCAAATTCGTGCCTCGTCATCTCCGTCGCTTCTTCGTCACTCTTTGGGTTCACTATCATGGCTATGGTGGCAAGTTTCACGCGCTTCAGCGGTACCTTGATCACGGCGATCTTACCACAACCGTTCTATATGGAAGCCGCGTCAGTCGCATTGATGCTGCCCGCGAAGAACAAACACGTCTCACTGTAGGATTGTTCAGCAAGTTCGTGAGCGATGCTGCATCGTTCTCGGGTGCAGGTGTCAAACAGATGCAGGCCCTTCTAGCGCGCCTGGACTGCCGCGTCGGCAGTCTGAAGGATATCACTAACAAGCTGGAGGAATTGGTAAGAGAGCTAGGCATGAGAGTCTACCCGTTGGGATTCGGCTATTGTCTTTGGCATGATCGCGCGGCGGCGCGTGCGAAGTGCAGAAGCGGAAGCTGCGTCGGTCTCGGCTGGCCGGAGGTTGGCAAGACAGAAACGGTGTGCGGTGACTGCTTCAACTTTTTTACCTTGCCGATCTTCTTGGGTTTCTGGGAGCGCGCCGTGAAGCGGCACGACGAGATGATTAGAAATGAAAATGCTCCGGACGTCCTACGAAAACTGAGCAAAGCTGGAAAGAGGATCGCAATGCGGTTCGTCAGGAGCATCCGTGGCGCAGGCTAGCAGGAGAACACACACTCTAAGGCTTGAAGGGCGAAGGAAGAGCACGAAAGCAGAAAAAGCCCGAGCTAAGGTACAGCGCCTTCTTGATGAGCTTACCGCCATTCGTGTGAGAGAGGAGCTTGATCTGGCGGTCTCACACGGCCTGGAGCTTACTTGGGAGGGATTGCGACGAAGAGCCGGGTGCGGAACTGATGCCCTTACCGTGAATAATCCTGATTTGCATAAGCAGATAACGGCCCAAAAGGAGCGACTAGAAACCCTTGTCCACGGCGGCGAACGCAGCCACAGAAAGGGCGATGGCGAAACGATAGCGGGCCTTAAGAGGCGGCTGGCGGCCGCGATAACCGAACGAGACTTAGCGCATGTCGCCAACCTCGATTTATTGGACCGTATCGCGAATTTGGAACGTGAACTGAGTCAGACGAAGCGCGCGTCATTCTAGTACTATCCCGCTGCGTTCCCCGCTTGCCCCAATGCCGCGACGGTCAAACATAATGATCAGTCGGATGAAGGCGCGCCTGGTGTTGTCCAACCTTAGGCGCATAGGCTGAAGCACTACCATCTTGAATTGCTGTTGCTTCTAGGCAAGAGTCTGCCTTGTACCGATTCAGCCCATGTTTCTTCTGGGGACAAGCTTGGACTTAAATGAACTGAAGCTTATGCTGCAGCGGCACTTCACGGATGGACTCGTGACTATTGTCGGGTCTGGACTATCATGCGCGGAGGGCTTGCCAGAGAGCTGGCTCGGGAAATCTGCACAGCTAGGATAAGTGGAATTTCTGCCTGACTTCGGCTTAGATGCCGGGAACAGGAGAGACCATGACAAGACGACCACGCCGGAACCACAGCCCGGCTTTCAAGGCAAAGGTGGCACTTGCCGCCATCAGGGGTGAACAAACTCTGGTGGAATTGTCCCAGCAGTTTGACGTGCACGCCAACCAGATCAAACAATGGAAAGAGCAGCTCCTTGAGGGGGCGACAGGCGTTTTCGTCGATGAGGCGAAGGCGGAACCGGCGGGGCCAACCGTCGATGTCAAAACGCTGCACGCCAGGAGGCGAACTGGCACTGGAGAACGATTTTTTAGCCGGTGCGCTCGGCAAGGCGGGCTTGCTGGGCGGAAAGAAATGATCGACCGCGAGCATAAGCTATCCGTTGTTCGCCAGGCGAAGCTTCTCGGCTTTAGCCGTGGCAGCGTCTATTATCGGCCTCGTCCAGTGCCTGACGGCGACCTCGCCCTGATGCGCCGGATCGACGAACTGCATCTCGACTACCCATTTTCCGGAAGTCGGATGTTGCAAGGGCTCTTGAGAGGAGAAGGGCTGGAAGCTGGGCGGCTGCACGTCGCCACGCTGATGAAGAAGATGGGCATCGAGGCGATCTATCGCCGCCCAAACACCTCAAAACCAGCGCCTGGGCACAAAATCTATCCCTACCTCCTGCGAAAGCTGGCGGTTACCCGGCCCAACCAGGTCTGGGCAATGGACATAACGTATGTGCCGATGGCGCGGGGATTCGTCTATCTCTGCGCCGTCGTCGACTGGTTCAGCCGGAAGGTCCTGTCGTGGCGGCTATCGATCACGATGGAAGCAGCCTTCTGCATCGAAGCGGTGGAGGAAGCACTTGCCCGCTATGGCAAGCCGGAAATCTTCAATACGGACCAGGGATCGCAGTTCACCTCCATCGACTTCACGGCGGTGCTGAAGAAGGCTGAGATCGCCATCTCGATGGACGGCAAGGGTGCGTGGCGGGACAACGTGTTCGTCGAACGGCTCTGGCGTTCAATCAAATACGAGGAAGTCTACCTCCACGCCTACAAGACTGTGTCCGAGGCCCGCGCTGGCATCGGCCGATATCTGAACTTTTACAACACCAGACGCCCACATTCATCCCTTGACCGGCAGACGCCGGATCAAGCCTACTTCACCGCGCTGGCACCAATGATGGTGGCGGCATAATCGAGGCGGAAATCCACTTAGCAAAACGCCCGAAACTGTTCAGACAAACCGAGCCACCTCTCTGAGAGTCGTTGCTGAAGTGCCTACGGAGGTGCTGATATGCAAACGGGAGGAGACCTGAGATCGAGTACAGAGGCAGCAGGAGAAACCATCCGCAGCGACTTGATGCGCCTTGCCAGGCGCTTCGTTCCTCGCGAAGAAGACGCTGCCGGGCTGGTGGACCAAACTCTTCGGATGGTGGGCCCAGCTGCTGAGTGTCACTCGTCTGAGCAATGGAGATGTTTGTTTTCGGTGATGCACCAGCTCTTCCTGGACCAATGCAAGGGGAGAACTTCACGGAAGAGAATACGCGAATAGATGACGCTAGTTTGAGGGGAGGCATCCATGGGGGCTGTGGACGCATGGAACAAATGGTGGGAAGGGATTGGCCATGTTGCTCGTCGCAATCGCGATGTGGCGCGAACCCGCGAAGCTTTCGAGGCCGGGTACATCGCTGCGCTGGAGGACATGGCTTCTGAACAGGAACGCGTCGGGGATCGAAGCGACAACTTTGTTCGGGACGCCTTACTGGCCAAGAAGCGGCACGATATTGGAGGGCAATGACGCGCAGGTGCCAATCAGCCGCTCATATTCCTTTTCTGGTTTGCCGTAGGCGTCGTGCGCGAATTCTTCGAGAGCAGCCCTGTTCCGAATAGAAATGCGCCCTCTTTCTGACCGGATGAAGCGGTTGCCCTCAAGGACATGCAGTGCTGTCGTGACGCTTGGGCGACGGACGGCCAGCATCAACGAAATATACTCATGTGTGAGGTTCAGCTCATCGCCGTCGACCCTGTCGTGACACATCAAAAGCCAACGAGCTAATCGTTCATCAACAGGATGGCTAACATTGGACAAGGCGGTGTAAGTGACCTGGATTGCCAGCGCCTGGCTGTAACAGGCGACAATGTGAGCGAAAGGACGGCTACTCTCCATTGCCGTCAAGAACTTCGTGTAGGCTATCCGGTGACCGCTGCCTGCAGCCTGCATTACGATCTCATGAGGGCTTACGCCTGCGCCGACTGCTGCCTGCACAGGCGAAAATCCCTCGCGTCCAAACATACCAGCCTCAGCCTTGTTTCCCTCAGGCGAGATCGCGACGATTGAGGCGATGCCAGAGTCTGGAAAGTAGACGTAGTCAATTGGGCCGTCGAACGCGGCGATGAGGAAGTTCTTCGGTAAGTCGACCGTTACAATATCGCGGCTGAACTTTGCCAGCTCTTCAGGTTCTAGTCTCGATAGCAGAACGTTCCGCACAGGAGAAAGGTTATTGGCAAACATAACGAGCCCCTCACTCTTGCAGGCGGGAGCACGTAGTAACCCTCCGCCGCCAGCGCCTACATGATCGGTTGCTGACGATGGATAGGAGCTAGGGCGGCTTCGCCAGAAGTCAATCCAGGCTGTGTGGGGTCAAGAGGGCATGTACGCTACTGGCGCGAGGCGGACGACGCCACTCGGCCCTAAGCGGTCATCACCGGAGTTGCTTACCCCAATACAAGCACGAGAAAAGCAAGCACTGCGCAAAAGCCATCGGCCGCACATATATCGGGTTTCAAGGTGAGTTCCAACTAAGCCGCCTGCCGCCACAGCCGCAGGTCTACTGGATATGCTCCCGAGCCGCACAGCCACCAACTCCTCAGATTCATTTCGGCTTGCTGCAGCGCTTGGCAAGCTCCCGATAAAACGCCTCCGGACTCACGCCGATCTCCTCCGCGACATACCTCCACTTCCCCTTGGACGGGAGCTGCTCGTGCCATGTGATCCAGGCATCGAGCCGTTCGGCAACCGTCTTCAGCGCAAGGATTTCGGCACGCATCCGGGTGTTCCTGATCTCGTGAGCCAGATAGGCCGCCCACGCCGCTGCAAACTTCGGTTCGCTGGCGAACTTCAACCTTATCCGTCGGCTCTCGATGATGCGAACCCGGGACACAGCAACTGCCACGGCATCACAATGATAGACGTCGCTGAACATCGATGCTTCCGCCAGGATCGAACCTGCCGAGGCACGTTGCAGGACTACAGCACGCCCATCATCCTGATGCCGAACAAGCCGAACCTCCCCAGAAAGAACCAGCATCAGAGAAGACACCACGTCGTTTCTGCTAAAGAGGACTGCACCTTCGTCGAAGACCCGCTCGGTGCCGGGCATCTCTATCAGTTCATGAAACATGATCGCTATCATGTGAATGTTTGCAGCGAGATGACAAGGTGGTTTTCACAGATGAAAGGAATGCAGATGAACTTTCCAGTTACTGCCTTGTCTCTTGTGTTGCTGTTATCGACACCCATTGCTGCCCAGGAACATTCCGGCACTCACATGCACGGCATGGACGATGTAGCCATGACGGACGACGGTGAATTTCCCATCGAAGCCGGGCAGGCCGCTTTCACGGCCATACAGGAAATTGTCGCTTTGCTGGAGAACGATCCCACGACCGACTGGTCAAAGGTCAACATAGAGGTTTTGCGCCAGCACCTCATAGACATGGACAACGTGACCATGTCGGCCCGCGTCGACGTTCAGGAAGATGACG
Source organism: Pseudorhizobium halotolerans (assembly GCF_902153235.2). Classification (NCBI taxonomy): domain Bacteria; kingdom Pseudomonadati; phylum Pseudomonadota; class Alphaproteobacteria; order Hyphomicrobiales; family Rhizobiaceae; genus Pseudorhizobium; species Pseudorhizobium halotolerans. The sequence goes on along the minus strand of NZ_CABFWE030000005.1, from coordinate 12,516 downwards.
GCAGCATTCGCTTCATGGTCTCGGGTACGGGCTCGGCCATCGGCTCCATTCGCAGGATGGTAGCGGCTCACGCCTCCACGATGGATGGCAAGAATGGCTACAGGTTCTCATCAACTGACATTGCGGAAGGAGCGGTCCTCACGGTTACACCGGATGATCCGTCAGGGATCGCAAAGCTTCGCGCCTTGGGCTTCATCGGGGTGATGGCGCAGGGCATGCACCACCAGATGCACCATCTGATGCTGGCGAATGGCCAGTCTCCGCACAACTAGGCTAGGACGAAACCCGACCGGTAGTCGCGTCGTCCACTTCAACGTGAAGCTAACGGCGGTACTCCAACCTCGTACTGACCGCGAAGACCTGTCATTAGGCGGGCTGCCTGAACCTTTCCGGCATCGGGCAGCCCGGTGAGGTGCATCTTGCTGTCTCGCTACATTGCATGACCGGGGGCGAGCCCCGTCGAAGCGAGTGCCATCCAGATCGCCATGGCGATCATCATCAGGTTCTCGGTCAGAGAGATGAAGCCGAGCGGTACATTGCTCGATCCACCTACGCAGGCGCATTTCAGCTCTCTTCGGTCGATGTAGACCGCCTTGAAGACCGAGACTGCTCCAATGGTGCCGATGAATAGCGCCACCGGGACAGAGAGCCAGTTCGCCACTCCGGCCACCATCAGAACGCCTGCCAGCCCCTCCGCGTAAGGATAGATGTAGCTGTAGGGAACCCAACGTTTAGCCAGGAGGTCGTAGTTCAGGAACATGGTCGCGAAGCTCTCGACGTTCTGGAGCTTCAGCATCGCCAGAACGACCATGGAAAAGGCGATGAACCACTCCGCTGCGCGCAGTGTGAACGGGTTGCCCAGGACGGCATAGCTTGCCGCGAGAGCCATCAGAGCCGTCAGCGTAAACAGAACGATGACCGGCCGATAGGTGGTCGCTTTGGGGTCGGCCACTGGCTTGCCGAGGAACCTGCGCAGGTCATCGTGGCCGCCCACACGGTGGCCGCTGACAAATACCTGCGGAGTGGTCGAGACACCATGCTTCGCCTTGAACGCATCGGTCTCTTCACGGGTGGTCAGGTGGTGGTCCTCGACCTTGTATCCTTCCCGGCGGAGCAGGTCCTTTGCCTTCAGGCCATAGGGGCATGTATGACCGGGCATGACCATTCGATAGAGGATGGCCTTCTTCTCCAGCAATGCGGGGTCTGTTCTCTCCAACATTTTCACGTCTCCTTCGTCTTGTGAAACCGTTGGTAAGACCATACGTTCCGTACCATGGTACGGAGTCAAGCCCCTATGGATATGACAATCGGAAAATTTGCTGCCACAGGAAAAGTCGGGGTGGAAACCATCAGGTTTTATCAGCGCAAGGGTCTTCTGCAGACGCCGAAGCGGCTGGACGGCGGCAGGCGATATGGAAGCGAGGACGTCCGGCGGCTCCTGTTCATCAAGCAGGCCCAGTCGGCGGGATTCACGCTGGAGGAGATCAGGGAACTGCTCGATCTCGATGCCGGAGATGACAGGGAACGCGCTCGCGAGGCCGCCAGGGCACGTCTCGCCGCACTGGATGAGCGGATCGCCGAGTTGAACAGGGCGCGCGAGGCTCTGGAACGGCTGATCGGCGAATGTGCCTCAGGCAAGAAGGGGCCTTGCCCGATCCTGGCATCGTTTGGACTGTAGGGCCTTGTGCCTGCGGTCTCTCGCAGTCGTCTTTGCGGCGATTCCCCTTGCAGCAGCGAATGCTCTAGCTCGGTCTCACCGCAAAATAGACGTAAGGTGCTGAACCGTCGCGAGGGACGGCCATCACGTCATAGCTAGCCCGTGGGTCATCCCCCATGCCAAGCGAGCCGGATGGCATGCCCGCGACGGCAAGCCCGGCAAGCGGCGGACGTTCGCGTAGAAGCTTCTCCGCAGCTTCCAGGGGGACATGGCCTTCAAGGTAGTAGCCGTCGACTTCCGCCGTATGGCAGCCCCACAGATCAGAGGGGACTTTGAGACCGTTCTTTACGGCATCCATGTCGGCTTCGTTGACGGTTCTGACGTCATATCCGGCCCTGCCGAAGGCCGAAGCCCAAGCGGCGCAACACCCGCAGTTCGGGTCCTTGTGAACCGTCACCTTCGGTGCTGCCGCTAGGACCATGCCCGGAGCGGCTACTGCCGATGCGACCAGGCTGATGAATGTTCTACGTTTCATCTGTTTCTCCTCTAGGGTCCGGCCGCCACGGGTTGCCGGGGCGGCCAAGGTCCTCACTTCAGCTGCGTGACAGTCAGCTTTCCATTCAAACGGTCGGCGACGAACTCTACCGTCGAACCCTGCTTCATTTTCTCCAGCATTGCCTCGTCCTGAACATGGAAGACCATGGTCATCGCTGGCATGTCGAGGCTCTTCAGCTCTTCGTGGATGAGGGTAACCTTCTTGGCCTTGGTGTCGACCTTCTTGACCGTGCCCTTGGTGAATTCCTGGGCGAAGGCTCCGGTGGCTGCACCCAAGGTCAAGGTGGCGGCAAGCGCGATGTTGAGGATTGCTTTCATGGTGGTGCTCCTTTCGTTGCTTACTTTTCGGCGACGGTGACGTTGCCGTGCATTCCGGCATCGTAGTGGCCGGGTACGAGACAGGCGACCTTGAAGACGCCGTCATTCGTGAACTTCCAGACGATCTCTCCAGATTCGCCCGGTGCCAGTCGGATCGCATTCGGGTCGTCGTGTTCCATCTCGGGGAACTTCTCCATGAGAGCCTTGTGCTCCATGACCTTGTCCTCCTGGTCGAGAACGAACTCGTGGTCCACCTCACCATCGTTCTTCACGGCAAAGCGGATCGTCTGGCCCTTGCGGACCTTGAAGCTGTCCGGTGTGAAGACCATGCGGCCGTCATCGGTTTCCTTCATGCTGACACGGATCGTCTGGGTGACCTTCGACTTCTGTCCGGGTTCACCCACCGCCATCTCGCCGTGACCTCCGGCGTGGTTTCCGGCGGCGATGGCCGGGGTTGCGAGCGAGGCCAGAAGCAGGCCCGTCAATGCAGTCTTCATAGGCAATATCCTTCTCAAGGTGAGCTTCGATCAGTGGTGTTCCGAATGGCTCGGGGTGATTGTTGTCGTCGCATCGGTTGCCTTGGGCGCATCCGGGAGGCTTCCGGTCCATTCCCATGCCTGGGTGCCGGGCGGGTTCTCGTACCAGCCGGGATCGCTGTAATCGCCAGCGGAGATGCCCTCGCGAACCTTCACGACCGAGAACATGCCGCCCATCTCGATGGGCCCGTGAGGCCCCCAACCGGTCATCATCGGGATCGTGTTTTCCGGTATCTCCATGGACATCTCGCCCATGTCCGCCATCCCGGCGGTTCCCATCGGCATGTATTCGGGCTGGAAGCGTCGGATTTTGCTGGCCACCTGCTTCTTGTCGACGCCTATGAAGGTCGGGATGTCATGGCCCATGGCATTCATGGTGTGGTGCGACTTGTGGCAGTGGATCGCCCAGTCGCCGACGTACTTGGCGTCGAACTCGTAGGCGCGCATCGCGCCAACCGGGATGTCGATGCTGACCTCCGGCCAGCGGGCCTCCGGACGCACCCAGCCCCCATCCGTGCAGGTGACTTCGAAGTCGTAGCCGTGCATGTGGATTGGATGGTTGGTCATCGTCAGGTTTCCGACCCGGACGCGGACCTTGTCGTTCTTCGAAACAACAAGCGGGTCGATGCCGGGGAACACGCGACTATTCCAGGCCCAGAGGTTGAAGTCCGTCATTTCCATGATGCGCGGGACATAGGAGCCCGGCTCGATATCGAAGGCATTCAGGAGGAAGACGAAGTCGCGGTCGACCGGCATGAACGTCGGGTCCTTGGGATGGACCACGAAGAAGCCCATCATGCCCATGGCCATCTGGACCATTTCGTCTGAATGCGGGTGGTACATGAAGGTGCCCGACTTCACGAGGTCGAACTCGTAGACGAAGGTTTTGCCGACGGGGATATGAGGCTGCGAAAGACCGCCCACACCATCCATGCCCGATGGCAGGATCATGCCATGCCAGTGGATCGTCGTGTGTTCCGGAAGCTTGTTGGTCACGAAGATGCGGACCCGGTCACCTTCGACAGCTTCAATCGTCGGCCCAGGGGACTGGCCGTTGTACCCCCAGAGATAGGCGGTCATCCCTTCCGCCATCTCCCGTTCGACCGGCTCGGCTACCAGATGGAATTCCTTGACGCCATTGTTCATCCGGAACGGCAGGGTCCATCCATTGAGGGTAACAACCGGATTGTAGTCGGGCCCAGTGGTGGGCTTGACCGGCGTCTGGGTGGCGGCCGTATCCATCAGTGCCGCCTCCGGCAAACCCATGTTGGAAGTCCGGCCCCACGTCTGCGAGGAAACCAATGCGGCACCTGCCGCACCTGCTCCCAGTAATTGTCTTCTGCTGAACATGATCGTTTCCTTTAGTGCCCGCCGCTCTCGGCCGCTTCCGCTGAGGGGACGTCCGTTTCACCGGAAGGCGCACCGGCGCTGCCGCCATAGATGGCGGGGGCGAGGTTCGCTTCGGCTAGCCAGAAGTCTCTCTTTGCGTTGACTGCGAGGAGGGCTGAATTGACGCTGTCCCGGCTGTCCGAGATCAGTTCGAAGGTGCTTGTGAGCATGCCGTTGTAGGTGAGCAGCGACTGCTCCTCGACCGCCTTGCGCAAGGGAAGAACGTTGTTCCTGTAGTGGCGCGCTATGTCGTAGTTGGAGCGGTACGCCTGGTAGGCGGACCTCGCCTCCGAGCGGGCGTTGACCGCCTTTTCCGCCAGTTGGTTGGCCGCCCGCATGTAGGCCAACTCGCCTTTTCGGAGCCGCGCCTGACCGGAATCGAAGATCGGGATCGTGAATTCCAGAGAAGCGGTCCGCGACACTTCGGAGACGATGCCATGATCCTCGCGTTCGCGCTCCTTCTCCACCATGCCCACCAGCTCGATATCCGTGACGATCCGGGTTGCGTCCTCCAGCTTGTAGGACTGCGCCGTCGCCTGAAGCTCCAGCCGGGCTATTTGGAGATCGATGCGCTTGTGGATCGCTTCGGCCTCGATGTCGTCGCGTTTGATCAGGGCCCGAGGCAATGACGGGAGCTGGTTCGGTATCTGGAACTCGATGTCGGACCCAGACAGTCCCATCAGCCGGATCAGCTCTTCCTTCGCCAGCCGCGCAGCCAATCTTGCCTTCGCGGTTTCGCCCGTCAGTTCGGCATAGAACACATGTTCCCGGGCTTGCTCTCCCTTTGGCATCGACCCCGCTTCACCCAGTTTCTGGGTCAGATCGGACGCCGCCTCTGCCGCAGCGCGCGCGCGGTTGAGGTAGGCGACATTTTCCCATGCCGCGACCGCGTTGATCCAGGCCCGGCGCGTATCGGCGGCAAGCGAGATGGTTGCGAGCGCTGCATTGAGCTGGGCCTGCCGGAAGCGTGTCTCGGCGATCTTCATGTTCCTGTCATAGGTCACCAATGACAGGATGTTTGCCGCGATGGCACCTTCCAGCACCCGGTAGGCTTCAAGCCCGGGTGTGCCGATACCGGAGACGCCAACCGAGAACTTCGGCAGAACCGAAAGCTGCGTCTGCCAGGCATCTGCTGCACTGTCACCGAGGTCGGCATAAGCCGCCTGAAGGCCCTTGTTGTTGAGCAGTGCCACTTGCACAGCAGTCTCGGCGTCCACCGTCTTCCTGGCCATCAGCGTCTTGACGCGGTCGCGAACCACCTGGGCGTGCTGCTGGTTCTGCACCCATACCGTCTGCTTGCCTGTCGCCTCGCCACTCTTGAGAGAGACATTCAGGAATCCGGCATCCTTGGCGGCATAGTCAGTAGAAACACAGCCTGCCGCGATGAGCGGCAATGCCAGCACTGAGAGAACCTTGAGCTTCCTGCCGAGCATCATGCTCCCCCTTTCGGGGCCTGGGCGTCGTTGAGACCGCGCCAGGGTTTGGGATCGACAGGAGTGCGATGCGTGTATGCGCCAATCGGATTCTGGTAACGGACCGGCCGGACGTCGATCACGGTGTCTGGATGGCCAGTCGAGGCCACGACTTCAGGTAGCGTGGAGGTGCATCCGCTCACAAAGAGCGGGACGCCCACCACCAGGAATGTCAGCTTCATGGTGAATTTCCGAGAATACAGTCACGACAGCACCAGGCACTCGAAGTGCTCAGGTACAGCAAGCCCCGCAGGCGGGTGTCGGTTCTCAGATGTTGGGTGGTCGATGAAGAGCCGGAGACTCGCCGAACGTCCTGAGGTCGTTCATGAAGCCCTTGATGGACGCGGCCACCGGGTGGGCGAGTTTCGGCATGGGAGCATCAATTGCGAACACGCCACAGTAATCCTGGCAGCAGCTGTTATCCGCAGTGTCGCCATCGCCTTCAGCAGCATGCTCGGAATGATGTCCGTCATCGGTCATCTTCGGGTGAGCATGGACGCCATGAGCCGAACGGTCACCTTCAACGAAGGAAGCGGAGTCAGGCATGGCGGGATGCATAGCGGCATTGGCGGCCGACATGCTGTAGCCAGCCAGCGACAGCACGACCGCCAGCCTGAAGATCAGCATCAAAACCTGCGATGTGATTCTCAACATCCCACTCATGTCCAAAGAATCGCCGTCGGCTTGACGGTTGTCAATCGACCAGCCTCTACAGCACGGACATCTCGTCCTTTGTGTGGCGCTAGAACATCTATCCTATGGGAAGGTTTGCAGGAGGGACGACGGCGAACGCCATCGCGGCTGGAACTTTCTCTTTTGCTCCGGTGTTTCCAGCCAACGAGCGCGGAGACCGAAGGATGTCCCTATCGGACTTTTTGAAGGCAGGATTATCGGTGATGGCAGCGACGCTGCTTATCATCGGGCTCTTCGCTACGGCTCCTGCCTTCGCTGCACCGAGCCACCATTGCCCTGAGGTGCAGGCGAGTCACCAGGCATTGGACAGCCAACGCGATGGTCTGGATGTTCAACTTTCCAGAACGTGCTGCGCGCAGATGCACTGCTGTCCGATCCTTCCTCAGCCGCTTGTCTATGCTCCACCTGAGGTACCATTCGGCCAGCTGCATGTGCACGTCAGACCGGAGCGGCCGCTTCTCCTCCCGGCTGCGATTGATCCCCCTCCCAGAACTCCTGCTGTTTGAGTCACGTCCCTCAAATCAACAGGAGTTCAACATGAAGACGTACGTCAAACACGCAGCCGCCGCGCTCGCGGTCTCCGCTGCAATACTCGCATCCGTTAATCCTGCCGCAGCCGACGCAACATTCCCCGACAAGTGCAAGGGCGACATGCCGATGTCGGGCATGCCAATGGGTGGCGAGATGCCGATGGGCAGTCAGCAGATGCCGATGGGCGGACAAGGCTCCAATAGTGGTCAGGGCCCGATGGCCAACCTCACTGACTATCAGCAGGCCTCGATGGAGGCGATGATGTCGATGAACCAGCAGATGATGCAGGGGATGATGAAGGACGATCCCGACGTCTCCTTCATCTGCGGCCTCATCGCACATCATCTCGGTGCAATCGACATGGCGAAGGTCGAGCTGGAGCACGGCGACAACGAAGAGGCGAAGGCGACCGCGCAGAAGGTCATCGACGATCAGACGAAAGAAGTCGAGCGACTGACTGAGTGGGTCGAGAAGGAAGTGAAGGAGTAACGCCCATGCACCACATCTCCTCGGAAATGAAGCAGTGCATCGACAACTGTCTGGCCTGCTACAGCGAGTGCCTCTCCATGGCGATGGGACATTGCCTCGAAATGGGTGGCCAGCATACGGAGCCGAAACACTTCAAGCTGATGATGGCCTGCGCCGAAATCTGCCGCACCTCGGCCCATTTCATGCTGATCGGCACCGAGCACCACAAGCACACCTGCCGCGAGTGCGCGGAAATATGCCGCCAGTGCGCCGACGACTGCGAACGTGTCGGCGACATGCAGGCTTGCGTCGATGCCTGCCGCAAGTGTGCCGAAAGCTGCGAGCGTATGGCGCAGTAGCCCCTGCGGAAGCATGGGTACGGACGGGGTCTCTCCTTCCGTACCCACCTGGGGTTCATGCTGTGTGCATGCTGCTTTTTCGCACTCCCGATCCTGGCAGTATCCCGCTGCGCCCGAGGACCCGAAAGGGGCGGGCGACGGGTGAAGCATAATCAAACGCATCAACTCGGCCGGGATCAGCGGTATTGCGCAATCCACCAGGAGCCGAAGGAGAACATCTAATGGGAATGTCCTACTGGCGCTTTGCCGCCATGATCGCGACATCGACGGTCGTAATGTACGGTCTGATGTATCTGAACACCTACGCACTGGAACATGTGTTCTGGAGCGAGACCCGAGCCTGGATGGCCCTGGTCATGGGATCGACTATGGCGGTCATCATGCTCGCCTTCATGCTCGGTATGTACAAGAAGCAGATGCTCAACATGGCCATCTTCGGCGGGTCCGTCGCGGTCTTCGCGTTGTCGCTGTGGCTCGTCCGCAGCCAGGTGACGGTCGACGACGCCGAATACATGAGCGCGATGATCCCGCATCATTCGATTGCCATCATGACGAGTGAGCGTGCGCAGATTTCCGATCCCCGCGTTCGAAAGCTGGCCGACGAGATCATCGAGGCCCAGGAGCGGGAGATCGCAGAGATGAAGTATCTGATCGAGGACCTGGAGGAGCGTGACTGATGAAGAACTCCCTCCTTTCACTGCTGCTCCTTACCTCGGCCAGTCTCCTGTCGGGATGTGGCGAACGGGAAGCTGCTGACGACATCATTAGTCCTCCTCGTTCTGAAGAGGCTGCCCGCGTGCTCTCCGGTGAGGAAGCCATAGCTGGCGCTGACATACCCACACTCGACCCCGCGACGATGGTGGACGCGGAGATCGCCAAAGTCCTTGGTTCGCCTGCTCAATGCACGTTCAGGTACACGAGTGCTGGAAAGCCGATACTTGCCCTCAAGGGAACACCGGGCGCTACCGTGACAACTGCTGTCCTAAAGGTGAACGCTCACCTTGTGGAACTGCAGCCAGCTGGCGGGGACGGCAACCTCTTCCTGACCTCTGGGCCCATCAGCGTCACTCTCTCCGTCGATGAGGTCCAAGCGGGAGAGAAGGTGGAAGCCGACATGGTATTCGCGATTGGTGAGAGCCTGCGCGTGGGATATTCAGGTTACTATCAGTGCGGCGGCTAGCGCGGCACGTGATTGCTTGAAGCACTCTGGCTGAAACGTGCAAACGCAGGAGGCGGGAGCGGCTTTCTGCAGCCCGCCTCCTGCGCTGTGCCGATCAGTGCGTCTCGTGCTTACCATGTTCCGCCTGAGCAGTGCGTGTCGTTGCTGCCTTGAAGACCTCGGTCCGCTCGTCTCCCTTGACGACCAGCTTGCCCACCAGGCCACGGGCTGCCCGTGACAGAGCATGGTCCACCAGCACGTACTCCCCCGGAACGTCCATCGTCATGTCGACCACCGCAGCTCCGCCGGGCGGAACCGTGATGGTCTGCACGTCGGTCAGCGGCTCCGTCGTCAGCGACGCGAGCTGATACACCTTGTCGAAGATTTCGCCGATCACGTGGAAGCTCGACGTCTTGTTGGGGCCGCCGACACCGAAGTAGATGCGAACAGTCTCGCCGACCTTTGCGGTCAACGCATTGTCGCCGGTCAGCGCATTGGCTGCACCGTTGAACACATAATATTCCGGCGTCTCGTCCATCAGCCTGTCCAGGCTCTCCGTCAGCTTGCCCTTCGTGCCATAGGCCTGCGCCGTATAAACCTCGCCTTGCATCACGTAGAATTCGCGGTCCACCGGAGGAAGACCACCTTCCGGTTCCACCAGGATCAGACCATACATGCCGTTGGCAATATGGTGGGCGGCCAGCGGCACAGCGCAGTGGTAAACGTAAAGGCCCGGCTTCAGTGCTTTGAAGCTGAAGCCTTTCGTTTCTCCCGGTGCAGCGTCCGTCGCCTCCGCTCCGCCTCCCGGTCCCGTGACCGCATGGAAGTCCACGCTGTGGCGTTCACTGCTATCGGCAAGGTTGGTTAGTTCAACTTCGACGGTGTCGCCGACTCTTGCTCGGACGAAGGGGCCTGGAACCTTCCTGTTGAAGGTCCAGTAGTGGTAGGTCGCGCCGTCCGCCAGGCTGCCAGTAACTTCGACCGTGTCGAGCTTCACCTTGATCGTTTCCGGACCCCTCGCACCTACTGGCTGAGCAAGGTCTGTCGCCGCCCGTACGATATCGAGGGGAGCGGCAGCTGTCCCGTTCGCCGCCGGATGGTTGTGGGTGGCGTCGGCCAGCACCGGCATTGCCGTCGCCGACAGGAGTGCGACGACGACGGCGGCGCGGAAGAGTGTTCTACTGGTCATAATTCTGGTCCTGCTATTTATGTCTGCGTTGCCTATTATTGGACACTGCTTCCGTCGGAGCATCCTTGCGATGCCGCAAATAGAAGCCTCGCTCGCATCTTCGTGATCGCCTGCAGGTGTCGGCTCCGGAGTTACGGCGTCGGCTGAACGGAACGGAAATGCGCAATCGCTCCGGCGGTCATCTTCGTCACGCACCAGTTGGCGTAGAACCCGCCCAGCAAGCGCCCCAGCAGCCTATCGGGGAGACGGGTGGGCAGGTTGTACTCGATCCTGACGTTCAGGCTGCATACCGATCTGGCGGGACTGATCCTGAATCCCATACGGTAGGAACCGATGACGAGGAGACGCACCGTTCCGCGCGTCTCCCAAGTCTTTGAGAGCGGAGGATGCCGTTCCGTCACGACTTCCTCCACGGAGAGCGCCAGACCGAGTATCGACCCCCTCATCCTAATGACGGAGCCCACGGAACGTCCTTCCGCTTCGTCCAAGTCGTACTTCATGGAAGCCCCCAGCATCATGACCGAGGGCTCTTCCATGTGCGCCCCGAGGAAGGCCGGATTGTCGAGCAACTCGAAAACCCGTTCGGCCAATGCCGACAAGGCTACAGTGCTCGATGCCGACCGCTGGTAGTTCACGACCGGTGATCCTTGTGGCCGTGACCGCCATGTCGATGAAACAGGTGCATCAGTGGGCAGGCCAGCAGGATCAGGTAGGGGGCGTAGCCCAGAACGTGCCCCCAGTGCTCACGAAGGATGTAGAACACCAGGATCAGGGCCAGGGATGCGCCCATCAGCAGGAGCGTGCGGTTGACCGTCATATCTTCATGCTCCTCAACCTGAGAGAGTTGGCGATCACACTGACCGAAGACAATGCCATTGCCGCCGCCGCGATGATCGGTGAGAGCAACAGACCGAAGACGGGATAGAGGACGCCCGCCGCGACAGGCACGCCTGCAGCATTGTAGATGAAGGCGAAGAAGAGGTTCTGCCTGATGTTGCTCATCGTGGCGCGGCTCATCTGCCGTGCCCGGACAATCCCCTGTAGGTCTCCCTTCAGGAGTGTGACGCCAGCGCTTTCGATGGCGACGTCGGTTCCGGTGCCCATGGCGACGCCGACATCGGCTGCTGCCAGCGCGGGAGCATCGTTCACACCATCGCCCGCCATGGCGACGATCCGGCCCTCGCTGCGTAGGCGAGAGACGATCTTGCTCTTGTCCTCGGGCAGGACTTCCGCCTCCACCTCAGTAATCCCGAGGCGACGCGCGACGGCATGCGCAGTCGTCTTGTTGTCGCCTGTCAGCATCACGACCCGAACACCGTCTTCGACTAGCGCCTTCACCGCATCCGGTGTCGTCGGCTTGATAGGATCGGCGATAGCAAACAGACCTGCCAGCCTGCCATCGATGGCAGTAAATATGACGGTAGCGCCTTCGTTGCGCAGCTCCTCTGCCTTTGCGGTCATGGCGCTGACGTCGACACCCTCTTCCCCCATGATGCGGTGACTGCCGAGGATCAGCCGCTTTCCATCGACCGTCCCCGTCACTCCCTTGCCCACAGGGCTGTCGAAATCGATGGCATCTCCCAGGGCGATGCTACGCTCACCTGCCGCATTGACAATCGCGAGCGCCAGCGGATGTTCGCTTGAGCGTTCGACCGTGGCGGCCAGCCGCAGCAGCTCGTCTTCGGAGATGCCTTCCGCTGGTGCAATGGCCGTGACCTTGGGCCGTCCCTCTGTCAGGGTTCCGGTCTTGTCGACCACGAGCGTGTCGACCTTTTCGAAGCGCTCCAGTGCCTCCGCGTTCTTGATCAGTACGCCGAGACTAGCTCCCCGACCGACACCGACCATGATCGACATAGGTGTCGCAAGCCCCAGGGCACAGGGGCAGGCAATGATAAGAACGGCGACGGCTGCCACCAGGCCGTGGGCGAAGCGAGGCTCAGGCCCATAGATCATCCAGGCGGCAAAGGCGACGAGCGCAACCACAATGACGACCGGAACGAACCATCCCGAGACCTCATCTGCGAGGCGCTGGATGGGTGCGCGAGAGCGTTGGGCGTCCGCGACCATGCGAACAATCTGGGAGAGCATCGTGTCGCGTCCGACCTTGCCCGCCTCCATGATGAAGCCGCCGGTCTGGTTCATGGTGCCGCCGATGAGCGTCGACCCGACCTCCTTGGTGACCGGCATCGA
>NZ_CABFWE030000004.1:0-338505 GCF_902153235.2 Pseudorhizobium halotolerans | reverse complement strand
ACGTCTTGCCATGGTCAACGTGACCAATCGTGCCAATGTTGACGTGCGGCTTCGTCCGCTCAAACTTGCTCTTTGCCATTTCCGGCTCTCCGTTCTTTAGCCCCTTGCGGGAGAATGTTCTATGGGTTCAGAGGGATACCCCGGTCACTTCTGACCGGAGTACTTTGCCTGGATTTCCGTTGCCACGTTGGACGGGACCGGAGCGTAGTGGTCGAACACCATCGAGTACTGCGCGCGGCCCTGGCTCATGGAGCGCAGGCTGTCGACGTACTTGAACATGTTCGCAAGCGGCACGTGCGCGTTGATGACAATCGCGATGCCGCGCTGTTCCTGGCCCTGGATCTGGCCACGGCGAGAGTTCAGGTCGCCAATCACGTCGCCGACGTAATCTTCCGGCGTGACAACCTCGACCTTCATCATGGGCTCGAGAAGCTGGGCACCAGCCTTCTTGGCAGCTTCACGGAAGCAGGCACGCGAAGCGATTTCGAAGGCGAGGACCGAAGAGTCGACGTCGTGGAAGGCACCATCGATAAGGGTCGCCTTGACGCCGAGCATCGGGAAGCCAGCCAGCGGACCGGAGGACAGGACGCTCTCGATACCCTTCTGGACACCGGGGATGTATTCCTTCGGAACTGCACCACCGACGATCTTGGATTCGAAGACGAAATCTTCGCCGTCCGGGTTGGGTTCGAAGACGATCTTCACGCGGGCGAACTGGCCGGTACCACCGGACTGCTTCTTGTGCGTGTAGTCTTCTTCCGTCTGGCGCGTGATCGTTTCGCGATAGGCAACCTGCGGAGCACCGACGTTGGCTTCTACCTTGAACTCACGACGCATGCGGTCGACGAGAATGTCGAGGTGAAGCTCACCCATGCCGGCGATGATCGTCTGCCCGGATTCCTGGTCGGTCTTGACGCGGAAGGACGGGTCTTCAGCTGCCAGACGATTGAGCGCGAGGCCCATCTTTTCCTGGTCGCCCTTGGACTTCGGCTCGATCGCGATCTGGATGACCGGCTCTGGGAACTCCATGCGCTCGAGGATGACCGGCTTCAGGGGATCGCAAAGCGTGTCGCCCGTCGTCGTTTCCTTGAGACCAGCCAAGGCAACGATGTCGCCCGCGAAGGCTTCTTCGATGTCTTCACGGCTGTTGGAGTGCATCTGCAGCATGCGGCCGACGCGCTCGCGCTTGTCCTTGACCGTGTTGAGAACCGAAGAGCCCTTCTCGAGCTTGCCGGAGTAGACACGGGTGAAGGTGAGCGAACCGACGAAGGGGTCGTTCATGATCTTGAACGCCAGCATCGAAAGCGGCTCGGAGTCGTCAGCGTGGCGCTCGATCTCGGCTTCGGTCTTGAAGTCGATACCCTTGATCGCCGGAATGTCGAGCGGCGACGGCAGGTAGTCGACAACCGCGTCGAGGAGCGGCTGAACGCCCTTGTTCTTGAACGCGGTACCGCAGAACATCGGGTGGAACTTCACGTCGATCGTGCCACGGCGAACGAGTTCGCGGATCTTGTCGTTGTCCGGCATGTCGCCGTTCAGGTAGGCTTCCATCGCTTCTTCGTCGATCTCGACAACCGTCTCGATCAGCTTCTCGCGATATTCCTCGGCCTTTTCCTTCATGTCGTCCGGGATCTCGACGACATCCCAGGCAGCGCCCAGGGACTCGTCGCGCCAGACGAGCGCGTTCATCTCGATCAGGTCGACAACGCCCTTGAAGTCGCTTTCAGCGCCGATCGGCAGCTGCATGACGACAGCAGTGGCGCCGAGACGGGTCTTGATCATCTCGACCGAGCGGTAGAAGTCGGCGCCGGTCTTGTCCATCTTGTTGCAGAAGATCATGCGCGGAACATGATACTTCTCGGCCTGGCGCCAGACGGTCTCCGTCTGCGGCTCTACGCCCGCATTGGCGTCCAGCAGGGCGATCGCACCGTCGAGAACGCGCAGCGAACGCTCGACTTCAATCGTGAAGTCGACGTGGCCGGGGGTGTCGATGATGTTGAAGCGGCGCATCTTGCCGTCGCGACCCTTCCAGAAGGTCGTGGTGGCAGCGGACGTGATCGTGATGCCGCGCTCCTGCTCCTGCTCCATCCAGTCCATGGTGGCTGCGCCATCGTGAACTTCGCCGATCTTGTGCGACTTGCCCGTGTAATACAGGATGCGCTCGGTCGTCGTGGTCTTGCCGGCGTCGATATGCGCCATGATACCGAAGTTTCGGTAGTCTTCGATTTTATATTCGCGAGCCATAGGACTGCCTTTCGAAATTCGATCGGATGAAGATTACCAGCGGTAATGCGAGAAGGCGCGGTTGGCGTCGGCCATCTTGTGCGTGTCTTCGCGCTTCTTGACGGCGCTGCCACGGTTGTTGGCGGCATCCATCAATTCACCCGAGAGGCGATCGATCATCGTGGTTTCGTTGCGCTTGCGGGCTGCGGCGATGAGCCAGCGGATCGCAAGAGCCTGACGGCGCTCCGGACGAACATCGACCGGAACCTGGTAGGTTGCACCACCGACGCGGCGCGAACGGACTTCGACATGCGGAGCGACGTTGTCGAGAGCCTGGTGGAAGATTGCCAGGGGCTCCTGCTTCGCCTTGTTCTGCACGGAGTCGAACGCACCATAGACAATGCTTTCAGCCACGGACTTCTTGCCGTGGAGCATGATGGCGTTCATGAACTTGGTGACGACCAGATCGCCGAACTTCGGGTCCGGGTTGATCTCACGCTTTTCTGCACTGTGACGTCGGGACATACTTCTCGTCTCTCAAGAGTTGCAGGCGCTTTATCACGCGGAGAACCTCGCGCAGCGCCGAATAGAATGAAATCCGAAGGATTACTTCGGACGCTTCGCACCGTACTTGGAACGGCGCTGCTTGCGGTTCTTGACACCCTGGGTATCGAGGACGCCGCGGATGATGTGGTAGCGAACACCCGGCAAGTCCTTGACGCGGCCGCCGCGGATCATCACCACGGAGTGCTCCTGGAGGTTATGCCCCTCGCCCGGGATATAGCCGATGACTTCGAAGCCATTCGTCAGGCGGATCTTGGCGACCTTACGCAGAGCCGAGTTCGGCTTCTTCGGGGTCGTGGTGTAGACGCGGGTGCAAACGCCGCGCTTCTGCGGATTCTCCTGCAGAGCAGGAACCTTGTTGCGCTTTACCTGTGCCTGACGCGGCTTGCGGATCAGCTGGTTTACGGTAGGCATATAACCATCCCTTGCAAAATCTTCTTCCAAACCCTTTCGGGCCAATCTGATGCCGTCTCCGGCGGCGACACACACATTCATGCGCAAAACGTGGCCCTATCCGAAATCCGGATGGACCACAGAAGGCAGAGGACGCATTCCTCATGCGTCATGCGTGCAGCATTCGTGTCTTCAACGTGCGTCTGGAACCGCGTTTGAGACGTACTCCGGGACGAGTCGTTCCGGACGGACAAGCCTCACGTCGCTTCCGATGGTGGGGCGTTTACTGTTTTAGCCCCTCCCCGTCAAGACCGAGGCGGAAAATAATGGCTTTCAGCCTTCCAAGCGCCGGTCGACGACATAAAGTTAAGACTTCACACCGCATTGCGCAAGCGAGTGGGCGCAGCCCACCGTCGATACTTTGCGAAGGCCCGCGATGCGCCTACCATTCAGCCAACGAGGACTCAAGGTGAGTCCCGCTCGATAAATACCCCAACGGAGTTCAGTATGGTGACCGCCCCCGACAACGATAACAATCTGGAAGGACCAATGGTGTTCATCATCATCGGCAAGGCCTATGAGAGCAAAGACATGCAGGGTATTGACCTGCACATCATGCTGCAGGCGCCGGATGACGATTCCGCCGTACGCGAGGCGCTGAACGCCCTGTCGGAAGAGGGTTTCGTGGAAGCAGACCTGGACCAAATCGGCGTGCTGCAGGAAGTGCCGCTCGAAGAGCCGCATGCTTCCGCCTATCAGGGTGCGCTCGAGGGCGAAGTTGCCATTATCCGTTTTGCCCCATGAATCAGGAGCACCCGCCGGCGCGCCGGCGGGTGCCCAATTCATTCAAGCAGCATTTTCCCTTACTGGGAGGACGGGATGATGCTGATTGGCCTCGGGGTTTCGGCCGTCTCGGCCGGAAGGATCGGATAGGTGATTTCCGGAACCCTGCCTGTCAGCGAATTGAGGAACGCCACGATCAGGTCGATTTCCTCATCGGCGAGATTCTCGCCCAGTTGCGATTCACCCATAATCGCGACCGCCTGCTTCAGATCCCATACCTTGCCTGAGTGGAAGTATGGCGCGGTAACGGCGATGTTGCGCAGGGGCGCTGCGCGGAAGACGTAGGAATCGTCCGCCGTTTCCGTGACCATGAAGCGCCCCTTGTCGTTCTCCGGGAGAACATCGGCGCCGGGTCTTTCGACCAGACCGAAGGGGTAGTAGCCCTCACCACCGACATTGATGCCGGCATGGCAAGCGGTGCAGCCCTTGTCGATGAAAAGAGCCAGACCCTGCTTGGCTTCGGTGGTCATCGCATCGGTGTCGCCATTCAGGAAGGCATCGAAGGGTGCAGGCGTGATGAGCGTCGCCTCGAAGGCTTCTATCGCCTTGGCAAAGTTATCGAAGGTGACCGGATCTTCCTCATCCGGGAAGGCTGCCTTGAACCACGTGACGTAGTCGGGCATCGACTTCAGCATCGCGATGACGTTGTCCGGCGTGTTGGCCATTTCGACTCCAGCCTGGACCGGCCCTTTGGCCTGGGCCTTAAGGTCGTCGGCGCGGCCATCCCAGAACTGGGCGATGTTGAAGACCGCGTTCAGCGCCGTCGGCGAGTTGCGCGGGCCCTTCTGCCAGCCGTGGCCGATCGAAGTCTCCAGGTTGTCGTCTCCGCCCGTCGCCAGGTTATGGCACGAGTTGCACGAGAAGACGCCGGATGCCGAGACACGCGGGTCGAAGAAGAGGGCCTTGCCCAGTTCGATCTTTTCCGGCGTGATCTTGTTGTCCTTGACCGACGGAATCGTCGACGGCAGGGGTTTGAAGAGTTCGAGCGCGGTTTCCCTGAGATCTTCGGGAACCGGTTCGGCCGCGATTGCGGCTGTCGCCAGCAAGACGCCCAGGGCGACTGACGACATGAGCTTTTTCATTTGAGCCTCCGTTCTTGAGTGAACATGACTCAATCTAGAAGGCTTCCAAGGTAGCGCATTGCCATAGGTCAAGACTTCAGCGGTTGCTAATACTCCATCGGCCCCAGAATGCGAAAACGCCCGGCTGAGCCGGGCGTTTTTTGTTTTTCGAACGGATGATTACAACACCACCGATTACTCGGCGGGGGTGTTCTCGCCCGACAGTTCCTGCAGCATCGGCGTTGCGGCCGAAGCACCCGAGCTCTTGCGGCGCTCCTCGAGGATGAGGTCGTCGCGCGCGGTGGCGATACGGCGGATCTGGGTCATGGTGCCGCCCGTACCGGCCGGGATCAGGCGGCCGACGATGACGTTCTCCTTCAGCCCCTGCAGCGTGTCGGTCTTTCCGGCGATCGCCGCTTCCGTGAGAACCTTGGTGGTCTCCTGGAAGGATGCGGCCGAGATGAACGACGGCGTCTGCAGCGAAGCCTTGGTGATGCCGAGCAGGACAGGTTCGCCCGAGGCCGGCTTCTTGCCTTCCTCGACCAGCTGGTCGTTGACGTCGTCCAGTTCAATCCGGTCGACATTGTCCCCGACAATATACTGGCTGTCGCCCGCATCGGTGATTTCCACCTTCTGCAGCATCTGACGGACGATCACCTCGATGTGCTTGTCGTTGATGACAACGCCTTGCAGTCGGTAGACTTCCTGGATCTCGTTGACGAGGTAGGAAGCCAGAGCTTCCACGCCCTTGATCGCCAGGATGTCGTGCGGCGCAGGATTGCCGTCGAGGATGTAGTCACCCTTCTCGATGTAGTCGCCATCCTGAAGATGGAAGGGCTTGCCCTTCGGGATCAGGTACTCGACCGGCTCGACACCATCTTCGGCAGGCTCGATCATCACGCGACGCTTGTTCTTGTAGTCGCGGCCGAGGCGGATCGTACCATCGATCTCTGCGATGATGGCGTGATCCTTCGGACGACGAGCCTCGAACAGCTCGGCAACGCGCGGCAGACCACCGGTGATGTCCTTGGTCTTGGCGCTTTCCATCGGAACACGCGCGAGGACGTCACCCTGGCTGACCTTCTGGCCGGGCTCGACGGACAGGATCGCGTCGACCGACAGCATGAAGCGGGCTTCGCCACCACGGGCGAGCTTCATGATGTTGCCGGATGCATCCTTGATGACGATCGCAGGCTTCAGGTCGGTACCGCGCGGCGTCGACCGCCAGTCGATGACCTGACGCTTGGTAATGCCGGTCGATTCGTCGGTCGATTCGGAGACGGAGATCGAATCGACCACGTCTTCGAACTGAACGGTGCCTTCGACTTCCGTCATCATCGGGCGGGTGTAAGGATCCCACTCGGCCAGACGCTGGCCGCGCTTGACCTTGTCGCCATCGTCGACGAACAGCTTGGAGCCGTAAGCCACCCGCTGCGAAGAACGCTCAACCCCGCGCTCGTCCAGAATGGTGATGGCCATGTTGCGGCCCATCGCCACCAGAACACCTTCCGAGTTGCGGAGGATGTTGCGGTTCTTGATCTGGACGGTGCCCTCGTAGGAGGCTTCGAGGAACGACTGGTCAACCACCGTTGCCGTGCCACCCAAGTGGAACGTACGCATGGTGAGCTGCGTGCCCGGTTCACCGATCGACTGTGCAGCGATGACGCCGACGGCCTCGCCCATGTTGACCGGCGTACCGCGTGCAAGGTCACGGCCGTAGCAGACCGAGCAGACACCCGTCTGGACTTCGCAGGTCAGCGCCGAACGGATGCGGATCGACTGGATACCAGCCTTCTCGATCTCGATGACATCGGGCTCGAGGATCATCTTGCCGGCATCAACGATCCGCTCACCCGTGACCGGATGATCGATGTCGTCAAGCGCCGTACGACCGAGGATGCGGGCTCCCAGCGACGCCACGACCTGGCCGGCATCGACGATGGCCGTCATCGTGAGGCCCCTCTCGGTGCCGCAATCGACCATGTTGACGATGCAGTCCTGCGCAACGTCGACGAGACGGCGGGTCAGGTAACCCGAGTTCGCCGTTTTCAAGGCGGTGTCTGCGAGACCCTTACGGGCGCCGTGCGTCGAGTTGAAGTACTCGTTCACGGTCAGGCCTTCCTTGAAGTTCGAGATGATCGGCGTCTCGATGATCTCGCCCGACGGCTTGGCCATCAGGCCACGCATACCGCCCAACTGGCGCATCTGGTTCGGAGAACCACGAGCACCCGAGTGCGACATCATGTAGATGGCGTTCATCGGCTTCTGGCGGTTGGTTTCCGGATCGAACTCGACAGCCTTGATGCGGGCCATCATGTCTTCGGCAACCTTCTCGGTCGCCTTGCCCCAGGCGTCGACGACCTTGTTGTACTTCTCGCCCTGAGTGATCAGGCCGTCGTTGTACTGCTGCTCGTATTCCTTCACCAGAGCTTCAGTGTCACCGACGATCTTCACCTTGGTTTCAGGGATGATCATATCATCCTTGCCGAAGGAGATGCCGGCCTTGCAGGCATTGGTGAAGCCGAGCTGCATGATGCGGTCGCAGAAGATCACCGTGTCCTTCTGGCCGCAGTGACGGTAGACCGTGTCGATCATCTTGGAGATGTTCTTCTTGGTCATTTCCTGGTTGCAGATGTCGAAGGGTACGTTCGGGTTCTTCGGCAGAAGCTCACCGATGATCATGCGGCCAGGGGTCGTCTCGTAGATCTTCGAGACAGGCTTGCCGTTCTCGTCGACCGTCTTGAAGCGGCCCTTGATCTTGGCATGCAGGGTGACGACCTTGTTCTCCAGAGCGTGGTGCAGTTCGCCCATGTCGGAGAAGGCCATGCCTTCGCCCGGCTCGTTCTGGTTCTGGATCGACAGGTAGTAGAGGCCGAGAACCATGTCCTGCGACGGAACGATGATCGGGGCGCCGTTCGCCGGATGCAGGATGTTGTTCGTCGACATCATCAGCACGCGGGCTTCGAGCTGAGCCTCGAGCGACAGCGGCACGTGAACGGCCATCTGGTCACCGTCGAAGTCGGCGTTGAAGGCGGTGCAGACGAGCGGGTGCAGCTGGATAGCCTTGCCTTCGACCAGGATCGGTTCGAAGGCCTGGATGCCCAGGCGGTGCAGCGTCGGCGCGCGATTCAGGAGGACCGGATGCTCGCGGATGACCTCGTCGAGGATATCCCAGACTTCCGGCTTCTCCTTTTCGACCAGCTTCTTGGCCTGCTTGACGGTCGAGGAGTAACCCTTTGCGTCGAGACGGGCATAGATGAAAGGCTTGAAGAGCTCGAGCGCCATCTTCTTCGGCAGGCCGCACTGGTGCAGCTTGAGTTCCGGACCGGTCACGATGACGGAACGGCCGGAGTAGTCGACGCGCTTGCCGAGAAGGTTCTGGCGGAAGCGGCCCTGCTTGCCCTTCAGCATGTCGGAGAGCGACTTCAGCGGACGCTTGTTGGCGCCGGTGATGACGCGGCCACGACGGCCGTTGTCGAACAGCGCGTCCACAGATTCCTGCAGCATGCGCTTTTCGTTGCGGATGATGATGCCCGGGGCGCGCAGTTCGATCAGGCGCTTCAGACGGTTATTACGGTTGATGACGCGACGATAGAGATCGTTCAGATCAGAGGTCGCGAAGCGGCCGCCATCGAGCGGAACGAGCGGACGCAGGTCCGGCGGGATCACCGGCACAACCTTCATGATCATCCATTCCGGACGATTGCCGGACTCGATGAAGTTCTCGACGATCTTCAGCCGCTTCATCAGCTTCTTCTGCTTCAGATCCGACGTGGTGTCGGCAAGCTCGGAGCGCAGATCACCGGCGATCTTGTCGAGGTTCATGGAGGCGAGCATCTCGTAGATTGCCTCGGCACCGATCATGGCGGTGAACTGATCTTCGCCGAACTCGTCGACGGCGATCATGTACTCCTCTTCGGAAAGGAGCTGGTTCTCCTTCAGAGACGTCAGGCCCGGCTCCGTCACGATGTAGTTCTCGAAATAGAGAACGCGCTCGACATCCTTCAGCGTCATGTCGAGCAGCGTCGAGATGCGCGACGGAAGAGACTTCAGGAACCAGATATGGGCAACCGGAGCGGCGAGCTCGATATGGCCCATGCGCTCGCGACGAACGCGCGACAGCGTGACTTCGACGCCGCACTTTTCGCAGATGATGCCCTTGTACTTCATGCGCTTGTACTTGCCGCACAGGCACTCGTAGTCCTTGATCGGGCCAAAGATGCGCGCGCAGAAGAGACCGTCGCGCTCGGGCTTGAACGTACGGTAGTTGATGGTCTCCGGCTTTTTGATTTCGCCGTAGGACCAGGAGAGAATCTTCTCGGGGCTCGCGATCGAGATACGGATCGAATCGAAGTGCTGTGCCGGCACCTGCGGGTTGAAAAGATTCATGACCTCTTGGTTCATGCCTATCTCCTTACGGGGCAAACGCCCTCAACTTGCGATCATGACCTTCCCAATTCCCGGGACGGAAGGTCTGTCGCTCAAAATGGTCATAGCCGCAGAATGCGGCGAAACTTCCCCTGCCCTTTCAGCCCTGGCCGAACGGGAGGAGAGCGGCGCGCGCCAGCCTGTAGCGCGCGCCCTGTCGGAGATTATTCGGCCGCGTCCGGCAACTGGCCTGCCTCGGCGTCAAGCTTCGAGTTTTCGAGCTCGACGGAGAGACCAAGCGAGCGCATTTCCTTGACGAGAACGTTGAAGCTCTCCGGAATGCCGGCCTCGAACGTGTCGTCGCCGCGGACGATCGCTTCGTAGACCTTGGTACGACCAGCCACGTCGTCCGACTTCACGGTCAGCATTTCCTGCAGCGTGTAGGCGGCGCCGTAAGCCTCGAGAGCCCAGACCTCCATTTCCCCGAAGCGCTGACCGCCGAACTGCGCCTTGCCGCCCAGCGGCTGCTGCGTCACGAGCGAGTACGGACCGATCGAACGGGCGTGGATCTTGTCGTCCACGAGGTGGTTCAGCTTGATCATGTACATGTAGCCGACGGTCACCTTTCGGTCGAAGGCTTCACCCGTACGTCCGTCGTAGAGGACGGACTGGCCCGAAGAATCGAGACCTGCCTTGCGCAGCATGTTCGAAACGTCAGCTTCATGCGCACCATCGAAGACCGGAGTGGCGATCGAAACACCGCGCTTGGACTGCTCGGCGAGCCGAACGAGCGAGTCATCGTCGAAGCTTGCGACTTCGTCGTTGGCCACGCTGGCATACACGTCCTTCAGCTCACGCTTCAGGTCGCTGATGTCGTTCGACTTCTTGTACTCCTCGAGCATTTCGCCGATGCGCTTGCCCATACCGGCGCAAGCCCAGGCGAGGTGCGTCTCGAGGATCTGGCCGACGTTCATGCGCGACGGCACGCCGAGCGGGTTCAGGACGATGTCGACATGCGTACCGTCTTCGAGGAACGGCATGTCCTCGACCGGAACGATGCGCGACACGACGCCCTTGTTGCCGTGACGGCCGGCCATCTTGTCGCCCGGCTGGATCTTGCGCTTCACAGCGACGAAGACCTTGACCATCTTCATGACGCCCGGGGGCATTTCGTCACCGCGCTGGACCTTCTCGACCTTGTCCATGAAGCGCTGTTCAAGGCGCGACTTGGATTCGTCGTATTGTCCACGCAGGGCTTCGATCTCGCCCTGGACCTTCTCGTCCTCGACCGCGAACATCCACCACTGCGACCGCGGGTACTCCGAGACGACGTCGTTGCTGAGCTCGACGCCCTTTTTGAAGCCCTTCGGGCCGGCGACGGACTTCTGGCCACGCAGCATGTCGATCAGGCGGCCGTAGACATTACGGTCGAGGATCGCCTGCTCGTCGTCGCGGTCCTTGGCGAGCTGCTCGATCTCCTCGCGCTCGATCGCCATTGCGCGTTCGTCCTTCTCGACGCCGTGACGGTTGAAGACACGTACTTCGACAACGGTGCCGAAGGTGCCCGGCGGCATGCGCATGGAGGTGTCGCGAACGTCCGATGCCTTCTCGCCGAAGATGGCGCGCAGAAGCTTTTCTTCAGGCGTCATCGGGCTTTCACCCTTCGGCGTGATCTTGCCGACGAGAATATCGCCCGGCTGCACCTCGGCACCGATGTAGACGATGCCGGCTTCATCGAGGTTCTTCAGCGCTTCTTCCGATACGTTCGGAATGTCGCGGGTGATTTCTTCCGGACCAAGCTTGGTGTCACGCGCCATCACTTCGAATTCCTCGATGTGGATGGAGGTGAACACGTCGTCGGACACGATGCGCTCGGAGAGCAGGATCGAGTCTTCGTAGTTGTAGCCATTCCAGGGCATGAACGCGACGAGCGCGTTACGGCCGAGGGCCAGATCGCCGAGGTCGGTCGAGGGACCGTCCGCGATGATGTCGCCCTTGTTCAGAACGTCACCGACGGCAACCAGCGGGCGCTGGTTGACGCAGGTGTTCTGGTTCGAACGCTGGAACTTCTGCAGGCGATAGATATCGACGCCGGAACGGCCGGCCTCGAGATCTTCCGTGGCGCGAATGACGATACGCGTCGCGTCGACTTGGTCGACCACGCCGCCACGACGCGCCGCGATGGCAGCGCCGGAGTCACGCGCGACGACCGGCTCCATGCCGGTACCGACGAACGGCGCTTCGGCACGGACCAGCGGCACGGCCTGACGCTGCATGTTCGAGCCCATGAGAGCGCGGTTGGCGTCGTCGTTTTCGAGGAACGGAATGAGAGCGGCGGCAACCGAGACGAGCTGCTTCGGCGAGACGTCCATCAGGTTGATGGTGTCGCGCGGAGCGAGCATGACTTCACCGGCGTGACGGCAGACGACGAATTCCTCCACGAAGGAACCATCGCTCGTCAGTTCCGCATTCGCCTGCGCAACGTAGTACTTCGCCTCTTCCATGGCGGAGAGGTAGAGCACGTCGTTGGTGACCTTGCCGTCGACGATCTTGCGGTACGGGCTTTCGATGAAGCCGTACTTGTTGACGCGGGCGAAGGTCGCAAGCGAATTGATCAGACCGATGTTCGGGCCTTCCGGCGTCTCGATCGGGCAGATGCGGCCGTAGTGGGTCGGGTGAACGTCGCGGACCTCGAAGCCTGCACGCTCGCGGGTCAGACCACCCGGGCCAAGAGCCGAGAGACGGCGCTTGTGGGTGATTTCCGAAAGCGGGTTCACCTGGTCCATGAACTGCGACAGCTGAGAGGAGCCGAAGAATTCGCGGACGGCGGCAGCAGCCGGCTTGGCGTTGATCAGGTCCTGCGGCATGACGGTGTCGATCTCGATCGACGACATGCGCTCCTTGATCGCACGCTCCATGCGGAGCAGGCCGAGACGGTACTGGTTCTCCATCAGCTCGCCGACGGAACGAACACGACGGTTGCCGAGGTTGTCGATGTCGTCGATCTCGCCCTTGCCGTCACGCAGTTCGACCAGCATCTTGACCACGGCCAGGATGTCTTCCTTGCGAAGCGTGCGGACGGTGTCCGGAGCGTCGAGGTCGAGACGCATGTTCATCTTCACGCGGCCAACCGCGGAGAGGTCGTAGCGCTCCGCATCGAAGAACAGCGAGTTGAACATGGCTTCGGCCGATTCCATGGTCGGCGGCTCGCCCGGACGCATGACGCGGTAGATATCGAAGAGCGCTTCCTGACGGTTCTCGTTCTTGTCCGCGACAAGCGTGTTGCGGATATAGGCACCGACGTTGATGTGGTCGATGTCGAGGATCGGGATCTCGGTAAAGCCGAGGGCCATCAGGTCCACCAGGTTGCCCTTGCGTTCGCCGGACTTGGCATCGACTGCCATCTCCAACTCTTCGCCGGCTTCCATGTAAACTTCGCCCGTTTCCGGGTTGACGATGTCTTCAGCAACAAAGTTGCCGACGAGGTCTTCGTCGCTGGCGCGGAGGGCCTTCAGACCCTTGTCGGTCAACTGACGAAGGAGGCGCGGCGTGAGCTTCTTGCCGGCTTCCACGACCACTTCGCCGGTGTCGGCGTCGATCATGTCGGACAGAGCCTTGGCGCCCTTCAGCGTCTCGGGCTGGAACGGAATCCGCCAGCCGTCGCCGTCACGGACGTAGTCGGACTTCGTGTAGAAGGTCGACAGGATCTCTTCGCCGTCCATGCCGAGCGCCATCAGCAGCGACGTCGCCGGAATCTTGCGGCGGCGGTCGATACGGGCGTAGACGATGTCCTTGGCGTCAAACTCGATGTCGAGCCAGGAACCACGGTACGGAATCACGCGGGCAGCGAAGAGCAGCTTGCCGGAAGAATGGCTCTTGCCCTTGTCGTGGTCAAAGAAGACGCCCGGCGAACGGTGCATCTGCGAGACGATGACGCGCTCGGTGCCGTTCACGATGAACGTACCGTTGTCGGTCATGAGCGGCATGTCGCCCATGTACACGGACTGTTCCTTGATGTCCTTGATGGACTTCGCGCCGGTATCCTCGTCGATATCGAACACGATCAGACGAAGCGTCACCTTCAGCGGCGCTGCATAGGTGAGATCGCGCTGGCGGCACTCCTCGACGTCGAACTTCGGCGGCTCGAATTCATAGGAGACGAATTCAAGCATCGAGGCGCCGGAAAAGTCGGTGATCGGGAACACCGACCGGAAGACTGCGTTCAGACCTTCGTCCGGACGGCCACCTTCTGGCTCTTCCACCATGAGGAACTGATCGTAGGACGCCTTCTGAACCTCGATGAGGTTCGGCATCTCAGTGACTTCGGGGATCTTACCAAAAAACTTGCGTACGCGCCTGCGACCATTGAACGTAAGGGTCTGAGCCATCGTCGCTCCTTCAAAAATGCATCCGGGCCTACAACGGACGGGATTCGCTGGCCAGTCGATCCCGTCAACATGGGTGTCAAACTCGTCCCGCTTTTCGAACTGCCGGCCGGATTGCCGAGCCTTTCGAACGGGGACCATCCTCTTGAGAACCCATTACCCAAAAGCCGTTTCACGGGCTTTTGGGTAATAAGTTCAGGGGAATGAGCGATGGGAGAGGACTGTCGTCCCCTCCCGCCGTATTCCGATATTACTTAACGTCGACCTTGGCGCCGGCGTCCTCAAGCTTCTTCTTGAGGTCAGCAGCTTCAGCCTTGGAAACGCCTTCCTTGACAGCCTTCGGAGCGCCTTCGACGAGGTCCTTGGCTTCCTTGAGGCCGAGGCCGGTGATGCCGCGGACTTCCTTGATGACGTTGATCTTGTTGGCGCCGGCATCGGTGAGGATGACGTCGAACTCGGTCTTTTCTTCTTCGGCAGCAGCCGGAGCAGCACCACCGCCAGCAGCAGCAACAGCTACCGGAGCAGCGGCAGAAACGCCCCACTTTTCTTCGAGCATCTTGGACAGCTCGGCAGCTTCCAGGACGGTCAGCGAGGAGAGGTCTTCAACGATCTTTGCGAGATCAGCCATTTTCGTATTTCCTTTTGTGTTCGGTTCGAACTGGTTCGATAATTACAGCGAAAAACCGCCTTACGCGGCTTCGTCCTTCTTTGCGTAGGCCGCAAACACGCGAGCAAGCTGAGCTGCCGGTGCCTGAACAACCCCAGCGATACGCGTCGCCGGCGTCTGGATCATGCCCAGCAGCTTTGCGCGCAGCTCGTCCAGCGAAGGCAGGGTCGCAAGCGACTTGACTGCATCGGCGCTGAGCGTGGTTGCTCCCATGGAGCCGCCCAGGACAACGATCTTGTCGTTGGTCTTGGCGAAATCCATGACGACCTTCGGAGCGGTGATGGGATCTTCGCTGTAAGCGATGAGCGTCTGACCCTTGAACAGGTCCGACATCCCTTCCGACTCCGTGCCCTGAAGAGCGATCTTGGCCAGACGGTTCTTCGCGACTTTGACGGTGCCGCCAGCAGCGCGCATCTTCGAACGAAAATCGTTCATCTGCGCAACTGTGACACCAGCATAGTGGGCCACGACAACCGAACCGGAAGCCTTGAAGACTTCGTTCAGCTCCGTGACAAATTCGCG
This sequence comes from Pseudorhizobium halotolerans, assembly GCF_902153235.2. NCBI lineage: Bacteria > Pseudomonadati > Pseudomonadota > Alphaproteobacteria > Hyphomicrobiales > Rhizobiaceae > Pseudorhizobium > Pseudorhizobium halotolerans. The sequence continues at coordinate 323,479 of NZ_CABFWE030000004.1, read as the reverse complement.
CTTTTCCGCTCTTTCCACTGTCTGTCTCCAGTTGACGGGACCGCAATCCTGCAGGCCCCATCGGTTTGCCTTTGCCCCAAGGGATCTCTTAATCAAGATCCCAAGCGACGCTTGAGGATCCTGTCCCCCCGCACTGTCGCCGAAGCGGCTCCAGGCACAAGGCACACAAGGCTCGAACCGAACATCCAGACGCGAAGTCTGCGATGAAATCCGTTCTTACCCGTCTCATGCAGGCAAAGTGATTAAGGATGAACCACCTGCAATCTCGGACAGGAAATCCAGGTTTCCCTGGACATTCCCGGCCCCAAAGGACCGGGAATTCTTAGCCGGAGCCGCAAGCGGCCCCGCTTGTTCGTCTCAGGCCGTAACCGTCGACGGATCGATCTTGACGCCCGGACCCATGGTCGAGGAGATCGCCACGCGCTTGACGTAGTTACCCTTGGCGCCGGCCGGCTTTGCCTTGATCACGGCGTCAGCGAAAGCCTTGATGTTCTCTTCGAGGGCCTTGGCGTCGAAGGAGGCCTTGCCGATGCCGGCATGAACGATACCAGCCTTTTCGACGCGGAACTCGACAGCGCCGCCCTTGGACGCCTTGACGGCACCCGTGACGTCCATGGTGACGGTCCCGACCTTCGGGTTCGGCATCATGCCACGTGGCCCAAGAACCTTACCGAGACGACCGACGAGCGGCATCATGTCCGGCGTGGCGATGCAGCGATCGAAGTCGATCTTGCCACCCTGGACGATTTCCAGCAGGTCTTCCGCACCGACGATGTCGGCGCCGGCTGCCTTGGCTTCGTCAGCCTTGGCACCACGAGCGAAGACGGCGACGCGGACGTCACGGCCCGTGCCGTTCGGCAGGTTGACGACGCCGCGGACCATCTGGTCGGCGTGACGCGGATCGACGCCGAGGTTCATGGCGATCTCGATGGTTTCGTCGAACTTGGCGACTGCCCGTTCCTTGACGAGGGAAATCGCATCCGACAGCGCGACCAGCTTGGTCGGATCGATGCCTTCGCGGATCTTCTGAATACGCTTTGCGAGCTTAGCCATGATCAAGCCACCACTTCCAGGCCCATGGAGCGGGCGGAGCCCTCGACCATTGCCATTGCGCCTTCGATGTCGGCTGCGTTGAGATCCTTCATCTTGGCCTCGGCGATCGTACGCACCTGGGCCTTGGTGATCGTGCCGGCCTTGCCGCCCTTGCCGGGCGTCTTCGAACCGGACTGAATCTTCGCTTCCTTCTTCAGCCAGTAGGTCACCGGCGGCTGCTTCATCGCGAAGGTGAAGGACTTATCCTGGTAATAGGTGATGACGCACGGAATCGGCATCCCCTTTTCCATTTCCTGCGTGGCGGCATTGAACGCCTTGCAGAATTCCATGATGTTAATGCCACGCTGACCAAGTGCGGGACCAATCGGCGGGGACGGGTTTGCCGATCCTGCCTTGACCTGCAGCTTGAGCTGGCCTGCAACTTTCTTAGCCATTTCTCTCTGCCTTTCTACTCTGACCGGTGTCCCGGCCAATGACTGCCGGCAAGGCCGGCGGCTGCGGTTGCGTGGTCGGATCGGTTAAGGCCCGGCTTCAGGCCGCCGTCTCCCACGCGGTTCGGAGAGTTGCCCCTCCTTGCGATCAGACCTTCTCGACCTGAGCGTATTCCAGTTCAACCGGGGTCGCGCGACCAAAGATCGAAACCTCGACCTTGAGGCGCGAGCGCTCCTCGTCGACATCCTGCACGGTGCCGTTGAACGAAGCGAACGGACCGTCGGATACCCGAACCTGCTCGCCGATTTCGAAGCTGATCGAGGACTTGGGACGCTCGACGCCTTCCTGGACCTGGCCCAGGATGCGCTCGGCCTCGAAATCCGGGATCGGGACCGGCTTCGAATCGGACCCAAGGAAACCCGTCACCTTCGGCGTGTTCTTGATCAGATGGTAGGCTTCGTCAGTCAGGTTCGCCCGCACCAGCACATAGCCGGGGAAGAACTTGCGCTCCGAATCGACCTTGCGGCCGCGACGAACCTCCACCACCTTCTCGGTTGGCACCAGGATCTTTTCGAACAGATGATCAAGGCCCTTCTGGCGCGCCTTGTTCTCGATGTCCTCGGCAACCTTCTTCTCAAAATTCGAATATGCGTGGACGATGTACCAACGCGCCGCCATCTTCATCTCCACAATCAATTGCCGATGTTCAGCACAAGGCCGATCAGCCAGCCGATAAGCTGGTCAGCAGCAAAGAAAAACAGCGCAGCGAATATGACCATCAGCAGGACCATCGCAGTGGAGATCATCGTCTCCCGGCGCGAAGGCCAGGTAATCTTGGAGGCCTCGGAGCGAACCTGCTGCAGAAACTGTACTGGGTTGGTCTTGGAAGCCATCGATGTCCACGCCATTACGGCACGTAAAGCTGATCTCGCTCAGCCCCACGCACCGCGTGTCTGTTTTGCCCTACATAGACTCCCATTCCCGCTTTCACAAGAGGGAATCGATGTCCGATGAAATTCGCCAGCCGCACGACCGGCAGCCCCGCCCTTCGACGCCGCCGCGACGGTCCGCGCAGCGGAAGGACTGGCAGGGGCAGCCGGGCTTGAACCGACGACCTGCGGTTTTGGAGACCGCCGCTCTACCAACTGAGCTATACCCCTTGATCATCCCCGCGGCGCATCGTGCCGCCGGAACAGGCGGGTTAATATTCAACTTGCGTGGCAATGACAAGCATTATTCGCGGCAAAAAGCCCCTGCCCCGGACTTTCTTCCCTGGCCCGAGGTCACCGCCCGGTGAAGCACCTCGCGCAGCCCGCCCCAACGAAAAAAGCCCCGCCGTTGCTGGCGGGGCTTTCGTATTTCCCGTGAGGGAAAGGTCGATTACTCGATGATCGAGGCGACGATGCCGGCGCCGACGGTGCGGCCGCCTTCGCGGATAGCGAAGCGCAGCTTTTCTTCCATCGCGATCGGAACGATCAGCTCGACGTCAACCGTGACGTTGTCGCCGGGCATGACCATTTCCGTGCCTTCCGGAAGCGTCACGATACCCGTCACATCCGTCGTGCGGAAGTAGAACTGCGGACGGTAGTTCGTGAAGAACGGCGTATGACGGCCGCCCTCTTCCTTCGTCAGGATGTAGGCTTCTGCCTTGAACTTCTTGTGCGGCTTGACCGAACCTGGCTTGCAGAGAACCTGGCCACGCTCGATGCCGTTGCGGTCGACACCGCGAAGCAGCGCGCCGATGTTGTCGCCGGCCTGGCCCTGGTCGAGCAGCTTGCGGAACATTTCAACGCCGGTGCAGGTCGTCTTCGTCGTCGGACGGATGCCGACGATCTCGATTTCCTCACCGACCTTGATGACGCCGCGCTCGACGCGACCCGTGGCAACCGTGCCGCGGCCCGAGATCGAGAACACGTCTTCGACCGGCATCAGGAAGGGCTGGTCGATCGGGCGCTCAGGCGTCGGGATGTAAGCGTCGACAGCAGCCATCAGCTCGCGGATCGCGTCTTCGCCGATCTTCTTGTCCGAATCTTCCAGGGCAGCAAGAGCCGAGCCCTTGACGACCGGAATGTCGTCGCCAGGGAAGTCGTAGGACGACAGGAGTTCGCGAACTTCCAGCTCGACGAGCTCGAGAAGTTCTGCGTCGTCGACCTGGTCGACCTTGTTGAGGAAGACGACGATCGCCGGAACGCCAACCTGACGGGCAAGCAGGATGTGCTCGCGGGTCTGCGGCATCGGGCCGTCGGCAGCCGAGCAGACCAGGATCGCGCCGTCCATCTGGGCAGCACCGGTGATCATGTTCTTCACGTAGTCGGCGTGGCCGGGGCAGTCGACGTGCGCATAGTGACGGTTGGCCGTCTCGTACTCGACGTGGGCCGTCGAAATCGTGATGCCGCGCGCCTTCTCTTCAGGAGCGGCGTCGATCTGGTCATACGCCTTGAACTCGCCGAAGTACTTCGTGATCGCTGCCGTCAGCGACGTCTTGCCATGGTCAACGTGACCAATCGTGCCAATGTTGACGTGCGGCTTCGTCCGCTCAAACTTGCTCTTTGCCATTGAATGCTTCCTGTGGACTGATGTGGACCCGGCGCGCGGGTTTGGTGTGGCCGTTTAAGGCTTTCGCTCAAGATGCGCAAGACATAATTGCTTGCGGCCGCGGCTGCGGAGAAGGAGACCTCACCGTCGCCTGCGCAGGGGCGCTAGGGGCTGGCCGCCAGAACCTTGAAGCCCTCAGCTTCGAACAGGGCGCCCGCCTCGGCTGACTTGAGAAATTCGAGGCAATCGGCCGAAGCCGAACTTTCGCCCTCCTTCAGCAATGCCACCGGATAGACGACGGGCGGATGGGTATCTTCGGGAAAGGTTCCCACCACGGCGACGCCCGGATCCGCCTTCGCGTCGGTCTCGTAGACGATGCCGTAAGGGGCTTCCCCGCGGGAGACATATTGGAGGGCGGCGCGAACATTCTCTGCCCCGGCAACTCTCGATTCGACCACATCCCACACACCCAGCGCCTGCAGGGCAGCCTTGCCATAGCGGCCAGCCGGAACGGCATCCGGCGAAGCCATGGCAAGCCTGCCATCACCGAGGAGGCCCAGGAGGTCGAAGCCTGGAGCGATTGTGACGCTCGCCGCGCCGCTGGCTGCGATCAGAACGATACGGTTGCCGAGAAGATCGGTGCGGCTTCCGTCCTGGATGAGATCCCGTTCCTCAAGATAATCCATCCATTCGGCATCCGCCGAGATGAAGACATCCGCGGGCGCACCCGCTTCGATCTGCTTCGCGAGTGCCGAGGTGGCGGCATAGGAAATGCTGGTCTGGATACCGCTTTTTTGGGTCCAAGCTGCGCTTACCGCGTCGAGCGCATTTTTCATGCTGGCCGCCGCGAAGATGGTCACGCGCTGCTGCGCCGCCGCCGGTGCCGGAAGTGCCACCTGGAGGGAGAGGATGGATATGACGACGGCGAGAACACGGCCAAGTTTCCGCTTGTTCGGCATAACGCTCTCCGCCTTGTCGTGACACTGTGACGCCGCGCCACCTTATGGGGCATCCACGGCAGACGGAAGGCGTCATCCACCATCCATCGGTCAAATGCCCACCGCAAGATGCGCCCATAGACCGAGCACTGCGAGTGCAACGGCGGCCGATATGTGCAGCCTGCCACGACCACTCCTCACAAGGCGAAATCCGAGCTCGGTCGAGAGCCAGCCGGTGACTAGGAGGGCCGCCGCCGCCCCGAAGTCTTCCGCGCCCCAGTTCACCTCCGAAGTGAAGCGCATGGCGATCATCGGGACGAGCAGCACCAGAGCCGAGAGGATGAGGAATACCATCCGATACCGGCTGCGATGCCTTTCAGGTTGAATATGCTCCTGCATCACGCCCTCCATCCAACGCAAAAGCGTTGGACACGCCTGTGGCAAATCCAAGGAAGCGCCGCAAACAAGCAGCAGAAGCCCTGCGGTCGTACACGTGAACAGTTGATGATGGGGAAGCTGGAGCGGGTAGCGGGAATCGAACCCGCGTATTCAGCTTGGAAGGCTGCTGCTCTACCATTGAGCTATACCCGCGGGGTGGCCGATCCGGTGACGAATGGTGGAGGGAGTTGGATTTGAACCAACGTAGGCTGAGCCAACGGATTTACAGTCCGTCCCCTTTAACCACTCGGGCATCCCTCCATATCCGTCGGGATCGTAACCAAGCTCGCTGGATCGATGCGCCGGGCTTCGATCTGCGCCGCGTATATGACGGCCCGCTCGCCGTCTGTCAACACGCCTCAGGCCTCAACTCCGCGAAAAAAATCCCGCCTCCTTCGAGGCTTATCGCGGGGGTCACGACTATGCTCCGGAAGCTGCCAACGCTATAAGGCCGCATGAGCAAGAATGACAAAGACGACAAGTCCGGCCGCGACAGCCACTATGCCACTCTTCGACGGGCGGTAAGGGATGCGAAGCGGGAACGTGGCGAGATTCCCACCCCAGACCCGCGCAAGAACCGCCGCAAGGACGCCGCCTGGGCGCCGCCCCAGCTTCAGCCCGACCAGGTCTTTCTCTACGGTCTGCACACGGTGCGCGCAGCACTTGCCAATCCGCAACGGAAACTCATCAGGCTTTCCGTCACGCAAAACGCGCTGGCCCGCCTCGACATGGGAGACGCTGCGTCTCTTCCCTGCCCGGTCGACCTTGTCCAGCCTCAGGACCTCGACAAGGTGCTGGGCCCGGATGCCATCCATCAGGGGGTGATGCTGGAGACGCAGCCGCTGCCCGTTCGGCGGCTTGAAGCTTTGAAGGACAGCCCTCTCCTGCTGGTGCTCGACCAAGTCACCGATCCACACAATGTCGGGGCGATCATGCGTTCTGCCGTCGCCTTCGGGGCCGGCGCGCTTGTCACCACCCAGAGACATAGCCCGGTGGAATCAGGCGTTCTTGCGAAATCGGCCTCAGGTGCACTGGAACTCATTCCCCATATCCAGGTCACCAATCTTGCCGATGCCCTGAACGAACTCCACGCGCTCGGCTTCCAGACCGTCGGCCTCGATTCCGAAGGCCCGCAGCCGCTGGAGGAGACCCTTGCCGGAGACAAGATAGCCTTGGTCTTGGGCTCGGAGGGCAAGGGCTTGCGCCACAAGACGCGTGAAACCGTCACTGCGCTGGCCCGCCTCGACATGCCGGGAGAGATCAAGTCGCTCAACGTGTCGAACGCCGCAGCGGTCGCCCTTTATGCGACGCGGATGCATCTGGCCCGTAGTAGATCGTGAACCCCGCGAACCTGCTGTGACTGCTGGTCGCGATGGGCCCGCATGACAATGAAGAGCCAGGAATTGCGCGAGAGCCGGCAGCACCATGACGAAGCTCATTGATCTCTTCACATCCGCTGCGCTCGATGCCGGCCGCGCGATCCTCGAGGTCTACCGGGCGGGCCCCACAACCAGCTACAAGGCCGATTGCTCCCCGGTGACGGAAGCGGACGAGCAGGCCGAGCGCATCATCCTCGAGGCGCTTCGTCAGGCTGTTCCCGACATCCCGGTCATTGCCGAGGAGGCGGTTGCCGCCGGACGCATTCCGGCCATTGGCGGCGGCCCCTTCATCCTGGTCGATCCGCTTGACGGCACGAAGGAGTTCATCGCGGGTCGCGATGAGTTTACGGTCAACATTGCCCTCATCAGGTCCGGTGTGCCGGTCGCAGGCGTCGTCTACGCCCCCGCGCTCGGCATCGTCTATACGGGCGATGGCGATGTGGCGTACCGACTGACGATCGGGGCAGACTTCAGTGTCGACGCGAGGAAGTCGATCCGTGTTCGTGAGGCCGCGCCTTCGATGGTCGCGGTCGCCAGCCGTTCCCATAGCACGCCGGAGACGGAGGCGTTCCTGAAGGCCAACAATATTGCGGAGACCTGCGCGATCGGATCGTCGCTGAAATTCTGTCTGGTCGCCGAAGGGCAAGCGGACATCTACCCGCGGCTCAGCCGGACTATGGAATGGGACACGGCGGCCGGCGATGCCGTGCTCCGGGCTGCCGGTGGCACGACCACGACGCTGGACGTAAAGCCCCTCGTCTACGGGAAGACGCAGCAGACGGACAACATCGACTTCGCCAATCCCTATTTCATCGCCCGGGGCGGCTTGCAGAAGAGCGGGTTTGTCACTCGATCCGTCGACCCAGCACCCTGACGACAGGCGCAGCCGCGCCTCAGTCCACCTGCCCGCCGCCGAACCTGCTGATCAGCACGTCGCGCATCCTGTCCATTGATGGCTCCGGTGCCTGCGGAGAGGGTGTCATGCCGATAGAGAAACCATCGGCCTTGAAACTGTCGACGAGGGCACGGTCACGGCTGACGATGTGGATCGGTACGGATCGCGATGCATCCGGGCCGGTGATCAGCGCGGCGGGCTGATGGTCTCCCAGGACCACGAAGACGGCATCCCGGCCGAAATGGCTGATATAGGATCCCAGAGTTTCCAGCGCGTAGTCAATCGTCGCGATATAATGCCGACGAACCCGATCCTGATCCGCCCACACGACCGCCGGTGGATCGCCACTCTCCGCCTGGCCGTCGAAGATCGCCCCATCGCCGACTGAATTCCAGTCGACCAGCCGGGGGATCGGCGTCCATGGAGCATGGCTCGATATGAGCGCGATCTCCGCCATCACAGGCACGCCCGCGTCCCTTGCCGGCGAGCGGGCGAGGCTTTCGAAGGCAGACAAGGTGTACTGGTCCGGCATTGTCACCCAGTTGAACGGCTTGCCGCGGTAGCCGAGGTCCTTCGCCGCCAGGATCTCGTCGTAGCCGTAATAGGCAGCCTCCGGCCAATCCATGGTGATAGCAGGCATGACGGCCACCGTTCGCCACCCCGAATCGCGGAACATCCGGTTGAGGCTCGGCCGGTCACTGGTCATCAGCCGATCATAGCGCGCCTGACTATCGGTCCAGAGCCCCGAGAGAAGCGTGCCATGGGCGAGCCAGCTGAGACCCGCCACGGTCGGTGACCTCGTCCAGCCGCTCGCAGATGCGAAGCCGGCCTCGGAAAGCTGCCGCTCGACACCCTCCAGCCTCGGACCGATCAGCGGGCTGTAGCGCGGATCCTCGATCGCGCTTCGCCCGTAGGATTCGATGAAGACAAGGATCAGGTCGCGCCCCTTGATACGGTCGAAGGACGGCGCTCCGGCGGGATATCCCGCGTCCTCATGCAGCTCCGACTCAAATGCTCGAATATCGGCAACTGATCGAGCCACCGATGACAGCCGCTCTCCGAGATAGTCCGCCACGCGCAATTGAGCCACAGCATCAGCGCCGGCGCGGACATTCGCCGCCTGCAGCACGACGCCAGCAACCAGCAGCAGCGCGAAAACCGCAACCGCTGTCTTTCGGACTTGGTCCGACAGGTTCGTGATCCGGATGCACGCCCAGGAGAAGGCCAGCACCAAGGCAGCCAGGGAGGCGACGGCGCCGCCGATCGAGACGGCAGCAGTGAACGTGCCGACCGAGCCGGACAGCAGGTTCCATCCGTCAAAGATCATCTTCAGGTCGAGATAGGGATTGAAGCGGCGCTGGAATGCCGAGAGGACCGCAAGGTCGCCGATCTTGAGAAGCAGAAGGCAGAAGACCACGGTCGTCGAGAGAACCGCCACCCCGATAGCCATCCTCCTCGGCAGCAGCAGCAAGGCAAGAGCCAGTAGCGGTATTTCTATCGGCAGACGCAAGGCGCGGGTGGGCTGGATGCCGCCCGGCGTATCCGGCATCACGCACGCCACGAAAGCGATCGCGACGAAAATCGTCATTGCCAGGGCGGCTCGCCATCCACGAATTTGGTGTATCGTGCCGGTCCGGTTCATCCGAACGCTCCTCCCGCTCGTATACCACCCCGAGCATCACTCCACCGGAGCAGGATCATGAACGACGAAGGAGGCAATCGATAGCCATGCGAATACTGAAGGTGGTCGCGATGGCTGCAGGTCTCCTGCTTCTGCCTCTCCTCGTCCTTGCCGTCGATCCTGCGAGCCTCGCCGAGGCTCTCGCAGGCGTGCCGCCAGGCCATGCACTCGTCGCCATCATTATCGTCCAGGTCCAGATCCTGCTTTCCGCGCTGCGCTGGCGCTTCACCGCCTCCCGGCTCGGTCACCCCATGCGGCGAGCCACTGCCATACGGGAATACTATCTCGGCGGCATCCTCAACCAGACCCTCCCAAGCGGCATCGCCGGCGACGCCGTCCGCGCATATCGCAGCAGCGGCGACGCCGCCGGTGATTGGAAGCGGGCAACCGCAGCTGTCGTGCTGGAGCGGCTCTCGGGGCAGCTCGCGTTTTTGCTGCTGACGGTCGTGGGATTGCTGAGCTGGGTGGTGCTGTTGCCGCAGGACAGCATTCCGGACCTCTGGGCACTGATCGCCGCCGGGCTGGCGGGCGTCCTCGCAATCGTAGCGGCGTTTTTTCTGGTCAGACCTCTCAGGGCGTGGAGTGTCCAGCACCTCCCTGACCTTTCGGCGGTCTTCTGGAAAGACCGAGCCTTCGCGATCCAGGGCGGACTGAGCACCCTGATCGTGACAAGCTACGTGGCGGTTTTCGTCATTGCATCCGATGCGGCTGGCGCACCACTCCCTCTCGCCGGAGCATTCGCGATCATTCCGCTCTGCCTGCTGGCGATGCTGGTGCCAGTGGGTATCGGCGGGTGGGGAAGCCGCGAAGCGGCCGCAGCGGTGCTTTGGCCGCTCCTGGGATACACGAGCGCCCAGGGCCTTGCTGCGAGCCTTCTTTACGGTGCCTTCTCGCTCGCCGGTACCGCGCTCCCAGGCCTGATCGTATACGGCACGTCGGCGCTTGGCGGCTGGAGGCGGGGTGCAGGAATCGTCCGATGAGATCACGTAGCCAACCGCGCATAGACATCGCCTGACGGATCTCCCGGCGCCAGCGAAGAAAGGTCATTGAGAAGCGCCGCGGCGTCACGCCATTCTTCGTTTTCAAAGCGGTGTCTCTCGCCGACCACGCGATTGAAGCGGTAGCTGCCGAGCTTCTCAAGCAACCCGATGACGTCATGCGCGATTTCGGGCAGTGCCGGAATATATTCGAACGCGACGAGGCGGATCGGGCTTGAAAGTCCGCGGAGGATGTCGGCCTCAGCGCCCTCCACGTCGATCTTGCAGAAGGCCGGAATTCCATATTTTTCGATCAACCGGTCCGGCGTCGTCATGGGGACGACGACTTCATGGTCCCAGACCACGTCGCGAAATCCCTCGGCATGGCTGACACTCTCGACGAACCGCTCCGACACGGTGGATACGGTGGGATGACGACGTGAGATGCGCAGCCTCGCCTCACCTTCCGTCGCGCCCACGGCCGCGCGCTCGAATCCCTTCAAGCGGCTGGCGAGATGCTTCTCGATCATGTCGGCGAACACGGGCTGCGGCTCCACGGCCACGACCTCTGCCCCCAGAGACAGCAAGGTCCTGCTTCGGCTGCCCACATGCGCGCCGATATCGAAGACAAGATCCCCGGGCTTGATGATCCCGCTGTAGAACCGCCTCAGTTGCACCCGGCGCCAGGGCTGGCCGTAGTAGACCACCAGCGAGCGCGCGACACCGATTGCCGTATCAAGGCCTGCGGCGGCGCTCACCTTCCCACCTCTGGATCGCGCAAGAGGTAGAGGCAGTCGACCGCGAACGAGTAGATGAGCAAGAGGAGCGCAACAGCGGCTAGCCAGACGGATATGGGTGCCATCACGCCTGGAACGAGGATCAGGCAGAGCGCGGCAACCTGGACCACGCAGACGAACTTGCGCCGTAGCGATGGCGGCAGAGGTGCCGTCAGGCTGGGCACGAAGTACTGCGCCATCATGAAAGCGTAGCGAAGCAGGCCTATCAGAACAACCCACGCCCCCGCCTTATCGAGGATGAAAACAGCGGCTGACAGGCAGAGGATAAGGAAGGCATCGACTTCCATGTCGAACCTTGCGCCAAGTTCCGACTCCTGCCTCTGGAGGCGTGCGAGGTATCCGTCGAAGCCATCCAGCGTAAGCGCCACTGTCACGAGGAGCACGAGGGCCCATGAGGCATTCTCAGGAGCATTGGGAACGATCACTGCGGCAGCGACCAGGCTGACGATCGCCGATCTGATTGCGGTCACCGTGTTCGCGAGACCGAAGCTGTCGAAACGGTGACGGTGCAGGCTTCCGATCACAAGGGCGAAAATCACAAGAAGCAGTACGGCAGCGGCAATGACTGTGGCGCTGCCGAGCGACAGATGGAATGAGATCGCCGAGTAGGCAACAATCGCACCCAGAAAGACACCGCCAAGCACCGCCAGAGCGTTCACACGAAGCGCGTGGGACGGTCCGGCTGCCGCAGCCGAGATCCGTATGGCGGATCCCTCCTTTGACCACATCATGCCTACTCCGCTGCCAGAAGGGCCTCGATGTCCAGCATATGGCCGGCCCGATCCTTCTTCGTCTGCAGATAAGCCGCATTCTGCACGGTGACCTCTCCCGTTACCGGGACACGGCTTTCCACCTCGATACCTGCGCGACGAAGTGCGGCGATCTTCGTCGGGTTATTCGTGAACAGCACGATCTTCTCGATACGCAGCATTCGCAGCATCGCCACCGCGGCCTCGTAGCGGCGATGGTCGACATCATAGCCGAGTTCGGCATCGGCATCGATGGTGTCGAGCCCGCGGTGCTGGTACCCGTAGGCGCGCATCTTCGCACCAATACCGGTGCCCCTTCCCTCCTGGTCGAGATAGAGAAGCACGCCGCCGCCCGCGGCCTTCATGGAGGCGAGACCGTTGCGCAGCTGGTCGCCGCAGTCGCACTTGAGCGAACCGCAGAGGTCGCCGGTCACACATGAGGAATGTATGCGGACCGGGACCGGGCGCGCCAGATCTGGATTGCCGACGACGATGGCTATCTGGTCCTTCTGGGCCAATCCTCCGCGGAAGATTACGAAGTGGGCGTCGCCAAGGTCCCTAAGCGGCACGCGGGTCCGGACAACGATCTCAAAGTTCTGGCGTGCAGCGCCGGCCCCTTCCAAGAGAGAGTGATCGAGCTTACAGCAGGCAGCGAATTGATGCTCGACTCCTGTTACGTCGGCGCAAACCATGGCAGGCAAGAGCAGCGCCAGACGGGCAAGCTCAGCGGACATGCTCATCAGTCGGTCAGCCGTCTGCCACTCGTCGGGTGCCGATGCCCCAAGCCCATAGGCCAATTGCGACGCCTGCTCGAAGGAAATGCCGGCAAGCGGAACAGCGACGTCCTGAGCGGTACCCGGCATGAGGCGCATTGCACGATGTGAGGTCAGCAGGAGCGCATGTCTGGCACCGACCGCATCGGCGAACTGGTCGTAGACAGCCGGTGCCACGCCATCGAGCGCAAGGGCAGCAAGACTGCGTGAGCCATCGCTGAGCAAAACCGGGCGACCGTAGCGCAGTTCCGCAACTGCACGCTCGACCTGAACGGCGGGGGAGGCAAACTGAAAACCCTGTTCGACGAATGACATCGCTGAAAAATCCTTCCCAAAACGACCAGTGCCAACCTCTACGCGCAGAGCCCTTGGCCGGATCAATCACTTGTTCGGCACCGACAGATCCCCGACGGCGTCTTGTCAGATCGCCTTCGCAGAACAAGATAACGCGCTCACCCCGGTTCGGGTCCTTGTGCGTTGCCGACATTGAAAGCCAGCCCACTGGGTGCCTGAAATGATTGCAGGCGGCGCTGCCGACCTGTGCAAGTGCGGTTCAAAGGCCGGCGGAAGGAGAAACGGATGAACTTGGATGCTTGCCCTGCGGAAGGTACGGAAATGTCCTCAGCCCGTGCCCTTTGGCTTACGGCCGCCGGCGCATGCGAGCTGAGGCATGAGCCGCTGGAGCCGCCCCTCCCTGGAAAGGCCCTCGTACGCACGCTCTTCAGTGGCATCAGCCGGGGCACGGAGAACCTCGTCTTCAGCGGCCGCGTACCCGTCAGTGAATTCGAACGCATGCGTGCACCTCACATGGCCGGCGAATTCCCCTTTCCGGTCAAATATGGCTACTCCCTCGTGGGGAAAGTCGAGACGGGCAGCGCACTGTTGGCCGGCCAGTTCGTCTTCTGCCTTCATCCGCATCAGGATCTCTTCGCGATCGATGAATCGGAACTGCTTGTGCTTCCGGACGGGCTGCCGCCGGAACGGGCCATACTGGCCGCGAACATGGAAACCGCCCTCAACATCGTCTGGGATGCAAATGTCCTGCCGGGCGACCGTGTCGCCGTCTTCGGTGGCGGCGTTGTCGGCGCCCTGGTTTCCTACCTCACGTCACGGATTTGCGGCACAGAACCCGTGCTGATCGATCCCAATCCCGGACGGCGCGCACTTGCAGAACATCTCTCGCTCGACTTCTCGACAGGGACTAACTTGGGCGGAGAATTCGATGTGCTGGTGAATGCGTCGGGATCGGCGGAAGCACTGGCGCAAGCGATCAGCCTTGCCGCACAGGAGGCACATATCGTCGAGGCGAGCTGGCATGGCAGCGGGCCCGTCAGCATCCCGCTGGGCGGCGCCTTTCATGCTCGCAGGCTCACGCTTGCCAGTTCGCAGGTCGGTTCCGTACCGCCAACCCGGCGGGCACGGTGGAGCCCGGCGCGTCGCCTCGCCAAGTCGCTCGACCTGCTGCTCGACGACCGGCTGGACGCGCTGATCTCCGGCGAAACGGCCTTCCCCGACATCGAAGGCGCCTATCCCGCCATCCTCGCCAATCCGGATACCCTCTGCCACCGTATCCATTACTGAATAGCCACGGAGTTTCAGAAGCATGTTCGCCGTCGAAGTCCGCGATCACATCATGATCGCCCACAGCCTCCCCCGTCCCGTGTTCGGCCCTGCACAGGGTATGCATGGCGCCACCTTCGTGGTGGACGCGGCTTTCTTCACGCGCGATGTCGACGCTAACGGACTTGCGGTGGACATCGGCGCCGCGACTTCAGTTCTCCGCGAAGTCCTGGCGCCGCTCAACTATCAGAACCTCGACGATTTGCCGGTCTTTGCCGGCCGGGTCACGACGACCGAAGTCATCGCCAAGCACGTCTTTGACCAGTTGGCGGCCGCAGTCGCCGGCGGAAGGCTGGGGGAAGGAAGCCACCGTATCTGCCGGTTGAAGGTTACCCTGCACGAGTCGCACGCTGCACGCGGCTGGTACGAGGCCGACCTTTGAGCCGGAAAATCGCTTTCGCCTTCCCGGGCGATCTGGCGTTGAACACCGGCGGCTATGCCTATGACAGGCGCGTCATCAACGGCCTTTGTGATCGCAGCTGGGACGTGCAGTGCCTGCCGCTCGGTGATGGGTTTCCCAATCCCTCGCCGGAAATCAAGGCACGGGCGGAGGATCTGCTGTCGCGCCTGCCGGATGGCGCGCAAGTCGTGGTCGACGGTCTCGCTTTCGGTGTGCTCGACACATGGGCTGAACGCGAGAGCGAGCGTCTGCGAATCGTCGCTCTCGTTCATCATCCCCTCGCCCTCGAGACCGGCCTGGACGCCGAGCAACAAGATCTTGCAGCAAGCGAGCGACAGGCACTTGCCTGTGCGGAACATGTCATCGTGACGTCGCCGATGACGGCTCGGGAATTGACATCGAGCTACAACGTCCCATCCGAGAAGATCACCGTAGCGATACCAGGCACCGAGCCCGGGGCTCTCGCCAGCTGTGAAGGTGAGCCGCCACATATCGTGTCGATCGGCACGCTCATACCGAGAAAGGGCCATGATGTCCTGATTGCGGCGCTCAAACGGATCGAACACCTTTCCTGGACCGCCACCATTGTCGGTAGTCACGATCTCAGTCCGACAACAGCGCGGGAAATCGAGGTGCAGCTGGCAGAGAGCGGGCTTGCCGAGCGCGTCAGCCTTGCCGGCGAAGTTGCCTATGTCAGGCCGATACTGGCGAGCGCCGACATATTCGCCCTGGCGAGCAGGTTCGAGGGTTATGGCATGGTGTTTGCCGAAGCCCTTTCCCACGGCTTGCCCATCGTCGCATGCCGCACCGGCGCCGTTCCCGACGTCGTACCCGAAGAGGCGGGCATACTGACCGGCATCGACGATATCGATGCCTTCGCCGCGGCACTCGGTAGCCTCGTAGCGGACAGGGAACTGCGGCAACGAAAAGCCGAAGCGGCACGACATGCGGGCGCTCACTTGCCGAACTGGGACAGGACCGTCGACATCATCGCAACCAGACTGGAGACACTTCCGTGAGCGGTTTCGACAAGGACTGGCTGGCGCTAAGAGAAACGGCCGATCGGGCCGCCCGCGACATGGGGCTGGTGGGGGAGCTTGCGACTTATCTCCAGGGGATGGACCGTTCGTTCATCCTGGATATCGGCTGCGGCACAGGCTCAACCCTGAGAAGCCTTCAGGATCATCTCCCCCGCCGCACCGGGTGGCTTCTGCTCGACTATGATCCCCTGCTTTTGGAGGAGGCGTCGCGGCGGGCCGGGACGAATGCCAATATCGCGTTTCGCCAGCATGACCTCAACGACATCGCTGGCCTACCCCTGGAAGAGGCAAGTGTTGTCACGGCGTCCGCTTTGTTCGATCTTTGCTCGGAAGAATTCTGCGCGGCGCTTGCCGACCATCTGGCTGCGGCCGGCTGCGGCCTCTATGCCGCACTGAACTATGATGGCGTCATGCGGTGGTCGCCAGAACATCCGCTCGACGGGCAGATGACCGACCTTTTCAACCGCCACCAGCGGACCGACAAGGGGTTCGGGCCGGCACTCGGACCCGACGCCACCGCGTCTCTTGCTAAGCACCTGATGGCGCGCGGGTTTACCGTGGCAACGGCCGAGAGCCCGTGGCGGCTGGACGAGAGCAGGGCGGCCCTGCAGGCAGAGTTCCTGAGGGGCTTGCGCCAGCCCCTTCTGGAAGCGTCGGAAATGCCGGACACTGCAATCGACGAGTGGCTGGAGTTTCGGGTAGCGGCGATCGGCACGCAGGGCGCCTCATGCCTGGTTGGCCACCGCGATCTCCTCGCCCTGCCCGGCTGAGGCTTCGCTTGACCGGAAAACGCAGTCGAACAGGATGTCGCTACCGAGATTGTAGACATCTGTTGCGGGGCGATGGGCGCCTGCAAGCTTCTCGATGGGCGGCAGGCTGATGCCCATGGGGCCTGAGCCAATAATGATTGGGGAAATGGCGACGTGCAGCCGGTCGACGAGGCCGGCGTCGATGAAGCGTGCTATCGTCCGGGCACCGCCCTCCACCAGCACGCGGTGCAGGTTTCGCGCCGCCAGCGCGTCGAGGATGTCGCGGGGATCGAGGCCGCCAGCCTTCGGCTCCAGGTTGACGATCTCGGCATGGGGAATTTCGGCACCGGATGCGCTCGCGCTTCTGAACACGATCACAGGTGCACCGCCGTCATGGAACAGGCTTTCGGATCCCTTCAACGTTCCGTGGCAATCGACGATCACGCGAACCGGCGACAAACCCTTGACCATCCTGACCGAGAGGCTTGGATCGTCGGCGATGACGGTTCCCACTCCGACGATCACGGCGTCCACCAGTGCCCGGCATCGATGAAGATGCGCCAGGCCGTCCTCGCCTGAGATGTCGCGGGCGTCGCCTGCCGGTGTTGCAACCCTGCCGTCAAGCGACTGGCCCACCTGCGCCAGCACGAAGCGGCCGGGTGCGCCGGCTATCGGTCCATAGAGGCGGTAGGCAAGGTCACCGGCGACTGCCTCCCCGGTTCCCTGCCGGAGGGCCAGCAGCCCCGACCACGTTGCCTCGCTCATTTCCAGATTGAACATCCCGCTCCCTAAAGCATCCTGTACAGCGTGTTGTCGCGCCGGATCACATGATGAAGCAGCACCGCGCCGATATGCAACGCGAAAAGCGCCAGAAGGCTCCATGCGCTGACCTCGTGAATCGCGGACAGCGTCCATGCGATGTCAGGAGACTTGCCGAGCGGGCTCCAAACCGGCACGAGCCCGAACCAGATGAGCGGGAAACCGTGGGCATTGGTGGCGAGAAAGCCGCTGATCGGCATGACGATCAGGAAGACGTAGAGCAAGGCGTGAACGACTGTCGCTGCGACCCGTTCGACCACCGGCCCCTCGCGTTGCGGCGTGCGCGTAACCAGCTTGTTGCCGACCCGCACCAGCATGATCCACAGGACCAGAAATCCCAGGCTTTCGTGGACCAGATAGAAGTCGAGCGTCACTTCCTTCTTCGTGAACTGGATGAAGAACCCTAGCGGCCAGGTTGCGAGCACCAGCACCGCGACGAGCCAATGAAGAATCCGCGACGTCGCGGGATAGCGCTCGACGCGGATGACGGCTTCGGTGGGGCGAGCAGGGTCGGCGGGCATGCGGACATCATCGGTTCTGGACACGGCTAGCCTCCAACGGGCCGGCCGCTCCGGCGCCTAACCCGATTGGCACCGAGACCTGCAGAGCCCAATGCAGGCAGTTTCAGGCGAGCCAGCCGCAAGCGCAACCAAAAAACTGAATCGGGGATCTGAAGAGAAAAATGGTGCCCCCGGCAGGGTTCGAACCCGCGACCCCCTGATTACAAATCAGGTGCTCTACCAACTGAGCTACAAGGGCAATCCAGTGCAGCGGGAGTTAGCATATTCTGCTTTCGTGTAAAGCGCAAAAACCAGAAAGAGACCGCCGATCGTGACGAACCCGAACCCTGCCGTACCGCATCCTGCAGGCAAAGCCCTTGTCGAAAAAGGAATTTCTCCGCTAGGTATGCCGGCATCACGAGGGTTACCCATGTCGAGTACAGTCAGCAGCCTCTCCTTTTGCGCTTCCTCTGCACCGGAGGCGATGGCGGCCAGGGACGAACTCATCCGGATCTACGGCAACAGCCCGGTCGAGGAGGCGGATGTCATCGTCGCGCTCGGCGGCGACGGCTTCATGCTGCACACGCTGCACGGGACTATCAATTCCGGCAAAGCCATCTATGGCATGAACTGCGGATCGGTCGGCTTCCTGATGAACGACTACCGCACCGAGGACCTGCGCGAGCGGATCGAGTCGGCCGTCGAGAACGTGCTGCATCCGTTGCAGATGAAGACCACCAATGCCGACGGTACGAGCTCCATCGCGCTTGCCATCAACGAGGTCTACCTCTTCCGGCAGTCCTACCAGGCCGCCAAGCTGCGGGTGGAGATCGACGGTCGCGAGCGACTGGCGGAGCTCATCTGCGACGGTCTGATGGTCGCGACCCCTGCGGGTTCGACCGCCTACAACCTTTCCGCCCATGGGCCGATCTTGCCGCTGGAGGCGCCGCTGCTGGCGATGACGCCGGTCAGCCCCTTCAGGCCCCGCCGCTGGCGCGGCGCACTCCTGCCCAATCATGTGCAGGTGGACATCCACATTCTGGAGCCGGAGAAACGCCCGGTGAACGCCGTCGCCGACAATATGGAGGTGAAGTCGGTGCTGCGTGTTCAGGTGGAGCAGTCGGAGGAGATGACGGCGCGCATCCTCTCCGATCCCGACCACACCTGGTCGGACCGGATCCTGGCCGAGCAGTTCAGCAATTAAGGCAGAACGGAAAGGGCGCCCTCAGGCGCCCTCTCCTATTCGCTACGTCAACGTAGGTCAGTCCACGTCAGCAACGGCGGCATCGGGCTTACCGCTGATCCGGTGCGCCAGGGCCGCTTCCATGAACTCGTTGAGGTCGCCGTTCAGGACGTCATCGGGAGCAGAGCTCTCGACGCCGGTGCGAAGATCCTTCACCAGCTGATAGGGCTGGAGCACGTAGGACCGGATTTGATGGCCCCAGCCGATATCGGTTTTGGAAGCGGCTTCGGCATTGGCGGCCTCCTCACGCTTCTTCAGCTCGGCCTCGTAGAGGCGAGCGCGCAGCATGTCCCAGGCTTTCGCACGGTTCTTGTGCTGCGACCGCTCCTGCTGGCAGGCGACGACGATTCCCGTCGGGATGTGCGTGATGCGGACGGCCGAATCTGTCGTATTGACGTGCTGGCCGCCGGCACCCGATGAGCGATAGGTATCGATGCGGCAATCGCTCTCGTTCACCTCGATGTTGATCGAGTCGTCGATGACGGGATAGACCCAGATCGACGAGAACGAGGTATGGCGACGCGCGTTGCTGTCATAGGGGGAGATGCGGACCAGCCGGTGAACGCCCGATTCCGTCTTCATCCACCCATAGGCATTGTGGCCCTTGACGAGGATCGTGGCCGACTTGATGCCGGCTTCCTCGCCTTCATGGACCTCCAGTACCTCGACCTTGTAGCCCTGGCGCTCGGCCCAGCGGATATACATGCGAAGCAGCATGTTCGCCCAGTCCTGGCTTTCCGTGCCGCCGGCACCGGAATGGACTTCGACATAGGTGTCGTTGGAGTCTGCCTCGCCGGAGAGCATTGCCTCGACCTGCCGACGATTGGCCTCCGTCCTCAGCGCCTTCAACGCGTCCTCGGCATCCTTGACGATCGCCTCGTCGCCTTCCTCTTCGCCCATCTCGATGAGCTCGATATTGTCGGAAAGCTGCTGTTCCAGCGCCCGCACACCGCTGATGGAATCGTCGAGCTGCTGGCGCTCGCGCATCAGTTTCTGTGCCTCGGAGGCGTCGTTCCAGAGGTTCGGATCCTCTGCCTTGTTGTTCAACCAGTCCAGTCGTCTTACCGCCTGGTCCCAGTCAAAGATGCCTCCTCAGCAGGCTTACGGCCTGCTTGATTTCGTCGACTACACTGATGATTTCAGCCCGCATGGCTTGCTTCTTGCTCTCTTTCGGAATTGGAAGACGGGGTGGACATAGTTGCGCCGGCGGCGGATGTAAAGGCCGCGCCGGCATGCATCATATCCGGGGTTAGAAGAGGCCGGCTGCGCCCGACGTCACTGCTTGATGGGCCTGCGGCGAGGTCTCCATGATCTCTTCCGGTGGCAGGTATTCCGTATCGCCGATCACCGCGAATACATCCGCGGGGCCAGTACCGGGCTTGAACGCCTCGACGATCGTGTCGGGCTCACCCTCGAAGGCCATCATGCCGGTCGTGCGGTTGACGGGGATGAACTGCATGCCCTCCGGCACGTGGAACTTCTCCGGCGGCGTGCGCTTGACCGCTTCTTCCATGAATTCCGCGAAGACAGGGGCAGCGAGCGAACCGCCGGTTGCCCCGCGTCCAAGCGGTGCCGGCGTATCGAAGCCGATATAGACGCCAGCGACGAGGTTCGGCGTATAACCGACGAACCAGGCATCCTTCTCGTCATTGGTCGTGCCGGTCTTGCCTGCGACCGGACGATCGTCGATCTTGATCTTGCCGGCCGCGGTTCCGCGCTTCACGACGCCTTCCATCATCGACGTGATCTGGTAGGCCGTCATCGGATCGAGCACCTGCTCGCGGTTGTCGACAAGGATCGGCTCGTCCTGGCCCGTCCAACCAGAGGCATTGCAGCCGTCGCAGGTGCGCTCCTCGTGGCGGAAGATGGTCTTTCCGTAGCGATCCTGGACCCGGTCGATCACGGTCGGCTTGATCTGCTTGCCGCCGTTGGCAAGCACGGCATAGGCAGAGACCATGCGCAGAACCGTGGTCTCGCCGGAACCGAGCGACATGGCGAGAACTGGAAGCATGTCGTCATAGATGCCGAAACGCTCAGCATATTCGGCGACGAGCTCCATCCCCATGTCCTGAGCCAACCGGACAGTCATCTGGTTACGGGACTTCTCGATGCCGAGCCGGAGGGTCTGCGGGCCGGCGGAGCCGCCGCCGTAGTTTTCCGGTCGCCACACCTTGCCACCGGCCACCATCTCGATCGGCGCATCGAGAATAACGGAAGCGGGCGTATAGCCGTTGTCGAGCGCGGCGGCATAGACGAACGGCTTGAACGACGAACCGGGCTGACGCATCGCCTGGGTGGCGCGATTGAACTCGGACTGGGCATAGGAGAAGCCGCCGACCATGGCGAGAACGCGCCCCGTATTCGGGTCCATCGCCACGAAGCCGCCCTGCACCTTCGGCGGCTGGCGAAGGCGATAGGCGCCCTCTTTGTCGGCCAAAGGTTCCACGAAGACGATGTCGCCCGGCTGCAGCACACCTTCGGGTGACTTGGTTGTCTTGCGCTCGCCCTTGGCGTCGCGGAACGCCCACTTCATGTCCTTGGCGGCGATAACGCCTGTTTCCCGCCCTTCGCCGACCTTGCCGCCGGCATCCACGGAAGGCTGCAGCACGATGTCGACCTCCTCGGAGGAGACGGCCTTCACCATGGCGAGCTTCCATTCGGGCACGTCACGAAGACCCGGGACCTTGGCAAGTTCCGTCGCCCAGTCGCCGGCCGCGTCTACCTGCTTGACCGGGCCATGGAAGCCGCGGCGCTCATCATATTCGACCAGGGCGCTGTTCAGTGCTCTGCGTGCCAAAACCTGCAGGTCCGGGTCAAGCGAGGTCCTGACCGAAAGCCCCCCGCCGTACAGCGTGTCGTCGCCATACTTCTCGATAATCTGGCGCCGAACCTCCTCGGCGAAGAAATCGGACGCGAAGAGGTGCGTGCCGCCGCGGCGCGGCTGGACGCCCAATGGCTGCTTCTTCGCCTCATCCGCATCGGCACGCGTCACGTAGCCGTTTTCCGCCATGCGATCGATGACCCAGTTACGGCGCTCAATCGCGGCCTGTTCCTTGCGGAAGGGGTGGTAGTTGTTCGGCCCCTTCGGCAGGGCTGCAAGATAAGCTGCCTCCGCGATGGTCAGTTCCGTCACCGACTTGTCGAAATAAGTGAGCGCTGCGCCGGCGATGCCATAGGAGTTCAGGCCGAAGAAGATCTCGTTCAGATAGAGTTCGAGGATCTTGTCCTTCGAATAGGTCTGCTCGATCCGGAAGGAAAGAATGGCTTCCTTGATCTTGCGATCTATTGTCTGGTCGTTGCTGAGCAGGAAGTTCTTCGCGACCTGCTGGGTGATCGTCGACGCGCCCTCAGGGCGGCGGCCGGAGGCCAGATTCTGGAAGTTGTTGACGACGGCGCGCGCAAGGCCAGCCGGATCGATGCCGGGATGATTGTAGAAATTCTTGTCCTCGGCGGACAGGAAGGCTGCCTTGACGCGATCAGGAACCGCCTGGATGGGCAGGAAAAGTCGCCGTTCGCGCGCATATTCCGCCATCAGCGCACCGTTGCCCGCATGAACACGGGTCGCGACAGGAGGTTCGTAGGCACTGAGAACTTCGTAGTCCGGTAGATCCCTGGCGACGCCGACGAGGTACACCGCGGCGACCACGGCGACGCCCAGGAACAGGACAGACGCCAATCCAAAGAAATACCCGATAAGTCTGATCATATTGAAGCTACCGCTCGGCTTTCACTCGGTGCCCGGACACCATCGCATGATTACGGGGCTTTTGCACGCTGATCCGGCCAGCGCAAGTCGACATTGGTTCGCCAGTCGATTCACACTCCCGGCCCATCGGGACTAACGGCGGGAATGTGAGCAAAATAGGGCTCTTGAGCCCAATCTCTCGGGGAAAATGGCGCATGTGGCAGACCGGCATCAGGCCTCAACCACCGCCTGCAAAGACGCGGTCCCTGTAGCGCAGGACAGCATCGACCAAAAGGTCGCTTACCTTCGCGCGCCACTTCTCGTCTGCCAGCAGCTTCTCGTCCTCGGGATTCGACAGAAAACCGAGCTCGAGAAGAACGGAGGGAATGTCGGGCGCCCTCAGAACCTGAAAACCGGCATAGCGGTGGGCGTTGTTGATCAGACCCACCTGCCCCTCAAAAGACTGGATGACGTTGTTGGCGAGCGTGACGGAAAGCACCTGCGTCTCCCGTCGCGTTAGGTCGAGCAGGATGTCGGCAACCTCGGGCGGCTCGTCCTTGAGGCTCACGCCCGCCAACTGGTCGGAAAGGTTCTCACGCGCTGCAAGGTTTTCCGCCATGCGGTCCGAGGCGCGGTCCGACAGGGTATAGACGGTTGCCCCTCGAATATCCTTCTGGCTGAGCGTATCGGCGTGCAGAGACAGGAAGAGATCAGCCCCAGCCTGGCGAGCGAGTGTCACCCGCTCCGAGAGAGAAAGGAAGGTGTCGCCGTTCCGCGTCAGGACTGCCCTCACTCCGGGCCTGTCGGCAAGCCGTTCGGCCAGAGCCTGTGCGAATGCGAGAGTGATGGCCTTTTCGGGCGTCTTCGTAACAGCGCCGATCGCTCCGGTATCTATCCCGCCATGGCCAGCATCCACGGCGACGACGAAAGAGCCGTCATCCGCCTGCGATGCGACCTCATCCGGCATTTGACCGGTGCTGCCCTGCCAAGCCTGCTGACCGACAAGCTTCGCAAACACATCCGGAGTTGTCATCTCGGCATCGAGGACAAGCCGGAACTCCCCATTCTCCCCTTGCTGCACTTCTGCAAGGCTGAGCTGGACCGGACGCTCGGCGGTCAGGACAATTCGCGCGCTTTCTTCATCCATCGCCCCGTAGCGGATATCCTCAAACAATCCCCGAGCCGCAAGGTCTTCGCGCGGGAAACCGAACGCCGTGGCCGGCAGGTCGACGACAACCCGTTGCGGCGAATCTATGTAGTGCACGGAGAAGTCGGGCTTTTCCTCGAAATCGATGACGACGCGCGTCCTGGCTTCATCCCCGGCAATGCGAGCCGCAAACGCGAGCAGCGGCCGCGAGCCATCGGTCTCGGCGAGCGCCGGGTGCGCGACGAGCGCCGCAAGCAGCAAGCCGATCGCCATCACAGCGACTGAACCGATTCGCACAAACAACTGCCTCTCCTGCACCCCGTATCCCGCCTGCTAGCGCATCATGATGCCGATCGTCCTTGCAGACCGCCGAAACGCGCATCGAAGGACAGCCCGATGGTCCCTCGACATCTGGCCCGCCAGTACTGGCGAATCAACCACTTCCAGTAGCCTTCTCATTTAATCCACAATAAGGCGGCCCTGGCTTTTCCCTTGCTATTATGTCGCAGAAACCATACAAGGCGGATGAGGACTAAGGTGTTGACGGGATAGTCTTCCGGCAGGCCTGCCAGCCCCAGGGACCTGGCGCCGAAACCGGACAGTCATCCGCCGTCTGTACACTTTGATCCTGATACGCAATCTTCCCGGCAGTGGCCGGAACAATACCGGATGGCATGCCATCCACGCTCACATGGAGCACCTCACCGGGCCTCGAGCCTAAGCTATCGTCGTTCTCGTTTGGACTTTTATGTTGCGGCAAGTGTTTCAGAACCGGGATACCCTGAGGGAGCCAGAAGCTCTGTCAGCCGTCCGGGCGTCGTCGCAAGCGCATCCTGCGGGAACCAATTTTTCCGGCGCAATCACCATCCTGCATGAAAGGCCTGTCCGTGCGGCAGGCTTTTTTGCACCTGCTCGGCTGCGCCGAGGAGCAGAATATACATGGCAGACAAAATGCTCATCGACGCGTCTCACGAAGAGGAGACGCGGGTAGTCGTCGTTCGCGGCAACCGTATCGAAGAATTCGATTTCGAATCCCAACACAAGAAACAGATCCGCGGCAACATCTATCTGGCGAAGGTGACGAGGGTTGAGCCCTCGCTTCAGGCCGCGTTCGTCGATTATGGCGGCAATCGCCACGGCTTCCTGGCTTTCGCTGAGATCCATCCCGACTATTACCAGATCCCTCTGGCCGACCGCCAGGCGCTGATGCAGGCCGAGGAAGAGGAACAGAAGAAGATCGCCGAAGACGAGGCGAGCGACCCCGCCGACGCCGCGCAGCCGCAGGCGGACGATGCGGCGCTTGACACTTCGCAAAGCGAAGCCGGCTCCGAGGCTGCCGAGGCCAGCCCCGGCGAAGAGGTCGCTGCCGAAAAGCCGAAGGCCAAACCGCGCCGTAGCCGCTCGCGCAAGAAAACGGCGGAAGCCGAATCGGCCGACGCCGCAGAGAGCAGCGAAGGCACGGGCGAGGACAAGGATACGCCGACTGAAATGGCGGCAATGGTCGAAACCGATTCGATCTCCGAAGACGTCCGCGGTCGCCGTCACTCCGACGATGACGACAGCGATGATGGCGAGAAGGAAGAAATCGAATCGGTCGGCGCCGAAGATGCGATGGAAGAGGTTCCCGATCGCGTCGTCCGCAAGCCCCGCAAACAATACCGTATCCAGGAAGTCATCAAGCGCCGCCAGATCCTGCTGGTACAGGTTGCCAAGGAAGAGCGCGGGAACAAGGGCGCGGCCCTGACGACCTATCTCTCGCTTGCCGGCCGCTATTCGGTATTGATGCCGAACACGGCGCGCGGCGGGGGCATTTCCCGCAAGATCACCCAGCCGCAGGACCGCAAGCGCCTGAAGGAAATCGCCCGCGAACTGGAAGTGCCGCAGGGCATGGGCGTGATCGTCCGCACCGCCGGCGCCAACCGCACTCGCGTCGAGATCAAGCGCGATTTCGAATACCTGATGCGCCTGTGGGAGAACGTCCGGACGCTGACGCTCAATTCCACCGCGCCGTGCCTCGTCTACGAGGAAGGCTCGCTCATCAAGCGGTCGATCCGCGACCTCTACAACAAGGACATCTCGGAAATCGTCGTTGCCGGCGAAGAAGGCTATCGCGAAGCCAAGGACTTCATGAAAATGCTGATGCCGAGCCACGCCAAGGTGGTCCAGCCTTACCGCGACCTGCATCCGATCTTCTCGCGTTCGGGCATCGAAGCTCAGCTCGACCGGATGTTGCAGCCACAGGTGACGCTGAAGTCCGGCGGCTACCTGATCATGAACCAGACCGAGGCGCTCGTCGCCATCGACGTCAACTCCGGTCGCTCGACCCGCGAGCACTCCATCGAGGAAACCGCCCTCCAGACGAACTTGGAGGCGGCGGAGGAAGTCGCCCGCCAGCTTCGCCTGCGCGACCTTGCCGGTCTGATCGTCATCGACTTCATCGACATGGAAGAAAAGCGCAACAACCGCGCTGTCGAGAAGAAGCTCAAGGACTGCCTGAAGAACGACCGCGCCCGCATCCAGGTGGGCCGCATCTCGCATTTCGGCCTGCTCGAAATGTCGCGCCAGCGCATTCGTGCCAGCGTGCTGGAATCGACCACACAGATCTGCACGCACTGCGGCGGCACCGGCCATGTCCGGTCCCAGTCGTCGGTTGCGCTTCATGTACTGCGCGGCGTCGAGGAGCACCTGCTCAAGAATACGACTCACGACATCACGGTGCGCACCACGCCGGAGACTGCGCTCTATCTTCTCAACCAGAAGCGCAACACCGTCGTGGATTATGAGAAGCGTTTTGGCGTGTCGATTTACATCGAATCCGATGACGGAATCGGCTCCAGCCACTTCGCCATCGACCGCGGCGAGCCGGTGGAGAACCCCGTCAGGATCGAAAGCCTGATGCAGTTCGCCGCCTTCCCCGTGGAGGAGGACGATGACGACATCGTCATCGAGGAGGATGAAGAAGACGAAGAGGCGGGCAATGCCAACGCTGCCCCGGCTACGGCTTCCTCGGCCCAGGGCGAAGAGCAGAACGGCCGCAAGCGCAAGCGTCGGCGTCGCCGGCGCGGCGGCAAGGGTGGAGACCGCCAGGAAGGCGTGGCCGCTTCAGAGGCCGACGACGGGGGTTCGGATATCGAGGAAGGCAGCGATGCGGATGATTCCGAAGCCGGCACCGAAGCCTCCGAGGGTGCGGAAGGTGATGAAAACGGACGCCGCAAGCGCCGCCGCCGGGGCAAGCGCGGTGGCCGGCGCAATCGGCCGGAGGACGGGATGGAGACATCCGCATCCGAAGAGGCCGATGACTCCGGCGATGAGAACGAGCCAACTCCTGACGTAGCCGCGACGGAAACTCCGACCGGTGAGACGGCGGCTGCGGAAACCACCGCTGCAGCCGAGGCGGTGGAGGAAGTACCTGCTCCCGCCAAGCCCCGCCGGAGCAGGAAAAAGGCAGTGACTGCTGAAGTGACGCCCGCCGAAGCCGAACTTGAGATCGTTGCTGAGGCCGCAGAGCCCGTAGCCGAAGCGAACATTGCCCCGCAGGTCGATGCCGCTCTTGGCGAGGAAGCTCCGCAAGCTGATGCTCCGTCGGAAGAAGAACAGAAGCCTGCGCGTGCCAATCGGGCGTCCAACATCAGTTCATCGGACCCCGTGGTGAAGAGCTCGGAGCCTGCCGTTGATGAATCGGACGGCGAGCCGCCGAAGCCGAAGAAGGCCGGCTGGTGGCAGCGACGCGGTTTCTTCTGAGACTTCCCCGTCCTCGCTAATCAAATGGCCGCCGTGAGGCGGCCATTTCCTTGAATGGCGTCGGCAACGCAGAAGTGATCGTCAGCAGCTGGAACATTTCTGTTTTTTTGTTCCTGTAGCGACCGCGCTTGGCTTAGCTTTGCCCCAAATCGCGGATATCCCCGCCGCAACACCCATCTCACGAGGTAGATCCATGCTTGCCCGCTCCAAGACTTTAGCACTCGGTTCGATGCTGATGACCGCATTGTGGCTGACGCCGGCGCTCGCTCTCGAGGAGGATGAGAAGAAGGAGATGGGGCAGTTCATCCGCGAGTATCTGCTTGAAAATCCGGAAGTCATGCTGGAGGTTCAGGCCGCCCTTGAGGCGAAGCAGCACTCGCAGCGCCTGGAGCAGGCTGGCCAGGCGGTTGCCGCCAATCACGACGCGATCTTCAATTCGCAGGACGATGTTGCGCTTGGCAATCCCGATGGCGACGTCACCGTCGTGGAGTTCTTTGATTATAACTGCGGCTACTGCAAGCGGGCTCTGGCCGACATGGAAAAGGTCCTTGCTACCGATCCAAAGGTTCGTTTCATTCTGAAGGAACTGCCGATCCTCGGGCCGGACTCGCTTGACGCGCATCGTGTCTCCAATGCCGTACGTCTCATCGCTCCTGAAAAATACGGCGACTTCCATCGTGCTCTGCTTGGCAGCACCGGCACGGCTACAGAGGAGAGCGCCATCGAGGTCGCGGCAACCCTCGGGATCAGTGAAGCGGACATCCGCAAGTCGATGGCAGAGAACCCGAATGATCAACTTGTTCGCGATGCCTACACACTGGCCACCAACCTCGGCGTGACGGGTACGCCGACCTATATCGTCGGCAATGAGGCCCTGTTCGGGGCCGTTGGCGACGATGCGCTCCAGGAGAAGATCGCCAACGTCCGCGCCTGCGGAAAAAGCACCTGCTAGCCTCCAATTGCAGAACCGATGCACAGAGGGAAAGCCGGGCGTTTCAGGCCGCGGGGGCTTTTCCTCGCTAGTCTTGGGAGCTATAGG
Source organism: Pseudorhizobium halotolerans (assembly GCF_902153235.2). Lineage (NCBI taxonomy): Bacteria > Pseudomonadati > Pseudomonadota > Alphaproteobacteria > Hyphomicrobiales > Rhizobiaceae > Pseudorhizobium > Pseudorhizobium halotolerans. The sequence continues at coordinate 294,849 of NZ_CABFWE030000004.1, read as the reverse complement.
TGGCGCTCAATTCTGATGGAACATCGAAACGATGAGCAAGACGGTCTTTGTCCTTAACGGGCCTAATCTCAACATGCTCGGCAAGCGCGAACCCGGCATCTATGGCGGCAAGACGCTGAAGGACGTGGAGGCCGACTGCATTTCCGCTGGCCGCGAGCTTGGACTGGACGTGGACTTCCGTCAGAGCAACCACGAAGGCGATCTAGTCAGCTGGCTGCACGAGGCGGGCGAGCACTCGGTCGGCGTGGCGATCAATGCCGGCGCCTATACCCACACGTCGGTTGCATTGCACGATGCCATCAAGGCAATAACGGTGCCCGTGATAGAAGTGCACATCTCCAACGTTCATGCGCGCGAGGAATTCCGTCATCACTCGAAGATCGCGCCGGCATGCAAGGGCGTGATCTGCGGCTTCGGCCCGACCAGCTACATCCTGGCGCTGCACGCCTTGAAAAGCATCACTGACTGACAAGATAACAGAACAATAGGAATTGCCATGTCTGAGAAGAAGAACGGTATCGACAAGGGATTGATCCGCGATCTCGCGAACATCCTCAACGACACCGACCTCACCGAGATCGAAGTCGAGCAAGACGATCTGCGCATCCGTGTCTCCCGCGCATCGGCAACGCAGTACGTTCAGGCGCCGATCGCCCACCACGCCGCTGCTCCCGCAGCAGCGCCCGCCGCGGCCGCCGCAGCGCCGGCAGCAGCAGCGCCCGCCGCCCGTGACAACAGCAACGCGGTCATGGCCCCTATGGTCGGCACCGTCTACCTCTCCCCGGCCCCGGGCTCCCGCCCGTTCATCGAAGTCGGTGCGACGGTCAAGGAAGGGCAGACCCTTCTCATCATCGAAGCGATGAAGACCATGAACCAGATTCCCGCCCCGCGCTCCGGCAAGGTGACGGAAATTCTGATCAACGATGCGCAACCGGTCGAATACGGCGAGCCGCTCGTCGTCATCGAATAGGACCGCCAATGATCTCGAAAATCCTCATAGCCAATCGCGGCGAGATTGCGCTTCGCGTCCTGCGCGCCTGCAAGGAACTCGGCATCGCGACCGTCGCGGTCCATTCGACTGCGGACGCCGATGCCATGCATGTACGGCTGGCCGACGAGAGCGTCTGCATCGGCCCGCCGCCGTCGCGTGACAGCTATCTCAACATCCACCAGATCGTCGCGGCCTGCGAAATCACTGGCGCGGACGCCGTTCATCCAGGCTACGGCTTCCTGTCGGAGAACGCCAAGTTCGCCGATATTCTCGAGGCGCATGGCATTACCTTCATCGGACCGACGGCCGAACACATCCGGCTGATGGGTGACAAGATCACCGCCAAGCAGACGGCAGTCGAACTGGGAATTCCCGTCGTTCCCGGATCGGATGGCGAGGTGACATCGGAGAACGTGCTGGAAACGGCGCGCAAGATCGGCTTTCCGGTGCTGATCAAGGCCACGGCCGGCGGCGGCGGTCGCGGCATGAAGGTCGCCAAGACGGAGGACGATCTTCAGGAGGCCTTCGATACGGCACGCTCGGAAGCCGCAGCCGCTTTCGGCAATCCTGCCGTCTACATGGAGAAGTATCTCGGCAAGCCGCGGCACATCGAAGTGCAGGTTGTTGGTGACGGGGAAGGCAATGCCATCCATCTCGGCGAGCGCGACTGCTCGCTGCAGCGCCGCCACCAGAAGGTCTGGGAAGAGGCAAATTCCCCTGCTCTCAACGTCGAGCAGCGGATGAAGATCGGCCAGATCTGCGCCGACGCCATGAAGAAGATGAAATACCGCGGCGCCGGGACCGTCGAGTTCCTCTACGAAAATGGCGAATTCTACTTCATCGAGATGAACACGCGTCTTCAGGTCGAGCATCCGATCACCGAGGCGATCACCAACATCGATCTGGTTCACGAGCAGATCCGTGTCGCTTCCGGCGCCGGCCTTTCGGTGACCCAGGACGAGATAACCTTCTCGGGCCACGCCATCGAGTGCCGCATCAATGCCGAGGACCCGCGCACCTTCGTGCCGTCGCCCGGCACGATCACCCATTTCCATGCGCCCGGTGGCCTCGGCGTGCGCGTCGACTCGGGTGCCTATGCCGGATACAAGATCCCGCCTTATTACGACAGCCTCATCGGCAAGCTGATCGTGCACGGCCGTACTCGGGTGGAATGCATGATGCGTCTGCGCCGGGTCCTCGACGAGTTTGTCGTGGACGGCGTGAAGACGACCCTCCCCCTTTTCCAGGATCTGGTGTCCAATCAGGATATCGCCAACGGCGAATATGATATCCATTGGCTGGAACACTATCTGGCGCATCACAAGGCGCATTAGGAGGGACATGGTCGGGCGGCGCGGCAGATATTATCCGGCGATCACACCGGATATCCTTCTGCGCGCCTATTCCATCGGCCTTTTCCCGATGGCGGAATCTGCGGACGACCCGGAGATCTTCTGGGTCGAGCCGGAGGTGCGGGGTGTACTCCCCCTCGACCAGTTCCACGTCTCCCACAGCCTTGCCAAGAAGCTGCGCAGGGAACCCTTCGACATCCGCTTCGACAGCGCGTTCGAGCAGGTAATCGAAAAATGCGCCGAACCTGCCGGAGACCGTCCGAGCACCTGGATCAACGCCACCATCCGCAAGCTCTACTGCGAGCTTCATGCCATGGGCCATGCCCATAGCGTCGAGGCGTTCGAGGGCGCGGAGCTCGTAGGAGGGCTTTACGGCGTCTCCCTTGGCTCTGCCTTCTTCGGCGAGAGCATGTTCTCCCGGCGGACCGATGCCTCAAAGATCTGCCTGGTACATCTGGTCGAGCGACTGAAGGCGGGAGGCTTTACGCTGCTCGACACCCAGTTCACTACCGAGCATCTTAAGACCTTCGGCGCCATCGACATCCCGAAGGACGATTATCTGGAGAAGCTGAAAAAGGCGGTGGAGTCGCCGCATCTGAAATTCTAGGTTCAGTTCGTGGCTTCCGGGGCCGGAACGTCCGATTCCTGCTTGCAGCCGGTCAACCATACGTCATAGATCGGATGCTCCACGGCGTTGAGGCCGGGGCTGTCTGCGAACATCCAGCCGGTGAATATCCGCCGGATCTTGCGGTCGAGGGTGATCTCGTCCACTTCGATGAAACCGTCCACCCTCTGCGCTTCCGTCTCGTCCCGGGAATAGCAGACCTTCGGCGTTACCTGCAGCGCGCCATACTGGACCGTTTCATCGATATAGACGTCAAAGGTGGTGATGCGACCGGTGATCTTGTCGATGCCGGCGAAGACCGCGACCGGATTGGAGATGCGAGCCGCCGAGACGGAGGTGACGCAAGACGCAGACGCAGCCGCTGCAAGAAGGCAAATGGTCAGCTTGCGCATGATATTCGTCATGGATGATGTTCCCATTCTGCGTCGCGCCTTAGGGCTCCCAAGGCGGCCCCAAGGCGCCTCTTCGGCCTAGAGGCCGAATGTGGCCAAAACAGGTGTCAGCTTCCCGGGGTCCAGGCGTCGTAGTCGCCGGTGACGCGAGGACGTTCGCCCGCGCCTGCAAGCGAGCCCTTGGGGCGATAGGCGCCGGAAGTACCGGTGAGATTAGACTTGTGCCCCTTCTCCCATCCGCGTGGCTGATAGGTCTCCTGGGACGGCGCAACATTGGTGCGATGATGCATCCAGCCATGCCAGCCCGGCGGAATCGCCGATGCCTCTGCCGGACCGTTGAAGATGACCCAGCGGCGCGGCACGCCGAAGGAGGTTTCGGGACCCTCGTAGTAGACGTTCCCGAATTCATCTTCCCCGATCTTCTTGCCGGAGCGCCAGGTGAAGAAGCGCGTTCCGATCGTCTGTCCGTTCCACCAGGTGAATATCTGCAGCAGGAGATTTTTCATGTGTTCTTCGTCAGCTCTGGCAAAGGCATTCGCACGGCGTGCGACCGAGGATTTGTCCGACCGCTTATGCAACCTGCGGCGCGCCATGTCCAGCGATTCCGGTTGGCGCGAGCCGCGTCAAAGCTTCATCTTGAAGCCGAAGTGGCTCCTCGCGAAACCGAGGCGCTCGTAGAATCGGTGCGCATCCTGCCGCGCCATGTTGGAGGTGAGTTGTACCAAGCGGCACCCGCGGCGCCTCGCTTCGGAGACCGCGTAGTCTATCATCATGGCGCCGATCCCCTGGCCGCGCGTGTCGGCGCGAGTCTGGACCGCCTCGATGATCATGGAAAGGCCGCCCCGGCCCGTCAGCGTCCGGTTGAACATGATTTGGAACGTGCCGACGATATCACCACTGCGTTCGGCCACGAAAAGCCGCTCGTTGGGCGAGAGATCTATCGCGGTGAACGCCTTGAGATAATCGTCGTAGGCATCCGAAGCGGTGGTGTCGCCGTGACCACCCACAGCGTCGGAAGCGAAAATCGCGATGAGAGCCGGAAGGTCGCGCTCGCGGGCCCGCCGGATCAGCACATCCTTCTGCACAAGTCCGCTCACAGGTTCCGAAGGGACTTCTCGAGAACGACCGCGGGCAGGCCGGAGTTAGGGCCGCCCCATTCCTCCATGCGATCCACCTCGGAAAAACCCAGCCGTTCATAGAAGGAGATCGCGCGGAGGTTCTGCAGGGCTACCTCGGTGCGCATCACCTCCGCATAGGGAAAACAGGTTTCCAGTTCGGCGAAGATGTCGCGGCCAATGCCGTCGCCCTGGCAGGATGGCCTGACGTAGAGCTGGTGCAGCATCACCGTCTTTTCCATCTTCGGGTACATGGCCGCATAGCCGAGCCCGCCGAGCTTCCGACCATCGTCTGCCAAGAGGAATTCACCGTCCTTCCGGACGATCCTGGCGCGGATGGCTGCAGGGGAGTGCCAGCTGCCGATCAGTTGCGCAACCTTCTCGGGACCATAGAAGGCGTCATAGGTGGCATGAAAGGTCTCTGCGAGAAGGGCGCGGATCTGCTCCACGTCTCCTTCTGCTGCTGTGCGGACAAAGAAGACCATGCGGCCTATTCCTCGATCCCGAGCTTCGCCTTCACTAATGCCTGGACCGCCTGCGGATTGGCCTTGCCTCCGGTTGCCTTCATCACCTGGCCGACGAACCAGCCGGCCAGTGCAGGCTTTGCCTGGGCCTTGGCGACCTGATCCGGATTGGCGGCGATGATCTCGTCGACGGCGGCCTCGATGGCGCCGGTGTCGGTCACCTGCTTCATGCCGCGCGCCTCGACGATTTCCGCCGGATCGCCGCCTTCGTTCCAGACGATCTCGAAGAGGTCCTTGGCGATCTTGCCGGAGATGGTCTCGGCCTTGATGAGGTCGATGATGCCGCCAAGCTGATCGGGTGAAACCGGAGTCTCTTCAATGGCTTTGCCGGCTTTGTTCAAGGCGCCCAGCAAGTCGTTGATAACCCAGTTCGCGGCCGTCTTGCCGTCGCGGCCAGCGGCCACCGCCTCGAAATAGTCGGCGATTGCCTTTTCCGAAACCAGCACCGAGGCGTCATACACCGAAAGACCGAGTTCGCGGACGAAGCGTTCCTTCTTGTCATCCGGCAATTCCGGAAGGTGCTTCTTCAGTTCCTCGACAAAGGCGTCGTCGAACTCGAGCGGCAAGAGGTCCGGATCGGGGAAATAGCGATAGTCGTGCGCCTCTTCCTTCGACCGCATGGAACGCGTTTCGCCCTTGTTGGGGTCAAAGAGCCGCGTCTCCTGATCGATGCTGCCGCCGTCCTCCAGGATGCCGATCTGGCGGCGTGCCTCGTATTCGATGGCCTGACCGATGAAGCGGATGGAATTGACGTTCTTGATCTCGCAGCGCGTGCCGAAGGGCTCGCCGGGGCGGCGAACGGAGACGTTGACGTCGGCGCGCATGGAGCCCTCGTCCATGTTGCCGTCGCAGGTGCCGAGATAGCGAACGATGGAGCGGAGCTTCGTCATGTAGGCCTTGGCCTCGTCCGAAGACCGCATGTCGGGCTTGGAGACGATCTCCATCAGCGCCACGCCAGATCGGTTCAGGTCGACGAATGACATGGTGGGGTGCTGGTCGTGCATCGACTTGCCGGCATCCTGCTCCAGGTGCAAGCGCTCGATGCCGATTTCCACATCCTCGAAGTTGCCCTGCCGGTCGGGCCCCAGAGAGATCACGATCTTGCCTTCGCCGACGATCGGGTCCTTGAACTGCGAGATCTGGTAGCCCTGCGGCAGGTCGGGATAGAAGTAGTTCTTGCGATCGAAAACCGAGCGCTTGTTGATCTTCGCCTTCAGACCGAGCCCGGTACGGACGGCCTGCCGCACGCATTCCTCGTTGATGACGGGAAGCATGCCGGGCATGGCGGCGTCGACGAGCGAGACGTTCGCATTCGGATCCTTGCCGAACTCCGTCGAGGCGCCCGAGAAGAGTTTGGACTTCGAAAGCACCTGAGCATGCACCTCCATGCCGATGATGACTTCCCAGTCCCCCGTGGCACCGGGAATGAGACGCTTCGGATCGGGCGTGCGGACATCGACAATGGTCATGGAATGCTCTTGAAATCGTCTTGTTGGGATAGTTGGTGAGGTAGAGCAAATGGGGCGGTGGCGCAAGCGCAGGCACCTTCCCCGGGAGCAACATCGTGCGCGCTTGGCGGAAACTTAACCACCGCGTGCCACGATAGCGAGATGCAACCGGCATCACTTACACTTGTCCTCTACCTTCTCCTGAATGTTGCGGTGTTCTTCGTCTACTGGTGGGACAAGCGTGCCGCAGTCGAAGGCAGGTGGCGCGTGCGCGAAAGCACTCTGCTGCTGCTGGCCTTTATCGGCGGCAGCTTTGGGGCAATTCTTGCGCAACGGCTCTTGCGTCACAAGACGCGCAAGGAGCCGTTCCGGACGATCCTCGCGCTGATTGCCTCGCTTCATATCGGCCTGACCACATTCCTGGCCGGGCTTTGGGTGGTTGCACCCGAAGCCGTCGCCGCCTTCTTCCGAGGCCATGTGTATCAGTAGGCGGGCCCGTAGGTTTCCGCCGCCTCCTCCACGAGAACCTTGGTGAGCCCGACGGTCTGTACTTCGCGATCGAGCTTCGGGGAGTACGTGGCGCTCAGCCAATTGATGCGATAGCCGTGCTTCTCGAAGAACGCCACCGCCTCGTCGTTACGGGCGTGTGTCTCGATGCGGGCAGTGTCGAAGCCCTGACGCACGATGTCTGCCTCGATCGATGCCAGCAAAGCGCCACCGAGGCCCTGGTGCTGGTACGGCGGATCGATCCAGAAGTCGGAGATCAGCTCGTCCAGCTTTTCCCGTGCCCCCCAGCCGGCTATGACGCCACCCTGCTCGATCACCGAAATCGTCAACCACGCGGACCGTGTGAAGGTATCGAAGGCCAAGCGCGCATTGTCGCGGATGCCTGCCATCTCGCCGACACTGCTCATCGCCTTTTCCCAGGCGCGCAGGCCGATCTCGCTCAGCGTCCCGGTCTCGTCCTCACGCGCGTTGCGAATGCTCGCCATGGCCGCCCCTGTTTGCATCCAGTAGATCACTGAGTCTGGCGTTTTGCCAAGTGGGCAGGCTGCCACAGATCGTAAAGCTTGACTTGAAACGGCGGCCTCTCTAGCCATTGAGCATCCTTATTGGAGTTTGGATGTCTACTCAGTCTGAGTCCCGCTGAAGGGCCGGCGCGCTCTACAGCACGCCTGGCCCCGCAAGAACGAACCACCGACGTCTCTGTGACGCCGGTACCGTTTTTGTGCGCCCACCACGTGGGCGCCGTTCAGGATCTCAGACAATGGACATATCGCGCGCAGAACAGCGCATTCTCCACCTGCTTGCCCAGGGCGGCAGGATCGAACTCGTCCGTGACGACAACCGAAAGGTCGAAAAACTGCAGCTCTTCACCCGCGAAGGCTGGATGTTCGGCGGGCTCGACATCGTCACATTCCGCAAGCTGAAGCAGAAGAAGGCAATCCGCTCGATCGGCGGCATGCCCTACCGCATCACCGAGCGCGGTCTCGTGCTGGTGCGGGGGGAGCAGGACAACAGGTGAAGATGAAGCCGGCGTCCCGAAGGAGGTTGGCTTCTCAAGGTGCAACCTGGCTTACCACCACTTCTTCGGCGTGAAGCGGCCGGCGGCCTGTTCGATGACATGGGCCGTCCGGAACAGAGTCTCTTCCTCGAACGGCTTGCCGATCAGCTGCAGGCCGAGCGGCAGGCCCTTGTGGTCGAGGCCGGCGGGAACGGCGATGCCCGGGAGGCCGGCCATGTTCACGGTCACGGTGAAGATGTCGTTGAGGTACATTTTTACCGGATCGGCAGCGAGATCCTCGTCTGCGACCCCGAAGGCGGAAGATGGGGTGGCGGGCGTCAGGATGGCATCGACGCCAGCATCGAAGACCTGCTCGAAATCGCGCTTGATCAGCGTGCGGACCTTCTGGGCCTGCAGGTAATAGGCGTCGTAGTAGCCGGCGGAGAGCACATAGGTGCCGATCATGATGCGGCGCTTGACTTCCTTGCCGAAGCCGGCGGCGCGCGTCTTCTCGTACATGTCGACGATGTCCTTGCCGTCGACGCGAAGGCCGTAACGGACACCGTCATAACGGGCAAGGTTCGAGGATGCTTCCGCCGGGGCAACGATGTAATAGGCAGGCAGCGCGTACTTCGTGTGCGGCAGAGTGATGTCGACGATCTCGGCGCCGGCATCCTTCAGCCAGGCGATGCCCTGCTGCCAGAGCTTTTCGATCTCCTCCGGCATGCCTTCGACACGGTATTCCTTCGGAATGCCGATCTTCATGCCCTTCACCGACTGGCCGAGCGAGGATTCATAGTCCGGAACCGGCAGATCGACGGAGGTGGTGTCCTTGGCATCGACGCTTGCCATCGACTTCAGGAGGATTGCGGCGTCGCGCACGTCGCGGGCGATCGGTCCGGCCTGGTCCAGGGAGGACGCGAAGGCGACCACGCCCCAGCGCGAGCAGCGGCCATAGGTCGGCTTGATGCCAACGGTGCCGGTGAAGGCTGCCGGCTGGCGGATGGAGCCGCCGGTGTCGGTCGCGGTGGCGCCAGCGCAGAGATGCGCGGCAACGGCAGCGGCAGACCCACCGGACGAGCCGCCCGGCACGAGCTGCTGATTGGAGCCCTCCGCCCGCCACGGGTTGATGACCGGGCCATAATAGGAGGTCTCATTGGAGGAGCCCATGGCGAACTCGTCCATGTTAAGCTTGCCGAGCATCACCGCGCCGTCGTTCCAGAGGTTCTGAGTGACGGTGGATTCATACTTGGGCTGGAAGCCGTCGAGGATGTGCGAGCAGGCCTGAGTATGGACGTCGCGCGTGCCGAACAGGTCCTTGATGCCGAGCGGAATGCCTTCGAGCGCGCCGGCCTTGCCGCCCGCAATCCGCTCATCCGACGCCTTGGCCATCTGGAGCGCCTTGTCCGGCGTTACCGCGACATAGGCATTGATCGCCTCGTTTGCTGCCTGGATGGCGTCGACATAAGCCTGCGTCAGTTCGACGGCCTTGATGTCCTTGGCCTTCAGCTTGTCGCGTGCTTCGGCAATGGTGAGGCTGGTGAGTTCGGTCATTTTATCTATCGCTCAGCGGGTATGTCGGGAATGGTCGGAGGACAGCAGGTGCGGCTACTCGACGACCTTCGGGACGAGGAAGAAATTGCGATCGGTGGCTGGTGCGTTCGCGACGATATCATCGGCCTTGCTGCCATCGGTGACGTCGTCGGTGCGCTTGCGCATGAGCATCGGTGTCACCGACGTCATCGGCTCGACACCCGTGACGTCGACTTCGCCAAGCTGTTCAACGAAGCCGAGGATGCCGTTCAGTTCGCCGACCATGCGTTCCGCCTCGTCATCGCTGACGGCGATGCGGGCAAGACGCGCGACGCGCTTGACGGTGGCGAGATCGACGGACATGGCATTGGCTCCGGGCAAGAATTTCCTACCGCTATAATGGCCACGTCCGCCGTTCGCAACGGGGAAGCGGATAATCAGAAGCTGAGCGTCGTACCCGTCGCCGGCGCCTCCACGCGGGTCCGCGTACCCTCCATCCCCTTCACGAACTTCTCCGCCGTCTGGTCGATGATCGGGAACGAACCGTAGTGGCAGGGGATTGCATGCTTGAAGTCGAAGAAGCGCTGGCACGCGAGCGCTGCAACGGCGCCACCCATGGTGAACCGGTCGCCGATCGGCACCAGGCCGATATCCGGCTGATGCAGTTCGTTGATCAATCCCATGTCGGTGAAGATGTCGGTATCGCCCATGTGCAGCACGGACGGCTCGTCGTCAAAATGCAGCATGAGGCCATTGGCGTTGCCCAGGGAATGGGAGACGCCATCCTCGGTGATCTGCGCGGAGGAATGGTGCGCCTGGGTGAAGGTGACGGTGAAGCCGTCGAAGGAGATCGTGCCGCCGGTATTGCCCATGTCCACCTTCGCCACCCCCTTCTTGCCGAGCCAGGCCGCGAGATCGGCATTGGCCAGGACGATGGCGCCGGTTTCCTCTGCGAGAGCAATGGTATCCCCGACGTGATCCCCATGCCCGTGGGTGAGAAGAATATGGCTGATGCCTTCGGCTGCGTCCTTCGCATTCAGACCGGAAAAGCCCGGATTGCCGGTGAAGAAGGGGTCGATCAGGATCTTTGCCTTGGCCGTTTCGATGCGGAAGGCGGAATGGCCGAGCCAGGTGATCTTCATGAAAAGTCTCCTCGTACGTGATGCGAAAGCTGGCAGGAATGCTAAAGAGATATCTCACCGGCGCCCGATTGGAAGCGGCGCCATGCCTGTTTCTACGCAAAGGATGCAAAACGGATGACGGTGCTGACGATCGAGGAACTGGCTGAGACGCTTCAGAGTAGCCAGGCGATCGCAGGCCTCGATCTCGGGACGAAAACCATCGGTATCGCCATGTCGGACCTCGGTCGCCGTTTTGCCTCGCCGAGACCGGTCCTGAGGCGCACCAAGTTTACGAAGGACGCGGAACTGCTGCTGGCCTTTGCGGAGAAGGAAAAGGTCGCGGCCTTCATCATCGGCCTGCCCATGAATATGGACGGGTCTGTGGGGCCGCGGGTCCAGGCGACGCGGGCCTTTGTCCGTTCGATGGGGGACAAGACCGCCCTGCCCTTCGTCTTCTGGGACGAGCGGCTGTCGACGGTGGCGGCGGAGCGCGCCCTGCTCGAAATGGATGTCTCCCGCGCAAAACGCGCCGAACGTATCGATTCGGCGGCCGCGAGCTTCATCCTTCAGGGCGCCCTGGACAGGCTTTCCTCGCTGGGAAGAGAACTCAACGCCGATCGCTCCTGACGCGCGCGCCACCAGGCGGCGATCCTCCTGCGGCGGCGGAAGGCGATGATTGCGAAGACGATCAGGCTATCCACAACGATTGCCCTGGCGACGAGCGGCGGGATGTCCTGCGCCGGAATGCCGAGCACACCACTATAGACCTGGAATACGAGATCATGCGTCTCGCGCGTCAACATAAAGAAGCCGAAGCTCATGTCGTTGTAGGAAAGCCCGTACCAACTGCCGAGCAGCAGGATCGGTCCGCCCCACAGAATCAGGAACCACTTCATGCGGTCCTCCTTCCCGGCTGTACGAAGTGAAACTCCACCATCGGCAGCCATCTCAACAAAGCCATCAGGCTCAGCAGGACCGCGGGGATGGCAATATCCAGCGCCAGCACCGCGAAAAACATCGTCATGATGCCCAGCAATGCGCGATCCGTAAGATGGGTTCCCTGCAGCAACGGCTCGCCCCGCCCATGGTTAACGATTGATTAAGTCAATCTAGGCCTCTCGACCGGGAGAGCAACGCAAACCCTCACCTATGGTTAACGGCCTGTCCGATCTGTGGACAACCCGCATCCCCACGCCCGGCGGCGGGCGATTCTTTAGCCGCTGCATCTTCTCCGATTGACTGACCGAATAATTTGGACAAGTGTACAAATAATGCGAGCAAACGTAAAAGAGACCCTCCTGCGAAACGCCGCCATGCTGTTCTCCCGCAGCGGCTACAACGCTGTCTCCCTCCGCGATGTGGCCAAGGCGGCAGGCGTCAATGTGGGGAGCCTGACCTATCATTTCGGCTCGAAGGCAAACCTGCTGCGGGAGATCTACGAGCGTCACACGCATCCCATGAACGCTCGGCGCCTAGAGTTACTCGGGGAAGCGCGACGGATCAGCGATGCAGACGAGCGCCTGATGGCGATCCTGCGGGCCTACGTGGTGCCGGCTTTCGTCTCGTCCTCCGACGGCGACGGGGGCGGAGCAGAGTTCACCCGCATGCGGGCCGTTCTCTCCGCCGAAGGCAATCCGGACGCGCAGGCGATCATCGCCGATGCCTTCGACCAGACCAGCCGGACCTTCATCGAGGCGCTGGCAGAGTGCGTGCCGGGTGCGTCCCCGGAAAGCCTCGTCTGGCGCAGCCAGTTCCTCCTCGGCGGTCTCTACTATGCCCTCATCAATCCCGAGCGCATCACCCGCCTCTCAAATGGAAGAGTGGACGGAAACGACCGCGACGCTGCCATCGAGCATCTTGTCGAGGCGACCTATGCCAGCTTCAGGAGCCTCTCGGAAATTGCATCGGTGGTCGCAGCTGCCGACAACAAAACTATCAGGAAAGCGAGTATCTGAATGACCTCTGCCCCGTCTCCCAAGGACCAGCAGAAGCGTAAGCCCAGCTTCACCGCGCCGGCGCTTAGCTGCGACGCGCATTGCCATGTCTTCGGCCCCGCCGCCGCATTCCCCTATGCGCCTGACCGGCGCTACACGCCGCAGGACGCGCCAAAGGAGGCACTGGCTGCACTGCACGAGCGGCTTGGCCTGGAGCGGGCCGTGATCGTACAGGCAAGCTGCCACGGCACGGACAACAGGGCCATGCTCGATGCCATCGCCTGGCGTCCGGACAGCTACCGGGGTGTCGCGATCGTGGATGACACGTTCGATGACACGGCACTGCAAGCGCTCCACGACGGAGGCGTTCGCGGCGTCCGGTTCAACTTCGTCAAGCATCTGGGCGGCGCGCCGGACATGGCCGTCTTCGACCGCGTCATCGACCGCATCAAGGGGCGCGGATGGCATGTCGTGCTGCATCTCGACGCGGTCGACATCGTGCCGCTCTCCGACATGATCCGCCTGCTGCCCATACCCTTCGTGATCGACCACATGGGACGCGTCGATACGACGCTGGGGACGGAGCAGCCCGCCTTCCAGTCATTGCTGGAGCTCGCCCGTCGCGACGACTGCTGGGTCAAGGTCTGCGGCTCCGAGCGCATCTCCCGGTATCCTTTCGACGCGGCCCTACCCTTCGCGCGGGCGCTTGTGGAGACAAGTCCCGAGAGAACGCTCTGGGGAACGGATTTCCCGCATCCCAACCTGAAGGAGCCGGTCGACGAGGCGGATCTTCTCGACCTCGTTGACCGGATCGTGCCGACCGCGGAGGAGCAGCAGCGGCTGCTGGTCGACAATCCAGCCCGGCTCTACGGCTTTACAACCTGAACAAACACACCTGGAGGAGGAAGACATGACGAAGACAACGACGAAGCGGACGGGGATTTTCCGACGCACGATGATCAAGGCATTGCTGCCGGCCATGCTGCTGGCGACGGCAGATCCTGCTGTCGGCTGGGCACAGGAAAATTACCCGGAGCGCGACATCACGCTCGTCCTTCCCTTCGGTCCCGGCGGCATCGCCGACATCACCTCGCGGGTGGTCGCCGAATCGCTCGGCAAGAAGCTCGGCAAGCAGATCATCATCATGAACCAGCCCGGCGCGGCAGGTTCGGTCGCGGCAAGGGCGGCGTTGAACGCTCCGGCCGATGGCTACACCCTTGCACTTCTCTCCAACGGCACGGCGATCAGCGTGCCGCTCTTCGAGAACCTGCAATTTGACCCGATGAGGGATTTCGTCCCGGTCTCGAGCCTCGCCTATTTCGACTTCGTCTTCGTGGCGAAGAAGGGAGGAAAGTTCTCGACGCTGGCCGATGTCCTTGCGGCGGCCAAGGCAGAGCCCGGCATGCTCAACGTGGGTACGATCAACGTCGGCAGCAGCCAGAATCTCGCCGCTGAACTCTTCAAGTCCACGGCCGGGATCGACTTCACCATCGTTCCTTACAAGGCGACGCCGGATCTCCTGGTCGCACTCCTCGGCGACGAACTCGACATGATCGTCGATAGCCAGACGGCGCTGAAGGCGGCGCTGGAACAGGGACAGGCGGTGGCGCTGGCCTCTTCCGGTCCCGAGCGCTCGAAACTGCTGCCCGAGCTCGCAACGGCGCAGGAACAGGGCGTCGAAGGCTTCGACGTCACCTCGTGGAACGCAATCTTTGCACCAACGGGCACGCCTCCTGAAGTGGTGGAGAAGCTGAATGCGGCGCTCGTCGAGGTGCTGGCCGACCCGGCGGTCCAGAAGCGTTTTGCCGAGCTTGGCGTTGAAGCACGTTCGAGCACGCCTCAGGAAATCGGCGACCGGCTCGCGGCCGACATCGAGAAGTGGGGCGCCGTCATCGAGAAGGCCGGCATCCCGAAGCAGTGAGCTTTCCCAGGAGACGGTGTGGCGGCCACCGTCTCGACCTGGCCCGGGAGATGGATATCAATCCTCTTCCGGGTCATTTTTTTCAACCGTAGATGCCTCGCACCAGACGGCGAATGGACGCTGCGACCTTGTCCCAGTCCTTGTCGCTTCGAAGCGGCAAGCCCGCAAATTCACCCGTTACCACCGACGAGATCACCAGATGCTGGATGGCGGCAAACAGAATGCCGTTGGCCGTCGGCGCATCCACGCCCTTCGGCGCCGAAAGGCTGCCCCGCATCCGGTCGAGCCATTTCGCCAGCGCCCTGGAGCGCGCCTCGGCAAGGCGGCGGACCTGCGGCGTGTCCTTGGAGACTTCCCAGGCAATGATCTTGCAGACGAGCGGATCGTTACGCAGGGCATCCATGTAGAGAAGCGACAGCCGCTCCATCAGGTCACCATAGGTCAGAACGAACATTCCACCCGTGTCTTCGGGGATCCGTTCCTTCACCCAGTCGCCCAGATCGGCACCGATGGCATCGAGAAGACCGTCCAGGCCGCCGTAATAGCGATAGATCAACTGCTTGTCGCAGCCGGCGCGCCTGGCGATCGCATTGATGCCGAACCCCTGGAAGCCCTCCTCCGCCAAGAGGTCACGCGCAGCATGGAAGATCGCTGCCTCGGTCTGCGCGCGGTTCTTGACGCGCTTCTCCGGCAGGGGATCAACGAAAGCTTCCTGTACTGCAAGCATGACCGGCACTCCAACTCGTTGTCTGCCGATAAGCGGCCCGGCAGCACCGCACAATGAGCGCTCTTTCTCCATTCACAGAAACCGTAGCATTGCATCCGCGCCAACCGGCAGATAAGCCTCGGTGCCTTCTTGCCGACACCCTCCGAACTGGCCCTCATGCTGATCATCTTCGAGAGTATCCTGCCGATCTTCCTCCTGGTCCTGCTCGGCGTTGCGCTGAAGCGCAGTCCGCTCATCAACGGGACCTTCTGGGAGGGGCTTGAACAATGCGGCTATTACGTCCTGTTCCCGGCCCTGCTGTTCCACACGCTGGCAACCGCCGATTTTTCGAGCATGGAGATCGGCGCAATCGGATTTACGGCTGTCGGGGCTGTGGTGGCGATGTGCGGGCTCGTGCTGGCGCTCTGGCCGGTCTTGAGATGGCTCGGAGTCCCCGCCTCTGCCTTCAGTTCCGTCTTCCAGACGGCCACCAGGTGGAACGCCTTCATAGCGCTCGCTATCGCCCAGAAGATCGCGGGAGACTATGGGCTGACCGTCGTGGCACTGGTGATGGCGGCCATCATTCTGCCGATCAACTTCATCAATGTCGGCGTGCTGTTGAGGTTCTCCGGCGCGCAGATGGGCTATGGCACCTTTGCCTTGCGGATCATCACCAACCCGATGATCATCAGTTGCCTGCTCGGCGTCCTCGTCAACCAGCTCGGTATCCCGATCTACGCACCTTTGATGACCACCATCGACCTCGTGGCGCGGGCGGCGCTGAGTCTGGGGCTCATCGCCGTGGGAGCTGGCCTGCGTGTCTCGGATGCCCTGAAACCGCACCCGCTGGTGCTGTTCTCGACGGCGCTGAAACTCGCCTTCTTTCCCGTCGTGATGATCGGAGCCGCGCTGATGGCCGGGGTTACTGGGCCTGCGCTCACGCTGCTCGGTTTGAGTGCCGGGGTGCCGACGGCCATGAACGGCTATATCCTCGCCAAGAAGATGGGGGGTGATGCCGAGCTTTACGCGGCGACGGCGACGGTACAGACCGTCTTCTCCTTCCTCACCATTCCGCTTGTGCTGATGGCGGCCGGTCAGTTCGCTGCCGGATAGAGAAGGTCAACGATGTAGGACGCATCGAAGCGGGCGTCGAGCATGCCATAGGTCGAGCGCCACCCGCCGGCGAGACGCGTTTCCAGAAAGGCGTCCGCAATCTTGCCGGCGCCGAGCCGCGCCAGTTCGGCGGCACCGGCGGCAAGCGCCAGTTGCTCGACCAGAAGGCGCGCCGCACCCTCGTCCGTCTCGCAGAGTGCCATCGCTGCCCGCAGGACCTCGATCGTCTTGCGGCCTGAGGCACCGAGGTCGCGCTCGAACCCTGCGAGAACGAGATCGAAAAGGTCCTTGCCACGCGACAGGACGCGCAGCACGTCGAGCGCCATGACGTTGCCGGAGCCTTCCCAGATCGCGTTGACCGGTGCCTCCCGGTAATGCCGCGCCACCGGACGCTCCTCGACGTATCCATTGCCGCCGAGGCACTCCATCGCCTCGTAGATCAGCGACGGCGCGATCTTGCAGTTCCAATACTTGATGACCGGCGTCATGACGCGGGCGAAGGCTGCGTCTGCCGGGCTGCTGGCCGCGCGATCAAAGGCGTCGGCGAGCCGGAAGGCGAGTGCCGTGGCCGCAGCAACATCAAGGGCCATGTCGGCCAGAACCCGCGTCATCAGCGGCTGGTCGATGAGGTTCTTGCCGAAGACGCTGCGGCCGCGGCAGTGATGCACTGCTTCGGCCAGCGAAGCACGCATGATGCCCGCCGAAGCCAAGGCGCAGTCGAGCCTCGTCAGGGTGACCATGTCGAGGATGGTGCGTATCCCGGCGCCAGGTTCGCCCAGCAGGTAGCCAAAAGCATCGGTGAACTCGACCTCGGAGGAGGCGTTGGAACGGTTGCCGAGCTTGTCCTTCAGGCGCTGGAACTGCAGCCCGTTGGCCGAGCCGTCCTCCAGCAAGCGCGGAACGAGGAAGCAGCCAATGCCCTCGTTGGTCTTCGCCAGCATCACGAAGGCGTCGCTCATAGGCGCGGACATGAACCACTTGTGCCCGGAAAGACGATAGATGCCCTCACCTACGCGCTCTGCGGTCGAGCGATTGGCCCGCACGTCCGTGCCGCCCTGCTTCTCGGTCATGCCCATGCCGAGGGTGATGGCATTCTTCTGCAGCGCCGGCCGGTTTGATGAGTCGTATTTCCTCGACAGGATCTTCGGTGCCCATTCCTTCTGGACACGCGGCGAGGCCATGAGGGCAGCGACGGAGGCGCTGGTCATCGTCAGCGGGCAGAGGTGGCCGCATTCGAGCTGCGCCGTCAGGTAGAAGCGTGTAGCCCGCGCCTTGTGCTCGCTCCCCTTGGCGTCCGCGATGCTCTCCCAGACCGACGAGTGCAGCCCGATGGACATGGAGCGACGCATTAGCGCGTGCCAGGCCGGGTGGAACTCCACGACATCCAGCCGCTCACCGCGGGGTCCGTGGGTGCGAAGCTTCGGCGGACTTTCGTTCGCCATCCGCGCCAGTTCCTGTGCCTCCGGCGAAGTGGCGTAGTGGCCGAGCGAATCGAACTCCTCGCGCAGGCTGCGGTGCAGACCGGCGGTCAGATCAACGATCAGCGGGTCAGATCGATAGGCATTGATGCCGGACCAGGGCTGGGGCTGGTTCAGTTCGGCAAGCTTTTGTTCGGTCCGGCTATTCTGTGTCATGCTTGGCTTCTAGCCCGTTTCTCTGAAAAATGCATGAGGATGAACGGACTTTTCCCACCCCTTCGCTTGCCGGTTTCCCGGTCAGTCATTATAGACGCCCGAACGCAAGCGGAGACGCCTCATGGTCTTCTTCCCTCACCGCCACCTCCTTGGCATCAAGGGCCTCACCGAACAGGATATCACCTATCTTCTGGACAAGGCCGACGAAGCCGTCCAGATCAGCCGGCAGCGGGAAAAGAAGACCTCGACGCTGCGGGGCCTGACCCAGATCAACCTGTTCTTCGAAGCCTCCACGCGCACGCAATCTTCCTTCGAACTCGCCGGCAAGCGGCTGGGTGCCGACGTGATGAACATGTCCGTAGGCAATTCATCAGTTAAGAAAGGCGAGACGCTGATCGACACGGCGATGACGCTGAACGCCATGCACCCCGACGTGCTGGTGCTGCGGCATTCCTCGGCCGGCGCGGCAGCCCTTCTGGCGCAGAAGGTCGCATGTTCGGTCGTGAACGCGGGCGATGGCCAGCACGAGCACCCGACGCAGGCGCTGCTCGACGCGCTGACGATCCGCCGCGCGAAGGGCAAGCTGTCGCGCATCATCGTCGCCATCTGCGGCGACGTCCTGCATTCGCGGGTGGCCCGCTCCAACATCCTGCTCTTGAACGCCATGGGAGCGCGCGTCCGCGTTGTTGCGCCGGCAACTCTCCTCCCCTCGGGCATCGCGCAAATGGGCGCCGAAGTCTTCCACTCGATGGAGGAAGGCTTGAAAGACGCCGACGTCGTGATGATGCTGCGCCTCCAGCGCGAGCGCATGGCGGGTTCCTTCGTTCCCTCGGTCCGCGAATACTTCCATTTCTACGGCCTGAACGCCGAGAAGCTGAAAGCTGCCAAGGAGGATGCTCTTGTCATGCATCCCGGTCCGATGAACCGCGGGGTGGAGATTGCTTCGGAGGTCGCGGACGGCCCGCAGAGCGTGATCGAGCAACAGGTTGAAATGGGGGTTGCCGTGCGCATGGCGGTGATGGAGACGCTGCTTCTCTCGCAAAACCAGGGGCCGCGGACATGACGCGCTCCCTCGTCCTGAACAATGCCCGCATCATCGACCCGTCCCGCAATCTGGACGAGATGGGATCCATCATCATCGGCGATGATGGGCGCATTCTTGCCGCAGGCGCCGAGGCTCACAACCAGGGTGCACCGGATGGTGCCGAAATTCGCGACTGCAAGGGGCTTCTGGCCGTTCCCGGCCTGGTGGATGCGCGTGTCTTCGTCGGCGAGCCTGGGGCAGAACACCGCGAGACGATCGAGTCGGCCAGCCGCGCCGCTGCTGCGGGTGGTGTCACATCCTTCATCATGATGCCCGACACCGATCCTGTTCTCGACGACATCGCGC
Source organism: Pseudorhizobium halotolerans (assembly GCF_902153235.2). Taxonomy (NCBI): domain Bacteria; kingdom Pseudomonadati; phylum Pseudomonadota; class Alphaproteobacteria; order Hyphomicrobiales; family Rhizobiaceae; genus Pseudorhizobium; species Pseudorhizobium halotolerans. The sequence goes on along the minus strand of NZ_CABFWE030000004.1, from coordinate 275,546 downwards.
TCGTCGAGTTTGTGAAGAAGACTGCGCGCGACACGGCGATCGTCAACGTGCACCCTGCCGCGGCCCTGACGAAGGGGCTCCACGGCGATGAAATGACCGAGATCGGCCTGCTGCAGCAGGCGGGTGCCGTCGCCTTCACCAATGGCCGCCATGCGCTGCCGGACACGCTCGTGCTGCGCCGGGCCATGACCTATGCACGAGAATACGGCGCCGTCGTCGCACTCGAGCCCCGGGAAACCTATATCGGCAACGGCGTCATGAACGAGGGCCTGTTCGCCAGCTGGCTTGGGCTCGCCGGTGTGCCGAAGGAAGCGGAAATCATTCCCCTCGAACGCGACCTCAGGATGGCCGGCCTGACCCGGGCGAAGTATCATGCCGCGAAGATCTCCGTGACGGAATCGGCCGAGGCGATCCGGACCGCCCGCAGACGCGGCGCAAACGTAACTTGCGGCATCTCGATCAATCACCTCTGCCTCAACGAGAACGACATCGGCGAGTACCGGACCTTCTTCAAGCTCTCGCCGCCGCTGCGCACGGAAGACGATCGGACCGCCATGGTCGAGGCGCTGGCCGACGGGACGATCGACATCATCGTCTCGTCCCACGATCCGCAGGACGTGGATACGAAACGCCTTCCCTTTGCCGATGCCGCCGACGGAGCCGTGGGCCTCGAGACAATGCTGGCCGCGGCGCTGCGCCTGCATCACTCGGGCCACGTCTCTCTCATGCGCCTGATCGACGCGATGTCGACGCGCCCGGCGCAGATCTTCGGGCTCGATGCCGGCACGCTGAAGCCGGGCGCGAGAGCCGACATCACGCTGATCGACCTCGACGAGCCATGGATCGTCTCGAAGGATGCTCTGCTGTCCCGGTCGAAGAACACGCCCTTCGAAGATGCCCGCTTTTCCGGCCGCGCGATCGCGACCTATGTGGGTGGCAAATGCGTCCATTCGCTGTGAGGAGGCGAGCCGGTGAATGAACTTCTGAACTGGCAGATCGGCGCAGGCGTTGCGATCGCGTCCCTTGCCCTCGGCTACCTCCTCGGCTCCATCCCCTTTGGTCTGCTGCTGACACGGATGGCAGGCCTTGGCGATATCCGCTCCATCGGATCGGGCAATATCGGTGCGACCAACGTGCTGCGTACCGGCAACAAGAAGCTCGCGGCCGCGACACTCCTCCTTGACGCGCTGAAGGCAACCGCTGCCGCACTCGCCGGCTACTATATCGCCGGACCGGAAGCGGGGCTGCTGGCCGGCTTCGGCGCCTTTCTCGGCCACCTCTTCCCCGTCTGGTTGGGCTTCAAGGGCGGCAAGGGCGTGGCGACCTATATCGGCATGCTGCTGGGGGTTGCTCCGGTCTGGGTGCTGGTCTTCGCTGTCGTCTGGCTGACCGTCGCATTCATCAGCAAGTATTCGTCACTGTCCGCGCTGGTTGCAACTCTTGTGATTCCGGTTGCATTGTGGATAGTAGGCAGCGAGAAGGTTGCCCTTGTCATGGCGATCATGACGGCAGTTTCCTGGTGGCGGCACGAGACCAATATCAAGAGGCTTCTGGCGGGCACGGAAGGCAAGATCGGCCAGAAGGGATAGCGATGCCTGACGGCGGCGCAAGACGACATGGGATTGCGCTCACCGACAGGCAAAGGATCGCCTGGCTCCGCCTCATCCGCAGCGACAATGTCGGTCCGTCCACCTTCCGCGACCTCATAAATCACTTCGGCTCGGCGGAAGCGGCGCTCACTATGCTCCCCGAACTTTCCAGCCGCGGCGGCGCCTCCCGCGCCATCCGCATCGCGTCGGTGGAGGAGGCAGAACGGGAACTGGATGCGGCCCGCCGCCATGGTGCCCGCTTCGTCGGCATAGGCGAGCCCGATTATCCGCCGGCGCTCAGGCAGATCGATGGCGCCCCACCGCTTCTTGCGGTGATGGGACATTCGCCGGTGGCGTTGAGGCCGTCGGTCGGGATCGTCGGCTCTCGCAATGCCTCGATCAGCGGTGCGAAGTTCGCAGCGATGATCGCCCGCGACGTCGGCCGCGTCGGCTACGCCATCACCTCCGGACTTGCCCGCGGCATCGACACTGCCGCCCACCGGGCGAGCATGGAAACGGGCACGATCGCAGTGCTCGCCGGAGGACTGGATCAGCCCTATCCGCCCGAAAATGTGCCGCTCCTGAATGAGATCGTCGCGGGTGAAGGACTTGCCGTCAGCGAAATGCCTTTCGGATGGGAGCCGCGGGCGCGCGACTTCCCGCGCCGGAACAGGCTGATCGCGGGCATTTCGCATGGGGTCGTTGTCGTCGAGGCCGCGCAGAGGTCGGGTTCGCTTATTACTGCAAGAATGGCGGGAGATTTTGGTCGACTTGTCTTTGCGGTCCCCGGATCGCCACTGGATCCGCGATGCCACGGCACGAATGCACTGCTGAAGGAAGGCGCGATCGTTACCACGTCGTCCGAAGATGTCCTCGAGGCGCTGGCTCCTCTCGCACGGCTCGAAGGCAGCAGTGAAAGGATGATCGAGGAAACGGGCGATGATGACGGCGCCGCGGCGCTTCTTCCGCCCGACGACAGCGATCGGGCGACGATCATCTCATCCCTCGGCCCGAGCCCGGTCGAGGTCGACGACATCATCCGACATACAGGCTTGTCCGCGTCAGCCGTCTATCTTGTGCTTCTGGAGCTTGATCTTGCGGGGCGGCTACATCGTCATGCCGGAGGTCTTGTCTCTCTCTCCATGAGCGACTGAACGTGGTCGTCGGCCCGCATGGACATCGCCCGCTTCGACATAAGCCATCTCGATCAGGTAGCAGAGCATGTCCGCCCCTTCCTGGCGTGCAACCTGATGCAGTTCACCCAGCATCTGACGGATGTAGGCGATCGCCTCCTTGTCCTCCAAACCGGCACGATCCGAACGCATGGTTGATCCCGTTGCCCCTGCCATCCAGCGGATGAACTACCTTTGATGGAGACAGGATAAAGCATTTATCTTGGATTGCAACCTTAAGTACAATCTCCTCCAGGTTGCATTGCGTTGTAGTGCTTAAATTGGCTTCAGCACTTGACCACGGCTCAAACGCCATCCATGTCGGAACCAACATCCGGTCGGGAACCTGTCCCGGCGTCCGGAAATGCACCATGCAGAGAAACTCCATGAACGTTGTCGTCGTCGAATCTCCGGCCAAGGCCAAGACCATCAACAAGTATCTCGGGCCCGGCTACAAGGTTCTCGCATCCTTTGGTCATGTTCGCGACCTGCCCGCCAAAGACGGATCGGTTCTTCCAGACCAGGACTTCGAGATGTCCTGGGAGGTCGACAGCGCATCACAGAAGCGCATCAAGGACATTGCCGACGCGGTCAAGGGATCCGACGGCCTGTTCCTCGCGACCGACCCTGATCGCGAAGGCGAGGCCATTTCCTGGCACGTTCTCGATCTTCTCAAGAAGAGGCGCGTGCTGGGGGACAAGCCCGTCAAGCGCGTCGTCTTCAACGCCATCACCAAGAAGGCGGTCCTTGATGCCATGGCCGCGCCGCGGGATATCGATGCCCCGCTGGTGGACGCCTATCTCGCCCGCCGCGCCCTCGACTACCTCGTCGGCTTCAACCTGTCGCCGGTCCTTTGGCGCAAGCTGCCTGGCGCCCGCTCGGCGGGCCGGGTGCAATCCGTCGCCCTCCGCCTCGTCTGCGACCGCGAAGCCGAAATCGAACGCTTCGTTTCGGAAGAGTACTGGAATATCTCCGCACTGCTCAGCACCCCGCGGGGCGATCAGTTCGAGGCTCGACTGGTCTCCGCCGACGGCAAGCGGCTGCAGAACCGCTCGATCAAGACCGGAGACGACGCCAACCGCCTCAAGACCCTGCTCGAAGACGCGAGCTACGTGGTCGAGAGCGTCGAGGCAAAGCCGGTCAAGCGCAATCCAGGTCCGCCCTTCACGACATCCACGTTGCAGCAGGCCGCCTCCTCCAATCTCGGCTTCAATGCCTCGCGAACGATGCAGGTGGCACAGAAGCTCTATGAGGGCGTAGACATCGGCGGCGAGACGGTCGGTCTCATTACCTATATGCGTACCGACGGCGTACAGATGGCGCCGGAAGCGATCGACGGTGCGCGGCGCGCTGTCCAGGAGCAGTTCGGCGATCGATACGTCCCCGAGAAGCCCCGCTTCTATTCCACCAAGGCAAAGAACGCCCAGGAAGCCCACGAAGCGATCCGACCCACTGACTTCAACCGCACCCCGGAGAAGGTGCGCCGCCATCTCGACGCGGACCAAGCGCGTCTCTACGAACTGATCTGGAAGCGCGGCATTGCCAGCCAGATGGCTTCTGCCGAGATCGAGCGGACGACGGTCGAAATCCTGGCGGATAACAAGGGCGAGAAAGCCGGCCTGCGCGCTGTGGGTTCCGTCATCCGCTTCGACGGCTTCCTCGGCGCCTACATGGATCAGCGCGAAGAGGGCGACAAAGGCGAGGACGACGACGAGGACGGCCGCCTGCCGGAGATCAACGCCCGCGAAAAACTCGACAAGAACAAGGTGAATGCCAGCCAGCATTTCACGGAGCCGCCGCCGCGCTACTCGGAAGCGTCGCTGATCAAGAAGATGGAAGAACTTGGTATCGGCCGCCCATCCACTTACGCAGCAACGCTGAAGACCCTGAGCGACCGGGAATACGTGACAACGGAAAAGCGCAAGCTCATCCCGCAGGCCAAAGGCCGACTGGTGACGGCTTTCCTGGAGAACTTCTTCACCAAGTATGTGGAGTACGACTTCACGGCAGATCTCGAGGAAAAGCTCGACCGGATTTCGGCCGGAGAACTCGACTGGAAGCAAGTCCTGCGGGATTTCTGGCAGGATTTCTTTGCCCAGATCGAGGACACGAAGGAACTGCGCGTCACCAACGTGCTCGATGCGCTGAACGAGGCGCTGGCGCCGCTGGTCTTCCCGAAGCGCGAGGACGGCAGCGACCCGCGGACCTGCCAGGTCTGCGGCACCGGCAAGCTCTCGCTGAAGCTCGGCAAGTATGGCGCCTTCGTCGGCTGCTCCAACTATCCGGAATGCAACTACACGCGCCAGCTCTCCCAGGACGGCGCCGAGGCGGAGGCAAGCGGGCTCAACGAGCCGAAGTCGCTGGGCGCCGATCCGCATACCGGCGAGGACCTGACGCTCCGCTCCGGCCGCTTTGGGCCCTATATCCAGCGCGGCGAAGGCAAGGATGCCAAGCGATCGTCGCTGCCGAAGGGCTGGAAGCCGGAGGACATCGACCACGAGAAGGCACTCGCGCTCATCAGCCTGCCGCGGGACATCGGCAAGCATCCCGAAAGCGGCAAGATGATCTCGGCCGGCATCGGCCGCTATGGGCCGTTTCTGCTGCACGACGGCAGCTATGCCAACCTTGAAAGCGTCGAGGACGTCTTCACCATCGGTCTCAACCGGGCCGTTACGGTCCTTGCCGAGAAGCAGAGCAAGGGCCCCGGCGGTCGCGGGCGTGGAACGCCGGCGGCGCTGAAGACGTTGGGCGATCACCCGACCGGCGGCGCCATCACCGTTCGTGACGGCCGCTACGGCCCTTACGTGAACTGGGGCAAGGTCAATGCCACGCTTCCGAAGGGCAAGGACCCGCAGGCGGTGACGTTGGAAGAAGCGATGGCGCTGATCGTCGAGAAGGGTGGCAAGGCAGGCGCGGGCAAGGCGAAAGCCACCAAGGCGAAGGCGTCGACAGCAGGAGCGAAGAAAACCGCCGCGAAACCAAAGGCTGCAACCAAGCCCAAGGCCGCAGCGAAAACTGCCAGCAAGGCGAAGAAGACCGGAACGTGACAAGAGAACCTCGGGAAAGATCCGCGCCCAGAAGCCATAAGGCGAACGCTCCCTCCTCCGGCGGACCGGTCATCATCCACGGAGCGGTGCCGCCGCGGGAAATCCTGCTCGAATTCATCGCCGACAATCCCGATCGCGCCTCCAAGCGCGAAATCGCCAAGGCCTTCGGCCTCAAGGGCGAGGCACGGGTGGAATTGAAGGACTTGCTCCGGGCGCTGGAGGACGAGGGCCTCCTGAAGAAGAGCCGGAAGTCCCTGTCGCGCCCCGGCGCCCTGCCGCCGGTCACGGTGCTCGACATCACCACCCGCGACAAGGACGGAGAACTGATCGGGCGCCCCGCCGAATGGCCGGAAGACCAAGGGGCGGCACCGGCTGTCCTGATCCGCCAGACGGCTGACCGGAGGGGCAAGACGCCGGCCGCCGGACTGAACGACAGAGTGCTCGCCAAGATCTTCTCCAACAAGGACCGCAGCGGTCCGGCCTATACGGCCCGCGTCATCAAGATCATCGACCGCCGTCGTGGCGCGTCTCTCGGCGTGATCCGGATGATGGAGGACGAGACGCGCCTCATGCCGATCGACCGGCGGGGCGAGGAGATGCTGATCGAACGCGACGGCATGGGCGATGCGAAGGACGGCGACCTCGTCGAGGTCGAGGTTGCCCGCAGCGGTCGGTTCGGCCTGCCGCGCGCCCGCGTCCTCTCGGTCGTCGGGTCCGTCGGCTCCGAGAAAGCGATCTCGATGATCGCCATCTATGCCCATGGCATTCCCCATGTCTTCCCGCAGGCGGTCATCGACGAGGCAGAGGCGGCAGGTCCCGCGACCATGGCGAAGCGCGAGGACTGGCGCTACGTGCCGCTCATCACCATCGATCCGGCCGATGCGAAGGATCATGACGACGCCGTCCATGCCGAGGCGGACACTTCGCCGGACAATCCGGGCGGCGTGATCGTCACCGTCGCGATCGCCGACGTCTCCTGGTATGTGCGCACCGGCTCCGCGCTCGACCGCGAGGCGCTGAAGCGCGGGAATTCAGTCTACTTCCCGGATCGGGTCGTCCCCATGCTTCCGGAACGCATCTCCAACAACCTCTGCTCGCTCCGCGAGGGTGAGGACCGGCCCGCCATCGCGGTGCGGATGGTCTTCTCGAAGGAGGGCCGCAAGGCCGGCCACACCTTCCATCGCATCATGATGAAGAGCGCGGCGAAGCTTTCCTACCAGCAGGCCCAGGCTGCCATCGACGGCAAGCCCGACGACAAGACGGGACCGCTGCTCGAGCCGATCCTGAAACCTCTGTGGCATGCCTATGCGACGCTGAAGCGCGGGCGCGACCGGCGGCAGCCGCTCGAGCTCGACATGCCGGAGCGGAAGATCATCCTCAAGGCCGACGGCACCGTCGACCGCGTCTTCATCCCCGAGCGGCTGGATGCCCACAAGCTCATCGAAGAGATGATGATCCAGGCGAACGTCGCAGCCGCGGAAACGCTGGAGAAGAAACGCCAGCCGCTCGTTTACCGCGTCCATGATGCGCCGGCGCTATCGAAGCAGGAAACCCTGCGGGAGTTCCTGGCAACGATCGGCCTCTCCATGGCAAAGGGCGGGCAGCTGCGGGCGAATTCCTTCAACGGCATCCTCGCCCGGGCCCTCGATACCCCGCACCAGACGATGGTCAACGAGATGGTTCTGCGCTCGCAGAGCCAGGCGATCTACAGCCCCGAGAACATCGGCCACTTCGGGCTGAACCTGATGAAGTACGCCCACTTCACGTCGCCGATCCGTCGTTATGCCGACCTGATCGTGCATCGCGCACTGGTCGGCTCCCTCGGGCTGGGCGAAGGCGGCATCACGCCGGAGGAGGAGGCGATCCTCGACGATATCGCCGCCGAGATCTCGACCTTCGAGCGAAGGGCGATGGCGGCGGAGCGCGACACCGTCAACCGGCTGATCGCCCATCACCTCAGTGAACGCATCGGCGAGGAATTCGAGGGCCGCGTCTCCGGCGTCACGAAGGCCGGCCTGTTCATCACCCTGCCGGAATACGGAGCAGACGGCTTCGTGCCGATCTCGACGCTCGGCACGGACTATTTCATATACGACGAAGCCCATCAGGCGCTGACCGGCGAGAAGTCCGGGCTTGGCTATCAGCTTGGGGATGCAGTCGAGGTACGACTGGCCGAAGCGATCCCCCTCGCCGGTGCCCTGCGTTTCGAAATGCTGAGCGAAGGCCGGAAAATGCCAACAGCGACACGGTCTTTCCACAAATCCGGGCGAAGAGATCGTCATCAGCGGCGCGCGAAGGCCGGCACCCGACCTCCGCGCGGCCGATAGGAGCAAGCATATGCTAAGAGAAGCCGAGCAGCCGGTCCGGTTCGGAGGAACGCACCAGGAAGAGCGCCCCCTAGCGCGGTCCATCGGGCGCGGCATGAAGGGTACCTGCCCCAATTGCGGGAGCGGGCGCCTGTTCCGGGCCTTCCTCAAGCCGGTGGACGAATGTTCGGTCTGCGGGGAAGAGATCCACCACCACAGGGCGGACGACCTGCCGGCCTACCTCGTCATCTTCGTGGTCGGCCATGTTCTGATGACCGGCTACATGATGGCGGACATGGTATTCCCGCTCTCTCCCTGGATCCATCTGGCGATCTGGATCCCGCTCGCAGTCCTGGCGGCGCTGCTGACCATCCAGCCGATCAAGGGCGGCGTCATCGGACTGCAATGGGCGTACCGCATGCACGGCTTCGGCGGCGAGGCAGGAGAGCGGCTCGCTGCGGATCACGGAGACCGACATCCTTGAAACCGGCTGTGGTCGCGCCCGCACCGTTCGCGATCGACGAGCCGTTGCGGAAGAACACGGAGAAGCTGCGTCCGAAGGATGCAAGCACCATCATCCTGCTAGACCGACGCCAGGGCACACCCCGCTTCCTGATGGGACGGAGAGGTGGCGGCCACGCTTTCATGCCCGACGTCTACGTCTTTCCGGGCGGCCGGCGGGACCGCCACGACTACACCCTGCCTTACCAGCGTGACCTTCACCCGCTTGTCGCGAAGCGGCTTCTCTCTGGAACGGCAGCACGCACCGGACCGTCGACCGTGCGCGCCCTTGCACTGGCGGCGCTCCGCGAACTGCGTGAGGAGACGGGGTTGAGCGCCGGCGACGCGGCCGACCTCGTGCCCCTGCGTTACGTGGCGCGTGCGGTAACGCCACCCGGGAATGTAAGACGCTTCGATACACGCTTCTTTCTGCTGCCTGCCGACGAAGCCGGCATCGCCCCGGCTCCGCTTCAGGATACCGAAGAACTGCAGGATCTGCGCTGGGTGGGTTTTTCCGACCTTGCCGAGCTCAAGGTGCCGCAGATCACCCGCGCGGTGCTGGAGGATGTGAAATTGCTGCTTGAGAGCGATCCTGCCCTCCCCTATGGACTGCCCGTACCCTATTACTTCATGCGCCATGGACGGTTCGTCCGGACCGAGCTCTAGAGGCACAAGATGTCCCGTCCACAGAATGACCTCAACGGCCATGTCGAGGAGATACACTGGCCGTCGCTTTTCGCGGCAATCTCCGCAATCAGCGCCGTGGGGATCGCCATTGGCCTTGGCCTCCCCCTCCTCAGCATAATCCTCGAGAAACGCGGCATCTCATCGACCATGATCGGGCTGAATTCGGCCATGGCGGGTGTCGCGGCCATGATCGCCGCACCGATCACCACTCGGCTCGCCCATGATTTCGGCGTCGCCCGGACCATGCTGTGGGCGGTGATCGTGTCTGCCGTCAGCGCTCTCGGCTTCTACTATGCCAGCGCGTTCTGGATGTGGTTTCCCCTGCGGTTCGCATTCCACGGGGCAACCACAACGCTGTTCATCCTGTCCGAGTTCTGGATCAATGCAGCCGCCCCGCCCCGCCGCAGAGGCCTCGTACTCGGTATCTATGCCACAGTTCTGGCGGTGGGGTTCGCGATGGGCCCGCTCCTGTTTTCGGCCATCGGTAGCGACGGAATCCGGCCTTTCCTCATCGGTGCCGGCGCCATCCTGATCGCGGCAATTCCAATCTATATCGCGCGGAATGAGAGTCCCGTTCTGGACGAGAAGCCCGAGCGTCACTTCCTGCGCTATATCTTCCTTGTGCCCACGGCGACAGCGGCTGTTTTCGTCTTCGGCGCGGTCGAAGCGGGCGGACTTTCGCTGTTTCCAATCTACGCCGTGCGGGAGGGCTTCAGCGAGGCGCAGGCAGCTCTGCTCCTCACCGTGATGGGCATCGGCAACATGGTCTTCCAGATCCCGCTGGGCATGTATTCCGACCGCCTTCGCGACCGGCGGCCGCTTCTCGCGCTCATGGCGCTGACGGGCCTCGTCGGCTCGCTGCTCCTGCCGTTGCTGATCGAGGACTGGCTGCTGACGGCAGTCGTCCTGCTGTTCTGGGGCGGTTGCGTCTCCGGCCTCTATACTGTGGGCCTTGCCCATCTCGGCTCGCGACTCACCGGGGCCGACCTCGCCGCCGCCAATGCAGCCTTCGTCTTCTGCTACGCCGTCGGCACCGTGGCCGGGCCACAGGCGATCGGCGCTGCGATCGACATCACCGGCAACAACGGTTTCGCCTGGGCGCTCGCCTCCTTCTTCGGCCTTTATGTCATGCTGTCGATAGGACGGTTCCTTTTTAGACCGAAACGGACTTGACTTTTCGGGCGCGATTTGTAGTTTCGCGCCAGATTTCGCCGTGGACACCATCCGGCCGTCCGCGGCTTCATTTTTCCTAAAGGCAGAACACCATGGCGAAAGCTACGACCATCAAGATCAAGCTGCTGTCGACGGCGGACACCGGTTTCTTCTACGTGACCAAGAAGAACAGCCGTACCTTCACGGACAAGATGTCCAAGACCAAGTACGACCCGATTGCCAAGAAGCATGTCGAGTTCAAGGAAACCAAGATCAAGTAAGATCCTGGCATCCGGCAGAACGAGGCGCGCGCCGCAGGGCGACGCGCCTTTTTTGTTGTCTCGTGCTCCAAGCCAATAAAAAAGCACCGCTTCCCCTGAAAGCGGTGCTTTTTTATTGGGGGTCGACCGACTGCAATACGGCACGAGGAACCGAGACATGCAATCGATCGACCGACCCCACGACCCAGGAGATGCGGCGGACCTGAGCATCATGGGGTATCTTTCGTCTCTAAAAATCGCGCAAACCACCAAGGAAATCAACCGAATCTTGCCGATTCCATAAGCGAGTTCCAATGTTGGTTAAAATCAGGCGTAGTGGCGGCGCGCCATTCAATGAATAGCGGAGATTCAACTGGTCTGTTTCTCTGGTATTTCTTTGGCGAGAAATCAGAACTTCCTGCGCAACCCTGCCAAAACTCGCTTCAGGCTGCGGCTGCAACCACCCTGTTCCTGCCGCTGTTCTTCGCCTCGTAGAGTGCCCTGTCCGCTTGCTTCAGAAGCTGTTCCGGGGTCTCTGCCGCAGCCTCGTTGGAAGCGATACCAAGCGAAGCAGTGACGCTGATGGCCTGCCCCGTCGAGCGAATGACGAAGGGCTGGTTCTCGATCAGCCCGCGCAGCCTTTCAGCGATCATGCCAGCCGCTGCGGCATCGGTGTCCGGCATCACCACCACGAACTCCTCCCCGCCGTACCGGCAGGCGAGATCCGCGCCCCTGACGGTCGAGCGAATACGTGCCGCGAACTGCCGGAGTATGTCGTCTCCGGCGTCATGGCCATAGGTATCGTTGATCGTCTTGAAGCGATCGATGTCGGTGATGCAGACGGACAGTGCCCGCCCTCGAGCCGCGGCACGATTGAACAGCGTCTTCAAATGATTGTCGAGGTAGCGGCGATTGTGCAACCCGGTCAGCGCGTCGGTGACCGCCAGTTCGATCGTCTGCTGAACACTGACGCGAAGACGATCGTTGTAGCGTTTGCGCTTGATCTGCGTGAGGCAGCGGGCAACGAGCTCGTTCGGGTCGACCGGGCGCATGATGTAGTCGTTGACGCCGAGGTCCAGGGCCCGGACGATCAGATCCTCCTCACCCTGCTCGGTGACGATGAGCAGTGGCAGAAAGCGTGTCCGTTCCAACGACCTCAGTTGCGAGCAGAGGCGTAGCGGATCATAGCCGTCGAAATTGGCGTTGACGATCACGAGATCGAAGCTGTTTTCCGCTGCCTCGAACAATGCCGCCTGCGGGTCCGACATCGCCATGACCTCTGCGATCGGCTTCAGCGCCTTGATGAAACGCTCTTGCGAATTGCCGCGGCTGTCTACCAGCAGCACCTGTCCCGGCTCGTCCCGGCCGTCGGTGCCTTTCAGCATCTCCTCGAGGCCGACGTTCTGGGCAGTGTCGGCACGAATGCGCAACTCGTCGCTCAAGGTCTTCAGCCGCACGAGGCTCTTCACGCGCGAAATGAGCTGAAGATCATTGACCGGTTTCGTCAGGAAATCGTCCGCGCCGGCCTTGAGCCCACGAACGCGATCGGCCGGCTGGTCCAGCGCCGTCACCATGACGATGGGAATATGCGCGAAGCGGGGATCTGCCTTCAGCCGCTCGCAAACCTCGAAGCCGCTGAGGCCGGGCATCATGATGTCGAGCAGGATGAGGTCGACATGCGTATGCTCGCAGATCGCCAGCGCCTTGAAACCGTCCTCGGCCGTCAGGACATCGAAATATTCAGCAACCAGCCGGGCCTCGAGCAGCTTGAGATTGGCGGGCACATCGTCAACCACCAGGATACGCGCGGTCATGTCGTGTGCTCCGGTCTCATGCGTCGCCCAGATATGTCTTGATGGTCTCGATGAACTTGGGAACCGATATCGGCTTCGACACATAGGCTTCGCAGCCACCCTGGCGGATGCGTTCTTCGTCGCCCTTCATCGCGAAGGCGGTCACGGCTATGACTGGGATGATATGCAATTCATCGTCTTCCTTGAGCCACTTCGTGACCTCGAGGCCGGAGACTTCAGGAAGCTGGATGTCCATCAGGATGAGGTCTGGGCGATGCTTGCGGGCGAGTTCCATCGCCTCCATGCCGTTCCGCGTCTGGATGGTTTCATAGCCGCAAGCCTCGATCAGATCGCGGAAGAGCTTCATGTTCAGCTCGTTGTCTTCGACAATCATGACCCGTTTGGGCATGTACCCCGTCCCTGATCCTGCCTTGCAAGCCCTATTTCAGGATATAAGCTCGCGCACGGCCGATTCCATCTCCGTCACAGCGTTCAACGGTACGGCCATTTGGTTGAAAAAGAGGTAACCATTTCCGGGCAATGCGAAACGATCCCAAAAACGTTCCAGTCGGGCGGGACGCCGCGGAGCAGACGGCCGTGGCCGTTCTCGGCTGGCTTGCCTCCGAACCGGACATGCTGGGGCGCTTCCTTGCCCTGTCGGGGCTGGAGGCAGGGCAACTTCGCCAGGCAGTGGACGATCCAGATTTCCTCGCCGGGATGCTCGATTTCGTCATGGCCCATGAGCCCACGCTCCTCGCCTTTTGCGAAGCAAGCGGGACGAAGCCGGAGGCGGTGGCGGCCGCCTGGCGCCACTTTTCAAAGCCCGGCCTTGATTCCGGCCAGTACTGAGAAGCCCGTTCCGATGTGGACGGACAAAGAGCGACGTTGAGATTCTGCTCGGCCAGACATAGATTGCGGATGTTCAACTTCTGTTCCATCCATGACGCATTCGCCCGAGACGAAATCCGGCTTCTGTCGCGACTGCCTCACCGAGCAGAAGGCAGAACTGCGCCGCTGCAATAAATGCGGAAGTCCACGGTTATTATATCATTCTGAACTTTACGACCTGACGATCGCGCATATCGACTGCGACGCCTTCTATGCGGCCGTCGAGAAACGAGACAATCCAGATCTCGCAGACAAGCCAGTCATCATTGGTGGAGGAAAGCGGGGCGTTGTCTCCACGGCCTGCTACATTGCGCGCATCAACGGGGTGCGATCAGCAATGCCGATGTTCAAGGCACTGGAGGCGTGCCCGGATGCCGTCGTCATCCGCCCGAACATGGAAAAGTACGCACGGGTCGGCTGCGAGGTACGGCAGATGATGCTGGAGTTGACGCCGCTCGTTCAGCCACTTTCGATTGACGAGGCCTTTCTCGACCTCGCCGGCACGGAGCGGCTGCATCACGACCCGCCGGCACGCACGCTTGCCAAACTCGCCAACCGCATCGCCGCAGAGATCGGCATCAGCATCTCGATCGGGCTCTCCTACTGCAAGTTCCTGGCCAAGGTCGGATCCGACCTGCAAAAGCCACGGGGCTTCTCCGTCGTCGGGCGGGAGGAGGCCCTGGCGTTCCTCGCTCCACGGCCGGTGACGACGATCTGGGGCGTCGGCAAGGCCTTCAATGGCACCCTCGAAGCCGACGGCATCCGGACGATCGGGCAGTTGCAGACAATGGAGGAAGGTGATCTCATGCGGCGCTACGGCTCCATGGGACAGCGCCTCTATCGCCTCGCGCGCGGCATCGACGACCGGACGGTCCACCCCAATGATCCGGCGAAGAGCGTTTCGGCCGAGACCACATTCTTCGACGACATCTCCCGCCAGGAGGACCTCGTCCCGATCCTCCGCCGCCTCTCCGAGAAGGTCTCGTCTCGGCTGAAGAAACACTCCATCGCCGGCCAGACGGTAGTCCTGAAACTCAAGACCGCCGACTTCAAAAGCCGCACGCGCAACCGCCGCCTCGAGGACCCCACACAGCTGGCGGATCGCATCTTCCGCACGGGTCTCTCACTGCTGCAACCCGAAACCGACGGCACGCGCTTCCGCCTCATCGGCATTGGCGTGACTGACCTTTGCGATCCGGAAACGGCAGATCCTCCAGACCTCGTGGACCGCGACGCCGTCCGTCGCGCCGCAGCGGAGGCCGCCATGGACCGGCTCCGCGACAAGTTCGGAAAAGCCGCCGTGGAAACCGGCTACACATTCGGTGAGCGCCGCCGAGGTCACTGACATGTGATCGGACGGCATAGCGACTGCCAATCGTTACAATGTTCGGCAAATCTTCCTTAATTCGAAGCTGCTAATCTCGCCGCTCAGTATTGCGTAAAGAGGTTGTCCATGCTGCGTCGTCTCGCGTTTGGTCTCGGACTGATGTCCGCCACCATGCTCTCCCATCCCGCCTTTGCCGAACTCGCCCACACGCTGCAGATCGTCGTCTCCAAGAACAACCAGTCGATGACCGTCTACGACGGTGACAAAGTGGTCTCGACCACGCGCGTCTCGACTGGCAAAGCCGGCCATTCGACACCGAGCGGAATCTTCTCGATCCTGGAAAAGCGCCGCTACCACGAGTCGAACATCTATTCGAACGCACCGATGCCATTCATGCAGAGACTGACGTGGTCTGGCATCGCTCTCCACGAAGGCCACGTGCCGAACTACCCGGCCTCACACGGCTGCATCCGCCTGCCTTCCGGTTACGCAAAGACGCTTTTCGGGATGACGGAGCGCGGTTTCCACGTGATCGTCTCGGACGCGCCGGTGGCACCGATGCCGATCGCTCACGCCAACCTCTTCCTCCCGCTCAAGCCCCTGCCCGCCGAACCACTGATGTCGGACATCGAATTGCGGCCGACCGTGAAGCGCCAGACGTCGGAAGCCTATGAGGTGGCCTTGGCGAGCCAGACCACCGACCCGACCTTGACCGGCTCGATCGAACCGCAGGACACCACACCTGTAAAAATGCTCATCAAGAGGCGCGAATTGCGGGAGACGGTGTTCGACGTCCAGGCGATGCTGAACGATCTCGGCTTCGATGCCGGCGCGCCCGACGGTCTTATCGGCACCAAAACCCAGGCGGCAATCGCAGGCTTCAAGCGGTGGAAGAACCTCCCCGCGGGATCGGCGTTGACCGACGACTTCCTGTCGGCGCTCTATCGCTCCTCCGGCAAGCGGGAGCCGCCGGCTGCGCAACTGCTGGTACGCCGCAACTTTGCGCCGCTGTTCGAGGCGCCGATCGGCCTGAAGAACCCGGAGATCCCTCTCGGCACGCACTTCTTCACCGCGAGCAATGTTGATCGTGGCAGCGAGCGGGCCGACTGGCATGTACTCACTCTGCCGAACCTCCTGACCCCGAAAGAGCGGCAGCGAATGAACATCAGTCTCGACGCCTCGGCCTCTTCGGCACCCGGCGCGCTCGATCGCCTGGAGATCCCGGACGACATACGAGAGCGCATCGCGACGCTGCTTGCCGATGGAAGCTCCCTGACCATAACGGACGAAGGTCTGGGTCCGGAGACGGGCAAAGGCACCGACTTCATCACCCTCACGCGCTCCGAGGCGAAGGTGGCTGAAGCACGGCCAGCAGTCGAAAAACCGCAGAAGGTGCGGCAGAAGCCGCGGCGCGTCTATCGCAACGGCATCGGCCTCTACTGAGCGTCGCTATACGAGTTCGACCTCCAAGACTCCCGGCGCCGCCCTAAGGGCGGCGGCAATCTCCGGCGAAATCCGGAACTTCTCCGCGAGCTCCACCTCGATCTCACGCTGACCATCGTCCTTGATGACGATGAAGGAGACCAACCCGTCCCCTCTTGCATTGAGGTGCCGCGTCACCGTCTTCAGGGGACCTGAATCCCTCACATAGACGCGCAGCGCCTTCTGCATTCGCACCGACTGCTCCTCAAGCGAAGCGGCGGTCTGGATACGCAAACCGATGCCCTCCGGACGCTCGTCGGCCTGCACGGTGATCACCAGGGATTTGCCGGGCTCCAGAAGGTCGCGGTACTGCGCCAGCGCCTCGGAGAAGAGCACGGCCTCGAACTGACCCGAGGCGTCGGAAAAGGTGACGATCCCCATCTTGTTGCCGGTACGGGTCTTGCGCTCCTGGCGTCCGGTCACAGTCCCGGCAAGCCGCCCGGCAGTCGCGCCCTTTTTCACGGCGGCGGAGAATTCCGCAAAGTTCTGGACGCGCATCTTCGCCAGTACATCGCCATAGGAATCGAGCGGGTGGGCGGACAGGTAGAAGCCGAGAACCTGGTACTCCCGCATCAGCTTCTCCGAAGGAACCCAGGGCGAGAAAGGCGGGAAAATCAACGTTTCAGGACCTGCTGCGGAGGATGATCCGAACATGTCAGACTGGCCACTCGTCTTGTTTTCCTGCGCGCGCTGCGCGTAGCCGATGATGCGATCGAGGCCAGCAATCATCTCTGCCCGATCCCGCCCGAAGCAATCGAAGGCGCCGGCGCAAATGAGGCTTTCCAGCACGCGGCGGTTGATCTGCTTCGGGTCGATCCGTAGGCAGAAGTCCTCGATCGAGGCGAAAGGCTTGTCGCCCCTAACCTCGACGATGTGATCGACCGCGGCCTCGCCGACACCTTTGATGGCCGCCAAGGCGTAGAAGATCTTGTTGTCGTCGGTCTCGAAACGGCGGAACGAAGTCTGCACCGATGGCGGCACGACCGTAATGCCGAGACGGGCTGCATCCTGCCGGAAGTCGTTCAGCTTCTCGGTGTTCGCCATATCGAAGGTCATCGACGCGGCCAGGAACTCGGCCGGATAGTGCGCCTTCATGAAGGCCGTCTGGTAGGAGACGATGGCGTAGGCGGCGGCGTGCGACTTGTTGAAGCCGTAGTTGGCGAACTTGGCGAGCAGGTCGAAGATCAAGTCAGCCTGCGGCTTCGACACGCCATTCTTGATGGCACCATCGACGAAACGTGCACGCTGCTTGTCCATCTCCTCCTTGATCTTCTTGCCCATGGCGCGGCGCAGAAGGTCCGCTTCGCCGAGCGAGTAGCCTGACAGGACCTGGGCGATCTGCATCACCTGTTCCTGGTAGACGATAACGCCCTGGGTTTCCTTCAGGAGGTAGTCGATCTTCGGATGGATCGATTCGATCTCCTCTTCGCCGTGCTTGCGGGCATTGTAGACCGGAATGTTCTCCATCGGACCGGGGCGATAGAGCGCAACGAGCGCGATGATGTCCTCGATGCAGTCCGGCCGCATGCCGATCAGCGCCTTGCGCATGCCGGCACTTTCCACCTGGAACACGCCGATCGTCTCGCCGCGGGAGAGCATTTCGTAGGTCTTCTCGTCATCCAGCGGTATCGAGGCGAGGTCCACGTGGATGCCGCGTTTGGCAACGTAGTCGACCGCAGTTTTCAACACGGTCAGCGTCTTCAGCCCGAGGAAGTCGAACTTCACCAGGCCCGCCTGTTCGACCCATTTCATGTTGAACTGGGTGACCGGCATGTCGGAGCGCGGATCGCGGTACATCGGCACGAGCTTGGAAAGCGGCCGGTCGCCGATCACGATGCCGGCGGCGTGCGTCGAGGCGTGCCGATAAAGTCCCTCGATCTTCTGGGCGATGTCGAGAAGGCGTGCGACCACGGGCTCCTTCTCGGCCTCTTCCTGCAGCTTGGGCTCCTCCTCGATCGCCTTGGAGAGCGGTGTCGGATTGGCTGGATTGTTCGGCACCAGCTTGCAGATCCTGTCGACCTGGCCGTATGGCATTTCGAGCACCCGGCCTACGTCGCGCAGCGCCGCGCGGGCCTGCAGCGATCCGAATGTAATGATCTGGGCCACTTGCTCACGGCCGTATTTCTGCTGGACGTAGCGGATCACCTCTTCGCGCCGGTCCTGGCAGAAGTCGATGTCGAAGTCGGGCATCGAGACGCGTTCCGGGTTGAGGAAGCGCTCGAACAGCAGCGAGAAGCGCAGCGGATCGACGTCCGTGATCGTCAGCGCATAGGCGACCAGCGAACCCGCGCCCGATCCACGGCCCGGACCGACGGGAATGTTGTTCTGCTTCGCCCACTTGATGAAGTCCGAGACGATCAGGAAGTAGCCCGGGAACTTCATCCTCTCGATGACGCTCAGCTCGAAGTCCAGGCGCTCGCGGTAGTCCTGCTCCGTATAGCCGGGGCTGAGGCCGAGCGCCTCCATTCGCCGTTCGAGGCCCTCCACCGATTGCCGTCGCAGTTCCTCTGCCTCGGCCCGTTCGGCTTCCTCCGGATCAGCCGTCGCACCGGTGAAACGCGGCAGGATTGGCTTGCGGGTGTCGAGGATGAAGGAACAGCGCCGGGCGATTTCTACCGTGTTGTCCAGCGCTTCCGGCAGATCGGCGAAGAGTGCCGCCATCTCGGCACGGCTCTTCAGATAGTGGTCCGGGGTCAGCCGGAAGCGGCTGTCGTCGGACACGATCGCATTGTGGGCCACCGCCATCAGAGCGTCGTGGGCGTCATAATCGTCGCGCGACGGGAAGAAGGCTTCGTTGGTGGCGACCAGTGGCAGAGCGAACTCGTAGGCAAGGCTGATGATCTTGTGCTCGTGGCGACGGTCATAGGCACCATGGCGCTGCAGTTCCACGTAGAGCCGATCGACGAACGCCTCCCTGAGGCTGAGGAGCCGCGATCTCGCCTGAGCGGAATTGCCTTCGCGCAGCGCGACGTCGACCGGACCGCCGGACGCCCCGGTCAACGCGATCAGTCCTTCCGTCCCGGTATCCTCAAGCCAGGAGCGGCGGATATGCGTGCTGGCATGGCCCTCGCCCCCGAGATAGGCGCGACTGACGAGGTCCACCAGCCGCTCGTAGCCGTCAGCCGTCGATGCCAGAAGCACGATCGCCGGCAGCTTCGTCATCTGGTTGCTACGACGATCGTCGGCCTGATCTTCCATGTCGATGGAGACCTGGCACCCGATGATTGGCTGAAGACCCTCACCGACCGCTTTCTGCGCGAATTCCAGCGCGACGAAGAGGTTGTTGGTGTCCGTGACGGCTATCGCCGGCTGACCATCGGCCACAGCCTTTGCAAGAATCTTCTTGAGGGGCAATGCGCCTTCGAGCAGCGAATAGGCGGAATGAACCCGGAGATGAACGAACCGAGGCGAATGCTCTCCGTTCGTTGCACCAGTGGTTTCCATCTGCTCGGCCATCGCTGTCTCTCACCTCATGAATCAGGTGATTTTCCGGCGCGGAGCGTTCCAAGTCCAGTTCGGACTTACGTCGTCAACGGATATTCCTGCGGCTCGCTTAAATGGCCAGCATGAGCATGGAAATGCTCGCGACGAAGGTTGCTATGGAAGCGAATGCGGCAATGTCCCGAATGAGATCAGTCATGGTCGTCTCCCCTGTTCCTCTATGTTGTTATTTTGTTCCTTTTTTGTACTCCTCGTCAAGAGGAAAACGGAACAAGAACAGAAAAGGCCACCGTCGCCGGCAGCCTCGGTAAACAGAGGGTTAAGAGAGGAGTTAGAAGCCGACGACCTTGCCGCCGTCGATCGTTACCCGACGATCCATCCGGGCGGCGAGATCATGGTTGTGGGTGGCGATCAGGGCGGCAAGCCCCGACTGCTTCACAAGCGCTTCCAGGGCATCGAAAACGTATGAGGCCGTTTCGGGATCGAGGTTGCCGGTCGGTTCGTCGGCCAGCAGGACGCGAGGGGCATTGGCGACGGCACGGGCGATCGCCACGCGCTGCTGTTCGCCGCCGGACAATTCGGCCGGGCGGTGTTCGCCACGGTGGCCGATGCGCATGTAGTCGAGAAGCTGGCTTGCCCGCTCCCTGGCCTCCCGCTCGGGAAGCCCCGCAATCAGTTGCGGCATCATGATGTTCTCGAGCGCCGTGAACTCTGGGAGCAGGTGGTGAAACTGGTACACGAAGCCGATCTCGCTGCGGCGGATGGCGGTGCGATCATCATCCGGCAATCCATTGCAGGCATGGCCGCCGACGAAAACCTCACCTGCATCCGGATGCTCCAGCAGTCCCGCCAGATGCAGAAGCGTAGATTTTCCCGTTCCTGACGGTGCCACGAGAGCGACGATCTCGCCACTGTGCAGTTCGAAATCCACACCCTTCAGGATGGAGAGCGTGGTTTCGCCCTGGCCGTATTGTCTTTCGACACCGGAGAGCTTCAGGACTGTCTTGCCTGCCATGAGGGATAGGGTCCTATTCGTATCGGAGGGCCTGCACCGGATCGAGCCGCGAGGCCCGCCAGGCGGGGAATATGGTGGCAATGAAAGAGAGCGTCAGTGCCATCAGCACCACCGACAAAGTCTCGCTGAAGCTCATCTCAGCCGGAAGCTGGCTGAGGAAGTAGAGTTCGGGATCGAAGAGCACCGTGCCCGACAGCCAGGAGAAGAACTGCCGGATGGATTCTATGTTGAGGCACACGATGACGCCGAGAACGACGCCGGCGAGCGTTCCGACGGTTCCGATCGCGGCCCCGGTCATGAAGAAGATCCGCATCACCGAGCCGGAACTTGCGCCCATGGTGCGCAGGATGGCGATGTCGCTTCCCTTGTCCTTCACCAGCATGATGAGCCCGGAGATGATGTTGAGCGCTGCCACCAGCACGATCAGCGTGAGGATCATGAACATGACGTTCCGCTCGACCTGCAGCGCCGAAAAGAAGGTCTGGTTCCGCTGACGCCAGTCGGTGATGTGGATCTGGCGACCGGCGGCGGCTTCCACCAGCGGCCGCAACCCGTCTACACCTTCGGGATCGTTGACGAAGAGCTCGATCGACTGCACCAGCCCGTCGGCATTGAAATAGAGCTGCGCCTCCTCCAGCGGCATGAAGATCATCGTCGCGTCGTATTCAGACATGCCGATTTCGAAGACGCCTGATACCGGGTAGGATTTGACCCTTGGATTGACACCCATCGGCGTCACATCGCCTTCGGGTGAGATGAGGGTGATGTCATCGCCGGCATTGATCCCTAGCGATGCAGCAAGCCGGGAGCCGACCAGAACGCCCTGCCCCGAAGCAAAGCCGATGATGTCGCCCTGCCGGATGTTGGTCGCGACCTCGCTCAGTTTCTCGAGGTCTTCCGGCCGAACGCCGCGTACCAATGCCCCGGAGCCGGCACCGGCGCGACCAGAGGCGAGTGTCTGGCCCTCCACCAGCGGTAGCGCAATCCGCACACCCGGCACGCCCTGGAACTTCGCCGTAAGGTCGGCGTAGTCGGTAAAGGGCCCGTCCACCGGCTGCACGATCATGTGACCGTTGATTCCGAGGATGCGCGAGATCAGTTCGGTACGGAAACCGTTCATCACCGCCATGACGATGATCAGCGTGGCTACGCCCAGCATGATGCCGATGAACGAGAAGCCGGCGATCACCGAAATGAACGCCTCCTTCCGCCGGGAGCGCAGGTAGCGCCACGCCACCATGCGTTCGAAGGCGGAAAACGGACCGGCAGACGGCCCGCGGCCTTCGCTGTTCGTCTGTCCCTCTGCGGTCACGCTCGCCATTCTTCCGTCCCTAGCCTCCACTCGTCGTCCTTCGGGCTGCAGCGCCCTTAGCCGGCCAGCCTGTTCATTGCAGCTTCCAGCGTCATCACCTCGCGGGCGCCGGTCTTGCGGTCCTTGACCTCGACTTCGCCGCTCGCCGCCGAACGCGGGCCGATGATGACCTGGACCGGCACGCCGATCAGGTCCGCCGTCGCGAACTTGGTGCCGGCGCGGTCATCCGTATCATCATAGAGGACATCCTTGCCGGCCTTGCCCAGGCCTGCGTAGAGGTTCTCCGAAAGCCGGTCGCAGGCTTCGTCGCCCGGCTTCATGTTGATGACCACGACATCGAACGGTGCGACGGAGGCCGGCCAGATGATTCCGCTCTCGTCATGCGAGGCTTCGATGATGGCGGGAACAAGGCGCGTCGGGCCGATGCCGTAGGAACCCATGTGTACGGGATGCTCCTTGCCATCCGGCCCCTGCACCTTGGCCCCCATAGGCTCGGAATACTTCGTGCCGAAATAGAAGATGTGGCCAACCTCGATACCGCGCGCGGACAGGCGGTCACTTTCCGGGATCGCATCGAACGCCGCGGCATCGTGCATTTCCGACGTCGCTGCGTAGACCGAGGTCCACTTGTCGAATATGGCCTGCAGCCCAGCGACGTCGTCGAAATCAGTGTCTTCGGACGGAATTTCGAAATTAACGAAGTCCTTGTGGCTGAAGACTTCCGACTCGCCCGTTTCGGCGAGGATGATGAATTCGTGGCTATGATTGCCGCCGATCGGACCGGTATCGGCGCGCATCGGGATGGCCCGCAGCCCCAGCCGTGCGAACGTGCGCAGATAGGCGACGAACATTTTGTTATAGGAGTGGATCGCGTCCTGCTGCGTCAGATCGAAGGAGTATGCATCCTTCATCAGGAACTCGCGCGAACGCATGGTGCCGAAGCGGGGGCGGATCTCGTCCCGGAACTTGAGCTGGATGTGGTAGAGGTTCAGCGGCAGGTTCTTGTAGGACTTGATGTAGGAGCGAAAGATGTCGGTGATCATCTCCTCGTTCGTCGGACCGTAGAGGAGCGGCCGTTCCTGCCGGTCCTTGATGCGCAGCATTTCCTTGCCGTAGTCGTCGTAGCGGCCGCTCTCCTGCCAGAGTTCGGCTGACTGCAGCGTCGGCATCAGCAGCTCGATTGCGCCGGAGCGGTCCTGCTCTTCGCGAATGATCCTGTTGACCTTGTCGAGGACACGCTTGCCGAGCGGCAGCCAGGAATAGATGCCCTGGCTCTGCTGGCGGATCATCCCGGCCCGCAGCATCAGACGGTGAGAAACGATTTCCGCTTCCTTGGGGTTTTCCTTCAGGATCGGCATAAAGTAGCGGGATAGGCGCATGGAATGTTCCGAGGTTTCGACGTCCCCACCGGGAATCGCGTTTTTGAAGCTGGTTGGCTGCGTTCATAGCGGTTTCGCCGGGCCATGGAAACCCGCTCGCAGGTCCGTCCCCTCAAGTTGAAGGGAGGCCCTCGCCGATCGAAAATGTACACTGGAAGAGCGGATTTGTGACAAAGCTGCGACACTTTCGTCAACAAGAAAATAATGTTCCAGTGTAGCAAAAATGCAAAAAAAGCAGGTGACAAGGCCCATTCTTTGGGCTAGCTTCAGCCCATAAAAGAGGCAAGGAGATCAAATTCTTGCCGACCTCGCGGTCAAGTCTTGGGAGGATCAGATCTTAGGCGCGCTTGTCGCAGCCCCGGAAACGGTAAGGATCACGCGAAACTGGAAACAAGGCCTCACGGCCTTGTTTTTTTTTGCTCGCATCCTGGGTCCTATCCGAATTCCGGAACGACCCGAGGAAGATTGCCGAGGCTGATCCCAAAATAGTTCGAGGCTGCGAACCAGGCCGCGTAGATTGCCGCCGATATTACCGTCGTCAGAAGAAGGACGCGCCCTGCGCGAAACTGCGCCGGCGCACTCTCCACCGTCCCCAGAGTCACGTCCCCTTCGTCACCCTGCGAGCGCATGCCGAGCGGAAGCACGGCGAAAAGCGTGATCCACCAGATGATGAAGTAGACGGCGAAGAATGAAAGAAACGACATCCGGGGCTTCCCTGTGGGCCTTGCGCTTATAGCGACAAACCCCAGCGACCTCAAACCTGCCGGGACGGACGGAGTGTCACACCTCCTCGAGCTCTACCAGCGTCCCGTTGAGGTCCTTCGGGTGCAGGAAAAGCACCGGCTTTCCATGCGCCCCGATCTTTGGATTGCCGTCTCCCAGCACGCGGAGGCCACTCGCCTTGAGCTGATCACGGGCAGCCAGGATATCGTCCACTTCATAGCAGATGTGGTGCATGCCTCCTGACGGCGACTTCTCCAGGAAGGCGGTTATCGGCGAGTCGGCGCCCAGCGGCTCCAGCAGTTCGACCTTGGTGTTTTCCAGTTCGACGAAGACCACCGTCACCCCGTGCTCCGCAAGCGCCTGGGGCGGCGAAACGCGCGCACCGAGCACATCCCGGTAGGTTGCCGTCGCCTGCGCCAGGTCCGGCACAGCAATGGCGATGTGGTTGACCCGACCGAGCATGACGTCCTCCTAGACCTTGTTGACGAAAACCGTGACCACCGGCTTCTTGCCCCACGCCTCGTTGGCGGCCGCGCGTACGGCCCGGCGGATCGCTTCGCGCAATGTCTCAAGGTCCTTGCGGCGGGCGCGCGGGATGCTCTCCACCGCACCGAGCACGGCGTCGTACAGTGTATCCTCCATATCCTCGCCCTCCTCGTCGAACTCCGGCAAACCGAAAGCAACAAGATCCGGATCACCGAGGAAATCGAAGCGGCTGTCCAGCAGCACGTTGACGGAGACATGGCCTACATAGGCCAGCTTGCGCCGGTCGCCGATGCCCATCTCTTCCAGGTCGCCGATCAGCTTTCCGTCCTTGAAGATACGCCCATGCGGCACCTGATCGATGACCTCGGCAGGGCCCGGCGCAATCCGCAGCATGTCGCCGTTGCGCACGCGCGGGATGTTCGGAATCCCAGACTGCGCACCCAGTTCCGCCTGCGCGGTCAGGTGCGCTGCTTCTCCATGAACCGGGACCAGGATCTGCGGGCGCGTCCACTCGTACATCTTCACGAGCTCGTTGCGGCGCGGATGCCCGGACACGTGCACCAGCGCATCGGCATCGGTGATGATATGCACGCCCTGGTCGATCAGGCCATTCATGATCTCCAGGATTGGCTTTTCGTTGCCGGGGATCGTCCGCGACGAGAAGACGACAGTATCACCAGCCGCCAGCGATACATTGCGCATCTCGTCCCGGGCGATCTTGGCAAGCGCCGCCCGGGGTTCGCCCTGGCTTCCAGTCAGGACCACCACGACCTTGTCGCGGGGAATGTAGCCATACTCGTCTTCGGCAATGAAGGGCTTTATCCCCTCCATCAGGCCGATATCCCGAGCGACGTTTACGACCCGCTTCATGGAACTGCCGAGCAGCAGGACCTCGCGGCCCGCCGCATGGGCGGCATGGGCGATGGACCGTATGCGGCCGACATTCGACGAGAAAGTGGTGATCGCCACCCTCCCCTCGGCGTTCTCGATGATCTTCCGCAGGCCTTCGGAGACTTCCTCCTCGGACGGAGAGATGCCTTCGCGGTTGGCATTGGTTGAATCGCACATCAAGGCGAGCACGCCTTCGTCTCCAACGGCGCGAAAGCGGGCCTCGTCCGTCAGCGGCCCGAGCGAGGGCGCGTGATCGATCTTCCAGTCACCGGTATGGACGAGGTTTCCAAGCGGCGTGCGAATCACCAGAGACATCGGCTCGGGAATGGAGTGATTGACCGCCAGCGCCTCAATATCGAAGGGCCCCACGGAAATCCGGTCACCGGCCTTGAAGGGCGTCACGGGAATATCGGCTCGGCTACCCTCGAAATTGCGCTTCGCCTCCAGCAGGCCTGCGGTGAAGCCCGAGGCATAGACCGGGACGTTGAGGCCCGGCCACAGGTCGTTCAATGCACCGTAGTGATCTTCGTGGGCATGCGTGATGATGATCGCCTTGAGGTTCTCGCGCTCCTTGGCGAGAAAGCGGATGTCCGGCAGGATGAGGTCGACACCCGGCAACTCCGGACCGGCGAACGTCACGCCGCAATCGACCATGATCCACTGGCGTTTGCCGGGCGAGCCGTAGCCATAGAGCGCCAGGTTCATGCCGATCTCGCCGACACCGCCGAGCGGCAAAAACACCAGTTCTTCCTGTCTAGCCATAACGTCCTTATTCCGTTCTTGCGAAGAATACATCACCGGCGGCAATCGACAAAACCTGTCCGCTGCGGGTTTCGAGCTGCAGCAGCCCTTGCGCGTCAATGCCTGCAAACCTGCCGGAAAGCGAGCGGTCGGGAAGGTTCACCGTGACGGCCTCGCCGATTCCGCATGCGGCATCCAGCCAGCGCCGGCTTATCTCCGCCACGCCTCGGCCCTCATCCCATGATTCCAGAACCTCTGCCATCCGATTGAAAAGATGCGCAAACACCTCCTCAGGAGAGGCATGACAACCGTGATCTTCCAGGCGTGTGACGGGATAGGCCGCACCTTCAGGCATGTGTCGGATATTGATCCCGATCCCGATGACGAGCGCCTGCCTTCCATCGAGCAGTTTCTCAGCCTCGATCAGGATGCCGCAGGTCTTCCGGCGCCCGATCAGGATGTCGTTCGGCCACTTGACCTCGACCGGATCGGCGCCCGGCGGCAGGACGGCCCTGATGGTCGCATGGACCGCGAGCGCAACAGCGAGGGGAAGCGAACCCAGTCGCTCCATCGGCGCCGGATCGACGAGTAGAAGCGAGGCATAGAGGTTGCCGGCTTCGGACGTCCAGGTCCTGCCGCGCCGTCCGCGGCCGCTGGTTTGGCGCTTTGCCGTCAGCCAAAGGCCGCCGGGGTCCCCTGCCCTTGCACGGGCAAGACATTCGGTGTTGGTGGAGCCGACGTCGCCGAGGGTCTCGTGGCGGAACGCCTCCATCGAGAAGCGTCCCGATGATCTCGCCATCCTCAGAAGAAGGACTTCGCCGCGGCATTTGCCGCGTTGCCGACCGGTCCGCCGAAGAGGACATAGGCGGTGACAAAGAGGCCCGACAGACCGAAGACCAGGCGAAGCTCGCCGGCAATCCGCGCAAACTCTCCCGTCGCTTCATCGAACCACATCAGCTTGACGATGCGCAGGTAATAATAGGCGCCGACCACGGATGTCAGCACGCCGATGATCGCGAGCGCGTAGAGCTTCGCCTCGATAGCCGCGATGAACACGAAGTACTTTGCGAAGAATCCGGCAAGCGGTGGGATGCCGGCCATGGAAAACATCAGCGCCGTCAGGACAACCGCCATGAAGGGCTTGGTCGAGGCAAGACCGGCTAAGTCATCGACGTTCTCGACGTTCTCGCCCTCCTTGCGGCGCATGGCCATAATGCAGGCGAAGGTGCCAAGCGTCATGACCATGTAGATGAGCATGTAGAGGATGACGCCCGAAACGCCCGTTTCTGTGCCCGCGGCAAGGCCCACCAGCGCGAAGCCCATGTGGCCAATCGAGGAGTAAGCCATCAGGCGCTTGATGTTGCGCTGGCCGATAGCGGCGAAGGAGCCAAGCAGCATCGATGCGATCGAGACGAAGACGAGGATCTGCTGCCAGTCGGCAACGATCGGCATGAAGGCCTCGGAGACGACGCGCACGAGGATGGCCATGGCCGCGACCTTCGGACCGGCGGCGAAGAAGGCCGTTACCGGGGTCGGAGCACCCTCGTAGACGTCTGGCGTCCACATGTGGAAGGGAACGGCAGAGATCTTGAAGCAGACGCCGGCCAGCACGAAGACGAGGCCGAAGACGAGGCCCAATGAACGAGTTTCGGCCGACAGGACGGCGGCGATCTCGTCGAACCCGGTATTGCCGGTGAAGCCGTAGACCAGCGAGCAGCCGTACAGCAGCATGCCGGAGGAGAGCGAGCCGAGCACGAAGTACTTCAGGCCAGATTCCGTCGAGCGAAGGCTGTCACGGTTGATGGCGGCACAGACATAGAGCGACAGCGACATCAACTCGAGGCCGAGATAGAGCGCCAAGAGGTCGTTGGCGGAAATCAGCAGCATCATCCCGAGTGTGGCGAGAACCATCAGGACCGGGAATTCGAAGCGATCGAGCTGTTCCGAGCGAGCATGGCCGACGGTCATGATCATGGCCGTGACCGAGCCGATCAGGGCAACGACCTTCATGAAGCGCGCGAAGGGATCGAGCAGGAATGCGCCACCATAGGCCTCGCCCTCACCCGGCGCCAGAACCAGCCAGAGACCTGCGGCAATGAGCAGTGCAACGGCAAGGCCCGTCACCGTCGGCGCTGAGCGGTCGCCCGAAAAGACGCCGATCATCAGGAGCGCGAGCGCACCCACCGCCAGGATGATCTCCGGCATGGATAGTTGCAGGCTTGCGAGGAAGAGTTCAGAGCTCATGTCCGATTATGTCCTGTCTCAGTGCACGGTCAGTGCAAGGTCTTGCGCAGCCTGCAGGGCGGCGGCGTAATTGTTCACAAGCAGATCCACCGATGCGGCCGTCGCATCGAAGATCGGAGCCGGATAGACGCCGTAGAAGATGGTCAGCGCCACCAGCGGGTAGAGGATCAGCTTCTCGCGGGTCGTGAGATCCATGAGACCCTTCAGGCTTTCCTTTTCCAGCGCACCCCAGATCACCCGACGATAGAGCCAGAGCGCATAGCACGCCGAAAGGATCACGCCGGTCGCCGCGAAGAGAGCCACCCAGGTATTGACCTGGAAGACCCCGATCACCGTCAGGAATTCGCCGATGAAGCCGGAAGTGCCTGGCAGGCCGACATTGGCCATGGTGAAGACCATGAAGGCAACTGCATATTTCGGCATGTTGTTGACCAGCCCGCCATAGGCCGCGATCTCGCGCGTATGCAGGCGGTCATAGATGACGCCGACGCAAAGGAAGAGCGCGCCCGAGACGATACCGTGCGACAGCATCTGGAAGATTGCGCCCTGCACGCCCTGCATGTTGGCGGCGAAAATGCCCATGGTCACGAAGCCCATGTGGGCGACGGAGGAATAGGCGATCAGCTTCTTGATGTCGTCCTGCATCATCGCCACCAGCGAGGTGTAGATGATCGCCAGGATCGAAAGCGTGAAGACGAAGGGAGCGAAGTAGTCCGAGGCCAGCGGGAACATGGCGAGCGAGATGCGGATGAAACCGTAGCCGCCGAGCTTCAGCATGACCCCGGCCAGGATGACCGAACCTGCGGTTGGTGCCTGGACGTGCGCATCGGGAAGCCAGGTATGAACCGGCCACATCGGCATCTTGACCGCGAACGCGGCGAAGGCAGCGAGCCATAGCCAAGTCTGCAGGTTGGCGGGGAAGTTGTACTTCAGCAGTTCGACGATGTCGGTCGTACCTGCCTGCCAGTACATGGCCATGATGGCCAGCATCATCAGCACCGAACCGGCGAGTGTATAGAGGAAGAACTTGTAGGAGGCGTAGACGCGATCCTTGCCGCCCCAGACACCGATGATGACGAACATCGGGATCAGCGTCGCTTCAAAGAAGACGTAGAAGAGGACGATGTCGAGCGACACGAAGACGCCGATCATGACGACTTCCAGCAGCAGGAAGGCGATCATGTACTCCTTCAGGCGCTTCTCGACCGAATGCCAGCTGGCAAGCACGCAGAAGGGCATGAGGAACGTCGTCAGGATGACGAACAGCATCGAGATGCCGTCGACGCCCAGGTGGTAGGAGATGCCGGTCCCGAGCCAGGGGCTCTTCTCCACCATCTGGAATCCCGGGTTCGAATTGTCAAAACCGATCCAGATGAAGAGCGACACGACGAAGGTGAAGACCGTCGTCAGAAGGGAGACGTTCAGGATGTTTCGGCGCCCATAGGTGCTGTCCTCGCGCGTCAGCAGGAGGAGAAACACGCCGACGAGCGGCAGGAAGGTGACCGTCGAGAGAATTGGCCAGTCGGTCATTACATAGAGCTCCCGAGCATCATCCAAGTGACGAGGGCGGCGACGCCGATCAGCATCGCAAACGCATAGTGATAGAGGTAGCCGGACTGCAGGCGAACGACACTGCGGGTCACGTCGACAACTCGGGCGGCCACGCCGTTCGGGCCGTAGGTGTCGATGACGCCGATGTCACCCTTCTTCCAGAGGAAGCGTCCGAGTGCCTTGGCCGAGCGGACGAACAGGAAGTCGTAGATCTCGTCGAAGTACCACTTGTTGAGCAGGAACTCGTAGAGCACCTTCTGCGACTCCGCCAGGCGGCGCGGCGTCTCCGGCGACTTGATGTAGAAGTACCAGGCTGTGACGAAGCCAAGAGCCATTGCAATAAACGGGCTCCACTTCACCAGCAGCGGCACGTGGTGGAACTCCTCGAGGATCTCGTTCTCCGGAAGCGTGAACAGCGCCCCCTTCCAGAACTCGGCATATTCATGGCCGAAGAAGTAGCCTTCGAACAGGAAGCCGGCGGCGACAGCGCCGATGCCGAGGATATAGAGCGGCACCAGCATCACCTGCGGTGACTCATGAACATGATGCATCACATCGGCCGAGGCGCGCGGCTTGCCGAAGAAGGTCAGGAAGGCGAGGCGCCAGGAGTAGAAGCTCGTGAACAGCGCGGCAATGACCAGCAGCGTGAAAGCAAAGCCGGATGCTGCCGAATGGGAGGCATAGGCCGACTCGATGATCACGTCCTTGGAGAAGAAGCCGGCAAAGCCGAGCATCGTACCCGGGATGCCGACGCCGGTGAGCGCCAGCGTTCCGATCGTCATCATCCAGAAGGTGACCGGGATGTGCTTGCGCAGCCCACCCATGTAGCGCATGTCCTGCTCGCCATCGACGGCGTGGATCACCGAGCCGGCACCGAGGAACAGCAGGGCCTTGAAGAAAGCGTGCGTGAAGAGGTGGAAGATCGCCGCGCCATAGGCCCCTACCCCAAGCGCCACGAACATGTAACCGAGCTGCGAGCAGGTCGAATAGGCAATAACGCGCTTGATGTCGTTCTGCACGAGGCCGACGGTTGCCGCGAAGAAGGCCGTAATCGCACCGATGATGGTGACGAACAGCAGCGCATCCGGCGACAGTTCGAAGAGCGGCGACATGCGGGCAACAAGGAAGACGCCGGCAGTGACCATGGTCGCGGCATGGATGAGAGCCGAGACCGGGGTCGGGCCCTCCATAGCGTCCGGCAGCCAGGTGTGCAGCAGGAACTGCGCCGACTTGCCCATGGCGCCCATGAAGAGCAGCAGGCAGACGATGGTCAGTGCACCGTAGCGCGTCAGTTCGAGGCCGAAGATATTGGCGATCACCTCGCCGCCCTCGGCAGCACCTTCTGCCGGCAGGTAGCTGGCGGCGGTCGCGAAGATCGTCTCAAAGTTGATCGAGCCGAACAGCATGAAGATGCCGGCAATACCAAGCAGGAAGCCGAAGTCGCCGACGCGGTTGACGATGAAGGCCTTCATGGCCGCAGCCGATGCCGACGGCTTCTTGTACCAGAAGCCGATCAGCAGGTAGGAGGCGAGACCCACCCCTTCCCAGCCGAAGAACATCTGCGCCAGGTTGTCCGCAGTCACCAGCATCAGCATGGCGAATGTGAAGAGCGACAGGTAGGCGAAGAAGCGCGGCCGATGCGGGTCGTGGTGCATGTAGCCGATCGAGTAGATATGGACGAGCGTCGAGACGGTGTTGACGACGACGAACATCACGGCGGTCAGCGTGTCGATCCGGAAGGCCCACTCGATGTCGATGCCGCCGGACTGGATCCAGCGCATCACCTCGACCTTGATGACCTCATGGCCTTCGCCATGGGCCATCGCCACGTTGAAGAAGACGATCCAGGACAGGATCGCGACGATCACCATCAGGCCGCTGGTGACGTATTCCGAAGCCTTGGCGCCGATCGAACGGCCGAACAGGCCGGCGATCAGGAAGCCGATCAGGGGAAGGAAGACGATTGCCTTGTAGATCATGACCCGATCAGCCCTTCATCACGTTGACGTCTTCGACGGCGATCGAACCGCGGTTGCGGTAGAAGACGACGAGAATTGCAAGACCGATGGCTGCTTCGGCGGCTGCAACGGTCAGAATGAACAATGCGAAGACCTGGCCGACGATGTCGTTCAGGTAGGAGGAGAAGGCCACCATGTTGAGGTTGACCGAGAGCAGGATCAGCTCGATCGACATCAGGATGATGATGACGTTCTTGCGGTTCAGGAAGATGCCGAACACGCCCAGGATGAAGAGGATGGCGCTGACCGTCAGGTAATGGGAGAGACCGATTTCCATGTCCAAATTCCTTCTTCGCCTACCTCAGAGGCCCTGGCCCGACTTAACCTTGACCACTTCAACAGCGGTCTCGGGCTTACGGGCGACCTGCCTGGAGATATCCTGGCGCTTGATATGCGTGCGGTGGCGGAGCGTCAGCACGATGGCTCCGATCATGGCGACCAGGAGCACCAAACCGGCGATCTGGAAGAAGTAGACGTAGTTCGTGTATAGCACGTCCCCCAGTGCTGCCGTGTTCGTCCGCTCCGCCGGGTTCGGGATCGGCATGGTGATGGCCTCGGCCGCCTGCGGCGTCAACACGCTACCGCCGATGACCACGATCAGTTCCGCAGCGACGATCAGGCCAACCAGAATGCCGACCGGTGCATATTGCAGCACACCTGCGCGCAACTCAGCAAAATCGATGTCGAGCATCATGACGACGAAGAGGAAGAGCACCGCGACCGCGCCGATGTAGACCACCAGCAGGATCATCGCCAGGAACTCGGCGCCCGTCAGCAGAAACAGACCGGCTGCGTTGAAGAACACGAGGATCAGGAAGAGCACCGAATGCACGGGATTGCGCGAGGAGATGACCATGAACGCCGACGCCACCGCGACGAACGCAAAGAGATAGAAGAAAACAGCCTGCAGAGCCATCGTGGTGCCTTTTCGTCTTCATCGAGGAAGAGCCCGCCCCTCCCCGCTTGATCCGGCCGCATCAGCGTACCGGGAAGTAATCTGTCCTATGCTCCACCCGCATCGGGGGTGACTACCGTGTCAGCGGTAGGGTGCATCCTGCGCCATGTTACGAGCGATCTCTCGCTCCCAACGGTCGCCGTTCTCCAGAAGCCGCGCCTTGTCGTAGTAGAGCTCTTCGCGTGTCTCGGTCGAAAATTCGAAGTTCGGGCCCTCGACGATCGCGTCCACCGGGCATGCTTCCTGGCAGAAGCCGCAATAGATGCACTTCACCATGTCGATGTCGTAGCGCACCGTCCGGCGGGTGCCGTCATTGCGACGGGGACCTGCCTCGATGGTGATGGCTTGCGCGGGACAGATCGCCTCGCACAGCTTGCAGGCGATGCAGCGCTCTTCGCCATTCGGATAGCGGCGAAGTGCATGCTCGCCGCGGAAGCGGGGCGAAACGGGGTTCTTCTCGAACGGGTAGTTCACCGTCGCCTTCGGCTTGAAGAAGTAGCGCATCGACAGGAAGAAGGCGCCGACAAACTCCTTCAGGAAGAGCGAACTGACGGCCTGTGTCAGACTTGCCATCGTTATTCTCCAGTGAGGCTCAGCTGGGAGCGGACCATCAGGCCCATCCCATCAGCTTGAGCACGAATGCTGTGATGACGACCATGGCGAGCGAGAGCGGGAGGAAGATCTTCCAGCCCAGCCGCATCAGCTGGTCGTAGCGGTAGCGGGGCACGAAGGCCTTCACCATCGAGTAGATGAAGAAGATGAAGATGACCTTCAGGATGAACCAGACGATGCCCGGGACCCAGTTGAGGATCCAGATGTCGACAGGCGGCAGCCACCCCCCGAGGAAAAGGATCGTCGTCAGCGAGCAGATCAGCAGGATCGCCGCATACTCGCCGAGCATCAGCATCATGTACGGCGCCGAGGAATACTCGACCATGTAGCCGGCCACGAGCTCCGATTCCGCTTCCGGAAGGTCGAAGGGCGGACGGTTTGTCTCCGCAAGGCCGGAAATGATGAAGATGATGAACATCGGGAAGAGGGGCAGCCAGTGCCAGTCGAGGAAGGAGTTCGGCAGGCCCATCATCGTGCCGAGGCCGTCCTTCTGCGCAAACACCATGTCCGACAGGTTGAGCGAGCCGACGCAGAGGAGCACCGTGACGATGACGAAGCCGATCGAGACTTCGTAGGACACCATCTGCGCGGCCGAGCGGAGCGCACCGAGGAAGGGATACTTCGAGTTCGATGCCCAGCCCGACATGATCACGCCGTAGACCTCGAGCGAGGAGATCGCGAACACATAGAGAATGCCGACATTGATGTTGGCGATCACCCAGTTCTCGTTGAACGGGATCACGGCCCAAGTGGCGAGCGCCAGGGTCACCGCCACCAGTGGAGCGATCAGGAAGACGCCCTTGTTGGCGCCCGACGGAATGATTGGCTCCTTGAAGACGAACTTCAGGAGGTCGGCGAAGGACTGGAACAGACCCCAAGGACCAACGACGTTCGGTCCCCGACGCAGCTGGACTGCGGCCCAGATCTTGCGGTCGGCATAGAGAATATAGGCGATGAAGACCAGGAGGCAGACGAGAACGAGCAGCGACTGCCCGATCATCACCAGTGCCGGCCATGCGTAGGTCGAGAAAAAGGTATCGTCCATATTCCTGTTACTCCGCCGCAGCCTGGAAGTTGTTGCGGGCAAGGGCCGAGCACTCGGCCATCACGGCCGATGCCCGTGCAATCGGGTTCGTCAAATAGAAGTCTTTGATCGGGGACGCAAATGCCGACTTGCTCATCTCACCGGCTTTTTGCCCCAGTGTGGCCACATCAGCGACGTTGCCGGCGGCGATCTCGTCCAGATCGGCGAAATGCGGGTAGGCTGCATAGAGCTGCGCGCGAAGCGCAAGGAGCGAATCAAATGGCAGCTTCCTGCCGAGGACGTCGGAAAGAGCGCGGATAATCGCCCAGTCCTCGCGGGCCTCCCCCGGCGGGAACCCGGCACGATTGCCCATCTGCACGCGCCCTTCGGTATTCACCCAGATCCCGGACTTTTCCGTATAGGTCGCCGCCGGCAGGATGACATCTGCATGATGGGCGCCATTGTCGCCGTGGCTACCGATGTAGATCGTGAACTTCGCCGTCTTGCGGGAGAAATCCAGTTCATCGGCGCCGAGCAGGAAGAGTACATCCATGCCGGTCAACATGTCGGCTGCTTTGACGCCCTTCGCTCCGGGCACGAAGCCGAGGTCGAGAGCGCCGACGCGCGATGCGGCGGTGTGAAGAACGCCGAAGCCGTTCCACTCGTCCGTGACCGCGCCGATCGAGCCGGCAAGCTTCGCCGCTGCAGCGAGAATGGCTGCACCATCAGGACGCGACAGCGCGCCCTGCCCGACGATGATCATCGGGTTCTTGGCGTTCCGCAGGGTGTCGAGGAAGCTGCCGGAGCCGTTGACGAGTTCGGTCAGGCTGTCCGGGCCGGAGCCCAGGTATTCATATTCGTAGCGCAGGTCGCCGCCCTCGCCGATCACGCCGATCGGGAAGTCGCCGCGACGCCAGCGCTTGCGGATGCGGGCGTTGAGAACGGCAGCTTCCAGGCGCGGGTTGGCGCCGATCAAAAGCAGCGCACCGGCGCGCTCGATGCCCTCGATGGTCGGGTTGAAGAGATAGCTTGCCCGGCCGAGCGATGGATCAAGCGCTGCGCCGTCCTGGCGGCAGTCGAGGTTCTCCGACCCGAGGGAGCGGATCAACTCCTTCAGCGCATACATCTCCTCGACGGCCGCAAGGTCGCCGGCGATCGCGCCGATCTTGTTTGCGGGCGTCGCCGAAACGGCAGCCTTGATCGCCGCGAAGGCCTCACCCCAGCTTGCAGCCTGCAGACGACCGTCCCGACGAACATACGGCCGGTCGAGGCGCTGGGTCTTCAAGCCGTCCCAGATGAAGCGGGTCTTGTCGGAGATCCACTCCTCGTTCACCAGTTCGTTGACGCGCGGCATGATGCGCATCACTTCCCGGCCGCGCGTGTCGACGCGGATAGCCGAGCCGAGCGCATCCATGACGTCGATCGACTCGGTCTTGCCGAGCTCCCACGGGCGGGCGGTGAAGGCGAAGGGCCGCGAGGTGAGCGCGCCGACCGGGCAGAGGTCGATGACGTTGCCCTGAAGCTCCGAGGTCATCGCATGTTCGAGGTAGGTCGTGATCTCGGCATCCTCGCCGCGGCCGATCAGGCCCAGCTCCGAAACGCCGCCCACTTCCGTGGAGAATCGTACGCAGCGCGTGCAGTGGATGCAGCGGTTCATCACGGTCTTTACGAGCGGGCCGATATACTTGTCCTCGACCGCACGCTTGTTTTCCGTGTAGCGGGACGCGTCCATGCCGAAGGCCATGGCCTGGTCCTGCAGGTCGCACTCGCCCCCCTGGTCGCAGATCGGGCAATCCAGCGGGTGGTTGATGAGCAGGAATTCCATCACGCCTTCGCGGGCCTTCTTGACCATCGGCGTGTTGGTGAAGACTTCCGGCAGTTCGCCATTCGGGCCGCCGCGGATATCGCGCACGCCCATGGCGCAGGAGGCTGCCGGCTTTGGCGGGCCGCCCTTTACCTCGACGAGACACATGCGGCAGTTGCCCGCCACCGACAGGCGTTCATGGAAACAGAACCGCGGAACCTCGGCACCGGCTTCCTCGCACGCCTGCAACAGCGTGAAATGATCCGGGACTTCGATTTCCTTGCCGTCGACCTTCAGCTTTGCCATCGTATCACTTACGTCCTGTGCTCAATCCCGCAGCCGTGGCCGGGGAAAAATCCTTACTTCGCCAGCTTCCTGGCCTGGCCCACCCAATCATCCCGGCCGATCCGCCCATCCAACCCGAGCGCGTCATCGAACTTCGCGACATCGGCATCCGACCAGGTAGCGATCTGGCCGATGCTGGTGATGCCCTGCCCCTTCAGAACCTTCTCGAGCTTAGGCCCGATACCGGCGATCTGCTTCAGGTCGTCAGCTGTCGTCACCTTGGGCTTGCGGACCGCCGACTTCTTGGTGCGGGCATCCGAAGCCGGCTTCGCCTCACGCGTCTTTGCCGGCCGCTTGGCGGCAGACCTGCCAGCCTCGTCCGAAACGGATCTCCGCGTTGACGTCGGCGTCTTCGCGGGTTCCTGTGCAGAAGCGGTAGCAGCTTGCTCCGGATTCGACTCCCGCGGAGCCTCGGCTGCGCGCTCCGGAGAGCCCGTCATCCGGTTCTGTGCCTCAAGCGCGCCCTGGAGCGCACCGAAGAAGGCGCCGGCGAACTGCCCCGCAATGCTCATGCTCACAGCGGTGGCCGCGGCCATGGCTGCGGTCGACTGCGCCACCAGCGGATTGCCGGCCATGGCCTCGGCGAAATCGGCATAGGCGGAAGCCATCGCCGGCTTTGCCGTCGTTGCTCCTTCCTGCTTTTCTTTCACCGGCTTAGCCACGTTTCTTACTCCGCTGCTTCCATGACGGCGCCATGCGCCATGGCATTGTGCGTATAGCGATCGATGCGAGCCTCGATCTCCGGACGGAAGTTCCGGATCAGCCCCTGGATCGGCCAGGCTGCGGCGTCGCCAAGCGCGCAGATGGTGTGGCCTTCGATCTGCTTGGAGACCTGGAACAGCATGTCGATCTCGCGCTTCTGCGCATTGCCCTTCACCATGCGCTCCAGCACGCGCATCATCCAGCCGGTGCCTTCACGGCAGGGCGTGCACTGGCCGCAGCTTTCGTGCTTGAAGAAGGCCGCAATGCGCCAGATCGCCTTGATGATGTCGGTCGACTTGTCCATCACGATCATGCCGCCGGTGCCGAAGGAGGACTTCACCTCGCGCATGCCGTCGAAATCCATGATCGCATCGGCCATGTCCTCGCCGCGAACGACCGGACAGGAAGCGCCACCGGGGATCACGCCGAGGAGGTTGTCCCAGCCGCCGCGGATACCGCCGCAGTGGCGATCAATGATCTCCCGGAACGACAGGCCCATGGCCTCCTCGAAGGTGCAGGGCTTGTTGACGTGGCCTGAGACCATGAACAGCTTGGTACCGACATTGTTCGGGCGACCAATCGAGGAGAACCAGCCGGCGCCGCGACGCAGGATGGTCGGAGCCACCGCGATCGATTCGACGTTGTTGACAGTAGTCGGGCAGCCGTAGAGGCCCATGTTCGCCGGGAATGGCGGCTTCAGGCGGGGCTGGCCCTTCTTGCCTTCCAGGCTCTCGAGCAGCGCCGTTTCCTCGCCGCAGATATAAGCGCCGGCGCCGTGATGGACGTAGATGTCCATGTCCCAGCCGTGCTTGTTGTTCTTGCCGAGAAGGCCGGCATCATAGCACTCGTCGATCGCCGCCTGCAGCGCCTCGCGCTCGCGGATGTACTCGCCGCGGACATAGATGTAGGCCACATGCGCGCCCATGGCGAAGCTCGCGATCACGCAGCCCTCGATCAGCGTGTGCGGATCATGGCGCATGATGTCCCGGTCCTTGCAGGTACCCGGCTCGGATTCGTCGGCGTTGACGACGAGGTAATGCGGGCGACCGTCGGACTCCTTTGGCATGAAGGACCATTTGAGGCCGGTCGGGAAGCCGGCGCCACCGCGGCCACGCAGGCCGGAGGCCTTCATCTCCTCGATGATCCAGTCCCTGCCCTTTTCGAGGATCTGCTTGGTGCCATCCCAATGGCCACGGCCCATCGCCCCCTTCAGGGACTTGTCCTTGAGGCCGTAGATATTGGTAAAGATGCGATCCTGATCTTTTAGCATGATCTATTCCACCGGTCCGCCGACACCTGCCGGCCGTTGTTATGCATCGCGCGGCCCAGGCGAAGGCCGCACAAGAATTCGCATTCCTTAAGAAGCGTCGCCTTCCGGCGTCGTCTTCTTTCGTGTCCGCTTCGGTTTCGCATCACCCGAAACCGCCCCCGGCTCCGGCGGCGCACCTTCGACGGCAGCGCCCGCGCGCTTCTTGTCCGGCTTCGGTGTCGATGCGGTTGCCGAAAGCGGCTGCTTCTCGGCCGTCTTCACACGCTTCTGCGATCCTTCCTTGTCCGTCAGCGGCGTCTTGATCGACGGATCGGCCTCTTCGGCCGTGTCCGTTGGGCGTGCGGCATCGGACGGAGGAACTGCTGCCGCAGACGCGGCTTCTGCCGGTTCCGGCTTGGGTTCGAGATCTTTCTGCGCAGGCTTGATCTCCTCGGTCAGCGTCACCGGGCCTCCGACAGGAGCGGAAAACTGGCGATCGATCTGCGGACCAGGCGTGATCTCGTGGGGCTTGCCGGCGTGAAAGCGGTCGATGATGTGCTCGAGCTGCGTCGGCGTCAGGTCTTCGTAGGCATCCTTGAAGATCATCACCATCGGCGCGTTGACGCAGGCGCCC
This sequence comes from Pseudorhizobium halotolerans, assembly GCF_902153235.2. Classification (NCBI taxonomy): domain Bacteria; kingdom Pseudomonadati; phylum Pseudomonadota; class Alphaproteobacteria; order Hyphomicrobiales; family Rhizobiaceae; genus Pseudorhizobium; species Pseudorhizobium halotolerans. Next base: position 236,216 of record NZ_CABFWE030000004.1, on the reverse strand, counting down.
TGACATTCGACTTCTTCCCAGGACAGCGTGCCGTCCTCGTTGAGCTCAAAGGGCTCGGCATGGATCTTCGACTTGCAGACCTTGATGAGGTCTTCGGCGCCGCGCAGCATGCAGGGCGTGGTGCCGCAGACCTGCACATGCGCCCGGGTTCCGACCGGCTTCAGCTGGAACTGCGTGTAGAAGGTCGCGACCTCGAGCACACGGATATAGGCCATGCCGAGCTTCTCGGCGACGAATTCGATCGCCGCGCGCGTTACCCAGCCGTCCTGTTCCTGCGCCCGCATGAGGAGCGGGATCACGGCTGACTGCTGGCGGCCTTCCGGATACTTGCGGATGGTGGCCTCAGCCCAGGCAGCGTTTTCCTCGTTGAAGGCGAACGCAGCGGGTTGCACATTGTCTTCGGCCAGTCGACGAACAGACATTCTTCTTACGCCTTATCAGTCTTGGAAGCAGGCCGCCGGAAACCGGCGCCGGTGATTGCGGTTGCGGAAGCCATCAGCGATCGACCTCACCGAACACGATGTCGAGCGAGCCGAGAATCGCGGAAACGTCGGCCAACTGGTGCCCGCGGCAGATGAAGTCCATGGCCTGCAGGTGCGCGTAGCCCGGAGCCCGGATCTTGAGGCGGTACGGCTTGTTGGTGCCGTCGGCGACAAGGTAGACGCCGAACTCGCCCTTCGGCGCCTCGACAGCCGCATACACCTCGCCGGCCGGGACGTGATAGCCTTCCGTGTAGAGCTTGAAGTGGTGGATCAGCGCTTCCATCGAGCGCTTCATCTCGCCGCGCTTCGGCGGCACGACCTTGCCGTCCAGCGACGACACGGGACCGACCCTGGCATCGCCCAGCAGGCGGTTGACGCACTGCTTCATGATCTTCACCGACTCGCGCATCTCGATCATGCGGATCAGGTACCGATCGAAACAGTCACCGTTCTTGCCGATCGGAATGTCGAAGTCCATGTCCGCGTAGCACTCGTAGGGCTGCGACTTACGCAGGTCCCAAGCCGCACCCGAACCACGAACCATCACGCCGGAGAAGCCCCAGGCCCAGCAGTCATCAAGGCTGACGACACCGATATCGACGTTGCGCTGCTTGAAGATGCGGTTGCCGGTCAGCAGGTCGTCGATGTCATCCAGCGTCCCAAGGAAGGGATCGCACCAGGCCCCGATATCCTCCACCAGCTCGGGCGGCAGGTCCTGATGAACGCCGCCGGGGCGGAAGTAGGCGGCATGCATGCGCGAACCGGAGGCACGCTCATAGAAGACCATCAGCTTCTCGCGCTCCTCGAACCCCCATAGCGGCGGCGTCAGCGCACCGACGTCCATCGCCTGCGTCGTGACGTTGAGAAGGTGCGACAGGATACGACCGATCTCGGAATAGAGCACGCGGATCAGCTGGCCGCGGATCGGGACCTCGATGCCGAGCAGCTTTTCGACCGCCAGACAGTAGGCGTGCTCCTGGTTCATCGGCGCGACGTAGTCGAGGCGATCGAAATAGGGCAGCGCCTGGAGATAGGTCTTCGTCTCGATCAACTTCTCGGTGCCGCGATGCAGCAAGCCGATATGAGGATCGACGCGCTCGACGATTTCGCCGTCAAGCTCCAGCACCAGACGAAGCACGCCGTGCGCCGCCGGATGCTGCGGTCCGAAGTTGATGTTGAAGTTGCGGACGTTGTGTTCGTTCATTCTGTCAGCTCCATGCCGAGCGGCCAAGCCGCAACGGGCGGAATGAAAAGCAGCAACCGGCCCCGAAACGCCGGTGGATCAGACCTTCGCCTTTTCGTCGCCCGGCAGGACGTAGTCGGTCCCTTCCCAGGGCGAAAGAAAATCGAAGCTCCGGAACTCCTGGCGCAGTTCCACCGGCTCGTAGACGACGCGCTTTGCAGCATCGTCGTAGCGAACCTCAACGAAGCCTGTCGTCGGGAAGTCCTTGCGCAACGGGTGACCCTCGAAGCCGTAGTCAGTCAGGATGCGGCGCAGGTCCGGGTGCCCGGTAAAGAGGATACCGTACATGTCCCAGGCTTCGCGCTCGAACCAGTCCGCGCCCGGATAGACGGCACAGGCCGAGGGTACCGGCTCGTCCTCGCCCACCATGACCGTCACGCGGATACGCGTGTTCTGCCGCGGCGACAGCATGTGGTAGACGACGTCGAACCGCTTCGCGCGCTGCGGCCAGTCAACGCCGCAGATGTCGATCAGGTTGACGAAGCCGCACTGCACGTCGTCGCGCAGGAAGGTCAGCAGGGCGACGATATTCTCCGGCGCCGTCACCAGCGTCAGTTCGCCATGCTCGATCTTCGAGCTGGGAATGAACTCCGGATGGATTTCGGCGATGTAGGATGAAAGCTCTCTCAGGGCTTCGCTCATGTTCTCGTCCTTGCCCTCAGCGCTCGATCGTGCCGGTGCGGCGGATCTTCTTCTGCAGCAGAAGCACGCCGTAAAGCAGCGCCTCGGCCGTGGGGGGACAGCCGGGCACATAGATGTCCACCGGTACGACGCGGTCACAGCCCCGCACTACGGAATAGGAATAGTGGTAATAGCCGCCGCCATTGGCGCAGGAACCCATGGAGATAACGTAGCGGGGCTCCGGCATCTGGTCGTAGACCTTGCGGAGCGCGGGGGCCATCTTGTTGGTCAGCGTACCGGCGACGATCATCACGTCGGACTGGCGCGGTGAAGCGCGGGGCGCAAATCCGAAGCGCTCGGCATCGTAGCGCGGCATGGACATCTGCATCATCTCGACTGCGCAGCAGGCGAGACCGAAGGTCATCCACATGAGAGAGCCCGTCCGGGCCCAGGTGATCAGCTCGTCCGTCGAGGTGACGAGGAAGCCCTTGTCGGCGAGCTCGTTGTTGATCTCTCCGAAGAAGCGGTCATCGCTGCCGATCGGCTTGCCGGTGTTCGGATCGATGATGCCCTTGGGCTGCGGCGCGACCAGGGTGTTGCCGGTATCGACTACTCCCATTCCAGCGCTCCTTTCTTCCATTCATAAATGAAGCCGATCGTCAGGACGGCCAGAAACACCATCATCGACCAGAAGCCGAACCAGCCGATCTCGCCGAAGGACACCGCCCAGGGGAAGAGGAAGGCCACTTCGAGATCGAAGATGATGAACAGGATCGACACGAGATAGAATCGGATGTCGAACTTCATGCGGGCGTCATCGAACGCATTGAAGCCGCATTCGTAGGCTGAAAGCTTTTCGGAGTCGGGAGCCTTGTAGGCGACAGCGAAGGGGGCAATCAGCAGAGCCAGCCCGATCACGAGGGAGATTCCGATGAAGATTGCGATCGGAAGGTAGGAACTGAGGAGTTCACTCATATTAATCGATCCTGCTTGCCGGGAGCGCGGGACGGCGCTCTGTCAGCAATGCGCGGGCAAAGCGAGCGTGCATTGCAATCGGCCCGTGACTACCCCAGCCCACGCCTTGGCGCAAGACTTTTAGACTCGCGATTCCGTACCGAAATGGCACAGGCGCGACTGCGCGCGCTCGACGCTCTTGACGAACAGCAAAGGTCACCGCCAAGACGGCGAAAACCGGACGAAGAAACCGAAACATCTCAGCAAAACACGGGGTACGTGCCGGCGAACCGGAACGGGTAGAGTGTTGGCGGGAGCCAGGGAATGATCGATCCTCAGCCGCGACGGATCGTACCCCTACTTAAGTCGTTGGACATGTGCCGCAAGGGCGGCAAGGAAATATTTTAGGAGAAGCTAAATCGTTCCATGCCTCAACGGCTTGAACAGCGAAAGTAGAGGGGAAGAGAAGTGGCGCGAGTGACGGGGCTCGAACCCGCGACCTCCGGCGTGACAGGCCGGCACTCTAACCGACTGAGCTACACCCGCGCATGATGCCTTGCGGCGATCCGACATTCCAAGGAATATCAGAAAAGTTCGAGGAAACGAATGGCGCGAGTGACGGGGCTCGAACCCGCGACCTCCGGCGTGACAGGCCGGCACTCTAACCAACTGAGCTACACCCGCGCATTTCGTAAGGGTCAAGACCCTCGCCGGAGCAGCCTCGACCGCCTCGGTTGAGCGGCTAACTAAGAGGTTCGCGAACAGGTGTCAAGCAACATTCAAGACAAAAGGATGAAGCCGTCAACCTTTCCCCGGCCGCCCGCCGCCCGTCGCCTTCAGCTGCCAAAATTTTCGGAATTTCCACAAAAGCCTCTTGCGGTTTGAGCGTGATCCGCATAGATCACGGCCACCGACGCGGCGGACATGGTCCGCGACGCGAAAGGGCGATTAGCTCAGTTGGTAGAGCGCCTCGTTTACACCGAGGATGTCGGGAGTTCGAGTCTCTCATCGCCCACCATTCCCTCAGCCTGCACATCGACAACGCTTCTGAGGCAGAGAATGATCTGCATCAGGTCGCTGGCACCTGTTCCAGCTGAGAGCTGTCGGTGCCGATCATCATCCGGTTAGCGCGCCAGTCGACTGCGCCACCTAGCCACCCACGCAGCCAGATCGCGACACTCTCGTCTCCAATCGGCCGCGATCCGGATTTCGCCCGCTCATTGGTTCACAGCGCCAGCTCTTCCCGGTGCTGGAGATACCAGTCCACGAAAGTCCTGATGCCTTGATCGAGCCTGATCTCAGGCTTTCGGCCGGTCAGGGCGACGAGCAGGTCGGCACTGGCAAATGTGCGTCGAACGTCGCCCTGCTGCATTGGCAGCATTTTTCGTTTGGCCGTCTTTCCCAACGCCTCTTCTATCGTCCGGATAAAATCAAGGAGCCCTACAGGCTGTCCGCCGCCGATATTGACCGCGCGGAACGGCGCCTGATGCGACAACGTGTCGATCCCCTCCACCCGATTCGTCTCCGACGGCGCTATTGCCGACAGGTCGATGATCGAGTCGACCAGATCGTCGACATAGGTGAAGTCACGGCTCATCTGGCCTTCGCCATAGATCTCGATCTCGCGATCCTCGACGATCGCCTTGACGAATTTGAATGGCGCCATGTCCGGCCGAGACCAGGGGCCGTAAACTGTAAAGAAGCGGAAGGCAGTCGTCGGCACTTGATACAGATGCGCATAGGAATGCGCCATCAATTCCACCGCCTTCTTGCTGGCAGCGTAGAAGGTCAGGGGTTCGTCCGTCTTGTCCGTTTCCCGAAACGGGATGGTGGGGCTGGCGCCATAGACGGAGGAGGTCGAGGCGAGCATCAGGTGGCCGACGCCGATCGTACGGGCGATATCAAGAATATTCCAGGAGCCGACGAGGTTCGAATCGAGATAGGCCTTCGGGTTCTCCACGCTGTAGCGCACGCCGGCCTGGGCCGCGAGGTGGACGATTACGTCCGGATTTGCGGCTGCCACGGCCGCCTCCAGCGCGGCGCGATCCTCGAGCATGGCGATGGTGCCCTGGAAGGCCGGAAACTGCGCCAGCGCCGCGTTGCGAGCCTCCTTGAGCCGGAGACTGTAATATGCCGTCATGCCGTCGAACCCGGCCACCTCGTGCCCCTGTTCCAGCAGGCGGCGAGCCAGGTGAAAGCCGATGAAGCCTGCGGTTCCGGTGATGAAATAACGCATGCCCGCGCTACCCTTTCCATTCGTGTTGCCGATCCCTCGGGATCTGCGGTTGCCACCAATAGGCAGGTTTGTGCCGCCGCCGCAACCGTCAGGCTTCACAAGGTTACGAGATCAACGCCCTCTCCCAGTTCGCGGCGCGCTGCCTGCACCACGCTGTCATGGTGGGTGAAGAGCAGCGTCTGGTGCGTGTCCCCTGCAGCCGCCAGCGTGCGAAGGCCGGCTGCGGTGCGTTCGTCGTCGAAGGTCTGGAAGATGTCATCGAGAACGAGCGGCGCAGGTTCGTTGCGGCGGCAATAGTCCTCCAGGAAGGCGAGACGCAGCGCGAGGTACAGCTGGTCACTGGTCCCTTCGCTGAGGCCCGATAGCGGCACCTGCTCGCCCGTCTGACGCTCGACGGCGAGCTGCAGTTCGTCCTGCTCGTCGTAGAGCTGCAGAAGGCGCGAGAAACGGTCACCCGTCAGGACTGAAAACAGCTCCCCTGCCCGCTTCATCACCGGATCCGCCTGCCGCTCACGATAAGCCTCCATGGAGGAGGAGAGGAGGCTCGCGGCCAGCTTCAGCACCACCCAGCGGCGGGCAAGTTCCTTGGCCTCGGTTTCGGCCGCAAGCTTCTGGAAGACGGCGCGCTCGGCGCCCACCCCGGTTTCCAATTCTCGGCGCCGGCGCTCATTGTCGGCCTTGGCAATGCCGAGCCCGTTCATGCGTTCGATCAGTTGATCCTCCTCGCGTCCAAGGCGCTCGATCTCGAGCACTGCCTCCACGCGATCAAAATCGGCCAGGGCGACGCGGATCTCATCCTCCGATGCTCCATCGGCATGCTCGGCGAAACGGTCGCGGCATTGCCTGAGCGCGATTTGTAGGCGGTGGCGCTCGTGCAGATCCTCCAGCACCTGCGGGAATTCGGACACCTGGCGGCCCAGGTCCGCGGCCACCGCCGCAGCCTCGGTCGCAAGTTCCGCCTCCTCGGCTGCCAGCCGCACGAGGGAAAGTTCAAGCCGCTCCAACTGATCGGACAGCGATTCGCGCCGCTTGTTCTCGTTCGTTGCCTCCAGGACCCGCTCATGTAGCAGGCCGGCTGCAACATCGGCGGGAATGGCGGCAAGGTCGGGCGCGGCCGAGGCCACCACCCTGCCGACTGATGTCTCGAAGGCCTCCATATCGCGCACCATCCCGCGAACGCGCCGCTGGCGGTTCTCGCGTTCGGAAAGAAGTCCCGGCACCGTGCGCCATGCCTCCAGTGCGGCCAGTACCATGGGCGGATCGGCATCCTCGGACAGACCGACAGCAACGGCTGCGGCAGAGAATTTGCGCTGCCAAGCACTGACATTGTCCATCAATTCGCGTTCGCGCTCCTCAAGCCGGCCGATCGCCTCCTCTGCCATTGCCCGTTTCGTCTCGCTACTGCGACTGTCCAGCCATTCCTGGCCGATCTCCGACAACCTGCGCTCCAGCCCACGGCCAAGCGCCACGGTCGGGAGGGCCACTGCTGCGAGCGCCACTGCATCCGCAATCGACAGGAGGGCCGGCCGCACCACCTCCTCCCTCAGCCGCAACACCTCCATCTCGTCACGGAGAAGATCGATCTCGCGGAGTTGCCGGAAACAATCCTCCACCGCCCGGCGCCAATCGATCATGCGTTCAGGCGCGGCTGGCTGGATACCCGACGCGCGGAAGGCATCCTCGTAGGCGGTCACGGAATCGGAGAGCACGATCTCGGCAAGGCGCAGCGCGTTGCGTGCCTCCGTGAGTTCCCGTTCCAGCTCCGCCTGCCGCAGCGTCAACTGCGCATGCCGGGTGACCCGCTCGGCATCGGCAAGAGCTGCATCGGCAAGCCGGTCCGCCTGCGCGATACCGGCTGCCAGGCTATCAAAGCTGACCGCATCGGATGTCTTGCGGGCGATGTCGAACTGACGGTCGCGCTCGGCCCGGCTTGTCGCGATTTCCTCCCGAGAAACGACGGGTCCCGCGACTTCCAGCGCCGCCATCTCGCGGCGGGCTCGTGCGGCCTCTCCGTCGAGGGTGGCGAGACGTCCCTCGACCTCCTGCGCCTCGACCCGAGCCGCATCGAGCATGCGCCGGTGGGCGGAGATTTCAGCTGCATCGGGCAGCGGCGCGGAAGCAAGCGTCCGCAGGTCGGAGACAGGGGGATTGAGGCGAGCCGTGCCAGTGACCAGATCGGCTTCAAAGCGGGCAAGCTTCACCTGTAGCGCCTCCAGGCGCTGGAGTTCGACCAGATCCGGCTGCAGCGCAGCCAGTTGATCGGCCCATGGTTTCGGATCAACGAGATGCGTCGTCCCTGCCGCCTTTCGCATGTCCCGCAATTCGTCGTGATGCTCTTCCATCCGCTGGCGGGTATCCCGTAGCATGCGGTCGAGGTCCGTCCCCTCGTCCAGCAGCGAACGCAGGCGTGCAAGCTCGGCATCGGGTGGCTGACGGCCTTCCAGGTCGGAAAGGGCAAGGCCGAGACGTCGGGCCGCATCCGCAAGCCGCTGGTCGTAGTCATCCGCCTCGCCCCGAACACGGGCAATGTCCTCGCGCGCCTTGGCGTAAACGCCCTTGTCCGAGTGGGCGGACATGATGGCGGCCGACGCGGCAAGCAGCGCATCGTCGACATGGATGGCGGCGATCTCGTCGCGGAGCCGTGCAAGATCGCCCTCCCCGCGCCGGAGGGCCGCCTCGTTCTCGCGCATGCGCTCAAGCAGCGAGGCAAGCTGCGGCTCGAGGTCCGCCGGCTGGCGCGCCAGCCATTCGTACTGCGCAATCTGTTCTCGCTCACGATCGATTTCACGAATGATCGGGTCCAGCCGTTGCAGCATGCGCAAGTGCTCGAGCCGGCGGATGTTCTCCTGCCGCGCCGCCAGCACACTGGCTAGTTCGGTCTCCAGGTCGTTCTGCTCTGCAACCAGCTTCTTCCAGTCGCCTGATTTCAGCTCGTTCTCGCGCTCTGCCCTGCGCGCTTCCTCGTGGGCGTCGAGCACCTGGTAGAAAAGCCGGTCCCGGGAGCGGCGCGGCGCGTAGATCGCTTCGGCCTCGGCCTCCAGGCCCTTCCGCATGTCGGCCAATCCGGTGAGGCCGGAGGCGGCCGAGAAAAGCAGATTGCCGATCTCGCCGCCGCTCTTCAGCATGTTGTCGCCGCCGGCGCGCAGTGACGACGAGTTCAAACCGAAGGCGCGCTCGAAGATGTCGCGGGACAGGGTGCCGAGAAAAGGCGCCAGCGCGTCGTCGGCCAGGGCTTCCTCCGGATCGCTCGCGGCAAGAAGCGTCCCCTTGCGGCCTTTGCGTCGGCGGAACTCAAGCGATGCGCCCCCACGCGACGAAATGAGTGCGCCGATCCGAAGGCTGGCGGCGTCGCTCTTGAAGCCGTAGGGCGTCCGCTCCGGGAAACCGAACAGCAAATCGGAGATTGCAGAGAGGGCGGACGACTTGCCTGCCTCATTCGGACCGTAGACGATGTGCAGCCGGGCATCCGGGCGAAAGACAAGACTTCGATCGGCGAGAGCGCCATAGCGGAGGATGTCCAGACGGTCGAAGCGCATCAGCGGGATACTCCTGCCCGCGCGAGCAGAAGATCCCGCGCCTCGGCGAGGAGGATCTCGGCGTCGTCCCCAAGCGCCACGTCCTGTGCGCCGAGGCCGCCGGGCAGCCGCGCCGCAATCTCCGCGATCCTTGCCTCAGCCTCCGCCAGCAGTTCGACCGGCAGCGTTTCGAGCGCAAGCAGCCCGTCGAGCCCCAGTGATTGCGGATCACCCCCGCTCCTTGTCCCGCTTGCATCCTCCACCCGAACCTCGACCTTTTCCAGCCAGACATCCTCGTGGCAACGGTGGCAGGCAGCCTGCGCCTCGTCCCGGAAATCCTGCGCGCGGGCAAGCAGCTCGCGACGATAGCTGCTTCTGCCCGTCAGTCGGATACGCAGCGCCAGTGGCCGCCCCTCCATCTCATCCGCAATATTCTCCAGCGCCGCCTCGATGCGCCGGAGGATAGCCGTCAGGTCGTCCTCGGGTTCTACCGCTACCGACTTCTGCGCAAAGCGGGCGCTGTCGGTGATCATCCGCCCATGGGTGACTGTCCCATCCTCCACGGAGACAAGGACTGCCCCCTTGGCGCCCTGCTCGCGGACCGAGCGTCCCTGCAGGTTGCCGGGAAAGATGATCGGCGGGTTGTCCGAGACGACCTCGTAGTCATGGACATGGCCCAGCGCCCAATAGTCGTAGCCGCGCGAGCGCAGGTCCTTGACCGAACAAGGGGCGTAGGGCGCATGGGGCTCGCGTCCCGTCAGCGAGGTGTGCAGGACGCCGATGTTGAACCAGCCTGGCTGCGGCGGCGGATAGGCCAGCGCCAGGTTCTCCGTCGCGGAGCGTTCCGCAAAGCCCTGTCCGTGCAGCGCGACCTTCAGGTGATCGAGCGTGAACGTGCCCGGCTTGTTGACGGGGAACTCGCGGACATTCGGCGGCAGCGTGATGGTCTTGGTGATGACGCTTTCCGCATCGTGATTGCCCTTCAGCAGGAAGACGGGGATTCCCGCCCGATCGAGCCGCGCCAACTCACGGTTGAAGAAGAGACCGATCTTGTTGTCCTTCCAGTCGCCATCATAGACGTCGCCGGCAACCAGGAGAAAATCGACGTTCCGCTCTATCGCCTGGTCTACCAAGGCGGTGAAGGCGCGTCGACTTGCCTCCATAAACATTTCGGCCACCGCGGCATCCTTCATCGCCAGCCCTTGGAACGGGCTGCCGAGATGCAGGTCGGCGGCATGGATGAAGGAAAAGGAGGACATCGAATCGCTTGCTTTTGTTGTGTCACCTGAGCAGGTGTTTTAGGCAAAGCGCAGGCATGGCGGAAGCATCCGCCGGACAGGCCTGTGGATAGGCATCGGAGGAAGACAATGAGACAGCACGCATTCGGCCGCACATCGTTCACCGTCAGCGAAGTCGGGTTCGGCGCCTGGCAGATCGGCGGCTCCTGGGGCGATGTCAGCAAAGCCGATGGCCGGGCAGCACTTGAAGCAGCTCTCGATGCCGGCGTGACCTTCATCGACACGGCTGACGTCTATGGCGACGGACGCTCGGAGAAGATCATATCGAGTGTTCTGAAGGCGCGCGGCGGCGAACGGCCGATGATCGCCACCAAGGCCGGGCGGCGGCTCGATCCGCATAATGCCGACGGCTACACCAAGGCGAACCTCGAAGCCTTCATCGACCGCAGCCTCTCGAACCTCGGCGTCGACAGCCTCGACCTGGTGCAGCTTCACTGCCCACCGACGGAAGTTCTCTACCGGCCGGAGGTCTTCGGTGCGCTGGACGACCTGCGCCGGGCCGGCAAGATCAGGAACTACGGCGTTAGCGTGGAGAAGGTGGAGGAGGCGCTGAAGGCGATCGAATATCCGGATGTCGTCAGTATCCAGATCATCTACAACATCTTCCGCCAGCGGCCGGCCGACCTGTTTTTCAAGGAAGCAAAGCGCAAGGACGTCGCGGTCATCGTCCGCGTGCCGCTTGCGAGCGGCCTCTTGTCCGGCAAGATCACCAGGGACACGACATTCGCCAGTGACGACCATCGCCAGTTCAACCGCCATGGCGAGGCGTTCGACGTGGGCGAGACCTTTGCCGGAGTGCCCTTGGAAGTGGGCCTGCAGGCGGTGGAAGAGGTCCGAAAGCTGGTGCCGCAGGGCGCGTCCATGGCCGCTTTCGCGCTCAAGTGGATCCTGATGAACGAGGCAGTGACCGTCGTCATTCCAGGCGCCCGCAACGCGGAGCAAGCGCGCGCCAATGCAGCGGCCGCGAAGCTTGCGGCCATATCGGATGACGTGATCACCGCAACCAAGGAAATCTATGCCCGGCTCATCGCTCCGCACGTCCACCAGCGCTGGTAGCTCAGCCGGGAGAAATCGAAAATGGAAAAAGGCCGGGCGGCAAGCCCGGCCTTTTCTGTTATTCGCGGCCTTCAGTTGATGGCATTAATGGTCACCGGGAAGAACAGCGTCTCACCCGAAGAATCGTCAACACCGTCATTGTCCGTCACGGCAAAAGCCTTGCCCGACTTGTCGAAGGCGAAGCCTTCAAGTTTGTCGACGACATATCCGCTGGTCGCAGACTTAAGCTCCGGAATGAAGTCATGGACTTCTTCCTTGGCAACCAGCGGCAACGCCTCGCCGAGCTTGGCCGGCTTCAGGTCGGCGATGGCGACGCGGTAGAGCTTCTTGAGCTTCGCCTTGTCGCCGATCAGGTTGTCGCGCTCGATGATGTAGACATGGTCGCCATGGGCGGTCATCTCCGACAGGCCGACCCAGCCTTCTTCCGTCTTCTCGAGCGGATAACGCACAGCACCCCACTCCTTTGACGACGGCTTGTAGGAAAGCAGCTTGACGGTGCCCTTCTCGTCGTCCTTCCATTCCCGCTGGACGGCCATCCAGAGTGTCAGCTCGTCGCCCTCGCCGATCGTCGTGATCCCTTCCAGCCCGAACCGGGTCTGGCCTGCAAGCAATTCGACAGGCAAGGCAATCTCCGACTTGATCTCGCCCATCGCATTGACGTTGTAGATGCCGTGGCCGACGAACTTGGCACTGTCACCCTCGGAAGCGAGCCAGAAGCCGCCCTTCCCGTCGAGCGCGATGCCTTCGATGTCCAGCTTCTGGGCCGGCTGGCCGCCGCGCGTGATGCGGGTGACACCGGTGATCTCGGCCGGTTTCCTGCTGGCATCGATGGTGAAGATGGAAGGCTGCATGCCATAGACGCTGTCGCTGACGGCATAGAGGATCCCGTCCTTCTCCGCATCGCCGACGAGACCGGAGAGCGCGCCCCAGCCGATGGGCGTGCCGTCGACGTCGTTGGACACGATGGTCGGGTATGCGTTCTCGGCTTCAGCCAGTTCGTAGATCATCACGTGCGAGCGGGCACCGCCATCCTCGCCGAGATCAACCTCGTTGGCGGAGGCGACCAGGTTACGGGCCGGGATGGCGACAGCACCTTCCGGCGAAATGCCGGACGGCAGAAGCTGCACCAGTTCCGGCTCGCCGCCTGTATCCTTGTAGACCGCCATGAGGGAGGCACGCTCCAGCAGGACGAAGAAATACTGCTGGTCGCCGAACTTGGCCGCTTCCATGCCTTCGGGTTCTATGCCCTTGCTCTTGGCTCGCTTGTCCGGGAAATGGCCGAGGCGTGCGACTTCGCGCTCCAGGGAGGTACCGGCGTCATAGAGCACCTTGCCGGAGCGGTCGAAGATCGTGAAGCCTCGCGAACCGCCCTTGTAGTCGCCCTCATTGGCGACGACCAGACGGTCGGTCCCCAGCCACTTAACCGAATCCGGCTCACGCGGCACGCCATCGATCCTGCCGGTAAACTCCAGTGCGCCATCGCTCTTGGTATCGATGCCGTCGAGATCGACCGTACCGGCGGTGAAGTGACCGCTGACCGTTGCCGTCCTGCTGTCGACGATGACGATGTGGTTGTTTTCCTGCAGTGTTACGGCGATCTCGCCGTCAGCATTGATGTTGACGAATTCCGGCTCAGGATCTTCCGGAGCGACCGTCGCCAATCCGGTGAGATCGACGCGCTTGATGCTGTCGCAGGCGGGGGTGCCGTCGTTCAGCGAGAGGATCAGCAATTCGCCAGCCGGCAGCTGCGGAATTGCTCCGTCGTTCAATTCCTCGTCGCGCTGGTTCTCGATCGCGATCGCGGCGAAGGTTCCATCTGGAGAAACGACGACCGAGTCGGGCTGGCCGCCAAGATCGCAGGTGTTCTCCAGCTTTCTCGAAACGACATCGACCACGCCGAGTTCGCCAGCAGGCTTCGTCATTTCCTCGGTGCGATCGATGGTGACCAGTACCTTCGCGCCAACCGCCGCCACCGAATTCGGCTCGCCGTCGATCGCGATGGAGCCGCCGGCCTTCGGCGACCTGGGATCGGTGATGTCGATGAACCCGATCGTGCCGCCCGGCGCATCGGAGTAGATGAGCGTGTTGCCGTCCGGTGTGGCGGTGATGATCTCCGAGGAAGTCGCCTTCTCTTCACCTTCGCCCATATTGCTGGCGACAGGGAAGGTTGCGATGCGATTAAAGACCGGCTCGGCCGCTACTGGAAAAGCAGCGGAGGCGAGCAAGGCCGCTGCAAGCGCGGCGGTCGCAGTAGTTTTCATGGGAAGCCCTCCTGTCCATGATGGAACAGGGCGCTTTTGCGGCACCTGCATGACAGGCAGATGACAGGCGGAACACCTTAGGAGCTTCTAAGAGAGCCTTCGACAAACGAAAAAAGGCCCGGCAAGCCGGGCCTCGAGAATTCACGTGACGCAGCAGCTTACTTGCCGTTGACGGCGTCCTTCAGGCCCTTGCCGGCTGAGAACTTCGGCACGTTGCGGGCCGGGATGTCCACCTCGGCGCCCGTCGACGGGTTACGGCCCTTCGAGGCCTCGCGACGAGAAACGGAGAAGCTGCCGAAACCGGCCAGACGGATATCGCCGCCGTTCTTCAGTTCGGCCTGAACGGTGTCAAATACAGCGTCAACTGCCGAAGCTGCGTCAGCCTTGGAGAGGCCAGCCTTTTCGGCAACAGCCGTAACGAGCTCAGTCTTGTTCATGTTTCCACCCCTTTCAAATGGTATTGAAACGACTCAAGTTATCCGGCCCGACATTAAATACCCGTCAGGCCTTCGCAAGCCACAAGCCTCGCCATAGCCTGAAAAACAAGGGGCAACGCTTCATTTTCACCAAAAAAGCCGGCTGGAAGCCGGCTTTTTTCAGTAAGCGTGCCAATTTGGCATAAGCCTAGTGGGCGATCGAGGTGCCGGTGTCGTCGACACCCTCTACGGTTGCGATCACCGGCGTCTCGATGGAACCATCCCATTCGATCGGCTCGGGCTTGCGAAGGAGCGCGTGCTCGATCACCTCGCCCATCCTGGAAACCGGGATGATCTCCATGTTGTTCTTCACGTTGTCCGGAATGTCGGCCAGGTCCTTGGCGTTCTCTTCCGGGATCAGAACCTTCTTGATGCCGCCACGAAGGGCTGCAAGCAGCTTCTCCTTGAGGCCGCCGATCGGCAGGACGCGTCCGCGCAGGGTAATCTCACCCGTCATGGCTACGTTCTTGTCGACCGGGATGCCAGTCATGATCGACACGATCGCCGTCGCCATGGCAACACCGGCAGAAGGACCATCCTTGGGCGTTGCGCCTTCCGGCACGTGCACGTGGATGTCCGACTTGTCGAAGCGCGGCGGCTCGATGCCGAAATCGACAGCGCGGGAGCGGACATAGGATGCCGCAGCCGATATCGATTCCTTCATCACGTCACGCAGGTTGCCAGTCACCGTCATGCGGCCCTTGCCAGGCATCATCACGCCTTCGATCGTCAGCAGTTCGCCGCCGACCTCGGTCCAGGCCAAGCCTGTCACGACACCGACCTGATCCTCACGTTCGGCTTCACCGTGGCGGAAGCGCGGTACACCCAGGTAATCGTGGATGTTGGCCGCTGTGACGTCGACGGTCTTCGTCTTGCCCTTGATGATCTCGGTCACCGCCTTGCGGGCGAGCTTCATCAGTTCGCGTTCGAAGTTACGCACGCCCGCTTCACGGGTGTACTGCTGGATCACAGCCATCAGCGCATCGTCGGAGACCGAGAATTCGTTCGGCTGCAGCGCATGCTCCTTGATCGCCTTCGGCAGAAGGTGACGCTTGGCGATCTCCAGCTTTTCCTCCTCGGTATAGCCGGCGATGCGGATGATCTCCATGCGGTCCATCAGCGGCGCCGGGATGTTCAGCGTGTTCGCCGTCGTGATGAACATCACGTCCGAAAGGTCGTATTCGACTTCCAGATAGTGGTCCATGAACGTCGAGTTCTGCGCCGGATCCAGCACCTCGAGCAGCGCGGACGACGGATCGCCGCGGTAGTCTTGGCCGAGCTTGTCGATCTCGTCGAGGAGGAAGAGCGGGTTCGACTTCTTAGCCTTCTTCATCGACTGGATGACCTTGCCGGGCATCGAGCCGATATAGGTGCGCCGGTGACCGCGGATCTCGGCTTCGTCACGGACGCCACCGAGCGCCATGCGCACGTATTCGCGACCGGTCGCCTTGGCAATCGACTGGGCAAGCGAGGTCTTGCCGACGCCGGGAGGGCCTACGAGGCAGAGGATCGGGCCCTTGATCTTCGTGGCCCGGGCCTGCACCGCCAGGTATTCGACGATACGTTCCTTGACCTTCTCCAGCCCGAAGTGATCCTGCTCCAGGATCTTCTCGGCGTTGTTCAGGTCGGTCTTGATCTTCGACTTCTTGCTCCACGGGATCGAGAGCAGCCAGTCGAGATAGTTGCGCACGACGGTGGCTTCCGCCGACATCGGGCTCATCTGGCGAAGCTTCTTCATTTCGGCATCCGCCTTTTCGCGGGCCTCCTTCGAAAGCTTCGTCTTGGCAATGCGCTCTTCCAGTTCGGCCATCTCGTCACGGCCATCCTCGCCGTCGCCGAGTTCCTTCTGTATCGCCTTCATCTGTTCGTTGAGGTAGTACTCGCGCTGGGTCTTCTCCATCTGGCGCTTGACGCGCGAGCGGATGCGCTTTTCCACCTGCAGGACCGAAATCTCGCCTTCCATGAAGCCGAGCGCCTTTTCGAGACGACCCTTGACGCTGACCGTCTCGAGCATCTCCTGCTTCTCGGTGATCTTGATCGACAGGTGCGATGCGACCGTATCGGCGAGCTTCGAGTAGTCCTCGATCTGGCTTGCGGCGCCAACGACTTCCGGCGAAATCTTCTTGTTGAGCTTCACGTAGTTCTCGAATTCGGAAACCACGGAACGCGACAGCGCCTCGACCTCGACGGCATCTTCTTCCGGCTCGGCCAGGATGTCGGCCTTCGCCTCATAGAATTCCTCGCGGTCGGTATAGCTGTCGATCTTCGCGCGGGCGCGTCCTTCGACGAGCACCTTTACGGTACCATCGGGGAGCTTCAGCAGTTGCAGGACATTGGCAACCGTGCCGATCTTGTAGATTGCCGAAGGCTCGGGATCATCGTCGCCGGCATTAATCTGCGTGACGAGCATGATCTGCTTGTCCGACCCCATTACTTCTTCCAGCGCGCGAATGGATTTTTCGCGACCCACGAAGAGCGGTACGATCATATGCGGGAAAACCACGATGTCGCGCAGGGGCAAGACCGGGAAGGTTTCGCCACCGGGAGCCAAAGACGTTGGATTCGTCATTCTTCTTCCTTTCATATCCCGTTGCCGGGATTCGTCCCCAGACCTGTTATCCGGGCCGTCCACTTGAGCCCAAAGTGGAGAGTGAGACTGTTGATTTCAAGCCTCGTTCACCGTTCGCCCCCTGCTGGCAAGGCACCGGGACAATGGAGACGCGGGTTACGCCGGACGCGGGAAACGCGGGAGCTGTTCGCGCATGTGCAAGCAGGTTCGCCCGATTCCTAAACCTCATTCATAGCGACTAAACGGATCCAAGCGAAGCACAATGCGCAGGATCAAAAAGGCGCTGGCTGTGAAACGGGCTACAGAACGAAAAAGAGGCCCGCGAGGGGCCTCTTCTGAAACAATCGCTGCCTTCTCAGGCGGACACGTTCGCCTTTTCCTCCTGCCGCTCGGCATAGATGTAGAGAGGACGGGCACTGCCCTTCACGACATCGTCGGAAATGACGACTTCACGGACGCCTTCCAGCGCCGGCAGTTCAAACATGGTGTCGAGCAAGATCTTCTCCATGATCGAACGAAGTCCGCGGGCGCCGGTCTTGCGGGTGATGGCCCTGCGGGCAATCTCGCGCAGAGCGTCCTCGTGGAAGGTGAGTTCCACGTCCTCCATCTCGAACAGGCGCTGATACTGCTTCACCAGCGCGTTCTTCGGCTCCGACAGGATCTGAATCAGCGCATCCTCGTCCAGGTCCTCGAGCGTTGCCAGAACCGGCAAACGGCCGATGAATTCCGGGATGAGGCCAAACTTGACCAGATCTTCCGGCTCCAGTTCGCGCAGGACTTCGCCGACGCGGCGATCGTCTTCCGCCTTGACCGTCGCGCCGAAGCCGATCGAGGTCTTCTCGCCACGGGCGGAGATGATCTTGTCGAGACCGGCGAAGGCCCCACCGCAGATGAACAGGATGTTGGTCGTGTCCACCTGCAGGAATTCCTGCTGCGGATGCTTGCGACCGCCCTGCGGCGGAACGGAGGCGACCGTGCCTTCCATGATCTTCAGAAGCGCCTGCTGGACGCCCTCGCCCGATACGTCGCGGGTGATCGAGGGGTTGTCGGACTTCCGGGAGATCTTGTCGACTTCGTCGATGTAGACGATGCCTCGCTGGGCGCGCTCGACATTGTAGTCGGCAGCCTGCAGGAGCTTCAGGATGATGTTCTCGACATCCTCACCAACGTAACCGGCTTCCGTTAGGGTCGTGGCGTCGGCCATCGTGAAGGGAACGTCGATGATCCGGGCAAGCGTCTGGGCAAGATAGGTCTTGCCGCAGCCGGTCGGGCCGACCAGCATGATGTTTGATTTCGCGAGCTCGACTTCACCGCCCTTCGAGGCATGGGCCAACCGCTTGTAGTGGTTGTGCACCGCCACCGAGAGGATGCGCTTCGCCTGCTGCTGGCCGATCACGTATTCGTCGAGAACCTTGATGATGTCCTGCGGTGTCGGCACGCCGTCGCGCGACTTCACCATGGAAGACTTGTTCTCTTCCCGGATAATGTCCATGCAGAGCTCGACGCACTCATCGCAGATGAACACCGTCGGACCGGCGATCAGCTTGCGGACTTCGTGCTGGCTCTTGCCGCAGAACGAACAATACAGAGTATTCTTGGAGTCGCCGCCGTTGCTGCCGCTGACTTTGCTCATATCACTTTCCTTCCAGCACTCCGCCTTCCCGTTGCCGGGAGCGGTCCACTCATTGGCCGGCACCGGAACCACCCGGTATGATGTGCCGGCTTTGCCCGGGGTACTCTACCGTTCCGGAGGCATCTCCTTCTCGGCGGCAACGAAGCCCCATCAACGAATGCTATGCAGCAAAGCTCTACACAGCATTAACAAGTACTAATACCGCTTTCCGATGCCCGCGGAACCCCTGCCTTTGTAACATAGGGGTGACAGCGCCGGTAAGCCGGCATTACCTCAATCCGCGGAACCGCCTTCGAGTTCCTGGCGCGAGGTAAGGATCTTGTCGATCACGCCCCACTCCTTGGCCTCATCAGCATCCATGAAGTGGTCGCGATCGAGCGTCTTTTCGACTTCCTCGTAGGTCCGCCCGGTATGCTTCTCGTAGACCTCGTTGAGGCGTCTCTTCATTTTCAATATGTCACGAGCATGGCGTTCGATGTCCGATGCCTGCCCCTGGAAGCCACCCGAAGGCTGGTGGACCATGATACGGGAGTTCGGAGTCGCAAACCGCATGCCTTTCTCACCGGCTGCAAGCAGCAGCGAGCCCATGGACGCAGCCTGACCGATGCACAGGGTCGAGACGGCGGGTCTGATGAATTGCATGGTGTCGTAGATCGCCATGCCGGCAGTCACGACGCCACCCGGCGAGTTGATATAGAGGGCGATCTCCTTCTTGGGGTTCTCCGCCTCGAGAAAGAGAAGCTGGGCACAAACCAGGGACGCCATGTGATCTTCCACCGGCCCCGTCAGGAAGATGATGCGTTCCTTCAGGAGCCGCGAGTAGATGTCGTACGACCGCTCGCCGCGATTGGTCTGCTCGACGACCATCGGCACCAGAGCCATGGCAGTATCGACGGGATTTCTCATGTCAGTCCTTTGTCACGCTTTTCCGGAGGGGGAAGCCCCAGAATCAGATGGAATAGGTCAACCCCTACATAGAGTGTCAACACCGGGCACTTCAAGACGGCGGCGGCGTTATCCTTAACCATCCGGGCTGTGTGCCTTGTAACCGATCTTGCGGCTCGATGGCGGTCCGACGGCACGCGGCGAGCGCCTACCACAGCTTTGTCCCGGAACGTGGTAAACTGAACCTGAACGCACAATGTGCCCGATCGAGGCTTCGGCAACACGTCCTTAAACAGTGGCGGCTATAGCTGGCAGCACAGAGGCTGAAGAGGGATCTGGAGATGGACATCTTGACCGGTCTGGTCGTTTGGGCAGCGCAGGCAACGACGCTGAGCCTCCTTCTCTTCGTATGGTGGATGCGTGACCGCAGCCAGATGTTCAAGTTGAGCTGGAGCTTCGCCTTTGCCCTCCTCGCCGGCGGACTGTTGCTGGTGGGCCTGCGCGGACAGATCGCGACATTCCTGTCGGTCGAGATCGCCAACACAATGCTGCTCGCGTCGATCGGGCTGCTGATCGGCGGCATGCAACAGTTCGATGGGAAACGGATAGACCCCTATATCGCCGTTCCTGCCCTGATCTGGGTCGGTGGGATGCTTCTTCCCTTCATCCGCGAAGACTTCAGCGCCAGGGTCATCCTCTACAACGTCGCTGCCAGCATCGGCTTTGCCATGTTCATCGCCATCGTCCTGCACATCCGTAGCGGGCGCACCTGGGCGAGACGGCTGCTGGCTGGCGTTCTCGGCATCCACATCGCCTCCAGCCTTACGAATGCGGCCATGGCCGCACTGTCGGTCGCGACGTCCTTCTCGACCATGCCCTCGCCTGCCTTTGTGCTGCTTCCCGGCGCTTTCTGCTTCGTCGCCGCAGTGCTGACAGGAGCACAGATGATGACCGAGCGATCCGAAGAACGGCTGAAGGCGCTTGCGTCGACAGATCCGCTGACCGGCATCCTCAATCGACGGGGCCTGATCGACGAGTTCCAGACGCGGTGTTCGGCCGTCGTCCCGGACAAGCCCCTTGTCGCCCTCCTGCATTTCGATATCGACAATTTCAAACAGATCAACGACCGCTACGGCCATCAGGCAGGCGACGGCGTTCTGGTCGCCTTCTCCCGCCTTGCCTCGATTTCACTTTCTCCCCGCGGCGCTTTCGGGCGCATGGGCGGTGAAGAATTCGCCTCGGTGTTGCGGGTGGCCGACATGGTGGAGGCAGCCAGCATTGCCGAAGGGCTTCGGATGACGCTTGGGCTTCAGACACTCTCTGCAGGCGAGCATCGCTTCGGCGTCACGGTCAGCGTGGGCATCGCACTGAAGCCGGCAGCCGAGGCAGATCTCGACCACCTTCTCAGCGCAGCAGATCGCGCTCTCTACGCTGCAAAAGCGGCGGGCAGAAACTGCACGGCGGTGGAGCAAGGCAACGCGGCAACGATCATTCCCTCGGCGGCAATGCTTACCAGGCATGAGATGGCGCTCGAGATCCACGCGAGCGAACAGGTCGCGACGCTCAGGCGACTGAGTGCGGTGGCGACATCCTGATAGCACGTCACCTCTTGCCGTCATCGGTTCAGGCCCCACATCCTCCCAGGACATGCGGGTAGCCAGCGATCGCCATCGATGGCCAACGGCGGGAGCACGACATGCAGTCACTTCGCCTATCAGGCATCATTCTGAGCCTTCTCCTCACAACCAGTTCACCTTCCGCGCAACAGGCGTCCGACGCCCTTGCACCAGAGGCGGCTACGCGAACGGCGACAGCCGAACGGGCGGAGGCAAAGCGGTTCATGGTCGCCGCCGCCAACCCTCTCGCTGCAGAAGCCGGGCGAGACGTACTGGCTGATGGCGGAAACGCAATTGACGCCATGGTCGCCGTGCAGACGGTGCTGGGCCTTGTGGAGCCGCAGAGCTCCGGCCTCGGTGGCGGTGCCTTCCTCGTCTACTACGACGCATCATCCGGCAAGATCACCACGTTCGACGGGCGAGAGACGGCCCCGATGGAGGCGACACCGGAGCTCTTCCTGGACGATCAAGGACAGCCGCTGAAATTCATGGATGCCGTGGTCGGGGGACGGTCCGTAGGCACACCGGGCACAGTCAAGCTGATGCACGAGGTTCATTCGCGGCTTGGCACCTCCGAGTGGTCCGGGCTGCTCGACCCGGCCATCAAACTGGCCTCCGAGGGGTTCGAGGTCTCCCCCCGCCTGGCCTCGCTCGTCGCAGCCGAAGGCGACAAGCTGAAGACCCATGAGAGCACCACGAGCTACTTCTTCGACGAGGCCGGCGCACCGCTGAAGGTCGGCAGTGTCCTGAAGAACGAGCCCTACGCCGAGACATTGAGGGCGATCGCCGCCGGCGGCGCAGAAGCGTTCTACGAGGGCGCCATTGCCGAAGCAATCGTCAAGACGGTAAGGGAGGCGACGGGCAACCCGGGCGTCCTCTCGCTCTCGGATCTGGCAAACTATCGTATCAAGGAGCGCGAAGCCGTCTGCATCACCTACAGAGCGCTCGACATCTGCGGCATGGGACCGCCCTCCTCGGGCGGCATCGCCGTAGGGCAGATGCTGGGTGTTCTGGAGAACTTCGACCTCCGCAACCTTGGCCCGCGCAACCCGGAAAGCTGGCGGCTGATCGGCGACGCACAGCGGCTCTCCTTCGCCGATCGCGAGCGTTACCTCGCCGATACCGATTTCGTGCCGGCGCCGATCAAGGGCCTGCTTTCGAAGGAGTATCTGGCGGAACGAGCGTCCCTGCTGGACGCCGACAGGGCGCTTGCTTCAGATGCCGTCAAGGCCGGGGAGCCGGAATGGGATCACGCGCTTCTCTTTAGCGATGGGGACGCGATCGAACTGCCTTCGACCAGCCATTTTTCCATCGTCGACGCGGACGGCAACGTCGTCTCCATGACGACCACGATCGAGAATGGCTTCGGCTCGCGGCTGATGACCAATGGCTTCCTGCTCAACAATGAGCTGACCGACTTCTCCTTCAGGACCCACAATGCCGGAGTACCGGTCGCCAACCGTGTGGAGCCTGGGAAACGGCCGCGCTCGTCCATGTCGCCGACGATCGTGATGAAGGACGGCAAGCCGCTTCTCGCCATCGGCTCGCCCGGCGGCAGCCAGATCATCGGCTATGTGGCCCAGGCTCTCATTGCCTACATAGACTGGCAGATGCCGGTCGAGGAGATCGTCGCCATGCCGCATCTCGTCAACCGCTTCGGTACCTACGACCTGGAGGCCGGCACCTGGGCGGAAGAGATGGCCGAACCGCTCAAGACACTGGGCTACGAGGTGAAGCTCGGCGACATGACCTCCGGTCTCCACGTGATCGAGCTGACGCCGGGCGGCCTTGCCGGCAGTGCCGACCCAAGGCGCGAGGGCGTGGCACTCGGGGAGTAGTCGGAGGCTCTTTCGGAGGTTGCTAGATTGCGGTAGGCCTCTGGCCATGACCGATATGTCCTCCTTCCTCCACATCGATCCCACCACCCGCCGCGTCTCGCTCAATGGGCGGAACCCAACTTTCTACGGCGACCCGAACCGTGTCTATGCCGCACTTCACGAGCACTGCCCGACCTTCTATTGGGAGGAGCAGAGGCAGTGGTTCTTTACCGGCTATGACCACGTCAACGCACTGCTCCGCGACCGTCGGTTCGGACGGCAGATACTCCACATTGCCAGCCGCGAGGAACTGGGGCTGCCGGAACCGCAGCCGCATCTGGCGAACTTCGACCTTGCCGAGCGCCATTCGCTGCTCGAGATCGAGCCGCCGGAGCATACGCGGCTCCGGACGCTGGTGAACCGGGCCTTCGTGTCGCGTCACATCGAGCGGCTACGGCCGGAGATCGCCGCGCTGGCGGAGCAACTGATCGACGGGTTCGAGAAGGACGGAAAGACTGAACTGCTTTCCTCCTTTGCCGACATCATTCCCGTGACGATGATCGCGCGGATGATCGGCATTCCCGTCGAGATGGGTCCGCAGCTCCTCAAATGGAGCCACGACTATGTCGGCATGTACATGTTCAAGCGGACCCGCGAGGACGAGCTTGCTGCCGACCGCTCGGCGCGGGAGTTCGCCGACTACGTGAACACGCTGATTGCAGCGCGCCGGAACGCCCCGCGCGACGATCTGCTGAGCCACATGATCCATACGGAGCACAAGGGGCAATATCTGAGCGAGGACGAACTGGTCTCCACGACGATCGTGCTCCTCAATGCCGGCCACGAGGCAACCGTCCACCAGATCGGGAATTCCGTGCGCGTCATCCTGGAGAGCGGCCTTCCACCTGCGGAGATGTTTCGTGATGAGGCGGCGACGGAGCGGACGGTCGAGGAAACGCTGCGTATCTGCGCTCCCGTCCACATCTTCCAGCGCTGGGCTCTGGAGGACGTCGAGGTGGACGGCGTTTTCCTCAAGCGCGGGGACAAGGTGAGCCTCATTCTCGCCGCCGCCAATCTCGATCCGAACAAGTTCGCCGAGCCGCTGGTCTTCAACCCGGAGCGGCAGGAGGCTCCCAACCTCTCCTTCGGCGCCGGCATCCATTTCTGCATCGGTGCGCCGCTCGCCCGGCTGGAGCTCAATACGGTGCTGCCGATCCTCTTCCGCCGCCTTCCCGGCCTCAGGACGGTCGAGACGCCGCGCGTAAAGGATGTCTATCACTTCCACGGCCTGGATCGGCTTGATCTGGCGTGGTGATCAGAGCCTGATCACATAGTCCTTGCGAGTCGTTTCAACGACTTCCCAGCTTCCCTTGAAGCCGGGTCTGAGAACGAGGCGATCGCCCGCCCGGAGGTGGAAGGCTTCCCCTCCTTCCTCCGTAACGATCGAATATCCCTCGAGGATGTGGAAATACTCCCACTCCTCGTAGGTGATCCGCCACTTGCCCGGCGTCGATTCCCAGACGCCGGCATAAAGGCCGCCCTCCGCCTCCTCAAGATTCCAGGTCCGGAACCTCGGATCACCCGAGATCAGCCGGTCGGGCGCCGGCGCGCCCTCCTCCGGCTTGATCGAAGACAGGTCGAAGCGGAGCGCGGCGGACATGGCTCAGATCTTCGCGAGAGACTGCTCGAGGTCGGCGATGATGTCCGACTGGTCCTCGATGCCGATCGACAGGCGCACCACGTCCGGGCCGGCACCTGCGGCGACTTGCTGTTCTTCCGAAAGCTGGCGGTGCGTGGTCGAGGCCGGATGGATGACGAGCGAGCGGGTGTCTCCGATGTTGGCGAGATGCGAGAACATCTGCAGGCCCTCCACGAAGGCCTTGCCCGCGTCGTAGCCCCCCTTCAGCCCGAACGTGAACACGGCACCCGCACCCTTTGGCGAATAGCGACGCTGAAGGGCGTTGTTGGGATCGTCGTCCAGACCGGCATAGTTCACCCACGCGACCTTGTCGTGTCCCTTCAGCCATTTGGCGACCGCCAAAGCATTGTCGCAATGGCGCTGCATGCGCAGCGGAAGCGTCTCTATACCGGTCAGGATCATGAAGGCGTTGAAGGGCGAAATGGCCGCGCCGAGGTCGCGAAGGCCCAGCACCCGGCAGGCGATCGCGAAGGCGATATTGCCAAAGGTCTGGTGCAGCACGACGCCGGCATATTCCGGCCGCGGTTCCGAGAGCATCGGATACTTGCCGGATGCCGACCAGTCGAAGGTGCCGCCGTCGACTATGATGCCGCCCATTGAATTGCCGTGGCCGCCAAGGAATTTGGTGAGCGAGTGGATGACGAGATCCGCGCCGTGCTCCAGCGGACGAAGGAGATAGGGGCTGGCCATCGTGTTATCGACTATCAGCGGCAAGCCGTGGCGGTGCGCGACATCGGCGATGGCCGCAATATCGACGAAGGTACCGCCCGGATTGGCGAGGCTTTCGATGAAGACGCCCTTGGTGCGCTCGTCGACCAGGCTCGCAAAGCTCTCCGGATCAGCAGGATCGGCCCAGCGCACCTCCCATCCAAAATTCTTGAATGCATGGCCGAACTGGTTGATCGAGCCGCCATAGAGCTTGCGGGCAGCGATGAAGTTGTCGCCGGGCTTCATGATCGTGTGGAAGACGAGCATCTGCGCTGCGTGTCCGGACGCCACGGCCAGTGCGGCCGTACCGCCTTCCAGTGCCGCAACACGCTCCTCCAGGACCGCCTGCGTCGGATTCATGATGCGGGTGTAGATATTGCCGAACTGCTGCAGACCGAAGAGAGCCGCCGCATGATCCGCATCATTAAAGACGAAGGAGGTCGTCTGGTAGATGGGCGTCGCCCTGGCCCCGGTGGTCGGGTCGGGCTGGGCGCCCGCGTGAACGGCCAGCGTTGCGAAGCCGGGATTTTGCTTGGTCATGTCGTCCTCCTCCTGCGGAATTCATCGGGCCACAACAAAGCGTTTTGGTTGATCCCGATCAAGGAAATTCCATCCCTTGGCGCTAGCCTTGAAAAAAGAAGAGAGGAGTCAGTCATGCAAACGGTAGCACATTCATCCGGGACGCTTGCCTCGCGCCTGCTGAACTGGTGCGCAAAGGCTTGGGAGGCCACAGTCGAGGGAGACGTCATCGGCAGCCTGGATGACCAGGCCCTGCGAGAAATCGCCCGCGATTGCTGCGTGACGCCAGACCAGTTGCTGCAACTGGCAAAGGCGGGACCACACGCGGCCGATGAGATGATCGCACTGATGACGGCGCTCAACATCGACCCCGACGAGGCAGCCCATGCGCATGCCTTCCAGTTCCGCGACATGCAGATCACCTGTTCCGCCTGCACGTCCAAGGACCGCTGCCGAA
Organism: Pseudorhizobium halotolerans; assembly: GCF_902153235.2. NCBI lineage: Bacteria > Pseudomonadati > Pseudomonadota > Alphaproteobacteria > Hyphomicrobiales > Rhizobiaceae > Pseudorhizobium > Pseudorhizobium halotolerans. The sequence continues at coordinate 210,171 of NZ_CABFWE030000004.1, read as the reverse complement.
GGGACCTGGCTCGTCACGCTGCCGATCAGGAATATGTCCACTATTGCGGTAACGCCGAACACCTGAACGGCATGCGCGCGGAACCAGAGCTGCTGATCGCTTGAGGCGTCAGCCCACCAGCCGCGGATACTCGATCGCCGGGCATCGATCCATGACGACCTTCACGCCGGCGGCCTCCGCCTTGGCTGCGGCGGCATCGTCCCGCACGCTCAACTGCCCCCAGATCACACTGGGCTTCTGCGGCAGGGCGAGCGCCTCCTCGACGACGCCGTCCAGGTATTCGGCGGCGCGGAAGACATCCACCATATCGACGGGTTCCGGAATGTCGGCAAGCTTGCCATAGACCTTCTGCCCGTGGATCTCCTTGCCGGCCTGCCCGGGATTGACGGGAAACACGCGGTAGCCCTTCGACAGCAGGAACCGCATGACGCTGTTGCTCGGCCGGTCGGGGTTGGGTGACGCGCCGAGCAGCGCGACCGTCTTCGTCGTCTTGAGGATATCGGTGATGTAGGCCGGATCATAATTGTCGTGGTTCATCGGTTCCTCCAGGGCTCGTTCATCTCGATCTAGATTTAGGGTCGATATCGCCCGATACATCCCCTCCACGGAAATCGCCTATGTTCGAAACGAGAGGCTGGCCAGTTCGGCAATCACTGCTAGAAGTGCCTTGAACCACGAACAGGCGGGGTAATGCATGCAGCCGGTCATGACATTGGACGAGATTCACGATTTTCTGGACCGGGAGTTTCCACAGATTCACATGGATGGCCGCGTGCTCGAGATCACGGACGTCCGTCCCGCGGGCCTGACCATGCGCTTCGATCCGGCGGACCGTCATCTGCGACCGGGCGCGACAATTTCCGGGCCCGCCATGTTCATGCTGGCGGATGTTGCCGCCTACGCGGCAATCCTTGCACATGTGGGTCCTGTGGCCCTCGCGGTCACCACCAGCCTCAACATCAACTTCCTGCGCAAGCCGAAGCTGGCCCCGCTCTTTTGCGACTGCCGCGTGCTAAAGCTCGGTAAGCGGCTGGCGGTCATCGATACCGTAGTGACGCAAGGAAAAGCGGAAGAGCCGGTCTGCCAGGCGACCGCCACCTACTCCATCCCGCCTCGATAGATTGTGGTATCCAAAAACCACATAGATAACAGCTTGATTTTTCTTCTTAATTTTTTGCGCTGTCCGACCATGCATTCTTGACGGTAAAAACGGCCACCGGTATAAGCACTGCAGATTGCTGACCCTCACCGGTCGGCATTCTTTTTGGCGCCTCGCCGCCGAATTCAAGCAACAAGAAACGTCCCCGCTTTCGAGCATGGGGATCCAGCGGAAAGATACACAATGTCTACTTTCGTTCAGAAGCCTGCAGAGGTGGAGAAGAAGTGGGTGATCATCGACGCCGAAGGGCTCGTCGTCGGTCGCCTCGCCACCATCGTCGCCAACCGCCTGCGCGGCAAGCACAAGGCCACGTACACCCCCCATGTTGACGACGGCGACAACGTCATCATCATCAATGCCGAGAAGGTCGTCCTGACCGGCAAGAAGTACACCGACAAGAAGTACTACTGGCACACCGGCTATCCCGGCGGCATCAAGGAGCGCACTGCACGCGCCATTATCGAAGGCCGCTTCCCGGAGCGCGTCGTCGAGAAGGCTGTCGAGCGCATGGTCCCGCGCGGCCCGCTCGGCCGTCGCCAGATGAAGAACCTGCGCGTCTATGCCGGTTCCAACCATCCCCACGAAGCACAGCAGCCTGTCGCTCTCGACGTGGCATCGCTGAACAAGAAGAACGTAAGGAGCGCCTGATAATGGCCGATCTCTCCTCTCTGAAGGATCTCGCTCCGGCGGCCGAAAGCCAGGCTCCGGTTCACGTCCGCAAGGTCGACGCGCAGGGCCGCTCCTATGCGACCGGCAAGCGCAAGAACGCGGTCGCCCGCGTCTGGGTGAAGGCTGGCTCCGGCAAGATCGTCATCAACGGCAAGGACTACTCCGCTTACTTCGCGCGTCCGGTCCTGCAGATGATCCTGCAGCAGCCGCTCGTTGCTGCTGCCCGCACGGGCCAGTTCGACATCATCGCAACGGTTGCCGGCGGTGGGCTTTCCGGCCAGGCCGGCGCAGTCCGTCACGGTGTCTCCAAGGCGCTGACCTACTTTGAGCCGGGCCTTCGCTCGGTCCTCAAGAAGGGTGGCTTCCTGACCCGCGACAGCCGCGTCGTCGAGCGCAAGAAGTACGGCAAGGCCAAGGCCCGTCGTTCGTTCCAGTTCTCCAAGCGTTAATCGCAGCCGGATTTTGGAATACAGACAAGGCGGGGCTTCGGCTCCGCCTTTTCTTTTGGCATCTGTCGTTCAAGATCCCGCTCCAACTCGCTCAAACAGGTTCGCGCGTCATGCCCGGAAAGACCATCGACCACGCCTTCACCGCCACGGGCCCGACGTCCGCCGCGACCGATCCGACCTATGCCGGCGCCCTCTCCTTCATGCGCCGGCGGTTCAGCAAGGATACGAGCGGCCCAGATGTGGTCGTTTGGGGCATCCCCTTCGACGCCGCCACATCAAACCGACCCGGCGCCCGCTTCGGACCGCAGGCGATCCGGCGCGCCTCCGCGATCTTCGACAACGACCCGCAGTATCCTTTCGACCGCGACCTCTTCGCAGAGATGGCGGTGGTGGATTATGGGGATTGCCTGCTCGACTACGGCAACCATCAGGACACACCCGCGACCATCGAGCGCGAGGCTGCGCGCCTGATTGCCGGCGGCGCCTTCCTGCTGACGCTCGGGGGCGACCACTACATCACCTGGCCGCTCCTGAAGGCGCATGTCGCGCGGCATGGGCCGCTGGCACTCGTCCAGTTCGACGCCCACCAGGACACCTGGTTCGACGACAACCGCCGTATAGACCACGGCTCCTTCGTCGCCCGAGCCGCCCGGGAAGGCCTGATCGATACCAGCCGCTCGATCCAGATCGGCATACGCACCCATGCGCCGGAAGATTGCGGTATCCGCATCGTCTACGGTCATGAGGTGGAAGACATGACGGCAGGCGAGATCGCCGAGACCATCCTGGGGCATACCCAGGCCGCCCCGGCCTATCTCACCTTTGATATCGACTGCCTCGATCCGGCTTTCGCTCCCGGGACCGGGACGCCGGTCGCAGGCGGGCCGTCAAGCGCGAAGGTGCTGTCGGTGCTGCGCAGGTTGCAGGGGCTCGATCTCCGCGGAGCCGACGTCGTGGAAGTCGCACCCGCCTATGACCACGCCGATGTCACCGCCATTGCTGGGGCAACGGTCGCCATGTATATGCTCGGGCTTCGGGCCGAGCGGCTTGCCGAAGGGCGTTGAAACAGCCGGCGGAAGCGCGCACAGTATTTGGCCGCAGGGCGACTGAACAGACAGGACTGACAAGATGGCGAAGATCTTCATCGACGGCGAACATGGCACAACAGGCCTGCAGATCCGCACGCGCCTGGCAGCCCGCCGCGACGTGGAGCTTCTATCGATTCCGGAGGCTGAGCGGCGCAATGCGGCGATGCGCGAGGACCTGCTGAACAGCGCCGACATCGCTATCCTCTGCCTGCCCGATGATGCTTCGCGCGAAGCGATCGGCATGCTCTCCGGCAACAATCATGTGCGGGTGATCGACACCTCGACCGCCTATCGGGTGGATCCCGCCTGGGCCTATGGTTTCGCCGAAATGGACAAGGCTCAGGCGGCGAAGATCCGCGATGCACGCTTCGTCGCCAATCCGGGCTGCTACCCTACCGGCGCTATCGGGTTGATCCGGCCGCTGCGGGCCTCCGGCATCATCCCCGACGGCTACCCGGTCACTGTCAATGCGGTGTCCGGTTATACCGGCGGCGGCAAGCAGATGATCGCCCAGATGGAGGATGCAAGCCGCGAGGATGCCATCACCGCTAACCACTTCCTCTACGGCCTCAACCTGAAGCACAAGCATGTGCCGGAAATGACTGTGCACGGCATGCTCGACCGGGCACCTGTGTTCTCGCCATCCGTCGGACGTTTCCCGCAGGGAATGATCGTCCAGGTCCCCCTCTTCCTGGAGGATCTCAAGAACGGCTTCACGCGGGAGAGCGTCCACAAGGCTCTGGTCGCCCACTATTCCGGCCAGGACGTTGTCGAGGTGGTGGGGCTGGAGGAGATGAAGTCGATCTCCCGCATCGACGCCGAGGAACTGGCCGGCCAGGATACGATGAAGCTCTTCGTGTTCGGCAGCACCGGTGGCGATCACGTCAACCTTGTGGCCGTGCTGGACAACCTCGGCAAGGGCGCCTCGGGCGCGGCGGTCCAGAACATGGACATCATGCTCTCCGCGTGACGCCTGCGGAACGGAATTCGAAAAAGGCCGCTTCCGCGGCCTTTTTAGCTTCAGTTCCGCACTTCCACCCTCACCTCGCGCGGATACTCTCCAAGGAAGCCCCGCCAGTGGGCGACCGCAAAGCCAAGCACGATGAACGCCATGCCCTGGTGCAGCAGCGCCGTATGGAGGTGGACCTGCGTCAGCAGGGTCATGATGCCGACACCCGCCTGGAGCAGGATCAGGCCGAGTAGTACCACGGAACGACGCGCGTGGGTCGATCGGGGCGCATCCGCCAGCATCGTCACCATGTGCCAGACAGCGACCAGAAGCAGCGTGTAGGCGCCCACACGATGGACGAACTGCACGGTCTTGGGATTTTCGAACAGATTGATCCACCAGGGCTCCTGGATGAACAGCCCGCCCGGGACGAGAGCGCCATCCATCAGAGGCCAGGTGTTGTAGGTAAGTCCGGCATCCAGTCCAGCCACCAGAGCGCCGAGATAGATCTGGATGATGCAGAGCACGGCAACCGCTATGGCTCCGGCCCTGCCGCGCCCAGCGGGCGCGCGAACGTCGCTGTGGGGCGCCAGTCCTCTCATGATCCAGACGCAGGCGGCGAAGATCAGGCAGGCGATGGTAAGATGGACCGCCAGCCGGTACTGCGAAACGCTTGTGAGCTTGCTCAGTCCCGACGACACCATCCACCAGCCGATGAAGCCCTGGAAGCCCCCAAGCGCCAGAAGCCCCACCAGCGGCCGACGAATACGAGGCTCAATCCGCCCCGTCAGCCAGAAGAAGGCAAGCGGCAGGGCGAAGATCAGGCCGATCCCGCGCGCAAGGAACCGGTGCGCCCATTCCCACCAGAATATCGTCTTGAACTCTTCGAGCGACATCCCCTTGTTGATTTTCTGGTATTGCGGAATGCGCTTGTAGAGTTCGAATTCCTCCTGCCACTCCTCAACAGATAGCGGCGGGACCACCCCATGGATCGGCTTCCATTCGGTAATCGAGAGGCCGGAACCAGTCAGCCGCGTCGCGCCGCCGACGATGACGAGACAGAGCAGCGTGAAGATCACGACGCCGAGCCAGATGCGCACCATCTTGCGGTCGCGGTCGCGCTTCTGCGTGCGTCCATGGATTTCCACTGCTGTTACGTCGGCCGCTGACATCATCGCTCCAGGGAATGGCAAGGCAGTCGAAATGCCTCGATCAAAGCCGTTGATTTGCCCCATGCACCCATGCAAAACAAGCCCCGGCGCTTTGCGGCATGCCGTCGCGGGCGTGCCATGCGCCGACCTCAGGAGAAGATCATGCCGCCAAGGCTGCGGAGTTTCATCGGAACGATCCTGATCATCTTCCTGGTGATCATCTATGCCCTCGTTGCGACAACGATCGCTACCTTGACGCTCGCCAACTACCCCTGGTGGGTCCACCTGCTCTACTTCCTGTTTTCCGGCCTGTTGTGGATCCTGCCGGCGATGCTCATCATCAAATGGATGGCAGGCCGGGTCAGGAAGAACGATTGAGCGCTCATTTGGTGGGAGTTAACCAAGCTCCGTAAGTTTCCCAGGCTGGAAGGCTTTGTATACTCCGCTGAAAGTAAGGCTGACTATCATCGCATCCGTCATAACCGAGTGGCGAAATGTTGCGTCAGGACCTCCAGGGCCATGTTCAGAAGCCGCCGGTCGATTGGTCGCCTGCGCCATTCGACGTGTGTTCAATGGCATTCGATATCCTGGATGCACCGGAACTGGTGGAAGCCGAATGGCGGGAGCTTGCACGTCTGCCGCATAATTCACTCCACCAGGGGTTCGACTGGTGTTGTACGTGGTGGCAGGCGGAGCAGCGGACGCCGCTGATTGTTCGTGGTCGCGCCGAAGGGCGAACTGTCATGCTGCTGCCGCTCGAACTGACAACCGACTACGGACTGCGCATTGGTCGGTTTCCGGGCGAGAGGTTCAACAATGTCAACAGCAGCCTGACCAGCGCAGATTTCCTGCCGCTCGATCCCAAGGCTTCGAGCCGGCTGGTCGAGGCTCTGCGCAAGGCTCTGGCGCCGCAGGCCGATCTCCTCGTTCTCGATACCATGCCCCTTTCACTTGCGGGGGCAAAAAGTCCGTTTCACGCTTGGATGACATCCGAACACCCAGACCGTTCCTTCCAGCTCCCCCTCAAGGCAAGCATGGACGAAACGATCGCGCAGTTGAACGCGAAAACCCGACGCAAACGGTACAGGCAACAGTGCCGGCGGCTCGAAGCCCTCGGCGGTTTCCAGCACTACTGCCCCGACGAGGCGAGTGAACAGCACGCCCTGCTCGATCTCTTCTTCGATCAGAAGTCGGAACGGCTGGCGGCCGCCGGCCTGCCTGACGTCTTTCGTCCGCCACAGGTCCGTCGCTTCTTCCATGAGCTGATCGACAGGTCCGTCGGAGCCCGCGACTATCCCCTAAAACTGCACGCACTGCGGCTGGCAGACGAGGAGCGTAGCATCGTCGCCATCAGCGGATTGTCCCGCAAGGGAGACCACGTCCTTTGCCAGTTCGGTTCAATCGACGACAAGCTTTGCCCGGACGCAAGTCCGGGTGAGCTTCTCTTCTGGCTGATGATTGAGCAGGCCTGCGGGGAAGGTGCGGCAGTGTTCGACTTCGGCCTGGGAGACCAGCCATACAAGCGCAGTTGGTGCACGCAGGACACGATCCTGTACGATGTTCTCCTGCCGCTGTCATGGAAGGGTCACCTGATGCGGCCAACCCTTGCAGCCATCGGCGGCCTGAAAAGGGCGATCAAGAGGAATGCCGTCCTCTACTCGTGGGCGCAACGCCTGCGCTCCCGGCTGGTTCGATAGGACCGCTCTACTTCACGCCGCCCGACGTCCACTTGGGACGGTAGCATCGGACGCCATGACGAGGAGATTGTCGAAACCGGCATTCCGGTAGCCGTCCAGCGTTGCGGAAAAGCCTTCACTGTGGGCATCGGCGATGGAGAAGATGATCTCGGCGTCGCGCCCACGGCTGAGGCGCGAGACCCCCTCGACATCGGCTGCCCCGCATTCGACCAGCACATGGTCATAGGCATCGGCAAGCGCGTCGATGATCATCGACAGGCGGTCGATGCCGCGCATGGCAGCCACGGCATCGGCATTGCCCTGTGGCACGATATGTGCGTCAGAAAGGCGGTCGCCATGAATGGCCTCGCCGAACGCTGCTTCCCCGCACAATAGGTCAGTGACCCCGGGCAATGTTCCGGCTCCCATCAGCCGGCTCGGGCAAGCCGAGCCCGTCATGTCGATCAGCACCACGGTCTTGCCACGATCGGAAATGTCCCGTGCCAGCATCACCGTGGCGGTGGACCCTTTGTCGCCTTGCGGTGACACGGCAAGTGCTACCGAGACGTCGTAGCGGGTCAGGTAGTTCGCCACCGTCTCGATATTGAAGACTTCGTCCGCATCCTCAGCATCCGGCCCAGGCACGGCTGGATCGACTTCGGTCGGCTCTTCTGCCGGCGTAGGCTGCTCGTCCTGCAACCTCGCATGGATTTGGTCGAACTCCGCGGCGGCATCCGCCTGCATCCGATGGACGAGATGTTCGTCACCCTCGTCCCGCATCTCTGGTTCGATGCCCGCAGAAGCCTGCGAGGGCTTCAGCGCCCTGCCCGAGAACAGTTCGCCGAGCATGACGGCGATGGCGCCCAGCACGAGCGTCGCGAATGATACGACGATCACGATCGGCACGACCTTGGGGAAGTAGGGCTCCTGAGGTTCGATGGCGGTGGAAACGATGCGCGCATCGGCGGGCGCCGCGCCGGGTTCCTGCCGCGACGCGGCCTCGCGGTAGCGGGCAAGGTAGGTCTCCAGTAGTTGCCGCTGCGCCGCCGCCTCCCGTTCCAACGCGCGAAGCCCCACCTCGTCCTCGCCGGTGCGGGCAGAGTCTGCCTTGATGGTGTTCAGCTGCTGGATAAGCTGTGTCTCACGCAAGCGGGACACCTCTGCCTCGTTATCCAGGCTGGCCAGGATCTTCTGCGTCTCCGCCTCGATCTGTCGGCGGATTCCCTGAAGCTGCGCCCGCAGCCCCTTGAGACGGGGGTGGTTTTCCAGCAGCACGGTCGACTGATCGGATATCTGTGCCTGGAGGTTCGCTTCGGTCTCCTTCAATCGCTGGATCACCTGGGATCCCACGACATCCGTCAGCGTGTCCGAAGCACGACCGGCCTCCAGCGCCGCACGCACGTTCTGCGCCCGTGCCTCGGCGTTGGCCCGCTCTCCCCGCACCCGCGCGAGTTCGTTCGAAATGTCATTGAGTTGCTGAGCCGCGAAACTGCCGCTCTGGGCAGTCTGGAACAGGCCGGCTTCGGATCGGTAGTCGGCGACCTTGCGCTCGGCTTCGCGTACCTTCTCCGTCAGCGCCGCGATTTCCGGCTCGAGCCATTTGGCTGTGTCGGACTGCGTGTCCAGCTTGGCACCGCTTTCGAGCGCCAGGTAGACTTGCGCCATCTTGTTGGGAATGGCTGCGGCCAGTTTCGGATCATGCGATGAGAACTCGATCGCGATGATGCGCGAGTTCTCGATCGGATAGACCTTCAGCTTCTCCCGGAACTCGCGGACGACGCGTTCCTCGGGAGCGACCGATAAGGGGTCCAGCGCCAGCCCGAGCAGGACGAAAGGACCGGGGAACAGCGAGTGTCCATCCGGATCGAATTCGGCGATCTCGTGCAGGCGCAGATCCCGCGCAACCTGCTTGATCAGGTCGCTCGACTGCAGGACCTCCGCCTGGCTCGTGATGTTGAGTGTATCGAGGACCGGGTCATTGCCGGACGCGGGCGCCTGGCCGGCGCTGAGGTTCGGAGATCGGGATTCGATCAGGATCCGCGCCTCGCCGCGGAAGCTCGGCGCCATGATCGTCGTTGCAACGAATGCGAGTCCTGCCGCCAGTGCCGTGGCGGCAAGCAACCGGCCCCTGCGCTGCCACACGGCAGAGAAGAGCCGTCCCAGGTCGATATCTGCATCCTGATCGTTGCCCATCACGCCGGACATATCGAAGCTCCAACCTCATCAACGGGCGTAATGGTAAACCACCATGGTAACGCGAGGGTTAATGGACGGCGGGACAAGGGCAACCACATCTGCCTTTACCGGGCGTTAACCATGTTCGACCGATAAAAGGGCATCCATCTGCACAGCCGGAGCATGCCGCGAATGTCATTCGCCAGTCGAAAAAGCCTTACGACACTCGCCCTGGCCTCGATTGCCACGGCGCTTGCGGCCTGCTCTACTTCCCAGCCTGCGCCGAAGTCGTTCGACCAGGCAGCGGTGCAGCCCTACCGCCTCGACAGTGGCGACCGGCTACGGATCACCGTCTTCGAACAGCCCGGCCTCTCCAACACCTACACCGTCGACCAGGCCGGCTACATCGCCTTCCCGCTGATCGGCCAGGTCGCGGCGCGCGGCGAGACGCTTCCGGCCCTTGAGGGAGCCATCGCGGCTCGGCTGAAACAGGGCTACCTGCGCGACCCGGACGTCACGATCGAAGTGGATCGCTATCGCCCCGTATTCGTGATGGGCGAAGTCGGCCGTCCCGGCCAGTATTCCTACGTGCCGGGCATGACGGCGCAGAATGCCATCGCCATTGCTGGCGGCTTCACCCCGCGCGGAAACCAGCGGGACGTGGACGTGACGCGCAAGATCAACGGACGCGTATTTACCGGTCGAACCGAGGTGTCGAGCCCGGTGCTCGCCGGTGACACAATCCACGTCCGCGAGCGGCTCTTCTGAGCCGGCATGGAACAATCGCGGTCATTGCGGATTCTGCACTGCTTCCGGTCTCCGGTCGGCGGCATCTTCCGCCATGTTCGCGATCTCGTGGAGGAGCACCACGCTGCGGGGCATGCGGTGGGTATTCTCTGCGACAGCTCGACGGGCGGCGCCCATGAGGAGCGCATGTTCGATGCGGTCAAGCCGCATCTCGCGCTTGGCCTGACCCGCATCCCCATGCGCCGGGCGATATCGCCCTCCGACATTCCGGCGCTCTATCGCGCCTACCGGCACATCCGGAGCCTGCAGCCCGACATCCTGCACGGCCACGGAGCCAAGGGCGGCGCAATGGCCCGTCTGATCGGCTCCGCCCTGAAGCTCAACCAGCTCCCGGTGACACGGCTCTACTCGCCGCATGGAGGTAGCCTCCATTTCGATCCCGGCCGGCTCTCCGGAAAAATCGTCACCCGGTTGGAGCGACTGCAGGAGCACTTCACGGACGCCCTTGTCTTCGTCTGCGACTACGAGCGAAGGACGTATCAGGACAAGATCGGCGCGCCGCGCGTGCCGTTCCGGGTAATCCTCAACGGCGTCAGGGACTGCGAATTCGAGCCCGTTGCGCCGGAGACCGATGCAGCCGACTTCCTCTACATCGGCATGCTCCGCGACCTGAAGGGGCCGGATGTCTTCATCGACGCCTTCGCACGCACGGAACGCCTCATCGGACGCCCCTTGTCAGGCTTGGTCGTCGGGGATGGTCCTGATCATGATCGCTACATGACCCTGATCGCCGAACGCGGGCTTTCGCGGCGGCTGCGGATGCTGCCTGCCATGCCTGCCCGCGAGGCCTTCGCCATGGCTCATCTCGTCGTCGTTCCCTCGCGCGCCGAAGCCATGCCGTATGTCGTCATCGAGGCGCTGGCGGCCGGCAAGCCGGTGATCGCGTCGCGAGTGGGTGGCATACCGGAAATCCTCGGTAGCGGCAGCGAGGCGCTGGCAGTGCCCGGTGACCCCGCCGATCTGTCAAGTATCATGGCCGACGCCATGTCCGACGGAGCTTGGCGAGATCGGGTGATGCCGAGACCCGAGGCCTTTCGCTCCGCCTTCTCGACATCCGCGATGGCGAGCCAGATGCTGCGCCTCTACCGGGAACTCGCAGCCCCTCCGCGCTCCGCCACCACATCCTAAAGCGTTTCTTAGCAACTTTCTGCTAGTCCGGACGATGACGGAACCAGGGGCCGCGCGCGCATGCGCATGCGTTGCAGGAGAACCAGTGCCATGAACGAACTGGGCGGAAAGGAGCGTTTCGACGCCGCATCCCTGCGCCGCAGGATCGCCGAACCCGAAACGGATGCCACTTCTGCAACCGACGAAAGCGACCAGCCGTCGGTGCTCAATCCGCTCGCCCGGCAGATTGCCCGCCAGTACCGCGACGAGAATTACTCTCCGACCCTTCTGATCGGCCAAATCCGACTTCTCGAATTGGCGTCTCTCTTGGCCATCAACCTGCTGGCGGCGGCTATGCTCCTGTCCGCCGCTGCTCCACTGGGGCGGATCGCGGTCCTGTCACTCGGCTCCGCATTGACGGTGCTGCTGCTCCAGTTGGCCGACACTTACCATATCCCGATGCTGCGAAGCGCACGGCGCAGTCGCGGTCGGGTGGCTGCGGCCGCCGCCCTCGGCATCCTCGCCTCCGCGGGAGGCCTTTATCTGGTCGAAAGACAGAGTCTCGTGGCCGGCGATTACCTCCTCTGGCTTGCCGCGGGAACCCTGTTTCTTCTGGTCGAGCGCCAACTCATCGCGTTCGGCATCCAGCACTGGGCACGCAACGGCATCATGGAACGGCGCGCCGTCATCGTCGGAGGCGGCGAGCCCGCCAAGCAGCTCGTACGGGCGCTCGAGCAGCAATCCGACAACGACATCCGTATCTGCGGCGTCTTCGACGATCGCGGATCAGTACGCTCACCGGCCGTCATTGCAGGCTATCCCAAGCTCGGCACCTTTGCGGAACTGGTGGAGTTCGCCCGGCTCGCCCATGTCGACATGCTGATCATCGCGCTGCCCGCCACCGCCGAGGCGCGCATCCTGCAGCTCCTCCGCAAGCTCTGGGTCCTGCCCGTCGACATCCGGCTGGCGGCACATGCCAATCAGCTGCGTTTCAGGCCCCGCTCCTACTCCCATGTGGGTGTGGTGCCGATGTTCGACATACTCGACAAGCCCATCCGGGACTGGGACTCCGTGGCCAAGCGGGCATTCGACATCGTCTTTGCCCTGCTTGCGCTTGCGCTCGCCTGGCCCATCATGCTCGGCGCAGCAATCGCCGTGAAGGCGACGTCGAAGGGACCTATCCTCTTCGTGCAGAAGCGCCATGGCTTCAACAACGAGGTCATCGACGTGCTCAAGTTCCGCTCCATGTACACGGAGCAGGCGGACCCGACGGCCAAGTGGGCGGTCACCAAGGACGACCCGCGGGTGACGCCCGTTGGGCGCTTCCTGCGAAAGTCGTCGATCGACGAACTGCCGCAGTTGTACAACGTCCTGCGCGGAGACCTGTCGCTGGTCGGGCCGCGGCCCCATTCGGTCTACGCACAGACCGGGGAGCGCCGCTACGTGGATGTCGTCGAGAGCTACTTCGCCCGCCACAGGGTGAAGCCGGGCGTCACCGGCTGGGCGCAGATCAATGGCCTGCGCGGCGAACTCGACAGCGACGAGAAGATCCGGATGCGGACCTCCTATGATCTGCACTACATCGAGAACTGGTCGCTGCTGCTCGACCTGAAGATCCTCTTCCTGACGCCGATCCGGCTCCTAAAGGCGGAGAATGCCTATTGAGCGCGGTACCGGCCGATAGCCGCGTCGCGGCACCGGGGCGGGCAATTGCAGCCCTTGCAGGATCGGCCGCCATCGCCGTCGGTGTCTTCCTCTCCGGCTTCGTGATGTCGGAGCCGGCGCCTTACGAACTGCTCATGGCCGGGCAGATCATCGTCTGGTTCCTGCTTGGGCTGACCATCTCCAGAACCGTCGCAATCCCGCTCGCCCTGCTCCTCGTCTTCAACGTCGGCGGAATGCTGTCGCTGCTTGTCATGCCGGACATGGCCGGTGGACCGATCTATATCGCCGTTTCCACATTTCTCGCGCTCACCACCGTCCTCTATGCCGCGGTAATCGAGCAACGTCCGCAACGGCTCCAGATCATCTTCAAGGCCTGGGTAGCAGCTGCCCTTATCACCGGCACGCTCGGGATCCTGGGTTACTTCCATGCCTTTTCCGGCGCCGGCATTTTTACCCGTTATGATCGCGCCATGGGCGCCTTCGAAGACCCTAACGTCTTTGGCCCCTACCTCGTCGCCCCGATCCTCTACCTCCTGCACCGTCTCCTGACCGGCAGACTGGTGCAGGCCCCCCTCCTCATCGCCGGACTGCTGGTGCTGGTCATGGGCGTCTTCCTCTCCTTCTCCCGTGCAGCCTGGGGATTACTGGTCTTTTCCAGCCTCATGCTCGTCTTCCTCATGCTGCTCAAGGAACGCACGGGAGCATTCCGGCTGAAGATCCTCGCGCTCAGCATCGCGGCGATCGTCCTGCTGGCGGTCGCCGTCATCATCGCCCTGCAGTTCGACCGGGTTTCCGACCTTTTCAGCAACCGCGCCCGTCTCGTGCAGGAATATGACGGCGCCCGCCTCGGCCGCTTCGAGCGCCACAAGATCGGCTTCCTCCTCGCAATGGAGCGGCCTTTGGGCCTGGGACCGATGGAGCTTGGTCGGATGTTCGGAGAGGACGAGCATAATATTTGGCTCAAGTCGCTGACGACCCACGGGTGGCTGGGCTTCGTTTCCTATTTCACCCTCATCTGCTGGACGCTTGCGGCTGGTTTCCGGTATCTCCTGCGCGACCGTCCCTGGCAGCCCTATCTGATGATTGGCTGGGTTATGATCCTGGGACATACCCTGATCGGCAATGTCATCGACACCGATCACTGGCGACACTTCTACCTCCTTCTCGGCATCGTCTGGGGCTGCATTGCTCTCGAGCAACGCCATCTACGACGCCTCCCCTCGACCAACCCCTTGCGGGGCGCTTGACTTGCCCAGTTACCGCGCCAGATTTCCAGCCATGCTGACAGGAACACAAATTCGCGCCGGTCGCGCCATCGCCGGCCTCTCCATAGAAGAACTGGCCGCCGCAACCGGACTTTCCATGGAGGCGCTCAACGAGGCAGAGACATCGACGGCGGTCGACCCGGCGGTCGTCGAACGACTTCGCCTCACCCTTGAGGCCAAGGGCGTCGTCTTCCTTGCGGCCGGCGAGGACAATCCCGGCGCCGGACCGGGGGTCCGGTTGCGCCAGCGCGCGACAGACGAGGGCATCCGTCCCCAGAACCTGAGTTCCGCCAACGACGGCTAGCGCTAGTCCGCAGGCCGCGTCTTTTTCTTCATCTTCCTCCGGAACTTCCTGCCCGGTCCTGCGTTACAGGCGAAATGTCGCGTTCTGGGGGTTGAGATGAGTGAGCGGATCGACTTGGAGCAGTTCGAACAGAAGGGTCTCCGCAAGGTCTGGAGTGTGAGCGAATTTGCGAAACGCTACCGTCTTGACCGGACAGAGGAAGCACGTCTGCTGAAGCTCCTCGGTCCCTTCGCTTCGGAGCAGGAACTGCTCATGAACGCTTCGCGGACGCCCCGGTTTCGCTGAAAAAGGGGATGGAACGCATCCCTTCGCCTGCCATAGCCATTCCTCACAATTACCCTTGCAGATGCACGGAACCTATCGTTCACAATCGCGTTGGTGGCGTCATCAACGGCGGCCCCTCGCCAGCGGAGAAACAAATGCTTAAGACCCTTGCCAATATGGGCGTTGCCCTCGCTCTGACATTCGGTGCCGTCACCACAACCGCGCAGATTGCCTCTGCACAGGATCTGGAATTGCGGATCGGACCTGACGGTGTCCGGCCCGTCATCCGGGACCGCGATCGGGATCGGGATCGCGACCGGCGCCGCGACGAATGCAGCCCCCGCCTCGCCCTCTCCATCGCTCGCGATGCCGGCTTGCGCCGTGCCGAAGTGACCAGGATCACCCGGCGCACGGTTACGGTCCAGGGAATGACGCGTCGCGGTCCCGAGCGGATGGTCTTCGCCAACGAGCGCGGCTGCCCGGAGCTCTGAGAGCCACATACTTCGACTCGACCTATTCACAACGCCAGAGGCCGCGGACGTCCCGCCGGGACAGCCGCGGCCTCTTTAGCCTTTTCACAAAACCTACATCAACGTGACATGAGCACTTCATGAAGCGCGGCTAGTGACCCCTCAGCTAGAACAGGGGGCACAGGATGCGACTGACGAACCTTACTCGGATATTTGGGACCCGCACAGCCGTTGACGCCGTCACCCTGGACATCCCGCAGGGCCAGATGGTCGGGATCATCGGCCGCTCGGGTGCCGGCAAGTCGACCCTGCTGCGGATGATGAACAGGCTCACCGACGCTTCATCCGGTACAATCCACTTCGGAGACCTGGAAATCTCTGCCCTCCGGGGAGCCGAGCTTCGCCGCTGGCAGCGCGACTGCGCGATGATCTTCCAACAGTTCAATCTCGTGCCGCGGCTCGACGTCCTGACCAATGTCCTGCTCGGACGGCTCAACCACCGCTCCACGGCCATGAGTGTGCTCAACCTCTTCACCCGCGAAGAGCGCATCATGGCAATCGCCGCCCTGGAACGGCTTGGGATCGAACAGACTGCGCTGCAGCGGGCCGGCACACTGTCCGGCGGCCAGCAACAACGCGTCGCGATCGCCCGCGCGCTGATGCAAGCCCCACGGCTGGTCCTCGCCGACGAACCCATTGCCTCGCTCGACCCGCTCAACGCGAAGATCGTCATGGACGCGCTGCGCGACATCAACGAGCGCGAGGGCATCACCGTCATCACCAACCTCCACACGCTCGATACGGCCCGCGCCTACTGCGAGCGCATTATCGGAATGGCCGGCGGACGCGTAGTCTTCGACGGCGCTCCGCACGAACTGACGGCGGACGCTGTCCAGGAAATCTACGGTTCCGACCCGCATGGTGCCGGCATCGACGAGACGATGACGTCCACCAGCATCAACATTCCTGCGGCCGCCGCAGCCGCCGCAGCCGCCGCCCGACCATCCGAAGGCATCGGTGCCCTGGCTGCCGCCAGCGCCTGACCCGCCCGATCGTAACGCCCGCGTCAAGGGCACTTCATGCAACGACGCTCCGGGGGACCGGACAAGACAGGAGAAATTCCATGCTGAAGAAAATTCTGCTCACCACCGCGGCCGTCGCCGCTCTCAGCGGCCATGCCATGGCCGAGGACCTGAAGGAATTCCGCATCGGCATCATCGGCGGTGAAAACGAGGCCGACCGCCTGCGCAACTTCCAGTGCATGGTCGACAAGCTGCCTGCCGCCATCGGTGTCGAAAAGGTATCGCTGTTCCCCGCCGCAGACTATGACGGCACGATCCAGGGCCTTCTCGGCGGCACGCTCGACTACGCAGAACTCGGGGCCTCGGGCTACGCGAAGATCTACCTGGAGAACCCGGAAGCCGTCGAGCCGATCCTCACGACGGTGCAGACCGACGGCTCGATGGGCTATCACTCGATCATGGTCGCACGGAAGGATTCCGGCATGACCAAGGTCGAGGACATCCAGGGCAAGAAGCTTGGTTTTGCGGATCCGGACTCCACCTCCGGGTTCCTGATTCCCACCGTTACCCTGCCCGAAGCCCTTGGCGGAAAGCCGGTAAAGGAAGTGGTTGCCGAGACGGGGTTCGGCGGCGGCCACGAAAATCTCGTCCTCGAAGTGCTGAAGGGCACTTTCGATGCCGGCACGACCTTCGGCTCGGGTGTCGGCGACTTCAAGGATGGCTACACGTCCGGCAACCTGCGCAAGATGGTCGACAAGGGCATCCTCAACATGGACGACCTCGTCGAACTGTGGAAGTCGCCGCTGATCCCGAACGGCCCGGTTGTCGTCCGCACCTCAATGAACGAGGACATGAAGGCGAAGTTCAAGGACTTCATGCTGGCTCTGCCGAAGAGCGATCCTGCCTGCTTCTCCGCCATCCAGGGCGGCGATTTCACGGGCTTCGCAGAGGTCAACGTCGACTTCTACAAGCCGATCATCGATGCCCGCAGGGCGACCATCGGCGGCTGATCCGCAGATCATACCGAGGTCGCTGAACTTTGCGTTCGGCGGCCTTTTCCCTACCCCACAACAGTCAGGAAAGCATGATGCCGACTTCCGTCATGAAGCCGACACTCAGCGACAGCGGGGTTCTCGTCGAGCGCCACTGGCAGCAACTCGCAGGGCAGCGCCGTTTCTATACCGTCACATCCGGCACACTGCTGCTCCTCGCCGTATCCGGCTCGCTATGGTTCGCCAACGAGACCAATGCCGGCAAGTTCTTCGATCGCCTGCCACATCTCTTCGACTTCATCGGCGACCTCATCCCGAGGGACGGCTGGGAGATCTGGCGCGCCCTGTTCGACCTGCCCTCTCCTTATGAAGACGGAAGCCTGAAGTACAACTATCCCGAGGGCCGGCTCTACCTGACGGAGAGCATCTACCTGCCGGAATACGTTCATCAGATGCTCGTGACACTGAACATCGCGATTGCAGCCACAGGCATCGGCTTGATCTTCGGCTTCATGCTGTCCTTCCTTGCGGCAAAGAACATGACGCCAAACGCGTGGATACGAGGGCCAATTCGTCGACTGATGGAGCTGCTTCGAGCTTTCCCGGAAGTCGTCATTGCGGGCTTCTTTCTGGCCATTTTCTCGCTCGGGCCAGTTCCGGCACTTATCGCTGTCTCCATCCACACGATCGGCGCCCTCGGAAAAATGTTCTTCGAGGTGATCGAGAACGCCGACATGAAGCCGGACGAGGGTCTGAAGGCCGTCGGCGCCAATTGGCTGGAGCGGTCCTGGTTCGGGATGGTCCCGCAGGTCATGCCGAACTTCATGAGCTATTTCCTGCTGCGCCTGGAGATCAACGTGCGGGCCTCCACAATCATCGGTGCGGTCGGTGGCGGCGGAATCGGTGAGCTGCTGCGCCTTTCCATCGGCCAGGGGCATGAAGCCAAGACCCTGGCGATCGTCCTGCTCCTTCTCCTGACCATCATCGCCGTAGACCAGTTTTCCGCATGGCTGCGTCGCAGGCTGGTCGGCGACCAGGCATTTCAGACAATCTGAGCGAGGCTGCCATGACCGTTCTCAACACAGCCGAAATGGACGCGTTGGCGGCGCGCCATCCCGAGCTCCTGCACCGCTCTATCTGGCAGCGCTTCCGCATCCCGATCATCGCATCGGCGGCCATTCTCTACTTCATCTTCGCCTGGTGGTTCTTCGCTGTCGGCAAGGTGGTCGGCGGCGCGAACTGGGGCCTTGCAGGAAACTACCTCGCCGACTGGGTCTCCTACGAAATCCGGCCCGACATCGACATCGCCTCCGACGGATCCATGCAGATCACCTATCCGCGCTTCGATCCGATTGGCCCGAACCCCAATCCGGACTGGCTCGAGGCGAAACGCGAGACGGTAACGCGCAGGGTCGAGATGCCGGCGGCCGCTCCCTCCCAATCGGGCCAGGCCACATCGAGCTTCAGCTTCATGGCGCCCGCACCCGCCCAGCAGCCGGCCGCACCGGCGGCGCCTACTGTCGAGACACGAACCGAGGAGATCGTGACCGAAGCCGTCGTCCGCATGGGCTCCTCCCACACCATTGATGTCCAGCCGGACCGTGTCGTCCTCACGCGCGGCGGCGAAACGGTGACGCTGCTGCTCGATCGGGACGCAGAGGAAGTCCACGTCCAGGGCCCGCTTCCGGAATGGGTGGAACAGCGATCGATTGGGGGGCGGGTGACGGCGTTTTTCGGCTTCTCCGGATGGGTTGACGTCAGCGACGACCGCGTTCGCATCCGCAAGCGCTTCCTCGGCTGGGAGAACTTCCTCTTCGATACAAATTCCGCCTTCTTCGGCAAGTCGTCGGGCGAGATTGTCTCGCTGATCTTTACCGGCGAGCGGATCGACCCGGCTAGGTCCAACCTGTCGCTCGCCTGGAGCGACATCCTCTACAACCCGTCCTGGCAGCATCTCGACGTCTGGACGAAGCTCCTGCAGACCATCGTCATGGCCTTCATCGGCACGTTGTTCGCCATGATCGTCGCCTTTCCCCTCTCCTTCATCGCCGCCCGCAACATCTTCCGCAACCGGCCGGCGAACCAGCTGACGAAGCGCCTGTTCGACTTCCTCCGTTCGGTCGACATGCTGATCTGGGCGCTGTTCTTCACACGTGCCTTCGGCCCGGGGCCGCTCGCCGGCATCTCTGCCATCTTCTTCACCGACACCGGAACGCTCGGCAAGCTCTATGCCGAGGCGCTGGAGAACATTGACGACAAGCAGCGCGAAGGCGTCCGCTCGGTAGGCGCACCGCCGGTCACCGTCCAGCGCTACGGCGTCCTGCCGCAGGTCATGCCGGTCTTTGCCTCCCAGGCGCTCTACTTCTGGGAGTCCAATACCCGATCCGCGACGATCATCGGTGCGGTGGGAGCCGGCGGCATCGGCCTCAAGCTGTGGGAGGCGATGCGCACCAATTCCGACTGGGAGAACGTCGCCTACATGGTGCTGCTCATTCTCATCGTCATCTTCCTCTTCGACGGGATCTCGAACGCATTGCGCTCCCGGCTGATCGGCAGGGAGAGGTGACGGAGGCCTTTACGACCGAGCAATCCGAGCTTCCGACCGGCTTCGGTTTATGAAAACTCCAGAACCGCGCCGGGAACGGTCGCGGCTCTTTTCCTGCCACTCCTGTCCTCGGTTATCACCCTCCCCTCGAAATGCTGGCGCCCCCCAAAACGAGAAGAGCAGCCGCACTGCGGGCCGCTGCTCTGAGGTCTTCGGATCGCGTTCCGGGATGCCGGGCGCCTAGCCCTCTAGGGAGTAGCCGGCGCCGCGGACCGTGCGGATTACGTCGGGCATGTTGGAGAAGTTGAGGGCCTTGCGCAGCCGGCCGACATGGACGTCCACCGTACGCTCGTCGACATAGATGTCATGGCCCCAGACGCCATCGAGCAGCTGCGCCCGAGAGTAGACGCGTCCCGGTGCCGACATCAGGAATTCCAGCAAGCGGAATTCGGTCGGACCCAACCGCACCTCCCGGCTCTTGCGGTGAACGCGATGGGTTTCACGGTCGAGCTCGATATCGCCGCAACGGAGCACGGTTGATAATACCTCGGGCTTGGCACGCCGGAGCATCGCCCTGACGCGAGCCATCAGTTCGGGCGTCGAGAACGGTTTGACCACATAGTCGTCGGCGCCGGTCGCCAGGCCGCGAACCCGCTCGCTCTCCTCACCGCGCGCCGTCAGCATGATGATCGGCAGGCGCTCGGTCTCGCGGCGCTGGCGCAGGCGACGGCAAAGCTCGATCCCGGATACGCCGGGCAGCATCCAGTCAAGAATGAGGAGGTCCGGAACGCGCTCCTGGAGGCGCAGTTCGGCCTCGTCCCCCTTGACGATGGTTTCAACCTCGTAGCCTTCGGCCTCGAGGTTGTAGCGGAGAAGGACGCTGAGGGCCTCCTCGTCCTCTACGACGGTGATCTTTGGCTGCATGAAAAGGCTCCGCGATCCTAGTCGTCGCTCAGGACGGCGCTCAGCGTGTTGGACCGGTCATCCTTTGGCCGCTCACCCTCCGGCTGCGAGCCGGTCGCCATGTAGTAGATCGTCTCTGCGATGTTCGTGGCATGGTCGCCGATGCGCTCGATGTTCTTGGCGCAGAAGAGCAGATGGGTGCAGCTCGTGATGTTGCGCGGATCCTCCATCATGTAGGTGAGGAGCTCGCGGAACAGCGAGGTGTACATGGCGTCGATTTCCTCGTCGCGCTCGCGGATGGCTTCCGCCTTCTCAGCCGAGCGCGTGACATAGACGTCGAGCACTTCCTTGAGCTGGACCAGCGCCAGTTCCGACAGATGCTCGATGCCACGTGCAAGGTTGCGCGGGATGCCCGTTTCCTGGACCGCGATCACCCGCTTGGCAGTATTCTTGCCGAGGTCCCCTACCCGCTCCAGGTCAGCCGCGATGCGAAGCGAGCCGATTACCTCGCGGAGGTCGGCCGCCATGGGCTGGCGCTTGGCGATCGTCACGATGGCCTTCTCGCCGATCTCGCGTTCCGCGTGATCCAGGATCACATCGTCGGAAATCACCTTCTGGGCAAGTGCGGTATCGGAATTGACCAAGGCGCGAACCGCGTCGCCGCACATCTGCTCGGCAAGGCCGCCCATCTCGGAAATCCGGCGGGCCAGGTATTTCAACTCCTCGTCGAAAGCCGACGTGATGTGGGATGATGGCATGATCCAGTTCCTCAGTGTCTTGGTAGCGCGCGGTCCACCGCGGATCAGCCGAAGCGACCCATGATGTAGTCCTGTGTGCGCTGGTCGTTCGGGTTGGTGAACATCTTGTCCGTGTCATCCTCTTCGACGAGGTGGCCAAGATGGAACATTGCGGTGCGCTGCGACACGCGGGCAGCCTGCTGCATGGAATGGGTAACGATGACGATCGAGTAGTTCGCCCGCAATTCGTGGATCAGTTCCTCCACCCTTGCGGTGGCGATCGGGTCAAGTGCCGAACAGGGCTCGTCCATGAGGATGACTTCCGGCGACACAGCAACTGCGCGGGCGATGCACAGGCGCTGCTGCTGCCCGCCCGAAAGACCCGTCCCGGCCTCGTGAAGGCGATCCTTCACCTCGTTCCAGAGGCCTGCCTTCTGCAGGCTGCTTTCGACGATCTGATCGAGATCGGCCTTGGAGCGAGCGAGGCCATGGATGCGGGGACCGTAGGCAACGTTCTCGAAAATGGACTTCGGAAACGGGTTGGGCTTTTGGAAGACCATGCCGACGCGCGCACGCAGTTCCACGACATCAATGTCCGGGTCCTGAATGTCCTGGCCGTCCAGCGTGATCTTGCCGGTCACACGGGCATTCGCGATCGTGTCGTTCATGCGGTTTAGGCAGCGCAGGAAGGTCGACTTGCCGCAGCCGGAGGGTCCGATCAGGGCGGTGACGGTGTTCTTGCGCACGCCGAGGTTGACGTCGAACAGCGCCCGCTTGTCACCGTAGTAGACGGAGACGTCCTGGCCAATCATCTTGTAGTCGATCTCGTTCATCTTCTTTACCAAGGCTTCTTCAGTGGCGGCTTCCGACAGGATGTTCATCGCTCTGTTCTCCATTACCACCGGCGCTCGAAGCGGCGACGCAGTATGACTGCGACAAGGTTCATGACGAGCAGGAATACCAGCAGGACGATGATCGCACCGGATGCGCGCTCCACAAAAGCAGGGTCGCCGCGCTGCGTCCAGTTGTAGACTTGGACAGGCAGAGCCGAAGCGGGATCGAAAAATCCTTCCGGAGGTGCCGCGGGATATTCGCGCACGAAGGCGACCATGCCGATCAAAAGCAGCGGTGCCGTCTCACCGAGCGCCTGGGCAAGTCCAATGATCGTGCCGGTGAGGATACCGGGCATGGCCAGCGGCAGGACGTGGTGGAATACAGACTGCATCTTGGATGCACCGACGCCCAGCGCTGCATCGCGTATCGACGGAGGGACTGCCTTCAGGGCAGCCCGGGTGGCGATGATGATGGTCGGCAGCGTCATCAGCGTCAGCACCAGCCCGCCGACGATCGGCGCCGACTGCGGCAGCCCGACGAAGTTGATGAAGGCGGCAAGCCCCAGAATACCAAAGACGATCGAGGGTACGGCCGCAAGATTGGCAATGTTTACCTCGATCAGATCGGTGAAGCGGTTTTTCGGCGCAAATTCTTCAAGATAGATCGAAGCCGCCACGCCGATCGGCAGTGAAAGGACGAGGACGATCAGCATCATGTAAGCCGAGCCGAGTATCGCGACTCCAAGGCCGGCGGCCTCGGGCCGGGTGTCCGACGCGTCTGGTGCCGTGAAGAAGTCCCAGTTGAAGCGGGTCGTTAGGATCCCGGCCTGCTTCAACTCGTCGGCCAGGCGCAATTGCTCCGGGGATGTGTTGCGGTCGAGCTCAGCGCTCGCCATCGTTACCCGGCCCTTGTAGTAGCCGTCGATGCGTCCGGATGCGAGCATGTCGAACTCGACCGTCTCGCCGATCCGGGAAGGATCCGCGAGCACATAACGCCGCAGGATCGCAGGCGCCTCCTTCGAGATCAGCTCGGCGGCCGCATCCGCCTCCATCGTGCTGTCAAAGCCCTTGTCAACCATCGCCTTTGCGAGCGAGGCCTTGATCAGCGGAGCATAGCCGAAGGTGGTGACCTTGGCGATCTCGGCAGGGTCGCGATTTCCCTGCTTGTCGAGAATGCCCGGGTCCAGGTAAATCTCCATCGTGATGTAGGTCTGCCGGAAGGACGACAATCCGTTTGTCAGGATGGAGGCCAGCAGACCGACGAGCGCCAGAACCCCGAGGATGACGGCAAGCAGGCCAAGGCGCCGAAACCGGTTCTCCGCTGCCTTGCGGCGGCGCGTCCTGGCGCTGACTGCGGGTTTGACCTGGCCGGTCGTCGCGGCGATAGCGTCGGTCATTCGTACTGCTCCCGATATTTGCGCACGACATAGAGGGCCAGCACGTTGAGCCCGAGTGTGATCACGAAAAGGGTAAGGCCGAGCGCGAAGGCGACCAGGGTTTCCGGGCTCGCAAACTCGGTGTCGCCGGTCAGCTGGCTGACGATCTTGACGGTGACGGTCGTCATCGCCTCGAAGGGATTGAGATCGAGCCTCGCCGCGGCACCGGCGCCGAGCACCACGATCATCGTCTCGCCGATCGCCCGGCTGGCGGCCAGGAGAATGGCGCCGACGATGCCCGGAAGTGCGGCGGGAAGAATCACCTGCTTGATGGTCTCCGACTGGGTCGCACCCAGGGCGTAGGAACCGTCGCGCATCGCCTGGGGTACGGCATTGATGATGTCGTCAGAAAGCGAGCTCACGAACGGGATGATCATGACGCCCATGACCAGGCCGGCAGTCAGGACGGACGACGAGGAGTTTCCGAGTCCCAGGGGCTGGGCAATCCAGTCGCGAAGGAACGGTCCAACCGTAATAAGCGCAAAGAGGCCGTAGACGATGGTCGGGATGCCGGCAAGGATCTCGATCGCCGGCTTGGCGAAGCTTCGCAGCTTCGATCCGGCGTAATCGGCAAGGTAGATCGCTATCATCAGCCCGATCGGCACGGCGACGAGGAGCGCCACCAGCGAGATATAGAGCGTTCCCCAGAGCAGCGGCAGGATGCCGAGTTCTGACCCTCCCCGGAATTGCGGGTTCCAGACGGTGGAGAAGAAGAACTCCGATGCCGGGTACATCTTGAAGAAGTTGATGGTCTCGAACACCAGCGAAAAGACGATGCCCGCCGTCGTCAGGATGGCGATCATCGAAGAGCCGATCAGTAGGGTGAGAACGAAGTTCTCGCTGACATTGCGCGCCCGCATCTTCGGCCGGATGCGCAACATCGACCAGGCTCCCAGCCCAAGAGCCAGCCCAAGCACCACAAGGGTCATGGCGATATTGCCGTACCCGGCGCTCTGCCGATAGCTCACGGCCGCCTCGAACACCTCCCGTGGAGCATCGCTGCCGATTGCGACACCGACCTCTGCGAGCCGTGCGCGGATATTGGAAAAGTCGACCTCGCCGTTGACGAGCGCTTCCTCGTTCAGCGCATTGCGCTGGAGAACCGCGTCGAGGCCACCGGCGATCTGCCGCACATCCGCCATGACCAGGCTGCGCGCGCCACCCTGTGGGATCACGCTGTCGGGGATCATGCCGTCGACGCGGCTTTCGATCACGATCGGCTGGACGAACAGCCAGGCAGCCAGAACAACAAGGGCGGGCACGGCAACGAAGAGAGCAACCGTCTGGCCGTAGTAGCCGGGAAGCGAGTGTAGCCGGACACCACTTGTCGTTGATGTGGCCAGCGCACGGCGCCTGCCGAGGACATAGCCGATTGCCGCCAGCACGAGGACGACAAGGATAATGCTACCAACGTTCATCTAGCCGAGATCCTCGATCGAAGGAGCACTGGCGGCGCATTCATTGCGCCGCCAGAAGGCGCTGATTAGTTCAGCGCAGCCATCGGGGTGCGGTTCTTAACCGCTTCCTGGGTCTTGGCAAGCTCCGGATCAGAGACGAGACCGTACTGTGCCAGCGGACCATTCGGGCCGGCCATGTCGTCCGATACGAAGAACTCGACATATTCCTGAAGGCCGGGAATGACATCGAGGTGGGCATTCTTCACGTAGAAGAACAGCGGACGCGATACCGGATACTCGCCGGAAGCGATGGTCTCGACCGACGGCTCGATACCGCTCATGGTCGCGACGCGAAGCTTGTCGGTGTTGTTCTGGTAGAAGGACAGGCCGAACACGCCGATGCCGTTCTTGTTGGCATCGATGCGCGACAGGGTCTCGGTGTAGTCGCCGTCGATATCGACGGAGACACCGTCGGTGCGGAGCTGCATACAAGCCTTGGCCGCATCTTCAGCACCGGCAGCCTTGTGGGCTTCCTCGGCACCGTTCTCCTTGCAGCCGTCGACGAGGACCTTTTCGTCGAAGACTTCACGGGTGCCGTGCTTGGTGCCCGGGATGAAGGCGAGGATCGGCTGTGCCGGCAGGTCGGCGCGGATCTCGTTCCAGTTCTTGTAGGGGTTATCGACCAGCTGGCCGTCCTTCAGGACCTTGGCAGCCAGGGCATTGTGCCAGTCGGCCGGGGTGAAGGCATATTCCGCACCGTTGATGTCGGAAGCGAAGACGATACCGTCGTAGCCGATGCGGACTTCCTGGATTTCGGTCACGCCGTTCTGGGCGCACAGGTCGATGTCCGACTGCTTGATGCGCGAAGAGGAGTTCGCGATGTCGATGGTGTTCTCGCCCACGCCTTCGCAGAGCTTCTTGCGGCCGGCGCCGGAGCCACCGGATTCGACGACGGGGGTCGGATGGTCGAAGTTTTCGCCGAAGGCTTCGGCAACGATCGAGGCATAGGGCAGGACGGTCGAGGAGCCGGCGATCTGGATCTGATCGCGTGCAGCAGCAGCGCCCGTGGTAGCCAGCATGAGTGCGACGACCGCGCAGCTTCCAAGGTACTTCTTCATGGAAATTCTCCCTAAGAATTCGGATTGACGCTTCGGCGTCGGCTCCCCTCTATAGGTGCCCCATTACAGTTTTGTGACAGTTATATAGCAGTTCGGCCCGGGACTCTGCACCTGCTCCTCCGCGCCCCCGGGCGAAGCGCCAAAGGCAACCTGCATGGGCCTAGGGCCCACCGCCGCAGCGGAAGGCTCCTCCGTCGCGGACCGTGGAACTTCGGGAGGGCTTGGGAATTTGCTTCACGGAAAACGGAAGGAACAGACATGGCACAGGACGACGAATCTCCCGCAGTGCGCTCGATCAAGAAGGAGCGGGCCCAGCAGCGTACGAGCGAAGGAAAGAGCGAGCTTGACGAGGGACTGGAGGATACCTTCCCAGCCTCGGATCCCGTCGCAGCCACCGACACGGCCATTGCCGGTAGTGGCGGAACTGCAAGGAAGGCATCCGGCAACAGGCAGTCGGCGCGTTCCGCTGCTTTGAACGACGAGTTCCCGCTCGTGGACGAAGCCTTGCAGGCCACGCGTGAGCAGGCGGACGAGGCGGACACGCAGGTTTATCCCGGCGAGCTCCATGCGTTGAAGGCGGAAGTTGCACGACTGCGGGAAACGGTGACGACACTGGCATCCGGCACGACGCGCGTCGCCAAGGCGCGCGCCCAGGATGCTCTGGATGACGTCGAGCTTCGCATCCGGGAGCGCCCCTGGAAGGCAGTCGGCATTGCTGCCGTCCTTGGATTCTTCTTCGGCCTGCGGAAATAGAACCCGCTACCTGCTGCCGGCGGTCACGGGACCACCGGCAGTTCCCGCTTGTGGGCAGAGACCTGGTGGCTGGTGAGGATCTTCCGCAGCGATTCGTCCGGGATCGGCTTGCCCACAAGAAAGTCATCGATCTCCTCATAGGTTACGCCATAGACCGCCTCGTCCGGCTTCAAGGGCGCATCTGATTCGAGATCGGCGGTCGGTACCTTCTCAACGAGATCGTCGGGAGCGCCGAGATGCCTCGCGACAGCGCGAACGCGCCGCTTGTTGAGGCCTGCGAGCGGCAGGATGTCGGCGGCGCCATCACCGAACTTCGTGTAGAACCCCATGAGCGCCTCGGCAGCATGATCCGTGCCGATGACGATGCCGCGCGAGGCGCCGGCGAGCGCGTATTGCGCGATCATTCGCTGGCGAGCCTTGATATTGCCGAGATGGAAGTGAAACCGCTCCCCCTCCAGCAGATCAGCCGCGTCGCGCATGACCTCCTCCATCATCGCGTCGGTCGCCGGCCGGATGTCGATCGATACCACGCGGTCGGGGCCAATGACCTCCAGACACTTCCGGGCATCCGCTTCATCCGCCTGGGTCCCGTAAGGGAGTCGGACAGCAATAAACTCGGCTTCCGATCCACCCTTTCGCAGCCGCTCGACCGCCCGTTGAGCAAGCAAGCCCGCAGCAAGGGAGTCCACGCCTCCGCTGATCCCCAATACGAGCGTGCGGAGCGCATATTGCTTTAGATAATCCGCGAGAAAGGCAATGCGGCGTTCAGCTTCGGCCGCAGCGTCGAAATCCCTGGAGACCCCCAGTGTCTCTGCAATCTGAGCCTGCCGCTCAAGAAGGTCCTGATGCCCGATCTCCTGTCGCCTCTCCACGCTGGTCTCCTTTCATCATCCGTCTCGTGACGCGTGCCGCCATGGGCACTCCATGACAGGAAACAACAGGCGGCAGGAGAGATATGTTCCCGTAGGCCAGAGAGGCGTCAGGAGGACGGCCGCAGTTCCATGCTGGAGACCGATCCTTCGGGCTCTTCCCAGAAACGGACGAAGGCCCAGTCGGTGACCATGGCGCCGATCCACATCCCGATCAGCGTCGTCCATGCGGTGACGGCCAGGATCGACCCGCCGGTGACGCCGGCACCAACCGCGCATCCCCCGGCGAGCATCGCGCCGAACCCCATGAGAACCGCACCGATGATGTAGCGCGGCATCGTGTGGCCGCTGTCGAAACCCTGGATCTTCAGTTCGCCCGTCAGGAAGGCGGCCGTGAATGAGCCGAGGAACACGCCGGGCATGATGCCGATCCCGAAGTCGAGGGCCTTGTCGTAAGGCGCGACGGTCAACATCAGGAGCTCGGCCGAGGGTCCGGAGAAAGTAAGCGATTCCACCGAGACAAGGTCGAACGATGCCTGGGAGACTGCATAGGTGAAGATCCAGCCAGCCGGGATGGCGAGCCCGGCGCCGACCGCCGCGAACAGGACGCTCCGGCTCACCTTGCTGTAGAGAGCCACGGCCAGGCCCGCACCGAGCCAGGCGAGCCCAATCACGAGGCCGAGGCGATTGCCGCCACCGAGCAGGGACAGGATTTCGCGATTGGAGCCGCCCTCGACCAACCACCACCCCGAGATTTCCGCCCGCAGCGGCGCCAGCAGCCCATTATAGGCCGATTGTGCCGCCACAGCGAAGACCAGCCCCGCCAGCAGCGCGCGCAGGTTGCCGGTCGCCGACAGCACCAGAAGCCGCGTGGCGCAACCACGCGCGCAGATCATGCCGATCCCGAACAGGATGCCGCCGATCGCCGCTCCCGACATGCTGCCCGTCGCGGCGATCATCCGCGATTGGGAGACATCCAGCCATCCGGCCATGATCGCCACCTGGACGCCGGCAAGAGCCACCGAGAAGGCGAATAGCCAGACGGCAAGCTTGTTACCCGGCTCGCGGCGACGAAACTCGGTGACGGCCGAGCGCAGGCAGAAACGGCTCTGCTGCGCGAAAGCGCCGAACAGGAAGCCCACCGAGATTCCTCCCAGGAGCAAAAGATCCGACGTGCCTATCCGGTCTATCAGCGTCTCTATCACTATCCAGTTCTCCAATTTCGCGGCCAAAGGGCATCGACCGATCAGGGAAGGATAGGGTTATTTGAATGTATTTGCTTAATCTGGATCAAACCCCGCCGGCTTTTTCTGGCGCTCTGGGGTGATGGGACAGTCTCCCGCGGCTGTGAACCTCAGAATCAAAAACGCCAGCTCGCAGTCGGAGCTGGCGTTCAGAGATAGGGATTGCCTTGCGGACTACCTGTCGAAAATCTCGGAATGGCGGGATTCGAACCCACGACCCCTTGACCCCCAGTCAAGTGCGCTACCTGGCTGCGCTACATTCCGTCACGCTCTTTCGAGCAGGATTTCCCTAGTCATTCGGCAGGACGGGCGCAAGCGAAAAATCGCAGCCTGCTCATCGCTCAGTAGACGCCGATGTCAAGCAAGGAGCTGTGGAGCCGTGTCGAGCTTGCGGCCGATCGAATAATCGCGGCCGTAGGACTCGCGGAAATTGCGGTCGCGTTCGTGGACGAGATCTCTCTTGGCCAGCACGTGATAGAAGCCGTCCGCATAGGTCCCCGTGGCCGGCTGATTATCGCCCGACAGCACTTCCGTGAAAATCTTCCAGATCATGTCTTCCCTCCGTCTCAGTCGCCACAACGGCGCATCGACCCCACCAGTTCCCAGTCTAGGAAGACTTTGTTTACGAAGATTTACATCGGCGGCGGGGCAGGATGCCCGGCCGCCGATTTTCAGGCCTTTCTTGGCCATTTTACCGCGTCGTCAATAGGGCGAGCGGCACTGCCGGCGCGGGCCGTTGTAGGGCTGGAAGGTGTTGTCATAGGCCCTGTAGGAGCGATAGCGCGCGTGGCACCACTGCACATGCGCATTGCCGCCGCGGTAGTAGCGCGGCTGCTGGGCCGCCAGTGCGCCGCCGATGATGGCGCCTGCCGCAAGGCCACCTATGATCGCACCGGCATTGCCGTGACGGTGACGGTAGTGCCTGTGGCCGTAGTAGCGGGGACCATAGTACCGATCTCCCCGCCAGTGTCTGTAACGGTGACCGCGATGCCTGACCTGCTGAACGTCCTTGGCTACCTCAACCTTGACGGTGGGGGCCGAGGGAAATGCCTGCGCAGGCGTGATGCCGGACACTGCCGTTACCAGCGAAACGAGAATGACTGCGAGCTTTTTCATGTTTCCTCACCTCTTTTCTTGTCCCTTCCAGAGGAAATGGTCCGGCAAAGTGCCTGAACCAGAGGTGAACGAACATATTTTCGTGCGTCGGAAGCGAAGACGCACCGGAGGACTGGGACCTTCAGCGGACCTGGTCGAGCAGGCGCTTGCATTCCAGGAGGTCGAAAAGCGCCTCCTGCAACAGCGCCCGGTCTTCCTTGCCAATGCTTGCCTTGCCGATCGCAACCTCGGGCATGTCGCCCTCACCGGCCGCTCCGAAGCCGAAGAAACGGCCGCTCGGCTTGGCCTTCGGACGGCCGACAAGCTGATCCTCTTCGGCATTGCCAACCTTGGGCTCGACATGCTTGTCGTTGCTGGCGGCCACGATCGCATCCATCGCCGCAAGATCACCGGAGGCGATGGCGGAAACGAACTTGTTGCCATTGGTCTTCAGGAGCTTCTGGACGCCCTTGATGGTATAGCCGTGATCATAGAGCAGATGGCGGATACCCTTCAGCAGGTCAACATCTTCCGGCCGGTAATAGCGACGCCCGCCTCCTCTCTTCATCGGCTTGATCTGCGGGAAGCGCGTCTCCCAGAACCTCAGCACATGCTGTGGCAGGTCGAGATCCTCGGCAACCTCGCTGATGGTGCGGAAAGCGTCCGGGCTTTTGTCCACGTCAATCTCCCACAAGCGAGCATGATGCCCGCGCAGAACCCGCGACGTGTCGTCGAATGACCAAGTCACGAATCGTCGACATTTCAGCCCTCTATGGGGCGGAATTCAAGCAGGCGTGGAGGATTTGAACAGCTGAATCGCTCAGGCGGCCGGCACCGGCGGCTTCTGCTTCAGCTTTCGCATGTTATGGGCGCGCAGGATACGCTGCTTGAGGACATTGGAGGCCTTGAAGGTCATCACCCGGCGCGGAGAGATCGGAACTTCCTCGCCCGTCTTCGGATTGCGGCCGATCCGCTCGTTCTTCGACCGGACCTGGAAGGTAGCGAAGGAGGAGAGCTTCACCGTCTCGCCGCGGACGATGGCGTTGCAGATCTCGTCGATGATGGTTTCCACCAGTTCGGCGGACTCAGTTCGTGAAAGACCCACCTTGCGGAAAACCGATTCCGCCAGATCCGCCCGTGTCACTGTTTTTCCGGCCATGATCCCCGCCCAGTCCACTGTCGTCTGAAAGCCGTGCGAGAGTATTTTGCTTAGGCCGCAGGGTCAAGCACTACTGTAAAATCAGCAGCTTCGGCAAATGTCCTGAAAGGAGACAGGGCCGCCGGAGGCTACCAACGAACGAGCACGGCGCCCCAGGTGAAGCCGCCGCCCATGGCTTCCAGCATGACCAGATCGCCCTGCTTGATGCGGCCGTCATCGAGCGCGACAGAGAGCGCCAGCGGTATGGACGCGGCCGACGTGTTGCCATGCAGATCGACAGTTACCACGACCTTCTCGGAGGGAATTCCGAGCTTCTTCGCGGAGCCGTCGATGATGCGCCGGTTCGCCTGATGCGGCACAAGCCAGTCCAGGTCTTCGGCAGTGGTCCCCGTCGCCTCGAAGGCGGCCTCGATGACGTCGGTGATCATGCCGACCGCGTGCTTGAAGACCTCGCGGCCTTCCATTCGGAGATGCCCGACCGTGCCCGTCGTCGAAGGGCCGCCATCCACGTAGAGCTTCTCCTTGTGGGTGCCGTCGGATCGCAGGTGGGACGTCAGCACCCCCCGGTCGGCTATTGTGCCCTCGCCTTCCGCCGCCTCGAGGACCAGCGCGCCGGCGCCGTCACCGAAGAGGACGCAGGTGGTGCGGTCCTTCCAGTCGAGAATTCGCGAGAAGGTTTCGGCGCCGATCACGAGGACACGCTTCGCCATGCCTCCCCGGATGTACATGTCCGCCGTCGCCATGGCGTAGACGAAGCCCGAGCAGACGGCCTGCATGTCGAAGGCGAAGCCGTGCGTCATGCCCAGACGGTTCTGGATATTGACTGCCGTTGCCGGAAACGTGTTGTCGGGCGTCGACGTGGCGACGATGATCAGGTCGATATCGGCCGGTGTCAGGGCGGCCTTATCGAGAGCAGCACGCGCAGCCGCCTCACCCAGCGACGCCGTCGTCTCCCCTTCTCCCGCGATGTAGCGCTGGCGAATACCCGTCCGCTGGACGATCCATTCATCGGATGTCTCGACGACACCTTCCAGTTCACGATTTGCTACCGCGCGCTTGGGCAGTGCGGCACCATAGCCGCGAACCACTGAACGGATCATGCTGTTGTCATCCTGTCGTCAGGCAGCCTCGGGACCAGCCGGCGGCTGGTGGCGGGCGTGATAAATTCTCAAATCCTCGGCGATCTTCTCGGTCAGCCGGTTGCGGGCCATGTCGTAGCCGACATCGATCGCTGCTGCGAAACCTTCGGCGTCGGTGCTGCCATGGCTCTTGATGACGATGCCGTTGAGGCCCAGAAACACGCCGCCGTTGACCTTGCGAGGATCCATCTTCTCGCGCAGCAGGTCGAATGCGCTCTTTGCCAGCAGGTATCCCATCTTGGCGAGGAACGTCCGGGACATCGCGTCGCGAAGCAGCTGCGATATCTGACGGGCCGTTCCTTCGGCTGTCTTCAGGGCGATATTTCCGGTAAAGCCCTCGGTCACGACGACATCCACCGTTCCCTTGCCGATGTCGTCTCCCTCGACGAAACCGTGATAGGCGATGGTGGGAAGGTTCGCCTCGCGGATCAGCCGGCCCGCTTCCTTGACTTCCTCGAGACCTTTGACTTCCTCGACGCCGACATTGAGGAGACCGACGGTCGGCCGATCCGTTTCAAAAAGCGCGCGCGCCATGGCGCCGCCCATCAGCGCGAAATCCATCAACTGCTGGGCATCCGCGCCGATCGTCGCGCCGATATCCAGAACGATGCTCTCGCCCTTAAGCGTCGGCCAGATGCCGGCGATTGCCGGGCGCTCGACATGTGCCATGGTCCGGAGACAGAATTTCGCCATCGCCATCAGCGCACCGGTATTGCCGGCGGAGACAGCAACGTCCGCCTCGTCACGCTTCACCGCCTCGATCGCCCGCCACATGGTCGAGACATAGCGGCCGCGGCGCAGGGCCTGGCTCGGCTTCTCGTCCATGCCGACCGCGAGTTCGCACTCGTGGAAGACCGAGCGTTCGCGCAGCTTGGGGTATTTCTGGAGATGGGGCTCGCAATCCTCCTTGAGCCCGAAGAGGACGAACGTGACGTCGGGATGCCGCTCCAATGCCTTGGCTGCACCGGCGATGACGACTTCGGGGCCGAAATCGCCTCCCATGACATCAAGAGATATTCTGATCACTCTTCGCTGATCCCTTTGCTCGCCACCCGGCGAAAATCGAGGCCAAAATAATTGTTCTGGCGGTGCTTACAACCCAATCAAGGCGATTTCCATCCTAGTCCTGCTTTTTCCAGTCCTTGAGGACGGCGAAGGGGGATGGCTTGCGTTCATCCGTCGATGCGTCGCTTTCGATATGCGCGCTGAACTCGACACTGGCCTTGCGGGGATAGGGATCGATGGCCAATGCCACCACTTCGGCAACAACTTCGCCGGCATCGATCGTGTCGCCGGTGAAGGTCTCGGGCAGGTCGGGACCCTCCGGGTCAAGCACCATCTCGGTCGTGTCGCTGAGCACGAGGCGGGCAAGCTTCGACCCTTCCGGCACGAAAACCTGCTCGAAGGTCTCGTCGATCTGCGAAACCACCGGCTCAAGCGTAACGACGCAGGCCTGCTCGATCGCCGCCTCGACGCGCCCCTTGATACGGACGCCATCCTTCTTCCAGCGCGCGATCTGCAGATCCGCCTTCAGCGACTTCACGTCCAGCACGTTCCAGAGCTTTGCCAATGCCGCGAGTTCGCGAGGCGCAGCCTCGATGTGAACGGACACCGCATTGCCGGATATGTGGCCGACCCGCACGGGATAGGAGAATGGAGGCCTTTCGCCTCGACCGTGTTCTTGCGTCATGACGTCCTCACTTGCCCGGCGGCAATAGCACTGCCCCACCCCGGGCGATCTCTTCTTCCGAAACGGCGACAAGCGCCTTCTCTGCAGCGATCATCCAGCCCGCCAGGTCCTCCATCGGCGGATGCTCTGCAGACTGCGGATGGATGTTTCTCGCCAGTGCCGCGGCCAGTGCGTCTCGATCGGTGGCGTCCAGGGCTGCAGCGTAGCTTTCCAGCCGTCCGTAGAACATGCCGGCGAGCTTCTTCATCCTCTTCGGAACCCCCGGATCGCCAATGCCCAACTCCCGGATCGAATGATCGAGGTCCTGAAAGAAGGCATCGATGATCTCCTGCGCCAGTTCCTGCCCGCTCACTGCAGAACTTGCCGTGCGTCGGAAAAACAGGATCATCGCGATCGACAGCATCTCGAACCGGCCCATGACCGTGTCCGGCACGCCGAGGTCCGTATAGAAGAAGGGATCGCGTGCAGTCGATGTCAAGGAGGCGTACTGGCGATCGACGATCGGCTGGTTTTGTTTTTTCTTGCGGAACAGGCCGAAGATCATGAGAACTCTCGTGTTTGGTCTCCATCTGTTGCATGGAAACGAAAGCTGGTTTACCGAAGCATGCACGAATTGCAACGCCGTTACGCATGTCGTCCGCAGCGGTCACTTCCGCATCAGGCCGGAACCTGGTTCCGACCCATGTCCCCGGAATAGCCACAATGATATGGCCAGCAGACGACGGCGAAGGCCGCAAGGCGAAGTTTGGGGAAGCCTCTCAAGGCGGGTGTTAAGGTCTGAAATGAAGTTGTTGAGCAGAACCGCAATGGCGGCCATCATCGCATCGACCGCAGTCACCGGCTGCACGTCCATGGATATCGGCCAGACGATGTACAATGGCTATGTCATCGACCAGGAGTCGCTGGCACTCATTCCGGTCGGATCGAGCCGCGAGCAGGTTCTGCTGACAATGGGCACGCCTTCCACGACCGCCACCTTCGACAG
The DNA here is from genome assembly GCF_902153235.2 of Pseudorhizobium halotolerans. NCBI lineage: Bacteria > Pseudomonadati > Pseudomonadota > Alphaproteobacteria > Hyphomicrobiales > Rhizobiaceae > Pseudorhizobium > Pseudorhizobium halotolerans. Next base: position 175,056 of record NZ_CABFWE030000004.1, on the reverse strand, counting down.
CGAAGTCTTCTACTACATCTCGCAGAAGCGGGAGCGGCCGGTGGCATTCATGAAGCCGCGCCTCGTGGAGCAGACCGTGCTCGCCATCTACTTCGACAAGGACGGCGTCGTCGCCAACAAGGCGAACTACACGCTGCAGGACGGCAAGGTCTTCGACACGATCTCGCGCACGACGCCGACAGGCGGCCGCGACCTGACATTCCTGCAGCAGCTGCTTTCCGGCGCCGGCGGGGCCGGGAACGCGAATGCGGCGCGGAGCATTTTCCAGGATCTCGGCCGCTAACCACCCGGGGGTCACAGGATCCACAAACAAAGGGCCCGCGGAGCGATCCGCGGGCCCTTTGTTTGTTCAAGGTCGGCACATCAGCCGGCGAGGACCGCCAGAAGCAGCAGCGCCACGATGTTGGTAATCTTGATAGCCGGGTTCACGGCAGGACCCGCGGTATCCTTGTAGGGATCGCCGACGGTGTCGCCGGTCACAGAGGCCTTGTGCGCCTCCGAGCCCTTCATGTGGCGCGTGCCATCCTTGTCGACGTAGCCGTCCTCGAAGCTCTTCTTGGCATTGTCCCAGGCGCCGCCACCGGACGTCATGGATATCGCCACGAACAGGCCGTTGACGATGACGCCGAGGAGCGAGGCACCGAGTGCGGCAAACGCCGAGGCCTTGGAGCCGGAAATCAGCAGCACGCCAAAATAGACGACAATCGGCGCCAGCACCGGCAGCAGCGACGGTATGATCATCTCGCGAATCGCTGCCTTCGTGAGGATGTCCACGGCACGGCCATAATCCGGCTTCACCGTTCCCTGCATGATGCCTGCATTGTCGCGGAACTGCTTGCGCACTTCCTCGACGATGGAGCCGGCAGCCCGGCCAACCGCGGTCATGGCGATACCGCCGAACAGGTAGGGGATGAGACCGCCGAAGATCAGACCAGCCACCACATAGGGGTTGGACAGGCTGAACGAGATGTCGCCCATATCTGCGAAATACGGGTAACGGTCGCCATTGGCGGCGAAGTAGGCAAGGTCGTTAGAATAGGCGGCAAAGAGCACCAGCGCACCGAGGCCGGCCGAGCCGATTGCGTAACCCTTGGTGACGGCCTTGGTGGTGTTGCCTACCGCATCAAGCGCATCCGTCGACTTGCGCACGTCTGACGGCAGGCCGGACATTTCCGCGATACCACCGGCATTGTCGGTGACCGGGCCGAAGGCGTCGAGCGCGACGATCATGCCGGCAAGACCGAGCATGGCGGTGACCGCGATGCCGGTGCCGAACAGCCCGCCAAGCTGGTAGGTCGAGATGATGCCGGCGACGATGACGATCGCCGGCAGCGCCGTCGATTCCAGCGACACAGCCAAGCCCTGGATAACATTGGTGCCGTGGCCGGTGACCGAGGCCTGTGCGATGGAATTGACCGGCCGCTTGTTGGTGCCGGTGTAGTATTCTGTGATCACCACGATCAGCGCCGTGACGACCAAGCCGAGGATGCCGCAGATGAAGAGGTTCATCCCGGTAATCTCTTGGCCAGCGACGGTGCCGATCGAACCCCAGCCGATGGTGAACGAAGTCGCTGCTCCTAGTCCGATGATCGACAGCAGGCCGGTGACGATCAAGCCCTTGTAGAGGGCGCCCATGATCGACCCGTTCGTGCCGAGCTTGACGAAGAATGTGCCGATGATCGACGTGACGATGCAGGCGGCGCAGATGGCGAGCGGATAGACCATCGCGCTTCCGAGCACCGGCGCACCGGCGAAGAAGATCGCGGCGAGCACCATGGTGGCGACGACGGAGACGGCATAGGTCTCGAAGAGGTCGGCGGCCATGCCGGCGCAGTCGCCGACATTGTCGCCGACGTTGTCGGCGATCGTTGCCGGGTTGCGCGGATCGTCCTCGGGAATGCCGGCTTCCACCTTGCCAACCAAGTCGCCGCCGACATCCGCACCCTTGGTGAAGATGCCGCCGCCGAGGCGGGCGAAGATCGAGATGAGCGAGGCGCCGAAGCCGAGCGCCACCAGCGCGTCGATGACTTCGCGCGAGCCGCTTTCATGGCCGAGCGCCGAGACCAGTATCCAGTAGTAGATGGATACGCCGAGAAGCGCGAGACCGGCGACCAGCATTCCGGTGATGGCGCCGGACTTGAAGGCGATGTCGAGGCCCGCCGACAGGCTCTGCGAGGCAGCCTGGGCGGTGCGGACATTGGCGCGGACGGAGACATGCATGCCGATGAAGCCGGCCGCCCCGGAGAGCACTGCGCCGATGACGAAGCCGATGGCGGCCGTTCCGGAGAGGAGCAGCCATGTAAGCACGGTGACGACCGCGCCGACGATGGCGATGGTCATGTATTGCCGAGTGAGATAGGCCTGCGCCCCTTCCCGGATATAGCCTGCTATTTCCTGCATGCGGGCATTGCCCTGATCAGCGGCCAGCACGCTCTGCGTTGCCCAGACGGCATACGCGACGGACAGCAGGCCGCACAGGATCACACCGAAAATTACGGTCATTCGCTTCTTCCTCTCCCTTTTGCCGACGAGTCCCCTCGCAGCATGAACCGGCAACCACCTCCCCTCCCAAGGAAACCAAGGGTTGCCATGCGGGAGGGAGATTGCGGCGGAGATGAGGTTGCGTCAAGCCCTAGAAAAGCAAGAGGCTTATGCCGCTTTCGTCGCGGCAGTCCGGCGCATCAGAAGGAAGATGAGCGCGAGGCAGAGGATGGTGACGGGCCAGATGACGAGGTTCATCGCCTCCCAGCCCCAGGCGGTGAAGACCTTGCCCGACGAGAAGGAGGAGAGCGCCACGGTTCCGAAGAGGATGATATCGTGGAAGCCCTGGACCTTGTCGGCCTCATGCGGACGGTAGCTGGAGGCGACGATGGCGGTGGAGCCGATGAAGCCGAAGTTCCAACCGACGCCGAGCAGCACCAGAGCCCCCCAGAAGTTCCAGAGCTCGATGCCCATATGGGCGACGACGGCGCAGGCCATGAGGATGACGAGGCCGGCTGCGACCACCTTCTCCGTGCCCAAGCGGGTGATCAGCATGCCGGTGAAGAAGCTCGGCGCGAACATGGCGAGCACGTGCCACTGGATGCCGAGCGTCGCGAGTTCGGTGGAGAAGCCGCAGCCGATCACCATGGCGAGCGGCGCGCCGGTCATCATGAAGGTCATCAGCGCATAGGAGCCGATCCCGCAGACCATGCCGGTGATGAAGCGCTGCGTCAGTACGATCTCCCGGAGCGGGCGTACCGGCGCATCCTCCGCGGTCCTCACCCCCGCCTCCGGCAGCCTCAGCGCCGCAAGGATCAGGATCGCGACGAGGCTGAGCGGGATGAGCGCCACGAAGGCGCCGGCAAAGCCGACGGGCTCGAAGAGGTCCTTGAACCAGATCGCCAGCTGTGGCCCGAGAATGGCGGAGACGATGCCGGCGGCGAGGATCCAGGAGATCGCCTTCGGCTTATAGAAGCTCGGCGAGACATCGGCGGCGGCGAAACGGATCTTCTGGGTGAAGCCGCCTGAGACGCCGATCATCATCAGGCCGATGGCAAAGAGCCAGAAATCGCTGCGGAAGAGTGCGACGGCGGCGACCCCTGCCCCGACGGCCCCCATCAACGCGCCGAGCATGAAGCCCGCCTGGCGGCCGAGGAAGCGGGAGGCAATCGCGACAGCGACGGCGCCCAAGGCCACGCCGACATTGAACCCGGTCAATGGAGCTGTGGCGAGCGACTTGTCCTCGCCCAGCATCTGATAGGTGGCAAGGCCACCAAGGGCGAAGGTGAGCGGCGGTGCGGCGCCGAGCAGCGCCTGAACCGTCGACAGCAGGAAGACGTTGCGCTTGGCGGCCTTGAGCTGTCCCTGAAGTCCCTCCACGCTGCCTTCCATCTCCGCCGCCTTTCCTGTCGTGCTATTTTGCCGCCGGGCCGCGAACCTGCTTGGCGATCCGGTCAAGCACCGCATTGACGATCTTCGGCTCCTCGCCCTCGAAGAAGGCCTGGGCGATCTCGACGTATTCGGTGACGATCACCGGGATCGGCACATCCTTGCGCTCGAGGATTTCAAAAGTACCGGCGCGCAGGATGGCTCGGAGCGTGGAATCCAGCCGCGACAGCGGCCAGTCGTTCTGCAGGGCCGAGCGCACAACCGGGTCGATCTTCACCTGATCGCGCACGACGCCGGAGACGATCGAGCGGAACCAGGAGGCATCTGCCTTCAGGTAGGTATCGCCGTCGAGTTCCTGGCCGAGGCGATGGGCCTCGTATTCTGCGACCACTTCCAGCACGCCGGCGCCGCCGACGTCCATTTGGTAGAGCGCCTGCACGGCGGCGAGGCGCGCGGCGCCCCGCTGGTTGGCGGGCTTCACCGCCGGTTTTTCGTCGTTCGTCATCGGATCAACCATTCAGCTTTTCGCGCAGCGCGATCATCGTCAGCGCCGCACGTGCGGCAAAGCCGCCCTTGTCCTTGTCGGAGCGGCGCACGCGCGCCCAGGCCTGCTCCTCGTTCTCGACCGTCATTATGCCGTTGCCGATCGCCAGCGATTCCGAGACGGCAAGATCCATCAGGGCGCGGGAGGATTCGTTGGCCACGATATCGAAATGGTATGTCTCGCCGCGAATGACCATGCCGAGCGCGACGAAGCCGTCGTAATGGGTGCCATCGTTTTCGGCCGCGTCGAGCGCCATGGCGACGGCCGGCGGGATCTCGAGCGCGCCGGGCACGGTGACCACATCCCAGGTGGCGCCGGCATCCTTCAGCGCCGAGGCCGCCCCGTCGAGCAGCGCGTCGGACATGTCGTCATAGAAACGGGCCTCGACGATCAGGAGATGGGGCTTGGACGTGTCGGACATCAGGCTACCTTGGCGGAAAGGGCGTGCAAATCGGGATGGCGCGGGTCAAACCACGGCGGTGGCAGGAAGGCAAGCACTTTTCCCGCATGGCTGCTCCCCGGATCGCGCTGCGCCTGGGCGAGGATGAAGACCGGGACTTCTTAGCGCCGGCATCCGCGAAGCTCTGAGCGCTAGCGCCGCAGGATCTTCTCCATCGCCTTCCCCTTGGCGAGCTCATCGACCAGCTTGTCGAGATAGCGTATCTCGCGCATGGTCGGCTCCTCGATATCCTCGACGCGGACACCGCAGACGACGCCCCTGATCAAGCTGCGCGACGGGTTCATGGCTGGCGCCCTGGCGAAGAAGTTCTCGAAAGAGGTACCTGCCTCCAGTTCGGCTTTCAGGCTGTCGCGGTCATGGCCGGTCAGCCAGCAGATGATCTCGTCGACCTGCGCGGCGGTTCGCCCCTTTCGTTCTGCCTTGGCCACGTAAAGCGGATAGACGCTCGCGACGCTGACGCCGTAAACCTTGTGTCCGCTCATGCTGCCCTCCAGGAAAGAGTGGTCTTTCAACGCATAGGCGACTGAAATCGCGAGATTAGCCGAAACGGACGTCCATGTCCTCGGATCAAGCCGAGGATGACGACGGGCGGGGCGTAAAGGACGTTCCTCGCGCCTCACTCTGAGACCACCGGTAAAGCCGGCCCTCCAGGAATGCAGCCTGAAAGCAGCCCGTTATCCGGCCATCGCAGCCCGGCGCTCGGCCATGACGGCGCGGTAGTTCGAGAACAAGATGATGCCGCCGCCGAGGAAGACCCAGAGGTCGATGGCTTCGGCATAGGCGTAGTAGCCGACGACGGCGGCCATGGGCACGCGCAGGAAATCGATCGGCATGACGACGGAGGCGTCGAGACGCTTCAGGGCCTGAGCCTGGCAGTAATGGGCGGCGAGCGCACCTATGCCGGCGACCAGCATCCAGGGGATGTCGGCGAAGCTGACGGGGCGCCAGTCGGTGAGCGAGACGAGGAAGCCGAGCGGCAGCTGGATGAGGATCATCCAGACGACGATGGCGCCGGGCGATACCTCGCGCGTCAGCTGCTTCACGAGGATCAGCGACAGTCCGTAGCCGGCGGCGGCGATCAGCACCAGTCCGGCGGCGGGATCGACCATTCCGAGGCCGGGGCGGACAATCACGAGAACGCCGATGAAGCCGCCGATGGTGGCGAGGATACGCGGCGTCGTCAGCCTTTCCTTCAGGAACAGGAAGGCGAAGAAGGCGACCCAGATCGGCATGGTGAATTCGAGCGCGAAGACCGAGGCGAGCGGCAGCAGCACGATGCCGATCGTCCAGAGATACTGGGCGAAGAAGTGCACGACATTGCGCAGGACATGCAGCCGGACCATCTTCAGCCCCCGCAATTCCGGCAGCAGCGCCCGGCCGAGGGCGAGGATGACGAAGAGGCCAACGAGTGCGCGGAAGAAGAGCACCTGCTGGATGGAGAGGGTCGCCGCCAGTTCGCGGGAGCCAACCGACATGCCGATGAAGGAGGCCATGCTGAGTCCCATCCAGACGAGCCCCTGCGCGAAGTCGGTGGAGCGCGTGCCTTGCGCCGGGGTGAGGTTGGTAGACATGCTGTTCCTTCTTCTCTCATGGAAACGCGGGCCTTCCCGGCCCGCGTCATCCCAGGCTGGCGCGGCTCAAGCGGCCGACGGGCCCGGATCGTCAAAACCGTCCGACATAACTGGGACGGGGCGGCGCACGTCCTTCATGCCGCCGGACACCACGCGAAGCAACGGCTTGTGCTGCGTAGAAGCGGGCTCGCTCTTTGCAGCCATGCGCTCTCGCCGTGCCGCCTCGGGCTGATATTCCACCTTCTCGAGTACGATCCGTTCCGCGCGTCCGTCGGTATTGTCCACAACCGCCTCCTGGCCTTCGGAAAGACCCAGCAATGCCAGGCCTCGCGGCGTAGTGATCGGCAGGAACATGCCGACCGGCGCCTCGACCTGGCCGGTCGAGAGAACCCGCGTATCGATCGCACCGCCATCGACGCGGAAGGTGACGCGGCTGTTGACGCTCGCCACCCCTTCCGGCAGGTCCTGGCGGAAGACGACGATCGCAGCATCGAGCTTGCGGCGGATATGCGGGACGAGCAGGTCCGGCCTGACGCGCGGGTTGTCGCACATGGCTTCCAGTATGGTGAAATCCTTCGTGGTGAGGATGATGTTGTCCTTGGACATATCGCAGTTCTCCTTTGCTCCGGGGGAGCGCGCACATTTGATCATGGACGGGAGATCCCCTGCCCGCGCGAGCCGCGGTGCAGGGGCAACTATCCTGCGATGAGGCAGCCTCCGTAGAGCGAGAGGCGGCAAGGCGGCAGAACGCGGGTCATGATGCCGTCCGCAGCTCCGCTGGGGCGGCAGGCGCCGCCAGATGGTCGGCGGGGGCCTGAACCGTCTCGACGGCGAGGCGGTGGACGCGGCCGTCTCGCGCCGTCCAGTCGATCGACTGGCCCGCCGACAGCCCGATCAGGGCCGCACCGATAGGGGTGAGTATGGAAATCTTGCCGGCCGCGATATCGGCTTCGCCCGGAAAGACGAGCGTGACGGTGCGGTCCTCGCCGAGGTCGCTGGTGAAGCGCAAGGTCGAGCCCATGCGAACGACATCTGTGCCGATCTTGCCGTCCTGCACGACGCGCGCGCGGTCCAGTTCGGCCAGAAGCTCTTCGGAGACGTCGGGATTGCGATCGGCATGCGCCTCGGCGAGACGCGACAGCCGCTCGTGATCCGACTGGGTGACGATGATGGCCGGCTTGCGGTGTGTGTTCTTGTTGGGAGCCATCGCTGGATCCTCGCTGACTTGTACGCAGGCAAAATTGCGCTGCGGTGACTGTTGATGTGGAAAATTGACTGTCGCCCCCGAGGGCAGGCTTCGAACCGGATTTTGCGGAAAAGCCGCCTATGCGCCCCACGGCCGGGGCGCGACGCGACCGAGCCGGGGGTCAGGTGCCTGCGATGAGGCACACCCGCTTGAGACGGTTATGGAGGCGTTCGGTCAACATGGCTCGAACATGGGCCCTGCGGGCATGGAAGTCAAGCAAAGGCCACCTTGCGCGGGCGGCCGCCGAGGATCGATCAGCTTCGGCGCAGGGCCGGATCGTCGAGTGCGGGATTGTAGAAAAGCGACAGCGTCAGGCTCCTGGCGATGCGCTCGGCGGTCGCCATGAACCAAGCCTTGGCTTCCTCACTTGGGGCAATATCATCGAGGGTGGCAGCAAACAACGACAGCCATTGCGGAAAGAGGTCCGGCGTCATGTTCGCAACGCCCATATGGGCCTGGACCGGCTTTCCGCCATAGGCGCCGCTGCGGAAGGCGACGGAGGACCAGAAGGCCTTCATCTTCTCCATGTGCTGCGGCCAGCGACCGGCAAGGCGCGCATCGAAGACCGGGCCGAGCTCGGGATGGGCGAGCACGCGGCCGTAGAAGGTATCGACGAGCGCCGAGATGAAGGCTACGTCCACGCCTATCGCCTTCATCTCGGCGGCGGCACGCTCACGGATGGCGACGGAATGGGCCGCCCTGGCATTGAGATCGGGATGCATGATAACGGGTCCTGTCTGTTGCGCCCTAGATAAGGGATCGCAGCGGGTTTGCGAAGGGCGGCGGCGACTGTTGCGACGACGTGCCCCGGCCGGACTGCCCTTTCGCCGATGGCGCCGGATGTCGGAATGCGTCCTCGCCGGCCGTCTTCAGGGAAACCACAGGAGGCAGGGATGAGCATCACCATCACGGCATTCGAAAGCTCACCTGATCGCGGCCAGGGCCATGCCCGCGACATGCGGGTACGCTGGGCGCTCGAAGAGGTAGGGTTACCATACGAAGTTCGCCTGCTGTCGTTTCAGGCGATGAAGGAGCCGGCGCATCTGGCGCTCCAGCCATTCGAGCAAATCCCGACCTATGAAGAGGACGGGCTTGCCCTGTTCGAAACCGGAGCGATCGTGCTGCATATCGCCGAGCACCATCCGGGTCTCTTGCCGAAGGATCCGGAAGCCCGTGCACGGGCGATCAGCTGGATGTTTGCGGCGCTCAGCACCATGGAGCCGGTGATCGTCGAGCGCGAGATGGCGGGGTACCAGGAGGGCGACCGGCGCTGGTACCAGGAGCGCCTCGGCATGGTGGAAGATCGCATCCGCCGGCGCCTTGGCCAGCTTTCCGCCCGACTCGGTGATGCGGACTGGCTGGACGGCGCGTTCAGCGCTGCGGACCTGTTGATGGTGACCGTGTTGCGGCGGCTGGAGGGCGCGGGGCTTCTGGAGGAGTATCCGAACCTCGCCGCCTATGTCGTCCGCGGAGAGGGGCGTCCTGCCTACGGGCGTGCCTACGAGGCGCAGCGGGCGGCGTTTCTCGCCAGCGCGAAGGACTGAGGATGAGGCCGCTCGGCGGACTCAGCCTTTTACCGGAAATTCCGCCAGCCGTGCGGCGTAGCGCGCCATGGTGTCGACCTCGAAGTTGACGAAATCGCCGGGCTTGCGGTCGCCCCAGGTGGTGACGGCGAGCGTGTGGCGGATGAGGAGCACGTCGAAGTCGGCACCGTCGACGGCGTTGACGGTGAGCGAGGTGCCGTCCAGCGCAACCGAACCCTTCGGCGCGACGAAACGGGCGAGTGCCTCGGGAGCCTGCAGGCGGATGCGCACCGCCTCGCCTTCCGGCTCGACCGAGAGGATCTCGGCCTTGCCGTCAACATGGCCGGAGACGATGTGGCCGCCGAGTTCGTCGCCGATCTTCAGCGCCCGCTCCAGGTTGACGCGCGTGCCTTCGCTCCAGCCGGCGATGGTGGTGAGCCTGAGCGCCTCCTCCCACGCCTCGACCTCGAACCAGCGGGCATTCTCCCCCTCGCCCGGCAGCGCCGTCACGGTCAGGCAGACGCCGGAATGGGCGATGGAGGCGCCGATCTCGATAGTCCTCGGGTCATATGCGGTAGCGATCCTCAGCCGCACGCCCTCATCCATCGGCGTGACGCTGGAAACCGTGCCGACATCGGTGACGATACCCGTGAACATCAGGAAAACCTTTCGTAGTCGAAGAGCCGATCGGGCCCGAACGCATATTCGCGCTGGAGGCGGAAGCCATCCGGCATATCGGCACGCGTGAGCGGCGACGCAAGGCCACCCTCGCCCACCGTGGCGGCGCCTTCGAAGAGGAGGATGCGGTCGACGAGGCCGGCTGCGAGGAAGCTCGCGGCAACACCGGCGCCACCCTCGACCAGCAGCGAGGAAATGCCGCGGGCAGCGAGCCCCGAGAGGAACGTGGAGAGCGTTTCGGCTTCAAGGAGCCCAACGCCGGCATCGGCGAGCGCGGCGCGGCGGGCGCTCTCATCCCCTGAGGTCTCAGGACCAGTGATGGACGCCACGAGCACCGGCACGTTGCTGGCCGATCGCACGAGCTTCGACGTCGGTGGCAATTCCTGCCGGCGATCCAGTACGATGCGGAGCGGCGAGCGGGCTTCGAGACCTGGCGTTCGGCAGGTAAGTTCGGGGTCGTCGGCGAGCGCCGTGCCGATGCCGACGAGGATGGCGTCCATCTCTGCGCGCAGCACATGCACCTGGGCGCGGGCGGCGGGGCCGGTGATGGCGACCTGGCCCTCGCCTCTCCTGCCAATCATGCCGTCCGCGGAAACCGCAAGCTTCAGAGTCACTTGCGGCCGACCCCTCGTCTGGCGCATGAGGTAGGCGGCGAGGGTTCTGCGCCCCTCCTCCTCGAGGACGCCGCTTTCCACCGTGATGCCGGCATCGCGCAGGATGGCAAGGCCGCGCCCGGAAACGCGGGGATCGGGATCGGTCAGCGAGACGACGACGCGGGCGACGCCGGCGGCGGTGATGGCATCGGCACAGGGCGGCGTCTTGCCGTGGTGCGAGCAGGGCTCGAGCGTGACGTAGAGGGTCGCCCCCCTCGCCTTCTCGCCGGCTTCGGAGAGCGCCTGAGTTTCCGCATGGGGCCGGCCACCTGGCGCGGTCACGGCGCGGCCGACGATGGCGCCGTCCTTCACGACGAGTGCGGCAACAGAGGGATTGGTGGCGGTCAGCCCGGTGTGCCAGCGCGACAGCCGCAGGGCAGCCGCCATAAAGCGCCGGTCCTGTGGCGTCACGCTCACGGGATCAAGGCTCGAGCCCGGGATCGCGGGCGATCTTGGCGTTGATCTCCTCGATCACCTTCTCAAAATCCTCCGCATGGGAGAAATCCCGGTAAACCGAGGCGTAGCGGACGAAGGCGACGTCATCGAGGCTCTTCAATGCCTCCAGCACCTGCAGGCCGATCTGTTCGGATGAGATCTCCGTCTCGCCCGAGCTTTCCAGCCGCCGGACGATTCCGGAGACGGCCCGCTCGATCCGATCGCCGTCCACCGGCCGCTTGCGCAGCGCGATCTGGAAGGAGCGCACCAGCTTGTCGCGGTCGAAGGGCACCTTGCGGCCGGTCTTCTTCAAGACCATCAGCTCGCGCAGTTGCACCCGCTCGAAGGTAGTGAAGCGTCCGCCGCAATCGGGGCAGATGCGCCGCCGGCGGATGGAGGTGTTGTCCTCCGCCGGGCGCGAATCCTTGACCTGAGTGTCCTCAGAACCGCAATAGGGGCAGCGCATTCCCGCTCCTTCAGCTTCACATATAAGGGTACATCGGGAAGCGGTCGGTCAGCGCCACGACCTTCTCGCGCACCGCCGCCTCGACCGCGGCATTGCTCTCGTCAGAATTGGCCGCCTTCAGGCCGTCGAGGACTTCGACGATCAGGTTGCCAATTTCGGTGAACTCGCCCTCCTTGAAGCCGCGCGTCGTACCCGCCGGGGTACCCAGACGGATGCCGGAGGTGACGAAGGGCTTTTCCGGATCGAAGGGAATGCCGTTCTTGTTGCAGGTGATGTAGCCGCGCCCAAGTGCCGCCTCCGCGCGCTTGCCGGTGGCGTTCTTCTTGCGCAGGTCCACCAGCATCAGGTGGTTGTCGGTACCGCCGGAGACGATGTCGAGGCCGCCCTTTACGAGGGTCTCTGAGAGCACCTTGGCGTTCCTGACGATCTGCGCGGCGTAATCCTTGAATTCCGGCTGCAGCGCCTCGCCGAAGGCGACGGCCTTGGCGGCGATGACGTGCATCAGTGGGCCGCCCTGGAGGCCGGGGAAGACGGCGGAGTTGAACTTCTTCGCCAGATCCTCATCGTTCGTCAGGATCATGCCGCCACGCGGTCCGCGCAGGGACTTATGGGTCGTGGTGGTGGCGACATGGCAATGCGGGAACGGCGACGGATGCACGCCGCCCGCGATCAGACCGGCAATATGGGCCATGTCGACCATGAGGTAGGCGCCGACAGAATCGGCGATCTCGCGGAAACGCTTCCAGTCCCAGATGCGCGAATAGGCGGTACCGCCGGCGATGATCAGCTTCGGCTTGTGCTCCTCGGCCTTGCGGGCGACTTCATCCATGTCGAGTTGGTGGTCGTCCTCGCGCACGCCGTAGGAGACGACGTTGAACCATTTGCCGGACATGTTGACCGGCGAGCCATGCGTCAGGTGACCGCCCGAGTTGAGGTCGAGACCCATGAATGTGTCGCCCGGCTGCAGGAGCGCCAGGAACACCGCCTGGTTCATCTGCGAACCGGAATTCGGCTGTACGTTGGCGAAGTTGACGCCGAAGAGCTTCTTGGCCCGCTCGATCGCCAGTTCCTCGGCGATGTCCACGAACTGGCAGCCGCCGTAATAGCGCTTGCCGGGATACCCCTCGGCATACTTGTTGGTCATGATCGAGCCCTGGGCTTCGAGCACGGCACGGGAGACGATGTTCTCGGAGGCGATCAGCTCGATCTCGTGGCGCTGGCGACCAAGCTCCTTCTCGATCGCGCCAAAGATCTCCGGATCGGATTCGGCAAGCGGGCGGGAGAAGAAGGCGTCGGTATTCGACATTGGCTGGGCTCCTCAAGGGGTCGGGATGCTTGTGCCCCCGCGTCTTAACGGGTGGCCCCGACTTCGGCAATACGGCGCACGTGATTGAAGTGTCGCGCCGCTGTTCCAAAGACGCGAAAAACCGCGGCATCCGCCGCGGCTTCGAGTCTCTCGGGATGCGCAGCTTACTGCGGCAGGAAGTCTTCCTCACTGATCGGGCCGGCAGATTGCTCGACACCGGTCGTGGTCTGCAGCGCAAGCTCGGTTGCGCCGTCCATCTGATAGATGTCGTCGCGGAACTGGACGATCCCGTCGGAGGCTGACCAAGCGCTGATGTAGACGATGTAGATCGGCACTTCCTCGGTCAGCTTGATCGGGGTGTTGACCCGGCTCGCGATCACCCGCTCCATGTTCTGGCGGTCCCAGCCCGGCGTCTCCTTGAGCAGCCATGTGGTCAGGTCGCGGACGTTCTGGGCACGAATGCAGCCGGAGGATTCGAAACGCATCAGCTTGTTGAACAGGCCCTGCTGGGGCGTGTCGTGCATGTATTCGTTGTGCGGGTTGTGGAAGTTGATCTTCGTAGAGGCCATGGCGTTGATCTTGCCGGGGTCCTGGCGGAACATCAGGTTCGGCGCCTTCTCGGCATGCCAGTCCACCGTCTCCGGCGCCACCTCGTTGCCGTTGCCGTCAAACAGGCGGATGTTGTTGCGCGTCAGATAGGTGGGATCCTTGCGCATCAGGGGTACGATGTCCTTCTCGACGATCGAGCGCGGCGCCGTCCAGTACGGATTGAGGATGACCTCGTAGATCTTGGAGTTGATGACGTGGGTCGGCCGGTCGATCTTACCGACAACAGCTGTGTTGCGGAGCGCGACGCGACCGTTCTCGACAGCCTCGACATAGGCGGCCGGGATGTTGACCATCACATAGCGACGACCAAGGTCCCCGGAGGACATGGCCTGCAGGCGCACGAGGTTGGTCTCGAGTTGGTGCAGGCGGGTCGCGGCGGAGACGTTCATCGCCTTGACCGTGAATTCGCCCATCACGCCGTCGGCCGGCAGGCCATGGCGGGCCTGGAAGCGCTTCACCGCACCGTCAACATAGGAATCGAACGCTGCCGACATGCCAGCGGACTGCGGCAGGTCGCCGGAGATCATCAGGCGCTGGCGCACCTGCTGCACGGACGGATCGACCACTCCGAGACGCAGCGTCTGCGCGGGATTGATCTCCGGCCAGCCACCGTTGGAAACGATCATCTGGTAGTTCATGATCGCCTGCTGAATGTTCACAGGCGCGTGAGGACCGAGAACCGGATTGTGCGTGGCGACGGCAGCTACCGTGCGCGAGCTGCCCTTGGCATCGAACTGGTCGTCCCAGGTACCGCGGCGTGGCGCCGCGATCAGGTTATCGATCGCCGTCTGGGCGAGCGCCGGCGCGGCGAGCGCCGCTGCGCCGAACGTTGCAGCCGAGCGCAGGAGCATCCGGCGAGAAACCTGTTCCGATCCGATCTTCTTCGACATCATCCTACCCATCTCATCCCGCGGCTGCCGTTCAGACCTAGCGGTACATGGTTAACAAAGGCGCAAATTGCGCAGCCGGCGACGACACCAAAGGGTGATTCCAGTCCCAGCGTCCCGATAGCGCGGATCACACGGCAATATGGCCAATTCGTGTCTCGGCGGAGCCGCCGGACGATGACAGCGATGACAAGGTCGTGACGGACGATGGGGGCAGAGCGCTGTGGTTTTCCGGCAACGCAAAAACCGGCCGCGCAGGGACGCGTCCGGTTTTGAGGGCGACTGGAGGAGTGTCGCGGATCAGAGGCGGTAGGCGATGGTATCGTTCCAGAAGCGGTCGAGGCGCTGCAGGAGCTTGTTCATCTGGGCAAACTCGCCCTCGCCGATGCCGCCGACCTTCTCAATAGAGCCGATATGGCGCTCGTAGAGCTTGGCGACGGTCTCGGCGATCTCCTGGCCGTCCTCGGTTAGGCTGATGCGGACCGACCGGCGGTCGATGCGGGAGCGCTGGTGGTTGATGAAGCCGAGGTCGACCAGCTTCTTGACGTTGTAGGAGACGTTCGAGCCGAGGTAGTAGCCCCGCGAGCGAAGCTCACCGGCCGAGAGTTCCGAATTGCCGATGTTGAAAAGCAGCAGCGCCTGGACTGCATTGATATCGTCACGGCCCTGGCGGTCGAACTCGTCCTTGATGACGTCGAGAAGGCGGCGGTGGAGACGCTCGACCAGGTGAAGGGATTCCAGGTAGAGCGAGCGGATTGCATCTTCGCGGGTTTCGGCAGCGACGGCTGCCTGCGGCTTCAGCTTCGTGTTCATGTTGTCTGCCTCACTGTTTTGCTTGGCGGTGTTTGTTGTCTTCCCGCCTTGTGAGTGAGACTATCGAATGCCCATAAAATTCGACTTAAAACACATACTTAACAAGCGCTTACCCGGCACTCGTCGACTGCGGCCGAGACAAGGCAGCATCCGTCGCGACGCAAATCGCTCCATAAAAATCAAAAGGTTAGGTACGAAATTCATTAAAATCGGAAGCTTGAAAGCTTTCGAACGAGGGTTAACGGGGGGTTACCTGCTCCGCCCTGCGCCGGTCTTCCAGCCAGAAAGCGATGCGGAAAAGCAGGTAGAGAAGCGCTACCACCGCGTGGAAAAGCAGGACGAAGACGTTCGCGCCGAAGATATCCGCCCAGAGATTGTACATCAGAAACTGGATGATCGCCGCGAGCGCGTAGAGGACCGGCCCCCAGGAGACGGCAAGCCAGAGGCCCAGGGAGGCGACCGGAAACAGCACTGCGAGGCTTGGCGCGGCCACCTGCCACGGGAGGGACAGCAGGTCGAATCGTCCGCGACCGTCGAGCGTGTATCCCACCAGCATCCCCCAATACTGCAGGCCGAACCAGAAGCAGGTCATGGCGACGATACGGAGAAACAGGACGAACAGGATCTGCGTCAGCGTCCGCTTCGGCACTGTGGGTGAATCAGGTTCCATGGCGCCACATTACCCGGCGCGCGTTGCGGCCGCCAGCCGCAAGAAGCCAGACGCAAGCGGGGCGCGTCGATCTGGCCATTCGCAATCATCCTCCGGGATGGTAAGTGGCATGACATCACGAAAAGACAGCGAGGCATCTCCATGACCGACAAGACGCATCTGGTGGACGAGATCACCGGCCACCGTCGCATGCGGCGAAACCGCAAGGCGGACTGGACGCGACGCATGGTGCAGGAGAACCGGCTGACCGTCGATGATCTGATCTGGCCGATCTTCCTCGTGCCGGGGACCGGCATCATTGATCCCATCGCCGCCATGCCGGGCGTCAACCGGATGAGCGTCGACAAGGCGGTGGAGGCGGTGAAGGAGGCGGCCGACCTCGGCATCCCGGCAATCGCGACCTTCCCAGACATCGAGATGGAATTGCGCGACGAAACCGGCTCGCAGAGCCTTGCGGCGGACAACCTCATCAATCGGGCAACGGCGGCGATCAAGAAGGCGGTTCCGAACATCGGCATCATCACCGACGTGGCGCTCGACCCGTTCACGAGCCACGGCCATGACGGCATCCTGCGCGACGGTGTCATCGTCAACGACGAGACGGTCGACCAGATCGTGCGTGCGGCGGTGATGCAGGCCGATGCGGGCGCCGACGTCATCGCGCCGTCGGACATGATGGACGGCCGGATCGGCGCCATCCGCCGGGGGCTCGATGCCGCCGGCCACCAGGACGTCGGCATCATGTCCTATGCCACGAAGTTTGCCTCGGGCTTCTACGGTCCCTATCGCGAGGCCATCAATACCGGCGGCCTGCTGAAGGGCGACAAGAACAGCTACTACATCAGCCCGGCAAACGGCACCGAGGCGTTGCGCGATGCCGCACTCGACGTCGAGGAAGGCGCCGACATGCTGATGGTGAAGCCGGGGCTCGCCTATCTCGACATCTGCTGGCGCATCAAGGAAGCGTTTGGACTGCCTACCTTCGCCTACCAGGTCTCGGGGGAATACACGCAGATCAAGGCGGCGGCGATGAACGGCTGGATCGACGGCGACCGGATCATGATGGAGACCCTGCTCTGCTTCAAGCGCGCCGGCTGCGACGGCATCCTGAGCTATTTCTCGCTGGAGGTGGCGCGGAAGCTTGCAAAGGGGTGACGGAGGAGCTGCGCTTGCACCGGCGGCGGAGACCTCCCATATGCTTTATCACCTAACCGGAGACAAAGCCGATGAGCCTCGACCCCACCCCGACCTACACCGCGCCCGACGACTGGCGCGCCTATAGCGGCGTGCTGTCACGGCGGGCCTTCGCCTTCGTGATCGACTACGCGATCGTGCTGCTGCTGTGCATTCCGGCCGCGGTGATCGTCTTCTTCCTCGGCATCATCACGCTCGGCCTTGGCTTCTTTCTCTATCCGGCGCTCTTTGTCATCGTCGCGCTTCTCTATTTTGGCATGACGCTCGGCGGGCCCAACCAGGCAACGCCCGGCATGCGGGCCATGGGTGTAGCCATGATGCGGCTCGACGGCCGTCGGATGGATTTTCTGACCGCCATGGTCCACACGGTGCTGTTCTGGATCATCAATTCGGTGCTGACGCCGCTCATCCTGCTTGCGGGCCTATTCACCGAGCGGTCGCGGCTCGTCCATGACATGCTGCTGGGGACAGTCATCGTCCGCACCGACTGACCGGGTCCATCAACACCTTATCGCACGGCGCCCGGAGCAATCGCTTCAGGCGCTGTTGACGTTTTCCCAATCTGCGCCATGGTATGGCTGTTACGGCATCATCTGGAAGCCAGAACGGAACCAATCGCGCCGCGATGAATACTCAGACCACGCCTTCCCCGCAGTTCTACCTGACAGCCCCGGCGACCTGTCCCTATCTTCCGGGCCAGATGGAGCGCAAGGTGTTCACCCACCTGGTCGGGCCGCGGGCGGCGGAGATGAACGACCTCCTGACCCAGGGCGGCTTCCGGCGATCCCAGAATATTGCCTATCGCCCCGCCTGCGAGACCTGCCGGGCCTGTATTTCCGTTCGCATCCTCGCCGACGAGTTCCAGGCCGGGCGGACGATGCGGCGCGTGCTCGCCGCGAACGCCGACGTGGTCTCGACGCTCCTGCCAGCGCAACCTTCGACCGAGCAGTTTTCGCTCTTCCGGCGATACCTCGACGACCGCCACCAGAGGGGCGGCATGTCGGACATGTCGGCGCTCGACTATGCGATCATGGTCGAGGACACGCATGTAAACACACGCATCATTGAGTACCGCAAGCGTGAGCCGGGAGCGGGTATCGGCGAGCGGAAGGGTGAACTGCTGGCAGTTGCGCTGACCGACACGATGAGCGACGGCCTGTCCATGGTCTATTCCTTCTTCAACACACATCTTGCCCGGCGCTCGCTCGGCACCTTCATGATCCTCGATCACATCAGCCGCACGCAGGCGCTCGGCCTGCCGCATGTCTATCTCGGCTACTGGGTGAAGGGATCGAGCAAGATGGGCTACAAGACGCGCTTCCAGCCGCAGGAACACCTGACGCCGCGCGGCTGGGAACGCTTCGACCCCGCCACCGACATCTGAAGACCCGTCCCATGAATGATCACCAGAAGGGCCTTGCCCTGACCACCCTCGGCGGGCTCGCGCTCTCCTTTGACGTCCCGCTCGTCAAGCTCGGAGAGGGCGAGGTGTGGTCGGTCATCGCACTGCGCAGCGTGATGACGTTTGCAGCCGGCATGACGATCTGGCTCCTGCTGCGCATCTTCGCGAAGAAACGCCCGGTGCTAGTGCCCGGCAAGGCGGGCGTGCTTGCCGGCCTGTGCTACGGGATTTCGACGATGACCTTCCTCGGCGCCGTCTTCAACACCGCCACGGCCAATGTCGTCTTCATCGTCGCGTTCACGCCTATGTTCGCTGCCCTGTTGGGCTGGCTGGTACTGAAGGAGGTGCCGTCATTCTCCACGCTCGTGACCATGAGCGTGATGGTGGCGGGTGTGGCTCTGATCGTCGCGGGCGGACTGGAGGCTGGCGGGTTGTTCGGTGACGGTCTTGCGCTTTTAACGTCGGCCTTGCTCGCCGGCGCCATCACGATTGGCCGCAAGAGCGGGCGCGACATGGGCTTCGTACCGCTTGTGACAACCATCCTGCCGGCGTTGATCGGACTGACTTTCGTGGCGCAGCAGGGCGTCGCCGTGGCCGCGCCAGTCTGGGTGATCTTCGACGGCGCCGTGATGATACCCCTCGCCTTCTGGTGCCTCGCGACCGGCCCGCGTTATCTCAGCGGCCCGGAGGTCGGAATGTTCTACCTGCTGGAGACGATCCTGGCGCCGGTCTGGGTGTGGATCGTATTCTCCGAAGTTCCGGCAGCGCAAGCGCTTATCGGAGGTGCTATCCTCGTGCTGGCGCTGGTAGCGCATTCGGTGTGGCAGATGCGGCTGATGCGCCTAGGAAAAGAGGCCGGCTTGCTCGCTTGATTGCCAGCACATCACCCTCATGTTATAACGTCGTTAAAACACGAGGGCTCAACCATGAACGCCACAATTCGTAAGATCGGCAATTCCGAGGGCATCATCATCCCCAAGGACGTGCTGGATCGTCTCGGACTGAAGGCGGGGGATACCGTCGAAATTCGGGAAGAAGGGGGCAGCATTTCCCTGGTACCGGAGCAACCCGACCTTGCCGAGCAACTGAAGGCTGCCCGTGTGGGCATGCAAAAATATAAGGTTGCCCTCCGAGAACTGGCGAAGTGACAACTGTGAAATGGCTATCGCGGCCAGCAATCGAGATCATCCATTGCGAGCAGTTGGCGGAACATGGGGGACTGCCGGGCATCCGAGATGAAAACGCGCTTGAGGCGGCATTGGCACGCCCTCTCCACAAGAACAACTACGGCGAAGAGGATCTCCTTTGCTTGGCCGCAGCTTACTTATGCGGTTTTGCGCGCGGTCACGCGTTCGCAGACGGCAATAAGCGGACCGCCTACCTTGCTGCCTTCACCTTCCTGCTCATCAACGGATACCTGATCGAAGCGACGCAGGCGGAAATCGTCGCCTTCGTCCTCGCCGTCGCTGCAGGTGAGATCGACGAGGAAGGTGCGACGCGCTTTCTGCGCGATCACACCGTCCCCTACCCCTGATCATCCGGCGAATTTGCCGCTGCGCGGGAAGCCCTTTGGCACCAGCCGGCCGGCAGAGGCGCGGTCGCCCAGCCATTCCACCAGTTCGTCCTTCGTCTTCGTGAAGACGCGGCCGGCAGAATCCTCCCAGGTAAGGCCCTGGTCGATGGCAAAGCACTTCACGTCGGAGATGCCGCCGTCCTTGTAGCGCTGCAGGCGGACACCCTTGCCGCGGGTCATTTCCGGCAGTTGCAAGAGCGGGAAGACGAGCATCTTGCGGTTCTCGCCGACCACCGCGACGTGATCGCCGGAGACCGGCACGACGAGCTTTGCCTCGTCCGGCATACCAACATTCATGATCTGCTTGCCCTTGCGGGTATTGGCGACCATCTCGCTTTCGGCCACCACGAAGCCGTTGCCGGCAGTCGAGGCAAGGATCAGCTTGCGCGACGGGTCGTGGACGAAGGCGGTCAGGATGTCCTGGTCGTTCTCCATGTCCACCATGATGCGGACCGGCTCGCCATGGCCGCGGCCGCCCGGCAGCTTGTCGGCTCCGAGCGTGTAGGCCTTGCCGCCGGTGGTAACGAGCAGCAGCTTGTCCGTCGTCTGCGCAGGGAAGGCAAGCTTCAGGGCGTCGCCTTCCTTGAATGTTAGCGACGAGGTGTCGCCGATATGGCCCTTCAGCGCGCGGATCCAGCCCTTCTGCGAGAGAACGACCGTCACCGGCTCCTTCTCGATCATCGCCTGCTGGATCGCGTCAATGTCCGCTTCCGGAGCCTCGGCGAACTGGGTGCGGCGGCGGCCGAGCTCGGTTGCCTTGGCGAACTTCTTCTTAACGTCCTGGATCTCGACTTCCACCACCCGCCACAGCTTGTCATCGGAGGCGAGCAGCCCCTCGATGTCGGCCTTCTCCCGGGTGAGTTCATCGAATTCCTTGCGAATCTCGAACTCCTCCAGCTTGCGCAGGTTGCGCAGGCGCATGTTGAGGATGGCTTCCGCCTGGATGTCTGTGAGATCCCATTTGGCGATCATCACCGGCTTCGGCTCGTCTTCCTCGCGGATGATGCGGATCACCTCGTCGAGGTTGAGATAGGCGATCAGCAGGCCGCCGAGGATCTCGAGACGGCGATCGATGGCTGCCAGCCGGAATTTCGAGCGCCGGATGAGGACGGTCTTGCGGTGGTCCAGCCATTCCAGCAGGATTTCGTTCAACGCCATGACCTTGGGCACCTTGCCCATGGACAGGACGTTCATGTTGAGCGGGAAGCGGTTTTCCAGATCCGTCAGTCGGAAGAGCGATTCCATCAGCAGCGTGGCGTCCACCGTACGGCTCTTCGGCACGAGCACGATGCGGACATCCTCGGCGGATTCGTCCCGAACATCCTCAAGCAGCGGCAGTTTGCGGGCGATGAGGAGCTCGGCGATCTTCTCGATCAGCCGCGACTTCTGCACCTGATATGGAATTTCGGTGACGACGATCTGGTAGCCGCCGCGACCGAGGTCCTCCGTCTCCCACTTCGCCCGCACGCGAAAGCCGCCGCGGCCGGTCTTGTAGGACTCGATGATGGACTCGCGGCTGTCGATGATGATGCCGCCAGTCGGCATGTCCGGGCCGGGCACGAATTCCACGAGCTTTTCGACGGTCGCATCGGGATGCTTGATCAGGTGGAGTGCTGCGTCGCAGAGTTCATGGGCGTTGTGGGGCGGGATGGACGTCGCCATGCCGACCGCGATGCCGGAGGCGCCGTTGGCGAGAAGGTTCGGGAAGGCCGCCGGCAGGACGACGGGTTCCTCGTCCTCCTCGTTGTAGGTCGGGCGGAAGTCGACGGCATCCTGGTCGATCCCCTCGAGGAGGAGAGCTGCCACCTCAGTCATACGAGCCTCGGTGTACCGGTAGGCGGCCGCACTGTCGCCGTCAATATTGCCGAAATTGCCCTGCCCGTCGACGACCGGGTATCGCTGCGAGAAATCCTGCGCGAGGCGCACCAGTGCGTCATAGACCGACTGGTCGCCATGCGGGTGGAATTTACCGATGACGTCGCCGACGATGCGGGCGCATTTCTTGAAGGCCGAATTGGGACGGATGCCCATTTCGCTCATTGCATGGATGATGCGGCGATGCACCGGCTTCAGGCCGTCACGGACGTCCGGAAGCGCGCGATGCATGATCGTCGACAGTGCATAGGCGAGATAGCGCTCTTCGAGTGCCGCCTTCAGGTCGACCGGAAGAATATGGTCGCCGCCCTCGCCGTCTGACGGCGGTGTAAGATTTTGTCCCATGGGGCCTTGACTAGCGGAAAGCCCGATTCCCGGCAAGAAATACAGGACATGCGCCTGTGGATGACGGCACAGACACGGCGCTTCCACCACTGTCGGCGGGGAACAAAAACCATGGACGTTTCTTCGCTGCCTCGTATAACAGGCAAAACGGAACGCTACGGGCAGATGCCTACAGGAGGATTGACGATGTCTTATGCAGGCACGATGCGGGCTCTGGCCGCCGGCGGCGCGTTGATGATGATGGCAGGGCCTGCATTCTCGCTTGACGGAGCAGACCTGGTGGCCAAGCTGAATGCGGCCATGGGCATGCCCGGCGCTCCGCTCGCTGCCCAGACGATCGACGTCCGTGGTTCCACGGTGACCCTGCGCGGCGCCACCTACAAGCCGGTCGAAACTGACCCCGCCATCACGCTTGGTGACATCACCCTCGAGGGCGTCGAAGAAGACAATGGCGGCTACTTCATCGAGACCGTGGCCTTTCCCGATGTGACCGCGACGGAAGACAAGACCACTGTCACGATCTCAGACATATCGATGAGCGGCGTGACCGTCCCCGCCACGGCCACGGGCGACAGCCTGGACTCCGTCCTCCTCTATGAGGAAGCCTCTACCGGACCGATGAAGGTCACTGTCGACGGAAAGACCGTATTCTCGGTCGCCTCGTCCAGTTCCGCAACCGATGTTGCCGAAGACCAGTCCGCGGTCGGGTTTGCGATCGAGGTCGACGGCATTGAAGCCGATCTGTCGACGGTCGAGGATGCCAAGTCCCGTGAAGCTCTCCAGTCGCTCGGGATGACGAAGCTTTCGGGGACCATGAGCCTGTCGGGAAGCTGGCAGGCCGAGGAAGGCGTGGTCGATCTCGAAGAATATGTCTTCGATTTCGCCAATGTCGGCAAGCTCTCGATGGCCCTCAGCTTCTCCGGCTATACCATGGACTTCGTGCGTGCTGCGCAGCAGGCGTCACAGGCCATGGAAGCGAACGCCGGCAAGGAGGCCCAGGATGCCGCGAGCCTTGCGATGCTCGGCCTGATGCAGCGACTGACCTTCAACAGTGCCGAGATCAGCTTCCAGGATGCCGGCATCACCAGCCGGGCGCTCGACTATGCCGGCAAGGAACAGGGCGTCTCGGGTGAGAACATGGCCCAGATGCTGAAGGCGATGACGCCGATGATGCTCGCCCAGTACAATGTGCCGAAGCTGCAGAACATGGTGACGGAAGCCGTCAACACCTATCTCGACAACCCCGGCAACCTGACGATCTCGGCCGAGCCCGAAAACCCGGTCCCCTTCCCGATGATCATGGGCGCTGCCATGGGAGCGCCGAACACGCCTCCGGACGTGCTGGGCGTGACGGTGGAGGCAAACCGGAGACAGTAGTGGCAGAACAGGCCGCCATCAGGGATACGGCGGCGTGGGAGGCCAACCGAGCGGATGGAGGTTACGCCGATGCCCCGGTTTCTTGCCGTCTACACGATGAAGCCCGAGGACCTCGCGTCGTTTCGCAATATGCCGAAGGCCGAGCAGGATGCGATCGATGCCGTGGGCGTCGCGCAATGGAAAGCCTGGGAAGAACGCAATGCCGCGCTCATCATCGATCGTGGCGGAATGGTTGGCAAGACGACACGCGTGACGAAGGACGGCGTGGCGGCGGCCCAGAATCCGTTGTGCGGCTATCTCGTCGTCGAAGCGGAAACCGCCGAAGCGGCCGCGCAGCTATTCCGCGACCATCCGCATCTGACTGTATTCCCGGGTGACGGCGTCGACATCATGCCTTTCGTGACGTGAGCGACAGGCGGCAAATGTTCTGGATTGCGTTGGGGCATTGGAGTTGACCGAACGGGATCTCGCGGCGACACTTGGGCCAACTGTCTGGGAGGAAACAAAAATGGATCAACCTGGCCGCTGGCGGCAGATGCGCTCCGCACCGAAGGACGGCAGTCGCATTCTTGTGACCATACGCCCGTCCGAACAGGGCCCCGGCGCCGTCGATCTCGTCTACTGGGCCAGGGGAGACCAGCATGGCGGCGAGGCCTGGCGCTCCTCCGATTCCGCGCCAGGCAGAATCATCGAATATGCCGAGCCGGAGCTGAAGTGCTGGATGCCGATGCCCGCAGCCAATGTCGAGGCACTCACCCTGCCCCCAGCATGGGAGGGCAAGGACGAGGCGGAACTGGACGGCTCCGGCATATAGGACCCGGCGAGGGACGCAGTTGTCACCGCGATCCGGCACGACACGTTGTACCAGCAGTAGTTCAATGGCGTTTATGCCGACCAATGCGGTTCCACTGGGTTTTGCTTGCGCACACGAGGTCCAACGGGTGTTTCGCAGGATAGGAAAGTGATGGCCGCAGACGCCGAATCGGAAAAAGACACCACGGCACTGGCGCTTGCGGAAGATCTTCGCGTCACGCTTGGTAAATTCGTTCGCGGCATCAAGACGAAGGCGAATACACCGACAATTTCGCAGTCGGAAACGCTATCGCTTCTGGAGCGGGCCGGCCCCCTGAGTGTTGCCGAACTGGCGGAACGTCGCAACGTCAGGCATCAGAGCATGCGGCTGGTTGCCGGGCAGCTGGAATCGGCTGGGTTGATCAGCAAGATGCCCAACCCGGCCGACGGCCGCAGCCAGCTTCTTTCCATTACCGAGAATGGACGTGACGAACTGCTCCGCTCTCGCCGGGCCCGGACATCGGAAATCGCCGCCCTGATAGAGGAACGCCTTTCGCAGGAGGACAGGCGAACGCTTGAAGCAGCCGTCCGTTTGCTCGATCGGCTACTCTAGCCTGACCCGATCATGGCTTCGACAGCTTCGCGAGGACGTTTGACAGGGTGTTCAAACCCCAATGCTCCGCATATCTGCCGTCCTGGACTCGCACGATGTCGATCACGCTGATGGCGATTTCCCTGCCTGTCGCCGGAACGCCCAGAAGGGTTCCCGTGTGTACTCCACTGATCGTCTTTCGCGTGGTGACCTTGTCGCCTTCGGCGACCTGATCGTGGATCGTCACCGTCAGGTCCGACAGGGCAGGACGAAGGATGTTCTGAAAGGTGTTCCACATGCTTTCGGGGCCATTCGGCATTCCTTCCGGTACCGCGTGGTTGATGAAGTCCGGCGCCATCATCGCGCGGAATTCTTCCTCATTGCCATTCTGGATGACTTCGATGTTGAAGCGACGAACCACTTCCTTGTTTTTGGCGGACATCAAGACCCTCGCAGGATATACAGTTAGACTGTACACTCTGCCTACCCAAATTTGCAGACTGTTGCAAGTCTTGCCTCCCCTGGCGCCTTCACGCACCAGTTATGGCGAATTCCGTCAGTGTCCGGCCACCGTCTGCGGCGCATCGTCCTTGTCGTGCACGCCAAAGCGGTCGATCATGTGGGCGCTCGCTTCATTGAGACCGCGCAGTTCCACCTCCACGCCGTGGCGGCGGAACTTCAGCACCACGTCATCCACGGCACCGACGGCGGTGATGTCCCAGAGATGCGCCTCGGTCACATCGATCGTCACCTGCTTAAGGGGTTCGGAAAAGTCGAACGCCTTGATGAAGCTCTCTGTGGAGGCGAAGAAGATCTCACCGTCGACGTGATAGGTGCGCTGCGTGCCGTCGGCACTCGCTTTCGAGCGGACATGAAAGAGCCGTGAGACCTTGCCGGCAAAGAATACGCCGGAGAGTAGCACGCCGACCAGCACGCCCTTCGCCAGATCATGGGTTGCCACGACGGTGATGACCGTTGCCAGCATGACGATCGACGACGGCAGTGGGTTACGGCGCAGGTCGATGACGGAGCGCCAGGAGAAGGTGCCGATGGAGACCATGATCATCACCGCCACCAGGGCGGCCATCGGGATGATGCGGACGATCTCGTCGAGGACGAGGATCAGGAAGAGAAGGAAGGTGCCGGCAACGAAGGTCGACAGGCGCCCGCGCCCGCCGGAGCTGACATTGATGACGGACTGGCCGATCATCGCACAGCCGCCCATGCCGCCGATCAGACCGGAGGCGATGTTGCTCACCCCCTGCCCTACGCATTCCTGGCTCTTGTTACTGTTGGTGTCCGTCATGTCGTCGACGATCTTTGCCGTCAGGAGTGACTCCAACAATCCGACAGCCGCGAGAGCAAGCGAATATGGCAGGATGATCTCCAGCGTCTCCCAGGTGAGCGGCACCTGCGGCAGCGCGAATATCGGCAGGCTGTCCGGGAGTTCGCCAAGGTCACCGACCGTGCGTATGTCCATGCCGAAATAGAAGGCGACGGCCGTCAGCACCGCAATCGCTACCAGCGGCGACGGGATGGCGCGCGTCACCAGGGGTAAGAGATAGATGATGGCGAGGCCGGCTGCGATCATCACATAGGTCTCGACCGGCACGCCGATCAGTTCCGGCAGCTGCGCCATGAAGATCAGGATCGCAAGGGCGTTGACGAAGCCGGTCATCACCGATTTCGAGACGAAGCGCATGACACGACCAAGCCGGGCAGCACCCGCGAGTATCTGCAGGAGGCCCATCAGCAGGGTCGCGGCGAAGAGATATTGCAGGCCGTGGTCGCGGACCAGCGTCACCATCAAGACCGCCGTTGCCGCGGTGGCGGCGGAGATCATGCCGGGCCGTCCGCCCGTAAAGGCGGAGACGCAGGCAATGGCGAAGGACGCAAACAGGCCGACCTTGGGATCGACGCCGGCAATGACCGAGAAGCCGATGGCTTCAGGGATAAGGGCAAGAGCAACGACGATGCCAGAGAGGATGTCGCCGCGGATGTTGGAAAACCATTCGCGTTTGTAGTGTGTAAGACCGTTCATCTGGGATTTTTCGCAAAGAAAAGCATCGGCCGGAACTTGGTTTCGGTCTGGGAAGAGATGATGCTTTGCGTTGTCCGGCGGATCGGCGGCCGGAAGAGCCACCCGGGATTTCACCCGAGTCCTTGTGATGGAGGGTCTATAGCGGCTAGGTTGCTGCAGTGCAACTTGATCATCGTCAGGCGACGAAGGAAAGCCCGGATCGTGATCCGGGCTTTCGAAGCTATCAATCCAGAACCTGGATGACGGTGCGGGTCTGCGGGTTTACCAGCACCCGGCGCTCGTTGACGACGGTATAGGCGTAGTCGTTGTAGCCATCGACGGTGCGGACTTCGACGGCTTCAGGCAGCGGCGCACCGACGACGATCTCGCCCTCATAGGCGACCGACGGAACACTCTGTTCCATGACGTAGGTACGGACTTCGCCCGGTACTACGACGGTGGAGCCGGTGACGACCGGAGCCTGCTCCTGGACGACGATTGTGCTCTGCGCCACGGCAGCGCCCGAAACCATGACGAGGGCCGCGGTGGCGGCGATGAGCTGAATGCGCATGTTCTTTCTCCTGTGCTTCTGCTGGCCAGACAATACGGGAGGCAGAGGATGGTTCCCCTTTCAGCCGCGATCGGCTCTTCACCAAAGGTGTACCGGTGAAACAGAAACGGCGGCCCGAGGCCGCCGTTTGTGCAATTCGATGGCTGGGGACGCCAGCTCAGTCCTTCTTCGAGGGCACCACGCGCAATGCCAGTTCGCGCAGCTGCGTCGCCGTTGCGGGCGACGGAGCGTTCATCAGGAGATCCTGCGCCTGCTGGTTCATCGGGAAGAGCGTGATCTCGCGCAGGTTCTTCGCGCCAGTCAGCAGCATGACGATGCGGTCGACACCGGCCGCCATGCCACCATGGGGTGGGGCGCCGTACTGGAATGCGCGGTAGAGGCCACCGAAGCGCTCCTCGACGTCGGCCTGGCTTAGACCCACCTTCTCGAACGCCTTGACCATGAGTTCAGGCGACTGGTTACGGATCGAGCCGGAGGCGATCTCGAAACCGTTGCAGACCATGTCGTACTGGAAGGCCTTGATCGTCAGCGGATCCTGGTTTTCCAGAGCGTCCATGCCACCCTGCGGCATCGAGAATGGGTTGTGGGCGAAGTCGACCTTCTTCTCGTCCTCGTTCCATTCGAAGAACGGGAAATCGACGATCCAGCACAGTTCGAACCGGTCCCTGTCGATGAGGTTCAGCTCGTCGGCCGCACGGTTGCGGGCCTCGCCCGCGAACTTGTAGAACTTTTCCGGCTCGCCGGCGACGAAGAAGCAGGCATCACCCTCGTCGAGCCCCAGTTGGTTGCGGATCGCCTCGGTGCGCTCCTCGCCGATGTTCTTGGCGAGTGGGCCTGCGCCCTCGAGTACTGCACCTTCCTGGCGCCAGAAGATATAGCCGAGGCCGGGCTGGCCCTGGCTCTGCGCCCAGGCGTTCATGCGGTCGCAGAAGGCGCGGCTTCCGCCGGTCCTGGCTGGGATCGCCCAGACCTCGACCTTGGAATTGGACGCGATCATGTTGGCGAAGACCTTGAAGCCGGAGCCGGCGAAGTGCTCCGTGACGGCTTCCATGACAATCGGGTTGCGCAGGTCCGGCTTGTCGGAGCCGTATTTGCGGATCGCCTCGTCATAGGGGATGCGCGGGAATTCGCGGGTGACTGGCTTTCCTTCGGCGAATTCCTCGAAGATGCCGCGGATGACCGGCTCCATCGTCGTCCAGACATCCTCCTGCGTGACGAAGCTCATCTCCAGGTCGAGCTGGTAGAATTCGCCCGGCAGCCGGTCGGCGCGCGGGTCTTCGTCTCGGAAGCAGGGGGCGATCTGGAAGTAGCGGTCGAAGCCGGCGACCATCAGCAGTTGCTTGTACTGCTGCGGCGCCTGCGGCAGCGCGAAGAACTTGCCCTCGTGGATCCGGCTCGGGACGAGGAAGTCGCGGGCACCTTCCGGCGAGGACGCGGTCAGGATCGGCGTCGAGTATTCGGTGAAGCCGACATTCGCCATCTCGCGGCGCATGGCAGCGATCACCTGGGTGCGCTTGACGATGTTCCTGTGCAGCGTTTCGCGACGGAGATCCAGGAAGCGGTACTTGAGACGCACGTCTTCCGGATAGTCCGGCTCGCCGAAGACCGGCAGCGGCAGTTCCTTGGCGGCAGAGAGGACTTCAATCTCCTGGGCGTAGAGCTCGATCTCGCCGGTCGGCATGTTCTTGTTGATGGTATCGTCGGTGCGGGCCTTCACCATGCCATCCACACGGATCACCCATTCGCCACGAACGGTCTCGGCAATCTTGAACGCCGGCGAATCGGGATCCGCGACGACCTGGGTCATGCCGTAATGGTCACGCAGGTCGATGAAGAGGACGCCGCCATGGTCGCGGACACGATGGACCCAACCGGAGATGCGGACGGTGGAGCCGACATCGGACTTCCTGAGGGCGGCACAGGTGTGACTGCGGTAACGGTGCATCTTTAGGTATCCCGGACTGGTGCGATGCTGCATCAAGCGGCGTGCGAAGCACTGCCGGACAGCTGGCAAGAAAATCGGCGCGAAAAGCGCACGGTCAGCCCGGTTTGTCAAGGCGGAAGCCGGTTCTTCGGCGAGGCCAGACGCCGGCGCAAACAGGAAGACCCGCCACCGGGTCGCGGTGGCGGGTCTTCCTGCGGAGGCGTTAGGCGTCCTTTCCGGTGACACTATAGATATGGCGACCTGCACTGAGCACGTACGCCGACCCGAGGCACGTAGGTATTGTCGGAGGCGCGATAGGTTCGGTAGCGGTTGGCGCACCACTGGACATGCCTGCTGGGCAGCGCCTGCGCAGGCCGACCCTGGTTGATCGCGCCGCCGATTATCGCGCCGGCGCCGAAGGCTGCGAGCGGGTACCACCAGCCATCATTGTGGCGACGGTAGCCGCGACGATATTCCCTGGAGCCACGGTGCCCGCGGTAATAACCGCGCCGATCGTCCCGATCCCGATAGTAGCGACGATCGCGATCCCGATGATTCCGTACCTGCTCCACGTCGGAGATCTGCGGAGCCTTCACCGTCGGCATGACGACCGCGCCGGCGGGGAAGACGGAGGTGACGAACATCAGGGCACTGACTGCCCCGGCCGCAAGCGGTTTTCCGATAAACATCAGACATATCCTTTCATCTAGCTTCGGGTGGAGAACCGATCCTCTCCAATTCGGTTCCCGCACAGAAATGTTACCGGGCCTGTTACAGCGGAATCGTGGTTCTTGCGGCGATAACCACCGCACCCAACCTGCATGCCATCGCTGCCCAAGGCGCGCTGTACTCGTCGGCAGTTCGATTGCCCGATCCCAGATTGCCGCGTTAACCACGCTTGTTCAGCTGCGATTAATTTGACTTGTCTACTTTAGACCCTGTTAACCGTTGAGGATCAGCCGATGCCACTTCAGGGTCCAGCATTCATCCTTGCTCTTGCGGCCTTTCTCGTCGGCGCTCCATTGCTCGCCAAGCACGCCGACACCA
Source organism: Pseudorhizobium halotolerans (assembly GCF_902153235.2). Taxonomy (NCBI): domain Bacteria; kingdom Pseudomonadati; phylum Pseudomonadota; class Alphaproteobacteria; order Hyphomicrobiales; family Rhizobiaceae; genus Pseudorhizobium; species Pseudorhizobium halotolerans. Next base: position 144,613 of record NZ_CABFWE030000004.1, on the reverse strand, counting down.
ATCGTGGTCCCAGCTACCATGTTGTCGCGGCGACTTTCTGAACGCTTCACACCCTCCTTGGGTTTGGCTCTCGCGGTAGTCGCTGGGTTTGCCGGCTTGCTGATGCCGGCCCTCTCTTACCCGCAGGTGATCCGTGGCGAGGAGCACTGCGTCGTGAACGTGCGGACCGACGACGTCCTCAACGTTCGGCGTGCGGCGGCTTCGTCCGCACCAATCGTCAACCGGCTCCGGCACGACGAGTGCGGCGTCATGGTTATCGGCGAATGCCAGGGCAACTGGTGCCCCGTGGAAGCGAGGCATGACGCCGGCTGGCTTCACAAGCGCTATATCTCGATGGTGTCGCCTTCGCTCTACTGCGTGACCGGCGTCGCCCCCGGCGACCGCTTGAACCTCAGGGCCTGGTCTTCGCCGCAGTCGAAGGTGCTGGCACGTCTGCCCCCCAACCAATGCGACATCTCGTTCCTGCCCTATGCGAGGAATGGTTGGCAGAAGATAAGGGTCACGGGCTGGGAGGGATGGGTCAACCGTCGCTACCTCAGCGGCCAGTAGCAAACGCTTCCCGAAGCGGCTCTCGCTGTATTATGGCGCGCTGATTTCCAGAGACAGCGGAAGCATTGCCGGCCTATGCTCGCTTGCTCCACCGCACGGGGAGCGAGTCGCGCAGCACGTCTCCCGAAAGCACTCCATGAGCCAGATCCGTCCGCTGATTCCCCTGCTCGTCACCGCCGGGATCCTCATCGGCGGCAACGGGCTCCAGGGCACGTATATCGCCCTGCGCGGCTCCTACGAAGGCTTCTCCCCTTCCCTCATCGGCATGATTGGCGCCGGCTACAGCGTCGGCTTTGCCATCGGCTGCATCTACGTCACGAGGCTGCTGCGCGAGATCGGCCATATCCGCACCTTCTCGGCCATGGCCGCGATTGGCGCATCCTGCTCGCTGGCGATGTCGCTCATCATCGATCCGACCTTCTGGTTCCTGATGCGCTTCGTCATCGGAATTGCGGTGGCGAGCCTGTTTGCGACGGTCGAAAGCTGGATCAACGCCAAGGTGACGAACGCCAATCGCGCCCGCACGCTTTCCATCTACCGGCTCGTCGACCTCGGCTCGGTGACGGCGGCGCAGTACATGATCCCGCTGGCGGGCATAGAGGGAACGGTTATCTTCAGCATCATCGCGATCGCCATGACGCTCTCGCTGGTGCCGATCTCGCTTGCCGACCGCTCGAGCCCGACGCCGCCCGAGGCGATCCGCTTCGACCTCAAGGCGGTCTGGCGCATTTCGCCGCTCGCGGTTGTCGGCGTGGTTTGCGTGGGCCTCGCGATGGCGGCCTTCCGAAATATCGGGCCAATCTACGGGGAAGCGATCGGCATGAGCATCACCTCGATCGCCACCTTCATGAGCGCCGGCATCATCGGCGGCGTCGTGCTGCAATATCCGCTCGGCGTCTATTCCGACCGGCTGGACCGACGGACCGTCATCCTGTGGACGACGATCGGCTCCATCATCACGGGTGCCTATCTCTCCTTCGGCGCGGGCACGAGCGAGACCGCAAACATCATCGGCGTCTTCCTGTTCGGCGCCTTTTCGATGCCGCTCTACTCGCTCTGCTCCGCCCACGGCAACGACTACGCCAAGGATGGCGAACACGCACTCGTCTCCGCCGGACTGCTCTTCTACTGGTCGGTCGGCGCAACGGTCGGGCCGCTACTCGCCTCGCTGCTGCTCGAATATTACGGCCCGGACGTCTTCTTCATCTATACCTCCTTCATCTTCGCGGGATTTGCGGTCTTCACGCTGAGGCGAATGGGGACGCGTCCGCCGGTGCCACCGGATGAGCGGCCAAGGCGTTTTCGGGCACTGCTCAGGACATCGGCCTACTTCAACAAGCTCGCCGCGCCACCAGACAAGGAAGACCGCCGCTGATTTGCGGGGTTATATTGACATATCGGGTTGGAAGGAGAAGGAAGGCTGAGCCTCTTATCTCTCCATTGTTGTGACCGGACCTGATGATCGAAACGACTGCTGCCCTCGAAGACGCCTGCGCCAAGCTCGCCCAATCGGACTTCATCACCATCGATACCGAGTTCCTGCGCGAGACCACCTTCTGGCCGCAGCTCTGCCTGATCCAGATGGCGAGCCCGACGACGGAGGTTCTCGTCGATCCGCTGGCGAAGGGCCTCGACCTCAAGCCATTCTTCGAGCTGATGGCCAATAGTAAGGTGGTCAAGGTCTTTCATGCAGCGCGCCAGGATATCGAGATTATCCACCACCTTGGCAATCTCGTGCCGCATCCGATCTTCGACACGCAGGTCGCGGCCATGGTCTGCGGCTTCGGTGACAGTGTCTCCTATGACCAGCTCGTGCAGCGCACCACCGGCGCCCATATCGACAAGACGTCACGCTTCACCGACTGGAGCCGGCGGCCGCTTTCCGACAAGCAGCTGGAATATGCGTTGGCCGACGTGACGCATCTGCGCGACGTCTATGCGGCGCTGAAGGCTCAGTTGGAACGGGAGGGCCGCGCCGGCTGGCTGACGGAGGAAATGGCGATCCTGGAATCGGCCAATACCTACGACATCCATCCCGATGATGCCTGGCTGCGGCTGAAGGCGCGGCTCCGCAAGCCAACCGAGCTCGCGATCGTCAAGTTCGTGGCGGCATGGCGCGAGCGGGAAGCGCGCAGCCGAAACGTCCCGCGCTCGCGGGTTCTGAAGGACGATGCGATCTACGAAATCGCCCAGCAGCAGCCGAAGGACACGGACGCGCTCTCGCGGCTGAGGACGATCCCGAAGGGCTGGGAACGGTCCGCCTCGGGAACCGCGGTCATCGAGGCGGTCAATGCCGCACTTGCATTGCCGAAGGCCGAGATGCCGCATGCCCCGAAGCCGACGCGCTCTCCTGAAGGCACCGGTGCTGCCGTTGAGCTTCTCAAGGTGCTGCTGAAGCTGATCTCCGACAAGGAGGGTGTCGCCGCCAAGGTGATCGCCAATTCCGACGATCTCGAGAAGATCGCCGCAGAGGGCGAAGACGCCGACGTGGCCGCGCTGCATGGCTGGCGGCGCGAACTGTTCGGCGACACGGCCTTGAAGCTGATCTCCGGCGGCGTCGCACTACGCTTCGTGGACAAGAAGGTCGAGGCGGTGGAGCTCTAGGCTATGTCCCCTGCCATGACCGCCGAGATCGCCCAGCATTTTACGGCTATCGCACTCGGTCACGTACGGCGGGAATATCCCAACAAGCCGGGGCATGTTCTGGCGGGGCCGGAGGATGCGCGCACGCCGCGAGAGCTGCATCCGATCTTCTACGGCAGCTTCGACTGGCATTCCTGCGTGCACGGCTACTGGATGCTGGCGCATCTCCTGCGGCGCTTCCCGCAGATCGAGGCGGCGCCCGCCATCCGGGCACTGTTCAACGCACAACTGACGCCGGACAATGTGGAGGGCGAATGCGCCTATCTGGCCGCGCCGGAGGCCCGCGGCTTCGAAAGGCCCTATGGCTGGGGCTGGCTGCTGAAGCTCTCGGCGGAACTCTCCCTGCACACGCATCACGCCTGGTTCGACACGCTCCAGCCGCTGGCGGATGCCTTCGTCGCGCGCTTCGAGGATTTTTTGCCGATTGCCACCTATCCGGTGAGGGTCGGGACGCATTTCAACACCGCATTCGCCCTGCGACTGGCTGCCGATTATGGGGAGGCAACGGGGAATGGGGCACTGTTCAGCCTGCTGTCCGCGACGGCACTGCGGTGGTACGGCGCTGACGAGAACTGCCCGGCTTGGGGCGAGCCGTCCGGCGACGACTTCCTCTCCTCCGCCCTGGTCGAAGCCGAATGCATGCGCCGGCTGATGCCGCGAGACGACTTCCTTGGCTGGTTCGACCGCTTCCTGCCTCAGATCGAGGCCGGACAACCGCAGACGCTGTTTAGTCCAGCCCGGGTCTCCGACCGGTCGGACGGCAAAATCGCCCATCTTGACGGCCTCAACCTCAGCCGCGCCTGGTGTTGGCGAGCGCTGGGCAAGGCGATCCCGGAGGACGATCCGCGCCGATCGATGATGGTTGCGGCTGCCGAGGCACATCTCGCCGCCGCGTTGCCCCACGTCGCCGGCGACTACATGGGCGAGCACTGGCTGGCGAGCTTCGCCACGCTTGCGCTGGAAGGGTAGCTACTCTGACAAATCCGACGGAGTTGAGGTTAATCGCCGCTGCATTCGCAGCTACCGCTGGAGTTGAACTCTTCAGCCAGTTGCGCCGGGCAGGACTACTATCGATGTCCGGGATGTATTGGATCGCGATTGGTGGCTTTGCTCTGAACCTTGGGCTCGGCTTCATCGGGTTGCGAACCTCTCACCGATGGTTATGGGCTCTCTACTTGATTGCCAGTGTAGCGGGCTTTGTTCTCATTGGAGCCTCGACACCTATATCCGCGCTGCTGCTCCTGGCTGTCTTCGTCAGCAATGCAGGCTAGCGCCCCTTGGCAGAGTACTGAACTAGTGGCGCCTTGAGCCGGGAATCATGAGGGTCTGCCCTCGCCGCGGACCTATTCGAATCGGAAGGCCAGCCGCTTGCCCGTGAGCTTTGCGAGTTGCTGCAGGCGGCCGTCAAGACGCTCGCCGGCGAAGTTGGCATGCTCGGGCGGGACCACGAACTCGAGGTCGAGGTCGGGCGACGACGAAGGTCGGAAGGACAGGCTATTGACGATGCCTGGCATGGAGGCGGAGAAGAGGTAGACGACCCGCAGCATGCCGCCGAGGAGCTTTGCCAGATCCTGCAGGCGGGGGCCGGCAATGGCCGCCAGCGGCTCCGACGCGCCGTCATCCTGCAGCCCTTCGAACCGGTGGTAGTTGGCAAGCGCAAGATAGGCGCGGCCCGGATGAGTGATGCCGACCAATGACGAATGGGCAATGAGGTTCAGTGCCTGCGGCCCACGATAGTCTGGATGGGCGCGCCAGCTGATATCGGCGAGCAGGCAGGCAGCCTGTCGGTAGCGGCTCTCCTGCTCGGTCTCTTCGATGCCGAAGAGCGAGACCATCCGCCCCGTCCATGCCGCGAGTTCGCGCGCGTGTTCGGGCGAGCGGGCGCGCAGGATTGCCAGTTGGTCGGCGGCGACCAGCAAAGGATCAGATGCCTTCTCCTCATCCGAGAGCCGCGAATAGAGATAGCCTTCGCGCACGCCCTGGGCGGAGAAGAGGATGCGGCCAGGCTTCATCACCCGCAGTACCTCCTGCATGGCGACGGCGCCGAAAGGCAGCAGGGCGCGGCGGTTCTTCGAGACGGCCTGCCAGGACGGATGTTTGCTGTCGCCGGACACCACCGTATCGAGGAAGGAGGCCATATCCTCGTAGCTGACCTCGTAGCCCTGCATCATGTGCAACGGATACCCGGTCATTTCCATGTGCAGCTTGGCAATGTTTCGCCAGGTACCGCCGACGGCATAGAAGGTCCGTCCCTCCCCCTTCTTCAGGAAGGACGCCCGCGCGACATTCTCGGCGGCGATCGATCTTGCCTTGTCGATCGACTGGCCGGAGGTTTCGGAGAGCCGCAGGCCGCCCAGAGGCAGGGTGATCCCCCGGCCGACCTGCTCGCCGCGGATATCGATGAGCTCAAGCGAGCCGCCGCCAAGGTCGCCGGCGATGCCATCTGGATCATGGAAGCCGCTGATGACGCCGTAGGCGGAATAGAGGGCCTCTTCCTCGCCCGTCAGCACCTGAATCCTGCAGCCGAGGATTTCCTCGGCATCGCGGATGAACTTGTCACCGTTCGACGCCTCCCGTGCCGCGGCTGTCGCAAGGGGATAGATGTGCGCGGCGCGGGCCTGCTCGGAAAGTGCCCTGAAGCGGCGTAGCGCCGCCAGTGCTCTCTCGACTGCCGTCGGATCCATGCGACCGGTGGAGGCAAGGCCCTTGCCCAGCCCGCACAGGACCTTCTCGTTGAACAGCATGGCCGGCGCGCGCGACAAACCCTCGTAGATCACGATGCGTACGGAGTTGGAGCCGATGTCGACGACGGAGACGGGAGCGATGCCCGGCAGCCGGCCCTGCGCTTCAGATCTTACCATACGGCCTTTTTCTCGGCTTAGTTCCTGCGCCCGGACATCAGCCCGGCAATCAGTTTCGGAGCACTTGAATTGAGAGCTTCACCACGACCGGAAAGGCTCGGATTGGTCATGAAATACTGTTGCGCGTTGAAAGGTTCCTCGCCCGGACGCACTTCGATGCGCCTGGACGTGCCGTCGGGCAATATCTCGTAGCTCTGCTGGTTGTCAATCAGGTTGCCGAGCATGATCTGCGAGAGCACCTGCTCGTGCACCGTCGGGTTCAGGAGCGGTACGAGCGTCTCGACCCGGCGGTCGAGATTGCGCGGCATCATGTCGGCAGAGCCGATGTAGACGAGCGCCTTGTCGGACGGCAGTCCGTAGCCGTTGCCGAAGCAGAAGATGCGGCTGTGCTCCAGGAAGCGGCCGACGATCGACTTCACCCGGATATTGTCGGAAAGACCCGGCACCTGCGGGCGCAGGCAGCATATGCCGCGAACGACGAGGTCGACGTCTACGCCGGCGGCGCTCGCCCGATAGAGTGCGTCAATGATCTCCGGATCGACCAGCGAATTCATCTTCATCCAGATCGCCGCCGGCGCGCCGTTCTGTGCGTGGACGATCTCCTCCTCGATGTGGCGAAGGATGCGCGGGCGCAGCGTATAAGGCGAAACGGCCAACTTCATGCTGTCTTCCGGCTCGCCATAGCCGGTGATGAAGTTGAAGACATTCGCCATGTCGTGGGCAATCTTCGGATTGCAGGTGAAGAAGGAAAGGTCCGTATAGATCTTGGCGGTGACCGGGTGGTAGTTCCCCGTGCCCAGGTGGCAATACGTCCGGAGCCTGCCGTCCTCTCGGCGCACGACCATGGACATCTTGGCATGGGTCTTTAGTTCAATGAAGCCGAAGACAACCTGGACGCCGGCGCGCTCAAGGTCGCGTGCCCAGCGGATATTGGCTTCCTCGTCGAACCGGGCCTTAAGTTCTACAAGTGCTGTCACGGACTTGCCGGCCTCGGCCGCATCGATCAGCGCCCGGACGATCGGGCTGTCGTTCGAGGTGCGGTAGAGAGTCTGCTTGATCGCCAGAACATCGGGATCGCGCGCCGCCTGCAGTAGAAACTGCACGACCACATCGAAGCTCTCGTAGGGATGGTGGACGACCATGTCCTTCTCGCGGATGGCGGCAAGGCAGTCACCGGCATGCTCGCGCACGCGTTCCGGAAAGCGCGGATTGAACGGCTCGAAGCGCAGGTCCTCCCGCGGGGACTTGGTGATTTCCGAAAGAGTATTGAGGGCCAGCAGTCCCGGGAGAACCGCTATACGGTTGTCCGGAACGCCAAGCTCCTGCACCACGAACTGGCGCAGTTCAGGCGGCATTTCGGAATCCGTCTCGATCCGGATGACCTTGCCGCGGCGGCGGCGCTTCAGGGCCGTCTCGAAGAAGCGGACGAGGTCCTCGGCCTCTTCCTCCACCTCGATATCGCTGTCGCGGATGATGCGGAACGTACCCGCGCCCTTCACCACGTAGCCGGGGAAGAGGCGGTTCGTAAACATCCCGACGACGTCTTCGAGGGTGATGTAGCGGATGGCCGCTCCCTCGTCGGGCAGGCGGATGAAGCGGTCAAGCGTCGGTGGAAGGCGGAGCAGCCCCGTCATCGGCTCGCGGCCGTGCAGGCTTTCAAGCTGCAGCGCGATCGAGAAACCGAGGTTCGGAATGAACGGGAACGGATGGGCAGGGTCAATGGACAGCGGCGTCAGCACCGGGAAGAGTTCGTCATCGAAGGCATTGGCCAGCCAGGTGCGGTCGTCACCGGAGAGTGCGGCCGGCCGAACGATCAGGATGTCCTCGCGAGCGAGGTACTGCTGCAGGACGGCGAGCGAGGCCTGCTGTTCCATCTGCAGGTTGTCGATCTCCTGCAGGATTGCGTCCAGCTGTTCGGCCGGCGTCTTGCCGTCCGGGCTACGGATGACGATACCCTGACGCACCTGGCCCTCGAGGCCGGCCACGCGGACCATGAAGAATTCGTCGAGGTTGGCGGCCGAGATGGACAGGAAACGCACCCGCTCCAGCAAAGGATGGGCGGTGTTCAGCGTCTCTTCGAGAACGCGACGATTGAACTGCAGCCAGGAAAATTCGCGGTTGATGAAGCGATCGGGACTCTGGAGCAGATCCTCGGTGACAGGTGCCATCCCTTCCTGCCCATGCGGTTCCGTCGTCACGTCCATTCCATCGCCCCCAAGTTATTCTCCGGCCGATATTACAGTTTGGCGACGGAACTATGACAGTCAATCATCCTCGACGGTATTTCCGACCTCGTTCAGCACTTCCGCCGCAAGTGGACGCGTGATCCGCGTCCCGCGACCGAGTGCCAGGCGGTCGAGCCGATCGACGATGGTCTGCGCAGCAGCCAGCGAGCGTTCCATCCGGGTGACGATATAGCCGACGAGCTTGTCATCAATGTAAAGCTGCCGGTCGGCGAAGAGCTTGACGATCACCTGCGCAAGCAGCTCCTCGTCCGGCTCGCCGATTTCCACCACCGTTGCCGCCTTGAGGCGCGAACGCAGGTCGGGAAGCGTCACGGGCCAGGACATGGGCCAGAGGCGCGAGGTAATGAGCAGGCTGTGGCCGTTCTCGCGCACGCTGTTGATGACATGGAAGAGTTCCGTGTCATCGAAGCCCTGCCGTTCGGCATCCTCGAACAGGACCGGGCCTTGGGCGGCCGCGGCCGACGATCCAGAACCCGCCTGCGGATGAATGGGTGTCGCACCACTCTTTTCCCGCCAGATGGCCGCGAGGTGCGACTTCCCGGAACCGACGGGTCCCGCCAGGATGACGACGGGCGACGGCCAGTTGGGCCAGGCATCGATGATCGAGACGGCGGCGCTCAGACGTTCGGAGACCAGCAGGTCGTCCCGCCCGGTGGCGGCATCATAGGGGAAGGAAAGCGGCAGCTGCTCATGGCGGCGCCGGTCTTTCTCGGTCGGATCAATCATTGCTGTCCCGGGAATGCTCCAGTACCTGCGGCGGCTCCTGCCAAGGAAGCGCGGCCTTTCGGCCATAGTAGAGGTCGCTCTCAAGATACCGCGACAGCGCAAAGCGGACAAGCACGCCGACCACAGCGGCGGCGGGTACGGCAATCAGGAGGCCGACAAAGCCGAAGATGAGGCCGAAGGCAAAAAGGGCGAACATGAGCCACACGGGGTGGACGCCGATCCGCGAGCCCATCAGCTTCGGCTGCAGGATGTTGCCCTCGATAAACTGGCCCGCGAAGAAAACGGCTGCCGTCGCTATGATCCAGGTGTAATCGGGCCAGAATTGAACAAGCGCCACCCCCACGGAAAGAAGCAGCCCGACGAAGGAGCCGATATAGGGGATGAAACTGATCAACCCTGCCGCAAAGCCTATGAGCAGTCCGAAATTGAGCCCGATCAGGGACAAGCCGATGGCATAGAAGGCCCCGAGGATGAGGCAGATGGAGCCCTGCCCGCGAACGAAGCCGGCGATGGCATTGTCCATGTCGAGCGCGAGCCGACGGACCGTGACAACCTGATCTCTTGGAACCCAGCTGTCGACCCTGGCAATCATCTTGTCCCAGTCGAGCAGGATATAGAAGGCAACAACCGGCGTGACGACCAGCAGCGAGACGACGTCGAGCAGCGTCTTGCCCGACGCCCATATCTGGCGAAGCAGGCCGGTAATGAAGCCCGCCCCTTCCGACATCACGTTGGAGAAATTCTGCTTGGCCGTTTCGATCTGCGTGCTCAGCCAGTCTGGAAGGAAGGCGTCGGGGGTGGCGATCAGCTCCTGCAGGCGGGTGACATAGCCCGGAAGTGCCGCGGCGAATTCGTTCAACTGGCTGACGATCACGGGAATGATGATCATCAGCAACAGAACGAAGACAAGGACGAAGCAGATAAGGATCACGACGCTTGCCATCATCCGGCTCAAGCCGCGCCGCTCCAGCCAGTCTGCCACTGGGTCGAGAAAGTAGGCGAGCGCCATGCCGGCCACGAAGGGCAGCAGGATCGAGCGAAACGCCCACAGGAAGACAATGAAAACGATCAGCGCCGCCAACCAGAAGAGGATGTGACGGCGCAGGCTCGCTCCGCTGATGTGGTAGGGCATCGCCGTCTTCCCCGGTGGTTGGCCGCAGTCCTGACACGGATAGGCTGGCGCCGCGTCGACGGTCAAGTCCATCGACCTCCCTTACCCGCTATCCCCTGCCAACGCTGGCGAAGTGCTTGCATAAGCCCGCAACCCGTGCAATGGCCCTCGAAGCTTAGCGAGCGGAGACAGGCGATGAGCGAGACAGGCAGGAACGGCCTCACCTATAGCGATGCCGGGGTCGATATCGATGCCGGAAACCTGATGGTCGAGAAGATCAAGCCGGCCGTCCGTTCGACCCGCCGGCCCGGCGCAGACGGCGAGATCGGCGGCTTCGGTGGCCTGTTCGATCTGCGTGCCGCAGGCTTCACCGACCCCGTTCTCGTCGCCGCCAATGACGGTGTCGGAACCAAGCTCAAGATTGCCATCGATGCCGACCACCACGACACTGTCGGAATCGACCTCGTCGCCATGTGCGTCAACGATCTCGTCGTGCAGGGTGCCGAGCCGCTTTTCTTCCTCGACTACTTCGCCACTGGCAAGCTTGATCCGGACCAAGGTGCTGCGATCGTGCAAGGTATCGCAGAGGGCTGCCGCCAGGCGGGCTGCGCGCTGATCGGCGGCGAGACGGCAGAAATGCCGGGCATGTATGCCGGCGGCGACTACGACCTGGCCGGATTTGCCGTCGGCGCGGCTGAGCGCGGCCAGTTGCTCCCGGTCGGCGATATCGCCGAAGGAGACCTCATCCTCGGGCTCACCTCCTCCGGCGTTCACTCCAACGGCTTTTCGCTGGTGCGCAAGATCGTGTCGGTGTCAAAGCTCGGCTGGGATGACGCTGCACCCTTCGCAGATGGCAAGAGCCTGGGAGAGGCGCTGCTGACGCCGACGCGCATCTATGTCAAGCCGCTGCTCAGGGCAATCCGCGAGACGGGCGCGATCAAAGCGCTAGCGCACATTACCGGCGGCGGCTTCCCTGAAAACATTCCGCGCGTGCTGCCGGCCAACCTTGCGGCGGAAGTCGATCTCGACTCCATCCCCGTCACACCCGTTTTCTCCTGGCTCGCCGAGACCGGCGGCGTGGACGCGAAGGAAATGCTGCGAACCTTCAACTGCGGCATCGGCATGATCGCCGTGGTTGCCGCCGAGAATGCCCAGGCTGTTACCGACGTTCTGTCCGCAGAGGGCGAGATCGTGATGCCGCTCGGCCGGATGGTGTCGCGTTCGGAAGGTGGGCCTGGTGTCATCTACCAGGGCACGCTTGCCCTATGACCTCGGTCGAGAGCCACAGCCGAAAACGCGTCGTCGTCTTCATCTCCGGCGGCGGCTCAAACATGCTGACGCTGGCGAAGGCCTGCGCGGCGCCGGAATGGCCGGCAGAGATCACCTGCGTCATCTCCGACAAGGCTTCGGCCGGCGGCCTGGCGAAGGCCGAGGCGCTTGGCATCCCGACGAAGGTCTTCGAGAGGAAGGCGTTCGCGAGTAAGGCTGAGCATGAAGAGGCAATCCTCGCCGCGCTCGACGAGATCGGTCCGGACATCATCTGCCTTGCCGGCTACATGCGGCTCCTCTCCGCCGACTTCATCCGCCGGCACGAAGGGAATATCCTCAATATCCACCCTTCCCTGCTGCCGCTTTTTCCCGGCCTACACACCCACCAGCGCGCCATTGACGCGGGCATGAAGATCGCCGGCTGCACCGTTCACTTCGTGACCGAAGGCATGGACGAGGGGCCGATCGTCGCACAGGCGGCGGTTCCGGTGCTGGCGCAGGATACGGCCGAGACGCTCGCCACGCGCATCCTGACGGTAGAGCATCAACTCTATCCGCTGGCGCTGAAGCTGGTGGCGGAGGGCAAGGTGCGGATGGAGGATGGGCGCGCTGTGACGACGCCGGGCGCTGCCACGGCGCTTGCGGAACAGACGCTGATCTCCGGCGGGCTCTGAGGGTTCGGGGACGCCTACAGTCTTTCCCGGTTCAGTGCCGCCCACTGCAGGAGCATGATCGTCTTGCCGTCGCAGATCTCGCCGGTGCCGATCATGGCCAAGGCATTGTCGAGCGGGATTTCAAGAACCTCGATGTCCTCGTGCTCCTCGTCCAGGCCACCACCGTCGTGCACCTGGTGGCTGAGGTCGATGGGTGCGTAGAAGAAGTGAATGCGCTCGGTGACCGCACCGGGCGACATGAAGCACTCGAAGAGGAAACGGACCTCGCGTACCTCGTAGCCGGTTTCCTCGACCGCTTCGCGGCGGATCGCCTCCTCCGGATGGTCGCCGTCCAGAAGACCGGCCGGAGTCTCGATCACCCAACCGGAATGGCCGGTCACATAGGCGGGCATCCGGAACTGCTTGACGAGAACGACGACCTGCCGCTGCGGATCATAGAGAAGGATCGTTGCGCCGTGGCCGCGGTCATAGCATTCGCGCGAGAGACGGTGAACTTCGCCACGGGAGTTCGTGTAGTCGAAGGTCACCTTGCGCAGGTGGTACCAGTCGTCCGAGAGCGTCTTGTCTTCGACGATCTCGACCTTGGCATTCTCCAGTTTACTCATGCGATATCCTTGCGCAGCCAGACGCGATTGTCATGAAAAGCCGCCCCCCCATAGGGAGCGACGGCATCAGCGCCGGTGAGGACGTTGATCCCCTCCCCGTCGAGATGCGCCTTGTTGGGCCAGAGACCCTCGGCGATCAGCACGCCTGGTTTGGCGCCAGGCACGATGCGCGCATGCAGGCGGATCTCGCCGCGCGTGTTCCCGAGGCGGACGATGTCGCCATCGATGATGCCAAGGCGAAGCGCGTCGGATGGTTCTATCATCACTTCCGGCCGGCCTTCCTTCTGGGCGGAGGTCGGCGTTTCGGCGAAGGTCGAATTGAGGAAGTTCCTGGCGGGAGACGTCGCCAGGCGGAACGGATGCTCGGCATCGGCTTCCTCTATCACCGGAACGTAGTCCGGGAACTTCGGCAGGGCCGCCATTGGACCCATGGGTCCGAGGCTTTTCGGCGGACGATTGGGCGACGGGCCGTTCGCCCAGTCGGGGCTGAAGCGGAATTTCCCGTCGGGATAGCCGAAGCCGTTGAGATAATGCGCCGTCTCGAAATCCGGCTGCGCATCGATCCAGCGCTGCAGCGCCAGGCTGTCGTAGCCGGGCCAGCCGCTGGCGGCGAGCATGCGGTCGATGTGCTCGCGTTCCGAGAGACCGAAGCCCGGGAAATGCAAGACGCCAAGACGCTTGGCCAGTTCCTCGATGACGAAGAGGTTGGTGCGCACCGTCTCCGGCGGCTCGACCAGCTTCGGGCCAAGCAGGATGTGGTTCTGGCCGCCGGCGCGATAGAGGTCGTCATGCTCCAGGAACATCGTTGCCGGCAGGACGACGTCGGCCATCTCGGCCGTCTCGGTCAGGAAGTGCTCGTGGACGGCGACGAACAGGTCATCGCGCGCGAAGCCCTGCTTCACGCGACGCTGCTCCGGCGCAACGTTAACCGGATTGGTGTTCTGGATCAGCAGCGCCGTCACCGGCCCGCGATGGCGCAGCGCATCGGCATCCCCCGTCAGCACGCGGCCGATCTGCGATTGGTCGAGCATGCGGATATCGGGATCGGCGTAAGCCGTGCCCATTAGTTCCGACTTGTTCAGGCGGAAGATGTCGCCATTGTTGTGGAAGGCGCCGCCGCCTTCGTGCTGCCAGGAGCCGAGGACCGTCGCGATCGACAGCGCCGCGTGCATGGAGACAGTGCCGTTGCGCTGGCGCCCGAAGCCGTAGCCGAGGCGGAAGAAGGTCTTCTTCGTGGTGCCGACGAGGCGGGCGAAGGCTTCGATCTCCTCCACCGTCAGCCCCGTGATCGCAGATGCCCACTCCGGCGTCCGGGTCCGCAGATGCTCCTCCAGCCCGGCCGGGTCATCCGCAAACTTCGCCATGTACTCGCGATCGGCGTATCCGTCTCGGAAGGCGACATGCATGACGGCACAGGCAAGTGCGGCGTCGGTGCCGGGCTTCAGGATCAGGCCCATATCGGCCTGCTTCATCGTCGGATTGTCGTAGATGTCGATGACGACGATCGGGGCGCCGCGCTCCTTTCGCGCACGCACCGCATGGGTCATCACGTTGACCTGGGTGGAGACAGCATTCGTCCCCCATATGACGACGCAGTCGGACTTGGCCATCTCGCGCGGATCGGGCCCGCGCAGCGCACCCGTACCCATGACATAGCCGGTCCACGCCATGTTGGTGCAGATGGAGCCGAAGAAACCGGAATACTTCTTGGCGTGGCGCAGGCGCTCGATGGAATCGCGCTGCACCTGACCCATGGTACCGGCGTAGAAATAGGGCCAGACAGCCTCGGAGCCGTGCTGCGCCTCCGCCTTGACGAAGGCATTGGCGATCTCATCCAGCGCGGCGTCCCAGGAGATCTCCTGCCAGGCGCCCTCGCCCTTCGCACCCAGCCGGCGCTTCGGCGTCAGCAGGCGTTTCGGGTGGTAGATGCGCTCGCTATAGCGGGCGACCTTGGCGCAGATCACGCCGGCAGTATAAGTGTTTTCGGCCGAACCACGGACGCGGCCGATCCTGCCTTCGGCCGTGAGATCGACATCGAGCGCGCAGGCGGACGGACAGTCGTGCGGGCAGACGGTGTGGCCGACGCGCGTGACATTGGAGGCGGCTTTCGCCGTGATCGGGGTCGCAAGGTTCATGGCTTTTCTATATGCCATGCACAATGCTGCAAAAAGCGCGATTTGCGGCCTATCAAATTTATTCATCCGGGGCAGAAGCAGTCATGAACTATCGGCACATCTACCACGCAGGCAACTTCGCCGACGTGCTGAAGCATGCAGTGCTGGCGCGCCTCGTCATCTACATGCAGAAGAAGGACAAGGCTTTCCGCGTGCTCGACACGCATGCAGGCATCGGCCTCTACGACCTCTCTTCCGAGGAGGCCCAGAAGACGGGCGAATGGCGAGAGGGGATCGGCCGGCTGATGGAGGCCGAGCTTCCGCCGCAAGTCGCGGAACTTCTCTCGCCCTACCTGTCGGCGGTGCGAGACCTCAATCCCGACGGCGGCGTCAGGCTCTATCCCGGATCGCCGAAGCTTGCCCGCATGCTGTTCAGGCCGCAGGACCGGCTGTCCGCGATGGAACTGCACCCTGACGACTTCGGCCGGCTCTCCAGGCTGTTCGAGGGCGATTATCAGGTGCGTGTAACGGAACTGGACGGCTGGCTGGCGTTGGGCGCCCATCTGCCACCCAAGGAGAAGCGCGGGATTGTCCTCGTCGACCCACCCTTCGAGGAGCCGGACGAATACGAGCGGCTGGTGAAGGGGCTGGCAGGCGCCTATCGCCGCTTCCCCGGCGGCACCTATTGCCTCTGGTACCCTCTGAAGAAGGGCGCGCCTATCAAGGATTTTCACCAGGCACTGCAGGATCTTGAGATCCCCAAGCTGCTGTGCGCGGAGCTCTCGGTACGCAGCGACCGGGAGACCACTGGGCTGACGGGTTCGGGCCTCATCATCGTCAACCCGCCCTTCACGCTGAAGGACGAGTTGCACGCGCTGCTGCCGGTGGTCAAACAGGTGCTGGCCCAGGATAGATTCGCATCGCAGCGCGCCTTCTGGCTCCGCGGAGAGACGCAGCCCGAAGAACGCTAGGGTTCGGCGCTCCGCCCGGCGCGGAACTGCGTCCTCTCGAAGACGAAAATCACCCCGAGCGCCATGGCAAAGGGGATCAGCAGGTAGAACAGCCGGAAGACGAGAAGAGCCGCGATCACATCGGCCGGGTCCATGTCCGGAAGTCCCATGACGAAGACGAGCTCCAATACGCCGAGCCCACCCGGCGCATGCGAGATCAAGGCTGCCGAGAAGGATGCGAGGAAGATGCCGAGCACGACGACGAAGCCAGGATTTCCCGCTTCCGGAAGGGCAAAATAGATGATGCCGGCAGCCCCTAGCAATTCCAGCGGGCCAATGGTCAACTGCGAAAGCACCACCTTGGGGGTTGGATAGGTGAGCTGGGTCGAGCCTATCCTGATCGGGCGTGGCCGAAGGAAACTGACGGCGGCGTACAGCGCTACCAGGCCGAGAATGACGTAGCCGGTGGCGGAGGAGACGCTAAGAGGGAAGCCCTCGCCGAAGCGATCGGTGATGTGCGGCTTCAGGACGAGCACCACGCCTGCCAGAAGCAACGTTCCGAGCGCGAAGGTGAAGGAACAGATGGCGATCAGCCCACCGATCTCGCGCCCGCTCAGCCCCTTGGAGGAATAGGCGCGGTAGCGGACGACCCCGCCCGAAATCACGGAGGCGCCGACATTGTGTGAGAGCGCATAGGTGGTGAAGGAGGTGACCGTGATGAACCACAGGTTCACGGACCGGCCGAGATGCATAAGCGCAATCCGGTCATAGCCCGCGAGCGCCGCATAGGCGACGAGCGTCGAGAGCCCCGCGAGCACCCAGTGAGTGGGTGAGATCGCCGTCAAGCTATCCCAGACGTCGTCCAGTGAAAGCCCACGCAATTCCTTGTAGAGAAGCCAGCCACAAACGGCTATCGTCGCCGCGCCGACGACAGGCCAGAGGTATTTTTTCAAGGTCATCCAGCTTGCCGTTCTTCTCTTTCTCTCCTTCGAATGGTCCCAGCGCACGCAGGGCAGACGCTGACTCGGGCACTTTGAAGGGAATGGTGTGATGGATCAACCTTTTCGCGCCCGAATGCTACCAATTGCCATCCTCCTGCTGCTTTCATCCGCGGGTCTGGCGAAATCCCAGGGCTTCGACTTTTATGTCCTGTCGCTTTCCTGGTCGCCGACCTATTGCGCAACCCAGAAAGGCCCGAGCCGTTCCCCACAATGCAGCGGTGATGAGGAATTCCGTTTCGTCGTCCACGGACTATGGCCGCAGCATGAACGCGGCTATCCCGAATACTGCCGAAGCCAGGGCCCGCAGCGCGTGCCGCGCTCTGTCGGAAAGATCGTCTTTGATATCATGCCGTCGATGGGGCTGATCGGTCACCAGTGGCGCAAGCATGGCAGTTGCAGCGGGCTGACGCAGCGCGGCTATTTCGATGCAACCCGCCAAGCATTCGAGCGCATTCGAATCCCTCCGAAGGTCTCCGACGGTGAAGCACGCCTGACACTGCCGGCAGCGGAAATCGAGCGGAGTTTCGTGGCGGCCAATCCCGGCATGTCGACGAGCGGGATCGCCATCCGTTGCGAGGGGCAGCGTCTGAAGGAGATCCGCATCTGCCTGACAAAGGATTTTCGTTTCCGTGATTGTGCAGAGGTTGACCGTGGCGGCTGCCGCCTCGATCGGGTCGAACTGCCCCCCGCCGAATGATTGTTCAAGACAGCAAGGACCGCGCCATGAAGCTTCTCTATTCTCCAGCCTCCCCTTACGCTGCAAAAGTGCGGATGGCCGCCCGACATCTCGGGATCGAGCTTAATGCCGTGAAGGTGGAGACCGCGGCGCCACCCCCGGAACTGCTGGACAGCAATCCGCTGGGCAAGATCCCGACCCTGCTGCGCGAGGATGAGCCGACGATCTACGACAGTGTCGCGATCATGCACTACCTCGACCGCTTGTCGGGTGGAAAACTCTATCCCCGAAAGGATTCGAAGAGGGCCAATGCCGACGTGCTGGAGTCACTCTGCGACGGGATGATGGACAGCCTGCTCGCCATCATGAACGAGCGGCGCAGCAGGCCGGAAGAACTCGTTCACCAGCCCTGGATCGACAAGCAGTGGGGCAAGGTCAGCCGGGGGCTGGATTTCCTCGATGGGCAGTTGCCCAAGACAGGCAGGAAGCTCAACGGCGGCCATTTCGCGCTCGCCGCATTGCTGAGCTATCTCGACTTGCGGTTCGCCGAGAAGAACTGGCGGGAAGGGCGGCCTGAACTCGCCGCTTGGCCGGCGGCCTTCCAGCAGCGGTTTCCGGACTTCGATGTGCTGAAGACCAGCGCCTGACACGAAAATGCCGGCAGCCATGGCCGCCGGCATTCCTTCTTCGCAGTATGAGCGATCAGAACTTGACGCCGATACCGACCTTGACGCTGTGGTCGTCGTAACCGCTGGAAACGGCGCCACTGTCGAGCGAATAGGTATCGCTACCGAAGTCGGTGTAGCGATATTCGACCCGGGTCGTGATGTTGTCCGTCACCAGCGCTTCGACGCCTGCGCCAACCGTGTAGCCGACGGCGGTGTTGCTGTCGGACGAGGTTGCGTCGGACAGTTCGTTGTCCTGCAGTGCCACACCGGCCGTACCGTAGAGAAGGAACGGGTTGAGGTCATAACCGACGCGGGCACGGACCGAACCGTTCCAGCCGGCCTTGCCTTCAACGCCGGGAGCGGCATCCGCTTCCTCGCCGTTGTAACCGGCATCAGCCTCGACGCCGTAGACGATCTGGCCGCTCTGCATGTTGTAGCCGCCAAAGACGCCGCCACCGAACGCACCTTCGCGATCACCGTCGAAGCGACCCCAGTCATAGGCGCCGTAGCCACCGATATACGCGCCGCTCCAGTCCTTTACGGGAGCCGGCTGCTCATAGGCGACCGGGGCTTCCGGGATCTGCTCGACGGCATCAGCCGCGTTGGCGGCCGAGAGGCCTGCGAGGGTTGCGGCCGAAGCCATCAGGGTTGCGATCAGAATACGCATAGAAACTCTCCTTTTTGCTGCGCCGGAATGTGTCGCGACGAGAATGCCGCAGGACTTGCTCCCGGCCCGCTGGAGGCGAAGATGTTTGGGAAATGCGGACAAGAAAGAGCCGAACTGTGAATTGATTATGGCCCCGGAACGGCAAAACAGTGATGTTGCATCGCGGCAACATACTGTTTTTTAACCATGATTTCACAACCTGATCCGAAACGCCAAAGAGCGCCCTCCTTTTCGTTCCGTGCTCGCCTTCGTTCACGTATTCGCAAGCAATTCTTTGGGCGAGAATCATCGCTTCGGATGGTCGTCTTTTATTGTCGGCCCCGAAGCACTACCTCTAGGCATTCACTAGGTCGCGATTCGAAGTCCGGGCTGCATGGCCGTCGCGCCACGGCAATGCAGGCCAGCGGACGAAGAGGATGGGATGAGTTCAGCCAAGCTGCCGGATGGTGGCGTCCTTTATGATGAAACCGAAGATGACGAGGACGACGTCGCCGCTGCCGAGCCGCAGGTCGAGCGGGCACTCGGTGTCGACTGGAGCGAGGGCTGGAAGAACGAGAGCGGCCTGAAGGGCGCCGATCTGATCGCCGAATTCGTCAAGCACCTGCCGAATGCGCCCGGCGTCTACCGCATGTTCAACGAGGCCGGCGACGTCATGTATGTCGGCAAGGCGCGCAGCCTCAAGAAGCGCGTAGGCAATTACGCGCAGGGTCGCGTCCATTCAAATCGGCTGTCGCGCATGGTGCGCGAGACGACCCACATGGAGTTCGTCACGACGCGCACCGAGACCGAGGCGCTTCTGCTGGAGGCGAACCTCATCAAGCGGTTGCGCCCACGGTTCAACGTGCTTCTGCGCGACGACAAGTCGTTTCCCTATATCATGATCACCGGCGACCACCGGGCACCGGCGATCTTCAAGCACCGCGGCGCGCGAGCACGCAAGGGTGACTATTTCGGCCCCTTCGCCTCTGCGAGCGCGGTGGGCCGGACGATCAACTCCCTGCAGCGCGCCTTTCTTCTGAGGACCTGTACCGACAGTGTCTTCGAGACCCGGACACGGCCTTGCCTCCTCTACCAGATCAAGCGCTGTTCCGGTCCCTGCACCCACGAGATCAGCGATGATGACTACGCAGAACTGGTCCGAGAGGCGAAGGACTTCCTTTCCGGCAGGAGCCAGAACGTGAAGGCCGCAATCGCACGGCAGATGCAGGAGGCGTCGGAGGATCTCGACTTCGAACGTGCAGCAATCTACCGCGACCGGCTCGCTGCTCTCTCCCACGTGCAGAGCCACCAGGGGATCAATCCTTCCGGAGTCGACGAGGCGGATGTCTTCGCCATACATCACGAAGGCGGGCTTACCTGCATCCAGGTGTTCTTCTTCCGCACCGGCCAGAACTGGGGCAACCGGGCCTATTTCCCGAAGGCCGATCCGCAGATGTCGGGCGCCGAAGTGCTGAATGCGTTCCTGGCGCAGTTTTATGACGACAAGCCGGTGCCAAGGCATATCTTGCTCTCCGAGACGGTCGAGGAGCAGGAACTGCTCGCTCTGGCCTTCTGCGAAAAGGCCGGCCAGCGAGTGACCATTTCGGTGCCGCAGCGCGGTGAGAAGCGGGATCTGGTCGAGCATGTGCTCGGCAACGCCCGAGAGGCACATGGGCGCAAGTTGGCAGAAACCTCTTCGCAGGCGCGGCTATTGAAGGGTTTCGCGGGGACCTTTGGTCTTCCCTACGTCCCGCGGCGCATTGAGATCTACGACAATTCGCACATCATGGGCACCAATGCCGTCGGCGGCATGGTGGTGGCGGGGCCAGAGGGCTTCGTGAAGAACCAGTACCGCAAGTTCAACATCAAATCGACGGAGATCACCCCCGGCGACGACTTTGGCATGATGCGCGAGGTGATGACGCGCCGGTTCTCACGGCTGATCAAGGAGGAAGGCATTCCGGATCGGACGCAGATCGGCGCGGAAGACGCGGACGCCCCTTTCCCCGCATGGCCGGACGTGATCCTGATCGACGGCGGCCAGGGGCAGATGACGGCGGTGCGCACGATCCTCGACGAACTCGGCATCCGCGACGTGGTAACCGCAATCGGTGTTGCCAAGGGCGTCGATCGCGACGCCGGGCGCGAACGCTTCTTCGCCGACGGGCTCAGTGATTTTTCGCTGCCGCCGCGCGATCCGGTGCTCTACTTCGTGCAGCGCATGCGCGACGAAGCACACCGCTTCGCCATCGGCTCCCATCGAGCACGCCGAAAGAAGGAGATGGTCAAGAACCCGCTCGACGAGATCGCAGGGATCGGTCCAGGCCGCAAGCGCAAGCTGCTCCAGCACTTCGGCACGGCAAAGGCTGTTTCCCGTGCCGGCCTCAACGACCTGATGGCGGTGGAAGGCATTTCCGAAACGGTCGCCAAATTGGTCTATCACCATTTCCACGAGAGGCAGCCAGGCTGATGTCGCGGATTGGTCGCCAAATGGCCGCCGCCACTGTTGACGCCTGCTGCAGGAAGGGCCAACTAGAGGAAGTCAATCAGCAGGTTATGAAATGGCATCGCGCGCGTACAACATTCCCAATCTCCTGACCTATGCGCGCATCGTCGCCGTACCGATCATCGTCCTTTGCTTCTTTGTCGAAGGGCGTCTGGCGAGCTCGGATTTTGCACGATGGACCGCTCTTATCCTCTTTGCGGTCGCCTCAATCACTGACTATCTCGACGGCTATCTCGCGAGGATCTGGAACCAGACCTCCAATATCGGCCGCATGCTGGATCCCATCGCCGACAAGCTGCTCGTCGCGTCAGTGCTGCTTCTCATGGCCGCCGATGGAACCATTGCCGGATGGTCGATCTGGGCGGCCATCGTCATCCTGTGCCGCGAGATCCTGGTCTCCGGTCTGCGCGAATATCTGGCCGCGCTCAAGGTGGCGGTACCGGTCACTCGTATTGCGAAGTGGAAGACCACGATCCAGATGGTGGCCATCGCCTTTCTTTTGGCAGGTCCCGCCGGTGACAAGGTCCTGCCTTACACGACCGAGATGGGGATCGGCCTGCTGTGGGTGGCCGCCGTGCTGACGATGTACACCGGCTACGACTACTTCAAGGCCGGCCTCAAGCACATGGTGGACTGACGATGACCAAGCTCATCTATTTCGCCTGGGTGCGTGAACGGATCGGCAAGCCGGAGGAAGAGATCGAACTGCCCCACGACGTGAAGACCGTGCGCGATCTCCTGGTCCACCTGAAGACACTCGGCGAGCAGTACGAGGCGGCACTGCAGTATCCGGAGGTTATTCGCGTGGCGCTCGACCAGGAGCATGTCGAGCACCACGAGAAGATCGGCAACGCCCGCGAGATCGGCATATTCCCGCCGATGACGGGCGGCTGAGCCGATGTACGGGGCGCCCCTCGTCCGGGTCCAGATGCAGGATTTCGACCTGCAGTCGGAGGTCGATGCGCTCATCGGAGGGCGGACTGGCATCGGCGCCGTCGTTACGTTCACGGGCCTCTGCCGTGACGAGCAGGGCGCACTGTCGGCGCTGGAACTGGAGCACTATCCGGGAATGGCCGAGGCGGAGATGCGGCGGATCGCGGACCTCGCAATCGAGCGCTTCTCGCTCCAGGGCCTGACCGCCATCCACCGATATGGGAAGCTCGCGCCGGGCGAGAACATCGTGCTGGTGATCGCCGCGGCCCCACACCGGCAGGCCGCGTTCGATGGCTCAAGCTTCATGATGGACTACCTCAAGACCTCCGCACCCTTCTGGAAGAAGGAGCACAAAGCCGACGGCACGACAGGTGACTGGGTCTCCGCCAAGGATGCCGATGATCGAGCGCGGGAGAAGTGGCGTTAGTCACGGCACGATCCGCTCCCTGCGGCTCATGACCAGCACGGCCACGAGACCGCCGACGATCACCAGATCTCGCCACACAATGGGACCATAGCCTGCCCACAGGGTCTCCGCGAAGCCGATCACGGCGGCGCCGCCCGCGGCCCGGATCGGATGGGCGTGGCCGCCCGCCGCCGCGATCAATACCACCTTGAGCCCGAAGACAAGCCCTGCGCCGAAATCCATCGTGCCGTAGTAGGACGTGGCGAGGATGCCGCAGATCGAAGCCATGAGTGCCGCGGCCGCATAGGACATGACGAAGACCGTTCGGGCATCGACCCCGCACATTTCGGCAGCCCGTGAATCCTCCGAGACCGCCCGCCATCGCCTTCCCCAGGTGCTCCTGACGAGGAAGACCGCGCCCATTCCAAGCAGTAGCAGCAGGATCGCCGTGCTGAGACACTGGAGGGTCGTCAGCGTGACCGGAAAGCCCTCGCCCGACCATAGCACGATCGGCTCCTTCATCAGCGGTGGCAGCCAGAGTTCGCGGGTTTGCGCCGCGAGCCGGGCCCCCTCCATCAGGACGAGCACGAGGCCCAGCGAGCCGACGATGACAGCGTTCGGAGAGACGCTCGCCCGAGGCCGGATGATGAACCGGCCGCTGACCATGCCGGTCGCCACACCGCCGCTGAGAGCGGCCAGAGCGCCCAGCGCTAGCGCGGCCGGCAAGACGAGCCGAAGTTCATTCCACCCGAAGTGGGCGACCAACACATAAAGGTGCCCGGAGAACGCGAAGATCGCTCCATAGGTGATGTCAGCACGCCGCGTCACTGCAAAGGCGATCGCATAGCCGAAGGCGAGGCTCGCATAAAGTGTCGCCAGCGGCACGGCATTCGCGATCTGCTGCAGAAAGTAGCTCATGCCGCAGGATTCCACCATCCATGTAACTGGTCAAACGACTTTTGATGGTTATACTGGAGACATGATCTTCACTTGGACTCCCCATCGATTTTCTGGTGGCTCCCTTGCTCTCGATGTTGCCAACAGCGTCATCCTGCGCTCCGGTCTGGCCCGCCGTACCGACCGCTTCGAAGTTGCCGAGCAGATGGATGCCTTTTCCAAGGCCGCAACGCAGTTTTCGGCAGAGCGGTCTCTGTTCGGTGAGATCAAGCCGGTCGCGGAGCCGAACCGGAAGGATTTCCTCGCACTGCGTGAGGCGATCGACGCTTATTTCCGCCGCCGGGTCGAAGGCCATGACGATCGCGTGCTGCTCGCCGACCTGCTGCAGGCTTGCGCACGAATGCTGAAGCAGTCCGCAAGCGAGGCGACGCTCGAGGCGGCAACGGCTCGCTCGGCGCTACGCCTGCTGGCGGAGACCGAGCGCCTGAAGATCTGCGGCAATTGCGGCTGGCTGTTCCTCGACCGCAGCCGCAATAGGAGCCGCACCTGGTGCGACATGGCTGTCTGCGGCAACCGCGTGAAGGCGAGCCGCCACTATCGGCGCAAGAAGGAGGCGATGCCGTGAGGAAGCGTTGGGTGGTTGCCATGATGACCCTGATTGCCCTTGCCGCCTGCCAGCGGGATACGGCGGATCAGGACGTCGTGGAGCTTTCAGGCAAGATCTTCGTGTTCAACTACCGGGTGGCACGAGCGACCTACCTCGTTACGCTCCGCAGGCTTGCTCCCTTGCCGGAAGGCGGTGTGGCCGAGGCGAGCTTCGAGGATCCTCGCGGCGGGCCGTCTTTGACGGTGGAACAGAAGCTGTTTCCGGCAATGGAGAAGATCGTTCTTGAAAGCCCCGCGATCCACTGCGTGAAGAAGGGAAAGCCCTATAGCGTCACGATCCGCTTGCTCGACCAGAAAGGCGACGAACTGCAGATGATCAAGACGACTATCGCCTCGAACGTCGACCAGGTCGTGCTGCCCGCAAAGCCGCTTTCGCTAGGCCCTGCCTACGACCGGAACCCGGAGGTGTTCAGGCCCTACGGTTCGACCGATTTCTCTCCCGAGTCCTGTCCCGAATGAAAAAAGCCGGCGCGACGGCCGGCTTTTCCAGATCATCTGACGGCAGATCAGCCGACGATTTCGGTGTCTGCAAACCAGTACTTGATTTCCTGGGCAGCGGTTTCCGGAGCGTCGGAACCGTGAACCGAGTTCTCCCCGATCGAAAGTGCGAACTGCTTGCGGATGGTGCCTTCGGCAGCCTGCTCAGGATTGGTCGCGCCCATGATCTCGCGGTTCTTCAGGATAGCGTTCTCGCCTTCCAGAACCTGAACGACGGTCGGGCCGGAGGTCATGCCTTCGACCAGTTCGCCGAAGAAGGGACGATCCTTGTGAACGGCGTAAAAGCCTTCCGCTTCGCGCTTGCTCATCCAGACGCGCTTGGAGGCAACGACGCGCAGGCCGTTGTCTTCGAACACCTTGGTGATGGCGCCCGTCAGGTTGCGCTTGGTGGCGTCCGGCTTGATCATCGAAAACGTGCGTTCAATCGCCATCGTCAATTCCTTTGTTTCCCGAGAAAGTGGGCGGTGTTTACCCGCCCTCTGCTCTGGAAACAAGGGGCTCCTGGGAATTTCACGCGGCCGTCACACGCCGTCCGAGACCATCGTGAAGGTCGAGGCAACGCGCGAACCACTGCATGACGGAATCGTCCGCCGCCAAGGGAGGCGGGCCGGCTGTCACCCGCATCCACTGCAAGGCACCGAAGAGGATGTAATCGGCAAACAGCGGGCTGTCGCCGCCCAGGAATGGCTGGAAATGCAGCGTGCGGCGGACCGGCTCGAGCCTCGCAGCAAAGGTCTCCCGCTCCGCGTCGCCCTCTGCGGCGACGGCTTCGATCTCCTTGCCCAGACGATCGAGCCGGCTGGCGCGGAAATACTGCTGGTCCGGCGTATCCAGCATGTCGTGGATGTGCATGATCGCCATCTTCGTCACGGGCATGTGGAGGACCATCTGGGAAAAGCTCTCGACGAAGCGCGACAAGGCCTTGCCGCCCTCCCCGCCAAACAGCGTCGGACGATCGGGATAGGCCTCATCCAGATAGACGGCGATCTCGAAACTGTCGCGCACCAGCCGATCCCCGTCGCGAAGGATCGGGACGGTCTTCGAGAACCCCTCCTCTATTTCGGGTATGGCGGTGAACGGATAGGGCCGCTCGACGAAATCCAGGCCCTTGTGAGCCAGGGCCATGGAGACCTTCCAGCAGTGCGGGGAGAAAGGGCGGTTCTCGTCACGGCCGCAGAGGGAATAAAGGACACGGGTCATGGAGTCTCCGATCGCTTGAAATGATGCCGATTGTGACCGAGCGGCGCCCGCATATCCAATCAGCAAAATTCATAGATGCAATCATCCCGCCGACATTCCGATCGGGCTAAGATGCGGCGAACCAGGAGGATGCAATGCGCCGCCATTTCCAGATGTTTGCCGACTATAATCGCTGGGCCAATCGCCGCGTCTACGCCGCATGCGAAGACCTGAGCGACGAAGACTATCGCGCCGACGCGGGTGCGTTCTTCGGTTCGATCCATCGCACGCTCAACCACCTGCTGGTGGCTGACCGTATCTGGGTGAGCCGCATGACCGGGCAAGGAGAGGCACCGAAGGCACTGGATGTCGTTCTCTTCGATGACTTCTCCGCTCTTCGAGACGCTCGAGCCGCCGAGGACCAGCGGATCATCGGCTTCGTCGACGGCCTGAACGACGAGCGTATCGCCGGAGACTTCACCTACACGACCATCTCCAATCCGACCACCATAACGCAGCCGCTCGGGCCCGTCCTCTCCCACGTGTTCAACCACCAGACCCATCACCGCGGCCAAGTCCATGCCATCCTGACATCGCTCGGCGGACCGTCGCTGGTGCTGGACCTCGTCTATTTCCTCCGCAGCGATGGCTCCCGGTGGATGTAGTGCGCACCGGGGTCTGCCGTGCCAGACCAACCCGGCGATGCCACGATGACGGAGACGGTCCGCGTTGACGTGGCTCTTGCCTCCCATATCTGACGCTTCTGTCCCGGCGGCTGACGCTCCACACCGGTTCGCTCCTTGCTGCCACGAAGCTATGGTCCGGCGCGATGATTGAAGAGATGTCTCCACTGTTGCTCGGCGTCCTCGGCAGCCTGCTGGCCGGCCTGTGTACCGCCGTCGGCGCGCTGCCGGTGCTTTTCGGGCGGCGACCTGGCGGAGCCTTCCGCGATCTGTCGCTGGGCTTTGCCGCGGGAGTGATGCTTTCGGCGTCCTTCTTCTCGCTGATCATTCCGGCCCTCGATGCGGCGGAGCAGCGCTTCGGTGAGGGAGCGATACCCGCGGCAATTGCCTGTATCGCCATCCTTGTCGGCATGGGCACGGTTTCGCTGATGAACGAGTTTCTGCCGCACGAGCACTTCGACAGCGGACGCGAGGGTCCGAGCAGCGCCTCGGTGCGCCGGATCTGGCTCTTCGTCATCGCCATCACGATCCACAATGTCCCGGAGGGGCTGGCCGTCGGGGTCGGATTCGGGGCCAACGGCATCGAAGGCGGGCTGCCGCTCGCCGTCGGGATCGGCCTTCAGAATGCGCCGGAGGGACTGGCGGTCGCTGTTTCGCTCCTCGCGCAAGGCTATAGCAAGTGGCGTTCGTTCGTCATTGCCACGCTCACCGGCCTCGTCGAGCCGCTCGGTGGGCTGATCGGCGCAGCACTGGTCACCGTGTCACAACCGCTGCTGCCCTGGGCGCTCGCATTCGCTGCGGGCGCCATGCTCTATGTGATCAGCCACGAGATCATCCCCGAGACCCACCGCAGCGGCCATCAGAAACAGGCGACTTTCGGTCTTGCCGTAGGGCTGGTGCTCATGCTGTTCCTCGACGTCTGGCTCGGGTGAGCGAGCCACGCCGTCTCAAGCCGCACGTCGGCCCATCGAATGCCCAGAGCCATCCTTCGATAGCTTGAAGCGCACCATGAGGTTCTCGAGCGCCACCGCCTCGTTGAGGAGGGCCTGAACCGCCGCGGAGCTTTCTTCCACCATGGCCGCGTTCTGTTGCGTACCTCGATCGATCTCGGCAATCGTGCCGTCAATCTCGGAGATGCCCGTCGCCTGCTGGCGTGCACCGGAGACGATCCTCTGGATCTCGCCGCTGATCTGGCGGACTTCGTTGGCAATCACCGTCAGCGCCTCGCCGGCCTGGTTCACCAGCGTCACACCGTTGTTGACCTCCGCACCGGAGGCGTTGATGAGCGCCTTGATCTCCTTGGCAGCATTGGCCGACCGCTGGGCAAGTTCACGGACCTCCTGGGCGACAACCGCGAAGCCCTTGCCGGCCTCACCAGCGCGGGCGGCCTCGACGCCGGCGTTCAGAGCAAGCAGGTTGGTCTGGAAGGCGATTTCATCGATGACGCCGATGATCTGGCCGATCTCGCGAGACGAATTCTCGATGCGGCTCATGGCCTCCACCGCATTGGTGACGATCGCTCCAGAGCGCTCCGCACCATCGCGCGCCTTGTCCACCATGCGATCGACATGCTCGGCGACACTGGCGGTCTCGTTGACGGTCTGGGTGAGAATGCTGAGCGCGCTCGCCGTTTCCTCCACGGAGGCTGCCTGGCGCTCGGTCCGTACCGAGAGATCGTGGGTGGCGCGGCCGATTTCCGCCGTGCCTCCGCGGATGGTGTTTGCAACCAGGCCGGCCTGTGTGAGGACCGACTCGAGATTCTCAACGGAGGAGTTGTAGGAGTCCCGCAATGCATCCAGCGCCCCCTGGAACGGCTGGTCGATGCGATGTGCCAGATTGCCGGTCGACAGCTCGGACAGCGCCGTGCCGAGGCGCTCGACGACCAGCTTGGTCGCCTCCGCCTCACGGGCCCGCTCCTCGGCGTTCATCGCCCGCTGCTCTGCAGCCTCGCGATCCGCCTCCCGGGCCCGCTCCGACATTTCGACGGCATTGCGTTCGGCCTTGGTGGCGGTTTCGACCGCTGCGTCGGAAGCCTCGAACGCATTGACCACAGCATGCGTAAGGGCGACGAGCACGCCGGTCTGCACGATCAGGACCACGGCGTGGAGAATGACGCGCGAGAAATCGGATTCGCCAGGAAAGACCGCCAGCGGCATGACGAAGAAGAGAGCGAGGTGATGCACCGCCACCAGAGCCGAATAGGCGAGCAGCGCCTTCCAGTCGATCCACACGGCGCAGATCGCTAGGGAGGCGAAGAAGTACATGTGGATGTCGATCTGCAGCGGCGATCCGGAGAAGGAATAGACCAGCATGGCGACTGTGGCGGCATGCGCCATGGAGGTGACGATGCGCGTTGCGGGGCCGATGCGATCCTTCCACCAGCCCGCCGTTGCAAGCGCGACGATCACGAGGGTGGCGAGTACCGGAGCGAGCGAGAAGCCGTCGCTACTGAAGAATTCCCGAACTGCCACGAGCAGCAGGTTGATCCACAACAGACCGACAATGCCGCCCGCAGCCTTGTTGCGCAGCAATGCTAGTGAACTCATCCTTTGTTTCCTTCCAGGCAACCGAGTGCCAGTTGATGGTTGAGGACCAGAACCGCGCCTGCGCTTGCAAGCCGGGCTGCGAAGTCCGGGGCCTCTGAGTGGGCAACGGTCATCCACGGTAAGCGACCCTGGGCGACGAAGTCGCCACCAGCATTCGCGATGACCGAGAGAGGGTAATCGGGTGCCGCATCGGGATCCGTCAGGACCAGGACGAACCGGCCGTTGGGCAGGGCCCAGACCGAGAAGATCAGCAGCAGGAAGACGCAGAAATTCAAGACTATGAAGCTTCGACCCGTCAGCATCAGGCACCTGTCCAAAGGGGGCACGGCTCGTCCGTGCGTGGAGCGTCCTCCGTCATTCTAAGATCATGCTAGCCGGCATTAATAAAAAAGCCATTAATCACGGTCTTGCGGTTTGTCAGGTCGCGAGATGACGACGAGGCGGCAGCTTCGTTTCGCAGCCAGTCTGATCCCGTCTTGCCAGGCTCACCGACTTCAGCCAAAACGCCGGCCATGATCACCATTACCGATGTCTCAGCCCGGATCGCGGGCCGCCTGCTTCTCGACCATGCGAGCGTCAGCCTCCCAGCCGGTGCGAAGGTGGGGCTCGTGGGCCGCAATGGTGCCGGAAAATCGACCCTGTTCCGGATTGTCACCGGCGACCTTGCCGCGGAAAGCGGCTCCGTCTCGATCCCCAGGAATGCCCGCATCGGTCAGGTGGCACAGGAAGCTCCAGGAACGGAGCAGCCGCTGATCGAGATCGTGCTGGCTGCCGACAAGGAGCGGGCGTCGCTGATGCGGGAGGCGGAGACCGCGACCGACTCGCACCGCATCGCCGAGATCCAGACGAGGCTGGTGGACATCGACGCGCATTCGGCGGAGGCGCGGGCCGCGAGCATTCTTGCCGGCCTCGGTTTCGACCACGAGGCGCAGTCACGACCGGCCTCCTCGTTTTCCGGAGGGTGGCGCATGCGCGTGGCACTGGCGGCCGTGCTGTTCTCGCAGCCGGACCTGCTACTCCTCGACGAGCCGACCAACTATCTGGATCTCGAAGGCACGATGTGGCTCGAGGATTATGTCCGGCGCTATCCCTATACCGTCATCATCATCAGCCACGATCGCGATCTCCTCAACAACGCCGTCAATGCGATCGTCCATCTCGACCAGAAAAAGCTGACCTTCTATCGCGGCGGCTACGACCAGTTCGAACGACAGAAGGCCGAGGCCGACGAGTTGCAGATGAAGGCGCGCGCCAAGAACGAGGCGGCGCGAAAGCACTTGCAAAGCTTTATCGACCGCTTCAAGGCCAAGGCCTCGAAGGCGAAGCAGGCGCAGAGCCGTGTGAAGGCACTGGAGCGGATGGGAACCGTCGCGGCCGTGATCGAGGACCACGTCCAGCCGATCACCTTTCCGGAGCCCGAGAAGCAGCCGGCCTCGCCGATCATCTCTATCAGCGGCGGCGCCGTCGGCTACGAGGCGGACAAGCCGATCCTGAAGGGCATCAATCTGAGGATCGACAATGACGATCGCATCGCACTTCTTGGCGCGAACGGCAACGGCAAGTCCACCTTCGCGAAGCTGATCGCCGGACGACTGTCGTTACAGGCGGGAGAAATGAAGCTCGCGCCTAACCTGAAGGTCGGTTTCTTCGCTCAGCACCAGCTCGACGACCTGATCCCCAACGAGACGCCGGTCGACCACGTGCGCCGGCTGATGCCGCAGGCTGGGGAAGCGCAGGTGCGCGCCCGCGTTGCACAGATGGGCCTCGCGACGGAAAAGATGGCGACGGCGGCAAAGGACCTTTCGGGCGGCGAGAAAGCACGCCTGCTGATGGGGCTTTCAGCTTTCCACGCGCCGAACCTGCTCATCCTCGACGAGCCCACCAACCACCTGGATATCGACAGCCGCCGGGCGCTCATCGAAGCGCTCAACGATTATGAGGGTGCCGTCATCCTGATCTCCCACGACCGTTACCTGATCGAGGCGACGGTGGATCGGCTGTGGCTGGTGAACGAAGGGACGGTGAAGCCGTTCGACGGCGACATGGAAGAATACCGCGACCTGATCGTCGCGGCCGGCAGGAAGAAGGACGAGAAGCCGCAAGTCGGCGCAGAGGAGCCGGCGAACAAGGCGGAGCAGCGAAAGGCGAGCGCCGAGAAGCGCGCCTCGCTTGCACCGCTGAAGAAAAAAATCAATGAAATTGACTCCGTAACCGCGAAGCTTGAAAGACTGATTCAACAGCTTGATGCGGAACTTGCAGATCCGACGCTCTACGAGAAGGCGCCGGCAAAGGCGGCCGAGAAGGCCAGGCAGCGCGGGGAAGCGGCCGCAAAACTCGCAAATGCGGAGGAGCAGTGGCTGGAGCTGTCGGCCGAATACGAAGAGGCGATGGCTGGCTGACGCTCAAGCCTTCTTCACCCAGCGACCTTCGGGATTCTGCTGCCAGTAGGTGAGCAAATGACCCTCCCCCTTCAGCCGCTTCCATTGGCTGCGGGCATTCTCCACCTGCTCTGTGTCATAGCCGTCGAACATGAAGACGAGGCGTTCATAGGCATCCAGCGGCGGCGGCTCTGCGGAGTCGACGACAAAGCGCACGGTGGCGTCGTTGACGTTGCCGGAACCGGTCGTAATCAGCACCGGCTGGCGAGCAGCGTGCTCGCCGTCATCCGTGCCATGGGGCAGGAAGCTCTCTTCCCTGTAGGTCCAGAGATGTTCGTCGAGGCTGTCGCGGCGCTGCTCCTCACGCGTCTGCACCACCACCCGCCAGCCGCGCTCGACACACTTCTCGAGGAGCGCCGGCAGCGCATCCTCGAGCTTCGATTCCGTCAGGTGGTAGAAAAGGACTTCGCTCATGGCTCAGGTTTCGTAATGGTCGCGCACGAGCCTGTCGAGAAGGCGCACGCCATATCCGGAGGCCCATGATTGGCTGATCTCGCTGGACGGCGAGTTCATCGCCGTACCGGCCACGTCCAGATGCGCCCAGGGCGTGTCGCCCACGTAACGCTTCAGGAACTGTGCCGCCGTAATCGCCCCCGCATGACGCCCGGCCGAATTCTTCATGTCGGCAAACTTGGAATCGATCATCTTGTCGTATTCCTTGCCGAGCGGCATGCGCCAGAGCTTCTCGCCCGTCGCCTCGCCGGCTGCGCTGAGCCGGGCGGCGAGTTCGTCGTCATTGGAGAAGAGCCCGGCATGCTGATTGCCCAGCGCCACAAGGATTGCGCCCGTCAGGGTCGCGAGATTGATCATGAACCGCGGCTTGAAGCGGTCGTTGCAATACCAGAGCGCATCGGCCAGCACGAGCCGACCTTCCGCATCCGTGTTAATTATCTCGATGGTCTGGCCCGACATCGACGTCACGATATCCCCGGGGCGCTGTGCATTGCCGTCCGGCATGTTCTCGACCAGTCCGATAATGCCAACGGCATTCACCTTGGCCTTGCGCGCCGCCAGCGCATGCATGAGGCCGGCGACAGCGGCTGCGCCGCCCATGTCGCCCTTCATCTCCTCCATTCCGGCGCCCGGCTTGATGGAGATGCCGCCCGAGTCGAACACGACGCCCTTCCCGACGAAGGCGATGGGCGCATCCTTGGCCTTTCCGCCCTTCCACTGCATGACGGCGATCCTCGGCGGACGGGCGGAACCCTGTGCCACGCCGAGGATCGCATTCATCTTGAGCTTGCTCATGTCCTTCTCGGTCAGGATCTCGACCTCGACACCAAGGTCTTCCAGTTGCCTGGCCTTGTCGGCAAACTCGACCGGGCCCAGCACATTCGGCGGGAGGTTGACGAGGTCCCGAGCGAGCAGGACGCCGCCAGCGACGGCGTTGGCATCATCAAGCATTTTTGCGGCCTCGGCGTGGCTTTCGGTCACAATGGTGACGGCAACCTTCTTCGGCAGCTTTTCCTCATCGTCCTTCTTCTTTGTCTTGTAGGCGTCGAACGTGTAGCCGCGCAGCATCATACCCAGTGCAAAATCTGCAGCCTGACGGGCCGAGACCTCCAGTCCGGGGGCATCAAGGAAGACCACCACATTGCTCGATGACTTGAACTGCGCCGCCGCGGCACCGCCCGCGCGCAACCAGTCATGCGCCGTGAGCGCCTCCGGTTTCCCGAGGCCGAGAAGCAGCAGCCGATCCGCCGCGGATCCGCCCGGCGCTATCAACTCGAGCGTGCCCATAGGCTTGGCCTTGAACCCAGATATCTCGGCGGCGCGTGCCGATACCCCTTGCGGGTCCGCCTCCGCAAGACCGGCGAGAGCGCCCTGATCGGCGACCTGCAGCATCACGGCCAGCGTCTTCTCCAGAGGAGCCGACGTTGCGAAACGGATTTCATACTTTCCAGACATTCTAACCCCGAAGCTCGTTATACCATTTGCGCAGATCATCGCCGTTTCATCCGGCATGGCAACCCGAATGCGAAATTTCGTGATAATTCGCCCCATGCAGTGGCCCTGATCCGGGCGCGACTTGCAAAAGTCGGATTCTGATGGCTAGTTTCCTGCAAGTCAGATCAGAGAACATCCAACTCATGCTCTTGCAGAACATAAAGGCGATGGTGCTTCAGATCCGAACACAGCTGTTTGGCAGTGCACGCCGCGTCTTCGCGACCCTGCTGGTGGCATGGTTCACGCTGCTCGCCTTCTTTCATCTCAATCCTCAGATCGACATCGCCGTGGCGCGATCGTTCTTCTACTATGAGGCCTGCGCCGCCGGTACATCAGTCAGCGTTGTCTGCGGCCACTTCCCCTACAGTGACGACGCGCCGCTGGTGTTCCTGAGAGAGCTTTTCTTCTACCTGCCGGCTGCGGTCGCAATTGCAATGCTGATACTCTTGATCAGGGAGATCATGATTCGATCAGCGCCGTCCATCCGTCGCGTGCGCGATTACGGCATCGCTATTTCTTCCATGATCGTCGGGCCCTACATCCTCGTCAACCTGTTCTTGAAACAAGTTTCGGATCGTCCCCGTCCAGCCCAGACAGACTTGTTCGGCGGCGTGATGGAATTCAAGCCGGCAGCGGCATTTGATGGGGCATGCACCAACAACTGCTCGTTCTTGTCCGGGGAAGCAGCAGGCGGCGGCTGGCTGGCCTGCCTGGTAATCCTCATGCCGCCACATCTGCGACCGGTGCTCGGCCCTCCGTTGGTGGCAATAGCAATGCTCCCCGCGGCGATGCGCATGTCATTCGGGCGTCATTATCTATCAGACATAACGCTCGGCTTCCTGCTTCCGATCGTGGTCTATGCCGGGATCACGGCACTTTTTCAAATGACACAGTCCGTCATAAAATCACATTCACCGGCGACTTTATAAACCCAGAGCCGTCGTAAATATCAGCGCGATCGCTTAGATAGGCCGGCCATTCGATGGGTACCGGACCCCGAATCGCTGCAGCGGAACGTGATGAAGCTTCTCGAAATTTACATATTGCGTCGTATCTTCCAGATGTTCCTGGTCGCGCTCCTACCGGTGCTGACCATCATCTGGACCATACAGGTGCTGGGACGCATCAACTTGGTCACCGACACTGGTCAGTCGATGGGATCCTTCGTCATCCTTGCGACGTATATCCTGCCGACCATCGTGCCCGTCGTCCTTCCCTTCGCGCTCGCGATCGGCATCACACAAACGCTGACAGCGATGAACAATGACTCGGAGCTGCCGGTTATCGATGCAGCAGGCTCGTCACGCAGCATCATCTATCGGCCCGTTCTCCTGCTTGCCGCAGCTCTCAGCATATTCACGTTCGTTGTTGCCAATTTCGTCGAGCCGCCCTCTCGTGTCGCCGCACGGCAGATGGTGGCAGCGGCCTATGCCGACCTCCTCTCATCCGTCATCGAGGAAAAGACCTTCCGAAGCATCGAGGATGGGCTTTACGTCCAGATTTCGGAACGCCATTCCGGCCGCATCCTGACCGGGTTGTTCGTGGTCGACCAGCGGGATCCGAACTTCGACCTTATCTACTATGCCCGCGAGGGATCCATCGACGAGAGCGGCACTTCGCTCACCATGCGCGACGGCGAAGTCCATCGGAAGACGCCGGAAGGTCGCGTATCGGTCATCAAATTTGTGTCTTACGCCTTCGATCTGTCAGCGATGTCTGGAGCCGATGCGCCATCCTTTACTGCTGTCGACCGCAGTCTCGAGTTCCTACTCAATCCCGACCCCGAAGATCCGCATGTGCGGCATTCCCCCGGAAGCTATCGTGCCGAGTTGCATGGTCGCCTGACGGAATGGCTTTTCCCGTTCATGTTCGCTCTCGTTTCCCTGGTCGTTGCCGGCGATTCACGCTCTCACCGACAGGCTCGGCTGCATCCTATGGTGATTGCCCTGGTGCTGGCGTTCGGGCTCCGCTGGATGGGCTTCTCGTTCAAGAACCTCGTCAAGCAGGATGAGGCCAACACCTACCTGCTGTACCTGCTGCCGTCGGTCACCATCGTGATCTGCAGCTATCTGCTCGCCACCCACAGAGCGATTCAAGTTCCACGGGCGGTGTCCGGCTTCGCGAACCGGGCGCAGCGGTGGGTGCGGCAAAAGCTTTCGCCGAGGGCCTCGATGGGAGGCAGCCAATGATCGCCACCACCCTATCGCGATACTTCTTCCGAAGGTATGTTTCCACAGCTGGCTGGTTTTTCCTGGGCGTCTGCGGAATCATCTTTCTGGCCGACTTCAGCGAGACCAGCCGCAGGCTCTCCGGCCTGGAGGGCTACTCGGTACCGGCCGCCCTGCTGTTCACGGCGATGCGTACACCGCTGATCTTCCAGCAGACTATACCGACGCTTACGCTGTTTGTGGGGATGACCGCACTCATCGCTCTCAACCGCCGCCATGAGCTCGTCGTCACACGCGCCGCCGGGATTTCAGTCTGGCAGTTCATCACTCCCTTCGCGGCCGGAGCTCTCCTGATCGGACTTTTCGCAATGCTGGTTGTCAATCCGCTGGCTGCCTGGGGTCAACGTGAATCGCTTTCAATGGAGGCTTCCTGGCGGGAGGCGAGCGGCAGGGCGCCGAAATCGGAATTCCTCCCCTGGATCCGGCAGATCTCTGGTGGCAAGGACACGATCATCGGCGCGAAGAGCTACCGCGAGGACGGTGCGGAACTGATTGACGTCGTCATCTTTCACTTCGATGAGGACGGCCGGGTCACGCTTCGCCAGGACGCGGCGAAAGCCAAATTGGAAGATGGTTACTGGATGCTTACCGATGTCCAGGAGATTCGCCCGGGCGAAATTCCGAGCCGTGTCGAAAGCGCGCGACTCGATACCAATCTGAGGCAAGAGTATCTGCAAGAGAGCCTTTCCCAGCCTGAAAGCGTTGCATTTTATGATCTTTTGCGGAAGATCGAAGTCGGTCGCTCTTTCGGGCTTTCGACGAAGGCGCTCGAGACGCAGTTCCACTCACTACTTTCTCTGCCCGTCCTGCTGGTGGCGATGACGCTTATAGCAGCCACAGTCTCTTTGAAATTCAGTCGCTTCGCACAATCACGCTCGGTGATTCTGGGTGGAATCGTTTCCGGCTTCGTGCTTTATGTCGTGACGGTTCTCGTAAAAGCATTCGGGAGCAGCGGCGCTGTCCCGCCTCTCGTGGCGGTTTGGGTGCCGGTGATCGTCGCAACGGCTCTCGGCGCAACGATTCTGCTCCACCAGGAGGATGGCTAGTGGCGGTAAACGACCGCAAGAATATCAGACGGCGCCTTGCGGTCCTGCTGGCGAGTGTGGCTGTGTGCGTGAATGGCGTGCATCCGCTTTCCGTGCGCGCGCAAGGAAGCAGCGTGGGTCTGTCGGCCGTAGCGGACGACGACGCCAAGATGCTTCTGCGCGCCAATGAACTCGTCTACAATCGCGACGTCGAAAGGATTACCGCCTCAGGCGGGGTGCAGATTTACTACAACCGCTACCGCATGGTGGCGCAGCGGGTCGAGTACGACCAGCAATCCGGCCGCGTGATCGCTCGCGGCAACATCGAACTGATCGAGCCGGACGGCAACCGGATTTACGCCGACGAACTCGACGTTACGGATGACTTCGGTGAGGGCTTCCTGAACGCCCTCAGGGTAGAGACAACGGACAATACACGCATTGCAGCGGAAAGTGCCGAGCGCCTTCCCGGTGACCTCATGGTGCTCAACAATGGCGTCTATACCGCCTGTCTTCCCTGCGCCAAGAAGCCTGGCCGCGCTCCTCTCTGGCAGGTGAAGGCGGAGCGGGTCGTCCAGAACGGCCAGACCCACACGGTTCGACTTGAGAACGCGCGCTTCGAACTGTTCGGAATGCCGATCGGTTTCCTTCCGTTCATCGAGGTGCCCGACCACACCGTGGAGCGGAAGTCCGGCTTCCTGTTCCCCACCATGAGCCTGAGCGACAAGCTCGGCTTCGGGATTACAGTTCCTTATTATCACGTGTTCGCGCCGCACATGGATGCGACGCTGAGCCCGACCTACTATACCGGCCAAGGCGTTCTGCTGCAGGGCGAAGTCCGTAACCGTTTCGAGACCGGGGAGCACAAGTTCAGATTTGCCGGCATCGACCAGCGCGATCCAGGTGCATTCGATACAGGGACAAGCGACTACAATGCCGAGACGCGGTTCATGGCTGCGTCGGAAGGCCGGTTCGAGATCAATCCGCGCTGGACCTTCGGCTGGGACGTCATGGTCCAGAGCGACAACAACTTCTCGAAGACCTATACGCTCGATGGCGTTAGCGACGACGTATTCCGAAACGAGGTCTACCTGACCGGTCTCGGCAAGCGCAATTACTTCGACTTGCGTGCCTTCTATTTCAATGTCCAGGATACGGCCGCAGACAACCTGCTCGAACGCCGTCAGGCGATCGTCTATCCCTCGCTGGATTACCAGTACATCGCACCCGAGTCAGTGGCAGGCGGCGAACTGTCGATCACGACCAATTTCACCAACCTCTCCCGCAGGGAAGAGGACTTCTACTACCAGGGAACGACTGCCCGCTATCCTGGCCTCGACGGTAACTACACCCGCTTCTCGACCGAAGCGGAGTGGAAACGCACCTTTACCACACCCGGCGGCCTTCTGCTAACGCCACTCCTCGCCGCCAGGGGTGATGCCCTACGGCACAATTCAGGCACGCCCACACTGACGTGGGACGGCAATACCTATAGCTACTACAGCCTCGAAGACTCGGGTGCCTATGGTCGCTACATGGTAACGGCTGGCCTGGAGGCTCGCTATCCGTTCCTCATCAGCACCGACAGCAGCAGCCACATCATCGAGCCGATCGCCCAGATCTTCGTCCGACCAGACGAGCCGCTGGCCGGTGGCCTGCCGAACGAGGACGCGCAGAGCTTCGTCTTCGACGCGACCACGCTCTTCGAGCGTGATAAGTTCTCAGGCTACGACCGTATCGAAGGCGGGACGCGCGCCAATGTTGGCATTCGTTATACGGGATCGTTCGACAACGGGGTCGGGCTTCACGGGATCTTCGGTCAAAGTTATCACCTTGCCGGCCTGAACTCCTTTGATACCGACGATCTCGTCAATGCCGGTGCGAACTCGGGATTGGAGACTGACCGGTCAGACTACGTGGGGATGGCGGGAATCAGCCTTCCCTTCGGTGTCTCGGTTGAAGCGGGAGCCCGGTTCGACCACGATTCATTTAACCTGGAGCGGACCGACACATCCGTCTCCTACAGTTCCGCAAGGCTGAGCAGTTCGCTGATCTATACGCAGATCGAAGCCCAGCCGGAATACGGGTCGAGTGAGGATACGGACCTCCTGCAATCGTCGAGCAGCTTCCGCATCAACGAGAACTGGTCCGTGAGCGGGGGGGCGATCTGGGACCTCAACGGACAGGAGGTCATCCAGCGCAATGTGGGTCTCTCCTATGCGGACGAGTGCACAATCTTCACTCTTGCCTACGCAGACGAAGGCCCCAGCAGCACTAATGCCAGCGACTGGACAGTCAGTGCACGGATCACCTTCCGAACTCTGGGCGACATCGATCTCGGATCCGGTAGCCTTGAATAGCCTATGGGGCGTCATTGTTTCGCCGCAAGAATTGTGCAACCGGTGCCTGATTGTTAGACAGGGGAGTGCGACGGCCCGGATGGAGCGGTCGCGCAGAAGGACGTGATCATGTTGGCAATGAATGCAACACGCAGGCTTCTCCTCGCCGTGGCGGCTCTTGCCGCCGCCGTGGTGATCGAACCAGCCCATCACCAGGCCGTTGCGGCCACCGAAGTGGTCGCCGTCGTCAATGGCCTGCCGATCACCAGCAGCGACGTCAGCCGCCGCGCCGCCTTCCTGCGGCTCCAGCGACAGAAGAGCGACGCCAAGACCGCGCGTGACCAACTCGTCGAGGAGGCCCTGAAACGGGAAGAGATCGCACGGGTGAAGATGTCGGTCAGCACCGATGACGTCGACAAGGCCTTTGCCCGCTTTGCCGCAAGCAACAAGCTGTCTCCCGAGCAACTGACGAAAATCCTCGGACAGGCGGGTGTGGGCGCCGAGCACTTCAAGGAATACATCGCGGTACAGATGAGCTGGCCGCGTCTCGTCAATGCCCGCTACGGCAGCCGGGGCCGGATGTCTTCGCAGGAACTCGTCACGCGAATGATGGAAAACAAGGAAAAGCCGGTTACCACCGAGTACTTCCTCCAGCAAGTCATCTTCGTGGTGCCGGACTCCAAGCGCAATGCGATCCTCGGAAAGCGGAAGGCAGAAGCAGAGGCCTCGCGCACCAAATTCCCGGGGTGTGAGCAGTCCAAGCAGTTTGCTGCGACGATGCTCGATGTTTCCGTCCGCAGCCTCGGACGGGTGCTTGCTCCGGAACTGCCGGAGGAATGGAAGCCGCTCATCAAAAAGGCTTCGGGTGGAACGACTGGGACGCGGGTTACCGAGCGCGGGGTGGAATTCCTTGCGATCTGCAACCAGCGGCAGGTGTCCGACGACTTCGCCGCGGAAGTGGTCTTCCGTGCCGAGGATCTTGGCAAGCAGAAGAGCGACGCGAACCCGAACGAGGAGAAATACCTTGAGGAACTGCGCAACAAGGCGCAGATCGACCTCCGCTGACTTTTGAGGAACGGCATGCCACTTGATCGCCCACTTGCTCTTACCCAGGGCGATCCAGCCGGCATAGGTCCGGATATCGCACTTACCGCCTGGCTGAAGCGACGGGAATATGGGCTGCCACCCTTCCTCTACATCGGAGACCCCGAGGTCCTCTCTGCACGCGCCTGGCTCCTTGAACTGGATGTTCCAATCTCCGAAACCGACGCCGCAGGGGCGCTGGCATCGTTCGACGCAAGCCTGCCAGTCTATCCCGTCGCTGCGGGTGCGCTTGTGGCACCGGGCGAGCCCCATGGCGCGACGGCAGGCGGGACCATCGCAGCGATAGAGAAGGCCGTTGCATTTGCCCTCGAAGGTACAGTGGCCGCAGTCGTCACCAACCCGATTGCGAAGTCAGTCCTCTATGCCTCGGGCTTCGGATTTCCGGGGCATACTGAGTTCCTCGCCGAACTTGCCTACCGCGCGACGGGAGAGAAGGTGACGCCGGTGATGATGCTTGCCGGATCGAAGCTCAGGGCAATCCCTGTCACGATCCATATCCCCCTTAAGGATGTGCCGGCGGTCCTGACGGAAGACCTGATTGTCGAGACCTGCGAGACTGCGGATCGGGACCTCAGGAGCCGCTTCGGGATCAGCCAGCCGCGCCTCGCGATCGCGGGGCTCAACCCTCATGCGGGTGAAGACGGGACGATCGGCAGGGAAGATGCAGAAATCATCCATCCGGCGGTCACCCGGCTGCGCCGGGAGGGGGTCAATGCCTTCGGACCGCTGCCTGCGGACACGATGTTCCACGACGAGGCCCGCAGCCGCTACGACGTGGCCGTCTGCATGTATCACGACCAGGCGCTCATCCCGGCCAAGGCGCTCGGCTTCGACACTTCCGTGAACGTGACGCTCGGCCTGCCATTCATTCGCACCTCCCCCGATCACGGCACCGCCTTCGGGATCGCCGGGCAGGGCGTGGCCCGCGAGAGCAGTCTGGTAGAAGCGCTCAGGCTTGCGGCCGAGCTCGCGGAGAAATCCGCAAAGGTCACAGCATAATGGCGACACTGGATGGGCTGCCGCCCCTGCGAGAGGTCATCCAGCGGCACGGGCTGGATGCGAAGAAGGCACTTGGCCAGAATTTCCTGCTCGACCTCAACCTGACCCAAAAGATAGCGCGCAGTGCCGGTCCGCTGGAGGATGCAACCGTCATCGAGGTCGGGCCCGGCCCCGGCGGGCTGACCCGTGCAATCCTATCTCTCGGCGCGAGGAAACTGATTGCGATCGAACGGGATTCCCGCTGCCTGCCTGCCCTTGCGGAGATTGCCGAGCATTATCCGGGACGTTTAGAGGTGATTGAGGGAGATGCACTGAAGGTCGACTTCGATGCGCTTGCCGCCGACGGTCCGGTCAAGATCATCGCGAACCTGCCCTACAATGTCGGCACGCAGTTGCTGCTCAACTGGCTTCTCCCCAAGTCATGGCCGCCCTTTTGGGATTCCCTGACGCTGATGTTCCAAAAGGAAGTTGGCTTGCGCATCGTCGCGCGGGAAGACGATGACCATTACGGGCGCCTCGGCGTACTCGCCGGCTGGCGGACCGAGGCGCGGATGGTGTTCGACGTGCCGCCGCAGGCGTTCACGCCGCCGCCCAAGGTTACTTCAAGTGTCGTGCATCTGACGCCGCGGCAGGCGCCCCTGCCCTGCGACGTCAAGAAGCTGGAAACCGTCACGCAGGCAGCCTTCGGACAGCGGCGCAAGATGCTGCGACAGAGCCTGAAGGCGCTGGGTGGCGAGGCGCTTTTATCGAAGGCGGGCATTGACCCGGTCCGGCGAGCAGAAACTCTGTCTGTCGAGGAATTCGTTACCCTCGCCAACGTGCTCTAGAGCAGATCGGCCACTAAGCCAGCTTCCCCTTTTGGAGCACTTGCTTCCGGCTAGAGTGCAGGCTCTTCCGTCAGCAGTCCCTGGACGAAGTCGAAGAGACCGTGCCGACGGTCGCGGCGGATCCGCTCTGCCTTCACGATACAACTGACATATCCGAAGGCTTCATCGAGATCATCGTTGACGATCACGTAGTCATACTCCCGCCAGTGCTCGATCTCTGCCCGCGAGTTCAGGAGGCGCGTACGGATGACTTCCTCGGTGTCCTCAGCGCGCCGGTGCAGACGTGACTGGAGCTCGGTCATCGAAGGCGGAAGGACGAAGATGGAGACGACATCCGCCTTCATCTTCTCCTGCAGTTGCAGGGCACCCTGCCAGTCAATGTCGAAGAGCATGTCGCGGCCTTCGGCCATGGCCTGCTCGACCGGCTCACGGGGGGTGCCGTAGTAGTTGCCATGAACCTCCGCCCATTCCAGGAGGTCGCCCGCGTCCCGCATCCGCTCGAACTGCGGCACCGTGATGAAATGGTAGTGCTTCCCGGCGATCTCGCTCGGCCGCTTCTGGCGCGTTGTCACGCTGACCGAGATCTCCAGCGAGTGGTCGTCATCCAGCAGGTTGCGGGCGATCGTCGACTTACCCGCCCCGGATGGCGATGACAGCACCAGCATCAGGCCGCGGCGCGCAATCTTGGACGGGCTGGATGCTGCAGGTCTCATGTATCACTCCAGATTCTGGACCTGTTCACGGAACTGGTCGATGACGACTTTCAGTTCGACACCCGCGGCGGTGACCGCGCTCGAGTTCGATTTGGAACAGATGGTATTCGATTCGCGGTTGAATTCCTGCGCCAGAAAGTCGAGACGACGGCCTACCGGACCACCCTTCCCCAGGAGATCGCGCGTAGCGGCCACATGAGCCTTCAGTCGGTCGATCTCTTCACGCAGATCAGCCTTGGTCGCCAGAAGCGCAACTTCCGAGTGGAGACGAATCGGGTCGAGCGACTGGCTGTTGTCCTGGAGGAGTGCTGCCACTTGTTGCTGGAGCCGACGGCCAATCTCCTCGGCAGACCGGGACGGATCTTTTTCCACGATCAGGGCGAGTTCCTCGACCCTATCGATCTGGCGCGCCATAACATCGGCAAGTGCGGCACCTTCCTGCTCGCGCATCTGCCTCAGATGAGCGAGTGCCCGCGCAAGACATTCGACTATCTCCGCGTCGCGCGCATCTGCCTCTTCAGCGCTTTCCTCCGCCTCACGAATGTCGACAATGCCGCGGATGCCGAGAAGCGTGTCGAGCCGCAACGGTGCGGGATCGATGATATCGCCGAGCTCCGCGCGAAGCGACAGCACAGCATCCAGCGCCTCGCGATTGAGCACCGCTTCCAGCTTCGTCTCCGAGGCGGCGAGCGTCAGCGAGGCCTGGATATTGCCTCTCGTCACCTGTTCCCCGACCAACCGCCGGACCTCAGGCTCAAGTCGTTCGAGACCAGGCGGAAGGCGCAACCTGAGATCCAACCCCTTTCCATTGACGGAGCGCAGTTCCCAGACGATGCGGTAACGCCCGAAACTTCCTTCGTTGCGGGCAAAACCGGTCATAGACTGCAGGGTCATCGGAATCTCCAGCCAGCGCCGCGTTTCAGTTGGTCGGCTTTTCAGCCTCGTCGCCGCCCGGCTGGCCGTCGCCCAACTCGGCTTCGGCACTGTCGGCGCGTTCCGCCTCCAGCTTGCGCCAGCGGCGGACGTTGGCGTTGTGCTCCTCGAGCGTCTCGGCAAAGGCATGGCCGCCGGTGCCGTCGGCGACGAAATAGAGATCCTTCGTGCGCCATGGGT
This sequence comes from Pseudorhizobium halotolerans, assembly GCF_902153235.2. NCBI lineage: Bacteria > Pseudomonadati > Pseudomonadota > Alphaproteobacteria > Hyphomicrobiales > Rhizobiaceae > Pseudorhizobium > Pseudorhizobium halotolerans. Next base: position 100,827 of record NZ_CABFWE030000004.1, on the reverse strand, counting down.
TGGCCACGGCTTCCAGCGCGGCACGACCGGGATTGGCGATCGGCGTCGGCGGCAGGCCCTTGATGACATAGGTATTGTAAGGCGTTTCCTTCTGCAGGTCCGACTTGTAGATCGGCCGGTCGGACGGCTTGCCGTCACCGCCAAAAAGCCCGTAGATAATGGTCGGATCCGACTGCAATCGCATGCCCTTCTGCAGGCGGTTGAGGAAGACGGAGGCGACACGCGCGCGTTCATCATCCACGCCCGTCTCCTTCTCCACGATCGAAGCCAGCGTGACGAACTCCTCCTTCGTCTCGATCGGATGGTCAGGATCCCGCTTCTCCCAGATCTGGTCGATCAGCCTTTCCTGAGCCACGCGCATCTGCTGGACGATCTCGGCACGCTTGGTGCCTCGGGAGAATTTATAGGTATCGGGCCGAAGGCTTCCTTCGGGAGGCAGTTCTGCCGGCAGTTCCCCTTCCAGGACAGGATCTTCCGCGAGCCGAAGCATCATCTGACGGACCGTCAGGCCTTCGGGCAGCACGACGGAATAAAGGATGGACTTGCCGGACTCCAGGAGTTCCATGATCTCCTTCATCGATGCTCCGGCCTTGATGTCGTACTCCCCGGCCTTCAGCGTGCCGCCATTGCGCAGATAGGTGGCGCTGACATAGCGGAAGACGCGCGCATCGGAGATGATGCCGTTGCGCTCGAGGTTGTTGGCGATCTCCGCGAGACCGTTGCCGGCGCGGACCATGAAATGGGTATTGGCTTCCAGCGGACCTGGCTTCTGAAAGCTTGAGATCATGTAGTAGAAGCCGGCAACCGCGACGACGCAGACGATCACCACCATGGTCATGACGAAGTTCAGGAAGATCACAAGCTGGCTGCGCGCCTTGCGCGACCGCCGCGGAGGCTCCGGCACGCGCTCCGGCTTCAGGGCCTCGTTGGGTGACTTCGGAATGATCGGTCCGTGACCGTTGCCGGGGTTGTGCGGCGTGTCGGCCATATGACTGTCGTTGTTCACTGTGCCCCCCTAGAATGCACGGTCGTTACCGCTTATTGGCCAAGCAATACGGCAAAAACAGGTTCGTTGACAGGTGGCCGGGCATGCGTGATGCCCAAGCCCGGGCAGTGTCAGGCGTCGTAGCGGCGCAGAACGAGAGATGCGTTCGTGCCGCCGAATCCGAAGGAGTTCGACAGCGCGACATTGATGTCGCGCGACCGCGCCTTGTGCGGAACGAGGTCGATGGCCGTCTCGACGTCCAGATTGTCCAGGTTCAGTGTCGGCGGCGCGATGTTGTCGCGGATTGCGAGCGCGGAGAAGATCGCCTCGACCGCTCCGGCGGCTCCGAGCAGGTGGCCGATTGCGGACTTGGTCGACGACATGGAGATCTTCGAGGCGGCATTGCCCACAAGGCGCTCCACCGCACCAAGTTCGATGGTGTCAGCCATTGTCGAGGTGCCATGGGCGTTGATGTAGTCGACATCGGCAGGGGCAAGGCCGGCGCGCCTCAGCGCCATGGTCATGCAGCGGAACGCGCCGTCACCGTCCTCGGAAGGAGCGGTGATGTGGAAGGCATCGCCCGAGAGGCCGTAGCCGACGACCTCGGCGTAGATCTTTGCCCCGCGAGCCTTTGCGTGTTCCAGCTCTTCCAGAACGACGATGCCGGCGCCCTCCCCCATGACGAAGCCGTCACGGTCACGGTCGTAGGGGCGTGAAGCCTTCTGCGGCTCTTCATTGTGCTGCGTGGAGAGTGCCTTGCAGGCGGCAAACCCGGCAAGGGCAATGCGTGAGATCGGCGATTCTGCGCCGCCGGCGACCATCACATCGGCATCTCCGAGTGCGATCAGGCGCGCTGCGTCGCCGATGGCATGGGCGCCGGTGGAGCAGGCCGTCACCACGGAATGGTTGGGACCGCGAAGCTTATGGCGGATGGAGACCTGGCCGGAGACCAGGTTGATGAGGCGACCGGGAATGAAGAAGGGCGAAATGCGGCGCGGCCCCTTTTCCTTCAGCGTATAGCCCGCCTCCACGATGCCTTCGAGACCCCCGATGCCGGATCCGATCAGCACGCCAGTGGCGATCTGGTCCTCATCCGTCTGCGGATGCCAGTCGGCATCGTTGAGCGCCATGTCTGCGGCAGCCATGCCGTAAACGATGAAAGGATCGACCTTGCGCTGGTCCTTCTGCTCCATCCAGTCATCCGGATTGAAGCTGCCATCGGAGCCGTCGCCGGTGGGGATGCGGCAGGCGATCTTGGCCGGAAGGTCCTCGACCTCGAACTCCGTCACCTTTCTCGCCGCGTTTTGGCCGGCCAGCAGCCTCTGCCAACTGACCTCTGTCCCGCATCCGAGAGGAGATACCATGCCGGTACCGGTGATAACGACACGTCTCATCGCCAGCGTCCCACCCTAGTCGTCTTGTTCTAGTTAAATGAAACGGCCCGAACGAGCGGGCCGCCAAAGGAACCGAGGGATCAGTTCCGCAACAGTGTCGAGATAATCAGGCCTGGGCCTTCTCGATGAACTTGATGGCGTCGCCAACCGTCAGGATGGAATCGGCCGCGTCGTCCGGGATTTCGACGCCGAACTCTTCTTCGAAGGCCATGACAAGTTCGACAGTGTCGAGCGAGTCCGCGCCGAGATCGTCGATGAAGCTTGCGCCTTCGACAACCTTGTCGGCATCAACGCCGAGGTGATCAATAACAATTTTCTTAACGCGTTCTGCGATATCGCTCATGTCGGTTTCCTCGACCTTTATCTTCTCGAATGCCGCGATGGCATCCGCACCCTGTTGAAAACCTGCGCCGGCCTCCGAAAAGCAGGCTACGCGGGCAAACCCGTTCAACCCTCTGCAGGTTCCGATCACGGCAGCGAAAGCGCAATGATCCCCTGCGTTTCGGGGCGACTGTCCACAGTCATGGCCCGCTTAACATGCTTTCCATGTTCCGCAAAGCCAGAATTTGTTCCCGCTGAAAGCACCCACAGGCGAGTGTCTTCAGCGGCAACGCCGTCCTCAGATCATCGCCATGCCACCGTTGACGTGCAGCGTCTGGCCGGTGACATAGCCAGCTTCATTGGAGGCGAGATAGAGCACCGCAGCCGCAATGTCAGCCCCTGCCCCCATGCGTTTCATGGGAATGGCACCGAGGATAGCGTCCTTCTGCTTGTCGTTCAGCTTCCCGGTCATCGCACTTTCAATAAAGCCGGGTGCCACGCAGTTGACCGTGACATTGCGGGTGGCAATCTCCTGCGCCAGCGCCTTCGAAAAGCCGATCATTCCGGCCTTCGATGCGCAGTAGTTCGCCTGTCCCGGATTGCCGGTCACGGCAACGACCGAGGTGATGTTGATGATGCGGCCGAAGCGGCGACGCATCATCGGATGCGTGAGTTCGCGCGTCAGGCGGAACATGGAGGTCAGGTTGACCTCGAGAACATTGTCCCAGTCCTCGTCGCTCATGCGGACAAAGAGGCCATCCTTGGTGATCCCGGCATTGTTGACGAGGATGTCCACGCCTTCCAGCTCGGATTCGGCCTTCTCACCCAGCGCCTTAACCTCGTCCCGGTCGGAGAGGTTCGCCGGGAAGACCTTCACGCGGTCGCCCAGCTCCGACGCCAGCGCCTCGAGCTTTTCGACGCGCGTGCCGTGCAGGCCGACGGTCGCGCCCTGCCTGTGGAGAAGACGGGCGATCTCTTCGCCCAGTCCGCCCGTCGCGCCGGTCACCAGTGCCTTTCGGCCGGTCAGGTCAAACATGGTCCTATCCCCTTTGGAGTTGGTCAGCCGAGAATGGCGGCGAGTGCAGTCTCGATATCGGCGGGCGTGTTTATCGCGGTGCCGGATACGGTCTTGTCGATGCGGCGAGCAAGCCCGGTCAGCACCTTGCCCGAGCCTACCTCGTAGAGATCGGTGACGCCAGTGGCAGCAAACCATTCGACCGTCTCGCGCCAGCGGACCTGACCGGTCACCTGGCTGACCAGCAGGTCAACGATCTCGCTCGCATCGGTGACCGGTGCTGCACGGACGTTGGCGATCAACGGCACGACCGGAGCACGCTTGTCTACCTGAGCCAGCGCGTGCCGCATGGCATCTGCTGCCGGAGACATGAGGGCGGAATGGAACGGAGCTGATACCGGCAGCATGATCGCACGCTTGGCGCCCTTCTCCGTTGCCGAAGCGGCGGCTTTTTCGACGGCGGCCTTCGAACCGGAGATGACAAGCTGGCCACCGCCATTGTCGTTTGCGATCTGGCAGGCACCAGCGGCCGCGGCGTCACGGCAGACGGTCTCCACGTCCCCATGCTCAAGTCCGATGATCGCAGCCATGGCACCCTCCCCGACGGGGACAGCCGATTGCATGGCATTGCCGCGGATGCGCAGGAGCCGCGCCGTATCGGCAAGCGAGAATGTGCCGGCCGCGCAGAGAGCGGAATATTCCCCGAGCGAATGGCCGGCGACATAGGAAACCTTGTCGGCCAACGTCAATCCACGTGCTTCCATGACGCGGATGGTGGCAATGGATACGGCCATCAGCGCCGGCTGGGCGTTCGCCGTCAGCGTCAGCGTCTCCTCCGGGCCATTCCACATGATCTCGGAGAGCTTCTGATCCAGCGCATCGTCGACTTCCTGGAAGACTGCGCGGGCTTCCGGAAAGGCATCGGCAAGGTCCTTGCCCATGCCGATAGACTGGCTTCCCTGGCCCGGGAACGTAAACGCTATGCTCATGGGATGATTTCCTTCCCTTGTCATTTTTGCCTTCCCATTCACGTTCCAGTGGCGCGAGTCAAGGTGAAGAGCGCAAAGGGAGATTGTCGGGGCGGTGTACCGCCGGCCGCCATGCCGCCTTGCGAAAGCGCAAATCCTGCTTAAACTCCTGCCACCTTCCAAGACAGGACTGACTTCATGAAATTCAACAGATTGGGACGCACGGACATCTCCGTGTCGGAAATTTGCCTCGGCACGATGACCTGGGGCTCGCAAAACAGCGAGACCGAAGCACACGCACAGATGAACCATGCCATCGATGCCGGCATCAACTTCTTCGACACGGCCGAGCTCTATCCGACGACGCCGGTGAGCGCGGAGACCTACGGGCGGACTGAGGAATACATCGGTAGCTGGTTCAAGAAGAGCGGCCGGCGGAATGATGTCGTGCTCGCCACGAAGGTCGCCGGAAGCGGGCGCCCGCACATCCGGGACGGCCGCGATCTGGACGGCCAGAGCGTCCGCGAGGCGCTCGAGGCAAGCCTGCGCCGCCTGCAGACGGACCACGTCGATCTCTACCAGATCCACTGGCCGAACCGTGGCAGCTATCACTTCCGCCAGTGCTGGAGCTTCGATGCGTCGAAGCAGGATCGCGCCAAGGCTGCGGAGGAAATCGACGCTATTCTCTCCACCCTCGGGGACCTGGTGAACGAGGGCAAGGTGCGGGCCGTCGGCCTCTCGAACGAAAGCGCCTGGGGCACGCTCAAGTATCTGCGACTTGCCGAGGAAAAGAGCCTGCCGCGCGTCGCCTCCATTCAGAACGAATACAACCTCCTCTACCGCCAGTTCGACCTCGATCTCGCGGAGGTGGCGCATCACGAGGATGTCGGGCTGCTCGCCTATTCGCCACTGGCTGCCGGCCTGCTAACCGGCAAGTATCTCGACGGCGCCCGCCCCGAGGGATCGCGCGCGACGATCAACAGCGATCTCGGCGGCCGCCTGCAGCCACACCAGGAGCCTGCGGTCAAGGCTTACAAGGAAATCGCCGGAAAGCATGGCCTGGATCTGACGCAGATGTCTCTCGCCTTCTGTCTCAGTCGTCCCGTCATGGCTTCCGTGATCATCGGGGCGACGAGCATGGAACAGCTCCAGACGGCGATCGGCGCGAAGGATCTCAAGTTGAGCGACGACGTACTGAAGGACATCGCAAAGGCGCACCGGCAGTATCCGATGCCGATGTAAAACGGCAGGCTCCGTTCGGCCACCTCCTCGGCTCACGGACGGAGCCCTTGGCGCTGCTTCTACTCCAGACTGGACGTTAACCATCCGGAGCCGGCGAAGGATAGGCGACGTACGCCTGAAATGAGAACGTTAACCTTACCCCGCAACCCTGTTTCCGGGTTTCAGTTGCCAACCCGACGGTGATGCGGCTTCCTTGTGCCATGACTCAGGAAATTCACGAAGATCAGCCGACTGCCACCATCCCGGCAGGCGATCGTGCCTTGGAATTCGACTTCAGCGTACGAGCGCCACTGCGGGCCCACATCGCCAGGTGTGTCAATGCTGGCTGGAAACCGGAAGAGATCGTGCTGGCGCTGGCCGAGATGGCAAGCGAACTCGTGGAAGACGGCGACCTGCTCGGCAAACTACCGCACACTGCCCCGCCACGCCATTCTTCAGATGAATGGAGTGGCCCGTCCTCAGCCAACGGCTGACGAGTCGATCGGCGGGTTCAGGGAAACGACGACCGATGGCTTGCTTTCCCGCCAGAAATCCGTATAAGCGCGCCTGTTCGAAACACCCGGTCTTTCTGGCTGGTGGCTGAACGGAGGGCAGGCCCGGGCAACCGGGCTGCATGAACCACAGGGTTCAGGCCTCCCGTGTCTCCGCTCTCGACCGTCTCGATCAAACAACTTTTCTTGCTGGGCGTAACGCCTCTCAGGAGCAGTCGTTGAGGCTTAGCCGCCGAGGTCCGGGTGAACACAACCGCAAGAAAAGGCAAAGCTTACATGGCTCTTTACGAACACGTATTCCTTGCCCGGCAGGATGTTTCCGCTCAGCAGGTTGATGCCCTCGTCGAACAGTACAAGGGCGTCATCGAAGCTAACGGCGGCAAAGTCGGGCGCATCGAGAACTGGGGCCTCAAGTCCCTCACCTACCGCATCAACAAGAACCGCAAGGCTCACTACGCCCTGATGGACATCGACGCACCGGCTGCTGCCGTGCACGAGATGGAACGCCAGATGCGCATCAACGAAGACATTCTTCGCTACATGACGATCGCCGTCGAGAAGCACGAAGAAGGCCCGTCCGCGATGATGCAGAAGCGTGACCGCGACGACCGTCCGCGTGGCGACCGCCCCGGCTTCGGTGACCGCGATCGCGGCCCCCGTCCGGACCGTGGCCCTCGCGAAGATCGTGGCCCGCGTGAAGGCGGCTTCGAGCGTCGTCCGCGCGAAGACCGCGCGTAATCGAGCTTAAGGAGAAAACACAATGGCTGAAGCATCCTCTGCTCCCGCACGCCGCCCGTTCCACCGCCGTCGCAAGACCTGCCCCTTCTCGGGCGCCAACGCACCGCGGATCGACTACAAGGACGTCCGTCTCCTGCAGCGCTACATTTCCGAGCGCGGCAAGATCGTACCGTCCCGCATCACGGCCGTCTCCCAGAAGAAGCAGCGCGAACTGGCCAAGGCCATCAAGCGCGCCCGCTTCCTCGGCCTGCTGCCCTACGTCGTAGCATAATAGACTTCGAGATCCGCCGTCATCGTCGGCGGATCTCCTCCCTTCCGCGATGGGCGCGGATCGGAATAATCGAGATCCCATGTTGGGGATGAAGGACCTGAGAGATCGATTCAGGCCAGTCCCCTAACTGCTTGATGTGGCAGGACAGCGAGACCGTGAAAACTTCGAACCAGACAGTACTGCCAGTCGGCATCCTCGCCGGCGTCGTTGCTACGCTGCTCGCGCTGGGTGCGATGGCACAGCTGTCCTTTGCCGTCGTCATCTATGCCGCATCGGCCCTGCCGATCCTGATTGCCGGCCTCGGCTGGGGTAATCGCGCCGCCATCACGGCAATCATCACGGCCGGTGCCCTCGGGGCTCTTATGGTCTCCCCTCCCTTTGCTGCAACCATGGCCGTCTTCACCCTCGTTCCCGCAGGGTGGCTGTCGCACCTGGCAAATCTTGCCCGCCCCGCTTCTGAAATCGGTGGCCCCGACCGGCTGCTCGCCTGGTATCCGCTGTCGGACATTCTGCTGCATCTCTGCGGCCTCGTCACATTGGGAATGATCGCGCTCGGCGTCGTCATCGGCTACGGCCCGGACCTGACCAACGAACTGGTCGACATGATGACCACGGCTTTCCAGGCGCAGGATCCATCCTTTGCGCCTGACCCGGCAAGCCTTGAGCAGACCAAGCAGATGTTCGTGCTCATGCTTCCCATGGTCCAGGCGGGCCTATGGGTGCTGATGCTGTTTGCTGCCTTCTACATCGCCATTCGCGTCGTTTCTCGCTCCGCCCGCGCCCTTCGTCCACGCGAGGACATGCCGTCGGCGCTCAGGATGAACCGCAATGCGCTTTTCGTGCTCCTCGGAGGCATCCTCCTGACGTTCCTAGGCGGCGTGCCGGCCATGATCGGCGCCACCGTCTTCGGTGCATTCGCTGGCGGCTTCCTGATGGCCGGCTTCGCGTCACTACATTTCCGGAGCAAGGGCAAGGACTGGCGCCTGCCGGTGCTGGTGCTCGCCTACATCTCCTCGCTGCTGGTTCTGCCGGCATTCCTCATCCTCGTGCTCGGCCTGGCCGATACCCGGCGGGCGGTTGCGCTCACGCCGGCACGCGACGATCAACCCGAAAATCCAAGCTAACTGAAACTCGAAAGGACAAACCCATGGATGTCATTCTCCTTGAACGGATTGCCCGGCTCGGCCAGATGGGCGAGACTGTAAAGGTCCGCGACGGCTACGCCCGCAACTACCTCCTGCCGCAGGGCAAGGCGCTACGCGCCAACGACGCCAACAAGAAGCGCTTCGAAGCAGAACGTGCAACCCTCGAAGCCCGCAACCTCGAGCGCCGTTCGGAAGCCCAGAAGGTTGCCGACGCTCTTGAAGGCAAGACCTTCGTCATGGTCCGTTCCGCCGGCGAAACCGGTCAGCTCTACGGCTCGGTCGCTGCTCGCGACATCATCGAGGCGCTGGCTGCCGAAGGCTTCAACATCGGCCGCAATCAGGTCGACCTCAGCCTGCCGATCAAGACAATCGGCCTGCACAAGGTGACGCTCCTGCTGCACGCGGAAGTCGAGATCGAGATCGAGATCAACGTCGCCCGTACGGTCGAAGAAGCCGAGCGCCAGGCGAAGGGCGAGACCCTCACCTCTGCAGATGCCATCTACGGTGTCGACGAAGACGCACTTCGTCCGGAAGACTTCTTCGATCCGGACGCCGATCGCGAAGGCGACGAAGAATAATCTTCAGAGCGACGTGAAGAACAAGCCCTCGGCGGAGACTCCGCCGAGGGCTTTTTCATTCCGGTTCCGAAAGGCTGGGAGTTGCCTAGGCGAGGCGCTTTCCGGCTTCGTCGAACATGTGGATGTCGGCCTGTGCCGCGGCGATGCGGATCGTTTCACCGATGCCGATCTGGGAACGACCGGCAACGCGGAACACGATGGGGCTGCCGTCGGCGAGCGAGGCATGCACGTAGCTCTCGGCACCCACCAACTCGACGGCATCCACCTTCACCTCGCCCACGAAATCCGAGGGCGCATTCTCGTCGGCGATGACGATGTCTTCGGGGCGGATACCCACGGTATCCACGTTCACCGCCACGCCCGAACCGCTGGAGAGCGACCAGCCACTCCCTTCAACCGCCTTGCGCTTCAGGAGGTTCATCGACGGCGAACCGATGAAGGTCGCGACGAAGGTCGAGGCCGGGCGCTCATAGAGCTCGATCGGCGTGCCGACCTGCTCGATCTTTCCGCCATTGAGCACCACCAGCCGGTCGGCGAGCGTCATCGCCTCCATCTGGTCGTGGGTCACGTAGACGCTGGTCGTCGCGAGAGAGCGTTGGAGGCGACGGATCTCGACACGCATCTGGACGCGCAGCTTGGCGTCGAGGTTCGACAGCGGCTCGTCGAACAGGAAGGCCGCAGGCTTGCGGACGATCGCACGTCCCATCGCCACGCGCTGCCGCTGGCCACCCGACAGCTGGCGCGGCTTGCGCTCGAGGAACTGCTCGATCTCCAGCGCCCTCGCCGCTTCTGTAATCCGGCGGTCGATCTCGTCCTTCGGCGTGTTGCGGTTCTTCAGGCCGTAGGCGAGGTTTTGTCTGACGGACATGTGCGGATAGAGCGCGTAGTTCTGGAAGACCATTGCGATGTCGCGCTGCGACGGTTCCAACTGGTTGACGACCCTGTCACCGATAACGATCTCGCCGCCCGAGATGCTCTCCAGGCCGGCGATCATGCGCAAGAGCGTTGACTTACCACAGCCGGACGGGCCGACCAGGACGATCATCTCGCCGTCCTCGATCTTCAGCGACACGCCTTTGATCGCCTCGATATTGCCGCCATAGACCTTGCGGACATCCTTCAGTTCAATTCCGGCCATTACTTTTCAGTCTCCACAAGACCCTTGACGAACCAGCGCTGCATCAGAATCACCACCAGCACAGGCGGGATGATGGCGAGCACCGCGGTTACCATGACGTAGTTCCACGGGGTGGACGCGTCGGTGAAATCGACCATGCGCCGCAGCCCGATGATGATCGTGTTCATCTTCGCGTCGTTGGTGACGAGGAGCGGCCAGAGATACTGCGTCCAGCCGTAGATAAAGAGGATCACGAAGAGCGCTGCGATATTGGTTTTAGACAGCGGCAGCAGGATATCCTTCATGAAGCGGAAGGGCCCTGCGTTGTCGATGCGCGCCGCCTCGACCATTTCCCCCGGGATCGTCAGGAAGAACTGCCGGAACAGGAAAGTGGCCGTCGCGGATGCCATCAACGGTAGCGTCAGGCCTGCATAAGTATCCAGCAACCCGAGATCGACGATCACCTTGTAGGTCGGCAGGATGCGAACCTCCACCGGCAACATCAGGGTGATGAAGATCATCCAGAAGAAGCCCATCCGGAACGGAAAGCGGAAGAAGACGATCGCAAATGCCGACAGGAAGGAGATGATGATCTTGCCGATCGCGATCGCCATCGCCACCACGAAGGTGTTGAACAGCAGCCGCTCCAGGCTGACGCCCACGACCTGCTCCAGGCCGCCGGACATGGCGCCCGTATAATTCTCCACCAGATGGTCGCCTGGCAGCAGCGACATCGGCGGGCGGATGATCTCCACGGACGTCATCGTCGAGGCGACGAAGGTGTAATAGATGGGGAAAGCGACGATGATGATGCCGATGACGAGCATCAAATGGGCCATCAGCCTCGCGACGGGGCGGTTCTCGATCATGCGCGGGCCTCAACCATAATGCACTTTCTTCTCGACGAAGCGGAACTGGAAGGCCGTGAGCGCGATCACGATCACCATCAGCACGACCGACTGGGCGGCGGAAGAGCCGAGATTCAGGTTCACGAAGCCATCATTATAAACCTTGTAGACAAGCGTTTCCGTGGCCTTGGCGGGGCCGCCACCGGTGACGGCATGGATAATGCCGAACGTGTCGAAGAAGGCGTAGACCGTGTTGACGACCAGCAGGAAGAACGTGGTCGGGGCAAGTAGCGGAAAGATGATGGTCCAGAAGCGCCGAGTGCCGCGCGCGCCATCGATTGCCGCCGCCTCGAGCAACGACTTCGGGATCGCCTGCAGGCCCGCAACGAAGAACAGGAAATTGTAGCTGATCTGCTTCCACGCCGCCGCGACGACGACGAGCAGCATTGCCTGGTTGCCGTCGAGAAGCGGGTCCCACATCACGCCATTGCGGCGGAGGAGGTAAGCGAATGTGCCCATGGCCGGGTTGAACATGAAAAGCCACAGCATGCCGGCCACCGCGGGAGCGACCGCATAGGGAACGATCATGAAGGTGCGGTAGAAGCCGCGGCCCCGCACGACAAGATCGGCCGCCGTTGCCAGCAGAAGCGCCGTCCCCATCGCCAACAGGGCGGTCAGGAGGCTGAACACCACGGTGACCTGGAGCGAGTGAAGGTAGTTGGGATCGTTGAAGATCGCCGTGAAGTTGGCAAGGCCGACGAAAGTGCTCCGCAAGCCGAAGGGATCCTCGCGCATGGCGGACTGGTAGAGTGCCTGGCTAGCGGGCCAGAAGAAGAAGACAACCGTCAGGATGATCTGCGGAGCGACCAGGAAATACGGCAGTATCTTGTTGGGGAAGACGACGTTCTGCAAAAGCGCGGCCCTTCAGAAAACAGAAGTGCCGTCCGGACGATCTGTCCGGACGGCATGTCATTGGCGGGCTTAGTTGCCGAGTGCCTGCTGGATGGCGGCGTTGCCGCGCTCGACTGCCTTGTCGAGCGCTGCCTGCGCGTCTTGCTGGCCAGCGAGCATGGCTTCGAACTCTTCGTTCATGATGTCGCGAACCTGCGGCAGGTTGACGAGACGCACGCCCTTGGAGTTTTCCGTCGGCTCCTTGCCCATCATCTGCTGGATCGGCGTCTCGCGGCCCGGGTTCTTTTCATAGAAGCCCGAATCCTTCGTGGCGTTATAGGCTTCCATCGTCACCGGAAGGTAGCCGGAAACCTGGTGCAGCCGCGCCTGGATGTCGACCTGTGACAGGAAGTTGAAGAACTCGGAAATGCCCTTGTACTCTTCGTCCGTCTTGCCGCCGAAGACCCAGAGGCTGGCGCCACCCGGGATCGTGTTCTGCGGACGACCTTCGCCCTCGTAATAGGGAAGCTGGCCGATACCGTAGTTCATGCCGCTCTTGACGATGTCGCCGAGACCGCCGGAGGATTCGGTCAGGATGGCGCACTCGCCGGAGAGGAAGAGGTTCTTCGCTTCAGACGTGCGGCCGCCATAACGGAAGACGCCTTCCTTGGCGAGATCGGCGATCGACTGGAAGTGCTCGACGAACTGCGGCGCGTTGAACTTCAGCTCGACATTGGTGTCAGCCAGGCCATTCTCGTTGGTGCCGTAGGAAAGGTTGTTCCACGCCGAGAAGTTCTCGGTCTGGATCCAGGTCAGCCAGGTCGAGGTGTAGCCGCATTCGGCAGCGCCGCTCGACTTGATCTTGCGGGCAGCTTCCCAGACTTCCGGCCAGGTCTTCGGCGGGTTGTCGACATCGAGCCCGGCCTTCTCGAAGGCGTCCTTGTTGTAATAGAGGATCGGCGAGGACGAGTTGTAGGGGAAGGACAGCATCGTGCCGTCAGGCTTGGAATAGTAAGCGACGATGCCCGGAAGATACTTGGACTTGTCGAACGTATAGCCGCCCTTCTCGAGCACTTCGGCAACCGGAACGACCGCACCTTCAGCGCCCATCATGACGCCCGTACCGACGTCGAAGACCTGGATGATTGCCGGCGCGTTCTTGGCGCGGAAAGCGGCGATGCCAGCGTTCAGTGTTTCCGGATAGGTGCCCTTGAACACGGGAACGATCTTGTAGTCGCTCTGCTTCTCGTTGAATTCCTTGGCGAGCGTGTCAACAACCTCATTGTTGGCGCCCGTCATGGCATGCCACCATTGCAGTTCCGTCACGGCCAGCGCACTGGATCCCCAGAGCAGCGCAAGGCTCGCAGTGGCTGCCGAAGCAGCGATCTTCGTAGTTTTCATGGTCTTCCTCCCTTTCGATGACTGACTGGCTTTTCACGGCGGGGCCCGTTTTCACCTGTTGCCTCACCGTAATCGTTCAAACCTAAATCAGCTAACTCAAAAACGCGCGCTTTGACAATGGGATAATCGCTAGCGACTTTCGATTCCCTTTCGTTTCTTTTTCGAACGGGCTCGTGTTTACCCTGTTCGCACCTATGGACCTGAATAGAGCGCCAGCGAGGTGCCAAGAGTTGACATCCGGGCGTGACCTTATCCATGGTGGCGGAAACAGGAGAAAGGGAACCCCAATGAAACTGAAGAAGAGTTTTCTCGCCATCGCCGGCGTAGTGGCAATCGGCGCCAGTGTCGCGCTCGCGCAATCGCCCGCCTTCTTCCGCATCGGCACCGGCGGCACCGCAGGAACCTACTATCCGATCGGCGGCCTGATCGCCAACGCGATCTCCGGCGCCGAGGGCAAGGGTGTCGAAGGACTGGTCGCAACGGCGGTCGCTTCGAACGGCTCCGTCGCCAACATCAACGCCATCCAGGGCGGCTCGATGGAGTCCGGCTTCACCCAGTCCGACGTCGCCTACTGGGCCCACACGGGAACCGGCCTCTATGAAGGCAAGGGCAAGGTCGAAGATCTGCGTCTGATCGCGACGCTCTATCCCGAGACGATCCATGTGGTGGCCCGCAAGGATGCAGGCATCAACTCGATTGCCGACCTGAAGGGCAAGCGCGTGTCGATCGACGAGCCTGGCTCCGGCACGATCGTCGATGCCCGCATCGTTCTCGGCGCCTACGGCCTCACCGAAGACGACATCCAGGCCGAGCACCTGAAGCCCGGCCCCGCCGGCGACCTGCTGCGCGACGGCGGCCTCGACGCCTACTTCTTCGTCGGCGGCTATCCGACCGGCGCGGTTTCCGAGCTCGCCACCTCGGCGGGCATCTCGCTCGTGCCGATCAGCGGCCCCGAAGTCGACAAGCTGCTGGAAGAGTACAGCTTCTTCTCGAAGGACACAGTACCGGCCGAAACCTACAGCGGCGTCGGGGAAACGCAGACGATCTCGGTTGCTGCGCAGTGGGTAACCAGCGCCAAGCAGTCGGACGATCTCGTTTACAACATCACCAAGACGCTGTGGAACGAGAACTCCCGCAAGGAACTCGATGCCGGTCATGCCAAGGGCAAGATGATCACCCTGGAAAATGCCACGACCAGCCTCGGCATTCCGCTGCATCCGGGTGCAGAACGCTTCTATAAGGAAGCGGGCGTCCTGAAGTAAGCGCATCGCGCTTGACAGAGACAGCGGCGGTCTGCCCAGAGCTGACCGCCGCTTTCCGTTGAAAGACAAGAACCGGGGGAAGACCGATGGCCGACGGCGACAAGATCGCTCCGATGGAACTGGACGAAGCGAAAGCTCGCGAGCTGGAGGAGCAGTTCGATTCGGAGATCCGTTTCCGGCCGCTTGCTCCCCTCGCCGCACGGCTCGTCGGGGCGCTTCTGGTGGCGCTATCCATCTTCCACTATTACACAGCCGGTTTTGGACTGCTGTCGGAAGTTTTGCACAGAGGCATCCACCTTTCCTTCGTGCTCGGCCTCATCTTCCTGGTCTTTCCCTTCTCCCGCAAAGGCTATGACCAACCCGCCAATGCGGGCCTGATCCGGCCGCTGGGCATCTCGCTCTTCGACTGGGCACTCGCCATCGGCGCCGTGGTCGCCGTCATGCATGTCCCCTTCATTCCACTTGATGATCTGGCCTTCCGGGTCGGCAATCCAACGACGACGGACGTAGTTCTTGGCGGCATCCTCATCCTGGTTCTTCTGGAGGCAACCCGCAGGTCCGTCGGCTGGCCGCTGCCGATCATCGCCATCCTGTTCATGGCCTATTCGCTTTATGGGCCATCCATGCCCGGCATCCTGGTGCATCCGGGCGCCACGGTCTCGCAACTCATCAACCATCTCTACCTGACGAGCCAGGGCATCTACGGCATCGCCCTCGGCGTCGTCGCGACCTACGTGTTTCACTTCGTGCTCTTCGGCGTCTTCGCGACCCGCATCGGCCTTGGCCAGCTCTTTCTGGATTGTGCTGCATGGGTAGCGGGGCGCTATGCCGGCGGCCCCGCCAAGGTATCCATCTTCGGCTCCGCGCTATTTGGCATGATCTCCGGCTCTTCCGTCGCCAATACGGTGACGGTTGGCTCGCTCACCATCCCGGCGATGATCCGCATGGGCTACAAGCGTCCCTTCGCGGCCGCAGTCGAAGCGGCTTCCTCCACCGGGGGCCAGATCACCCCGCCGATCATGGGGGCTGCCGCCTTCCTGATGATCGAGTTCCTCAACCTTCCCTACACGACGATCATCCTTGCAGCCATCGTTCCTGCCTTCATGCACTTCTTCGGCGTTCTGGTGCAGGTGCATTTCGAAGCAAAGCGCAGCGGCATGCGCGGCATGACGCGCGAGGAGATGCCGGACCTCACGGAAGCCTTCAAGCGTGACTGGCCGACGGTAATCCCGCTCGTCGTGCTGATCGGGGTTCTGCTGTCCGGCTACACACCATACCTCGCCGCCTTCTGGGGCATTACCCTCTGCGTTCTCGTCGGCCTCTTCAATCCGCGTCGCCGCATGTCATTCACGGAGCTCTTCGAAAGCCTTCGCGACGGCGCCAAGTATGCGCTTGCGGTCGGTGCCGCGGCGGCGACTGTCGGCATCGTCGTCGGCGTCGTTACGCTCACCGGCGTCGGGTTCAAGATCTCCTACATCGTGACGACCACGGCCGCCCAGATCGCTACCTTCATCGGCACGTTCATGCCGGCCGACTGGTTCGGGCCGCAGGCGCTGACGCTGCTCTTCACCCTGATCATGACGGGTGTCGTCTGTATCCTGATGGGCTGCGGCATCCCCACCACCGCAAACTACATCATCATGGCGACGATCGCCGCCCCGACGCTCGGCATGCTCGGCGTCGAGCCGATCGTGGCGCACTTCTTCGTCTTCTACTACGGGGTGCTCGCCGACATCACACCGCCGGTGGCGCTTGCCGCCTACGCGGCTGCGGGGATGGCCGGGGCTGACCCCTTCAAGACGGGCAATACCGCGTTCAGGCTCGGGCTCGGCAAGATCCTCGTCCCCTTCGTCTTCGTCTTCTCGCCGTCGCTGCTGCTGGTGACCGCGGACTTCACCTGGAGCAATTTCCTCGTTGCCTTCATCGGCTGCACGCTCGGCATCACCTTCCTGGGTGCCGCCCTCTCCGGCTACATGCTGGTCCGAACGGTCTCATGGGAGCGGCCCCTGTTGATTCTTGCGGCCATTCTGCTCGTGGTGCCCGAATTGACGTCTTCGCTTGTCGGCGTGGCGCTCGCCCTGCCGGTGCTCTTCCGGCAGTTCACGGCCTACCGGAGCGGCGCTCTCGCCTTGTAGCGAATCAGCCGGGCAAGTATCATGATCAATACCCGTGGCGATCCCCGGCAGATCTGCCACGGTCAAATCATCTCGTTCGGTTCGGCGCGTTAGTTTTCCACAGGCGGACGCAGGCTGTGGAGATCGGCTATGGCGCTGATTAGTTCGCCGGTCGTCCCTCGCTCCGCCGCAATCTTCTGTATGATCGCGCCGAACCCGAAGACATTGAATGGATGCCATGCAGGACGCAGTACGCAAGCTGACGGCGCTCAGCAACAAGGATGCCGAGCCCCACTACCGGGAAGCCCCCAACAACATCGAGGCGGAGCA
Organism: Pseudorhizobium halotolerans; assembly: GCF_902153235.2. Taxonomy (NCBI): domain Bacteria; kingdom Pseudomonadati; phylum Pseudomonadota; class Alphaproteobacteria; order Hyphomicrobiales; family Rhizobiaceae; genus Pseudorhizobium; species Pseudorhizobium halotolerans. The sequence continues at coordinate 83,716 of NZ_CABFWE030000004.1, read as the reverse complement.
GGCGCTGCTGGGCGCCATCCTCGTCAACAACGATGCCTATTACCGGGTGTCCGACTTCCTGAAGCCGGTGCATCTCTATGAGCCGCTGCACCGGAAGATCTTCGAGGTTGCCGGCGACATCATCCGCATGGGCAAGACGGCAAACCCCGTCACCATCAAGACCTTCCTGCCGGCCGACGAGCGGGTCGGCGACCTGACGGTGGCTCAGTACCTCGCCCGTCTGGCGGCCGAGGCCGTATCGATCATCAACGCCGAGGATTATGGTCGCGCGATCTACGATCTGGCGCTTCGCCGCGCGCTGATCACCATCGGCGAGGACATGGTCAACATCGCCTATGACGCGCCGCTCGACATGCCGCCGCAGACACAGATCGAGGATACGGAGCGGCGGCTTTTCGAATTGGCCGAGACCGGCCGCTACGACGGCGGTTTCCAGTCCTTCAACGATGCCGTCGCTCAGGCGATCGACATGGCCGGCGCCGCCTTCGAGCGCGACGGGCATCTTTCGGGCATCTCGACAGGCATCATGTCGCTGGACGGGAAGATGGGCGGCCTGCAGCGGTCCGACTTGATCGTGCTTGCCGGACGTCCGGGCATGGGCAAGACCTCGCTTGCAACCAACATCGCCTACAACATCGCCGCCGCCTACGAGCCGGAGGTCCAGGCCGACGGCAGCTCCAAGGCGAAGAATGGCGGCGTCGTCGGCTTCTATTCGCTCGAAATGTCCGCCGAACAGTTGGCGACCCGTATCATCTCGGAGCAGACGGAAGTCTCCTCCTCCAAGATCCGCCGCGGCGACATCACCGAAGCTGACTTCGAAAAGCTCGTGGCCTGCAGCCAGATGATGCAGAAGGTCCCCCTCTTCATCGACCAGACGGGTGGTATCTCGATTGCCCAGCTTTCCGCCCGTGCGCGTCGCCTGAAGCGGCAGCGCGGCCTCGACTGCCTCGTGGTCGACTATATCCAGCTCATGACCGGCTCCGGCAAGGGCGGCGACAACCGCGTGCAGGAGATCACCCAGATCACCACGGGCCTCAAGGCGCTCGGCAAGGAACTGAACGTGCCGATCATCGCGCTCTCGCAGCTGTCGCGTCAGGTGGAAAGCCGCGAAGACAAGCGCCCGCAGCTCTCCGACCTTCGTGAATCGGGTTCGATCGAGCAGGACGCCGACGTGGTGCTCTTTGTGTTCCGCGAGGAATACTACGTGAAGAACATGGAGCCGCGGGATCCGCATGACCCCAAGTATCCGGAATGGGAAGCCCACATGGACAAGGTGAAGGGCACGGCTGACGTGATCATCGCCAAGCAGCGCCATGGTCCCACCGGCACCGTCAAGCTCGCCTTCCAGTCGGAATACACGCGCTTTGCGGACCTCGCCGACCCGAGCTTCACCCAATACGAAGAGCACTGAGACGAAAGCCAGCAGCTAGCAGGTGGACAAGAGTGGCGGCAGCGGCTAGCCCTGCAGCCGCGCCCAACCACGCATCGTCTCCAGCTTCACGTGACTTTCATGATCGATCCAGATGAAATGCCTGAACTTCCAGATCCGTTCGACATCGCCCCGGTGCGACTGACTGTTGATCTCGGGGCCCTTGCCGAAAACTGGCGGGACATGGCGGAACGCTCGGGTAGTGCGCGCACTGCCGCCGTGGTCAAGGCAGATGCCTATGGCCTGGGCCTGGAGGACTGCGGAGCGACGCTCTACGAGGCCGGCGCGCGCGATTTCTTCGTCGCGATCGTGCAGGAAGGCGTGACGCTGCGCGCATACGCACCCGAGGCCCGCATCTTCGTGCTCTCGGGAATATGGCCCGGGCAGGAGCGGATGTTCTTCGAGAACGACCTGGTCCCGGTAATCGCCTCCGAGGAACAGCTTGCCTTCTGGATGGGCGTGATTGCGGAATACGGGGACTACCCCTGCGCGCTGCAGGTGGACACCGGTTTCAATCGTCTCGGCCTCCCGATGCAGGACGCGCTGGCGCTGGCGGAAGATGTGTCGCGTCCCGCCAGCTTCTCGCCAGTGCTGGTCCTGTCACACCTCCACAGCGGCGATACGCCATCGGCGGCCAGCAACAAGGCACAGCTCGAATCTTTCCGGCAGGTTAGCGCCGCATTCGAAGGTATCGAATCAAGTCTTTCGGCGTCGGCCGGGATCTTCCTCGGCCCCGAATACCATTTCGACCTGACCCGGCCCGGCATCGCGCTCTACGGCGGCGAGGCCGTGAACGGCATGAAGCCGTTGCGGCCGGTGGCGACAGCGGAAGCGAGGATTGTACAGATCCGGGAGGCAGCAGTCGGAGGTACCGTCAGCTACGGCGCCACCCATCAGTTGGAACGCGCCAGCCGGCTTGCGATCGCGTCCGTGGGCTATGCAGACGGCTACCTCCGCGCGCTGTCCGGATCCGGCATCCCCCTTCGTACCGGCGGGATCGCGGGCGGCTTCGGCTTCATTGCCGGTCATCACGTGCCGGTCGTCGGACGCATCACCATGGACCTGACAATCTTCGACGTGACCGACGTCCCAGACGGCGCTGTGCGCAGTGGCGACTACATCGAATTGTTCGGCCCGAACATGCCGGTCGATGAGGTCGCCCGCGCCGCGGGAACAATTGGCTACGAAATGCTGACGAGCCTCGGCCTGCGCCACGAGCGCCGTTACCTCGAAGCGGAATGACGGCGGTCTTGCCAAGGCCAGCCTGCTACGCTACAGCTTTTGTTCCTTTTTTGTTCCTTTCGTAAGCTGAGCGGCGACAGATCCATGGCCAAGCCCAAGACCCAATTCGTGTGCCAGAACTGCGGCACCGTCCACTCGCGCTGGGTCGGGAAATGCGATGGCTGCGGCGAATGGAACACCATCGTCGAGGAAGACCCGATGGGCGGGATCGGCGGCGGCCCATCGCGGGCGCCGAAGAAGGGCCGACCTGTTGCGCTCACCACGCTTTCCGGCGAGACGGAGGAAGCTCCTCGCATCCATTCCGGCATATCCGAACTCGACCGCGTCACCGGTGGCGGCTTTGTCCGTGGCTCGGCGGTGCTGGTCGGCGGCGATCCGGGGATCGGCAAGTCTACGCTCTTGATGCAGGCCGCGGCTGCCCTGTCACGACGAGGCCATCGGGTCATCTATGTCTCGGGTGAAGAAGCCGTTGCACAGGTGCGGCTGCGGGCACAGCGGCTCGGTGCAGCGGACACGGAGGTGCTGCTCGCGGCGGAGACCAACGTGGAGGACATTCTTGCCACTCTAGCCGAAGGCAAGCGGCCAGACCTCGTCATCATCGATTCCATCCAGACGCTCTGGAGCGACACAGCCGATTCCGCTCCCGGCACCGTCACGCAGGTTCGCACCGGCGTGCAGGCGATGATCCGCTTCGCCAAGCAGACAGGGGCGGCCATGGTGCTCGTCGGGCATGTCACCAAGGAAGGCCAGATCGCCGGGCCACGTGTCGTAGAGCACATGGTCGACGCGGTGCTCTACTTCGAGGGTGACCGCGGCCACCACTACCGCATCCTGCGCACCGTCAAGAACCGCTTCGGCCCGACTGACGAGATCGGCGTCTTCGAAATGTCCGACATAGGGCTTCGCGAGGTCACCAATCCATCCGAGCTCTTCCTCGGGGAGCGGAACGCAAAGTCTCCGGGTGCTGCCGTCTTTGCCGGGATGGAGGGAACGCGTCCGGTGCTGGTCGAGGTTCAGGCGCTGGTGGCACCCACATCGCTCGGAACGCCACGACGCGCGGTCGTGGGCTGGGATTCGTCGCGGCTGGCGATGATTCTCGCCGTGCTCGAGGCACATTGCGGCGTGCGGCTGGGCCAGCATGACGTCTACCTCAATGTCGCAGGCGGATACCGGATCACCGAGCCGGCTGCGGACATCGCCGTGGCATCGGCACTGGTCTCGTCGCTCGCCGGGACCGCCCTCCCCTCCGACTGCGTCTATTTCGGCGAGATCAGCCTCTCGGGGGCCGTCCGGCCGGTCTCCCAGACCGCGCAGCGCCTGAAGGAGGCGGAGAAACTCGGCTTCGCAGGTGCCCTGTTGCCGGCAAGCTCTGCCGAACTTCCGAAGTCCTCCGCGAGCCGCTGGACGGAGATCGAGGATCTGCCCGACCTCGTAAGCCGCATCGCTGGCTCCGCTACCCGGCTTGCGAAAACGCAAGAAGATGATTGATCTTCCGTTACCCGCACCACTGTTGTAAGAGACAGCCGGAACGCGGGGGGCCGTGGCCACGGCCAAGTCTTGGAGTACATCTTACATGCCCATCACGATCTTTGACGGCATCGTCATCGGCGTCACGCTGTTTTCTGCCGTGCTTGCCATGGTTCGCGGCTTTTCCCGCGAGGTGCTGTCGATCGCAAGCTGGGTCGGCTCCGTGGCGGCCGCCTACTACCTCTATCCACTGCTCGTGCCCTACGCGCAGAACTACACGACGGACGACCGCATCGCGATCGCCGGGTCTGCCGGCATCATCTTCCTCGTCGCGCTGATCATCATTTCCTTCATCACTTCGCGGATCGCCGACTTCATCATCGACAGCCGCATCGGCGCGCTGGATCGTAGCCTCGGTTTCCTGTTCGGCGCCGCGCGCGGCATCCTGCTGCTGGTCGTCGCCGTCGCCTTCTGGAACTGGCTGGTCGATGTCCGCTCACAGCCGGAATGGGTGAGCCAGTCGAAGTCGAAGCCCTTCCTAGACACGCTGGTTGGGCGCCTGCAGGCCGTGCTGCCGGAAGATATCGAGCCGCAGATCCGTGCCCGCATCACCGGTCAGGAGGAGGTACCGGCCGATGGCGCACCTGCCCAGGGCCAACCGCCGGCGGAGACCGCTCCGGCCGAAGACGCCCCTGCGACAAATAATTGACGTTTTCTCGCGCTTGATGCGCGGCCAGGCATCACCACTTGTGCTAGTATTGATGAATACACTGGACCGAGCTGGCGACGGGGGACCTCCTCCCCGGCCGGCTCTTCCATTTTTCCGAGAGGCAAGGGCCAGCAGATGAACGAGCCGGTTTCGCAGACAACCGCAGATGACCTTCGTGGTGATCTCGACGGTGACACGCTTCACGAGGAATGCGGCGTCTTCGGCATTCTCGGCCATCCCGAAGCAGCGACACTGACGGCACTCGGTCTGCACGCCCTGCAGCACCGCGGCCAGGAAGCAGCCGGCATCGTCTCCTTCGACGGCCAGCGCTTTCACTCGGAACGCCGCATGGGCCTCGTCGGCGACCACTACACCGACCCGGTCACCCTCGCGAAACTGCCCGGCACCATCGCCATCGGCCACGTCCGCTATTCGACCACCGGCGAAGTGGCGCTGCGCAACGTCCAGCCGCTGTTCGCCGAACTCGAGGTGGGCGGCATTGCGATTGCCCACAACGGCAACTTTACCAACGGCCTGACGCTGCGTCGCCAGTTGATCGCCGGCGGCGCCATCTGCCAGTCGACCTCCGACACGGAAGTCGTCCTCCACCTCATCGCCCGCTCGCGCTATACCTCGACGGCCGACCGCTTCATCGACGCGATCCGGCAGATGGAGGGCGGCTATTCGATGGTTGCGATGACCCGGACCAAGCTGATCGCCGCCCGCGATCCGACCGGCATCCGGCCGCTGGTCATGGGCGAGTTGGACGGCAAGCCGATCTTCTGCTCCGAGACCTGTGCGCTCGACATCATCGGCGCGAAGTACATCCGCGACGTGGAGAACGGTGAGGTCATCATCTGCGAAGTCCAGCCGGACGGCTCGATCGAGATCGACGCGCGCAAGGCAGGCAACCAGCAGCCGGAACGCCTCTGCCTGTTCGAATATGTCTACTTCGCACGGCCGGACTCGGTGGTCGGCGGACGCAGCGTCTATGTGGCGCGCAAGAACATGGGGATGAACCTCGCCAAGGAAGCGCCGGTGGAGGCCGATGTCGTCGTCCCCGTGCCCGATGGCGGCACGCCAGCGGCGCTTGGCTATGCTCAGCAGAGCGGCATCCCGTTCGAATACGGGATCATCCGCAACCACTATGTCGGCCGCACCTTCATTGAGCCGACGCAGCAGATCCGCGCCTTCGGAGTAAAACTAAAGCACTCCGCCAACCGGGCGATGATCGAGGGCAAGCGTGTCGTGCTGGTGGACGATTCGATCGTGCGGGGAACCACCTCGCTGAAGATCGTCCAGATGATCCGAGATGCCGGTGCGAAGGAAGTGCATATCCGGGTTGCCAGCCCGATGATCTACTATCCCGACTTCTACGGCATCGACACGCCGGACGCCGACAAGCTGCTCGCCAACCAGTATGACAGCCTGCAGGCGATGTGCGAATACATCCGCGCCGATTCGCTGCAGTTCCTGTCGATCGACGGACTTTACCGCGCCGTTGGCGGCGAGCCGCGCAATCCGGCCCGTCCGCAGTTCACCGACCACTATTTCACCGGCGACTACCCCACCCGGCTCCTCGACAAGAACGGCGAAGCCATGGGCAACAAGGTCTCGATGCTCGCCAGCAACGGCTGAACCGCGGCAACTCGCCTGTTTCCATCTGAGCCCAAAGGCACTAGAAGGCTGCGGCAACGCGGCCTCTTTCCTTGCCGCGGCAGGAAACGGGACAGCACATGACGATCAACCTGAAGGACAGGATCGCTCTGGTGACCGGCGCTTCGCGCGGCATCGGCTATTTCACCGCACTGGAACTGGCAAAGGCGGGGGCGCATGTCATTGCCTGCGCCCGCAGCGTCGGCGGACTGGAAGAGTTGGACGATGCAATCAAGGCCGAAGGCGGATCCGCCACGCTCGTACCGTTCGATCTGACCGACCTGCAGGCCATCGACCAGCTCGGCGGGTCGATCTTCGAACGCTGGGGCAAGCTCGACATCCTCGTTGCCAATGCCGGCATCCTGGGCGTGATCTCGCCGATCGGGCATATCGAAGCGAAAGTGTTCGAGAAGGTGATGCTGACTAATGTCACGGCCACCTGGCGGCTGATCCGCTCCGTCGAGCCGCTGCTCCTGAAATCGGACGCCGGACGGGCGCTGATCCTCTCCTCCGGCGCGGCCCACAAGTGCCGGCCATTCTGGGGCGCCTATTCCGCGTCGAAGGCGGCCGTCGAGGCACTGGCCAGAACCTGGGCCGCCGAACAGCAGCGAACGGCTCTGCGCGTCAACTCCATCGATCCGGGCGCGACGCGGACCTCCATGCGTGCACAGGCGATGCCGGGCGAAGACCCGAACACGCTTCCACATCCTTCAGATGTGGCGCAGGCCATCCTGCCCCTCGCCTCTCCGGAGATGAAGGAGACCGGGCGGCTCTTCGTGGTGCGCGAGAACAGGTTCGTCGACTACCGCATGCCGGAATGATCGTTGCGGCAGGGGCGGCCGGAGCGCAATACTTGCCTCCGACTGCCTTGACCGTCGCCTCGCCGCGCGCCATAACACACGCATGAAAACGGCGATTTCCATTTGCGGGATCATTATTCGCTAGCGCACCGCGCTGGCCCGGCCGTTTTCGTCTCTCGAAAAGCCTGAAGACAAACGACCCGGTCCCGCCGGCGGCTTGCTGTCAGGAGAATTCGATGAGCGTTGCGCTCAAGCTCTACAATACACTGACCCGCGAGAAGGCCGAGTTCCGGCCGATCGACGCGAAGAATGTCCGCATGTATGTCTGCGGCCCGACGGTCTACGACTATGCCCATATCGGCAATGCGCGACCGGTGATCGTCTTCGACGTGCTCTACCGCCTGCTGCGCCATGTCTATGGTGCCGATCACGTCACCTATGCCCGCAACATCACCGACGTCGACGACAAGATCAACGCACGGGCTCTGCGCGACCATCCCGGACTGCCGCTGAACGAGGCGATCCGGCTCGTGACGGAAAAGACCGAGACCCAGTTCCACGAAGACGCGAAGGCTCTCGGTTGCCTCGAACCGAACATCGAGCCGCGTGCAACCGACAACATCCCGCAGATGATCGAGATCATCAAGCGGCTGGTCGCCAAGGGCCACGCCTACGTGGCCGGTGGCGAAGTGCTGTTCGATACGAAGTCGATGAGTGATTACGGCCAGCTTTCGAAGCGCCCGCTCGACGAGCAGCAGGCCGGCGCCCGCATCGCCGTCGACGCGCACAAGAAGAACCCGGGCGACTTCGTGCTCTGGAAGCTTTCCTCCGAGAACGAGCCGGGCTGGGACAGCCCTTGGGGCCGCGGTCGGCCCGGTTGGCATATTGAGTGCTCCGCCATGAGCGGCCGCTATCTCGGCGAGGTTTTCGACATCCACGGCGGCGGGCTGGACCTGATCTTCCCGCACCACGAGAACGAGATTGCCCAATCACGCTGCGCCCACGGCACGGACGTGATGGCGAATGTCTGGATGCACAACGGCTTCGTGCAGGTGGAAGGCCGCAAGATGTCGAAGTCGGAAGGCAACTTCATCACCATCCATGACCTCCTGCACACGGATAAGTTTGGCGGGCGCCAGTGGCCCGGAGAGGTGCTGCGGCTCGCCATGCTGATGACCCACTACCGGGAGCCGATTGATTTCTCGGTCAAGCGGCTGGAGGAGGCGGAGCGTTTGATCGCCAAGTGGCCTATTCCGGAGGCGTTCGAAGGCGAACCCGATCCGACGATCCTCGATGCGCTTTCGGATGATCTGAACACGGTTGCAGCAGTGCAGGAACTCCATGCCCTGGCTCATGCCGCCAAAGCTGATCCGTCCAAGTTGCCTGCCTTCGCAGCGAGCGCCGCCCTTCTTGGCGTCGTTCCGAAAAAGACGGAAATCGACGAGGCGGTCGCCTCCGCCGTCGATGCGCTCGTCGAAATGCGGCTTGAAATGCTGAAGGCGAAGAATTTTGCCGAGGCCGACAAGATCCGCGATGATCTGTCAGCCAAGGGCATCCAGCTCAAGGACGGCAAGGACCCGGCGAGTGGAGAACGGGTCACGACCTGGGAGGTCAGGAGATGACGCAGGTTCACATGGGCGGCTGCCAATGCGGCGCCGTACGGTACCGCGCGGAGGGCGAGATCGGCTTTCCGCATGTCTGCCATTGCCGCATGTGCCAGAAGGCGGCAGGAAACTACTTCATGCCGTTCGGAGGCGTGAAGTACGAGAACTTCACGCTGACCCGCGGCGAGCCCACCTGGTTCCAGTCCTCCGCCACCGTCCGCCGTGGCTTCTACCGACAATGCGGAACGCCGCTCTTCTATGACGGCGGGCACGACCATATCAGCATCACGCTGGGCTCGCTGGATGATCCGGAGAGCGTGAAGCCTGAACTGCAGACGAACCTCGTTCGCAAGATGCGGTGGTTCGGCGAGCTCGACACGTTGCCCCACGACGAGCGCATGGACACATCGGCAGAGGACGATGCCGACATTGCAGCGAGCAGCCGCCAGCATCCCGATCACGATACGGACAAGTGGTCATCGGAGGGACGCTCATGACAATTCCCGTTTACACCGGCGGGTGCCAGTGCGGTGCGACCCGCTTCCGGATCACCGGGCAGGTCAAGGGGTCCTCGATCTGCCATTGCCGCATGTGCCAGAAGGCTTTCGGAGCCTTTTACGCACCATTGATCGATATCGGTGAAGCGAAACTCGCGTGGACCCGCGGTGAGCCCAAGCATTTCCAGTCGTCGAACCACGTCAAGCGCGGCTTCTGCCCAGGGTGCGGCACTCCCCTCACCTACGAGGCTGCCGAGGGCGTGGCGATCGCGACAGGGGCGTTCGACGATCCGTCAGGGCTTCCACCGACCATTCAGTACGGCACCGAGGGGAAGCTGGGCTTCGTGGATCGGCTGCACGAGCTGCCGAAACGTCACACAACGGATGATATCGAAGCAGCGCCCTTTCTCGCCGAGATCGTCTCCTACCAGCATCCCGACCACGATACCGAGACTTGGCCCGAAGGAGACAAGCCATGACCGACAACCCGAACAAGATGCCGAAATGGCTGCTCTACGGGCTGATTGGAAAAGGCCTGCTGGTGACGCTGATCACTGCCGCCATCCTCGCTTACGCATTCCTCGGCTGAACAGTGCCGGGTACCTTACCTCCAAAAGAGCTTAGACATGACGCAGGTCCTTCGCACCCTTTACCCGGAAATCGAGCCTTACGAGTCAGGTCATCTCGATGTTGGTAACGGCCATTCGATCTACTGGGAGCGCGTCGGCACGCGAGGCGCCAAACCTGCCGTATTTGTGCATGGCGGCCCTGGTGGCGGCTTCGGGCCGGGCAACCGGCGTCTCTTCGATCCGGTACTCTACAACGTCCTGCTGTTCGACCAGCGCGGCTGCGGAAAATCGACGCCCTATGCATCGCTGGAGGCCAATACGACTTGGCACCTCGTCGCCGACATGGAGAAGCTGCGCGAGATGATGGGCGTGGAGCGCTGGCAGGTCTTCGGCGGCTCGTGGGGCTCGACGCTTTCCCTTGCCTATGCGGAAACGCATCCGGAACGGGTGACGGAACTTGTGCTTCGCGGCATCTACACGCTGACCCGCGCCGAACTCCTCTGGTACTACCAGTTCGGCGTTTCGGAGATGTTTCCCGACAAGTGGGAGCGCTTCATTGCGCCGATCCCGCAAGCCGAGCGCGGCGACCTGATGGCCTCCTATCGCAAGTACCTTACGGGGGATGACGAGGCGAAGAAGCGCGAATGCGCCCTTGCCTGGAGCACCTGGGAAGGCGAGACGATCACCCTCCTGCCGAATCCGGACTATTCCGCGCAGTTTCACGACCCCGACTACGCAATCGCCTTCGCCCGCATCGAGAACCACTATTTCGTGCATGCGGGCTGGCTGGAGGAAGGTCAGCTCGTGCGCGACGCGCACAAGCTCAAGAATATCCCGGGCGTCATCATTCACGGGCGCTACGACATGCCCTGCCCGCTGAAATATGCCTGGCAGTTGCACAAGGCCTGGCCCCAGGCTGATTTCCACATCGTAGAAGGTGCGGGCCATGCCTATCTCGAACCGGGCATCACCGACCAGCTGATCAGGGCGACGGACCGGTTCGCCGGAAAGACGGCATAGGGTTCAATGGCCGCAACAGGCGGCGGAGGACGGCACATGACGCGGGAACGCATCTATCTCTTCGACACGACGCTCCGGGACGGGCAGCAGACACCAGGCGTCGATTTTTCCGTCGAGGACAAGATTGCGATTTCGGCCATGCTCGACAATTTCGGTCTCGATTATGTCGAAGGCGGGTATCCCGGGGCCAATCCGACCGATACCGCCTTCTTTTCGGATAAGCGGACGCAGAGGGCCAGCTTTGTCGCGTTCGGGATGACCAAGCGGGCCGGCGTTTCCGCCTCCAATGACCCTGGACTTGCAACGCTGCTGCAGGCTCGCAGCGACGCGATCTGTTTCGTCGCAAAAAGCTGGGACTACCATGTCCGCGTCGCCCTCGGCTGCTCCAACGAGGAGAACCTTCAGTCGATCCAGGAGAGCGTCGAGGCGGCACGAGCCGCTGGCAAGGAAGCACTGGTCGACTGCGAGCATTTCTTCGACGGCTACAAGGCAAATCCCGATTATGCGCTTTCCTGCGCAAGGACGGCTTACGAGGCGGGGGCGCGCTGGGTCGTGCTTTGCGACACCAATGGCGGCACCCAGCCGGCAGAGATTCGGGAGATCGTCGGCGCGGTCATCGCAGTAGGCATTCCGGGATCATCCCTCGGCATCCACGCCCATGACGATACCGGCCAGGCGGTCGCCAACTCGCTCGCCGCCGTCGAGGCGGGCTGTCGGCAAATCCAGGGAACGCTGAACGGCATCGGCGAACGCTGCGGCAACGCCAATCTGGTGACGCTGATCGCCACCCTGTCGCTGAAGGAGGGCTATTCCAGCCGCTTCGAGACCGGGATCGACGCGGTGCGGCTTGAGGGGCTCACCAATCTCAGCCATGCCTTTGACGAGTTGCTGAACCGGTCGCCGAACCATCAGGCACCCTATGTCGGCGCCTCCGCCTTTGCGACGAAGGCCGGTATCCATGCCTCCGCACTGCTCAAGGACCCAAGAACCTACGAACACGTGGCGCCTGAAAGCGTCGGCAACTTCCGCAAGGTGATGGTCTCCGACCAGGGCGGCAAGTCGAACTTCATCAATGCCCTGAAGCGACGCGGCATCGAGGTTGGCAAGGACGACCCGAAGCTCGACCTGCTGATTTCCGTCGTCAAGGAGCGAGAGGCAACCGGCTATGCCTATGAGGGTGCCGACGCCAGCTTCGAGCTTCTCGCCCACCGGACGCTGGGCACCATTCCGGAATTCTTCACCGTCGACAGCTTCAGGGTGATGGTGGAGCGACGCTTCGACGCCAATGGCCGCATCAAGACTGTCTCGGAAGCGGTGGTGAAGCTCGATGTCGATGGCGAGCAGGTCATGTCGGTCGCCGAGGGTGACGGCCCGGTAAACGCGCTCGACCTGGCATTGCGCAAGGATCTCGGAAAATATCAGGCCGAGATTTCCGACCTCGTCCTCGCCGACTTCAAGGTGCGTATCCTCAACGGCGGCACTGCCGCCATCACGCGCGTGCTGATCGAATCGACCGATGGCGACGGAACGCGCTGGTGGACGGTCGGGGTGTCGGAAAACATCATCGACGCCTCTTTCCAGGCACTGACCGATTCGATCGTCTACAAGCTGATGAAGAACCGCCACATGGCGGGGCGGATCGCAGCGGAATAGCTACGGCTCGCGCTTCGAGAGGCCCCAACCCTCTTCCGAATACCACTCGTCGTCCTCCGGCGGACGGCGCCACCGCAACTGCCGCACCTGGTCCGCGATGCGGCGCCGGAAGGCCGCCTCCAGGCCCTCCCGACGGCTGGCCGGCGGCGGCTCTTGCCCTTCGGCAAACACGAAAGACGCCGGCTGCAGGAAGCGGGCACCGTAGCCTGCCGGGCGCCGGTCGATCAGGAGAAACCCGGCCATGCTCGTAAACGGCAACTGCTCCCCGTTGGCACTACGGGCCGGGATCCCCAGCGGGAACAGGAGGCGACCGCCGGGCGCAAGTTGATCGACCCAGGCCGCAGCCGGATGGTCCAGCGCGAAGTTGACATAGACGACGTCGACAGCCGCTTGCGGAAATACTAGGGCATCACCGTGAATGACCGTGACATTGGCTCGGTTATGGAGGGCCCCTGCTGCCTTGCCGGCCAACTCCCCGTCGTACTCAACGGCGGTGACATGACCTGACGGCCCGACCAGTTCAGCGAGTATCGCAGTGTAGTAACCGGTCCCGGCGCCGAGATGGGCGACCCGTTCCCCCGGTCGAACTCCCAGCTGGTTCAGCGCACCGGCGTGGAGGGAGGGGACCCCGTTGTTGACGTGGCGCGCCGGATCCAGCGCCACGAGCATGTCCTGGTAGAGAACGACTGGGTCGTGCGAGGCCAGTTCGCGGTAGGTCGAGAAATCACTGTAGAACCACGGCGGAGGTCCGAAGAAAGGCTCCCGTTCGACGGATGCCAGAGCATCGAGCAGGCGAGGGTCGTTGGCCACCCCAGCCTTCGCGAGCACCTGCCGCGCAAATAGCTGGCGATGAGGGGGCTGCTCTTCGAATTTCATGAGGCCTCCTGTTTTGCTGGCATGGCGACTGCCTGGAATTCATGACTTCGATCAACTCTTCACGCAAATGAATTGGTTCCTTCTTGGTGTGAGGAGTAGATGGCAACCATAAGCAGAAAAGACGATCGGAAACATCCATGGCCACCACAGACGCGCCCGCCCCGGCCGAGAACGAGGATTCCGCCCGCGGCTTCGCCTTCGCGCTGACGGCCTATTTGCTGTGGGGTTTCCTGCCGATCTACATGAAGGCGGTTGCACACATGTCGCCTTTCGAAGTCCTGGCGCACCGGGTGGTCTGGTCAGTTCCGGTCGCTGGGATCGTGCTGCTGATCCTGCGCCGGACATCGGAGCTGAAGGCTGCGTTCCGGTCTCCGCGGACGCTTATGATGGCTGGGTTGACCGCGGCGCTGATTACCGTCAATTGGGGCGTTTATGTCTGGGCGATCTCGGTCGATCGCGCGCTGGACACCGCGCTCGGCTATTTCATTAACCCGCTGTTCAGCATCTTCCTGGCGGCCGCGCTGCTCAAGGAGCGCCTGCAGCCCGTACAACTCGTCGCGATCGCCCTGGTGGTCGTCGCTGTCGCGATCCTGACCTACGACGCCGGAGGGCTTCCCTGGGCTTCGCTGGTCCTGACGGTCAGCTGGGGGTTCTATGCCTTCTTCCGCAAGACGCTTCCCGTGGGGCCAAACCAGGGCTTCTTCCTCGAGGTGCTGATCCTCACGCCGTTCGCCCTCGCCTACATCGTCTATGCAGAAATGTCCGGCAGCGGGCATCTCATCCACTCCAGCACGTCGGACACGCTCCTTCTTGCGGCGACCGGCGTCATCACCGCGGGACCACTGATGATCTACGCCAATGGCGCAAAGCTGCTCCGGCTCTCGACCATCGGCATCATGCAGTATATCGCGCCGACCATGATCTTCCTGATCGCGGTCTTCGTGTTCCACGAGCCGCTCAGCATGGTGAAGCTCGGCGCCTTCGTTCTGATCTGGTCGGCGCTCGCCATCTACAGCTGGTCGATGCTGATGCAGGCCCGCGGCAACTGAGGACCCAACCTGGGGACCAATGCTTCCCTAGAGCCTTGAAATCACCGCTTCCTCCCCAGGGGTCAGGGTGACGTCGCTGGCCCGATCCAGGATCGCGGGTACGATGTCCTCGACATCATCGATGACCAGAGGCTGGACGAGGTGCGCGCGGTGGATGAACCCCTGCTCCCGCATGTGGTCGACGAGATCGAGCATCGGATTCCAAAAGCCGCCGATATTGGCGAAGACCATCGGCTTCTCGTGCCGGCCAAGCTGCGCCCAGGTCATGATCTCGACGATCTCCTCAAGAGTGCCGATGCCGCCCGGAAGGGTAACGAACGCATCCGAACGTTCGAACATGGCGTGCTTGCGAGCATGCATGTCCTCCGTGACGATCAGTTCGTCGAGTTGGCCGAGAGAATGACGGGTGGCCTCCATATCCACGAGAAACTCTGGTATAATACCTGTCACCTGCCCGCCATTGGCTAGCACGCCTGCGGCGACTGCGCCCATGATGCCCTTGGTACCGCCGCCATAGACGAGGCGCAGGCCGTGGGCGGCGATCGATTTTCCGAGCGCGTGGCCGGCCGCTATGTAGGCAGGGTCGCGGCCAGGCTGGGAACCGCAATAGACGCAGATTGACTGAATGGACACCATCGACTCCAGAAACGAACATGAGAGCGAGCCGCGAATGCGGTCATCTGCAAAAGTGGCGGGAAACGGCCGGAACGGCAAGCCCGCGAAGAGCGAAAAGCTTGTTAAGCCAGTAGGAAACGGGTAATCCGAACTGGTGGCACATCCGCCCGGAGACGAATGAACATGAGAAACCGCGCCGGCTGGCTGGCTCTTTCCGTACTCGCAGTCGCGACGCTGCTGATGGTCTTCTTCGTGCTGCCCAGGATCTCCGACGAAGGCCAGCAACTCACCGACAAGATCAACGAAGCCGGCGAGATGGTCAAGGAGGCGGTGACCCAGAAACAGGAGACGGAGATCGGAAGCGCTGCACCGGCGACGGGCGCCTCGACCGACGTCGCCTCGGCGCCGCCGATTGCCACCCCTGCCGACGCCCCACAGCCGCCTGCCTCTGCTCCCGTCCCCGAGGCGGCATCGCAGGCACCCGCAACTTCCGCCGCACCCGCATTCGATGTCCTGCGTGTCGAGCCGAACGGGTCCACCGTGATCGCCGGCCGTGCTGAACCCGATGCGACGGTCGAGGTCGCAGCCGGCGACAAGATCATCGCCGCCATCAAGGCAGGCCCAAGCGGAGATTTCGCGATTGTGCTCGATCAGCCCTTGCCGGCCGGCGACCATCAACTGGTCCTGCGCGCGACCGGCAAGAATGGCGAGACGGTACTCTCTGATGAAACAGCGACCGTCTCGGTACCGGAAACCGAGGATGGCAAGCTGCTCGCCATGGTCACCAAGCCGGGCAAGGCCAGCCGCCTGATAAACGTTCCGGCAGCGGGCAACACGGATACGGATTTAGCGTCCGTCGATACCGGCAACGCGTCGCCTGCATTTCCCGAACTGCCCGGCGCCGCCTCCGACCTCGTTGCTACGGCGCCACCGATCTCACCGACCCTTCCGGCCGCCGCGCCCGAATCGCCCCGTGCTCAGACTCCTGTGGCCGATATTCAGATCAGCGCCGTCGAGATCGAAGGCAGCCGCCTGTTCATCGCCGGTCGCGCCCCCTCCGGCGCTTCCCTTCTCGGTTTTGCCAACGACCAGACCGTCGGGCGGGCCAAGGCCACGAATGACGGCAACTTCGTCATCGAGGGTGTCATCGATCTGCCGGTCGGCAATCATACGATCGCGGTCGAACTGATGGACGGCGCAGGCAAGACCGCGCTTCGCGTCGAGGTTCCGTTCAACCGGCCGGCTGGTGCCCAGGTCGCGGCCGTAGCCGGGCAGAATGGCCCAGGCTCGGTCTCGGCGATCGATGACGGCGCTTTCGACAAACTTCGCAACGAAGCAGCACGGGCATTCGCCCTGCTGAAGGGACTCTATGAGAACGGAAGGCAGCCCTCCGCGGAAGAACTCGCCGCGGCACGGTCAGGCACCGTCATCGCGCTCAAGTCGCTATCCGAATACCGGCTGCCGGCCGGGGCAAGCGCGGATGCGCGCGACATAGTCGACCAAGCCGCAAGACAGGCCGGCGAGGCGCTAGCGGCGATCGATGGCCTTCCGGCTCAGCCAGAGGCTGTCGGAACTGCGCTTCCCGAGCTCGCTTCAACAATCGAAGCCGCCGTAGGACCGGTGATCGCCGAGAGTGGTGACATCGGTAACGGAGCCTCCGAACAGGCGGCGGCGACAGGCCCTAAGACCATTGAGCAGGCACCGCTGACGCAGGCGCGGAATTCCGTCATCATCCGCCGCGGCGACACGCTGTGGCAGATTTCACGGCGGGTCTACGGCCAGGGCGTCCGCTACACCACGATCTACCTCGCCAACCAGGACCAGATCAACAATCCGGACCTGATCGAGCCCGGCCAGATCTTCGGCGTGCCGGACGAGGCGCTCCCGGATGCGGAAGAACTGCACCGCAAGCGCCTGCAGAAGCAGCAGCGCTAACCCCCGACCTTGATATGTTCAAGGTCGGGACATTTCCTTTCCGGCCTTGCACAGACCCGCTCCCGGTCGCGTCCTCTTGCATCGCCTGTGCCCGCACCTTAAGTCCGCAACAGGCGGAAGCCGCCCTCCGGAGACTTAGATGGCAATAGCAAAGAAGACCGTTTCGGCGGATTCCAGCAATCCGCTTGGGACGCTGGTGAACCTGTGGCCCTATATGTGGCCACACGGGCGCGGCGACCTGAAACGCCGCGTGATCTGGGCAACCGTCTTCCTGTTTCTCGCCAAGCTCGTCCTGCTCGGGGTCCCCTACTTCTTCAAGTGGGCCACTGATGCACTGAATGGCAGACTTGACATGGCCGGTATACTGCCGGCCTTCCTTCTCGGCGCCGTCGTGCTGGTGATCGCCTACAACCTCACCCGCATATTCCAGGTGGGCCTCAACCAGTTGCGCGATGCGCTGTTCGCCAGCGTCGGCCAACATGCCGTGCGGCAGCTCGCCTACAAGACCTTCGTGCACATGCACAAGCTGTCGCTGCGCTTCCACCTGGAGCGCAAGACCGGCGGCCTGTCGCGCATCATCGAGCGCGGCACGAAGGGCATCGAGACCATCGTCCGCTTTACCATTCTCAACTCAGTGCCCACCTTCATCGAGTTCCTGCTGACCGCGGTGATCTTCTGGCTGAGCTACGGCTTCTCCTACGTCGCCATCACCGCCGTGACAGTGTGGGCCTATGTCTGGTTCACGGTGCGGGCGAGCGATTGGCGCATCGCCATCCGCCGGTCGATGAACGACAGCGACACGGACGCCAATACCAAGGCAATCGATTCGCTCCTCAACTTCGAGACCGTGAAGTATTTCGGCAACGAGGAGATGGAAGCACGGCGCTTCGATGCCTCCATGGCGCGCTACGAGAAGTCGGCAACACAGGTCTGGACCTCGCTTGGCTGGCTCAACTTCGGCCAGGGCGTCATCTTCGGCCTCGGCATGACGGTGATGATGGTGATGTCTGCCATGGCCGTCCAGCGGGGCGAGCAGACCATCGGCGATTTCGTCTTCGTCAATGCACTGCTGCTGCAGCTTTCCGTGCCGCTCAACTTCATCGGCTTCGTCTACCGCGAAATCCGCCAGGGGCTGACAGATATCGAGCAGATGTTCGACCTCCTGGAGGTCGAGGCGGAAGTGGTCGACAAGCCGGACGCCCAGCCGTTGCAGATCCGCCAGGGTGCCCTCGCCTTCCGCGACGTCCACTTTTCCTATGATCCGGAACGGCCGATCCTCAAGGGCATCTCGTTCGAGGTGCCGGCCGGAAAGACGGTCGCGATCGTCGGGCCCTCGGGTGCCGGCAAGTCGACGATCTCGCGCCTGCTCTACCGCTTCTACGACGTCCAGGCGGGCGCCATCACCATCGATGGTCAGGACATCCGCGGAGTGACCCAGAAGTCGCTTCGGGCTGTGATCGGGATGGTGCCGCAGGATACGGTCCTCTTCAACGACACCATCGCCTACAACATCCGCTACGGCCGCCCGGGGGCAACCGAGGATGAGGTCACCGCCGCTGCCGAGGTGGCGCAAATCGGGACGTTCATCGAGAGCCTGCCGCATGGGTACGACACGATGGTCGGCGAACGGGGACTGAAGCTTTCGGGCGGCGAAAAGCAGCGCGTGGCAATTGCCCGGACGATCCTCAAGGCTCCGCCGATCCTCATCCTCGACGAGGCGACTTCCGCGCTGGATACCACGACGGAGCATGAGATACAGGCGGCGCTGGACGTCGTGTCGAAGAACCGGACGACGCTGGTGATCGCCCACAGGCTGTCCACGGTCATCAATGCCGATGAGATCATCGTGCTACGCGACGGCGGCATAGCCGAACGCGGCACCCATGCAGACCTGCTCGCCCAGGACGGGCTCTATGCCTCCATGTGGAACCGCCAGCGTGAGGCAACGCAGGCCGAAGAACAGCTGAGGAAGGTCCGGGAGAGCGACGACATGGGCGTTATCGCTCGCGGCGCTCCCGCGGCAGAATGAAGGGCCGGATAGGATGAGATATTCGACCAAGCGGATGATGATTGCCGGCGCCGTCGCGCTTGCCTATGCGCTCGTGCTGATCTTCTACGGTTCGCCGCTGCTGGCGCTCACGACCTGGCTTGGATGGGTCGATCCACAATGAGGGCCATGCAGGCGCATCCGATACGCAGATCCATGTCCCCGGTGGATGCGGCGGAACCGCATTGCCCCCCAAACTGTTTGCCTGTAGTCAGCGAAAGCTGACATCTTGAGGAGATCCGGGTTGATCAATCTGTTCGACACCATTCGCAATACGCTCGTGCCGATCCATAAGGAAGGCTACGTTTTCGTTGCGGCTTTCTTCATCGCATCGCTGATCCTCGGCTGGATTGCCGAGCCGCTGTTCTGGATCGGCCTCGTGCTGACGCTCTGGTGCGCCTATTTCTTCCGTGACCCCGAACGCGTCGTGCCGCAGGATGACGATCTCGTTCTGAGTCCCGCAGACGGCCGCGTCTCGTCCGTCCAGATGGTGGTGCCGCCAGCTGAACTCAATCTCGGCAGCGAGCCAATGCTGCGCATTTCCGTTTTCATGAACGTCTTCGACTGCCACATCAACCGCTCCCCCATGCGCGGACAGGTGACGGAGATCCAGTATCGGGCGGGCCAATTCATCAATGCCGAACTTGACAAGGCGAGCGAAGACAACGAGCGCAACGGGATGGTCATCGAGACGCATCACGGCAAGATCGGCGTCGTCCAGATCGCCGGCCTCGTCGCGCGCCGCATCGTCTGCTGGGTGAAGCCGACCGAGCCGCTCAACGCCGGCGAACGCTTCGGGCTCATCCGCTTCGGCTCCCGTCTCGATGTCCTGCTGCCGGCGACGGCGCAGCCGCGTGTTTCCGTCGGCCAGATGACTTATGGTGGCGAGACCGTCATTGCCGAATTCGGCTCGATCAAGGGTCCGACCATCAGCCGCCGCAGCTAAAGCAAGAGGAGAGCGCATGGAGAGCCCCGTTTCCCCGCCAGAGACACCGCGGTCCGACACGAGCGGACGGGGCCCCCGGCTGCGGGAAATACCCGTGCGGCTGATGGTGCCGAACCTCATCACGGTTCTTGCCATCTGCGCCGGGTTGACCGGAATCCGGCTCGGCTTCGAGGGACGCTATGAACTGGCGGTGGCGATGGTGCTGCTCGCGGCCTTCCTCGACGGCATCGACGGGCGGGTCGCGCGGCTTCTCAAGGCTAGTTCCCGCTTCGGCGTGCAGATGGACTCGCTCGCCGACATCATTAACTTCGGCGTCGCACCGGCGCTTGTCTCCTATGCTTTCCTGCTCGACCATGCCCGCTCCTTCGGATGGATCGCAGCCCTCATCTACGCGATTGCCGCGGGGCTTCGGCTCGCGCGTTTCAACGTCATGGAAGAGCGTCAGGAAAAGGCGGCCTGGCAGTCGGAATTCTTCGTCGGCGTGCCCGCCCCACTGGGTGCGGTGCTGGTGCTGCTGCCGGTCTACCTGGGTTTCCTCGGTGTGGATCCCTCCCCGGTATTCGTCTACGGCAGCGTCGCCTACACGATCCTGATCGGCTACCTGCTTGTCAGTCGCCTGCCGGTCTGGTCGGGCAAATCCCAGACGAAGGTGCGCCGAGACCTGATGTTTCCCATCCTTCTGGTGGTCGTCCTCTATGTCGCACTGCTGATGAGCTACACATGGCAGGTGCTCGTCGTCAGCGTCC
The DNA here is from genome assembly GCF_902153235.2 of Pseudorhizobium halotolerans. NCBI lineage: Bacteria > Pseudomonadati > Pseudomonadota > Alphaproteobacteria > Hyphomicrobiales > Rhizobiaceae > Pseudorhizobium > Pseudorhizobium halotolerans. Next base: position 62,856 of record NZ_CABFWE030000004.1, on the reverse strand, counting down.
TCGCCTACCTCGCCTTCCTGCCGTTCAGCGCGCGGCTTTGGCAGCGACGGTACGGAACGTTGACGATCGAGGACGACAACGCATCCGTTTAAGGCACTGCGGCAGGTTTGCATCAGTTTCGCTTCAAGGTGCGACCAAAGCGAGCAGGTGAAAGGTTGCCTGCCGTTACGCCACTATTCCGCCGAGTTTGAAGACAAGATCCTCTGCCGCAAGACCAGATCGCATGGCGAGGAGACCACCATGAGCAAAGACCCCGTTACCGCCCCTAAACCTGAGCAGACGCCTCCCTTTCGCCCGCTGGCCCTGAAGGCGGTTGTCGCCGCAGCGCTTATGCTGAAGCCGAAGAAGGTCCTGAAGCCTGCCGGCTGATCAGGCTTATTTGACCAGGCTGACGATCAGCCCGATCGACAATAGGCTCATCACGAGTCCGATCAGAACATCCAGGACCCGCCATGCGGCGGGTCTGGCAAACAGCGGCGCAAGAAGGCGGGCGCCGTAGCCCAGGGCGAAGAACCAGACGAAGGAAGAGACGACGGCTCCCGCGCCATAGGCCGCACGTTCGGATCCTTCGAAAGCGGCAGACAGGCTTCCCAGCAGAACCACAGTATCCAGATAAACGTGGGGATTGAGGAAGGTGAAGGCCAGGCAGGTCGCCACCGCTGTCTTCAGCGGCAGTCCTTCCGGCGTACCCGCCGCCATGGCCGTCGGCCGCAAGGCACGGCGAAATGCCATGAAGGCATAAGTGGCAAGGAAAACCGCACCGCCAACCGTGACGACCATGATCAGCGTTGGCGATTGCGCCACGATCGTCCCCACCCCGGCAACGCCCGCGGCAATGAGCAAGGCATCAGAGAGCGCGCAGATCAGGCACAGGATGAAGACGTGGCTGCGGATCAGGCCCTGCCGGAGGATGAAGGCATTCTGCGCGCCAATGGCGATGATGAGCGAGGCGCCGAGCGCGAAGCCCGAGAGTGCTGCGGAGAGCATGGAAGACGTCCAAGTTTCAGGATTGAATCAGAAGAGCGACATCTGGGCTGTAGCCTTGGGAGGCGGGTCCTGGGGTTCCGCCAGGATGATCGGCTTCTGGAGTTCCGGACCCATGTTGGCGACCTTGTTGACAAGATCGGAGACCGGAAGGGCTTCGAAGAAGTCGTCCGGCGCAGGCTGCATCAGGTCGGCCACCTCCCTCGGCTCCTGCGTCTTGCAGTCGAGCCAGCGCGAGAAATCGTCCGGCTGAATAACGACCGGCATGCGATCATGAATGCCCGCAATGGCTGCGTTTGCCTTTGTTGTCAGGATCGCGGCCGTGTCGAGTTCGGACCCGTCCGCCGATGCATAGGTCTCCAGCAGCCCACCGAACGCCACGAGTCCACCCTTGCGCGGGCGAATCCAATACGGCTGCGCGGGCAGACCCGTTTCTTTGGCTGGCCGACGCCATTCATAAAATCCCGAGGCAGGAACGAGGATGCGCCGGTGGCGCATGGCGCCGCGGAAGGATGCCTTTTCCTGGGCAGTTTCCGCGCGGGCGTTGATCAGCAGGGGAAAGTTGCGGACATCCTTCACCCAGCCCGGAATGAACCCCCAGCGCGCCAGGAGCGCACGTCGCGGCGGCAGGTTGCTGCCCGGCTCGTGATGGTCCTCCGCGGCAACGACGAGAATCGGCTGCGTCGGCGCGATGTTGAAGCGTGCCGGGAAGTCTTCGATGTCGATAACGCTCAGGAAGTGAAGGATATCTTCCGGCGTCGCGGTCAGCGCATAGCGTCCACACATGCAATTGTCATCGCACCACCTTCGCAAGCGGTCAAGGAAGGCTCAGGGCCGGGGTCCGAACAGGATGAGCGTGGTTCCGGCGAGGCATACAAGGCCGCCGGAAACGTCCCAGCGATCCGGGAGACGCCCTTCGACCAGCCAAAGCCACAGAATGGAGGCGACGATATAGATGCCGCCATAGGCGGCGTAGGTTCGGCCGGCGGCCTCGCTCGGCACAAGCGCGAGGGCTGCTGCGAAGACAGCAAGCGACATCATGCCCGGCACCAGCCACCACACCGGCTTGTCCAGCCGCCACCAGGCCCAGAAGGCGAAGCAGCCGGCGATCTCCGCAAGCGCCGCCACGGAAAAGAGAAGATATGCCTTCATCAATGTCTGTTCCGCTCCGTTCCCGTTTCCAGCGATTCGTTCTACGCTAGGGCAGATCAGGGACCAAGTTCGCATGACAGCACCTCCGGCGCAGCCCGCCCTTGCCTCCTCCGCCATCCTGGAGCGAAATGGCCGCTTCCTGCTGATCCGCCGGCGCAATCCGCCCGCGGCCGACATGTTTGCCTTTCCAGGCGGGCGCGCCGAGCAGGGCGAAAGCCCGGAGCAGACGGCGCTTCGAGAATTTTTCGAGGAGACCGGCATCGAAGCACACGACCCCGTGCTCTTCGCCACCTACGATCTCAAAACCGAGAAAGCGAATGGCATGATCGAGACGCATTTCCTGCTGTCGGTCTTCCGGGTGAGAGCTGACGCATCATTGGAAGCCATTGCCGGGGATGATGCCGTCGACCATGGCTGGTATACGCTGGAGGAGATTCGGGCGCTCCCGGTTCCGGCAAGCGTGCTCGATTGCGTCGAGAAGCTAACCGCAGGACCGGGCTGAGCCGAGCCACAGCGAGAGAAACCATGCGTTCAAGACTGCTAGCCGGCGCGACACTCCTGAGCCTGATTACGCTCGTCATTCCGCCGCTGGCGGCGCAAGAGGCCGCGCCTCCCGCAGCCACGACCGCGCCCGCTCAGGAAGACAAGCCAGCACCTTACGACCAGCAGCTTTCACGGCTCGCCGAAATCCTCGGTTCCCTGCATTACCTGCGGACGCTTTGCGGAGATACTTCGGATGACTGGCGGACAGCGATGCAGGATCTGCTGAACGCAGATACCGAAAGCGAGCCGAAACGACGGGAGCGCCTTACGGCTGCCTTCAATCGCGGCTACCGTTCCTTCGCCGCCGTTCATACCACATGCACCGACGCGGCACGGACGGCAGAAGAGCGCCACCGTAACGAAGGCGCAACACTCGCCGGAGAAATTGCCGCCAGATTCGGAAATTAGGGTATTATTTACCTCCTTCGCCAGCAGACCGTGTCGTTTTGGTAAAAGGCTGCTAGAGTCCTTAACGACGAAGTAACCCACGGGTCACCGAGGAAGACATGATGCAGACAGGCCGCAACGAAATCGACGACATGATTGTCCATGAGAAGATGCAGGTTGCGCTGGAATACCAGAACGAGGCCTGGGCGGACGGCATGGCGGACGGGATCGAACCCGAGATCATCGCCGATGCGGCTTTTGCGCTCGCCATGCGCGAGACGATTCGCATCCACGGCGAAATGGGCGCCGAAGCCATGCTGGAGACCCTTCGCGAGCGGATGCTGGCGGGCGAATTCTCTCCGGAACGCAGTCTTCAATAACGCGCAGGGCGTTCCGATGCACCAGGCACCGGGAAGCTTCGAGAAAGGCCTTGCCGCCGGCATAAGTGCGCTCGGCGCGCTGCTGCTTGTTGTTCTTTTCCCCGTCTCCACGGTCGCACTGTCCGAATTCGGCACCAATCGCGGTCAGGATAGCCGCGACCAAACGCTGGAAGAGAGCGAGGATGTGGCCCCTGGCCTGCCTCTTCCCGAGCCCCTGATCAACCGGTCCGTGCCGCGCAACGACGACGCGCAGGACGTGGAGCCGCCGGAGGCAGGCGAACCCGTCGCCGCCGAGATCATCCTTGATCCCGCACTCCTGCCGGAACCGGTCCGCCGCATGCGCGAACTGCTCGTGGAGGCCGCGGCTTCCGGAGACATCGAGCGGCTGCGGCCGCTGACGACCGGTCCTCGGCAGACGATCATCAACGGCGACATCAGCGACCCCATCGACGCGTTGCGAAGCTATTCCGGCGATCCGGAAGGCCTGGAGATCCTCGCAATTCTCCTCGACATCCTATCGAGCGGAGCGGTCCGGATGGATGCCGGCACGGAGGAGGAAGCCTATGTGTGGCCATACTTTGCTGGAAAGCCGCTGGCATCCCTAACGCCGCCGGAGCGGGTGGAACTGCTGCGGATTGTGACTGCCGGCGACCTGATGGGAATGGAGGAAGGCGGCAACTACAACTTCTACCGCCTGGCAATCACGCCCGACGGGGAGTGGAAGTCCCTCACCGGCGGCGACTGATCGAGCCTCCTGCGGTCTTGCCCCATCCGGGCTGAACGCCTAACTCTTGGGTCTGACAATCCGAGATTTTGACATGCCAGCGGCCCATCTTCCCGAGCGACGCTTCCTTCGCATTTCCGGCCCGGAGGCGGAGCACTTCCTGCAGAACCTCATCACGACCGACATCGTCTCGATGCCGGACGGGGTCGCAAAACCCGGGGCGCTGCTGACACCCCAGGGCAAGATCCTGTTCGACTTCTCCATCTGGCGGGATGGCGACGGCTTCCTGATCGAGACGGATGCCGTGCAGCAGGACGCGCTCGTGCGTCGGCTGACCATGTACAAGCTGCGGGCCGCCGTCGAGATCGCGGTCCTGGAGCAGCAGGGAGCGACCGTCGTCTGGGGAGAGGATGAAGTGGCGAGCGGCGTTACCGATTCGCGCTTCGATCACGCCGCCATCGCGCTCACGCGTATGCCCGGGCTGGTCGACACGGGTTTCGCCGACGGGGACTACGAGTCACTGAGGGTGGAGGCCGGTGTCGCCGCTTCGGGCGTGGACTACGCACTCCAGGATGCGTTTCCGCACGATATCCTGATGGACCTCAACGGCGGGCTTTCTTTCCGCAAGGGCTGCTATGTCGGCCAGGAGGTCGTGTCCCGCATGCAGCATCGCGGCACGGCGCGACGCCGCCTCGTGCAGATTGCGGCGGACGAGCCGCTTCCGCCGACGGGAACGGAGATCATCGCCGGAGGAAAGCCCGCCGGCACGCTCGGCACGGTATGCGGGCGCGCTGGCCTTGCCATCCTTCGAACAGATCGCATCGGCGCGGCGATCGCCGCCGGCACGCCCGTGTTTGCGGGGGGAAAGCCCGTGACCGTCCGGCTTCCCGCCTGGAGCGGCCTGGACTTCCCCTCCGATGAACAAGAGGCTGGCTCGTGAGCGGCACCAGATCGCCCCGCGCCTGGCAGCGCATGCTGTCCGGCCGCCGCCTCGACCTGCTCGACCCCTCGCCGCTCGATGTGGAGATTTCTGACATCGCCCACGGGCTTGCCCGCGTCGCCCGATGGAACGGCCAGACCCGCGGCGACCACGCCTTTTCCGTCGCCCAGCATTGCCTGGTGGTGGAGGAGGTGTTCCGGCGATGCACGGATAGTGACTGCCAGAGCCTGATGATGGCTTTGCTGCATGACGCGCCGGAATATGTGATCGGCGACATGATCTCGCCGTTCAAGTCGGTGGTCGGGGGCGGCTACAAGACTGTCGAGCACCGGCTGGAGGCGGCGATCCACCTGCGGTTCGGACTACCGGCGCATCCCGGCCAGGAGTTGAAGACACAGATCAAGAAGGCCGACACCGTCGCCGCCTTCTTCGAAGCGACGGAACTTGCAGGTTTCTCGGTCGAGGAAGCACGGAAGTTCTTTGGCCAGCCACGCGGCATTACGCGGGACATGCTGATGCTGGAGCCCATGCCGGCCCTGGAAGCACAGTCACGCTTCCTCAAGCGCTTTGCAGAACTGGATGCCGAGCGCGCATCGGAGGTTCGCGCTTGAGCGGGATCGTCGTCTGCCCGCTCGCCAGCACAGCCGAGCTCTCGGCACGCCACGGGGCGACGCATCTGGTCAGCCTGATGGCGGAGAAGCATTACTTCCACCGCCCCGGTCTCATTTCTGCGGAACGTCACCTCGTTCTCCGGATGAATGACATCGCCTTCGCCGGCACGGGCGACCTGGTGGCGCCGGCCGAGGAGCATGTTGCGCGGTTGATCGACTTCGCACGGCAGTGGGACCGGGCATCGCCCATGGTGATCCACTGCTGGATGGGCGTTTCCCGCTCACCCGCTGCCGCGGTGATCGCCTCGCTCGCCGTTGATCCGGACGAGGACGACGTCGAACTGGCAGCTCGGCTCCGGCAGGTCGCGCCGCACGCGACGCCAAACCCGCGTCTGATCGAATTCGGCGATCGGCTTCTCGGACGTAATGGCCGGCTGATCGCGGCGATCAAGAGGATCGGCCGCGGCGCCGAGACCGACGGGCGAGCATCCTTCCTCCTGCCGTTGCGGAGCTAGACTGCCTACCTAGCCACACGCTTCCTTGACCTCCCCGGCACCCGCACCAATTAGGGCCGGGGCCGTGAAAGGAGCATTCAACCCATGGACCAAGCATCCGACTTCGTCGTAGCGACCCGGGCTGCGCTGGCGCAACTCTCGGCGCTGGCGGTGCAGTATTCCTTTTCAATCCTCGGCGCGATCATTCTGCTCGCGATCGGATGGATCGCTTCGGGCGTTCTCAGCCGCTGGGCCTATCGCGGGTTATCCAGCATTCACGGCATCGACGCCACTCTTGCGCAGTTCTTCTCCAACGTCATTCGCTATGCGATCCTGGTTATCGTCTTCGTGATGGTGCTCGGCCAGTTCGGCGTCCAGACGGCATCCATTCTGGCCGCACTCGGCGCGATTGGTCTGGCGATCGGATTGGCCCTGCAAGGCACACTGCAGAACATTGCCGCGGGTATCATGCTTCTTGTGCTGCGGCCTTTCCGGGTCGGGGAGTATATCGATACGGGAAGCATCAATGGTATCGTGCAGGACATCGGGCTGTTTGCCACCGAGCTGAAGACATATGACGGGCTCTACCGCCTCGCGCCCAACTCGCTGCTCTGGAACGTGCCGGTAACGAACTACAGCCGCCTTTCCACCCGCATGCATGATTTCAAGGTGGGGATCGCCTACGAGGACGACATCGACAAAGCGATCGGCATCATGCTGCAGATTGCAAAAGGCGACGAGCGCGTCCTCGACAATCCTGCGCCGGCCGCCTTTGTCATGGACCTCGGCGACAGTGCCGTCGTGCTGGCCATGCGCTACTGGGCCAATAGCTCCGTCTGGTGGGCGACCAGCCGCGACATCACGAAAGCGGTCAAGGAAGCCTTCGACCAGCAAGGAATCACCATTCCTTATCCGCAGGTCACCTACCGTGCCCCGGCCGACGAAGAGCAGCCGCCGCTGCTGCAGCTATCGGAACAGGCCCCTCAGACGCGCAACTGATAGGACAGGGCCCGGAGGAGACATTCCGGGCCTCCTCACGTCTCAGTGCGACATGGTGGAGCGGTGCGCCCAACCGGTCATCCGCTTCTCGATCCAGGCCATCAGCGCGTACATGGCGATGCCTTCGACAGCGAGCGCCAGGAGCCCCGCGAATACCAGGGGCACATTGAACTGGCTCTGCGCAGAGCTCATCATGTTGCCGAGGCCATAATTGGCGGCAACCGTCTCGCTCAGCACCGAGCCGACGAAGGCAAGGGTGATGGCGATCTTCAGCGAGCCGAAAAAGTAGGGCATCGAACGAGGGATGCCGACCTTCAGCATGATGTCCATCTTGCGCGCACCCAGCGCCCGCAGCACGTCTTCCGTCTCTGGTTCGATAGTGGCGAGCCCGGTCGCGACGTTGACGACGATGGGGAAGAAGGAGATCAGGAAGGCGGTGATGACCGCCGGCATCGTGCCGATCCCGAACCAGATGACGAGAATCGGGACGACCGCGACCTTTGGGATGGCATTGAAGCCGATCATCAGTGGGTAGAGACCGGCGTAAATCGTCTTCGACCAGCCGATGAAGAGGCCGAGCGCCAGCCCGCCGACGACTGCAAGGCCAAAACCGAGCGTGGTCGTAAACAGCGTCTGCAGCGAGTTCTTCCAGATTGCCGACCAGTACTGCACAACCGCCTGGAAGACGCGGCTCGGCGCGGGCAGCACCGTCACCGGCGTATCAAGGAGAATCACCAGCAGTTCCCAGCCCAAGAAGAGGCCGAGCGTGTAGAGCCAGGGGGCAGCACGCACCCAGTTGATGCGGAATGGCGCTTTGGTCTCGGGTGTTGGCGAGACGGATTCGTTGAGGAGGGTCATGCAGCAACCCTCGCATGGGCGATCTCGCCGTGAAGCTCATGAACCAGATCGGTGAAGCGGGCCTCGTACATGACCTCAAGATCGCGCGGACGCTCGAAGGGGACCTGGTGCTCCCGAAGGATGCGGCCTGGGCGCGCGCTCATCACGAAGATCTTGTCGGCGAGGAAGGCCGCTTCGCGCAGGTCATGGGTGACGAGCACGATGGTGACACCCTGGGCCGCGTGAAGGTCGCGGATCACGCACCAGAGCTCCTCGCGGGTGAAGGCGTCGAGCGCTCCGAAGGGCTCGTCGAGCATCAGGAGTTCCGGCTCGTGGATCAACGCGCGACAGAGGTTGGCGCGCTGCTGCATGCCGCCGGACAACTGCCAAGGAAACTTTGAGCCGAAGCCCTTGAGGCCTACAAGTTCCAGGAGATGCTCCGCCTTGGCGACGTATTCCTTCTTGTTCGCCCGCAGGCGATGGCGGTGCTTCTCGACGATCTCCAGCGGCAGGAGGATGTTCTCCAGCGTGGTGCGCCAGGGCAGCATGGTCGGGTTCTGGAACGCCATTCCTACGATGGAAACCGGCTTCGTCACCTGCTGACCGGCGACGATCACCGTGCCCTTCTGCGGAATATGCAGGCCGGTGACTAGTTTCATCAGGGTCGACTTGCCACAGCCGGAGGGACCGACGACGGCGGCAAACTCGCCCTTGGCAACGCGCATGGTGAGACCGGACACGGCGAGCGTGCCGTCGGCGCCGCCATAGCGCATGTCGACGTCGTCGATGGATACGAGATGGGACATTGTCTTCTTCTTTTCGTCAGGGCGCTTGGGCGCCTCTTGCCCGCCGTAGTCTGACACTTCCCCCGCGAGACCGGGGGAAGGTCACGGTGATCGATGCAGGGCGCGCCGCTCTTAGGGCAGCATCCGCTCTTCCTTGGCAGGCAGGAAGCTCGGGTCAAAGACCTGGTCGGCCTTCACATTGCCTTTCAGACCCATCGAGACCTTGAGGGTCTCGATCGAGGCTCCGAGGCGCTCCATGTCGATATCGCCGAAGCCGTTTTCGACGACATAAGGTGTCTTGATGTTCATGGCGTTGGCCATGTTGAGGCGCTCGACCTCAATGTCGGTATTGAGCGTCTCGTTGCGCTTGAGGACTGCGGCGACCCCTTCCTCGGGGTTGGCGACGGCATCGGCAAATCCCTTGGCCAGCGCCCTCAGGAAGCCCTTCACCGCCTCAGGGTTTTCCGCGGCGAAGTCCGTGTTCACCAGTACGGCGTTGCCATAGAGGTTGAGGCCATTCTCGGCCATCAGGATGGTGGCGATGTCGTCGTCTGTGATCCCCTGGGCCTTGAGGTTGAGGATCACGGAGAAGGCGAAGCCGAAGACCGCATCTACGTCGCCCTTGGCGAGCATAGGCTCGCGAACCGGGAAGCCGATAGACTCGATGGTGATGTTGCTGTCGTCGATGTCCGCAGCTTCCTTAAAGGCCTTCCATTGGGCAAAGGCGCCATCCGGCGGCGGAGCACCGAGCTTCTTTCCCTCGAGCGACTTCGGATCTTCGGTGACGCCGAGCGACTTGCGGCCGACGACCGCAAACGTTGGACGCTCATAGACCATCATGACCGCCTTGACCTTCTGGGACGGGTCCTCGTCAAGGAACTTGATCAGCGAATTGATGTCGCCGAAACCCATTTGGTAGGTGCCGGTGGCGACGCGCGGGATTGCCTCAACCGAGCCGTTGCCGGTGTCGATGGTAACGTCGAGTCCTTCCTCCTTGAAGTAGCCCTTATCGGCTGCAAGCAGGAAACCTGCAGCCGGCCCCTCGAATTTCCAGTCGAGCGTGAACTTGATGGCCGTCTCTGCCAGAGCGACTGAGGGCAGTCCGATGCCGACGGCAACGGCTGCCGCAGCTGTGAGCTTGGTGAAGTATCGACGCGTGAACATTGTTATTGTCGTTCCCCTGCTGGTTTTTGATGCCCCATTCAAACCAGCAAGAGGGACGGTGCGCAAGCGATATCTGCCTAGAAATTCACCAAATTTTGCGATGCACAATAACTAGTCCAGCAGAGGCCGTGACGAAGGCAGCTTGCCCAGAAAGGGAGCATTGGCAACGCCGCGCTGCCAACGACGCTCCCCGGTTTTGGTTTTCGCCGGTGGCATGTATAAGCGGAGCATTCTCGGGACCGGGCGACCTTCATGGATCTTCTGCTGCTCATCGCCATCGTGCTGGCAATCGCCTGGCAAAGAAAGACCTCGCACAGGCTGGCCAGGGTCGAAGACGAACTCCTCGCCATGAGGCAGCGGATCGACACCCTTACCTCCACGGCCCCGCCGGACGCTGCGATCGCCGAGACGGAGGCCGAAACCTTGGCGCCGCCAGCGGAGGACACGGCAGAAGCCGCAGCAGACGCTGCCGTTGCGATTGCAGCGCGAGAGGACGCTGTCCATGACCTGAAGCCTCTCAACGACAAGGCAGAGACCAGCGACACGCTGGAGAGCAATCTCGGGGCGCGCTGGGCCGTGTGGGTTGGCGGCGTAGCGCTTGCCCTCGGCGGGATCTTCCTCATCCGGTATTCGATTGAAAGCGGCCTGATCGGGCCCGAGACGCGCCTCATCCTGGCAGGGGTATTCGGCCTCCTCCTGATCGGCACTGGTGAGGCCATTCGGCGCCGGATGATCGAGCCGATCGCCGACCGCTATGGCAATGCCATGATCCCTGGCGCCCTGACCGCCGCCGGTGCGATCACGCTGCTCGGCGCTACCTACGCCGCGCATGGCTATTATGGCTTCATCGGCGCGACCCCTGCCTTCGTGCTGCTCGGCGTGATCTCGCTTGGCACCGTTTCCCTGTCGCTGCTGCACGGACAGGCACTCGCCGGCCTCGGACTTGCGGGCTCGCTGGTGACGCCCGCTCTCGTTTCCACCACCGCGCCCAGTCCCTGGGTCCTCTTCACCTTTCTTGCCGTCACCTGGCTTGCATCTGCCGGCGCCGCGCGGCTGCGCCGCTGGACCCTGGTGCCGGTACTGGCAAACCTCGGTCTGGGCGGATGGGTGCTGGCCTATCTGTTCGAGGCCTTCACCCCCGACATCACTCCGCCGACACTTGCCCTGCTCGTTGCGATCGCCGGCACTGGCTTCATCTGGCCCGGGCACCGGACAGTGGAACCACCTGCCTCCACCGAGACCTGGTGGCGCTTCCTGCGACGCCCTCCCCTCGGCATCACTCTTTCCCTGTCGCTCGTGCTTCTGCTTGCCGCATTGGCGATGCTTGCCGTCGACGAGGGCTATTCCATCATGCCCATTTTTGCCGCCGCATCACTCGTCGCCGCACTCGCGGCCCTGGGCGCTGGCCGATCCTACGCCGTCTGGCCCACCCTCCTTTCGGCCGTCGGTGCGGTCGCCTGCATCAGTTTGATGGCGCTCATCCTTCTCGATCAGACTCCTGTGCCGGTCACCGAGGGAGGAACCGCGCCTCCGCTTTCCTTCGGCCTCGAGATCGCAATCAGCCTGGGGCTCGGCGGCGTCTTCACCTTCCTCGGCTTCGCCTTCCTTCGTAGAACGGGCACCCTGGAGCCGAAGCTCGGAGCCCTCTGGGCGCTGTCCATGTCAGCCGTGCCGGTCGCCCTTGCGACAATCAGCTTCCTGAACTTCGGCACGCTCGCCGCAGACTGGATCCATGGACTTTACGGGCTGGCGCTGGGCGCCATTCTGCTCGGGATCGCCCAGTGGCGCATCCTCCGGAGCGAGGCGGGCGAAGCGGACCGGGCGGCTAATCTCGTTGCTCTCGGCTCGTTTGCCGGCCTTGCCTTTGCGCTTCACGCGCTGACCACAGGCATCACGACAACAATCCTGATCGCGGTCATCGGCTTTGCCTATGTCCTTGCCACACGCTGGCGGCCATGGCCGGCATTCCCCTGGGCAATGGGCGCGGCAATTGTCGTCGTCTTCGCCCGCATCGCCTGGGAGCCGACGCTGGTGGGCGCAAACCAGCTCGGAACAACGCCCTTCTGGAACGCCCTGCTGCCGGGCTACGTAATTCCTGCACTGCTCGCCGTGCTCGCGGCCTATCAGCTGCGCAACTGGCAGGACCACCGGGCGCGAAACTTCCTCCAGGCAGTCGCCGCTTTGATGGGAATGATGGCCCTCGTCGTCCTCGTGCGCCATGCGATGAACGGTGGCGTCCTTGACGACAGCGTTGCAACGCTTGGCGAGCAGTCGATCTACACGCTGCTGACGATCGGACTTTCGGCGACGCTGATGACGCTGGACACGCGGGCTCCGAGCCCGGTCTTCCGCTATGGCTCCATGATCGCCGGTGTTCTCGCCACCGCAAACGTCCTCTCGTTGCATGTCTTCGTGCTCAACCCCTATCTCAGCGGAGAAAGCACGGGAGCATGGCCATTCGTGAACCTGCTGCTGATCGGATATCTCCTCCCCGCCCTCTCTTATGCCGGCCTTGCCTACTACGCCCGCGACAAGCGCCCCCGCCTCTATGTCATGATGCTGGCGCTTGCCGGTGCGCTGCTCGGTTTCCTGTGGGCGACCCTTTCAGTCCGCCGCTTCTGGCATGGCGAGAACATCGCGGACTGGAAAGGCTTCCTGCAGAACGAGACCTACACCTATTCCGTCGTCTGGCTTCTGATCGGGGTTGCGCTGCTGGTGCTCGGCTCGCGTCTCGATGCCAGGAGCCTTCGGCTGGCCTCGGCGGGCCTGGTCATCATCACGGTGCTGAAGGTCTTCCTGATCGACATGTCCAACCTGGAAGGCATCTTGCGCGCGCTGTCCTTCATCGGACTGGGCATCGTGCTGATGGGTATCGGGCTGTTCTACCAGAGGATCCTCGCCCGACGCCCCTCCTCTCCGCCTGAACTGCCTCCCGTTCCCGAGGCAAAGGCGTGACCGGAGATCTCGTGACGGCCTTTTCGCCCCATGAGGCACTGGCGGAGGCCCTTCTGCCGCAGGCTACCGAAGGCGATGACGGCTCCCACGATACCGCGCACATTTTGCGGGTCTTCCGCAATGCCATGCGGATCCAAGCGCATGAGGGCGGCGACGAGCGGGTACTGGCGGCAGCGGTGCTGCTGCATGATTGCGTGGCCGTCGAGAAGAATTCGCCACTCCGCGCAAGGGCCTCTCGCATGGCCGCCACGAAGGCATCAACGGTACTCGAAGAACTGGGATGGGAGGCAGCTTATATTGCCGCCGTGGCTCACGCCATCACCGCCCACAGCTTCTCTGCAAAGGTTCAGCCGGAGACGATCGAAGCAAAGATCCTGCAGGATGCCGACCGTCTGGATGCGATCGGCATGATCGGCGCCGCACGCTGCTTCTATATCGCCGGCCGCATGGGTTCCGGCCTCTACGATCCCGCCGACCCGCGTGCCGAGAACAGGCCGCTCGACGACCGGCGCTTCGCCATCGACCATTTCGAGACGAAGCTGTTCCGGCTCGCAGACGGTTTCCAGACCGCGACCGGGCGTCATCTGGCGCAGGAGCGGCACGAGCGGCTGAAGCATGTGCTCGATCTCTTTCTCGACGAAATCTGAAGGTTATCCATGAAGGTCAGCGAACTTAACGTCTACCCCCTGAAGAGCGGCCGCGGGATCGCGCTGACCGAGGCGGAGATCGGCCCTGCAGGGATACCGGGCGACCGGCAGATGATGGTGACGGATCCGGACGGCATGTTCATCACCCAGCGTGACCTGCCGGCTCTGGCGCGGATCGGCGTTACGCCGCAGGCCTCATCGGTGGAAATCGGCATGGAGGGTTCGGGGAAGCTCACGGTGGAGCATCCCGATGTGCAGCAGCGTATGGATGTGGTGGTCTGGAAATCCGCGCTTTCCGCCGCCGTTGCCGGCGACGAGGTGAACAGGACGCTTTCCGAATGGCTCGGCCGGGACGTCCGGCTCGTTTTCTTCGATCGTCGATCCCATCGGACCGCCAGCAGCGAATGGGCCGGCGAGGATACGCCGGTCATCTTCGCGGACGGATACCAGGTGTTGATCACGACGACGGCATCCCTGGCGGCCATCAATGCCGACATGCGCGCGCACGGCGAAGGCGAGATCGGGATGGAGCGCTTCAGGCCGAACATCGTCGTCGAGACAGATGAAGCCTGGGTGGAGGACAGCTGGGAATCCGTCGAGATTGGCGGCATCACCTTCGACCTGGTGAAGCCCTGTGCCCGCTGCATCATGACGACGCAGGACCAGACGACCGGCTCACGCGACGTTGCCAGCCCAATGCGGGCGATGGGACGAATCCGGATGTCAGCGGACCGCCGGGTGCCCGGGCCGCTTTTCGGCTGGAACGCCGTCCCACGCCAGACCGGGCGTATTCATCTCGGCGACGAGGTGCGCGTGACGTCGCGACGGGAAATGCCCTGGCCGATCAAAAGACGCTGATTCTGCCCTTGCCAGCGAGTTGATGATCGCTATTTTCGACGCGGAAGTTGTCAGACAACCTGCCGGCTCCGTTCATGGCTGCAGCGGGACATGTGCCCGGGCAGATCTTCAGGGACTGCATTCCACATGACATCTCGGGCGACCGGCCTCGTCTTCGCGCTGATGGCGGTAACGATCTTCTCCATCCAGGACGGTGTTTCCAAGCATCTTGCCGACAATTATCCGGCAGTCTTCATCGCCATGATGCGCTACTGGGCCTTCGCCGCCTTCGCAGTCGCCCTTGCCAGCCGATCACAAGCAGGCGTCAGCGGCACGGCGGCGACACCGCGGCCATGGCTCCAGGCCTTCCGGGGCGTTCTCCTCGCCCTGCAGATCGTCGTCGCGATCACTTCGTTTGCGGTGGTTGGCCTGGCGCAGAGCCAGGCGATCCTGCAGTCCGCGCCGCTGATCGTCGCGCTGCTCTCGATGCCTCTCCTCGGCGAGCGCGTCGGATGGCGACGTTGGACGGCGATTGCCGTAGGTTTCGTGGGGGTTCTGTTGATCCTGAAGCCGGAAGCAGGCGGCTTCGACCTCGGCCTGCTGCTGCCGGTCGCCTGCGCCTTCCTCTACAGCCTCTATTCCATCACTACCCGGCTGGCGAGCCGTACCGACAGCGCCAATACCAGCTTCTTCTATACTGGCGTCGCCGGCGCTGTGGCGATTTCCCTCGTCGGCCCCTTCTACTGGACGAGCTTCGAGGGCAATGACGGCTGGTGGATGCTCCTGCTCTGTGTCCTCGGCATTTCCGGGCACTACCTGCTCATCCGCGCCTTCGATCACATCGACGCTGTCATCGTGCAGTCGATGTCCTACCTGCAACTGGTGCTCGTGACGCTGATCGGCGTGTTCATCTACGGCGAAACGCTCGGCTTCAACATGATCGTCGGCTCGCTGATCGTCGTCGCCGCCGGGTTGTTCACCATCTACCGCGAGGCACGCACGGGCCGGAAGCTCCTGCCAATGGATCCGTCGGGCGAGTTGTAGCGGCTTCTATCAATTCCGATGATCATTGGCTGGTGAAAAACTGATTTTGGGAATGTCGGCAGCGGCGATATGATGCCACGCTTGAGTGACTGAGGAGGCATCATCGATGACCCAGGCTGCCGCTACCCGTAACCCGATGCCCTGGCTGATCATCATCGCCGGCTCGCTGATCGCCGTCCTGACCTTTGGGCCACGCTCGGCGATGGGCTTCTTCCAGCTTCCGATGCTGGCCGACACCGGCTGGGACCGCTCCACCTTCGGGCTCGCCATGGCGATCCAGAACCTGAGCTGGGGTCTCGGCCAGCCGATCTTCGGGGCGCTCGCCGACAAGTACGGGACGGGCCGCATGCTTGCCCTGTCCGGCATCCTCTACGCGGCAGGCCTGATCCTGATGTCCACCGGGGCGTCGGTGACGGCACTTCATGTCGGCGGTGGTGTTCTGGTGGGGCTTGCGGTTGCAGCCGGCTCCTTCGGGGTCATCCTGTCCGCATTCGCCCGCAACGTCACGCCACAGCAGCGATCGTTCGCCTTCGGTATCGGTACCGCCGCTGGTTCCGCCGGCATGTTCCTGTTTGCGCCGTTGAGCCAGGGCCTCATCTCGGCCTATGGCTGGTCAGACAGCCTCGTGATCATGGCAGTCCTGATGCTCATCGTGCCGCTGCTCGCCTATCCGTTGCGCGGGAATGCCTCCTCCGGCACCCAGTCGCAGGCGGAGTTCAAGCAGACCGTCGGCGAGGCGCTGCGGGAAGCCTTCGCACACAGGAGCTACCTCCTGCTCGTCAGCGGCTTCTTCGTCTGCGGCTTCCAGGTTGCTTTCATCACGGCCCATTTCCCCGCCTATCTCGGCGACATCGGCATCGAAGCCAGCTACGCCGTGATTGCCATGGCGCTGATCGGTTTCTTCAACATCATCGGGTCACTGGCCGCCGGGGTGATCGGCCAGCGCTACTCGAAGCCCTATTTCCTCGCCTATATCTATATCGCCCGGTCGATCGCGGTAACGGCCTTTCTTCTCCTGCCGCAGTCGCCACTTTCGGTGATCGTGTTTGCGATCGTCATGGGACTGCTGTGGCTTTCCACCGTGCCGCCGACGAATGCGCTGGTCGCGATCATGTTTGGCACACGCCATCTCGGCATGCTGGGCGGAGTCGTGTTCCTTTCCCACCAGGTCGGGTCGTTCCTCGGCGTGTGGATGGGCGGCTTCCTCTACGACCGTTTCGGATCCTACGATCCGGTCTGGTGGCTGGGCGTCGCTCTGGGCATCTTCGCTGCAATCGTCCACTGGCCGATCCGGGAGAAACCCGTCGAGCGTCCGCTGGTGGCCGCGCAGCCCGCCTGATCAGCCGGCCCTCCGCTCCTCCTCAAGCGCCAGCGCCTTGAGCGCGGCCTGGACGAAGCCATCGCGCGCGGCGTTGTCCGAGATGCCGCGCGGTTCGTAGATGTGTCGATGGAGGAAGAAGCCGGTGAGCCGAAAGGCCGCCGCCATGCTTGCGGCGTCGGCCGCAGCCGTTGCTCCATCGCGGAGGAAGGCCGGCAGGGCAAGAAGTCGATCCGCATAGGGAGCGCCAGCCTCGGCACAGACGGCGCGCCCCGACTTGGGCGAGACATATTTCAGATCCTGCTGCGAGCCGGTCGCCGCGCACTCCGTGAGGTCAAGGCCGTATCCGAGGTCGTTCAGGATCGCGAGCTCGAAGCGGATGAACAATTCACCGGCATCTGTCGGGTCCTCCATCGTTTCCAGGATCACGTCGAGCGCCTCGTAGAGATGTGGATGCGGATCGCGCTCCGGAAGCAGGCGCAGGAGAGCGCCCATCGCCTGGACAGCATAGACGGACGTCGCCTTTTCCATCAGCCGGGCGGCCCGCAGGCGAAGCGGCTCCAGCTTGAATTCACCGAGATGCTCGTCAAGACGCGCCCGCCAGACAGCCTCCACCCTGTTGCCGGGCTGGAGGACGGGCTGCATGCTCCGCGATCGGCCGGAACGGACGAGGCCCAGATGGCGCCCGCGTGAACGCGTCATTACTTCGGCGACGACGCTGGTTTCGCCGTGACGCTTCACCCCGATGATGATCGCCTCATCCTGCCATTGCATCGATGTCTCAACCACTTTCCGTATGGCATCAAGTCTAGCCGATAAGTCCGCGCCGCTGAATCACTTTTCGGCGCCACATTATCGAGGATCTCCGGGAACAAATTGCCCGCCCACGGAATTGCCCCGGCGACATTCGACCTCAGGAGCTTCCATGCGATATCTTCCGCTCGTCCTTGTTCTCGCCGCCTCCCCCGCCATGGCCCAGTCTCCGGAACTGGAGGAGGCCTGCGTTGCAGTGGCCCAGAACTTCCTCCTCGTTCCGGCAATCAAAACCGGCGTAGTGCAATCTTTCCCTGAACTGGAGCCGCCTGGGGCAAGGCTGACCTATACGACCCGCGACGACCCGAAGCCGAGCGACTTCACGAACGAGATCGAGTGCGAGTTCATGAGCGCGACCCCTCCGCTCACCCTCACCCGCTTCTGCATCTCCGATACATGCTATTCGGAAAACGAGCAGGAGCCTGAGAACCGCCGCCGGTACCTGGAGGTGAAGGCGCTGATGGACCGGCAGAAATAGCCGACGTCAGCCCTTCGGGAATTCCAGCCCCATTTCGCGGAATCGAGCCGGATCGTCACCCCAGTTCTCGCGCACCTTGACGAACAGGAAGAGGTGGACGGGCTGCTCGAGGATTTCCGACAGTTCCTTGCGCGCGGCCGTCGAGATTGCCTTGATGGCCTCGCCCCCCTTGCCGAGAGCGATCTTCTTCTGGCTCTCGCGCTCCACATATATCACCTGCTCGATGCGAACCGAGCCGTCCTTGCGCTCTTCCCACTTCTCCGTTTCCACGTGGGAGGCATAGGGAAGTTCCTGGTGAAGGCGCAGGAAGAGCTTCTCGCGAGTGATCTCGGCTGCGAGCTGGCGCATCGGCAGGTCGGAAATCTGGTCCTCGGGATAGTACCACGGCCCCTCCGGAAGGCGCTCCGCCAGGAAATTCATCAGGTCCTCGCAGCCCGATCCGGTGGTTGCGGAGATCATGAAAGTGCGCTCGAACTCGACCGCTTCGTTTGCAGCGGCCGCAAGCTTCAGCAGATCCTCAGCCTTCACCCGGTCGATCTTGTTCAGCACGAGGATCTTCGGCTGTTTGACCTCCTTCAGGCTTTCCAGGATCGCCTCCGCATCGCCCCGCAGCCCGCGCTCGCTGTCAATGAGGAGCATGATGACATCGGCATCCTTTGCACCGCCCCATGCGGACGTAACCATGGCGCGGTCCAGCCGCCGGCGCGGCTTGAAGATGCCGGGCGTGTCCATGAAAACGATCTGCGCATTGCCATGGATCGCGATGCCGCGGACGATGGCGCGCGTCGTCTGCACCTTATGGCTGACGATCGACACTTTCGCGCCGACGAGGCGATTGAGCAGCGTCGACTTGCCGGCGTTCGTCGGCCCTATCAGGGCCACGAAACCAGATCGCGTCTGGACTGCCTCGGTTTCGGCAGTGGGGGTGTTCTCGTTGTCTGTCATGGTTCCAATCAACCTTCGGCAGAATTCTTCTGCCATACGCCTTCGCGTTCAAGCATTTTCGTGGCGGCCACCTGTTCGGCAGCACGCTTGGACCGGTCGACGCCGGTCTCCGGTGCCACGCCCTTCACTTCCACAGTGACGGTGAAACGGGGATCGTGATCCGGTCCGCTACGGTCCTCGACTCGGTAGGAGGGCGTCACGGCGAAATTCGCATGCGCCCATTCCTGCAATTCGGTCTTGGCGTCACGCCTGGCACCGTCTGCGCGTGTCGCGCGCTCCGTCCAGTTGCGCAGGATGAACTGCCGCGCAGCCTCCAGTCCGCCATCGAGATAAAGTGCGGCGATCAGGCTTTCCACCACGTCGGCCCGAACATTCAGCATCCGCTTGCCGGTCAGCTTCTTTACGTCGGCGCCGGTGCGGATGTAGCGGTGGAGCTCGAGCTCGTCGGCCACCTGCGCGCAGCTTTCGGCGCTGACGAGCTGGTTGAGCCTGACGGACAGCTCTCCTTCGGCCGCCGCCGGGAAGGACTGGAACAGCAGCTCTGCAACACACAGGCCGAGCACCCGGTCCCCCAGGAACTCAAGCCGCTCGTAGTTCGATACCTTGGCCGAACCGGTGCTTGCATGCGTCAGCGCGCGGTCCAGCCGCTGCTTGTCGGCGAAGTGATGGCCGATCAGTTCCTCGAGCTTCGACCTGTCCTCAGCCGACAGCGCCTTCGCCTTCATTCACTCGACACCCTTGAAGAGACGATCCCAGCGCATGTTGGCCGGCCACTTCCAGAACTCTCGGAAAGAAGTGTCGTTGCCGACGGAGAAGAAGATGACGCTGGCTCGGCCGATCAGGTTCTCGGCCGGCACGAACCCGACGTCGAAGCGGCTGTCCAGCGAGTTGTCGCGATTGTCGCCCATAAAGAAGTAGTGGCCTTCAGGGACAATGAACTCCCGGGTGTCGTCACCGCGCGAGTTCGGCACCTGGTCCAGCGTGTCGTAACTCACACCATTGTCCAGGGTCTCGCGGAAAATCGGGACGTCGGAACCAGGATCGAGCCGGTAGTCGGACGTGAAGCCACCGTTCGGCTGGCGCGGAACAGCCTCTCCATTGATGTGGAGAACCCCGTTCGTCACCTGGATACGGTCACCGGGCAGGCCGACGACGCGCTTGATGTAGTCCACATCCGTGTCCGTCGGCAGGCGGAAGACGATCACGTCGCCGCGGTCAGGCTCGCTGCCGAAGATGCGGCCGTCGAAGAGGTCCGGCGAAAAGGGCAGCGAATACTTGGAATAGCCGTAGGCAAACTTGTTGACGAAGATGTAGTCACCGACGAGCAGTGTCGGCATCATCGAGCCCGACGGAATGGTGAAGGGCTGAAAGAAGACGGTCCGGATGACCATCGCCAGCAAAAGCGCCTGGATGATGACCTTGATGTTTTCCCAGAGGGCGCTTTGTTGCTTCTTGTCGGCTCTGTCGGACACTGGCGGTCTTTCTCTTCAGTCACTTGGTGCGGGTGTGCGGCATTCTCTAGCCCCTTAGTCAAGCGGCGGCAATGGTTCAATCGGTCGCCGGCCGGGCTTCGATGACGACGAAGGCTTGCGCATAGGGGTATTCATCCGTGATGGTGACGTGAACAAAGGCGTCGTGGCCGGGCGGTGTCAGGCCTGCGAGGATGGCGGCAGCACCTCCGGTAAGGGCCATGGTCGGCTTTCCGCCCGGCAGGTTCACGACGCCCATGTCCTTCCAGAATACGCCCTGCGCCAGACCGGTGCCGAGAGCCTTCGAACAGGCCTCCTTCGCGGCAAACCGCTTCGCATAGGACGCCGCGCGATTGCGCCGCCGGTCGGATTTCGTTCGTTCGATTTCGGTAAAGCAGCGCTGGGTGAAGCGCTCCCCGAAGCGTTCCAGCGATTTCTCGATGCGACGGATGTCGATCAGGTCACTGCCCATACCAATGATCACGGCCCCTCCTTCCGGGAGGGTCCCGGCGTCTTCGGATGCTTCACGCTCATGAATTGAGCATTGAGGAAGGCCGCGTCAAGCGCGTCCTCACATTCGGATTGCCTCACTGGGCAAATCGACCGCAACGATGACCTAGAGCCGTTCCTAGAAACTCTTGCGGAAAAGGCCACGCTCGACCTGGCGCTGGCGATATTCCAGTTCCACGCGATCGATCGAGTCATTCAGATAGGCAAGTTCCCGCTCTTCGATTGTCGGGCCGCGCAATGCGCGAGCCATCTTCCGGACTGAACCAAACATCTGCTTCTCTCTTTCCACTTATGCTGCACCGCAACAATATAGGGGTCAGAATGTGTTTCCACCAATGCAGACATGGTGCGCCTGCCCTGCTCTCCCGGCATGCCGGAAGAACTGCAGGCGATCAGTCGTAGAGACGCTTGACGGTCGAGATGCAATCCAGGTCCTTCAGCTGCGTCAGCAACTGGTTGAGCTGGCGAAGATCCCAGACCTCGACATCTAGAACGATCTCGGAGAAGTCGGCGGCAACCCGTCCCATGTCGAGGTTGCGGATATTGATGTCGAGCCCGGCGATGGTCTGTGCGACCGTGGCTAGAGTGCCGGGCTCATTCAGCGCGTTCATGAAGATCCGGGCTGCAAAGCGCGACTTGTTGCTGTCATCGAGGTCCCAGCGCACGTCGATCCAGCGCTCCGGCTGTTCGTCGAAATGCTGCAATGCCGGCGCCTGGATGGGATAGATGGTGATCCCGCTTCCCTCTTCCATAATGCCGACGATGCGGTCGCCCGGCACGGCACCACTCGGCGCAAACTTGACGTGCATGCTGCTGGAGAGCCCGCGGATAGGAACCGGAGAACGATCTTGACCTTCGGCTCCAGCTTCCTCCGCCGAGCGGCCGGGAACACGGAACATCATGCCGGAGACGCTGCGGACATTGAACCAGCCTTCGTCAGTCGAAGGTTTCACGGTGACGCGTTCGTCCTTGTAATCCGGGTAGACGGCGCGCATCACATCGAGCGACGAAAGCTCGCCGCGGCCGACTGCCGCAATGGCGTCCTCCACGTCCTTCTGGCCAAGGCGATGAAGGGCGGGTTTCAGGCTCTCGCGCGAGAAGATTTTGCCGGCGCGTTCGAAGGTGCGTTCGAGTATCCGATAGCCAAGGCCGGCATACTGCTTGCGGATC
Organism: Pseudorhizobium halotolerans; assembly: GCF_902153235.2. Lineage (NCBI taxonomy): Bacteria > Pseudomonadati > Pseudomonadota > Alphaproteobacteria > Hyphomicrobiales > Rhizobiaceae > Pseudorhizobium > Pseudorhizobium halotolerans. Next base: position 40,670 of record NZ_CABFWE030000004.1, on the reverse strand, counting down.
GCCATGCGGGTCGCACGGCGGATGGCTGCGCGGGCCTTTCCGGTGACGACGATCTCCTCCCAAGCCGCCGGCGGCACCTGTACGCCGGAGCGGATGATCTCCACCTCGTCGCCATTGTTCAACCGGGTGACGAGCGGCATGATCCGGCCGTTGATCTTGGCCCCGACCGTGGTATCGCCGATGTTCGTATGCACGGCATAGGCGAAATCGATCGGGGTCGCGCCGCGCGGCAGGGCGATCAGCTTGCCCTTCGGTGTGAAGCAGAAGACCTGGTCCTGGAACAGCTCGAGCTTCGTGTGCTCGAGGAATTCCTCCGGATTGTCGCCCTCCGACAGCGCCTCGATCGTGTGTCTCAGCCAGGAATAGGCGTTGGACTCCTTGGAGAGGAGTTCATTGGCGCCACCGTCCTTGTAGAGAGCGTGCGCGGCGATACCGTATTCGGCGATCTCGTGCATGCGCCTGGTGCGGATCTGCAGCTCGATGCGCTGTCGTGATGGACCGACGATGGTGGTGTGGATCGAACGGTAGTCGTTCTGCTTCGGGGTCGAGATATAGTCCTTGAAGCGGCCCGGAACGACGCGCCAGCGGGTATGGACGATACCGAGTGCCCGATAGCAGGCGGGGATGTCACTGACGAGGATGCGAAAGCCGTAGACGTCGGAGAGCTGCTCGAACGACAGCGACTTCGACTGCATCTTTCGGAAGACCGAGTACGGCTTCTTCTGGCGTCCCTTCACGACGGCATCGGTCAGACCGTTCGCGACCAAGAGATCCCGAAGCTCATCCTCGATCTTGCTGATCAGTCCTTCGTTGCGCGTCGAAAGCTCCGCGAGGCGGTTCGTGACCGTCTCGTAGGCTTCGGGGTTGAGATAGCGGAAGGAGAGGTCCTCCAGCTCGTCGCGGACATCCTGCATGCCCATGCGCCCGGCAAGCGGCGCATAGATGTCCATGGTCTCTTCGGAGATCCTCGCCCGCTTCTCCGGGTTCATGTGCTCCAGCGTACGCATGTTGTGGAGCCGGTCGGCCAGTTTGACGAGCAGGACGCGCACGTCGTCTGAGATGGCAAGCAGCAGCTTGCGAAGGTTCTCCGCCTGCTTGGCCTTCTTCGTGACGAGATCGAGCCGCTTGAGCTTGGTCAGCCCCTCGACCAGCCGGCCGATATCCTCGCCAAAAAGCTCGTCGATCTCGGCGCGGGTTGCCGTCGTGTCCTCGATCGTGTCGTGCAGGAGCGCGACCGCGATGGTCGACTCATCGAGATGCATGTCCGTCAGGATCGCCGCGACTTCCAGCGGGTGGGAGATATAGGGGTCGCCGCTGGCCCGCCTCTGCTGCCCATGCTTCTGCATGGCGTAGACATAGGCCTTGTTGAGCAGAGCTTCGTTGGCATCGGGCTTGTACTTCTGAACCCGCTCAACAAGCTCATATTGCCGCATCATGCCGGAAACGATCCTAGACTAGAAAAACGAAAAAGGCGCGCCGGGGGTTGAAGCCGGCGCGGCCATCTTAATGCAGATAGTCTTCTTTGAGGCCAGAAGATGAACGATTAGTAATCGTCGCTCTTTTCCGGCGGAACAAGCCCCTCGATGCCGGCAAGAAGCTCCTCCTCCGACATCTGGTCGAAGGTTACGGCTTCGGGCAGGTCTTCCTCTTCCTCGCCGCGATCAGCTGCCGTCACTGCGCCTGCATTGGTGGCGAGCAGCGACGACGGATCGGGCTCGGGCTCGTCCACCTCGACATGCTTCTGCAGGGAGTGGATGAGATCTTCCTTGAGATCATCCGGAGACAGGGTCTCGTCGGCAATCTCGCGCAACGCAACGACAGGGTTCTTGTCGTTGTCGCGGTCCACCGTGATCGACGCACCCTGGGAGATCTGACGTGCACGATGGCTGGCCAGAAGCACGAGCTCAAAGCGGTTGTCGACTTTATCGATGCAATCTTCTACGGTGACACGGGCCATTGCCTGTCCTTTGCGGTCGTTATCTCGGGAATTCAGACGCCCGATACAGGGATTGACGGTCGAATTCAAGTTTTTCCTGATCAGCAAGCCGTCGCGTCGCCTCCACCGAGCCGCAGTGCAAGGTTTTACCCCTTAAAGTCCTTGGAGAAATGCGAATCGTGACATAAATGCGCTTACATCAACGATTGGTAATTTACCGGGATGTTGATCCATCGCACGGTCGAGCGAGGCGGAGCGATGTAACCTGCACAAGCAGGCAATAATAAACGGGATGGAGGAAAAATGTTTGACCCCAGAGAGAAGATTGCACTCTTCATTGATGGTGCAAATCTCTACGCTGCTTCCAAGAGCCTCGGCTTCGACATCGATTATCGCAAGCTGCTGAAGGCCTTCCAGAAGCGCGGATATCTCCTGCGGGCCTATTATTACACCGCCCTCATCGAGGATCAGGAATACTCCTCCATCCGGCCGCTGATCGATTGGCTCGACTACAACGGCTACAAGGTCATCACAAAGCCGGCAAAGGAATTCACCGACTCCATGGGCCGCCGGAAGATCAAGGGCAACATGGACATCGAGCTTGCCATCGATGCCATGGAGCAATCGGAGACGGTCGACCATCTAGTGATCTTCTCCGGTGACGGCGACTTCACGACGCTGGTGGAGGCCCTGCAGCGCAGGGGCCGCAAGGTCTCCGTCGTGTCGACGATGGCGACGCAACCGCCGATGATCGCAGACGACCTGCGCCGCCAGTCCGACCATTTTATCGATCTCGCGTCGCTGCGATCCGAGATCGGCCGCGATCCTTCGGAGCGCCCCCAGAGGGCCGTGGAGCCCGCCGAGCCGCAAGCAGACTAGGAAAGTTCGGCGGCCGTCAGGCTGCCGTCCCGGCCTTGGGCAGGGAGGCAGCAGATGCCTTGCGGGCACGAAAAATCGCTTCGGTCACCAGCGCGACGGGGATGCCGATCGCCAGCGGGATGAAGAAGTAGATCACCCTGAAGGCCACAAGCGATCCGATGGAGGCCTGATCCCCCATCACATGGCGGACGGTCGCCTCTAGCACGCCGAGGCCGCCCGGAGCGTGGGTGACGATGATTGCGACATTCGCCAGCACGTAGGCAGTCGCCGCCTTCAGATAGCTGACGTCGGACGCCGCAGCCATCACCTCTCGCAGTGCTGCGGCGACCAGCGCGAAATTCACCGTTCCGATCACCACCTGGGCAAGGGCCAGACGCAGCGGCGGCATCTGGAACGTCCACTTGCGAACTCGGACCGGTGCCCTCGCGAACTTCGCCAGGGCGAGATAGCCGGCGACTGTCGCAAGACACGCGACGCCGATCGCCAGAACGGTCGCCTCGTTAACCCGCAGGACTTCCGCGCCATCCGCCGGATTGATGATCATGACGATGCCCGTCAGCATGGCGAGGCCAATGCCGACGGTGACGCCGGAAAGCAGCACGATCTTTGCTACGTCCTCGGTATTCATCCCCCAGTGGGCGTAGTAGCGATACCGAAGGCCGCCGCTACTCAAGCCAGCCAGCCCGACGCTCTGGCCGATGGAGAGGCTGACGAAGGAGGCAAGCGCGATCTTAGGATAGGCGAGGTCGTTCTTCACGTATCGCACGCCCGCCCAGTCGAAGCCGGTAAGACAGACATAGGATGCGGCACAGTAGCCGAGCGCGGCAACAAGATTTGCGGTCGGGATCTCCGACACGGACTGGACGATGTCCGACCAGGTGTATTCGCTGAAGATATTCCAGAGGAGATAACCTGCGAGGCCGAGACCCAGGACGAGGGTACCGTAGGTCAGTATCGTTTTGCGCTTCATGAACCGGCTCATGTGAGGATGTCGCCGACAACGGCAGGAGCAGGCTTTTGTTCCGACCTCCGGCGCATTACACGCGGTGCAGCACCGCGGTGAAAGAGGGATCGGCGGGATTGTAACCCGGTGCATTGAGAAGGAAGCGACTATTCGTCTGCTGCAACTCCTCGACCTGGTCGAGGTGGAACAGCCGCCAGCCTTACCCGGTGCCCGAAACCTGCCACGCACTCAGCGCAAGATGGCCCTGCCGATCCTTGCCGAGGATATGAGGCAAGACCGTCCTGTCGGCACCATGGTAGCGGAGGAAGATGATCAGCCGGTCGGTTATCGCGGTTTCGATCAGCGGCTGGAAGGTGTTGCTGCGGCTAACTGGCATGGCACAGAACGCATGCAGCGTCGCATAAGTTCACCTGGACGAGCCGCGCGACCAGCCTGCAATTTCAGTTGTCCTTCAGCAGCCGGCTCTTCTGACGGTTCCAGTCGCGTTCCTTCTCCGTCTCGCGCTTGTCGTGGAGCTTCTTGCCCTTGGCGAGCGCCAGTTCCAGCTTGGCCCTACCGCGGTCGTTGAAATAGATCTTCAGCGGCACGAGGGTCATGCCTTCGCGGTTGATCCCGGCCCGCAGGCGGCTGATCTCGCGCTTGCTGAGGAGCAGCTTGCGACGTCGGCGCGGCTCGTGGTTGAAGCGGTTTGCCTGCAGATATTCCGGCAGATGCGAATTGATCAGCCAGATCTCGTCGCCCTCGTCGGACGCGTAGGATTCGGCGATGTTCGCTTTGCCTTCGCGCAGGGACTTGACCTCGGTCCCGGTGAGAACGAGGCCGGCCTCATAGGTGTCCATGATCTCATAGTTGAAGCGGGCCTTGCGGTTCTCCGCGACAATCTTGTTCACCGTCCTCTGGCTGCCTTTGGGGGCCATCTGTCTCCACCACGCCCTTCGATACCGGAATGCCACCGCGGGAGGGCATTCCCGCGGACCACGTGTCATGTAATGCGGGCGGCGGGGAAAGTGAAGCAGTCCGGACTAGTTGAGCAGGCCCGCGTGCCGAAGCGCTGCATCGATTGCAGCCTCAGTCGAAGCTTCCAGCGACGACATCAGCGGCGAACGCACCGCCCGGCTCAGGCCTCGCGTCCGCCACAATCCGTACTTGGCGCCGCAGACGCCCGGCTCGAGGAAGATCGCCTTGTGCAACGGCATCAGCCTGTCCTGGTAATCCAGCGCCTTGGCGTAGTCACCCGCAAGGGTCGCCGCCTGGAAGTCGGCACAGAGGCGCGGCGCGACGTTTGCCGTCACCGAAATGCATCCGACGCCGCCATGGGCGTTGAAGCCGAGCGCCGTCGCATCTTCGCCGGAAAGCTGGATGAAGTCCTTGCCACAGGTGATCCGCTGCTCGGAGACACGCTCCAGCTTGCCGGTCGCATCCTTGACGCCGGCGATGTTGGAATGGGCCTTGGCCAGCGCCCCCATCGTCTCCGGCGTCATGTCGATCACTGAGCGTCCGGGGATATTGTAGATGATGATCGGCAGCTTCACAGCCTCGGCGACGGCCGAAAAATGCGCGAACAGACCCTTCTGGGTGGGCTTGTTGTAATAGGGTGTCACCACCAGAAGCGCATCCGCCCCTGCCTGTTCCGCATGGGTTGCAAGCTCGATCGCTTCGCGGGTGTTGTTCGATCCTGCACCTGCAATGACAGGAACGCGCCCCGCCGCAACCTCGATGCAGAGTTCGACGACCCGTTTGTGTTCGGCATGGGAAAGGGTCGGAGATTCGCCGGTCGTGCCGACCGGCACCAGACCGCTGCTGCCCTCGGCGATCTGCCACTCGACATGATCGGCAAAGGCGGCTTCATCCACCGCACCCTCTGCCGTGAAAGGCGTGACGAGTGCGGGCATCGATCCCTTGAACATGCATAAGCTCCCACCGGCCGGCAGTTCACGCTTCGGCCGCATTCCGTGACTAAGGTGGCGCACAATAGAGCGGTGGGAATGCGACGACAAGCGGATGCTGACGCGATTTCTGATGGTGAACCGCGGCGCCAAACCGGCGCAGTTTCAATGATGCTGGTAAGCTTTCGTTAATCTACGAAGCAGCTAATGTAATAAGAGGAATCGCTTTCTTGTCGCGAGTCGCCGCATGAAGAAGCCTGCCCTGTTGCTGACCGCCATCGGTCTCGGTCTTTCGGGACCCGGCGCCATGGCCGATCCCCTCGCCAAGGGTCCGGCACCCCTTCCCTATGCCGAACCTGCCGGCGCCAACGCAGCCTTTCCGATGGCACTGGATGTCATAGCGCCTTCACGAGGCAGCAGGCTTGCCCCGGCTCCAGTCCTGAAAGCCGGCCTCGACGCATTGTCCGACGATGATGCGAAGCGGGCGTTCGTCGTGCGTGACAGCCTGCCGGAGGGCTCGGTCGAGCGCCAGGCACTCACCTGGGCGCTCGCCATGTCCGGCCTTGCCTCCGTCTCGTCGCAGCAAATCGAAGCAGCACGCCAGGAATTGAAGGACTGGCCGGGGCTGGACGATCTCCGCCTGCGCTACGAACGCGCGCTCTTTCGCGAGAACCCGGGCGCTGACAAGGTGATGGCGGCATTTAGCGATGCCGAACCGCAGACCGCCGAAGGGCTCTACCTGCTGGCGAAGGCACGGAAGGACTTCGGGAAGAGTGAGGCGGCTGCAACAATCCGTCGCCTCTGGACCTCCGACGCCCTGTACACGGCGCTCGAGAACCGCATCCTCAAGGAATTCTCCTCCACCCTGACGGTTCGTGACCACAAGGCGCGGATGGATTATCTCATGTATCGAGGCCGCGTCAGCCAGGCGAAACGCTTCTCGCAACTCGGCGAGGCGCAATCGCTTTACAAGGCCTGGGCTGCCCGGATCAACGGGGCGCGAAACGCCGAGGCACTGCTGAAGGCCGTGGACCCTTCTTGGAAAGACGATCCGGCCTTCCTGTTCCTTCAGATCGAGGCGCTCCGGCGCAAGGACAAGTATCGCGAGGCGGCTGCGCTTCTTGCAAAGGCGCCGCGGGATTCGTTGCGGCTGATCAATACGTCCGAGTGGTGGGACGAGCAGCGCATCATCGCCCGCGGGCTTGCGGACCAGGGAGACTACAAGGCCGCCTATGCGATCGTTTCCGCACATGCTGCAACGCAGCCGACGGACATTGCCGATGCCGAGTTCCATGCGGGGTGGTATGCACTCCGCAACCTGAACGATCCGCAGAAGGCCGCCGGCCATTTCCGGCGCATCCTCGAAGCCTCCAGCAGGCCGATCTCGGCCTCGCGCGCCTTCTACTGGCTGGGGCGCGCCGCGGAGGCAGCGCAATCCGAAGAGGCCGAAGCGCACTATCGCAGCGCGGCAGCCCATACCGGGAGCTTTTACGGCCAACTCGCCGCGGCACGCCTGAACATGTCGGCCCTTTCCGTGCAACCGCCCTCGCCCACCGAGGACGACCGCCGGAATTTCAAGCAGCGGCCGCCAGTAGCGGCCCTCGACCGGCTGGAGGCTGCCGGCCATGAAAAGCGTACTGCTGCACTGCTGCAGGCACTCGCAAGGCAGATCGAAAGCCCGGGAGAGCTTGCCCTGCTCGCCGAGCGGGCCGAACGCAGGAAAGACCACAACCTGGCGCTCCAGATCGGCAAGTCCGCCTTCTACGAGGGACGGGATGTCGCGGCCCTTGCCTTTCCGACCGGCGCCATTCCCGCCGGCGCCAATATTTCGGGTTCCGGCAAGGCGCTTGCCTATTCGATTGCTAGGCAGGAAAGCGCCTTCAACCCGACGGCCGTATCGCCCGCCAATGCACGCGGACTGCTGCAGTTGCTGCCGAGCACTGCGAGGGCTGTGGCCAAGCGACACGGACTAGCCTATGCACCTGAGAAGCTGACAAGCGACCCCGGCTTCAATGCCACCCTGGGCGCCCACTATCTCGGCGAACAGATCGACTCCTTCGGCGGATCCTACATCCTCACCTTCATAGCTTATAATGCGGGTCCGCGGCGCGTGGGCGAATGGATCGCGCGCTACGGCGACCCGCGCGGGAAGCCGATTGACGAGGTGATCGACTGGATCGAGCGCATCCCCTTCCCCGAGACCCGCAATTACGTTCAGCGGATCATGGAGAACTATCAGGTCTACAAGGCGCGGCTGGGACAGACGACGGATATCGTCGGAGATCTGCGCGACGGACGGCAGCATCCGGATGCGACCGTGCAGATCACCGATGTCAGCCTGGCGGAGAACTGATCTTCGAAGCCGCACATGATCGCCGCCCTTTGATATGCAAAAAAGCCCGGCAATTGCCGGGCTTTCTCTTTTGCGACGGTCAGTGCAGCGATCAGAAGTTACGCTGCAGTCGGACGATGCCGCCCCATGCTTCCGACGAGTCGTCATAGGCAACAGAAACTTTCGACGCCAGGCCGTCGGTGATTGCGTAATTCACCGTCGCGCCAGCCGTCCAGTAGTCCGGGCCACTGAAGTCGCCTTCAGCATCGATAGCCGTGTTCCAGAAGTACTGGAACTCCGGGATGATCTGGAGCTTTTCGGTCGCATTGAACGCATAGGCCGTGGCGAGGGTCCACTCGGCGCCGCCATAGTAGAAGTTATAACCGGAGGAGTAGACGCCGGCCAGGTAGAAGGTGCCGGGGCCGAGGTTTGCCGATGCGATCACACGGACCGCACCATCGTCGTTCGCGAAGTCATAGGAACCGAGCAACTCCGCCGAAATCGGACCGAACGTTCCCTGGACGACAGCTTCCAGACCGACGCTCTGACCACCACCAAGATCGGGATCGTCGCCGGTGAAGGTGCCGAGGTACTCTTCGCCCGTCAGTTCATCGAGCTGAATACCGGCGGTCCAGGCGTCGCCCTCATAGATATAGGCAATCGCGGTCACGCGATTGGAGCCGAGAGCGTCCAGTTCGCCCGGCAGGTCATTGGCATCCCACCAATTGAGGTAGGTACCGGCCTTGAAGCCGCCGAGCTGCAGATAGACTTCATCGAAGTAGAAGGCGTCGTCGGTTGCGCCGGTAGCGGCCGGGTATTCGGAGGTTTCAGCCTGCATAGCGATGTAACTGGTCAGTTCGCCCAGTTCGGTGTCGCTCTTGGCGGTAACTTCAATGCGACCGCGGGTGTAGGCATCCCAGTTGTCGCCGCCGTAAGTGTCTTCGCTGTTCCAGCTCACCTCGAAGCGGACATAGCCGCCGATCTTGAGGCAGGTTTCGGTCCCTGGGATGTAGAAGTAGCCAGTGCCGAATGCGTCGCAAACGCGGACATATTCCATGGGTTCGGGTTCGGCAGCGATGATAGCATCGGCGGCCTGTGCGCCGGAGACTGTTGCAAGTGCAGCAGCGGAGCCGAGGAGAAGGCTCTTGATCGTCATGTTGACTCCAGTCAGGAAAGGATCGGGCCCCCGTGGACCATCCACGGAAACCAAAAAAGCCGCACGACGGCGACTTCACTCCCAGGGCATCTCCCAACCGAATGACCTTCTTTGGGCCACCCTCTCATTTAAGAGAGCTCCCCCGAATGTCGGGGGAGCTCCTTGATATTAGAACGAGCGCTGAAGACGGACGAAGCCATCCCAGTAGTCTTCGTCGCCGGCACCGCGACGGTTGCCGTCGTTCCACTGCGCGGATACCTTCATGGCCAGGCCAGAAGTGATCGCGTAGTCAACAGTCAGACCAGCGCGCCATGCATCGTCACCGTCGAAGTCGTCACCGTCAAGATCGACATTCGAGAAGTACTGAACACCAGGGGTGATCGTGAACTTGTCGGTTGCCTTGAAGGAGTACGAAGCAGCAATCGTCCACTCGGAAGCGTTGTAGTAGACGTTGTAGCCCGATGCCCAGATACCAGCGAGCTGAAGGGCGCCCGGACCGATCTCAGCGGAAACGAGAGCGCGGATTGCGCCGTCTTCGTTTGCAAAGTCGTAGGAACCAAGCAGGTCGACCGAAGCCGCGCCGAGCGAAGCGGTTACGATAGCTTCAAGACCGAAGTCCTGACCGCCGCCGCCGCCGAGTTCAACGTTGGTCAGCTCGTCGAGCTGAAGGCCAGCCGTGAACGCGTCGCCCGTGTAGATGTAGGCGATCGAGGTGGCGCGGGTCAGCGAGCCGAGCGAATCGGTTTCGCCGTTGATGCCCTTATCCCACCAGTTGAGGTAGGTACCAGCCTTGAAGCCGCCGAGCTGCAGGTAGACTTCGTCGAAGTAGAAGTCACCCGTGGAGCCGGTGCCAGCCGGATAGTCCGAAGCATCAGCCTGCAGAGCGATGAAGCTGGTCAGCTCGCCGAGTTCGGTGTCGCTCTTGGCGGTAACTTCCAGACGACCGCGGGTGAATGCATCCCAGTTGTCGTCGGCGTAGGCGCCATCGCGGCTGTCGAAATCAACCTGGAAACGGACGTAACCGCCGATCTTGAGGCAGGTTTCGGTGCCCGGGATGTAGAAGTAGCCGGTGCCGAATGCGTCGCAAACGCGAACGTATTCCATGGGCTCGGGCTCGGCAGCGATGATAGCGTCGGCTGCCTGTGCGCCGGAGACTGCTGCGAGGGCAGCAGCGGAGCCGAGAAGAAGGCTCTTGATGTTCATTTTTGACCTCCAGTCAAAGTTTCGTATGGGTCTGGGTTCTTTTGCTGAAGGACAGCGTTCCCTGCCCCATCCCCGTCGATTGCCAGAAGACGGACGATCCACCGCCTCGCTTCCGAGAGTGAAAATACAAGAGGCGGTCCGCCATGCAATCCGGAACTTCAGCCATTCCACATTCCTGAACCCGCTTACGGCAGCCCTGTTGCTGAAAGGACACAAATGTGGCGGGCGGGCCCCTGAAAGGTTTACACTCTCTTAAGAAATGGCAGGCGTCACAGGCACTTACGTCGCTCTGATCGGCAGCGCCGGGGGCAGATTCTGCGGAATCCGGCCCGATTCGCGCCATAAAGAGACGGTGGCGCTCAGGTACATGACGCGCATGCTCGTCACGGCCCGTCCTCCACCGACACCACTCACGGTGACTCGATTCGCGATCCGTCAGCGATTCTCTGCGCGGAAACGCAGTGCGTCCGATTCTGCCGGAACAAGGCTGCCGAACGGGGCGTTTTTGGAGGACAGTACAAGACGGAAAGGTCGGACCATGTCCAACGCAAGAAATGACGGCATCGGCAACGAACCGTTCAACACCGGTACAAGCTCCACGAACTTCGGCAGCTCCGTAGAGAGCCAGGCGCAGATTGCTGACGCCGAGGCGGCGGCCACAGCGACAAGCGATGGCGAGCTTCTCAATATCTACCGCCTCGTCCCGGTCGCGCCGGCCAATGACGCACGTTGGGACAATGCGCCGGAACCGCGAGAGATCACCGTTGCCGCCCGAACGGCCGGAGACGCCCGGATCGTGGCGGCCGGAAGCGAGCTGGATTACATGGAGGTCGAGGCTTTACCCGGTGAGGATGTCACGACCCGGCATGCCAGCATCTTCCGCGACGAGAAGGCCTATACGGTCATAGAAGTAGAACGCGGTCGACGCGACCTACAAAGGGGGATGCTTCAAGGCGACATCCGAGTGGACACGATCACTCCACTTCAAACCTAATCACCGTCCTCGGCTGATTGCTGACGCATGGGAGAGGAAGGGGGTGCGAGTTCAAGAATGCGACCTGCGGTCGCGTGTCGAGGTTTGGCATCCGATAAAGCTTATAAGGACGCTCGGTCGAAGGCTGCGCTATGCGGAACGGTCAGATTTGCTGGATGCGGCGACCACTCCGGTTCTGCGACCGCTGGTGGGGCCGCAGAGCTTGTTAAAGGTGGGGCTCGCTATCCTATTTCGCACTGGCGGATGGACGATCTATGGCGTTACCAGCAGCCGCCGCCCACCTTGGGGCGGCAAACATGCTTAGTGTCTTAACCGGCGAGGCGCACCTTTCTTGGTCTGGCTTCATTCCCAAGCCTCTCGCGTCCCTCGTTTCAGTTTCAGCTTTCCCCCACCGGCGTTCAAGAAGGGCGATTCAAATGGAAACGTCGTTTGATGGAGTAACGGGGGGAAGACGGTAACGGTCAAATAACGACGTTTGCGCGGTGGTAAGGTGATATCCTCCCCGTTGAAGTTGGCCCCCCCAACTGCTCCTTAGGCGTCGGGACACAAGTGTGGCGACAATTCGCGACTTCTTGGGATCGCTCTGAAGAGTTCATTGCCGTCAGCCCAATATCAATCAGTCGAAGACCTGCTCCACCAGCGCACCGGCACTCGGGCCACCCATCTTTCTCAACTCTCTCGGTACGTCCCCGACGACGCTCCGGGCGAAACTAGGCAAAGAAGCACGGTAACAGTCTCCCGTTGACGGACCACGCATCGCCTCCACACGCTTGCTACACCCTGCTGACCTTCGCGCTGCTCCGCCAAGCGGGTGTCCCTGACTCGGTCACAATCTTCGTCCCCTCCCGTTTCTCGCAAACGCCGTTTGGATCTGAATCAGGCTTTCGGAAGTCAGCAACGTCCTTCTAGTGAACGGAATCACGCCTCCAGTGACATGAATCAGATTATCACAAATAATGGAAAATCGGCGTGAGGTACGGGCAAGGCCAGACAATTCGGCGTGCACCGGATTCTTTCCCTGGAGCTCTTTGCGTTTGTTCATCTTAGCTCCGCTCGAAGGCCATACGTGCTTCGACGCAGGTGTGCGTAGTAAGGGCCGTTGATTGTCCTTAACGCTCTCCGACGCAATCGAGCATGTTCCAATGGGCAGCCGCTAGTCCCGCCATGATTAGGGTCCTGATCTCGGCGCGCTGTTCGAGCGCGACCGCACTCAGGAGGTTAGGGTGAGTTGGCAAGTCTTGATGTTCCAGACACGTTATTGTCATGGGCGCAATCTACGATCGTTTCGTCTGTGGCTTGGGGTTCCGTTACCGGCTGGCCCCTTCAACTGGGTTGTCGGAGAGCGATCCAATATGGGTTCGGTGATCGAGATTGCATTCAGGGTCGAGTGGGAACGCCCTGTCTTCGTTGGCGAGGGCGATCTGCTGGACCAACCGATCATGGGGCCCCGCGACGCCCTCAGATGCCTGCAGGAGCGCTTTCCCTTACGCTTCGGGCAGACCTATCGGGACGCGATCAACGCATGTATCTCTGCGCTTCTTCATGAGTGTGATCCCACCCATGCAAGGGCTTGCTTCATTGTGGCCTATGCGGAGTGCATTGTGACGATCGATGACCTCTGGCAGGACATTACGTGCGATTAAACTCGATCGAGAAACAGGCGTGGGCTCGTCGCGAAGCACCATAGTCCTCGAACTCTCGATGAAGATATGAATGGAAAAAGGCGGCGCAAAAGGCCAAATAGAAGCTCCCAAGCCTTTCGAAGCTGAAGGGAAATTGGGCTCAGGCAAAGCGGCCGAACTGAAGGCACTGGGGACGAACACAGCATGGTTGCGAGAAGCAATTCCCAAGTGAGGTATCGCCTCAACAATTGGACCGCTGGTGTGGTGGCTACGTCGGTCTTTCTGACGCCGTTGGCCCTGGGCGGTAACCGCCCGGCCATATGGGGTTTCTCAGCCGCTTTCCTGTTTGCCTGGAGCGCCATCTACTTCGGGCGTCTCGGCTTTGAAGATGTCTCCTTACGAGCCACTACTCGCCATTTCCGAACGATAAATGCACTTTTCTGGCTGGTGGCGGCATTCATGCTGCTGCAAATCCTGCCAATCGCCGATTTTCTGCCCCGTTCGTGGCTGGCCTTGCCGAATGAGGCCGAACCCGGTCGCTCCATTTCCGTTGCTCCAGGCGACACGGCTCTCGCCTTGCTACGGTGGCTTAGCTATGGAGTCATATTCTACCTTTGCCTGCAGATAGGGGCCAACCGTTCGCGATCGTCTTTGTTTCTGAAGGTTCTGTTTGGGATCGTTGTGGCCCATGCGATCTATGGACTGGTGCTCTACTTCGAGTTCGACGATAGCATCCTCTTCGCCGAGAAATGGGCTTATCGAGGCTTCGCAACTGGAGGCTTCGTCAACCGCAACTCCTATGCGACCTTCCTGGCGATCGGCGCCACGATAGGCTCTGCTCTGATTGGCGGCCTTATTGGAGAGGCAAACCGCTGGCTCGACCTTCTCGAGAAGCGAAGAGGCCTCTTCATCTTCATCCTGGTTGGCCTGCTCTTCATAGCGGCCGCACTGGTTCTCACCGCGTCGAGGATGGGATTCTTCGCGGCTATGTGTGGCTCAGTGTCCGCCTTTGCAATCAGCTTCCTCCGCGCTAACAAAGGCGTGAGTATGGTGGCCATCGCGACAATTGTCATAGTCGGACTGATTGTCTCCTCAACTCTGCTCGTTCTCTACGGTAACGTCCTAGTGGAGCGCCTCGGATCCGTGGAAAGCGCGGCAAATGTTCGGGCTGATCTCTACCGGCAGGTTTGGACAATGATCGTCGATCGCTTACTGCTTGGATTTGGAGGCAGCAGCTTCGACTATGCTTACCCTCTTTATCATGCCGCCCCGGTCAGCTTCGATCTGGCGTGGGACAAGACCCATAACACTTATCTTGAAATGTGGGTCAGTTACGGCGTCTTCTTCGGGACTATTCCGTTGGCAATCCTGGCAATGTGTTTCGTCACACTCTTGAAGCTGTTGCGCCCCGAAAGGAAAGACGAATCTGCAGCCATCGCGGCCATTGGCGCGCTGGTCGTCTGCGCCGTCCATTCGGCGGTTGATTTCAGCCTGGAAATTCAAGGTGTCGCCTATCTTTTCGTGGCAGTAGTTGCAAATGGAATGGGAGGTGTCGCCCAGCGATCGCTCACAAATGCCGATTAACATCTTTGAGATGCCAGTGCATCACCCAGTCGCAAAGCTCGAGACGAACACCGTTTGCGACACCTTTCGAACCTAACCGTCACGGAAACTGATCGCAGGCGTCATGCTAGCGTAAGTGCGGCTCCAAGCTAGCTTTTGCCACTATACGGGTTCTTGCGGAGCAAAAGGCTGCCGTCCGACAGCTTGACTTTCCGGCGATGACGCTGGTGAAGCCGGACTGCACATACTTTCTTTGTTGGAGCCTTGCCACCCTCGTTGGTGGTGGTTGAACTGCGGGCTTGCCTACGTGAGCCTTCCTTCAAGCTCCGGCTCCCGATCAACCCGACATGCCCCCGTCGAGGACGCTGGCTCGCCGTCTCGTCGTGAAGGTGACCAATGCGGACACCAGAGCGGATCACCAAGCGCCCCCTGTCTCTGCCGTCGGCCGACAATGCTCATCGGCATCAAGCATCATCGCAGGCTCATCCTTGAAACGAAGTCTCTGGATCTGCGATTCAACCGCAAACGCCGTTTGATGGAGTAACGGGGGGAATACAGGAGAACTGATCGAACGACGTTATCAAAACTCCGCGGATATGACGTCAGCTCACGAACCTTGACGTCGACTGCTTCTGAGGCAGGAGGCCAGAATCCATGCGCTGGTGATCCGAGCGTAAACCGTGCACATCTGCACCATGAAGGCACTGGCGTCAGTCCCGCTCATCGGCATTGTTCGGCACACTGCGCCCGATATGGGTCTTCTTGCGGAACTCCCAGCCCTGCTTCACGTACTTGTCGACCAGTTGATCGAAGGCGTCATAGGAAACACGCTTGTCGAAGCCCTGCTCCACGAGCCTGTCGACGATCAGGTCGCCGAACTTCTCCAGCTCATCGAGCTTGTCCCTGGCAGCACTCCTGGTGATGACCACGTGCAGCAGTACCCGGGCAATATCGTCACGTGACGGCCGCCGCTCGGACTTTATGCGCTTGCGATAAACCTGCTGACGCTCGCGCTGTTCCGCCAGGCGCTTGTCACCCCGTTTGTCACCCCGTTTGGCCACCTGTTCGCCCCCTCTCCTCTATCACGCAAACGTCGTTTGGATGTGAATCGCATTTCGCGACATCAGCAACACTGATCTGGATATCGGAATCGCTCTTTCAGGGAGATGAATCGGATTTCCGCAAATCATCGCCAATCGACCTGAGGTGCAGGCAAGGCGTTTCAACTCAATCCAATTTATCTCACTGGCCGCCTGTGGGTGTGATGCGGTTCATCTCTCGCAGCAATGACGACGCCCGGATGGTCGCTTCAGGACGAGAAGCGCTGCGCAACGCTACCGGTCATCACAGTCAGGCGGGGCAAACGTCGTTCGCGCCGGAATCGGAGATGTCGAGTTCTGTAACGCCGATCTCGATCCTTGAATCGTTTGCCAGCATGTTTGAATCGCAGAACCACAAATCATCTCAAATCAGGATGATGTGCAGGGAATTTGCCGCAAGGCAGAGTGCTTTGCCTGCACATCACCGTGATTTGATGCCGAACTCCGTCGAACCGCCGGGTGCCCCGCCAGGACCGCCTGTGGCCTTAGCCGTCGAACCCTTTCGTTTGTGAACCCAGCCGATAGTAGCGTGAGATCGTCCGGGCAAAGCCACGTTGCGGCGCAAGCAGCCAGAGATCGGATGTTATTCCGTGTGGGGCGTATCCCAGCCGCGGATGACCGGAGATCTCACCCCGCAGGCAGACGATTTCCCGTGTTGACAGGTGCCAGTTGTCGATCAGCGGTGCATCTTCGAGGCGGTCCTGGCCTGGCAGATCCCCTTCCCCGATGGCAACCAGGTCGTCGAGTAGCGCCTGCAGCTTCTGTATCATCCGCTCAAGTTGGCGGATCTCGCGCGGACCGTCACCATATATGATCATCTTCTTCTCCTTCAGGTTTGGCTGCCGACCGGCAGCATGGTTGTGTTGGGAATGGTGCCCGGGGCTGCGAAGGCCCCGGCGTCAGGATTGTGCCGCTATGACGAGGGGCCAGCAGACGACGGGGCGGCCATCAACGCGGCAATCTCGGGGCCTTCCAGCGTGTCTCTTTCGACAAGCGCATTGGCCAGCGCCAACAGCTCGCCTTTGTGATCCGCAAGGAGACACCGGGCCCTGTCGAAGGCTTCGTCCAGCCTGGCGCTGACACGATCAGCAAGGCCGGGCTCCACGAACAGAAGAGCCGGAATGGTGGTCGCGTCGCGATAGAGGAGTGGCCAGGCCTTGCCGCAACCGACCCTGGTCTCCATCGCAAGAGCAAGATCGGTGGCGTTCGCAAGGTCGCTTGCTGCATGTCCCCCCGAGCCCAGCGATATGCTGCCGAGGATCACCTCTTCGGCGGCCCGCCCGGCCAGATGCAGGCACAAGATGTCGAGGGCCCTGGCCTCCGTCAGGATCCGGATCTCTGCCTCGGCGGCAAGGAAGCCAAGGGCAGTCTCGGAGGCCTCGATGGAGAGCTGCCGGACCCGCCCCAGCTTGAGGCGCACGCTTGCAATGCAATGGCCGCACTCATGGACAGCGACGCGCCAGCGGAGATCGCTCGGGAGACGGGGCTGCCGTTCGCGGATAGCCCGCTCCAGATCATCCCATGTCATTGACCGGCGCTGGCGACGCGCCCGCTGGCGGGCCTCGCGAACCAGTCGCTCGATGTCGGCTCCGGTGCGACCGGCCGCCAGCAGCGCAAGTCGCCGAAAGGCATCCGCACCATGACCTGCATTCTGAATGGCGAGATCCCGTTCGCTCATCGGTTGACCTCCGCTTCCCCCTGGCTCGTCCACGCCTGGGGCGCAGTTTCCAGCACCGATGCGAGGTCGCTGCCGACATGGTGGGCAAGGATGCCGCAGAGCGCATCGACATCGGGTTTCGGGATGACGACATGCTTCTCCAGGCGGCCGGAGCGCGTCAGGGCCCTGTCGATGAACTCAGGCCTGTTCGTCGCGCCGACGATGATGACGCCGCTGGTCCTGGCAGCGCCATCCAGCAACTCCAGCAGCCGGGCGATGACCGTATTCCAGTAGTCGGCGTGATCTCTTGCATTGTCCTGTCGGCTGCCGATCGCATCACATTCATCGATGAACAGGATCGAGGGTGCGTTCCGTTGTGCTTCCTCGAAAGCCCTGGACATGCGCTTCAGGACATCGCCGAGGTAACTCGGCTGCAGCCATGTCGCGACGGACGTTGCCAGCATGGGCAGTTGCAGGCTGTTGCACAAGGCCCGCGCGAAGGTGGTCTTGCCAGTCCCAGGTGGCCCGGACAGAAGCAGCCGCGTGCTCATCTCCTCCCACTCGATCGCCCCGTCCCTCCAGAGCTTGAGGTCGCTCCTGAGGTCGAGGGCCCAGGACCTGGCTTCGCCGTAGCCGCTCAGGGTTTCGACAGTCAGCGGAAGGTGACGAGGCTTGGCTGGTGGGGAAACTGAAGAGGAGGAGTTGGTGGTGCAGGCGTCGACGAGGGTCTCTGGCTGGATCAGGCGCGATCCGGTCGACTTCACCCGGGACGTGCTGCGCCCTCCCCTCCGTGAGCCCAGGCCAGCCCCTGACTGGCCGGACGATCCACCATCGCTTTCGGCTCCCGATGCCAGCTCGAGCCGAGTGAGTTCGCCGAGCAGACGGACGGCATCTTCACGACTGCGGGATGGTCGCAGGGCAAGTATCAGGTGGTCGAAGCGGCGAAGGACGAGTTCACCTGAGGTGGTCAAGGATACCTCGCCGCCCTCGCCCCCTTGGAGCATGGCCAGGAGAGGTTGGATAAGATTCCAGTCGATTGGACGGATGGTCAATTCCAGATCGGCCGCTGCAAGCAGCGCGGGTGGAACGATAATGTCCGCTCCATGAAGAACCAGGACCTGGCTGCCCCTTGAAAGCGCCTCTGCCGCCTGCTGCTCCAGTTCGCGATGGTCCGTGTCGCCAAGATCCTCGTCATTGATCAGCCGCATCGTCCGGTCCGGCCTGATCCCCAGGTTGCGACCGGTGGAAGCGGGGCTGCCCTGGCGTTCGATCCTGGTCCTGCGCTCGAAGAGAACATCCGCCTTCAGTAACTCCACCAGCTTCTCTCCAAATCCCTCCACTTCAGACCGAATGAGAATGAGGCTGCCGGGTTGGTTGAGACGAGACAGCACCGATGACCTTGGAAGCCCGCATTCGGCAAGCGCCCGGCTCAACAAGCGCACGATCGCCAGGTTGGCGGTATCATCGACGCTGGAGAGAGCGTCCAGCAGCGCCAGCAGATACGGCCATTCGATATTCCTGCATCGCTCAGCGGCGAGCGCCTCCGCTTCGCCAGCGGAGGTCAGTCCTTCCCCGGAAATTTCCAGTTGCTGCCCGAGGGCCCGGCGTCCGCTCAGGAACATCCGCCGCAGCACGGCGAGGTCGGCAATCGGCTTGCCCGAAAGCCCATGATCTCGTGCGACAACATAGCGACGCAGGCTGTAGCCGTTGACGCTGACCCGGATTGGCACCAACAACTCAAGGGACCGGGCCACCTCGACCCTTTTCCACAATTGCCCGTGCCGAATGCGTCGCATGAGATGATTTGCAATCCGGTCGGCCGATGTGCCGGATAGTTCGGGATGGGTGAGTGCATTGTCGCCCAGGGCGGGCGGTGGAACCGCTGGTTTGGCGGGATTTGGCATGTGTTACTCCATTCGCGGAGCCCGGGGGCTCCACGTCGAACTGGATTGAACTTTATGAATGAGGCTCGAGGGTTCCGCGGCCCCGATCAGGATCGAAGACCGCGGGGTAGCAATCGGCGATCAGCCGGATCCGGAGGCTGATCGCGCAAAACCGACCACGATGCGGGCAATGGGCGCTTCACTGCCCCTCCGGCCATCCTCGGCCCTGCCCGCCTTTTCCACCTGCGGACCATCAGGCTTGCCCGGACGGTGGGACGTGGTGGCGGACGTGGTCCGCGGTGGCTTTTGCAGGCCAAGGGCTCCTAGCGCTTGGCTTTCTATCAATGCCCTCGCTCTCTCGCCGAATGTCGAGCGCAGGCGTTCCATGGCTGCGGCCGCGCCGGGAAGATCGAGCAGTTCGTCCACTTCGGTGAGTTTCCAGATACCCTGGTCATGATTGCTCTTGCGACTTGCTCCGTCGATCACCGCGATGTCGACATCCGTGATGCTGAGGCGCTTGTGTCGTTTATAGAGAAAGTCAGGCAGTATCAGGCCTGTCGCCATCATGCGGCTCGTAAGATCGGCAAGCGTGGAATCGCTGTAAGCCGCCAGCGACCGCTTCAGGTCGATGACCAGCGCCTTGCGTGTCTTCCTGTTCAAGATGATCAGGTCGGGCTTGTACGTGCGCTCCGTCCCAATGTCGCAATCGAAGCAGACACCCTCGAGGACGTCCCATGAATTGGTCGAGATCGCCTGCACGGCTGCCTCCACCAGTGGCAGCTTCAGGGGCTTGCCCAGCACCTGAAGATCGGGATGCAGGGCCGCAACCACGGCCAGCCCCCTCTCCAGCAACCTGCCCTCATGGAAGCTGACGGAGCGAAGCAGTGACGCCAGCGGAGCATATCGCCCCAGGATCTGGTCCGGAATGTACGGACCCTTTTCGATTGCCGTCATTGCATCATTGATCAAGCAGTCAAACGACACATGCTCACCGCTCAGATCGGGAACCGTGGGATGAGACTTGGGACTGCGGGAGCGCGAAGACGATTCGACAGGCATCGCCTGGTCCGGCGGACGGGTGGTGTCTGCAGCTGCAGCAACAAGCGACGCCTTCGACGGTCGCCCGCGTTTGCGCCTTGTCGGCGCCGAGGTTAGCTCGACGATGGTTGCGGTGCGCTGGTCGTGTCTGGATGTCATGGGATAGCCTTTATGGAAACTGGTTGACCATTCCCTGCGTTCATTGCCGCGGACGCACGCTGCTCCACCCGCCTGTCGACGGGATCAGGCGGCGGTGTGACGAACATACGGAGCCCATGCAGCGCCCAGGCAGCCATCGCGGATGCCAAGACGATATGAGGCGCTCAGGAGGGCGTGTCAGTCAGCAAATAAAACCAGGGATTTGGGGATCAGGCGGATGCCTGGGGGAGAGCAAGCGGCAGCACGCATGCCGCCGATGCACTCAGCTGTTCACAGCCAGAGCGCCGAACTTTCCATAAAGCGGGGGAGAGAGTAGATGTACTCATAGCCCAATTCCTTCTTACCAAGGTTGCGGGTTAGGCCCTCGTTCGGTGCGTCAACACTGGGCGGGGGCCGCTTAAGTCTTCACGAACAGGAAGACAGTTCTTCTCTCTCATATTTGATGTTCCCAAGCAAGGGGCCCATGCCCAAAAAAGGAACACTCCCGGAACATATCCTCTATCACGCGCCCTTCCCGCACTGCTCTTATCACTGGTTGCCCTAACATCCTCAAGAGATCCAGTCGCTCCATCTCAGTACTGTGAAAGACACTGTAGCTCCCATGAATGCTAGGTCACCCAAGAAGTACTATTGATGGAATCTGCATAGGTGGCTAGATACTAATCTCACGTTCTCCTCTTGGAGTGCCCCCATCTCACCGGACATGTCGGCTCCATTTTGAGCGTGGAATGGCATGGATTTCTTTCCTACGGTCAACAAAACTCTGACTAGCCCCTAGATTTGTAGACGCCTTCTTCCCTAGAACTGAGGCAAGGAGGCCTTCATGGGCAAAGGCAATTTCAAGGAAGAGTTCAAGCGTGATGCGGTGCGTCAGATCACCGAGCGCGGCTACCCCGTAGCGGAGGTTTCGCAGCGGCTCGGGGTCAGCCAGCATTCGCTCTATGAGTGGAAGAAGAAATTTGGCGCATCTAACGGGAAGGGCGGCGACGAAGCCGATGAGATCAGGCGACTGAAGAAGGAACTGATCGCGTCACCGAGGAGCGCGACATCCAAAAAAAAGCGGCCGCGTACTTCGCCAGGGGTGCAAAGTGAAGTACGCATTCATTGCTCTGCATCGCCTGAGCTTCTCGTGCGGACGATGTGTCGGCTTCTCCATGTACACCCGGGCGGCTTCTACGCTTGGCTGAAGAACCCGTTGAGCAAACGGGCCACCGAGGACAAGCAACAGACCGATCTCCTGCTTCAGCCCGAACCGCGTCGCGCGTCTGATAAGGCTTGCCGGGATCAAGGCGCAGATTGGCTACAAGCGCCGTCCCGGCATCTATGGCGGCAGGCCTTCCGTCGTCATCGATCTTTATTCGCGTCGGGTGATCGGCTGGTCAATGCAGAGCCGTCAAACCCCGGACGTCGTGCTGCAGGCCTTGCTCATGGCGGTTTGGCGACGCAAGCCAAAAAAGATCAGGTTCTGGTCCATTCGGATCAGAGCTCGCAGTTCACCAGCATGGACTGGGCCTCCTTTCTTAAACCACAATCTGGTTCACTCGATGAGCCGCCGGGACAATTGCCATGACAACGCAGTGGCTGAGAGCTTCTTCAATCTTCTGAAGAGGGAGCGGATACGTCGCAGGACCTACCGTTCACGCGACGAAGCTCGTCAGGACGTGTTCGACTACATCGAAATGTTCTACAAGCCGAAACGCAAGCACGTCAGAAACGGAATGCTGTCGCCCATTGAGTTCGAGCGCTTGCAGAAAACATAGACCCGAGGGGGTCTACGAAACTCGGGGCTACTCAGTCGAGACTTTGGGCCGCGAGCAGCTTCTTCAGCTTTGCGTTCTCGTCTTCCAGAGCCTTCAGACGCTTGGCGTCGGACACGTCCATCCCGCCATACTTCGCCTTCCAAATATACCGCATCGCCTCGCTGAGGCCGTGCTTACGGCCCAGATCGCCCGCCTTCGCGCCGCCTCGTGCTCACGCAGAACCCCGATGATCTGCTTTTCCGTAAACCGCTTCCGCTTCATCTGTCCGTCCTTCAAATCGAGGCCGGACTCCAACTCCAGGTGGAGGAAAAAAATCAGTGGCAGGTCAGGCTACATCAAACTAGCCGATATGTCCGGTGAACGATCGTGCTGTGGCATCCCAAAACAAAACGGCTCAGTCACTATTCATGCAGGCCTGTCCGATCGGAACCTAATGTACTTCCCTCGATGAGGGGAAACTCGCTGGCCCGCGTTAGGACGAATGACATCAGTGCGAATAACACCATTCTTATCGGGATCGCTGGTAATGGTAGCAACTGATCCGTCAATAGTGATACCGCGTTTTTTCCATAGGTGAACTCTATCGTCACCGGGTAACGTATTCGGGCAACGTTTGCCAACAGCCCAAAGGCTATGGTCGTCATCTTCGCGTTCCAAGAGAACTGGTTCATCGCCATCGAAGAGAGCAACGCATCCGGGGCTTATTGGCTTCGTGCGAAAGCCTGCGTTCTTCACAGTGGTGCATGCTGCGAGCGATATTACTAGGAGTGATACTCCCAAAGACCTAGAGATCATGAGCCTAACCTTTCGGACTAGGTTGTGAACTGAGAGGCAAGCAAGCCATCGGTAGCCGAAGAAATCAACCCCTATTCTAATTAGAGGAGCTGCCTAGGGTCGAAACCCATTGATCATGTTGATTTGCTGCGGCAAATCAGATTCAGGATTCCCAATCAATGGATTGGAGGCTTGAATGGGTCGCTTGTTTTGGCTGTCGGACGAGCAATGGGCGGTCATTGAGCCCCTGTTGCCGAGGAACAAGGGTGGGGCTCGCCGGGTCGATGATCGTCGAGTGATCTCCGGCATCATCCACGTTCTCAAGGTCGGCTGCCGGTGGTGCGATTGCCCGGACGACTATGGCCCTTCGACCACGGTCTACAACCGCTTCAATCGTTGGTCTCGCAAACGGTTCTGGACTGAATTGGTCGAGGCGCTCGCGACGTCTGGCGCGGTCACCAAAAGCACCTCCATCGACAGCACCTACGTCAAGGCGCACCGCTCGGCCCATGGCGGCAAAGGGGGGCGAAAAATCAGGCTATCGGACCTTCGCGCGGCGGGCAAACCACCAAAATCCACGTCCTCACCGACGTGATCGGTCGCCCTTTCGCATTCATGCTGACCGGTGGCAATGCGGCAGACAGCCCGGTCGCGCCACACCTGCTGGCTGGTCTGAAGGGTGCGCGATATCTCCTTGCGGACAAGGGATATGACGCCAACAGTCTGCGAAAGCGACTGCGCCAGTCCGCAATCGTCCCCGTGATACCTGGCCGTTCAAATCGCACAAGGCCGATCCGATACGACGCCGAACGCTATAAGAGCCGCCACCTCATCGAGAACGCCTTCTGCCGACTGAAAGACTTCCGACGCGTCGCAACGCGTTACGACAAGCTTGCCAGAAACTTCCTCTCCGCAGTCGCCTTGGCCACCCTCGTCGCGTTCTGGCTATGATTGAGTCTAAACCCTAAGCCTTTGCGCTAAGCTCGTGTGCAGTTGCGTCCGCTTCATGGATCCTTTAGGATGCGGGGGATCTTTTAGACTGTGAGAGACTTGGCTGCCTTCTCGACAACTAGAGTTACCCTCGGATTAACACAAGGCCAGATGTACCCAACAGGATGCGTCATGTCCTGCCGGTGACGTGAGAGTCCCTGGGATATCGCCTAGCGGCGCAAAGGTAGTGGTTGGTTTGGTGGCGATGCCACCTGGTCCTGCCGCTTGAACAATAAGTGTCAGTTCGTTGACATGGAGTAGGAAATCCGGTGACAGGAACTGAGGCTTGTCCTCTCGTATTTCCCGAGCCATTTCGGCGATTCCAATAAATTTATCTTGTGCATAGATTTCCCTGCGTCGAACCCATTCTAGAAGCCGTTGTTTGAACGTGGCTGACTGAGCCTGGTCCTTCAAAACCGCATGCGACTTCCAGTTGTGTACCAATGGGAGCCGCTTGCCGCCGACGCCAAACAAGCGACCCAACATGGGGTGAGCACGTAAGGTCTGAAACTTCCGCGCATTGAGGCTCATTTTGGTATATTGTTCTAGGTATACCGGAGACCGGTAGTGACGGTAGCTGTCGCCGGCCAGTTCACCCTTGTCGCCGATCACGCGCAGTCGGTGGTCGCGCGGAGCGACAAAGCTGCACGTTATTCGCGCGCTTTCACCATTCCGGAAATGGAGACAGGCGACCGAGTAATCTGGGGTACCCAGGTATGGTGGCAACGTCGAAACCTTGCTCTCTACCAGTTCGCTTGAATAAGCCGTTACGGCTACAGCAGGGCCAAGCAGGCCACAGATCCACACCAAATGATAGCCGAGGTGTTCGTAGGTGCAACCTTCGCGCAGCTCCTCTTCAAGTGGCCACGGGGCGCCCGTGGGGCTGATGACCCTGTCGAAGTCAAGCAAATGGATCGGATTATCATCAAGTTCGGCATAAATAAGCCTCGGTTTACCTATTGCACCACTTCCTACCGCCTCGTAAATCGTGCGTATCATGTCGCTGTAGATGTTGCACGGTGCCGCATAGAGACGAACACAATGCTCACGCGCTATGTCGAACAGTTGAGCGGAATCGTTAAGGCTCTTTGTAAGCGGCTTTTCCGAATAGACATGTTTACCCGCTTCCAAGGCCTGTTTTGTGACCGCGAAGTGAGCTTGGATCGAGGTTAGGTTAATGACGGCGTCCACCTCGCTATCGGCAAGCATTGCCTCATAGCTACCATAGATGCGGAGCTTGTAGAAATTGCCAACCCGCCGGCTCCTTTCGGAATTGATGTCAAACACGCCGATGATGGTAAGCTCCGGATGGGCGCGTAGAGTACGCATGTATATGTCGAAAACATATCCGCAGCCGACGACGGCAATCTTCATGGGGCTGGCCTCAAATCAACTGGAAGAAGATGGGAGCGTAGGCGTTGAAGCTTTCTTAAATGCCTGAGATCGCTTCGGTCAAATGGTGTGGCTTGGTCGTTCCCACAAGAGCCAGCGCGACCCCCGGCGTCGCAACGGCTTCGACCATTCGCGTGCTGACGCGCGCGCCATCGAGTAACTGTTTGTTGACCGCTTTGGGTCCACCTAGAACCTCACGTGCCACAATGGCTACTCCTCGCGCTGACGCGGCGGCGAGCACTTGATCATAGTCTGACCGGCCGGGGTGTAGCGGGATCTGCAGTGCTTCTATCCGCTTATCGCTCAACGCGGCTAGGGCTGTATCGACGTCATCTACCGCGACGCCTATGACGCGGACCTTGCCCGCAAGCTGGAGATCAGCCAGTGCACCGAGGGCCTCGCCCTTCCGGATCGTATCGGTCCCAGGGCTATGTAGCATGACGACGTCGATCACATCTCGCTGCAGACGTTGTAGACTGGCTTCCACCGACCGACGTAGATGCGCCGGTTCCCAGGTGCTTGGCAGGCCCTTCGAGCGGGTCTGGCGGACCCCTTCGCGCAAGAATTTGTTACCGCCGACGGCGCTTTTGATGAGAGACTTCAAAGGCAGTAGCAGGCGTGTGGTCATCGGCAAGTACTTTCCCACCTTGGTGCAGATGAGAATGTCGCTGCGTCCCTTTACCGCTTGCCCAACGAGACGCTCGCTCCCTCCCTGCGCATAGACATTTGAAGTGTCGAAAAAGGTTATGCCAGCGTCAAGTGCCGTCCTGAGGACATTTTCGGCCTCCTCGGCAGACGCCCCAAGAACGGAACCCAGGCGGCTACAGCCTAAGCCAATAGGTGAAACGATAAGCCCGGTCCGGCCGAATTCACGATTCGATTTCATGGGAATGCTCTCCCCGGTGGCTGTGTAACTGACGTTCCGTGAGAAATACTCCCAGCCGCTAACCGTCCCCCGCCGCTATAACAGCTGTAGCCAGCGGCCTGATTTCGACGCAGCTTAGGTTGTGACACATTAGCTTACCGGGCCTTTTCCGAACACCATACCTCATTTAGGCCTAGCCCGCGCAGCAAGGGACTATAACTTCTTTCTTCCCACATACCACAAGATCATTGGACCGGAATAGTTAGGCGGCACAGGGCGATCGAAAAAACCATCATAGAAATCTACCTCGAATTTAGGAGCCAATCTGACGTTTAATTGGTCAAAGTGAACGAACAGAAGTTTATTAAGAATGCCCTCATCTAATGTTTGCGGCTCCGTCACAGTTTCCTCCTCATAAAGGTTGAAGGATCCAATTAAATATCCGCCCGGCTTCAATATACGTGCAATCTCGCCACAGGTAGTATCAAGGTATTTAACATGGTCTAGAGCATTCATTGTGAATAAGACATCAACGACCTCTGACTGCATTGGAATAAAATCTTCGTGGCATTTAATATATGTCATATTATTGTTGGCAATAACCTCAGGAAAAGTATCGTAATACCTATCGGAAAGAACGTCGATGCCGACACAGTGTGACCGACTGCTTAGCCAAGTAAGCGTTCCGCGCGGGCCACATCCGAAATCACACACAACTTTTCCAGATAAGTCGTCAATGGTGAGAGGTTTTGCCATCTGCAGCATGATAGTTTCGTACTTACCATTTGTTAGCACCCCCCCCTCCCGAAGGTACTGCATTCTCCAAAAGTTTAATTCTCCAGAGTATTTTTCGGGACGAAAAAGAGTATTATATACGGCTTTTGTGGCGCCAAAAACAGTTGGACTTGCGTTATTTTTGAGGAACGCTGCGGCCCGAGACACGAAAGTCATGTAGTTTAGCTCCAGAAGAAATTTCGTACTCTACTAACCTTTTCACGCGTTGAGCGCAAGCGCTAGGGCGCGGGTAATCCCCCCGGTAATTAACGGGCTTCAAAAGTAGAATTTTCTCGGGCTTTATGATCGGGGAGACTTTGATGAAGACGAGCAGATTCAGCGAACCCCAAATCCTTGCCATCCTGCGCCACGTAGAAGGCGGCGTTCCTGTGCCAGAGTTGTGCCGAGAGCACGGGATGAGCACTGCTAGCTTTTACATCTATGGACTGTTCCTCCGTTGCAAGCTTGACGTTGAAGCGGTCTGACTCTGGTCGATTGCAAACATCTATACGGCGTCATCGTTTCCGAAGCGCCCAAATGGGACATCCGCACACATACGCCTCAACAAATGGGAGACCTTGTCGGCCATTATAGAAGAAAGGTTCCGTATGTGCCGGTCCGACCGTTCATTCCATTTCAACCTTCAGCCTGCACTTCGCATGCCTGTTCTCAAGGAGAGGCTCGGTACTCGCCGCCGTTGTAAAGCAAGGCCCAGATTACCCTTGCGTTCTTGTTGGCGACGGCAACCGCTGCACGGTTGTAACCACGCCTTTCCCTAAGCTCGTTGACCTATCGGCTAGCAGGGTCCGATTTCCGTTGTGCCGTTCGCACCACTGACCTCCCGCCATGGACCAGGAGTGTTTGCAGATGCTGAGTGCCTCGCTTGCTGATGCCAAGCAGTACACGCCGATCCCCGCTGGAATGTTGTCGCGGCACAAGGCCCATCCATGCCGCCAGGTGCCTGCCATTCTTGAAGTCGGGCCTATCCCCAAAAGCGGTAACGACTGCCGTTGCAGTCTTGGGCCGACGCCACGTATCTTCGCTATACGCTGGCAAACGTCGCTCTCGCGGAAGACGGCATCGATCTGCTTGTCGAAGTATCTGATCTTTTGGTTGAGCTGCAGAAGGAAGGCATAGAGGGTGCCGATGATATCGCGTGTCAGCTCGGTGATACCGATCATTGGATTATTGATGATCTCCGGTATCGTTCGCTGGGCGATCGATGCCGACTTCGCGATCGCCACACCGCGCTCGAGGAGCAGGCCCGTATCTGCGAGATTAGGGCGACACGATGATTGACCAACCTCTGCCTGGCGCGGTGGAGGCCCTGGATGTCCTGCTGGATGATCGATTTCTTCGGCACGAAGCGCATATGCGGCTGTTGAACGGCAATGTAGATTGCCTGGGCATCGTTGCCGTCATTCTTCTGGCCTTTCACGAAGGGCTTCACATACTGAGGAGCGATGATCTTCACCGTGTGACCTTGGGTCTCAAAATGCCGCTGCCAGTGAAAGGCACCCGTGCAAGATTCGATCCCGATTAGGCATGGTGGAATAGCCTCGGTCACCTGTAGCAGCTGATCGCGCATCACTCGTCGTCTCAGGACAACCTGACCATCGGCGTCTACGCCGGGAAGCTGGAACACATTCTTGGCGATATCGATTCCCAGAACCGCAACGTTGCCATGACAACCTCCCTTGTTGGCGCGACCAGTGTGACTGCGGGTTGGGGGAACAGTCCATCCCATTAAGTGGCGTTCGAAGTATGGCGGCATGGACGCTTCGATGATCAGCCAGATGAAGGCTCTGGAGGATGAGAACCGGCGGCTGAAGAAGATGTATGCCGAGATGAGCATACAGGCAGAACTGCTGAAGGAGGCTCTCGGAAAAAATACACGGCCGTTTCAACGCCGAGAGATGGCTGGGAAAGCAGTGGCATCGCGCGGGGTGAGCATCGCACTTGCCTGCCGTACCTTCGAGGCCAGCGAGACTTGTTATCGTTACAGCGCTAAGCTGAACGACGAGAACGAGCATTAAAGTCAGCATTGATGCTGGCTCGAATGCCAGAACATCGCCCGATTTGCCCGATCAGCAAAAACAGTTCACCTGACGCTCACTATCCACAATATTCCGGGCTACGATAGGCATGGCAAATATAGCAGCTTATAAAGCAGCTATTCCTGCCTCTCTGCAAGGCGATTAAAACGTTTCCATCCCATTAACATAAGAAATTGAGTAATGCAGCACGACTGAGTTACGCACTATAGAAGTGCAAATCAACATTGCGGTCCGATTTTATCAACTTCTTCTTCCTTCATAGCCTGTGAATACTCCTTAAAAGGCAAAGATGAAAGAAGCTGTGTCACATGCCGGTCCCAGGAAAGATTGTTGAGGCACCAATCACGTCCGTTGGAGGACAACCGCTCCAACAGATAAGTGTCCATCAGAAGCGAGCGCAGTGCGTCGGCAATATTTGAAGTATCATTCCCATCGACGACCAGACCACGCTCCCCATGAGCGACGAAATCTCTCGGCCCCCCATCCTTGCCGACCACGGCCGCTGCACCGAATGAAATCGAATCCGCGATAGCGAGCCCAAACCCTTCCAGGTCGCGCCCAGTCACAGATGCGGTCTGAGGGTGCAGAAAGACGTCCGTCTCTCGATATAGATCCGGGATGTCCTCTTCCTTGACATAACCGATCATGGTCACAAGGTTGCCTAGCTCAAGTTCCTCGATCAGCAGCTCGATCTTCGCCTTCAAGGGGCCGGTCCCGCCAATCGTGTAGTGGAAATTGTCGATGCCTTCGGCCTTTAATCGGGCAAGCGCGTAAAGACACCCTTCTATGTTCTTTCGCGCTGCAAGCCGAGCGAAAGAGGTGATACGGATCCGGCTAGGGTCCGCCGGCGTCCTTACAAAAGTGGCCGCCTCGTCAAGGTAGGACAGACCGTTGAAATTTACCTGCCAGACGCCCTTGGGCCGGGCTCCGAAGAGGGCGCTCTGTGCCGCTTCCATACTCACATGAGACACAGTGACAACGAGATCTGCGGCTACCAGCGCCCAGATCATCGGTCTCCTTAGGAAGGAGGGATAGTTCAAAACCTCTTGCCCGTGGACGGTTAAAACGAAAGGTATCCTCTTCCGAACGGGTAGAATTGTCAGTGCCGCCCGCCAAGTTGTCGCGTGGAGAAAATCGAAATCCTGCGTTAGGCGCAGCGATGCGGAGGCCATCAGCATCTTGAGGAACACGATCGGCTGCGGCCCCATCCCCACGTTGAGTACGCGAATGCGACCTTCTGGATAGTCGCGCTCATGCCAGCCGACACGGCCCCCGAAAGCCGTTAGAACCACCGGTGTCAGGCCGGCACGTTTGTAGGCACGTGCGATGAACTCACTATAGCTTTCCACTCCTCCAACGACCGGAGGAAAAGCTTTTGCAGCGACGAGGACTTTGATCGACATGGCGCACTCTTTGTTTCATCTGCTCGCGGGACAGGACAGAAACGTAAACGATTTTCACTAGAGGACATCCCTTGCGTGACTTGAACCCAAGGTTAGTTGACGCAAGTTGCTTCAGCACGACGCGAAAAATGCTCCACAATTGGCACGGGCCGATTGATAATATATGTACCGGATAATGCAAAGTTTTTGTAAGCCGTGTCGAGGCCCTTGCCTCAGGGACGGGTCTCGCTACGAACCGCAGTCCCGCCTGACAGGCTTAAGGAATGGTCAGGGCAAAGTGAGGTGATGGCGAACAATGAAAGCGAAGAACCAGGACACGCCAAGCCGATGGCGACAACCTTAGTTTCTGCGCATCAGCATGCTGGACAGCCAGTCCAATCCCGGAGCGCGCTTGAGCCGACGTTCTGAGCATGTTCTGCGCCATCGCGCCGAGATAGCAAGCGCCGGATGTATCGATTGCCCATCTTCGAGATCCCGCCCACCCTGTGGTTGCTTCCGGTGGAGTGCTGTATGGGCGTGAGCCCGAGCTAGGTAGCATAATCCCTTGCTCAGTCGAAGTTGTCGACATCCGGCGTAGTCGCCACGATGATCTTCGCCGACAGGACACCCACACCTGGGATCATCGCCAGACGCTGACTTGTCTCGCTTTGCTCCTAGAGCAAATCCTGTTCAATCCGGGTCATAACAGCGGCCACGCACCGTAGTATGAACGGTGCGGTCATTTCGGTAAGGCAGTGCTCCGGTGAAGGTACGGACAAGCGCTCGACCATTTTATCGAGCGTTACGTCCTTATTCTTTTTCTATTAGTGCGACGAGCAATGCCTCCTGTGCGTCAAGCGCCGACGGTCGCCTTCAGCCTTGCGGCCGGGGTGGGCTCACCTTCCTTGGCTCGTGCGATCCAGCGGATCGCCGTCGAAATCTCAACTCCGAACCGGGCGGCCGCCTATCGAGCGGAAATGCCCGCCGCAGACGCTTTCAACAAACCCATCCGAAGATCATCGCTCAATGCCTGAGCATCATCCACCTCTCTGCTGTGGATGCTGAATCAGCTTCCGCTCGGCCAGTCACCTCACAATCGATTCATCGATCACAGGACCCGCTCTAGTTTTCCTTGATCTCGTCAGTTAGGCGCTCGATCTCATTATCAATGACAGTTGGTCGAAGAGCAGGCTCACAGGCATCGAGGCGGCGTACGGTGGCGCGGATGTCGGCGAAACGCATCTGTGTCGCGTGATCCAGCCAGTGCGTTCGGTATGATCCCCCGCGGGTGCAAAGGTATTCCTCACTAGCCGCTCGCAACCACCTTGCCGCCGAACTACACAGCCTGAACGCCCTCGGCTCGCGGCTCATTTCTAGCTGCGGTAGAATGGTAATATCAGCACGCGTTCAACTCGGTTCAGGTAGAAAATCTGGAAGGAATACATCAACCAGAAAGCCGCGGCTTGCGCAGAGGCAATACCTAGCAGTCCGAGCGGCGACAGCAGAACAGCAAGCACCGCTTCGGTGGCGGCCGTCGCGACCAGACCGAAGACGACGATCTTTCCATGACTTGTCAACTTAAGCACTTCGTCGACGGGGCCACCGATGGTTTCTCCCAGCGACCCGAAAAGAAGCACCATCAACACCGGCCAGACAGCCTCATAATCTGAACCGAATAGAAGCGCAATGGCCCACTGTCCCGAGAACCAGGTGCCAACGATCGCGGCGACGGTTGAGGCAGAAGCGAACAGCGCAATCTTCCGGCCAGTGTTTTCGATCGCCCGCCAATCATTGGCGGCCGCAGCTGCGACAATGGCGGGGCGAACCGAGAACCTTAGAGCGGCCACTACCGCAGCCACCGCGACCACCAGACGTCCAGCGGTCCCGATCACCGCAGCTTCGGCCTCACCGAGACAGAGTGTTGCGACCCAGACGGGTATCCAGAAGAGGGCACTCTGAAGAAATCGGGAGACGGCGATGAACCATCCAGCCTGCAGAACGGAACGCAGCTCAGCGCTGCCGCTGGTGTGTGGCAGTCGCCGTGTATGCCGCCACAGTGCACCCAGCGCAAACACAAGGGAAAGGCTCGCGGCAACGACATTTAGCGCCAGTAGAACGCTGAGTTGCGGATCGGCTTTAAGGATTAGGTAGGGTATTGACGTAAAGAAACTGAAGATATTGGTCGAAGTGTAGAAAAAGAAAGCTGCAAGTCCGGCACGACGAAGAGAAACAAGGCATTGCGTCACAACAAAGAGGAAACCAAATGAAAGGCACCAAATAGTAGTCAGAAGAGCGTATTGTGGATCGATTCCAAGTACAATTCCTAAATAAAAACCGGTCGCAAGCAGAGCAGCCCCACTGATAAAACTGTAAGAAATGGTGCGCCATAGCGTTGTTTTGATCGAAAATCGTGAACCGTTTGACAGCTGCAGACCTACAGTCTTGATCAAGCCATCCGGCAGCCCCAAACCTGGTAAGCAGTAGAGCGTGGTTGCGAGGCCGAAGGCAACAAAATACTTGCCGGCTTCATCTTGGGGCAGTGCATCCGTCACAAGGAGCACGAGCAGGAACTGGATGGCAAGAGCGCCATAACGTGCGGATATTGCGGCAACATATTGCATGAGCTGAATCGTAACTTTCTTAGATTCACGGACGCGTCGGCCACTCGCTCTGCGGAGACGATCAAAGCGGCGGGATCAGAAGCAGTGGATACACTCCTGCTAATGGCTTGCTCCTAAAGGTCTCAGTCCATCACCGCGACTTTGCAGGGTTCCAAACCGCAAAAGTCTGCCCCTGCAGGGCACGGAAAACGCCAAGGACGGTGGCGTAGAGCGCGATGACTATCTCCATCACCGAGGCAAGCGGTCCTTTCTGAGCCCGCAGCCCGATGAAGACGAGTGCGAGCGTGGCAACCAGACCGATCATTAATAGCAACGGCGAGATGAGGGCCGCGGCAATTGCTGCGGCGATGGCACCAACTGTGAGAAAGATCCCGCCCAACCAGCGCACCATCTTGCGGGAGCGATACTTGAACTTGTCGAGGCCGGTCATCCGCGCCAGTTGCGGCGCGAGAAAGAGATGGGTGTGAAAGGCGCGGGCGGCAATGCGGGCCTTGCGGGAGAACTCCTCGCCGCGTCTAGTGACAAGGCTTTCATAGCCGATCACGTCCTCCGCCTTAATGAGCCGGTAGCCCGAAAAAACCGCAGCCATGGACACTGTCAGATCATCAAGTACCGTGTCGGGGAAGCTCGGATATAGCTTACGACGGAGAGAAAATATTGATCCGTCCGCGCCCATCACGTTACCGGTGCGGGACTCTTCCTTCTTCAGATATTCTTCTAGCCGCCAGTAAAGTGAGCCTACTGCCGCCGTGGCCGAACTGTCTTCGCCCAGGTAGAGCAGCGAGCCACAAACCCCCCCCACCTTCGGATCAGCATAATAG
This sequence comes from Pseudorhizobium halotolerans, assembly GCF_902153235.2. NCBI lineage: Bacteria > Pseudomonadati > Pseudomonadota > Alphaproteobacteria > Hyphomicrobiales > Rhizobiaceae > Pseudorhizobium > Pseudorhizobium halotolerans. The sequence continues at coordinate 6,862 of NZ_CABFWE030000004.1, read as the reverse complement.
GCCATCAAGTGATCGATCGCGTCCTCCTTGATCGTCACATTGGCGTCGGTAAAGATCATAATCTCACCTTGTGCCCGCGCTGCCAAAAGCTTCATTCCGTGCGCCTTCCCATTACGTCCGTCGCCTCGGATCACCGTCAAAAGCTCCGGATGTGCGGCCAGTTGCAGGTAAGTTGAGTCGTCTGATCCGTCATCGAAAACAAGCACCTCCAAGTCCGGATGTCTGTCCTTGAGCGAGGCGATATTGGCGATCTTATCTGGCATGGCCTTGGCTTCATTATACGCGCAGAAGACAAGGGTAGTAGAAAGTTTGTAACCCTGTTGTGCTGCAACGGCCTGTGTCTTCAGTAAGCGGAGAAGAAGAGGGTAGATTCCGTAGGGATAGATGACGAGGATCACGCAAACCAGTGTGATCGTGATTGTGATTTCTAAAACGAGTGACATAAAGCAGTCCTCTTGAGAAAAAGCTATGCAGGATATCAAGTGTCATTCAGCGAGCGTAGCAATCGAGACTGAATTACCTTGACTTCATCCGCTAACACGGCCGCAGCCGAAGGTACAAATCAAGGTTGCGCCGAGACTTGCAATGCAAATGATACCAATGACCGATCCGATGCGGGGCATTGCCGGTTTAGGTTTCGTTGGGAGAGTTGAATTTCTAAGGAGAAAGCTGAAGATCGGTCCCGCATCATGTGCATATCCGACAAGGCGATTCAAATTGACCCCAGGTCGGACACCCGTTTGCGTTCTCCAGGTAGCGGCGTTCCTAGCCTCGCCCCTGTCCTGGACAATGAACGCAGTAGCTCCGACTTCAGCCTGAATGGTCGCCACGGCCCGTAAGGACGATGGCTGCCGTTCTAAAGATGATCTCTGCATCCAGTTGCGCCGACATCGTCCGAATATAACGTACATCCAGTGCCACGCGCTCTTGATAGCTAAGCGAATTGCGCCCGCTGACCTGCCACAACCCTGTCAGCCCCGGACGGGTCGCAAGATAGAGCCGAATACTCCGACCGTAGCGCCTGATCTCGGAATGCACGATTGGCCGCGGCCCCACAATGCTCATATCCCCCCGCACGATGTTGAATAGCTGAGGTAGTTCATCCAGACTACTCTTTCGCAGGAAGGTGCCAAGCAACGTTATCCGTGGGTCGTTCGAGAGCTTTTGTAGCGTGGACCACTCTTGGCGGCTCTTCGGGCAAGACTCCAGAAGTTCTGTCAGGCGAGCATCGGCATCCCGAACCATGGAGCGGAATTTCCAGCATTTGAAGGTATGTCCCCTATGGCCAATTCTGGCCTGTCCATACAATACAGGCCGACCATCCAGAATTAATATGCCAAGGCATATTATAGCAAACAAAGGCAACAGAAATCCGATTGCTGTCAGAGCAAGCACCACATCTAAAACGCGCTTAATGGACCGATAAGCTTTACGGCTGTATCGACGCACCCACAGGTTTCGGGCAGTACTAAGGCGTGCTCCCACTGACCTCTCGTCGCTACCACTACCAATATCGTCTTCTGTGAGCGTATTAAGCTGGAGTGTCATACTTCAGACCTGGGCGGGGGTGTTAAATAAGTTAATTCTCGATTAACACAGTGCGGCCAAAGAGTCCACAAATGTCCTTGACATGGTAAATGCGTCTTTCTCGCACAATTTCTAGCAAGCTAGTGTATTGATTCATCTTTCTCCGAATGTACTTAGGAAAAAGGGGTTAACCGGCTGTCTTAACCAGAGCGCATCAGGTGTGGACCAATAATCGTGCCATCCAGTCGCCCAAACAATTGGCGTAAGCAGAAAGGCTCAAGTATAGGCTTAGGCATATGCTTATGTCTAACGAGTACCGACCCATTGAATTGCAGTCGGATGACGTCCGCCGCAGGCGGTGAACAACGAGCAGAAGCTGACAATCACTGAGCAGAGTCCGAACCATGCGAGACGGTATCTTGGACCGCTCGCCGCCCTGGCCGTACGTCAAATCTGCTCTGCCGGTACACAGGTTCTTAAGCAAGGGAGGTGCTGCAGCCGTCTGACGAGCCGGTTCTCGGCAACTCGGAAGTGAAGAAGCTGGAGGATCGCCCTCTTGGGCATCGAGGCGTGAGCCTCCGCGTCGGCCCAGTTTCGAAGGTGTCAACCGTCCAGCCCGCGCACTCGCGATCCAGCGATGGCCGTTGAAATACCAATCCCCAATCGGTCCGCTGCAGAGCGCGCCGACATCCCGTCCCATGAAGCAGCCAGAACGCGACTACGCAGATCATCGCTGAAAGCTCGGGTCATATCGCCTCCGACCAAATCAACAGTCGGAGTGATGGGATCAGAATTCGTCAGCCAGGTCCGCCACCTGTGGTAAGTTTGCAGGCGTAACTCGCTAAGTTATCTTGAACGCGTGGGATTAGACGTGCGATACATAAGGACCATGTCGGCGCATCTGTGGATGCAAAGATCATCTTGAGAACGATTTGGATCGTACTCACGGGCCGTGCCGACCATTCAGGCTGAAGTCAGGGCAACTGCGATGATCGTCCAGGATATAAAGCAGAACAAGATAGCTATGATCCGAAGTGCCCAACTGGGAGTTTCCCACACACAGTCGATTTTATTCTCCATCTTCAACACGCGCATGTCATGGTCCTGCCTGCGATCTCTCAATAGAAGCTGGAATCTCCTAACAAAAACTAAATTCGGGCGTCTTAGGCTACAAATTGCATGATAGGCAGAACACGAGGATAGCCAAGTCGAGCAAAGAGAGACTAGGGCAAGCTTATCAGCAGGAAATCCCACGAGATCGACATGGTAAAAATCATCCCCGTGATCATGGCGGGTGGCAAGGGGACGCGCCTGTGGCCACTGTCGCGCGCAAGTGCTCCCAAGCAGTTCATCCAGTTCGTGGGTGACCGGACGCTCTATCAGGCGACTTTGGCGCGCCTGGCAGACGCCACACTCTGCGAGCCGCCGATTGTCGTCACCAACGAGGATTTCCGCTTCCTCGTTGCGGAGCAGGCCCGCGAAGCCGGCGTCGAACTGGCGGGCACGCTGCTGGAGCCGGTCGCCCGCAACACGGCCGCCGCAATCGCCGCCGCTGCCGCCCTGATCCTTGATCGCCATGGTCCTGATGCCGTCATGCAGGTGCTCGCATCGGACCACGAGATCCTTGCCGATCAGCTCTATTTCGATGCCATCCGGTCTGCACGGGACGCCGCGGTCGCCGGCAGGCTCGTGACCTTCGGCATCACTCCGAGCGAGCCCGCCACCGGCTATGGCTATATCGAAGCCGGCGAATCACTTGGAGGCGGCGCCCATGCCGTCAGGCGCTTCGTCGAAAAGCCGCCGCTTGAGGAAGCGGAGCGCATGCTGGCGGATAGGGGTTTCTACTGGAACTCAGGCATCTTCATGTTCACGGCCGGCAAGTTGATGGAGGAAATGGAGGCTCACGCACCGGAGGTGGCCGAAGCGGCTCGCGAAGCCGTCGCGAACGCGGTCACGGACCTCGATTTCATCCGTCTCGATGCTGCAGCCTTCGCCAGGAGCCCGGACATCTCGATCGACTACGCCGTCATGGAGAAGACCTCGAACGCCGCCGTCGTTCCTTCGTCCTTCACATGGTCCGATCTCGGCAGCTGGGATGCGGTATGGAAGCTCGGCACGCGGGACGAGGCCGGCAACATGGTTTCCGGCAACGCGACGCTGATGGATACGAAAAACTCCCTCGTCATGTCGCGGACCAGCCACCTTGCGGTGCAGGGACTGGAGAATGTCGTCGTCATCGCCAGCGAGGATGCGGTCTATGTCGGGCGGCTGGAGGAGAGCCAGAATGTCGGCCGCATGGTCAGGAAGCTCGCCGCCGACAAGGCGACGTCGCCATTCACCGAAACCCACCCGACCTCCTACCGGCCCTGGGGCGGCTATACCTCCATTCTCAACGGCGACCGCTTCCAGGTGAAGCGCCTGTTCGTCTCGCCGGGCAAGAAGCTGTCTCTGCAGAAGCATCACCACCGTTCCGAGCACTGGATCTGTGTAAAGGGCACGGCGGAGGTCACGATTGGCGACGAGGTGAAGACAGTGCGGGAGAACGAAAGCGTCTACATCCCGCAGGGAGAGGTCCATCGCCTCGCCAACCCGGGCAAGATCCTGCTCGAGATGATCGAGGTGCAGACCGGTTCCTATCTCGGCGAGGACGACATCATCCGCATCGTCGATGAGTTTGGTCGCGGCTGAGGCCATTAGACCCATTAGAAAACGTGGTACATTGGCTATCGCGTACCCGATGGTGAGCCGTCTTGGCGATCCCGGTTACGAAATGAGGAACTGGCGCGGCTGAGTTCCTAGGGCATGAGTTTCTGGCACGCTAACATGAGGTTCGCGTGTGCATGGGTTTATGACCTCGTCCACAGTTGCTATCCTCGCTAGTGATCCGATTGCGAAGGCGGCGCGGGTCGGCCAAACTCCGCGACTAACTCGTCCAGCTTCGGGAAAGCCGCCTGGCTCAACCTTGTGTCGGGAGAGAATATTGTCACCGCGCAAAATGGCGATTGGTCGCGATGCAGGTTTCCCTCTTGATGTGGGGCGGCATTATTTGATTAACTGGACTGCTGATCTAGAGGCTGTGCAGCTAACCCGAACCTCCCTTGGACAAATCATAAGCTTGGAAAACACATTTCCAGGCAAATGCATCTATGGCATCAGGAAGGGTCGAGACATTGAACCAACGGGCTTCTTGGATTTCCCAATTGGGCGCTCTGTCACGAGCCTTGCGGAAGGCTGAACATAAGAACACGCCACAGTAGTTGTTACAGATGAGGCTAGTTCGGGAGACGTCTATATTTACGAGCTTCACATCAAGCAGCTCGTAACCGAGCTCCTCAAGAGCTTCCCTGCGTGCGCCGGCCTCAAACGTTTCTGGCGGATCAAGGAAGCCACCCGGCAAGTGCCAGCCATGCCGATAGCGCGAGCGGACGAGCAGCACATTATCATTGTCAAAAATCACGACCACCGCTGCCAAGGTTGCGCGGTGCAAAATCCAGTGCCCTAGATGTAACACTGAATGCAAAAGCCGGGAGAATATCGTCATCATGCAAGTGGTGTAACCTAAATAGAGGCAATCCACTACCCCGCACTGAGTAGCCTTGAGTTTCGTAGAGATTATAACGAGTTCGGGCCACACAGCGCGATCGGCAACAAGGTGCCGATATCGCTCATGAACGGCTCATCTGCACCCCCGCCGAACTAAGCCATGACCCCGGAAAATTCCAGCTCCCGCTAGCCCAAAATTGGGGTGCACTTCAAAAAGCCGCCGGAGCGAACTCACAACTGGATATAACTTGGGCCATCTTCCTTGAAATTGCCTTTGCCCATGAAGGCCTTCTTGCCTCAGTTTTAGGGAAGAAGGCGTCTACAATTCTAGGGGCTATTCAGAGGGTAGACCTTCCCTGCCGCAGTTTTTCTTGCCCATTTCACCAAGATGGTGACAAAAATCAGAGCCATTAAAAAGCCGAAAACTCGGGCGCCGTATGCAAAGAACCAATAATTAAGTGAGAAGAACACGGCGCAGTATTGGGCAGCTAGTGCCACAACCCATGACCCTGCTCTTGTAAGAGCCTTGTAATAGGTAAACTCCGCGCTCCATCCCCAAAGGTAGCAGGCTATCACAGTTCCTACGAGGCCAAAGTCCAGTATTAAGACGCGAAAGATGGTCATGGCATTGGACACCTGTCCGTTACCGATGTCGTAGGCGCCAATCCTTTCGTCAAACCCCTCCCCGCTAACTAGACCCAACGGCCCAAGAATGCCCCTAAGCAAACTAGATCCGATAGTTAAGTCGATGTCCGTAAAGCTGCTTTCATACCATACCGATAATGCCGGGATGTAGCCTGCAAACCACGGGCGAATATGGTTCAAGGTTCTACCCACCCTCTCAAAGTTCGCATCCTCCAGTCTAGCGCTCTGAGCGATTACTACCCAAGCTATGAAGGACGACGCAGCTATCAAACCAAGAGCAATAACCCTCGGGGACGTAAGCAATCGTGTGTTGCCGGCTACCACACAACTAGCCATAAAGGAGAACCATCCGACTAGCAGTGGCACCAGCAGCATAGATCTCACATTGGAAACTGCGCTGAACAGTAACGACACCGTCACAAGTAGCAGCAGATTTCTTTTTCGATATGGCACTCGCTGCGGCGAGATGAAGCTAATAGGGACAAAAAATGATGCGATGACCAATAACATAGTAACTAGCTTGAATGAAACGGGGAACGCGCTCTCATATAAAGTAGCCTGATTTTGTTTCATTATAGAGAACAACCTGTCACCACTTCCCACGAAGTCTAAGAGCGACAGCGACGAGAACGAGCGCAGACCGTGATCTAGAAGCGGAAAGCAGGTGACTAGCGATAGAAGAACCAAAAAATTGGCCCACCTCCCGCTCACTGAGATGAGTAGAACAGAGGCCCTATTTAGATCCGGGGATTGTCGCGTTGACGCCCTGATACCGAAGGAGAAACCGCCAAGAACAAACATGAAGACAGAGGCAACGACGAGGAGCATGATCTCGTCGTTGAATATGTAATCCCACCCAAGCATCGCATTGGCTGTAAAGGCAATAAGCCACGTGAATAACCACAGTCTCATTGGCGAAAACTTATGTGCTCCTCTGAAGAATATCATAAGCAGGACGAACAAAGATGCTGCCGTAAGAGAGTTCATTTAGACCTCATTTTCTCATCCGCCTTCTAACCTAGAGCATGACTAGTTGAAGATAGTCAATTTTAAACCTTCTAGGCCTTGGCCCAAAGTCTCGACTGAGTAGCCCCGAGTTTCGTAGACCCCCTCGGGTCTATGTTTTCTGCAAGCGCTCGAACTCAAT
>NZ_CABFWE030000003.1:0-2317 GCF_902153235.2 Pseudorhizobium halotolerans | reverse complement strand
TCATGCTAGAGAATCGCGTCCATTGACCCGGCTAACGGAGGACGCGCGATGCCGTCGTTTCTTGAAATTTCACCCGAAAAACTGAGCCGCCTCATTGGTACACCAGGCGCTCCGGTGCTCATCGACGTGCGCACGGACGACGATTTTCAGGCCGATCCGAGGCTGATCCCGGGTTCGCGCCGCCATCCCTATGATGATGTCGCAGCCTGGGCTGGGCATGTGACCGGCGAAGCTGTCGTGACCATCTGCCAGAAGGGCAAGAAGCTCAGCCACGGCGTGGCCGCCTATCTGCGGACGGAAGGGATCACTGCCGAAGTTCTGGAAGGCGGGTTTGAGGCGTGGCAAGCCGCGGGTCTTCCACTGGTGCCGACCAGTCTCATTCCGGAGTGCGATGCTCAGGGGCGAACCGTCTGGGTGACGCGCGCGCGGCCGAAGATCGATCGTATCGCCTGCCCCTGGCTGATCCGGCGCTTCATCGATCCGCATGCTCTCTTCCTGTTCGTGGCGGCAAGCGAAGTCGCCGCCGTCGCTGAACGTTTCGGTGCCACGCCGTTCGATATAGAGGATGTCCTCTGGAGCCACCGGGGCGAGCTTTGCACGTTCGATGTGATGGTCGAGGCGTTCGGACTTTCGACACCGCCGCTCCTGCGGCTTTCGACGATCGTCCGCGGCGCCGATACGGCCCGGCCGGATCTGGCACCCGAAGTGGCGGGCCTGCTCGCTGCGTCGCTCGGCCTGTCGCGCATGTTCAACGACGACCTCGAACAGCTCGAAGCTGGAATGACCCTCTATGACGCTTTCTATCGCTGGTGTCGGGATGCGACCGGAGAGACGCATGACTGGCCTTCTGCCAGGAAGGGAGGCTGATCATGGCGGACACAATCGTGCCGGCAGAACCTTCGCGCGGGCCGGCGGAACACGGCATCTCGTTCATGGAGGCATTCAAGGTCTGGCTGCGCGTCGCGGCGCTGAGTTTCGGCGGTCCGGCGGGCCAGATCGCGGTCATGCACCGGATCGTCGTCGACGAGAAGAGATGGGTCGGCGAAAGCCGGTTCCTGCATGCGCTGAACTACTGCATGCTGCTGCCGGGCCCCGAGGCCCAGCAACTGGCCGTCTATCTCGGCTGGCTGATGCATCGCACCGCCGGCGGCCTGATGGCCGGCATCCTCTTCATCCTGCCCGGCTTCCTGTCGATCCTTGCGCTCAGCTATATCTACGTCCTCTACGGCGAGGTCTCCGCGGTCGCGGGGCTGTTCTTCGGATTGAAGGCCGCGGTGCTGGCAATCGTTCTGCAGGCTGTTTTCCGCATTGGCGGCAGGGCCTTGAAGAGCCTCGCGATGATACTCATCGCAGCCGCCGCCTTCGTCGCGATCTTCGCCTTCCAGGTGCCCTTTCCCCTGATCATCCTGGCGGCTGGCGTCATCGGCTATTTCGGGACAAGAACCGGACACGGATGGTTTGCAGTCTCCGGCGGACATAAGGCAGCGGCAGGCAAGATCCTGTCCGATGCGGATTCCGCGCTCGGCGAAGCCATGCCCGCGCATGCGAGGCCGAACCTCCAATGGTCGCTGCGTGTTTCCGTGGTCCTCTTGCTGCTGTGGCTCGCGCCCGTTGCAATTCTCTACGTCACGCTCGGCGCGGACAATGTCTTCACCCAGATCGGCGTCTTCTTCAGCAAGATGGCCGTGGTTACGTTCGGCGGCGCCTATGCGGTGCTGGCCTATGTCGCGCAGGAGGCGGTGCAGAACTATCAATGGCTGCGGCCCGGCGAGATGCTCGACGGGCTCGGCATGGCGGAAACGACCCCGGGACCGCTGATCATGGTGCTGCAGTTCGTCGGTTTCCTGGGCGCCTATCGCGACGCGGGCGGTCTCGGCCCCCTGCAGGCCGCAACGATCGGTGCCGTGCTTGCGACCTGGGTGACCTTCGTGCCGTGTTTCCTCTGGATCTTCCTCGGGGCGCCGTTCATCGAGCGGCTGCGTGGCAACGCGGCGATATCCGGCGGGATGGCGGCGATCACGGCCGCCGTCGTCGGCGTGATCCTCAACCTTGCGATCTGGTTCGGTATGCACGTCCTGTTTGCGGACGTGACCGCTATCCAGACCGGGCCGTTGTCGATGGAAGTTCCCGTGCTGTCGTCCGTCGACTGGGCCTCGCTCGTGCTGACGCTCCTGGCGATCCTTGCAATCTTCCGCCTGAAGATGTCGGTGATGACGGTGCTCCTCGGCAGCGCGGTACTCGGCATGGCCTGGACCCTTGCCGGCATGCGGTGAGGGCGGGATTTATCCTCACGCGACGCTTACCGGAAGCCGCATCA
>NZ_CABFWE030000002.1:16407-147917 GCF_902153235.2 Pseudorhizobium halotolerans | reverse complement strand
ACGGTCGGGCAGGCCCTGAATTGCTGAAGGCACGAATGCTGCCGCGGCTCCACACAAAGTGAGGAAGAACCCTTAATCGTCAGAATGCAGGTGGTCCGGCGAGTTGTGGCAATTAATCTGAGAATCTTTTGGACGGGTCTTGGCGCTTAACGGCTGCTGACACGGAGCAACCCTTTGTAAGATCTCCTAATGCTGATGCACTCAGCCAAAACCGCCATTATAGTCATCGCGGCGTTCTCGGATAAGTGCCAAATTCTCAGTGCGATTCTCAGTTTGTTGGGTCTTCCTCACTTTGCGTGTTCACTTGCCGTTAGACATGCTGCCGCTATGAGCGGGCATGCAAGCGAAAACGAAAACGAAATGGTCGCCCGGCCCAGGGGTCAAAGTTTTGGGTATCTCGCTCCCTGACGATGACAGCTGGGTTGTTTCCACCGCCGGACCAGCTTTCGGCATTTGCCCTAACCGGGCCGCGATGCTGTCCCGATATGCGATCCGGAGACCGGCCATGTGATCTCGCCGGTAGGCGCAGCTGCCCTCTTGCATGAAGCCGCGAAGCATGCTGACGATCAGCCAGGCGAGAAGGGTCGATGTTTTGAATCAGGGCTCGCCTGAGTTCGTTTTGATGCGCAGCCTTGGCATGCGCTTCTGCGGAATCTTTGCAGCCGCGATCCGGACAGGCTCGACAGCTGGATTGACGATGCCGTTAACTCGCGTTTGGTCGCAATTGAGCGGTTCGCACGCGTCTTGCACCGCGATCTTGACGCCGTCCACAACGCCATTGAGCTGCCCTGGAGCAACGGCCAAGCGGAAGGCCAAATCATCCGCCTGAAGGCAATCAAGCGTGCAATGTATGGCTGAGCTGGCCTGGAGCTGCTCAGGGCACGCGTGCTGCCGCCTGACCAAAATCGCCACCCACAAAGTGGGGAAGAACCCTTTCAATTGCTAAGTGACACTAGGTTCGTTGCGTTCCAAGCTGGCCTTTTCACGACCCCCGACGTAGACTCGGAATCGGAGTTACCAATTTGGTAGACCGATTTGGGTTTCACTGGTACTTTGGCCTTGAGCTGCCAAGTGATCCGCGTGTATCGAGATGGACCTGATTGGAATGAACGAACGGCTGGAAAAAGACCAAAATATGCTTGAAAAGATTGAAGGCGATAGAATTGCCGGTGTCCCGAACGTTGTAGGGAGAATACTCTCGTTCATCGATGAGCGTCGCTATCAGCCGAGCGAACGGTTGCCTTCGGAACGTGATTTTGCCGACAGGTTTAATGTCAGTCGCGGGGCCGTTCGCGAGGCTTTGGCTGCTCTAGAGTCGATGCGCGTGATTGAGCGGAGGCCTAACTCCGGAATTTATCTTAGAAATTCTGATGAAAGCAGCATTGAGGCCCTCGTTCTTCGTGCTTCTTCTGGCCTACCGTTCCAGCCTGAAGAGACCGCGGACGTGTTTGAAGTGCGAAGTATTCTGGAATTGCAGAGCGTCCGTATTTCCTGCGACCGAAGGCGAGATCAGGACATCGATCATCTGAAGAAAATACTTCGAAAAACTAAGCTTGCAATTGATAGTAAAAAAACAATTGAAGATGAGGATACAGCGTTTCATCTTGGTATCATATCCGCAACTCACAATACAATACTGCTTCGCACTGTGAAGTTATTTTACGAATTTTCAAAACAGCGCCGTATAATATACTTTTCAGACTACGCGCGTGGCAAGAAGGCTTATGAAGACCATTGCGAGATACTTGAAGCCATCGAGGGCCGTCACACCGACTTGGCGGTGGGATTGATGGACCGACACTTGTCCCGAGCTCTGGCCACATGGCAGACTCTCCTCGCGACGCCGGAACCAGCTGCTAAATAGTGCGATTTCGAATGGCCTACCTCTGGATCGGGCGGGAATTGCGAAAGGACGAAAACGAGTAACCGAGGGCCGCCGTTGGGTCGGCCCGGTCTGTTCGTCCTTTCGGCCTTGTTGCGTGACAGATTCCGAATCAGGACATAGGTTATGTCAGCCCATTGAACGCGTAGCGCAAGAGCGAAGACGTAGTTGAGCAAGGTCGTGCTCGTGCTGGTCTGCGGTTGGCTTCTCTTTCAGGTCTTCAATCTCGGCACGCCGTCTATTCGCGGTTCAACCCGACATGCGCCCGCGGGTGAACAGATCGCCACGACCGACTGGCTGCCGAGCAGCTCGGGCGCCTACAGGTAGTGCCGGTATCGGACCAGAGCTGGAACTACCGACCGGATTAAAGCAGCCCGATTTTGGTCGGTCCCAGCGAGCACTTGCCTGTTCGCCAAGATTAGCGCCTTCTTACTTCTGCCATCACTTCGCCTCCCTTACTGCGCGGATCGTCTAATGATTGACGGGGTCAGCGCCTCCTTTGCCGCCGGAAGCGTGCAAAGCCTGCATCATAAACTCCAGCCACCATCAAGGCTTCGGCCGCACGGATGCCCGCCGGGCCAGCGCGGCGCCGATCACGCCGCCATCAGATGTTTGTCGATGTCGATGACACGCCGGCGGTGTCGATTGGGAGGATGGTCATGCGTCTTTCTCGTCACCCCGCGAAGCAAGGAGCACAAGGCGCGGTCAGCCCGCCGGCCATGACGACTTGAGGCCAGTCGGCTGGAAAAGTTCATCGGCAGAACCGCTTTTAGCCACATTTCCGGACGCAAAGCCGTTTCACGCTTTTGCTGGAAATGCTTTAGCCCTTGTCCGCGACCAGGCCCACCTGCTCGACAGCGTGCGCAGCACAGATTTCGTCGTTGGCCGATGCATCACCGGAGATGCCAACAGCTCCGAGGGTCTCACCCGCCTCCCCGCGTATCAGGACACCACCGGGAACCGGCACGATCTTACCGCCGGAAACGCCGGACAGGGCCTGTACGAAATGAATGCGCTCGGCAGCGGCCGAGTTCAGCCAGCGGGAGCCCGAGCCGACCGCCAGGGCGCCATAGGCTTTGCCAAAGGCGATCTCGAAGCGCAGCATGGAAGAACCATCCTGCTTCTGGAACGCGATGAGGTGACCGCCTGCATCGAGCACCGCGACCGAAAGCGGCTTCAGATTGAGCTCTCGCCCTCGATCCAACGCGGATTCGATAATGCGGTTGGCGACATGCAGCGTGATGGCTTTCATTGTTTTATCCTGTTCCGAGATCGCCTGCCCCTTTGGCCTTCAGCTCCAGCCGGCGCGCATGCAGAACCGGCTCGGTATGCCGCTCCGTTGAGCGCGGCCCTTGATGACCAGATCGACTGCCGCGAGGAGGGCGATGGACTGGTCGAAATCCGGTGCCATCGGGCGGCGGTTCAGTCGCAGTCGTTCTGGCGATCCACGACGCCGGCCGTGCGCTTCGGCATCTCCGTCACCTGCGCTTCGCTGACGATGCCGTCGCAGCCAGTTCGCCATATGCTGCGCGAGATGCACAGCGTCGCGCGGTCCTCCATCAGGCCGAATTTGTTGATGTCGGGCACCTTGGAGCAGCCGACGCCCTGGTCGACCCAGCGCACGACATAGCCGAGAATGCCCTGCGCGTTGTTGTCGAGTTCGCGCTGGATGTCCTCCGGCGACCAGTTGCGCCGGGTGGCAACCGGGATCGACAGGATGTCGTCCAGCTTCGCCTTCTAGCGCGACTTCAGCACTTTCGGCGCTTTCACGTCGACCTTGTGATAGTGCGTGGCGTGCAGCGTGGCGGCGGTGGGCGACGGAACCCAGGCGGTGTTCGCGCCAGCCTTCGGATGACCGATCTTCTGCTCCAGCATGGCGGCCGTCAGGTCCGGCATGGCCCATATGCCCTTGCGCATGGCCCCGCAGGCCGCATTCCGGCCCGGTATCGGCGTTCCACGCCTCATAGGCTTCGGCGCGAGATCGTGGACGAGCTTGCCGAAGCCGGCCCAGAAATCCGCGGGTTTGACGCCGGTGCCGCATTGCGCGCTTGTTGACGAAATGGTAGAGCCTGCGATCGACCTGCAACGCGCCGTTTGAGTAGAGCCTGCGACCGACCTGCAGCCCGCCGAGTTCGATCCGATCCTTCATGTCAAAGCTCCGTTATTGCGCCCCGACAGGCGCGTATCTCTTCGCGGGGGTTATGGCATCCCAGCCCTATAAGGGCTTGGGCCCGCCGGTCGCCCAATCTAGAAGCTCGGCGATATGAACGACTGGAATGTCCGTTCCCGATCCGATCTGCATCATGCAACCGATGTTTCCGGCGCCAATAACCTGCGGCGCGGTCGCCTCCAATGTCGTGATCTTGCGCGACTTGAGTTGGGACGAAATCTCGGGCTGCATCAGATTATAGATGCCGGCGGAGCCGCAACAGATGTGACCATCGCGCGGCTCCACCACTTGGAAACCTGCTGCTTTCAACAGATCCTTGGGCGCGGCTCGGATCTGTTGCCCATGCTGAAGCGAGCATGCGGCGTGATAGGCTACCCGGAGGGGCTCGGCATGGGCCGGTTCCCTGAGGCCGATAGAGTTCATTACTTCGCTGATGTCCTTTGCCAGAGCCGAAACGCGCGCGGCGTCTGCCGCCAGCGGATCGTCGCGGAACATGTGGCCATAGTCCTTCACGGTCGTTCCGCAGCCGGACGTGTTGATGACGACGGCGTCGAGGCCGTCGCCATCCAGTTCGGCGACGAGCGCCCGGATGTTTGCGGCCGCCATGCGGTGGCTCTCATCGGTCTTGCCCATATGGTGCGTGAGCGCACCGCAGCAACCCAGCCCTTTGGGAATGACGACCTCGCAACCGTGTCGTTGCAACAGCCTGATCGTGGCGTCGTTGATGTCGGTGTTCAGGACGCGCTGTGCGCAGCCGGTCAACAGGGCGACGCGCTTCTGCCTGCCGGTCTCGGCGGCGAAGGTCTGGGGGCGGTCGTTGAAACTGGGTGAGGGGATTTGGGCCGGCACCATGTCAAGCATCGCCCTTAGGCGGGCGTCCGGCAGCAGCCTTCGAAACGGCTTCGCAAGCTTCCCGCCGATCAATGCGAGACGGAACCGACCGGGATAAGGTAGGATTTTCCCCAGAATCCAACGTAGCGCGCGGTCGTCCCACCGGCGCTTGTAGTTTTTCTCGATGTATTCCCGTGCGTGATCGACGAGATGCATATAGTGCACACCAGAAGGGCAAGTGGTCATGCAACTCAGGCAACTAAGGCAGCGGTCGATATGCTTCACCGTTTGCCTGTCCGGGACCTTGCCGTTTTCCATCATATCCTTGATCAGGTAAATGCGTCCGCGCGGGCTGTCGAGTTCATCGCCAAGAACCTTGTAGGTAGGGCATGTGGCCGTGCAAAAACCGCAGTGAACGCACGATCTGAGAATTTCGTTCGAGCGCCTGGTCGTCGCGTCGGTCAACTGTTCTGCCGTGAAGTTCGTCTGCATCTCAGCGTCCCATCCGGCCCGGGTTGAAAATCCCGGCGGGATCAAAAACGTTGCGAAGCGACGCTGCCAGGGCCGCCGCGCCCGGGGCTTCGTTTATGAACGCGGGACCCGTACTGCCGGGGCCGGGACGCGCGAGCGTCACCACCCCTTCCGGAACTGCGGCGCGCACGGCGGCGCAATCCGCGTTCCCGCAATACCAGATCAGCGCCGCGCCCCAATCGAGCGAGCTCTCGCCTCCCAGACGTTCGAGGGCTTCCATCGTGGCGGGTGCTTCGGTAGGCTTGACTAGGATGCGCCAGACGGCATCGGAGCGGTCGGCAAAGTGGCGAACGTCCCTCAGGTTTCGCCACAAATGGCGGCTTTTCCCATCCTCAAGCGTGTCGATATCCCGGCCGCGGAACAGGGCTTGCAGCCGCTCGCACCGGTACTCGACCTGACGAGACAGTCCTTCGATGCGCAGCCATGCCGTTCTGTCGAAGAATGCGGCGCCGGAAACTTCGAAAGGCGTCGCCAGCGCCGTCGAGAATATGGCGACGGCCTCGCGTGATGACAGCCCGCCGAAGACCAGAGTCTTCTGGGCCTCGGCCGAAGGAAGCGTTTTCAGGGCCACCTCCGTTAGGATGCCAAGCGTCCCATGCGAGCCACAGAGCAATTTCCCGAGGTCCATCCCGGTAACGTTCTTCATCACCCGTCCGCCATTCCTGATGATCCGGCCTTGCCCGTCGACGAACCGGACGCCGAGCAGGTGATCGCGGCATGCGCCGGCTTGAATGCGTCTTGGCCCGGAGAGGTTGGCGCCGACCATGCCGCCGATGGTCGGCGTGCCGTCTGTCGCAAGCAGCACGCGATAATCCATCGGCTCGAAGGCTAGCGACTGGCCCTCGGTCGCCAGCAGCCGCTCGATCTCACCGACCGACGCGCCCGTACGTACGATCAGGGTCAGTGCGCCCGGCTCGTAGGCGACGATCCCGCCAATCTCGCGTGTCGTCAGAACCGAATCTGCCGCAACGGAGGCGCGGCTCTGGGTGCCACCTCCGCAAATATGGAGTTTCCGCTTCTGCCGGAAGCTGTCCGCGACGAGTGCCGCCAGCTCGGCTTCGCTCACTGGAACCGCCGCATCGGCGCCCCGGCTTTCCGTCCCCTCCGTCATACCCTTTTCGCCGCCTCCCGATGAGGCTGGCTGATCTCGAGAGGGAAGACCTTCGCCGGATTCAGCAGCCAATGAGGATCGAGCGCCCCCTTGATCTCCATCTGGATCGCCATGTCGTCCGGCGCATATTGCTTCGTCATAAGGTCGCGTTTTTCGATCCCCACGCCGTGTTCGCCAGTGAGGCAGCCGCCCATGTCCACGCACAAGCGAAGAATGTCGCTTCCGAAGGATTCGGCTCGCTCGAGGTCGCCGGGCTTGTTGGCGTCGAACAAGATCAGGGGGTGCATGTTTCCGTCGCCGGCATGAAAGACATTGGCGACCTCAAGCCCGTGTTCCTTTGAGAGCTCGCCGATCCGTTTCAGGGTGTGGGGCAGCTTCGAAACCGGCACCGTGCCGTCGAGGCACAGATAGTCGCCTAAGCGGCCCATCGCCCCGAAGGCCGATTTGCGGCCCTTCCATATCGCCAGCGACTCGTCGGCGTTGCGGCTGCTGCGGAATTCGGCGGGGTTCAGTTCCGATGAGATTGCCTTGATGCGCTCGATCTGATCGGCGATTTCGTCTTCCGAGCCCTCGACCTCGACGATCAGGACGGCGGCGCAATCGGGATAGCCCACTTTTGCAAAGGCCTCGACCGCACGCAGGCAGACATCGTCCATGTACTCGATCGCCACCGGCAGGAGGCCGGAGCGAATGATGCGGGCCACGCATTCGCCCGCCGTTTCGGCGCTGTCAAAGCCAATCAGCATCGGCCGTGCGCCCTCGGGGCGCGGCAGGATGCGCAACGTCGCTTCGGTCACGATCGCGAGTTGCCCTTCGGAGCCGCAGATAAGCCCCAGGATGTCCAGACCCGCCATGCCGAGATGGGGACCGCCAAGCTGGACGATCTCTCCGGTGGCAAGCACCATGCGGACGCCGAGAAGGTTGTTCGTGGTGACGCCGTATTTCAGGCAGTGGGCGCCGCCGGAATTCATCCCGATATTCCCGGCGATCGTGCACGCAAGCTGCGACGACGGGTCCGGTGCGTAGAAAAACCCTTCCGCCTCCAGCTCCGCGCTGACGGAAAGGTTGGTGACGCCCGTCTGAACCCTGATGAAACGGTTTGCGGTATCTATCTCGAGAACGGCCCGCAGCCGCATGGTGCCGATGACCACGCTATCGGCAGTCGGAAGCGCTCCGCCTGCCAGCGACGTGCCGGCACCGCGCGGGATAACCGGAACACGCAGATCGTGGCAAATCTTCATCGCCGCCGCCACCTGCTCGGTAGTGCACGGTAGAACCACGGCGAGCGGCGGACATCGGTAGGCGGTCAGCGCGTCGCACTCATATGCGCGGGTTTCCTCGGGGTCCGAGACGATCGCATCCGCGGGAAGGACGGCCCTCAACGCCGCGACGATTTCGGGCTTGCGGGCGATGATCGCAGCGTCGGGAGCGGGCATGGCAATTCTGGACATTGGCTCAAACCTGTCTGATCGAAAGCATCGAAGAACGAGACGCTCCTTCGCACCCGCCTTCATCGAGGCACAAAAGATGCGCAGGCTCGCGATGAGGCGACCTATGAGCATCGCAGCTGTTTACCGGGCTCCACGCGGGAGATCCGCTGGGCGAAGGAGAAGCGCGATATCTCGCTGCGGCGGCTCGCCAGCGATAGTCTTGGCACGTCGAACGCCTGACAACCGCAACCGAGGGCGCGCGCAGCCCGCCCTGTGTCATCCGCAATAGATAATCTTGTCCTTCTCAAGCCGCGATATTTCATCATCGCCGATGTCGAGGATTGAATTGAGGATGTGCTTCGTATGCTCCCCAAGCATCGGGGGACTGATGGAATACTCGATTTCCGTTTGCGAGAATTTGATCGGATTGGCCACGAGCGGCACCGTCTTGCCCGTGGTGTGGGGAAGGTTGATCTGCAATTGGCGATGGATGACCTGCGGATGCGCGAATGCCTGGTCGAGCCGGTTGATCGACGCGCATGGTACGCCGATGGGTTCGAGAAGGGCGATCCAGTACTCCGTCGTTTCCTGGGTAAGATGCTCGGTCAGGATCGAGACCAGAGCGTCGCGGTTCGCCAGGCGATCCGTGTTGGTGGTGAAACGGGGGTCATCGCAGAGGACTTGCAGCCCGGACGCCATGCAGAATTTCCTGAACTGCTGGTCGTTCCCCACCGCGAGGACGAATGACCCGTTGCTCGACCTGAACACCTGATAGGGCACGATGTTCGGATGAGCATTTCCATATCGCCGCGGCGGTTTCCCGGTGGTCAGGTAGTTCAAATTCTGGTTCGCCAGAGCGGCAAGCTGGACATCGAGAAGCGCCATGTCGATATGCTGGCCCTCGCCCGTCCGCTCGCGATGCAGTAAGGCCGACAGCACGCCCGTTGCGCTGTACATTCCGGTGAGGAGATCGGAAATTGGGACGCCGACCTTCTGGGGCCCGCCGCCGGGTTTGTCGTCGGCCTCGCCCGTGATGCTCATCAGCCCGGATATGGCTTGGATGGCCATGTCGTATCCGGCCACGGTCTTCATCGGGCCGGTCTGGCCGTATCCCGTGATGGAGCAGTACACTATGTCCGGCTTGATGAGGCGGAGCGTTTCAAAATCCAGCCCATACCGCTTCATGTCGCCGACCTTGTAGTTCTCGATAAGAACGTCGGCCTTCTTGACCAGAGATCGAACGATGTCAGCGCCGGCTTGCGTGGCGATGTCTACGCAAATCGAATGCTTACCGCGATTGGCGCTGAGGAAATAGGCGCTCTCGGTCGTTCCATCCAGATGCGGTGGGCCCCAGTGGCGGGTGTCGTCGCCGGTAAAGGGGCGTTCGATCTTCCAGACCGTCGCCCCTAGATCGGCTAAAAGCTGCCCGAGCCACGGGCCCGCTAGAATCCTCGATAGATCAAGAACTTGGTATCCACTCAACGGTCCGGCCATCTCAACCACTCACATTGCGATTAACGTGCCTCTCTATGGAAGCTATGGCGAAACGTAACTGGACATACCAGATTGGTCAATCCAATAATTTTGCCCCGCGTCCTGTGGGTGCATAAAAAATCTATCAAGGGGGACATTGACGAAGCAGCGGGATTGGTCTATCCAATTTGGTCTACAAGTAGGTCATCGGGAGGGATGGCCTGCGAAGCCCACAACAGGGCATCACGTTTAGGGAGGTTACGCTGCATGGCGCGAATATCGCTCCAAAATGTCTCCAAGTCGTTTGGTGGCGACCAGGGCCCATGGGCCGTCAAGGATTTCTGCCTGGAGATAGAGGATGGCGAGCTCATTGTTTTTGTCGGACCTTCCGGATGCGGAAAATCGACGACACTGCGGATGATCGCCGGCCTCGACGACACCACTTCAGGCGCTATCATAATCGGCGGGAGGGATGTCACCGGACTGCCTCCGAAAGATCGCAACGTCGCGATGGTCTTTCAGAACTATGCGCTATATCCCCAGAAGTCGGTCTACGACAACATGGCATTCGGCCTACGGGTGCGCGGTGAAGCGAAGCAGGAGATTGACCGGCGGGTGAGGGCCGCGGCGGCCAGCCTAGATCTCGAAGCCCTGCTCGACCGCAAGCCGCGACAGCTCTCGGGCGGTCAGATGCAGCGTGTCGCCCTTGGGCGTGCGCTCGTGCGGGACCCCGATGTTTTCCTTCTGGACGAACCGCTGTCCAATCTCGACGCGAAACTGCGCGTGAAGATGCGCGAAGAAATCACGACGCTCCATGCCCGGCTCCGGGCGACGATGATCTTCGTGACACATGACCAAGTCGAAGCAATGACGCTCGGGGACCGCATCGTGATCATGCGCGATGGCGTGATCCAGCAGGCTGGGAGACCTCTCGAACTCTATGACCGTCCTGCAAACACGTTCGTCGCTGGGTTTATTGGTTCGCCCGAAATGAACCTGATCGACGGGCATTTGGTCGACGCTAGCGGACGGCTCGAAGTGCGATCCGGAGACCTATCGGTAGGCATACCAGATAAAACCTTCGCCAAGTACGGACAAAGCGTGACGCTTGGAATCCGGCCCGAGCACCTCGTCATCTCCAACGATTCCCCGCTTGAGATGAGCGTAAGCTTGGTCGAGCAGATCGGAGCGCAGACTTATCTCATGGGCACGCTGGCCGGCCATAAGATGCGTGCCGTCGTCGAGCGCCGCGACGAAATCCGCGCCGGTGACAGAATCCCGATCGCCCTCCCGAGTGAGCGGCTTCACCTGTTCGAGTCCGCGAGCGGTGCGTCGCTCCGGATAGCGGAAACGGGTGGCAAAATCAGAGCGAAGGAAAGTGCGTGATCCACCCCTGCGAGATCGCCGGGTCAGATTGAGATACTGCGCCCCTGGACCGTGGGTCGCGGAATTCGACTTCAACGGATGCTCTGTATCGCGTGCTGACGAAAGCATCTCTGGATGCGCCATAAAGGAAGAAATTCACCACTATACTCGATACGGGCGAATTAATTCTTGTCAATTTGGCTTGAACTGACGTCTTAACATGGGAGGAGCATGAAATGAGCATCTACATTCCAGGTCACAAAAGAATGGCGGCGGGCCTGTCGGGCATGACCCGCCGTAACTTTCTAGGAACAGCGGCCGTCGTCGGAGCGAGCGTGGCGGCGCCCGCCGTGCGAGCCCAGTCCGGCGTCACGCTTCGTTTTCTCAACCAAGAAACTTCGGTCGCCAGTCAGGCTGCCCTTAAAAAGGCGTGCGACGAATACGAAAGCAAATTCGGCGTCAGAATAATTGTAGATTCGACTCCCATCAGCGGTACGACGCAAAAAGCGATGGCGGCGATCAATGCTGGCCAGTCATACGATATTATGACTGCCGGCTTCATTGCGGGTATTTTGCAGTTCGTTCAGGCGGGCGTTCTTCTGCCGGTCACCGACCTGGTAAAAAAGTACGACTGGGGCAAAGGCGCTGCCTGGGAGTATGAGGGTGAGAACTGGTACTATCCGTTCGATTACAATCTGGTCGTAAATTACTACAGGAAAGACCTCTACGCCCAGAAGGGTCTGAAGGTCCCGGAGACGTCGGGCGATTTCTTGAAGAACTGCGAGGCGCTTACCGTCAATAATAGTGGAAATGTTGATGTTGGCGGCTGCGTCATACCGCTGGCAAGCGACTCCGCGACGAATTGGGCGAGCTTTGGAAATATGTTCGCGGAAGGCACACAGCTTTTTGACAAAGACTGGAATGTCGTTCTCGACCAAGGCGAGAATCTCGATCGTGCCACGCGCTTTTTGGATCTTTATGGCGAGCTGTATAAGACCATGCCGCCCGGCATGAACGCCGTCGGCTACGCTCAACTAATGAGTCTCTTCACCACCGGAAAGGCTGCTCACACGCTCTATTCAGGCCGCCTGGTCGAATCCCTCGAGGCAACAAATCCTGCGCTGGCAGATCAGTACGGCATCTTTGCCTCGCCCAGCAGCAGCGGTCAGAAGGCGCTTTCCTATGCCTTTGACGGCTTCTGCGTCTTCAAGACGAAGCAGAGCGAGGAGGCAGTCAAATTCCTACAGTGGTTCGCTGACGAGCACTACGTGGATTGGTTGCTTTCCGCATGGATGAACAACCATCCGTCTCGCTTGGATATCTACGAAAATGAGCGGTGGAAGAGCCATCCCATGATCAAGAAGCATTGGGAAACGATGATGCAGATGAAGTCCTTCATCGAGGGGGACGGCGTTACCATCACGGCGATTGACACCAGCGGCCCTTCCATCGACATGCGTGCTTGTAACGTGTTCAACGCAAATGTCATGCCGGAGATGCTCCAGCAGAAAGTCCTCGGCAACACCTCGTCTGCTGATTGCGTCGCCGCGGCCGCGCAACGCATTCGCTCCCTCATCTAATTGCAGATCGGGGTGGTCTCTGCCGCCCCGATCGTTCGTCCAAAGGATGATTCTTATGGTTCAGGACCGGCGAATTGTTACGTTGTTTATAGGCAGTATATCACTGCTTGCAATTATTATTGGCGCCCCGTTAATTTACGCGGTTATGCTATCATTCTATTCGGCAAGTTCGTTTATCGGCGAACCTCAGTGGGCCGGCCTGAGCAACTACAGCAAGGTATTGCGAGATCCTCTTTTCTGGAATTCGTTGACGAACGGCCTCACAATCGCGATTACGTCAATTGTCCTGCAGGTTGTTCTGGGCGTCGGCATAGCGATGGTGCTTAACAAGCGCTTTCTTGGCCAGACGGTTGTACGCGCGATCGCCATTCTTCCGTACTTCCTGCCGACCGTTGTCGCCTGCCTGGTAGCCCAATGGATTCTCGAGCCAAATTACGGATTGCTCAAGAGCGCTCTCGCATCCATCGGTGTCGGAATGCTCGATTGGAGTTCTCATGCCTTCACGGCCAAAGGCACAATCGTCCTCGTTAGCGTGTGGTTGTGGACACCTTTTGTCGTAACCTGTGTTCTTGCCGGTTTGCAGACGATCCCAACGCAACTTTATGAAGCCGCGCGCGTCGATGGCGCGGGAGCCTGGCGGCAATTCTGGCACATCACGATACCGGGCTTACGCTCGGTTCTGATCGTGGTCATCCTTCTGCGCGGCATCTGGATGTTCAACAAGTTCGATGTGATATGGCTTTTGACGAAAGGCGGGCCGCTGAACCAGACAGAGACCTTGCCTACCTTGGCCTATAGGAAGTCGTTTCTGGAGTACAATCTGGGCGGGGGCGCCGCTGTGGCAACGATCTCCTTCCTTATTCTCTCAGGCGTCATTCTCATCTATCTGCGCCTATTCCCCATCGACGATGCAAAGCAAGGGAGATAACAATGAATAGCCATGTAGAGCGATTGCCCATTGATTCCCGCCCGCAGATACCAGAGCGCGAGCCGATTCGTCCGAAATCGTCGCTGCAACACGGGAGCAGGGTTCAGGACAGCACCTTCTGGAGACTATTTAAAAGGCTGTCAGGAAAAGTTGCACTCTATGTAACAGTACTCGTTATCTGCCTGTATTCGTTCTTTCCGATATACTGGATGATAATTTCAAGCCTGAGGCCTTCGGAACGACTTTTCCTCGACACATCTCTGGTATTCTGGCCACCGGACCTGACGTCATACATTTCCCTATTCCGGCAGACGAACTATGTCGTCAATTTTCTGAATAGCGCTCTAATGGCGGTTGCGACGATTACCGTCTCCCTCATGCTGTCGGCATTTGTCGCTTATGGCGCCACCCGGCTGCGTTTTCGGGGCAAGACTATGCTCGTGGCATCGATGCTTTTTGCCTACATGTTCCCACCCCTCATGCTGGCGATCCCGATGGCGGCAACTTTCCGCACAATCGGCCTCACCGACACACTGTGGGGGCTGTTGATCGCACATCTTGCAATTTCACTGCCGCTAGCGGTCTGGTTGCTCTGGGGGTTCTTTAAGTCAATGCCGTTCGACCTTGAGGAGGCCGCGATGGTTGACGGCTGCTCTCAATTCGAAGCGTTCATCAAGGTCGTCTTGCCGCTGTCCGCTCCCGGGCTCATCACTGTCGCCATCTTCTCCTTCCTCCTTTCTTGGGCCGACTATGTGTTCGCGCTGATACTTATTATGAGCGACCAGAGAAAGACGCTTCCCGTCGCTCTGGAATCGTTGCTCGGCGCCCATGATTTGCGGTGGGGTGAAGTCTTGGCCGGCGCCTCGCTGATAGCTCTACCTTTGTTCTTAATATTCATCTTCTGCTATCGGTATTTCGTCGCCGGGTTGTCGGCGGGTGCGGTGAAGGGATGATCCCGTCAAGTAAAGGCGGAAGATCGGCCGCCTTTTTGACTTGCGTTTGAAAAACATCACCGACCGGAGAAGGTCCATGTCGAGTTACGACTATATTATCATTGGTGCAGGTTCCGCCGGGTGTGTTTTAGCCACCCGCCTGAGTGAAGACGCCAATGTGAGCGTTTTGCTGATCGAGGCGGGCGGAGGGAAGTCGCTGTTTGTCGATATGCCCGCCGGAATCAGGATCCTCTATACGAGCGATCGGTACAACTGGCGCTTTTGGACTGAGCCGCAGCGACATCTTGACAATCGCCGGATCTATATTCCCAGGGGGAGGGTTATTGGAGGGTCGTCATCAATCAATTCGATGATCGCGATCCGCTGCAACCCTTGGGACTACGATTCATGGGCGTCTCGGGGCATGCCTAAGTGGAGCTTTTCCGCAATGCTCCCCTATTTGCGCAGGATTGAGGATGCTAGCCTGGTTGTTCAGCCTGATAATGGAACGCGCGGGCACAGCGGACCCATCAAGCTTTCCTTCGGGCCACGGCGCTCGACCACGCAGGCGTTTGTCGACAGTCTCGTCGCTGCAGGTTTGCCTGAGAACAATGGATTCAACGGGTCGTCGCAGATAGGCGCGGGCTTCTACGAACTTACGATAGCACATGGAAAGCGGTCCGGCGCATTCAAGTACTTAGAACGCGCCAAGGGACGCCCAAACCTCACCATCCTGCCAAATTGTCATGTTCGTCGCATCAACGTTGAAGGAGGTTCTGCCAGTGGCGTGATCGTGGTTCAGAATGGCCGCGAGAGGACAATCAACTGTGATCGAGAAGTTCTGCTGACGGCAGGCGCAATCGGTTCGCCGCAGCTTTTGATGTTGTCGGGTATCGGGCCTGCTGATCATATGCGGTCTCTCGGCATTAAACCGGTTCACCACCTCCCGGGTGTGGGAGAGAATCTTCAGGACCATCTCGACTGCGCGGTTCGCTTCGAGGCATCGCAGCCGACGACGTTGACCCCCTATATGGGCCTCCTGAAAGGCGGGATGGCCGGTGCTCGATACATTCTCAAAGGCGATGGGCCGGCCGCTTCACAGGCCGTGGAGGCGGGGGCGTTTTGGGGCCCCGACCGATCGTCGCCGTTGCCGGAGTGGCAGGCGCACTTTGCTAACGTTCTCCGCAATCCGCCGCCCGGCGAGCGTATCGCTCACGGCTTCGCTGTTCGCGTATGTCAGCTCAGGCCACAAAGTCGCGGTACGGTGAGATTGCGAAGCGGGGACCCCGCCATTCCACCAGCAATCGACCCGCGTCTTGGGTCCGAGCATGCGGACCTCGCGAGTCTGAGAGATGGCGTGCGCGATATGTGCGATATGATGATGTGCGGACCACTCAAGAACTTCGTAAAACGCCCGATCGATGCGGAAGCCTTTGGCAATCTCTCCTCGCTGGAGACTTTCGTGCGAGCGCGGGCCGAGACGGTATATCATCCCGTTGGGACCTGTCGCATGGGTGCTGATGATGCATCGGTCGTGGACCCGAGCATGAAAGTCCGCGGTCTTGATGGTCTGCGGGTCGTCGACGGTTCGGTGATGCCAACGCTTCTAAGCGGCAATACAAACCTGCCCATTATGGCGATGGCCGAGAAAATCGCTGACGAACTTATTCACGGTGAAAGCTTTTCGCCTGAGTACCCGATCGCTGGGCAGATGCTTGCGCATGACGCGCATGGGCGCCGCCCGCCCTCCTCCTGAAAGCCTCCGTTTACCGTCCGCGGAACGCTGTAACGGTGCGAAAGCGCCCAAACCGTTTTCGTAGCTTTTGAACTCGCAGGGTACGATGGCTGATTTTGATGTTGATCTGGCAGTAATTGGTGGTGGTTCAGGCGGGGTCCGCGCGGCGCGGGTTGCTGCTAGCTATGGGGCCAAGGTCATTGTTGCTGAAGGAGATCGGGTTGGCGGGACCTGCGTCATCCGTGGCTGCGTGCCCAAAAAGCTGATGGTTTATGCTTCAGATTTCCAGAAAGAGATCGGGAACGCGGCGGGCTTCGGATGGTCGATTCCCCCAGCGAAATTCGATTGGGGAGTATTGACGGGAAATAGAGACAGGGAAGTCTCCCGTCTCGAAGCCGCATATACGTCGGCGATTGAAAAGTCGGGAGCGCGCCTGGTAAAAGAGCGCGCGACGTTTCAGGATGCGCGCACCTTGCGTCTTTCCAATGGGGAAACTGTGCGCGCTCGTAATATATTGATTGCCACAGGCAGCACGCCCAACCATGGGGAAGTTTTACCAGGCCTCGAGCATGTCATCTCCTCAGATAAGGTCTTTGAGCTTCGTGAATTGCCGAGACGGATCATAATTCAAGGAGGAGGCTACATCGCGGTTGAGTTCGCATGCATATTTGCCGGTCTCGGTTCGAAAGTGACTTTGGTTTGTCGGAGCGACAACATCCTGCGCGGTTTCGATCAAGACATAAGGACACATGTTCGGGATGCTCTGGAGCAGCAGGAGATTAGGATTGTCACTGACTGCCGGATCAAAAGAGTCGACAGGATGGACGAAAGCAGTGGCGTATTGAAAGCTAGTCTTTCAAACGCTGAACAGCTCGTCGCCGACCAAGTCATGTTTGCGATCGGACGAAAGCCCAACACTCAAGGCCTAAATCTCCAGAAATCTGGCGTTGCGCTAAGTGCTGACAGCGGCGGCGTCGCGGTCAACGAGAACTCGCAGACCAATGTGCCCCATATCTATGCGGTCGGCGACGTGACAAATCGCGTCAACCTTACCCCTGTAGCCGTGCGCGAAGCGCAGGCCTTTGCAGATTCGGTATTTGGCAAGCGTCCCACGCAGGTCGACTATACGGATATCCCGACTGCGGTTTTCTCGCGTCCGGAAGTCGGATCAGTTGGACTATCGGAGGCACAAGCCTGTGCCCGGTTTGAAAGGGTGGACATCTACAAAACGGATTTCCGGCCGATGAAGGTTGCCCTCTCCCACAGCTCCGAACGAATGATGATGAAACTCGTCGTGGATGCCGATTCCGGGAGGGTCGTCGGCTGCCATATTGTCGGATCTGGCGCTGCGGAGATCATCCAGGCAGTTGCGATTGCGATAAGAATGAAAGCCGTAAAGGAGGACTTCGATGCAACGATGGCTCTTCATCCAACTGCGGCGGAAGAACTTGTCACGATGCGGACGGCCACCAGGCGCTGCGTTCGTTAACGCATTTTGTAGCAAATCGGATTCCTCTGGCGTTACCTAAATGCGGCTGAGCAGACACGATCTCCATCAGGGCAACGACTATGTAACGATCGCATGAATAGGCCGAATACATGAACGCACCCGCCGAACGCGATATGTCTTAAAGCGCTTGCGCCTGCGGGGCCATCTATACATGAAGCTCTCGATGAAGCCGTTCTGCAGTAAGCGGCAAGCAGACCCCGTCTGGCGGAAGGGGTGAGCGGTCGGATATTGGTAGCGGACACGATGAGCTGCTGTGAGCTTCTATGTCTGCGCCTAGTTCTGGAACTAGAACCTTCCATATGATCGAAGCCGTTGCCGAGCGCCTTGAGGGTGCGCCGCGGCAGCTTCGCCGACGCTGGTCGGACGAGTTCAAGGCACGGGCGGTGGCGGAGGCATTGGAGCCAGGCGCGAGCGTCTCGGCGATTGCGCATCGGCTCGGCATTCACCCGTCGCAGCTCTTTGGCTGGCGTCGTGCGGTCTTAGACGCACGGAAGGTTTCCACGGAACCGGCGCGTTGTGAGATAGCCGCGGCGTCTACTGGCGAAGCGGTGATCGAGGTTGTCATTGGCGACGTGATCGTGCGTGCTCGCGCTGACGTCAGTGAGGAGCACTTGCAGCGGGTGATCCGGGCGGCGCGCTCGGCATGATCCCCTCCGGCGTGAAGGTGTTCCTGGCCAGTCATCCGGTCGACTTCCGCAAGGGGCCGGACAGCTTGCTGTCGCTGGTACGTGACGCCGGCAGTGATCCGTTCAACGGTGCGCTATATGTCTTCCGGGCCAAACGAGCGGATAGAGTGAAGATCGTCTGGTGGGACGGCTCCGGCGTCTGCCTTTATGCCAAGCGGTTGGAAAAATCGCAGTTCTGCTGGCCCCGCATCGGTCATAACCGGGTTCAGCTCAACCATGCCCAGCTTCTGGCGCTCATCGATGGCATGGACTGGAAGCGGGTTCGATCTGTGCCGGTGAAGCCGCCGGAAATTGTTGGGTAAAAGCCCTGCGGCGAAGTGAATCAGCGGCCTGAAAGGGCAGGAAAACCGGAGCAACATGTGCTCTGGTCGAACCGATGACGCCGCCCGATCTCAACCTCCCGGATGACGTAGAAGCGCTGAAAGCCATGGTGCTTGCCATGGCCGAAAAGGCGGCGCGGACCGACGCCCTGGAGAGCGAGGTCGCTGATCTCAAGGCGCGAAACGCCGATGCCGATGAGCGCATCGAGCGGCTGACGCAGATCCTGAAAGCCTTCGATCGCGCCCGCTTCGGCCGGCGATCGGAAAAGCTCGGCTCCCCAAGCACCGACGACGAGCAGCAGGCCTTTGTCTTCGAGGAAATCGAGACCGGCATTGCCGCGATCAAGGCACGGGTCAGCAAGGGCCGCGAGCGCCCAGAAGGCAAACGTCCGCCGCGGCCACGCAAGGGCTTCGCACCGCATCTGGAGCGGGTCGAAGTCGTGATAGAGCCGGAGGAGCTGCCGGAGCATGCCGGCAAGCAAAAGGTGCTGATCGGCGAGGACGTCTCGGAGCGGCTGGATGTCATGCCGGCGAAGTTCCGCGTCATCGTCACCCGCCGGCCGAAGTATGCCTTCAAAAATGAGGACGGCGTCATCCAGGCGCCGGCGCCGGCACGCATCATCGAGAGCGGCATTCCGACGGAAGCGCTTCTGGCGCAGATTGCCGTCTCCAAGTATGCCGATGGCCTGCCGCTCTACCGACAGGAGGCGATCTACGCCCGCGATAAGGTCGAGCTCGATCGCAAGCTGATGGCCCAATGGATGGGCAAACTCGGGTTTGAGCTGGAGATCCTCGCCGACTACCTCTTCGATGAGATCAAGAAGGCCGAACGGATCTTCGCCGACGAAACCACCTTGCCGACGCTCGCTCCCGGCTCCGGATCGACGAAGACAGCCTATCTATGGGCCTATGCCAGAGATGACCGACCATTTGGTGGCAGCGGTCCGCCCATGGTCGTCTATCGCTTTGAGGACAGTCGGGCTGGCGAATGCGTTGCCCGCCATCTCAAGGGCTACCGCGGCATCCTGCAAGTCGACGGCTATGCCGCCTATAACAAGCTGGTCCGCTCCGATGGCGGCAATGACGGCGTCACGTTGGCTGGCTGCTGGTCACACAGTCGGCGCAAGTTCTATGAGCTGCATGTCGGTAAAAGCTCCGAGATCGCAACGACGACGGTCGAGCGGATGGCGAAGCTCTGGCGGATTGAGGAGACCATCCGCGGCAAAAGCCCTGACGCCCGTGTCGCGGCGCGTCAGGAGGCCTCCGCGGCGATCGTCGCGGACCTCTTCGCGCTTTGGCAGAAGACCCTGCAGCGGGTCTCCGACAAATCGAAACTGGCTGAGGCGCTCCGCTATGCCATCTCGCGTCGCGCCATCTTCGAGCGCTTCCTGACCGACGGCCGGATCGAGCTCGACTCCAACATCGTCGAGCGAGCAATCCGGCCCCAAGCGATTACCAGAAAGAACTCACTCTTTGCTGGCAGCGATGGCGGGGGACGGACCTGGGCAACCATCGCGACGCTGCTGCAGACGGCGAAGATGAACAATATCGATCCGCTTGCCTGGCTCACTCAGACCCTCGAGCGCATTGCCAACGGCTGGCCGAGCAGCGAAATCGACGCGCTCATGCCGTGGAACTACGCCGTCTGAACGGCCTCAGCTTGCCGCTTACGTTCTGCATCGGCTTGCCCGGAGCGATGTAGTGCCATTCGACGATTCGACGCGGTTCTGATCCGCCCAGGCGAGGATGGCGTTCAAGGTGAGCTCGCTGCCATAGCTGACGATCATCCTCGGCCGGCCGCGTTCGGCGACGAGCCTGTCCAACTCGCGGGCAACCCGCATGCCGGACAACCACGTATCGACCGGTAGCGCCAGGCATTCCCTCGTGCAGTCTGCAGTCGTCGACGACGGCGAGGATACGGAAGCGGCGGCGGTAGTGTCCAGAACCTTTCGCACTTTTTCTTAAGCGACGGCTCCGTGGGTTGAGGTCTGCTCCGCGTAGAGCGGATCCATGTTCATATATTTGCGCGTCGACCACTGACTGCCGGCAATATGCCTCAGCCGGGCGGCGGCCAGGTTCAGGCAGCTCTGCCCGTCCGGGAATGCCCCCACGACGCGGGTGCGCCGTCGGATTTCTTTCATGATCCGCTTCAGCGGATTGTTGGTCCTGATCTTGAGCCAATGGCTGTCGGGGAAGGTAGAAAGTCAGGGGCTCATCGATATGCGCCTCCATCAACTCGGCCGCTTTCCCGAGCTTTTGCCGGCGTAGGTCCTCGATGATCATGGCAGCCTTCTCCTGCGCTGCTTCTCGGCTTTCCTGGGCATGGATCGCCTTGAGCATATGGCTGATTTCACGCACCTTGGTCTTTGACACGTGGCTGAACACGTTCCGGTAAAATGCACCATGCAGCGCTGCCAGCGCGCCTCGGACAGATAGTCGGCGACGCTTTCCACTAGGCCGCGGCAAGCGTCCGAGATGATCAGTTGCACGCCGCTCAAGCCGCGGTCGGTGGCGCAAGACGCCGACCAGCCGGACTTGTCCTCCTTGGCGCCTTCGCAGATGCCGGTAACCCTCGGAATTGACGGCGCTGGCCACCGGCAGCGAGACGTTGCGCACCTCGCCCGCCCAGGTCCGCTTCATCACGATGCCGTCGAGATAGAGATAGGGGTGATCGCCCTCGATCGGCGCGGTTTCGCCATTCCTCGATCTTCTCGACCCGCGTGCCTCACAGCGCCTCGGTGATGTCCTCCACGCGCCGCACCGAGACACCGGCCAGATACATCTCGATCAGCTGCCTCTTCGAGATATTGATAGACGAGCTCTTCGAGCGAGTACCTGCAGTGCTCTACGATCTCGATCGTCCGCGCCAAAGCTTCCGTGTAAAGGGGGGAAAGAGCCGCGCCATTTCTTCCGGCGGCTTCAGATAACGGTCGGCGTGCCGCTCGCGCTCAAAGCCGACATCGCTGAATGCGCTGCTCGACGCGGAGGCGGACCGCTTGTGTGGCGCAGGGCGCTATGAACGCAATGAAGGCAGCCAGGACACGCGGGCCGGCAGCTACGAGCGGGCACTGCACAGGCTGGCGAGGTGACGCTGAAGGTGCCGAAGCTGCGCCGCCAGATTTTCGAGACGGCCATCATCGAGCCGCCTCTCGACCGAACTCTCACTCCGTCGATAGCGCCTCCTCGACCGTCCCGCGCACCATCGCGGCAAGGTGATCCTTGATTTGCGCTTCGTCGATCCGGATCACCTCACCCACGCCCGCATCCTTTTCGTAATCCATCCTTGCGCTCCTTCCGTCACTGTAGAAGAAGCCGTCAAATCTGAAAGTGCGAAAGATTCTTCACGTTATCGCATCGGCCGTCGGTAAGCTGGTCCGACACGAAGTCCAGCTCTCGTCGGGGCGCAGCGGCACCAGCATCGGCGCCCTGCTGCTGATCGCCCGCTTGCGGTCGCCACGCCTGCGCCACCGGTGAACTTCTCCTATCCGTAGAGCCGGAACAATTTCTTGCGGTTCACGACGAGCCCTTACCGCCTCAGCATCACGAGGAGTCGCTGTAACCGAACCCTCCTGCGCTATCGCCTTCATCCTCCCGCGAACGTCGCGGTCGTCGGGACGGCTGGTCTGTAGCGAACCGTCATGCGGCGGCAGCCGATGTCTTTACACGCCCGCCGTTCGCTCATCCCGAAGGCAAGTTCTGTTTGGAAGCCCGTCACTTTCAGCCCGTGGAGGGCTGTCCAATACCGGCCAAGGCGCGATCAACGTGTGCTACTGCCGAAAGGACCGTGCCGACCAGATACATCAAGGATAGCGATGGCGCAGTTCAGGGCGCGATCTACTCCAAAACCCATTGACTGCCAGAACTGGATATGCCAATTTGGTCGAACCAGATCGCGATGTTTCCCGAACGTATGCGCACCTGGATGGTTGGACGTTGAAAATCTCGAAGGAGGAAGCGCCGTGGCGAAGGAAAAGAGCGGCTACTATGGCACGCGTAGGAAATTCTGGACGTGGGGATATGAAGGGGAAGACAATTCCCAGGACGAAATCCGTATCATGCGAGAACGCGTGGAGCAGCGGCTCGGAATTAAGGATATCAAAGTTCTGTCAGACCCGACTCTCGATGAGATTGAACTTTACCCGTCGCGCATAAAGATCCCACGTACTCTGGAGGATTTCTGTACCTCTGAAAAATGGGACAGAATTGTTCATACGTACGGTAAGGGTTTCAAGGACATGACCCTTATCTACAGGCGCGATTTCAAAAAGGCCCCGGACGTCGTGGCCTATCCGCGCGACGAAGAAGACATCGCCGCCATCTTCGACTGGTGTGGGGAAAATGGCTATGCATGCATACCGTATGGCGGTGGTTCGAGCGTCACCGGCGGCTTCTGGGGCCCCGAGCGCGACGCCTTTCCCGGCGTCGTCGTCATCGACCTGGGCAACCTCAACCAGATTCTCGAAATCGACCCCGTGTCACGCTGCGCGCGGATACAGGCAGGCATTCTCGGGCCGGCTCTGGAAGAACAACTGAAGCCGCACGGTCTCACCCTGCGCCATATTCCCCAATCGTGGGAGTTCTCGTCGCTGGGCGGCTGGATCGCAACCCGCTCGTCCGGCCATTATGCGACCCATCTCACGCATATCGACGACATGGTGGAAAGCCTACGGGTGGTCACGCCAGCGGGAACGATCCAGAACCGCCGGCTGCCAGGCTCCGGTGCGGGACCCAATCCGGATCGCCTGTTCATCGGGTCGGAAGGCACGATGGGCATCATCACGGATGCGTGGATGCGTCTTCAGGGACGTGTGAAATTCCGTGCGAATGCCTCCATCTCCTTCAAGACGTTCTATGAGGGTGCCAAGGCCGTCCGTCAGATCACCCAAGCGGGACTGTTCCCGGCGAACTGCCGCTATCTGGACGAGCAGGACGCCAAATTCTACGGCGCCGGGGACGGCACCGATTCGGTCTTGCTGCTGGGCTTCGAATCCGCTGACCATCCGGTGGACGCATGGCTCGAGCGTGGTCTCGAAATCTGCAAGGACTTCGGTGGCGTCGTGAAGCAGCGCGCGGGAACTGCGGACAACGCGCTGGAGACCAGCCGCAGCGGGCCGCAAGGTAACTGGCGGCATCAGTTCAGATACTTGCCCCGGCTGATGCATACGCGCGCAGCGATGGGAATCGTCAGCTTCACGTTCGAAACCGCCTACACTTGGGATCGGTTCGAAGAAGTTGACACCGAGATCATGCGTCGCGTGAGGGCGGCCCAGAAGGAGCACCTTGGTGGCGGTATTGTCTGCCGCAGGTTTTCCTTCCTGTATCCGGACGGTCCCGCTCCGTACTATTCGATCATGGCTCCTTCGACACATGACAACAGCCTTGAAGCCTATTCGATGCTCCACGATGTGGCGTCGAATGCGCTAATTGAGCTCGGCGCAACCATCACGCACCATCATGCCGTAGGCAAGTCGTTCCGTCCTTGGTACGACAAGGAGGTCGATCCATTGTTCCGCCGTGTGCTGGCGGCTGCGAAAACCGAACTCGACCCAAATTGGATGTTGAACCCTGGCCTGCTTGTTGACAAGCCGGCAGGATTGAAGATCGTCGGATAGGGATTTCTTCAGCGATGATTGATCTATACTTCTGGCCAACCCCCAACGGGTATAAAGCCGCTATAATGCTTGCAGAGTTGGACTTGGAGTACCGTGTAATTCCGGTTGATATAACGGCAGGAGAGCAGTTTAATCCGGACTTCCTGAAGATCAATCCAAACAACAAGGTGCCGGCCATCGTGGATCACGATGGCCCGCACAACAAACCTTATGCGGTTTTTGAATCCGCGGTTGTACTGATCTATCTTGCGGAAAAATCAGGAAAATTCCTTTCTCAGGATCCTGAAAAACGCTATGAAACGCTAAAGTGGCTTGTCTTCCAGAATTCGACAATGGGTCCAATGCTGGGCCAAGCACACCACTTCATGGTGTATGCGGATGAGAAGATAGATTACGCCATTGAACGTTACGACCGGGAAGTTGGTCGAATATACAACATTCTCGAAAAACGCCTTGGCCAACATGAATATCTTGCCGGCGAGTATTCGATCGCTGATATCAGCACATTCCCTTGGGTTCGCACCCGAAAATTGCATCGACGCGACTTGTCGGAGTACCCGAACATTGATCGATGGTACCAAGCGATCAAAGACCGTCCGGGGGTTCGGGCGGGCATAGATACGTTGTCCGACAGCAAACGATGGGAAGCTAAGCCGGGCACCGAGGCTTGGAAGAACATGTTCGGAAAGAACGGAAGCTCGTAACAATCACACAAATCCTCCCAGGCGTCAGGCGCGGCGATCTGTTCGTCGCGCCTGCGCCGCGTAGCGGCACTTGAGGCAGCGGTTCTCCCTGCGGGGCTAGCTCAGGATCTTGAACAATTCTGAGCGACCGTAAAGCCGTTTGAAGTCACCTACTATATCGGGCCACGAATCCGGCTGATGGATTGATTATCTACTTGACAGCCGAGGAATTGGATGACCAAATTGGATATACCAATAGCCGCGCTGAAACTATCAGGATCTGGGGAAATTGAGATGGATTTTTCGGCCGAACTGCCTCGTCGCATTCATATGATCTTGGAGGAAGGCGCGACGTTCGGTGAGTCCCGCGTCGCCTTTACAGACGAAAACGGGATTGATTGGTCCTACCGCCGGCTGATTGACACTGTCGAAGCTGTCTCTAGTGAACTGCGGGAACTAGGGATTCGGCCGGGTGATCGGATGATGATCGTTTGCGAAAACTCGATCGGGGCTATCGTTCTAATGTACGCTGCTAGCCGGTTGGATGCATGGGCGGTGCTAGCAAACGCCCGGCTCAGCAAGCATGAACTTGCTCTTATAGAGGAGGATTGCCAGCCGCGGCGTATATTTCGCACCCATCCCAACGTGTCTGCAACAGATGCGGGTGACGATAATGCTGATGTGCGGCTCTTTACTGGCATTGGCGCCGTGACGATCGGTCCGTTAAATGAGAACAGCGCGCCGGAAGAAGTACACGAAGGATCCGCAGAGCAAGTCGCCGTTCTAGTCTACACTACTGGAACCACGGGGCGCCCCAAGGGGGTTATGCTGAGCCATCGCAATCTGACTTTCGTCTCAAGCAGGGGAAGACGAACACAAACTCTTTCTCGCGACGATGTCGCCTTGTGTGTCATGCCGATATCTCATTCGTACGGGCTCGTGTTGATGCAAGGCATGTTGTACGCCGGCGCGCGCATGAAAATTATGCCGCGATTTTCATTACAAGAAGCGCTGGATGCTGTTCGCAGCGGAGAGCTGACGATTTTCAACGCCGTTCCTGCCATGCTGACCCGGGTGGTGGCACATGTCGAACAGACTGGGGAAAAGCTCACGCCTAACAACCTCCGGTACGCCTACACGGGCACCGCGCCGCTCGATCTGTCTTTGCGTAAGAATGTCGAACGGCTGTTCGGCGTAGTTCTGCAAAACGGATACGGATTGACGGAAACATCGCCGACGATCAGCCGGTCGCGTTATTCGATGGGTAGCGACGAGGTCAACATTGGTCCACCGATACAAGGGGTTGAGATCAGGATCGTCGGACCTGACGGTCTGGATGTCCCAGAGGGCCAGCCGGGAGAATTGCTAGTTAGAGGTCCCAATGTGATGTTGGGATACTATCGCCAACCGAAAGCGACCGCCGAAGTTATTGACGAGGACGGCTATCTTCATACTGGCGATATCGTCAGCCGCAACGATCGGGGCGAATTAGTCATTCAAGGTCGATCGAAGGAATTGATCATTCGCTCTGGCTTCAATGTCTATCCTCCGGAAGTCGAAGCCGCCCTAAATGCGCATCCCAGCATTCTTAACTCCGCCGTGGTCGGTCGTCCTGTTGAGGGAAATGAGGAAATTATAGCCTTCGTGGAAATGTTGCCTGAAAGGCGTTGCGAGACGGATGACATTAAGTCCTTTCTGAAAAGCCGTCTTGCCCAGTACAAGTTGCCGCAGCAGATTATTGTTATGCAAAATTTGCCGATCGCTCCGAATGGAAAGATAAAGAAGAACGACTTGAAAAAATACTTGGATAATTTGAGCGATCCGATGGTCACGTGCTTCCGAGAACGCTCTGGGTCATGAGTCCGGAGCCTCCCCGACATGGTCCGCAATCCCGTAAAATCGATATGGAGAACCCGCCCCGCCATGACCACCTTGCATGCTAACCTGATTGATGGAGCTTGGGTCGAAGGCGAAGCCGCGCCCAACATTAACCCCTCCAACACCAACGACATCGTCGGCACCTATGCGCGCGCTACGCGAGCAGACGCCCAAGCTGCGATCGCCGCCGCCAAGCGTACATTCCCGAAATGGTCGCGCACGAGCCCCTTGGAGCGCCACGCCGTTTTGCGCAAGGCGGCCGACGAAATTCTGGCCCGCAAGGACGAACTCGGTCGACTTTTGTCGCGCGAGGAAGGCAAATCACTGGCCGAGGGGGTCGGCGAAACGATTCGTGCGGCCCAAGTCTTCGATTTCTTCGCGGGCGAAACGCTCCGGCTGGCCGGCGAAACGTTGCCCTCTGTGCGTCCGGGCGTCGGAGTGGACGTGACGCGTGAGCCGGTCGGCGTAATCGCCATCATCACGCCGTGGAACTTCCCAATCGCCATTCCGGCGTGGAAAATCGCGCCGGCGCTTTGCTACGGCAACACCGTAGTATTCAAGCCGGCTGATCTCACTCCCGGCTGCGCTTGGGAGATCGTTGATATTCTGCACCGCGCAGGCCTGCCAAAGGGTGTACTCAATCTCGTAATGGGCCGTGGTTCAGTCGTCGGCCAGACGATGCTCGATAG
Source organism: Pseudorhizobium halotolerans (assembly GCF_902153235.2). Lineage (NCBI taxonomy): Bacteria > Pseudomonadati > Pseudomonadota > Alphaproteobacteria > Hyphomicrobiales > Rhizobiaceae > Pseudorhizobium > Pseudorhizobium halotolerans. The sequence goes on along the minus strand of NZ_CABFWE030000002.1, from coordinate 120,571 downwards.
CCCCGACATAGATGCTATAAGCTTCACCGGCTCGCTGGAGATCGGTCGGCGCGTGGCGGCTTCCTGCGTCGAATATGGCAGGAAGTTCCAACTCGAGATGGGCGGCAAGAATCCGCTGGTCGTGCTCGATGATGCGGACCTCGATGTGGCGGTCGACTGCGCCGTCAACGGTGCATTCTTCTTGACTGGCCAGCGCTGCACGGCTTCCTCACGGCTGATCGTCACCGAAAACATTCACGATCGCTTCGTCTCGGCAGTCACCGAAAAGCTTAAGAGCCTCGTCATCGACGACGCGCTCAAGGCGGGGACGCAGATCGGTCCGGTAGTGGACGAGAATCAACTCAGCCAGGACGAGAAGTATATCGCCATTGGCCGTGAGGAGGGCGCTAAGCTGGTGTGTGGTGGCGAAAGGCTGAACCGTGAGACGCCCGGCTTCTACTTGCAGCCCGCCCTGTTCACTGAGGCGACCAACAATATGCGCATCAGCCGCGAAGAGATTTTCGGTCCCGTCGCGGCGGTAATTCGCGTCAAGGATTATGAAGAGGCGCTGGAGACCGCAAACGACACGCCATTCGGCCTATCCTCAGGGATCTGCACCGCCAGCCTGAAACACGCGACGCACTATAAGCGCAATGCCGAGGCCGGCATGATATTTGTCAATCTGCCCACTGGCGGCGTCGACTTTCATGTACCGTTCGGCGGTCGCAAGGGATCGAGCTTCGGGCCCCGCGAGCAGGGCCGTTACGCCGCGGAGTTCTACACGACAGTGAAAACGGCCTACACGCTGGCCTGAAACAGCCTGATGCCGGTCCGCCTACCAGCCCCGGGGGTCCCAATGGCGCGCCGGCTTCGTCCATGCCGGCGACCGCGGCAAGAACGATCCCTCCGGGGCTGTGAGCGTGTGAGCTCGCTCTATGTAGTGGCACCATGCCTCGTTCGACCCGTGCGAGTGACTAGTAATACGTGCTCACACTGGTGTCGCTTGGCAGTTAAAAGGGGTCTTCCTCACTTCGTGTGGTGGCGATTTTGGTCGAGTGGCAGCATGCGTGCCCTGAGCAGCTCCGGGCCAGCTCTGCCATACATCGCACGCTTGATTGTGTTCAGGCGGTTGATTTGGCCCCCCGCCTGGCCGTTGCTCCACGACAGTTCGATGGGGTTGTAGACAGCGTCAAGATCGCGCTGCAGGACGCGTGCGAACCGCTCAATAGCGACCAAACCCGAGTTAACGGCATCGCCAATTCAGCTGTCGCGCTTGCCCGGATCGCGGCTGCGAAAGATTCCGCGGAAGCGCAGAGCAAGGCTGCGCATGGAAGCGAACTTATTTTTTGACGCCGAATAGCGAGATCGCAACACTGGCGTCGGGGCAAAGAAACCCGCTGACGTTACCTGCAGTGTCGTCGTGGTGTTACACTACTGAGGGGTGCGGCTATCTTTGAGCCAATCGGACGCGTCTGGCGTCAGCCCACCGCTCCACCGAACATGGCGACCCGCCGCATAGAGTCCGAACGAACTCAATATCAGGCAGGCACGCCTTCAGAGGCCAGGAGAGCGGTTGGGGCATGTAGCCGCGGACTCGCTTTTTGGCGAGCCAAGAAAAGGAAGTGTTGATCGCTTGGAGGTCATCCGTAAACAAATCGATACGCTCCTGGCCGCGAGTACCGATGCGACCCCAGCGACGAACCAGCGCGGAGCCGCCGAACAGATCCGGTTCGATCGACATGGCGTAAAAACGTGCCATGTTTTTAGTGGTGTCGATTCGCTGAACATACAGGCGGAACCGGTGCTGGGTCATGCCCCCAAGATTCGTCGCGCGAGGTTCAGCTGTCCAACAACATGTACGAATCTTTGATCGCCAACCATGAATTTGATGCGACGCTCGAGGCCGGCTGCACTCCGCTGCACGAATCCCTTCTTGCGCAGCGCGTTGCGGCGTGCGTGATGCCGCTTCGTCGCGTTGGGCGAACTTATTGGGCCTGCAAAGACGACCCGAGTAGAAGAGTTCCGGCTCACTCCCGTTTTCCACTCCGCCCAAAGGGGCGGAGCGAAGCAGGCGGAGGCCTGAACGCGCCTTCACATTGCGCCGAAGAGAAGGTCGGAGCCTGTGGTAAACGGGAGTGGGGCGGCTGCCGCTTTCACCGCTACCCGCCCTGACTTGCAAAGGAGGACTGCGCCGCCTAGCGGCCTTCGCTCGTGCTGGTGGCGACAGCGTCGGCCGCTGGTTCGCCTGGGGTCATGCGTCTCAGAAGCCGGATCAGATCGCGCATGGTGTCTTGAGGCAATTGTTCGATGAGCTTCATCAATGTCAGGCGGTCTTCTGCTTCTTCTTCCGTCGTGCCCCACAAGTGCGGCGCTATGTCGAAAATCACATCGAGAGGCATAAAGCCCATGATCTCACAGAGATGTATCAGGCGCGGGATCGACAACCGAGCTTCTGAGCCTCGCTCGTACCTTCCGTAGACCGATACGGAGAGTCCTAGCAAATGCGCTAAATCGGCGCGGGAGATGCCCTTGGCTTCGCGCGTTTTCTTAAGCCAAGCCGAGATCTTTTCGTCCATCTCCTTTGCGGTAAGGGTGCCGTCGAAACCCGGCTGGCGGAAGACCGGTCTGTCAAATTCCGGATCGGTTATTTCGACCAAACCCCGTGCGCTCATCAAACTCATTGCATCAGTCAAAGACCTTACCCCGTTTTTGATTCCGCCCCTCAGCGATTACTATGCACCGAAATGAAGCACTTTGGAGCACGCCCCTCCGAAGATTCACAGCACATTCCATACTTTTTTAGGGGAAATTTCGCTCGCGGGATCCTTTTGAGGCGGTGAAACAAAATGCTTCAGGACGCGCCCCAGCATTCGGGAAACAAGTTCGGCTCTGAAGACGGCGAAACAGCCGAGAACAGCCTTAGCGATTCTTTGCCGCTATTATCTTCCAATCGCCGCCTTCCTCTTGAAAAAACGCTTCAATTTGCGTTTCGCCGTCGATCCACTTGAGCTGCGCGGAAAGCTCGCAAGCGATCTCCTGATCTGCAATTTGCATGCAACGCTTGACGCTGACGGTGGATCCGTTGCCATGCCTATTTAGGTCCCATTTGGACATTGCGAATAGGTGGGCCTTGGCTTGATCGTCTGTCGCCACGTACCCTTTCGGGTACGGCTGTCGCTTCATTCATTTGAGGCAAAATGCTCCCGGCAATGTTCCCCATCCCGACCGTCGGACGGCTGAGATAAGGAGCAACATACACGCCAAGGACGCAACCAACGTCCACGCCAAGAAAAAAGCCGCGACCTAACATCGATCAGTAGCCGTTATCTTTGAGGAACTGATCGATCGCGGCCTTCATGATGACTGTCATTTTGACGTCGTTCTCGAGGGCGGCCTTTTGCAGCCGCGTCTTCGTGTCGTAATCCAGCGGGCAGTTGACGTAGTGCTTGGACTCTCGATCGCGTGCCCTTTTCAGGTCGCGCAACCGAATTCTCGAATCTTCGCGCTGCAATGCTCTCGTGGTGGCGCGTTCGCGCCGCGCTACTTCTGTCGGGGCGATCAGACGGTTGACGGGTTTCTCAGCCTGAGGCCTGGGAGGTGCAGGCCCGTGAGGCTGATTTGCATTCCTCTGTCCCGTCGGCAGCTCAGCCGGTTTGGTCCCTGTGTCTGCCTGCGTCGCGGATTGCTCCACTGAACGGCTGCGACGGGGCGCGACTGCAAAGTCGGAAACTGTCGTTTGACCCTTAGCCATTCGCTGTCACCTCTTTCTTGCCTGCCAAAAGCGCATCGATCTCCCGAACCAGGCTCATCACTTCCGCCCTCGCTTTTTTCACCGGCTCTGTCAGATCGAGCATTTGCACGGTGCCATAGCCGTTTCGAATTTCGCGGTAGCAATTTCGCTCCATAAGCTCCGTTTGGAGCAGGTAGGAGTCGTAGCCCCCTTCCTGCAGGTTCTGAACGAACGGCCTGATCAGGCGATAAGCCTCCAGCAGTTTCGCCGGCATGGTGATCCTGGTGACGAGGTTGGCGTGAGGAATTTCCCGCCCTACCTTGTCGGAAATATCGGCCGTGTCGGCCGCCGCCTGTCCTGCCGCCTTGATCTCGTCCTGGTTCGGCTGAATCGGCGTCAGCACAATATCGGAACCGGCGATGATGGTGTCCCTTAGAACGGTATCCTGTCCGGGCGAGTCCATCAACACGACATCGAAGTTATTCGCCTCGCTCTCCAGCAGATGCTGAACGGCCGTCTGGCGGGCGGCGGTCATGAGCTCAATGTTGTCAGGCAGGTTGTCCTTTGCTTCACAGCGCTTCCACCATTCCTGCAGATTTTGGCGTCCGTCAGCGTCGATAAGAAGGACACGCTTTCCTTGAAGCGCGTATTCCCCGGCTATCAAGATTACTGCTGTTGTCTTCCCAGCTCCACCTTTGCCGGTCACGGCAGAAATAAACTGTGGCAAGCGTCGCATCTCCCTTTGCTGGCTCAAGTCATTCCGCAGTTCGCCGTGTACTTGCACGAACTCTCCACGTCGCGCTCGCACACGATACGAACGATTGCTCAAGGACGAGAAATCATCACACTACCAGACCGTGCGGTCAATCGAGCCAAACTAAACCAAGCCTATATGATGTGAACAATTTTTCCCACGAGGTGAAACCATTTCGCTACAAACACATGATGTGCAAAGTTCGTGCTTTTAACTCGTGTGAAATATCAACACGACGTTGGCATGTGACTGCCGGCTGCCTCATTCGGCGGCGTGCGGTGCAGCATCAACATCCACCGCCGCATTAGTGAACCCCGGAGCCGCGTAAGGCCGGTTTTGACGCTCGCACGGAAGCGTCAAGGGCGAAGAGCGGAGCGTCCCTTGCGGCTGAGTACGAGAGGCAGACAAAGGCCTTCAAAAAGCGGATCTCGGAGGTGAACCCTGGTGAGCGTTCCCTCGTTCTGTGACCGGGGTGAAGGCCCGGTCCGCAAAGCAGAGGCCGAGCGGAGCGAGGGGCAGCTCGAAGTTGTTTCGTTGAACCCCTCACTATTTGGAGGGGCAGGATACGGAAAAATGTGCTACGCCCTTTTCCTACAATCGAGGGACGAACCCTCGATCATCTGACGCAAGCGCCAGTAGGGGGCCAACGCCCATATGGATGACGTGAAATTCAATGCTCCTCTGGAGCTGGCGAAGAAGGATCGCACTGTTCATGTTCGCGTGTCGGGTGACGAACATGCGGCGATCGAGAAGGCCGCCGAGCATGCCGGCATGACGGTGTCCAGCTTTTTCCGGTCGCTGCTACTGGAGGGGGCGGGGGTTCGGCCGATGTTGACCGGCGAAGACCGCCTAATCATGGCGGCTCTGCTCGAAGACATGAGGATGATCGGGATCAATCTGAACCAGGTTGCGAGGGCGCTCAACAGCGGACGGGGTGTCCACCCAAGCGAGTTGGACATCAACCTTGAGAACGTGCAGCGGGTTCAAGCGGCCGTGATGAGCGAGTTACGTGCTCTGACGCGGCGAGCTGGTTATCAGCGTCGAGGGGAGAAGTAACCTTTGGAAATCTTCTTCGGCGCATTCACCAGCGAATGGGAGCAGCGGCGCGCAGCGCTGCTGCACGAAATGTCGTCTGGCGGGCGGGGCGCTTCGGCTGAAGAAGAGATGCGAAAGCGCCTGAAGCAGTTGGCTCAACTCGGCGCTGCAGGTGGCGGCGGAGGATCAAGCGGGGCTTCCGGTGCTCGTGGATCCGCATCGAAGGGCAGGGGGGCTCATCGAGCGCAGGTAACGTCGGCGACAACGGTTGCCCGACCCATGGAGGCGCGGCTAGCGGCCGTCGCAAAGGGAAGCCAGCCAGCAGTCGTCAAAATGGCGTCTTATGGCGGCGGTGCTCGGGTCGGGGCGATGCTGAATTATGTGTCGCGTGGCGGCGAGCTGAAGGTGGAGAATGAAAGCGGCAGGATTCTCGAGGGGCGAGAGGAATTGGCGCGCATCCGTGGCGATTGGGACCATCTTTTCCAGAACCGCGCGGAAAGCCGCGACATTGGGAGTTTTTCCGTCGAAATCGCGGCGTCCGGCTTTGCATCGGACGAGGCATTGCACGAGCAGGTAAGGAGCACCCTGACGAGCGGCTTTGGCGACCGGCGCTATGCCTATGCGATCGCGAAAAATGAGGGCGGCTCCGTGACCGTTCAGGGGCTTGTCGTATTGCGAAGCGGGCAGGGGGAGCGGCTGACGGGCGACGCGAAGGCGGCCGGCATCATCCAAGGCCGATATGATATCAGCTCTGCCGCGGGCGAGGCTGCGGCGAAGTTCTCCTTTCATGGCTACGGAAATGGCGTCGAGTTCGGCGCCAGCCGCTTGCGCGGCCTCGTCGATCGGCATGACGTCGTTCGCGACGATCGCGGCCGGCCGATAGGGAATGAGAAGGTCGCAGGCGAGCTGGTACAGAAGGAATGGCGCAGCGAGCTCCACAGTCGCAGGAGCCGTGACGTGATGCACGTCATTATGTCGGCTCGGGCCGGAACCGATGTTGCCGCATTCGAAGGCGCGGTGCGCGACTTCCTGGCGCATCAATTTGCCGGGCATCGATATGTCTTCGCAATGCACGATCCGGCGAGCGATCCGAAAGAGGCAGGGGAGGGAGGTAAGCGTCCGCATGTGCATGCTCATGCCATCGTGGCAATGAAATCGGATTCCGGTGATCGCATCGAGACGACGCCTGCCGTATTTCGGGAATGGCGATCCGTCATGGCAGAGAAGGCGCGGGATCACGGCATTGAGATGGAAATGACCGACCGGCGCGAGTTTGCCAGCCCGCCGGCATTCACGCGCACCCAGGTACGACCGGTGAGCCGCGAAGGCCGCACAGAGCATGTCGGGACCAGCGAGGCTGCGCAGGCGAGATATGACGCCAAGCGTAGCGGCCGACGCACGGTCGCGAAAAGCGACCGGAGTCGACAGTACATCATAAAGGCGCAGGAATCGTGGCTGAAAGTCGCCCTGGCGGGTGGTGATCGTCAGGTCGTGGCCTATGCCGCACAGCATCGAGAGTACTTGGGATCAGGGTTTTCGACACCACAAACGGAAACGAGCGGAACTGTCATTCCAGCGGATTTTGGACCGAACTTCCGCATCAATTTGGCTACATTGCAGGAGATGGTTTTGGAGGGTCAGGAATTGCGCGAAATGTCACGAGCACAGTTTGAGACTTACGAGAAGAAGGTCGAGACGGCCTTGTTCAAGTTGGAGCGATCGGTCTCGGCAGACGATCGGGCAGACTTTGACGAGATAGCCGGCTTGGCCCGAGATTTCGTCAATCAAAAGCGTGAGCTGGTGGACCTCTACGAACAGCGCAAAGAGGCGTTGGCGGAGCAGGGTGGCGAATCGCTTCGCAGCGAGCCGCGTGATCCGGCCAACGACGAGTGGGACGCTGCAGTCGCCAAGCACGGCGAGGCTGTTGTTGAGGCCGGCAACGAGGCCATGATCGAAATCGAGCACTACCGAGAGGGACTTTATCGGATCGAGGCCGGCGAGTTTTCGGCCGACCGCAAAGATGGGATGCAAGCCGGCCTTCAGCAGGCGTTGGAAAAGGCCGCACAGTTGGCTGTCGAAGGAAACAGCTACCTCAGAGACGTTGCCGAGCAGGACCAGGATTTGCGGCAGGCCATCGATCGCGCGGAAAAGCAAGCCGAGGGGCAGGACCGACAGGAAGATGGGCGCGCAGACGTCATTAAGGCAGTGCAGACGATCATAGCCGAGCGGATTGATCGCCTGAACGAGCGTTTGAGCGACATTGCAGAGGACAGCTATGCGACCCGAAACGACGTATCTGCCGAACGGCAATTCCTCGCGGATATGAACGGGCAACTCGACAAGCTTGGACCGGGGGATGTTCTCGATCTCTCGCGGACGGAAACCGACTACCGCTATGATGAAGAGGAAGCCGCATCCGCTCGGGAGAGTGGCGTCGATTACGTTCCATCGATCGAGAGGGATCGGCAAGAGCACGAAAGTCATATCGACAGTGTTGCTCCGCAGTTGGAGCAACTGAGAGCTCATGGCGTCACGATCGACACGGACTTTAAGATTGCAGCGCCGCCGTCTCAAAGGGATTTCAACGCCTATATGAACGAGCTGGCGCAAGAGTTTGCGGAAGCAGAGACCGACCTCGACGAAGTAAAGGGGAAGGCGCCGGCGAACGTCGATGCGGCTGCCGAGCAGGGACGCGAAGCTCGCGATGAGCCGGATCGGCGGTCGATCGACAACGACACGCGCGAAACTCACGAGTTGGCGTCCACCGTCGATGCTACAAATCGCCTACAAGATCGTCTAAATAGGGACAAGGAAGCCGCTCAGCGCAGTGGAGAAACGACACGGACAGACCCCGCCCAACAGCATATTCCTCGTCTCGAGGAGCTGGAGCGGGAACAGATGCAACAGAGGGAACGCGACCGCGACGACCGGGACCGTTAAGAGGCAATGCTCAACGATAACCGTCAACAATACGTCATCCAGACCGACTCCACCAAAGAGGATGGCCTGGGGAAGGTGATTGCCTTCATTTTCGTCGCCAGCATGTTTCTAGCCTTCGTCCAGGAAGTCTTTGAATCGGTCATGGCCTGGTATCGTGACACGATGGTCTGGCTAAATGAGACCGCGACCTATGTCGCTGGGTTCTGGCCCTTCTAAAGCTCACTTTTCGAGATCGGCAGAAAGCATGCCGGCCTCATACCAGCGGCCGGTGATCGAGACCGAGCGCTCCCAATACCCTGCCTTGCCAAGCTGAGTCGGTGCAGGAGATTCTGCAACGTAGAAAAGCATCGGCGACGGCCAGCTAGGCCTTGTCGGCCGTTGAGCAAGGGTAAAGCATCCCTGATCGGTCTGGCTGATCACGTCTGACCTCTCCGCAAATTCCACGTCACTCAGCGCTGCCAGAACCGTGCCGCCGCACTACGATCGAAAACCTATCGCCGGAGGATAGTGAATGTTCGCGGCTGACTTTGGTGCCGTGCGCGCAAGGGGTTGCGGCCGGTGAAAGGGTATAGAGATGCCGATCAGGCAGTTCGACGCGATAGAGCCTCGGAAAAAAGGTACCCATTGGGTCGCAGAACACTTCGCCGGCGGAGCGGTTCGCATTGGGGAAGGGGATAACGTCATTCAATTTGGGATCCTCATCGTCACTCGGCCGGCACACCAACTTCGACGGGATCAGGCACAGTCGCGCTGAAGATGTCCATGATGTTGCGGCGCTTGGTCGGGGACTTGGCGCCAAGCTTCTCAGCTTTCGTCTCGACCACTTCCTTGAGCTGCGCGGCCTTTGGTTTGAGGCCCTCCTCGATGGCCTTTATCCGGGCTTCCATTGCATCGAGGCTTGCAGATGCTTCCGCGCCACCAGTGTTTGCAGCCTTAGGCTTCGGGCCCAGCGCCTTTTTATTGACGGTGCGTTTGGCAGGTGCTGCAGCAGGATCTGCCTTGACCGGAGTCGCCCGCGCCGCGGCGGCCGTCAAAGGCTTGTCCTCTTTCGCTGGCGCCGGCGAGGGAATTTCGACGGAAGGATCTCCCCCCTTGGCATATTCTGGAGTTGTCGCCGGCACGGGCTTCGGTGCCAGATAATCGACTTCCGGCACTTGCGGAATGTTGGCCTGAGAAAATGCCTCGGCAGATTTGAAGGGCTGTGTTTGGAAGAAGCGAAGCTTTTCACCAAAGATCGGCCGTTGTCCTTCGATGAGCAGGATCATCTTGTTTTCAGGCATTTGCCGGACCTCCTGCGGCATCATCAGATCGCGTTCGCGAATCTGCTCTACCTTCGTGCGGCGAGGCAGGCCCATCAGTTCGATCGTGCGGGATTCCGACTGGTAGCGGATCGTGCGCTTTCCGAGCGCGCGGGATGCGTACTCGGCTGTGGCCTGATCGTTGGCGCCGAGGACGAGCTGATAGCCACAATTGCCGAGCAGGGAATGCCGGGACGTTTCGCCGTAGATCTCGTCGAGGTTCTTCAGATCCTGGATGATGAAGGCGAGCTTGATATTATAGCCAGCCACATAGGGCAGCTTGGTCATGATCTCGTCCATTCGCTTCAACTGCCGGAACTCGTCGAGCAGGAAGTAGACGGGGAGCGAATTGGGATCGTGCTCAAGCGTGAGAATATCCATCACCTGCTGCACGAAAAGCGTGAGGAGAGGGCGCAGCAGGGTGATGTCGGTGATGTTCGGCGCCAGGTAGATCGAGATCGGCCGGCGCTTCATTGCGCGAAGATCCATGTCCGTGACATTGGTCGCGGCAATAATCCTCTCGTTCTTGAAAGGCCGCATAGCCTTTTGAATGTCCAAGAGAGCAGACGCGGCGGCGCGTTCCGATAGAGCGATGTAGGAATTGAAGCTCTCGACGGTGAACTTCGCAAGGTAGGGCTCTTTTTCCTTGATGTATTTCATGAGCGCCTGGAGATCGACGCCGCTGTTAAAAAAGGAATTGACCTCGGCGAGGTTGCGCCGGTCTTTGTAGAAGGGGCTTTCCGTGATGTAGCTGATCGCGCCGGCAAGGACCTGTTGCGCGGTCGCTTGCCAGACGGAATTTTCTGATTCCGTGTTCTCGGGCACAAGAATGCTGGCGATGTTTTGAATGTCGGTCGTGCGATTGCCGCGCTCCGGCCGAATAAAGTCCAGCGGATTATAGCTGTTGGTCTTTTCGGAGCCGGGCGCGAATAGGAAGACTTGGCTGCCGTTCTGCCGGCGATAACCCGCCGTCGCCTTGAACACTTCGCCCTTGAGGTCGGTGACGATCATAGAGCCTTCGTGCATCAGCGCATTGGGGATCACATAGCCGGCGCCTTTACCGGAGCGTGTCGGGCCAATGATCAGATGATGCCGATCGTCCCTGGTGCGGAGTATATTCCGCCCGACCCGGCCGAAGATGTGTCCCTGTTTGCGGAACCACTTCCCTCGCCGTAGCGAGGCCATGTCCTGAAACGCGGCATCCCCCAATGGGCTGCTCGTCGGCTTCAGTCCGATGTAGGCGACAAGGCCCGCCGCCAGCAGCGCCGGTAGCATCGAACCGAGCGCGACCTTCTGCAGGGCAGGGCTCGTTCTGTAATGCCAGAACTGTTGAATCGGAGCGAAAGGATTGCTCGTGATCGTCGTTTCGAGGATCCGACCGTCCTTATAGAAGAGCTGAAGCCCCAGGCCGTATCCGAGCATCCAGACAACGAACGCTATCCCGACGCAAAAGAGCAGGTAGAACGCCTGGAGCTGCTTCGTCATGACTCATCCCGGGCGAAGAAGATCTCAGAGACGCCGCGCTTGCCGCCTTCACGGCGGAGCTGGATGACGATCGGGATGACCATCTGTATATAGGACATCAGATCCTGCTTCGAAAAACCTGCCGACATACCGGCTTGCTGCATCATCATGGCGAGCTGTTCATAAGCACCCATCGGCGTATCGGCGTGAACCGTCGACATGCTGCCGGGATGGCCGGTGTTGATTGCCCGGAGGAAGGAAAAAGCCTCTGCGCCTCGAATTTCACCGACGAACAGACGATCCGGCCGCATGCGTAGGGATGACTCGAGCAGGCTTTGAATGGTCACGTCCGCTGTACCCTGGTCGCCCTTCGACGCGATCAGATGAACGGCATTTGCTTGCGGTGGGAAGAGCTCTCGCGTGTCCTCGAGCGTGATGATCCGCTCATGCGGATCGACGCTCTTCAGGCAGGCATTGAGAAAGGTCGTTTTGCCGGAGGAAGTGCCGCCACTGATCAGGATAGAAACCCGCTTGGTGATGGCGGTATGGATGAAATCGTAGATCCGATTGGCGCGCAGATGCCCTATCAGCTCGCGCTCAATGTCGCTGAGGCCGCCGACGGCCACAGAGACCTTATCGAGCGAACCCGTGTCGCGATACTCCTCGAGCGTGAAGTTATTGACCACCTGCTTGCGGATCGAGATCGAGCCACCTTCGGGTGCCGCCGGCGGCAAGACGATCTGGATACGCTCGCCGGTCGGAAGTGCGGCGCTGAGGATCGGCCTCGAGCGGCTGATGAACTGGTTCGTGGCAGCCGCAACACGCTCGCCGATGTTCTGGATTTCATCACCCGTCAGGGCGTTGATTAGATGATGCTGCATGTAATCGGCGCCAATCCGCTCCACATAGACATGGCCCGGTTTGTTGACGGCGATCTCCACCACCCTCGGATCGTCAAGAAATTCCCTGATCGGTTCGAGAGCGCGGTTGAGGAAATAATGGCGATCGCGTTTGATCGTAGTGGCGTTACCTGCGGCGACGTTCACGTTGAATCTCCTTCATCGCTTCGGTGACCGGGTCGTCATACATGGCGCTGAAATCGAGGTCCTGGCGTACGTAGACAAAGATCCGCTCGCCCTGGCTGACGCTGATGGTGGGAGGAATGCGCAGGTTTTCGCTCAAGGCTTGGTTCGCCATATCCGAGAAGGTCTCGGCGATGGTTTCGCGGGCGAGCTCCTCGCCACGTTGTGCCTCGCTGTTGTTGTCGCCGAACGCCTCGTCGCTTCCGTAGCCGGTCAGGAAGCTGGCGCCGGCGCCGACGACGGAAAGCATGATTGCGGAGCCGAACCGCTCGCGCCATTTGTTGTCGACGTGGCCGGTCAAGCCCGAGCGCCCCAAGCTATCCGTGCCGATCGAGTTGAGGCGCACCGACACGCCGTCGTCGCGAATGAGCCGGGTCCAGATAACAAAAATCCGTTTTTGCCCGCGGGTGATCTCGGACTGGTATTCGCCAATGAGGCGCGTTCCGGTCGGAATGAGGACGCGCCGCCCGTCAAAGGAATAGACGTCCTGCGACGTGATCGCACGAATCTGGCCGGGGAGATCGCTGTTGATCGCGGTCTCGAGGATGCCGGGGATCAACGTTCCTTCCGGTATCATGGCATCGATGCGTTCGATTTGCCGAGCCTTTGCGCTCCGATCGGCGAGACTCGAGGCCGCAGCCAGGTACTTGCTGTTGCGGTCCTCGCCAGCGACACTCAGCCCGGAATCGTCCTCGCCTGGAAATCCGCCGTTGCCGCTGGCATTGCCTTTCTGATCAAGCGAGATCAGGCCTGACCTATAGCGTTCGGGAAACTCTTCGACAGGCGCCGCGTCGGGCGTGTATTCAACGACCTCCGGCGGGGGAGGAATCTTGAACTCGGTTGTATCAACGGGTGTTTCTTGAACCGGCTCAGGTGGCGGCGGCAGATTGATGACTGCAGGTTCTATCTCCGGCTTCGGCTCTTCTTGCTCACGCACGAATGACGGCGGCCGGAAGGTCGTCGTCTGGAACTCTTCGTCGCTATCGACGACATCACGCGGCTTTTCTCCTGCCGTGGCAAGCACGAAATAGGCGGCGATAGCGCCCCCCAGGAGCAGGGCGGCCATACCGATGGTTTGATTCCGTCCAGTGTTCCTGTTGCTGACGGCCGTCTCATCGGCCGCCGTCATGGCCTCAAGTTCAGGGCTGCGCTTCATTAGTTGCCGCTCCTCCTACGTTTCGTCGCCTTGGTGTCAGGAGCCGGACCGAGAATGGCAGGATTCGGAGCGCCGAAGTCGGGCTTGCGAAGGTTAAAGATGCAGGTCCACTGATTGCCCTCGCGCAGCGTGTATTGCGTCGCGACACCATCGACGACGATGTATTCGCCCTCCTTCCGGAAATTTCGCAGCGTCTCGGAAAAGTCGGCCTGAACGGCAAAAATTGCCGGCACTCGGCTGCCGAACTTGAAGAAGGTCTTTTTCCCGTCGTCGAAGATCACCAAAGGCTTCAACGCCGGATTACCGGAAAACGAATAGTCGATGTTGACGTTGGCCTTATCGACGTTCGACATGTTCGGGTAGGCCGCCCGGTACTCAGCCTCCTTGCGGAGCGCGGCATTCAGATCCTTCTCGGGATAGACGAAACGGATCCCGAACACCTGCTTGCCATCGGACGGAGCATGGTCGTTGAGCTCGAGGAAATAGATCCTCTTGCTGGTCACAACATTCATGTTGGTGGCGACGTTCTTTGCGATCGGCTTCACGAACAGAATGTTGCCCTTCTCGGAAGGGGCAACCTGCCAACTGTCGGTGTCGCCAAGCGAGATCGTTTCGAACTTTTCGTCCTCATCAAAGATGATCATGGTGGAGATGCCGTAGGTGGCAGAGACCTTCACCACGTTATTGGACTGATATACGACGCTGGTTACGCGCGAATCGAGGCTGCCCGGGCGAGGTGCCTGCGCAGCATGGGCGTGAGTCATCATCGCGGCCGCGCAGCCCGCGGAAAGCAGGAGGCGTTTGATCATTCCTCACCTCCGGGCGTAACCGTTTCTTGATCGCGACGGTAGTTGTAGACCTGGAAGCCCAAGGGGTTCTCAAAGCGCCATTCGTTGGTCGCCGGCGTGTCCGTATAGCGATAGCGAACGACCGAAATGTAGTGACGGACGATGGAATCCGTGTCCGATTTTTCGGTTGTTGAAAACCGGACTAAGGCCGTGCTCGCATTGGAGAAGGTGACGGACTTGATGTCGACCGTTACCTTCTTGTTCTTGCCGAGGACCTTTGCGGGATTGTTGGGATTTGCCGCACTGTAAAGCTCCTGCAGCTCGCGGGCCGCATCATCAGTAGAGAGCAGGGCGGCGATGCCGAAATTCTGCTCAATCGCGAAGGGGTCGTAGCCTTCGCGAGATCGGATATAGCGCACGACGTTCGCTTGAGTGACCGCCTGTTGGTCGGTTAGTTTGGCAGACCTGGTTAGGCCGGTCTTCACCTCCATATAGCCGGTGTTCTTGTCAACCTCAACGATGTACGGCTCAAAGCTCTTCAGCGGAACGAGCATCACCAATGCCGTCAGCGACAGCAGGGTAATCGCGCCGAAAATCATTGTGACGAACCATGCGAGCGAGCGCGATCGCTTGGCTTTTTTGACGATCTCCTGTTCCCAGCGATCACCATCCTGAAAGTAGCTCCGAAGAGCTGCGTCATTCGTTTCTGCCATTCGTTCTAGCCCTTAATTTCGCGCCCTCAGCGAGGCATGCTGTTGCTGCTAATGCGGTTCTGCATCGCCTCAGCAGCGGCGTTGCGAATGTTGGTTCTCATGCCTTCCTGGGTGCGTGCCCTGGCTTGCATTCCGGCGTTCCCAATTGACCCCGCCAGACGTTGTCCGCCTGACAGGGCGGATATTGGTGCCGATACGCCTGCCCATCGGCCAGCCGCGCGCGCTGCATTGCCAATGCCGGCGGCCACGCCACCTGTAATGCCCTGCGCGAGAACCTGAATGTTGAAGAGGACAAATGCGCCTGCGGCGCAGAGGAGCAGGAAAGCGGAAATGTCGCTAAGCTGAAGTTCCCGTTGGCTTGCAGCGCTCGTGACCTTTGTCAGTTCCGGGTCCATTGCTGAGATCAGGAATGCAGCCACGACGTAGACGAATAGCGGGATCAGCGCATACATCAGCACCTGCTGGGACCAGGCGACGCCCATGCCCCTCGTCGGTTCGAAGAGCATGCAGCCAATGAAGATCGGTGCGGTCCCGATCAGCACCCACATCATCACCTTGGCCAGGAGCAGGATCGCCAAAGCCACTGCAATGAAGACCGCCACTGCAAACATGATCAAAAAACCGATCATGGACGGCAACACCGCAAAATAACCAGACTGTTCTGCGAAGGCAGAAGCAGCCTCATTGGCCGTTTTCCAGATCATCGAAAGGCCGTTCGTCGGCTCTGTGATGCCTGTGCCGGTGGCGGTAAGGATCGCCCGGCCGACGTCCTCTGGCGTGTTATTCAGCCAGGAATAGAAAAGAGTGTTGAAGTAGTCCCACTCTCTGACCAGCGCCAGAATGATCAACATCCGGGCGACGCGACCAATGATCTCGCTGACGCTGACGCGGGCCGTTCCCATGAAAAGCTGGAGGCCGTAGTAGCCCACATATGCAATGAACATGATGGTGAGCAGCGGCACGATCTCATCGCCGACAATCCCGTAGGCCCGGGAGGAAAAATTCGCGCCGGTCTGTTCAATTCTGTCCAGCAGATCGCCTAGAAAATCGTGCATCGTTGCAAACTGTCCTTATTCAGCCGCCATTGCCTCGATTGCCGCCAGGGCTGCCGCTGCGTCACCGTTGACGCTCATCATCGGGCCGCATCCTTGGCGAGGATCCGGCACGTAAGACGTCAGGTTGGCAGGTCTCTTGCAGGGGGCGGTCTTCTCCTTCGCCGCTGTACCGCAGCCGGCCAGGCCGGCCGCGATCAGGACGAGAAACAGAACCTTTGCGGTCGTGGTGTTTTTACTGGTCACTGTAGGTGAGCGCCTTCTTCGAGTTGGAAATGTCCGTCAGGCGCCGCTGGTTATCGGCCTGAAGCGAAGACACGGCGCCGTTCATGACGCCGATCAGCTCGTTGATGGTCAGGCCTGCCTGAACCTGAAGCTGTGTGTTCTGATCGATCGAGCCCTTGATGTCCTTGGCCTGGCCGATGTTTGCCCCCGCCTGCTCGAAAGAGGTGCGGCGCGTTTGAACTGCCTGCTGCGATCCGGTAACGAGCGCCGCGACACCGAGAACGGTGTTCACCATCTCTTCGTAAGACTTGTCGCCCGAAAACGAGCTGCCCGCCTGCCCGGACAGGTTCTTCACCAGTTGCAGGCCGTTGATGAAGGTCGTTGCGACCTTGGCAACATCGCCGCCCATGCTTCCGAAGTTCGGAACGCCGCCAGACATCAGGCTATCGAAGGACGGCATTTGAGAGACGCTGAAGCCATTGCCGACGGCAAGATTCTGCATCTGATTGGCGTCGCTACCGCGATCGCCGGTTACCGCCTGTAGGGTCTCCTGCACCGTTTTCAGGACTTCCTTGTTGGTGCCGAGAATGTCGTCTGTGGTTTTCGACGTTCTCTGCGCAATCTCAAGATTGGCAGCGTCGATGACCGGGACTTGCGCGAAAGCTGTAGACGCAAGGGCTATCGAACACGCCGTCAAAATCGAAAGCTTCATGGCAGTTCTCCTCATTGAGCGGCCAACATCAGATCTACGTTGGCTTCGCGCTCCCGCTTCTGGACGCAAGCCTTTTCTGTCGGGCTCCATTCAAGCCCGTCGCGAGGATCGCAAACACCGGTCGTTTCGCGATCCGCCTCGTCGTCATCAGTCTTGAAGTCGCTCGTGCGTGATGCGCCGGAAAGATTGCCGACATCGACCGCACTGCGAGAATTCATAAGGTCCGCCATCGTCGTGCCGAGGCGGATGACCTGGTTCATCATTTCGAGATTGGCATTACGCGCGCCGGAATTGTGATCCCAACTGTCTTGGATTGTGCCGCTGGACATTGCGCCCAACTGCTGCAGCCAGGAGGCTACGTTTCCGCTGCTTTCCCCGATCGCCTGCGAAGTCGCCATTGAGTTGATCGTGGAGTCCCGCATGCCGGTAAAGGCCGTGGAGCCGCCGCCATAGTTCGCAGGAATATTGGCAACGTCGGAACCGCCGAAAGCTGGTAGCCACTTTTGGGTGATGTTCGCCACATACCCCTGCGTTTCCTTGAAGGGAGGTATCCCGCCATACTTCTGGACGTTGCCAGGTCCCGCGTTGTAGGCGGCCAGCGCCAGATTGGTGTTGCCGTTGAATCGGCGAAGCTGTTGCTTCAAATAGCGTGCGCCGCCCCGAAGGTTGTCTTCCATGTCATAAGGATTAACCCCGAGGTCCTTCGCCGTACCCGGCATGAGCTGTGACAGGCCGATCGCGCCGACGGGCGATTTCGCACACGGATTGAACCGGCTTTCCTGATAGACGAGCGCCATGAAGAGGTTTTCATCAACGCCTTCCTCTTGGGCCACTCGCTTCACCAGCCCGGCAATTTCCGGGTTTGCAGTTGCAGCCGAAGCCGCGTCACCGCTTCGGCCTGGACGATACATCGAGCAGGTCACGCTTTTGCTGACGGTGTGACGATCAGTATCCGTCTTCTCGATTTCCGTCGTCGTCTGATCGCGTTTGGTATCGGTCTCGAGCACCTTGCCATCAATCACCGGCACTTGAGAGAGCGCCGGCCCGGCTATTCCGAGGGTCAGCGCCGAAATCACCCACAAAGCAGGATTCGTCCTCATTCGGTCTTCTCCCATCCGCAAAATTCAGCCAGCCAATTCTCAGGCTCGTCGCCATATCGTTCCCGAAGCGCTGCGCACTCCTCGACGGTCTCCTTGCGTCCGGAAAGCACCTTCACGAGATCGGGCATGGCGGAGAGATCGAGCCGGGCGATGACGGAGTCATTGCCGTGCTTAATAAGGAAGGTTCGCTTTTCGGGAGGGGTGTTTTTGATGAAGTTGAATTCCTTCACCGTCAGCCCGAAGCGCTTGATGTAGCTCTCTTCGTCAGCCCGGGGGTTTGGGAAGTGAATGTTGGTCGCTGACTGCTCGATCAGCGTATGCGAGGCTTTCGCCTTCGCGATATCCGCCGCGGACTGAGTGCCGAAACCGACAATGCCATTGAGCTTGCGGATGGTTTTCATCTTGTCGACGATGAACGCCGAAAACGTCTCGTCTATAAGGAGCTGCCAGCCCTCGTCCATGAAGAACATGACGGGGTTTCCGTCGAGCAGCTCGTCGAGGCGATGATAGAGGTACATCAGCGCCGGCGTGCGGAGATCCTCGTTGCCGAGGATGTTCGTCATGTCGAACCCGAAGACGCTGCGACCCGAGAAAGAGAGAACGTCGTGCTGGGCGTTGAAGAGCCACGCCTTTTCACCTTCGATCCAAGGCCGAAGGCGCGAGTGAAGGTCATTGGCATCCGCCCGCGACCGGCCCACCAGGAGGGCGGCCAAGTTCGCTAGGTTGCGCTCCGACGCAGGTTCCTGCATCAGGCGGACGATCGCCCTTTCTAGCGTATCCTCGTCCTCCTGGGTGAAGTCGCTGCGATGGCCGGAGCGCAGCATTGCCTTCAAGAGGCGAAGGAGAAATTCGCGGTTCGGGCCGGTATTTTCGAGCTGCAGCGGGTTAAAGCCGGTCGGCGTTCCCGGTGACAGCACCTCATATGAACCGCCAATCGCCCTTACGAAGATTTCGGCGCCACGATCTTTGTCGAAGAACACCGCTTTCGGTGTCGGTGAAACGCGCATCGCCTGTGCGAGCAGGAAAGTCAAAGCGACCGTTTTACCGGAGCCGGTTGGTCCCGTGACGAGGAAGTGCCCGATGTCGCGGCGATGGAAATTGAACCAGTACGGCGTCTGCGACGTGGTTTCGAGGATCGTGATAGGCAGTCCCCAATGGGTGCGATCGGCCTGGCCCGTCGCGAAATTGTGCATGGAGGACAGGCCGGAAAAATTCGCGCTCGACAGCATCGCTTTGCGAGCAATGTAGCTGTGATTGCCGGGCAGTTGCGCCCAAAATCCCGCTTCGAGATTCAGATCCTCGCGAAGCCAGGTGAGATTCATGTCGGTAAGGCAAGCACCGAGTTCGGAAACGGTGCGGCTAAGGCCCGGGAGATCGCGGGAGAGGCATAGGAGCGAAAGATGGTGGAAGCCGAAGACGGCCTCCTGGTTCATCAAGCTATTGAGCGCATAGTCGATATCCTGTTCGACTGAACTGCCGGACTCGTCCGAGGCTCTGATCTGCCTCTGCAATCGACTAATTCGTTCTTGGGCGATCGGCTTGTCGGCGATGGTGAAGGATTGCGTCAGAATGAATTCGTGGTTCACCTGCAGCAGGCCGTCCAGCATGCCCGGCCCGGTGAAGGGCGGATACTCCTTGATGGACAAGAGCGCTCCAAAGCGGGTGTCTTCGTCGACAGCCGCTTGAGCCTGCATCGTCCGTTTGCTGAAATGCAGTCGCGACGTTCCGACATAATTGCGAAGGCCCATGCGGGGCAGGCGCATCTTGCGCGGCACCCCGCAGCTCAGGATCGCGTTGAAGAACTCGCAGGGTTCGGAGTAGGGCTCGCCTTTCTCCTTCTCTTCACGCCCCCCAATCTTGGCCTCGTCGTCATTCCTGCGACGATAGGTAATTCCGAGCGCCCGGGCTCCATACTTGTGCAGATCGCGGACGATGTTGCCGATCAGCTCCTCGAGCTCCGTAACATCTTCGCGCGTTTGCTGGACCCGAGCGTCCCTGTTTGCCTTGTCAAAGAGCCTCTTCAACGAGTCGCCAATGCCGAGGGCGCCCCGCATCCCAGACCGTACGACCGTCAAGTATATTTCGTTCGTAAACATGCGCTTGTGGCGCAGTTGCTCCATGTAGCGCTTGTTCAACAGGTCGCAGAATGGTTCGTCGAACGCGCCACCGATCTGCGTTTCGACCTCTCTCCGGATCACAGTCGACCAAAGAGAATAGCGGCTCGACCCCAAGGCGCGGATCATCGTGTTCTGGACGACCGACCGCATGTTGAGCTCAGCCTGGTCCTCCGTCTGGAAGAACAATCCATCGAGTTTGATGACGCTTAGAAGCGATCCGTTTTCCAGCCCGATCACTGTATCGGAGACATGCCGGAGATACGGAATATGAGTCGACATTGGCCGCTCATTGCTGGCGACCGGGCCGAATCCAAGCTCTTCTTTGACGACTTTCAGCATGGTCACGGTCCGTAAGAGTTGGTGCCCCAAAAGCGCTTGTTGGGCGTGCGTGGCGTCTTGCGGGACGTCACCTGCATCACATCGAGGATCCTGTTGTCCCAGGTGCAGAGCGAGAACAGGACAACGTAAGCAATCGGCGCGATGAGCAACGCCAGGAGGTCGTTCGTTGCAAGCCAGCCGATGATGGTCACCCCAACGATCAGCACCACCGCCATGTAGGGCACGCCCCAAAGGGTTGGGGACCGGGTTAACCCGATCACCAACGGCGTCAGAGCTGGTTTTTCGTCCTGAAACTCACTCATCGGTCACTGACCGACCGCCGAGATCATCTCGTCGACGATCGCCGGTGCGCCAAACACCAGACCGATTCCCATCACGACCGCGCCGGCCGTGAACCACGACAAGCGACCGGCGAATGCCAGAAAGCCAAGGCCGATAACGGCAATGATCGCGAGCAGCCGACCGAACGGGCCGGTGATAAAATCGACGATCATCTGTACCGCCGTCTGCAGCGGCCCGAAGGCGCCGCCTGCACTCTGCGCGAGAGCAACATCCGCGCCCGCGACTTGGAGTGCCGCTACAATGCCGAGCGTGGCTGCGAGCTTCACCGCCTGAGACTTCCTCGTTTGCATTTCAAATTGCATGTTTCTCTCCTTCAAAAGTGCATGACACCGCCGACAAACTTGCCGGTCTTCTTCACAGCGATGACACCGGCGTCGCCGCTGTCACTCGCATCCGAGACCGCCTGCGGAGCGGCCGGCCTCGCCTTGCCTTTTGCCGACGGCATTGGCAGCCCGAGTTGGTAGTTCACCACCTTGGCGACGTATCCGACTGTTTCCTGGAACGGAGGGATGCCGCCGTGTTGGTAGATTCGCTGTTCGCCGCTGTTGTAGGCAGCCGCGACCAGGAGCGGGTTCTGAAACTCATCAAGCAGAAATCGCAGGTACTTCATCCCGCCCTCAATGTTCTGAGCGGGATCACAGATGTCCTTAACGCCGAACCGCGCAGCCGTAGCAGGCATGAGCTGCATCGGTCCGCGCGCGCCCTTTGGGGAATTGCGGCTTTGGTCAAATCCGCTCTCCGCCCAGGCGATGGCCGTCGCGAAGACTTCATCGACGCGATATTTGCGCGCCGTCTGCACAACCAGAGACTTAACCTCTTCCGGGTTGAGCGGCGACGGACCGCACTCATAATCGTCGTTGGTGCTGTCATCTATCTGCCGAACTGCATCAATATGCTGTATCGAGCCCGTGAGAACTTGCGCTTCATCAACCCTGTTCGGTGCATTGTTGGAGGGAGCAAAATTGCTCAAAGTTGCATCAATAGGATGCAGACCCCCCAAATCGTGGGGGCCTTTGTCGGCTTTGTTCTGAACCGCATTTTCCTGCTTCACAACACCATCAGCGCCTAGCACGAACTCCTTCTCTGAGCCGCGCCAGCGCTCATCGAAGTTCGTTGCAAGCGCCGCCTTGCGCTCGATCGTCCAAGTGCCTTTCTTTGTTATGTTATCTGCAGATTTCTGCCCATCTTGGGCGTAAGAAATCTGAACCCAGCTCGTGCACAAAAGGGCGCTTCCCGTCAAAGCGGCCCAGCCCACAACGCTTGAAAATCTAGCCCTTTTTTCCATTGCCGCGCGCCTAACTTGCGGTGTTGTGATCGAAACGAAAACCAACTAAGCTGGTGAAGGTGTCGCATCGATTTGGTTCAGCGATACAACTTTTCGAGGCAGACTTAAACCCCCTATTGCAGGGGAACTAGCTGAAGCAATATGGGTAAGGGCTAGAAAATGAAACGGACCATCATCGCCGCACTCGCAAGTTGCGCTATCGCAACGCCTGCTTTGTCCCTCTCGGACATCAACAAGGATTACATCAAATCGCTCGCAGCGCCGGGCAAGACGGTTCTCGTGCTCGAATATTACGACGGAAGCGGGAAGGTCGCCGATCGGAAGGGCTATGCAACAACGGCCGGATTTAAGGCCGTTTCACCGACCGACTTTCGCGTGGATGACAAGACAACACTGCACCTTTTTGGCCTGGAGCCATGCAAGGGCGAAATGGTCAATCGCAGTGAAGACTTCGCCGGGAGCTGCACCGATTATGCGCAGCAACAGCTTCAGATCCTGTTACAAAACCCGAAGGTCGTGTTTTGCCGTGCCTTCGTGAGCGAGCAAGGTTCGCCCGTCCAGAACGCCACCTGCTACGGCTACTATAATTTCCCTGGTAGCCTCGACTCCGTCGATATGTTCGAGGAGCAGCTTTTGTCGATAGGCGCGCTCCGCCTCGCAAAAAAGCCAGATGGGACTCCCGTTCGTCCGGATCTCTCCAAAGCTGAGGAGATCGGCCAGAAGGGGTCATTCGGAATGTGGGCCGATCCGAGGGTGAAGGGTCAATGAGAAGGGCTCTTTCCCTTGTGTTGGCTCTCTTGCCGACATCCGTATCCGCAGCGCCCGCAGGCTATTTCGATCTTCTTCCTGGCGTCACCCTGGAAACTGGCGACACGTGGGTTTCCAACGGTGAAAGATTCCGCCTCTATGGCGTCCAGTCCTGTTTGCGCGGCACTGCCTATACGGACAAGCACGGGCAGAATCGCGACTGCGGCGAGGCGTCTCTTGCCGTGCTAGCGGCCTATATCAAAGACACCAAACCCGTTTGCGCCCCGGTGGTGAAGAAAAACGGTATCGCTTACGTCGTCTGCTACGCCACAGTTGGGAAGGAGCGGCTTGATCTGGCAAACGTCCTGATCACGAGCGGATACGCCTTCGCGGCCCTCAACGGTGAGGGCATGCCCTATCACGTCCCCTATGCCGTGTCTGAGAAACTCGCGCGCGATAAGCGTGCCGGCCTCTGGCAGTTCGAAGACGTCCAGCATCCGGCCATTCTCTTGAGCCGCGAGGTGAATGCGCGAACCAAGAAGGCAGATCAATGAAGCGATACCTCCTTGCAGCCGCCGCGCTCGCTACGGTCCCCCATGCAGCGACAGCCGCGGATCTCATCAAGACTCCGGCCGCGGCGGCTCGGCCACCGCAGAGATTGAGCGAGGCTCCGATCTACCAAAATCCGGTCTACAACGGCCGAGTCGCCGTCATGGACGGCCGCACCCTGTGGTATCCGCAATATGCGCAGCGCGTTCGCCTCGTCGAGATCGACGCGTGCGAGCTCCCACAGTGGGCGATTGATCCCAAGTGGGTCGATCGCGAGCGGCAAAAGGCGCCTTCACCCGTTCCGTGCGGCCCACTTGCAAAGGCTTGGCTCAAGAGGACCATAGGCAGCAAACCGGTCGAATGTACCGTCTTAGCCTATGGCAATGACGGTATCCCCCAAGCCCGCTGCACGTCAGCCGGCCGCGATATTGCGGTCGAGATGCTTCGTGTCGGATGGGCGCGCGTCGCGTCGCCCTATTCATACAACAGCCAATACCTGGCCTATCAGCAGCATGCGATGGCGGCCCGCTATGGCATGTGGGCCACTTACGTTCTGGACATGAACGAGTGGCGTCGCAAGGCCGTCGACAAGACGCCAGACCGCCAGCCGATCGCTGATTTCAACCTACTTGTCGAACGGGAAAGTGAAATATCGCCGCTCTTCATCGACGCGCGAAAAAAGCCCAAGAGGACAGACCGATAGTTGCCCGACTTCGCACATATTGCGAGCTCTTTCGCAACCGATCCGCTGGCGAGCTTAATGCTCGCCATTCCCTTCGTTTGCGCTCATCGTCGTTTCGGAACGAATATGGTGGGTGCACGGTCCGTTCGCCCTGGCGCTCCTGGTCGTTTCGATCCTCTTTCTCGATCAACGTCATCTGGCGCTGGACAGCTTTCTCGTCGGCCTATTCGCCTTTCCACCGCTTTGCCGGGACATTCCCAACCGGCCGATGCTTTTTCGGATCGGGATTCTCTGGTTTTCAGGCTTCGCGCTCGTTGCCGCCATCATCTACGCAGCAGGCGGTTCGTCGACCACGCGTCTCCAGCCGCGACCATCATGAGGGCCAACTGACATGAAACACCTGCTTTATACTGCAGCCGGTCTTGCTGCGCTTACCTTCGCCCCCACAGGAGCGGAGGCAAAAGATGCTTCCTGGGGCTGCCAGGTCCTCCTTTGCGCTGCCTCGCAAAATCCGTCATGGCAGGGCGTTCGCTATTGCGTGCCCCCGATGAAGAGGCTGATAGCCGCAATGTCGAAGCCGGGATTTGATTGGCCCATTTGCCACGAGGCGAAAGCCGGCGAGCCAGGCCGGCAAGAGTTCGAGGACTGCCCTGCAGGGTCGCGCCCCACCTCTAGCAATGACGGGAACGACAACGGCTTGCGGCGCCGCAAAGAGGAAGACCAATGCGTCCGGGTCGTGGACAGATGCGAGAACCGCGGCGAGTACAACCGCCTCTATGGTGACGAGGACGCCAACCAGCGTAACGGCGTGACCGTAAGGTCCATCAGCGGCAACAGCGACCATTTTGGGAATCGCGACAATCGCTCCAACGGCTGCAAGGTGCAGGTAACTTCCCCCCGTCCGCGGCGCGCAAATCCCTGGTTCTTCGACATCCCCAACGACAAGGGCGTCAAAGAGCGCTTCTGGTTCAATCTACGCACCTAGCCTTGCCTAAGAGGAAGAATCCATGCACAAGAACGCCATAATCGCGATCTCAGCCACCCTCGGTATAGCGGCTGGCGCCGGCGCCACCTACATAGCAACCTCCGAGCCGAAAGTTGAAGCTCAGGCTATCTCGAAAGCAGAACTGGTTGCGGCTATCTCCGCTGATCCATCGCTTTGCCCTATTCCGACTGTTGAAGCGCCGACAGAAGACGAAGCATTGGCCGCCTACCGCAAAGCACATGCGGCGTCTCCTCTCGTTTGGGATCGGAATAATCTGCCGGAAATCTCTCTGGCACTCGGCCAATGTGACAAGGCTGGGGCAGGGCCAGGTGTCGCTTGCATGACCTCAGTCAAGATGGGACCCGAAGCGCGGCCTATTGATCGAATCGTCGGCTTCGCAAAGTCCGCATCCGGCGAGTGGATCGCCACCATCAACTAAGAAAGAAGCCGCCCAACAAGGCGGCTTTATTCTTCTGCCCTTTACGCTCGACCCAGCACATTGCCAGGCCGGGGCAGAGGCCTACTCCACAGGCTCCGTCGTGCTCAAGACGGCATCCATTTCTTCCGGCTTGAGCGAGCCTCGCGTGGCGAACAAATACGCGGCCAAGTAGGTCAACTTTTGCCATGCTTGCTGATCGTTGCACGGCCGGTGGTTCACGATACTTAGCCTGGCGGCCTCTTCCTCTTTCGTCACCTCGAGCAGAGCGTTTGCGTAGACCACGTTGGTCACATTGCCAGCCGCGCGGCGTTCATCCCATTCGCGAACCGCTTCAGAAGTCGCCGATAGCGCCGCTATATGCCGCTCTATCATCGCAACCAACGACACCGCGGCTTCCATCCCAAAATCCTCTGTCATCGCACCCTCAATCCCAGGTTCCGCACTAATTCCCGGACCTCCCAAATCGACGGGAGGGCAGGAGCCCAGCTCCTGCTCCCGAGCTCGTGCGGAACAGCGGAAGAGAGGGGGACAAGCGCTAAACCGGAGGGGGATCACCCACCCGCAGGGCCGTGTCGGCGCAGCCGTCCGGTGCTGCAGGCCATCGGCCGAAGCATGGGGAGACCGGTTTAGTGCTTGTGGGGGAGAGAGGGCAGGGCTCTTTCTTCCCCTCTCAGCGAGTTGAATATATGCTGCCTTCGGCCGTTAACCACTCGGCGAAGCTTTGGCCTACATGGCCGAATATTGGGACGGTCTGAAGCTCTTCGTGACCAACGGCCGACACGAGATCGACAACAACAGCGTCGAGCGGACCATAGAACGCACTCTTTGCAGGCCACGATGCCGGAGCCGAGAACTGGCGACCATCGCCTCGCTCATCGAGACGTGCAACCTCAATGCCGTCGATCCGCTGGCCTATCTGACCGTCGCGCTCACCGCCATCGTCAATGGCCACAAGCAGAGCCGGAGCGATGAACTGCTGCCTTGGAAACTCCTGTCGCAGGTCCGCTGAAGATCATGCGGTTGCTGCCAGGACGCTCGTGATCACGAGTGCCGCCATACCTTGATCGCCGAGATCACGAGGATCAAGGCGAGGCCTGGAAGCAACACCGCACTCGGGACAATGCCGAGGAGCTGTCCGCCGACGAACGCGCCAAGGATCGATCCGGCGGCCATGACGAGCAAGAATACCCGCTTGCTTCTGATGACGGCAAAGCTCTGGTCGCGGCTGTAGCGGGTAAAGCCAACGATCATGGTCGGCAGGCTCACCGCCAGAGAGAGACTTCCGGCGAGCTTGATGTCTGCTCCGAACAGAAGGATGAGGGTCGGTATAAGGAGTTCTCCACCAGCGACACCAAGCAAGGACGCGACAACTCCAATAACAAGGCCCGCGACCGCGCCCGCTATGGTCTGCGCAGTCCCGGTGACAAGGGCCGAACCTGCTGCGATGTCGTGACCGAACACCAGCACGGCCGCGATCATGAGCAGCAAGATGGCAATCACCTTGTAGAGCGTCTCGGACTTCAGTCGGGTTGCCCAACCCGCGCCGAGCCAGGCACCAGCCAGGCTCCCGGCCAGAAGGTTGACGATGATTGGCCAGTGCGCCGCAATCTGGTCAAAGGGAACTGTAGCGGCTCGAAATGGCAGTGCGAAAGCGACGACGACCAGGCTCATGGCCTTGTTGAGTATGACGGCTTCCAACGCGGCGAAGCCGAACGAGCCGATCAGCAGAGGCAGACGGAACTCGGCGCCGCCAAGACCGATCAGTCCCCCGAGGGTGCCGATGGCAGCTCCGCCGAAAAATGCTGCTGCCCGATTGCTGGAAACGTCCTTCAAGGCGGGATCAGCCATGGCGTTATGTTCTCCACGATATCTCGTGCCATGACCTATGACCCGGAAGCTGGGCATCTACAAGGGCAGCATAGAGCGCCGGGCAGCACCCATACGCGCACTCAACTCATGGGGAACGTATCCAGGTCGGAGCAAAACATCGCTTTCGCCGTTATTTCGGTGCCGTTGGCGGCATCCATCGACACCGGCGAGCGTCAGCAGATCTCGGTCGAGCTGGAGCGCGCCGTCGCGCAGCACCAGCAGGAAGAGGCCGCATTCGACGCGCTGATCAGCGTTGAGCCGCCTCACTAGGCGGCTCTCGATCTTTCCTGGGTGTCACTGTGACAGCGGCCGACGCCAACTTGATATTCGCCGGGCCGATTTGTCCCCACACGATAGAAACCGCTTCAAGCTCAAACCCGCCAGTAAAATGTAAGGCGGCATGGCGAGCGAATAGTGACCGCAGTTCAGTTCCAAAACATTCGGCCTGGCTCCGGCGTCCTTCAGCTTCTGAATGAGGCGTCTCGATAGGTCGGGCAACACCACCTTGTCCCTCGTAGCCAATACGACGTGAAGTTCGAGATCGGACCGTGCCAGATTATGCGCGTAATTCTCCAAGTTGAGCGGACCCCATGCCCTTCGGAGTTCGGTGAGATCAATTACAGGCTCAAGGCTATCTCGTATCGATCGGGTCGCGCGCCCCGTCCAAACCATGTCAGCGAGACTACCCGCCGTCAAAAATAACGAGGCCTTCGATACGGCCGGATCGTGCGCAGCGATCAATCCCGCAACCCAGGAGCCAAGGCTCATGCCGAGAACCGAGACCTCTCGATAGCCTTCGCTCTTCAGCCAGCGGATGAGCTCTCGCCCATCCCATACGGCCTGCCTTACAGATTGGATCGTTCGGCCGAGATTCGAACTAAGCATATAATCGGCGTACAGTGAGCCGGGACGGCTGCGTTCGAAGTGATAAGGCATAGCAATCTCGACAACCGTGATCCCACGTTGCGAGAAAAACTTCGCAATCTGACGATTTCGGGCGCTGGCATTCCAGTGATGAAAAATCACCAATGCCTGCTCGAGCGAGCCGCTCTCAGTGATTTTTGCCGAAACGACGTTGTTCTCTTCGACGTCAGTAGGAATGTCCGATGGAAATCTGAGCCACTCATCGTGCCTTTCAAAGCCCTGACTGCTCCCGCTCGGCTCGTAAAAGCTTGAATCAGACAGGGCCTGGTCCGCAAGGACACAAAACTCGTCGATAGTCTCTGTCCTCTTCTCGCCCGGAAAGGCCCGGCCGGCGTCGAGGATGAAACCCGCTACTTTCTTCGCTTCCTCACCGCGCCGCGCCCGCCGCTCGTCCCAACGATCAAGCCAATTATGATACACTCTGGTTGCTTCCTAACTCGCTTGCTCGCCATCGCCCAAACTCTGGATCAAAGAGGCCGTATGTCGCGAGCAGCACTCCAACGCCCAGGAGGATCGAAAAGCCCTCGAAGGCATCGATCAGCAAGTAGCTGGCAAAGAGCAACCCTACGACGGCTGACATCTTCCCCAAAGGCACGCGAAACTGCATTCCGACACCCAAGCGGATGGAACCGTACAGAAAAACGATGCAGGTCGACATGGCGACAAGGAGGCTGCTGTAATGCGTTGGCATTCTATAGGTGAACCTATTGCCGCCGTCGTGATGCTCATACAGGGCTGAAGACATATCGCGAACTATCCAGGTCACGATATCTCCTCCGTTCGAGCTGAGGTAAGAGCTTTGGACCTTCATGCATATGGCGACCAGAACACCAAGGACGGTGCACCGGAAAATCCCCCGCATCACCCTAGGGCCGATTTCGCTGCCCTCGTTCCGATGTTCCGCCTCCGGCCGTGTCTTTGATTCCTCTTCAATTCTCCAAAGATCATGAACGATCGTATGGAGCAGGATGAGGCCCGCGAAAAAAAGATAAAAGCAGAGGCACATGTAGAGATATGCGAGCGCCGTGAAAACAATCGAAACTGGCACTGATATGACTTCAGGACGCACAATGGCTAACTTGCCCCAATCTATCGCAAAGTTGCCACCGCCGTTGATCAACGGGATCAAGCACACGCCGATCCACTGAAAAAGACCGGCGAACAAGACGCAGATCAAGAAAACCGCCCAGTATGTGTACGAATAAGCTTGAACGTTGCGCGTCCAAGCATTGTCGCTTTCCAACCGGTCGCCCTGCGCTCCCAGCCTGAAGCGCGCGTCATGTTTCCAGAAGATCAGCAGCTCTATCACGAACGCGAAAAATAGCGGCAAGAGCACCATGAAGAGGAACGTCCAGTTCGGCGCCCATAGAAAACCGACCTGCTTAACGACACCATCCACCCGGCTATAAGTGGCGCTGTGGATCCCCACGATATACGACAAAAACCCAAGGGCGGAGGCACCCGCGAATATCGACGCCGGCAAATTCAGGGGAGATCCATGGCTGAAAAGCGCCTCCGATCTTTTCGCCAAGCTGAAACCCTGTCTGCGCCGGGTGGCATCAATGCCTTGTGGCAGATCGCCCGCAGGCTGCGTCTGATTATCGACCGTCACAGGCGGCGGCATATCTGGAACCCGCAGCGCCGTGCTGCTTCCCGCCTTCTTTGAATCTCGCCTCTTAGCGGTTAGCCGTGATTGCGCCGCGCTGAGCTCCATTTGCCATTCGCTGGTCGCTTCCGGATCGTCGCACCCAAAGATCCGCGCCAGCCAACGAATGTTGGACGGGCTAATCCCCTTCTCGTTCTCTTGAAACCAGAGCTGCACCGTTCGCAAATCGACCCCGATCCGGTTGGAGTCGATCTGTGAAATCGCCTCTGCCAAAAGCTCCGGCGTCCATGGGCCTTGCGGAAACCCGTCACTGCCTAATGGCCGGCCTGCTCCCGCCGCGGCTAACTGCTTGAACAGTTCCTTGAAATCGCTTCCGTCCTTGGGCGGTGCGACAAAAATCTTTCCGTTCTTTTCCAATGGCTTATAGGCCCAAGTTTCGTTTCGTTTCGTATCCTATCGTGCCTTCAGCCTCAATCAATGGTTTTAACGCCGCAATGCAACTCGATCGGTGAGGCATTCCACCATGCTACTGTTGTCGTCATCCAGTTCGCGTTCGTCCCGTGGTGCCGGGTCCATTTCTCCACGCGCGAGCACGGCCTTGAGTGCGTCAGCGACGGAGCGTGAGGCGGGACAAAAAGAAGAGAGTGGGGCGGAAACTGCGGTTGCCCTTTGCGACTTGATGGATCGGCATATCGCGGCGCAACTAGCGACCGCGGACGCCGTTCGTGCGTGGGATGAACGCAGGGCGGCCAGCGAGGTTACGAACGTAGCCTATGCAAACCGATTGCTAGATGTTGCGCGGGATGAAGAAGCCGGCCGGCTGGCGATCGTCAATTATCGGCCGCGGGGCGATCGGGAATCGAGGCTGAAGCTGGCCTATATGGCGGCTTACCTGATCGCGACACGTGGCACCCTGAACGCCAATGAGATGAATTCCGTCTTGGAAGCCCCTCGCGATCGGCCAAGCACATCGGTTTCCTGAGTCTCTATACCGATTGCGCAACGGCGCTCGAGACGAAGTCCGCGGCCGGTCGCGACCATGTTGTGGAGCAGGGCATCGTCGCGAAGACCTCCACCAGCCGCGCAGTCGACGCCCGCTCGCATCGCGGCGCCTCCAATGCGTGACACCCGTGAGAACGATCGTGGAGAGCGCGGCCGCGACAAGCAGAACAGCGGGACCGGAAATTGCAACGACGGGTCGAGCCGCGCCCACCGCAGTCGACGGACTGCGATCGCAGCCGCTAGGCGGGGCTCAGCCGAAATGCCGGAAAAGGTGAGCGGGTTGGGCGCCAGCAGTGATGACGCCGGAAGGGAGCCGTGCTATTCAAGTGATATGGCTAAGAACACGGCAACCACCAAACATGCAAAGACGGGCTCCTTCAAAAAGATCTCCGGTAGCTCGGGCAGGTCTGAGAAGTCGGGCAAGTCGCTGGCCGCTTCCGTGCTGTCGCAACAACCTGCCACAAAGCGCGCGCACATAAGTCAGGCTGACGCAGATCGCGCCGTCGGCGCTTACCTTTCGAGGACGAAAAAGTAAGCGTCGCATGGCGGGGGGCACCAAGGACGTTTTCATTAATTGTCCGTTCGACAACGACTTCAAACCGAGTTTTGAAGCGTTGGTCTTCGCCGTTATTGGGTGCGGTTTCCGTGCTCGCTGCGCCAAAGAGATGGATGATGGCGCCGAGACCCGAATAGACAAGCTCTATCGCATTATCGATGAATGCCGTTATGGGATCCACGATCTTTCAAGAACGGAATTGGACGTGGTAAACCGCCTTCCCCGGTTCAACATGCCTCTGGAACTGGGGCTATTTCTTGGTGCGAAGCGATTTGGCGATGAAACACAGAAGAGCAAGCGCTGCTTAGTTTTAGACGTTGAGCAATACCGCTACCAAATGTTCATCTCCGACTTAGCTGGGATAGACATTACCGCGCACGAGGGGCAACCCCGTCGCATAGTGGCAATCGTTCGGGACTGGCTGGTAACTGTCTCACGCAGGAGAACCATTCCATCGCCAGACGTGATACTCGACAGCTACGATCGCTTCGTTGCAGGTCTTCCAGAAATCGCCAACGATGCGGGAGTTGCACCAGACCAGATCCTCTTTGCTGACTATGAGCGCATGGTAAGAGCTTGGGTCAAGAGGGATCACGGCAGAACCTAGTCGCGCCGCCCCGTCGTTTTTACGGAAGGTCTAATTATCAGCCCGTGAGCAGGCTCACGATCAAAGCGACGGCCGCGATCCAAAGAAAGCTTCGCCTCGACCCTCGCAAGGGTGGCGGCTAGTTCCTTCGTGGTTAATGTTTCCGGCGGTTCCTCGACTGCGAGGGTAGAGGAGGGCGGATCCTTGAAGAAGGCTTAAGGTCTCTCAGCACCTCTCCCTTTCGGTGCTTGAATTAATCCATTTGGGCGAAGTGACCCACTGGAGATTCATGTCATAGTTTCAGTAGGGAGGGGCAGCCCATGGGTATTCCTCGGAGTGTTGCGCAGACGCTCACAGTCTTCACTTGCCTGAGCACGCCCCCTGTGTCGCTGGCGGCGTGTTTCGATCACGAGTATCCCGCCCGGATCGAACACGAATATTCTTACGACATCCTTTCACCCATGCCCGGCTTCGTGGCGTGGCCGCCGAGAGAGGGTGTGTATTACGACCGAATCGATCTCAAGCGCCCGATCAGAGGGCCGCTCAGGTACATAATTGCTCAAGACCAAACCTCAGACGTAGTTGCTTGGGTGACTAAT
Source organism: Pseudorhizobium halotolerans (assembly GCF_902153235.2). NCBI lineage: Bacteria > Pseudomonadati > Pseudomonadota > Alphaproteobacteria > Hyphomicrobiales > Rhizobiaceae > Pseudorhizobium > Pseudorhizobium halotolerans. The sequence continues at coordinate 87,916 of NZ_CABFWE030000002.1, read as the reverse complement.
GAGGCGCTATGGGCACGCGAACAGCTTGCCGATTTGGAGGAGTCGGGGGCTTCCAGTGCATCTACACGCGGCAAGGCGATGAGCAACTGGCAGAGCCACATGCGGGAGCACGAGGATTTCCTATTTGCTCTTCAGCAGAATAAAAACATCCCCGTGCCGCGGAAGAATGAGGAGCCGGCCAAAAGATCAAATCGAGCCTACCTGTTCGCGGGCCAATCAACTTCATTCACATGGGGCAATGATCCTGAATGGACGAAGGAGCACAGCGTCAATACGCGTTTCCAATATTCAGATTATATGCGAGCATTCGAGCTTCCACAGTTTCTTGACAACCTTTCACTAGCCTCTCGAAGTGCAGCCTTTCGTGCTCGCATCGTCCGCGGTGAGCGACAGCTGGGAATGCTAACTTGCCCCGAGCGGTGCACTGTAGTTCGAAGTTATGTCAGAGAGGGCCAGCGCGTGAACGAGGGGGACAAAATCGCGACTGTGGTATCCCCCTTCCACAAAAAGATCACCGTCGACCTCGATCGAAAACACGTGCTCAATTTCATCGAGACGTCCGACCATCAGGTCGCGATTAGCTTTACTCGGCACGACCCTCGTTACCGCATTTACAGCTTTGCGGAGATCCCCGAGGCAGACAACGAACCCATACCCACATTGACCGGCTATTTGCTAGGTCCGCCGGTGCTCAGTGCGGACGGGACGAAATCCAAAGTCCAGTTCTCCGTGAGGGATGAATCCGGTGACGCCGAGCGGCGGCTAAATATCCTGAGTGCGGACGTTCGGGTCCGTATAGTGCCTGAGGAATACGTCGCTGCGGACGCGAACGGCAGGACCGGGATGGAAAGCAAAATAAAGGCACTTGGTCTCTCGTGCGAATAAGGTGCTTGCTGACTATGTTTAGGTCGCTGGTGTTTGCCCTTGTTTGTCTCACTTCGCCCGCTGCGGCGCAGACGGCAACGACCACCCTGGCGGACAATAATCTAACGGTTGGCGCCGCTCCGGACCTCGGACAACGAGGTGCACAAGTTCATCTCGATGCAAAAGATGAGCAAGTGCAGGCGCCTGTGGAGGAAGCGACTAAGGAGGAACCGCAGAAACAGCGTTGGTCAATGGAAACCAATCGCTCCGGGCTATACGCGGCAACGGATCGCCAAAGTTTGCCGATGGACCCAGTCGATCGCGCCGAGGAGCATAAATCGGAAGAGCCTGGGATTCGGGCGTTCAGCGTCACTTACCCTATCTCGTTGTACTCCGACGAGGGGGATTTAGGCGATTCCGGTGGTGACGCGGACGAAGACTCCTTTGAGGAAGACTCCTTAGAGGAAGAGGGCCCGGACCATGGAAGCGATGATGCGTACGAGCCGCCGGATGATGTATTCGACATCGAGTATAATGATTGGTTCGATGATCGGTTAGGTCGTGACTTCGGCGATCGTGAGATTGAGTACGGCCTCGGGCTGCATTACAACGAATACTTTGATGAGAAGCTTGACAGCTACAGCCCGGAGTACAAGGGCCCAGACTCGATTTATGCCGGCCGCTACCCGGGTTACTTGTCCAATGGGCTCCAGACCTTTAGGACCATCGGACCATGGACCACCCGCATGTATGCAGCCGGCTATTACGGCGGCAAACTGCTGGGTTACTCATTGAAAGCCGGCGCAGTGATCCTGACGTTGGTCCCAAGAAAAATTCCGTATAAAGAGAGAGCCACGCGAATCCTCATGAAGTATGCTTCCAGCAAATTGCCTGATGGATTGGGAGAAGTTGCTTCTGCATATGGCAATCTCTTCGACAATACGGATGTGGTTGGGCACAACGTGCGCCGCATGTTCGAGATCGTGGAGGACCCCGAGACCTATCGGTCGCCGTTCAGCCCTTGGCCTCCCCTGCATTGATAGGCTGAAATTCAGTCGCGGTGAAGCAAGTTCAATCGCGCCGCGAGACCGCCTCGATTTCAGCTCCTCATGCAGCAGGAGCCGCTATCCGACTCATGGAACCTATGCCACTGCGTCGAACACGTCAGACCTTTCTGCCACGGTGAATTCGGATCACAGAACCAGCTTCTGGCGCCGAGTCCATCTTCCAAAGCCTTGCAACCGCGAAACTCGGTACCACGGTCGAAGGTGAAGCTCTGCCGGGCCAAGGCGGGTAGTGGTGAGAAGGCATCGACGATCTTGTCGATGAGCGGACGAGAGTGACGGCTGCCATTCTTGATCATTACCGTGCAGCGGCTCTTGCGCTCGACCAGCGAGGTGACATTGGCGTCACCGAGGTCGCGCCGGAAGATCAGCAGATCGCCCTCCCAGTGGCCGAACTGCGAGCGATCGGCAATGAAATCAGGGCGTGGCTGATCCTGCAGTCCAACGGGATCGAGCCGTCGCGGGGCTTGCGGGAGCGGCGTGGGCGGCGCTTGCGATGGCCTTCCGGAAGATGCCGATAGAGCTCCAGCACATAGTCTTCCTTGCCATAGATGAAGCGATAGATCGTCTCGGTGCAGACGCGGACGGCGCTCACACCGTCGGCAAGCAGACGGCCGGCGATCTGCTCCGGCGACCAAAGTGCCTTCAGCTGTTCGATGACCAGTTTGCGTAATTGCAGGTCGCCGACGCTCCTTCGAGATTTCGTTGGCGATGCCGCTGCAATAACCGCTGTATTCCGGAAACTCGCGATCATAAAAAGTATTGCGCTTCAGTTCACGATAGATCGTCGAACGATGCTGGCCAAGTTGGCGGGCGATCTCAACCGACAGGAACCTTGCGTTCCATCAACTGATGCAAACGTCGGCGATCGGAAAGGGTGAGCTGCGAACAGCAGAGCGGCATCCAAAAATCTCCAGGGCGAAGCCTTTGTTTTTATAGGAATGTCGCACTTGGAAAACGCGTAATGTTATAACATATCGCATAACATACCTTATGGAACTGGACGGTCATTTGAGAGTGTTGCTTTTTTCGTCGGTCAAGCACTGCGATTTTCCTGAGGGTCAGACTGTTGCGATGGGTTGTGACCGTTCAGAAAGCAACAAACAGCCTGCTTTTGGAGGCGCAACGGGCTGTTTGGCGATGACATCAACCAAGTACCTGTTTTCCAGCGCAATTCTTTCACTCACTCACCCAGCATCACTGCCGAAACCACGCTCTTTCCCTCAGGCTCACAACAATGATCTTGAAGGGATTGGAACTGCAGATCCACTCCTCTGCCTCTTGTCACTGAAAATTCCGGCTCTTGATCTTCAGATTGTCGATATGAAGATCCGGCGTGAACATATCCCTCGACCGAACAACCCCCGGCCGCTGGCGGGAATCCGGAGCTCCGGGAGAGCCATGGGCAAATTCGTCGCCGCGGCCGGTCGGCAGCTGGAATTCGCCATCGCGCTCGGCAAGGCTCGACAGATCGGCCGAGAGGTCGAAGAGTTGCTGGGCGACCAGGTGCACCACGTCGCCTTCCCGCTGGATCCTGCCGTTGATTGCCATCATGCTGGCGCCGAGCACCACCCGACGCGACCGCTCGAAGAGCTTTGGCCAGACTACGACATTGGCCACACCGGTCTCGTCCTCGATGGTGATGAACATCACGCCCTTTGCCGAACCCGGCCGCTGGCGCACCAGAACCAGGCCGGCGGCCATCAGCCATTGACCGTCGCGCGCCGTCATGGCCTCGGCACAGGTGACGATCCGCCGCCTGGTGAGGTCGCCGCGCAGGAAGCTCAACGGATGATGCCGAAGCGTCAGGCCGGTATGGCTATAGTCCTCGACGACGTTATGGCCTTCGTTCATCTGCCTGAGCTCAACGACCGGCTCCTGCTGCTCGGCGATGGCGCGCGCCTCCCGTTCCGCCGCGGCAGTGAACAGGGGAAGCGGCTCGTCGCGCAGCGCCTTGATTGCCCAGAGTGCGTCACGCCGCTCAAGTCGGAGGGACGGCAGGTAGGCATCGGCTTCGACGAGTTTGACGAGCGAAGCAACGGGTACGCCCGACCGCCGCCACATGTCGTCAACCGTTGCAAAGGGTTCGTCGGCGCGGGCGGCTACGATACGTGCCGCGTCGGCGGTCGCCAATCCGCGTACTAGGCGCATGCCGAGCCGCACCGCGTGCCGATCGGTGCCTTCGATCGGCTCGAGCGTGCAGTCCCAGCGCGAGCGGTTGATGCAGATTGAACGGACCTCAACGCTGTGTTTCCGTGCGTCGGCGACGATTTGCGCTGGGGCATAAAAGCCCATCGGCTGCGAGTTCAGAAGCGCAGCGCAGAAGACGTCCGGAAAATGGCATTTCACATAGTTGGAGGCATAGGCGATGAGCGCGAAGGAGGCTGCATGGCTTTCGGGAAATCCGTAGGACCCGAAGCCTTCCAGTTGCGAGAATGTCTTCTCGGCGAATTCCGGCGAATAGCCGTTCCGGACCATCCCCGAGACGAGCTTGTCCTTGAATTTCGAAACGCCACCGGTGAACTTGAAGGTCGCCATGGATTTCCGGAGCTGATCGGCTTCCCCGCCCGTAAACCCCGCACAGACCATGGCCACCTTCATCGCCGACTCCTGAAACAGTGGCACGCCCAGCGTCTTGTGGAGGACCGCCTCCAGTTCCGGTGTCGGGTACTCGACCTTTTCCTTGCCCTCGCGCCGGCGCAGATAGGGATGCACCATGTCCCCCTGAATCGGACCCGGCCGCACGATGGCGACCTGGATCACAAGGTCATAAAAGGTCCTCGGCTTCATGCGTGGGAGCATCGACATCTGGGCGCGGCTTTCGATCTGGAAGGTGCCGAGCGTATCGGCCTTACGGATCATCGCGTAGGTGGCCGGATCCTCCTGCGGGATGGTGGCAAGATCTATATCCTGATGCTTGTGCTCGGCGATCAGTGCAAAAGCCTTTGCCATGCAGGTCAGCATGCCCAGTGCCAGCACGTCGACCTTCATGAATCTCAGCGCCTCGATGTCGTCCTTGTCCCATTCGATCACCTGTCGGTCGACCATGGCCGCCGGTTCGATCGGCACGAGATGATCGAGCCTGTCATGGGTTAGAACAAATCCACCAGGGTGCTGGCCCAGATGCCGCGGCGCTCCCATCAACTGCTGGGCAAGCCCTAGGGTCAGGGCGAGACGCCGATCGTCCGGATTGAGGCCGAGATCGCGCACCTGCCGCTCGCCGACGGTCTCCGACCAGGACCAGATGCCGGAGGAGAGCGCCTTGATCAGATCCTCCGGCAGGCCCAGCGCCTTGCCGACATCGCGAATGGCACCCTTGGCGCGATAGCGGGTGACGGTCGAGCAGAGCGCGGCCTTATCATGGCCGTAGGTCTTGTAGATCCACTGGATCACCTCTTCGCGGCGTTCGTGTTCGAAATCGACGTCGATGTCGGGCGGCTCGTCGCGTTCTTGGGAGACGAAGCGCTCGAAGAGCAAATCATTGGTGTCGGGATCGATCGACGTGATGCCGAGCACATAACAGACGGCAGAATTGGCGGCCGATCCCCTACCCTGGCAGAGAATGCCTTGCGCTCGGGCATAGCGGACGATCGAGAATACCGTCAGGAAATAGGGCGCGTAACGCATCGTCTCGATCAGCGCCAGTTCGTAGCGGATCGTCTTTTCGACATGTGCCGGCAGACCTTCGGGATAGCGCGTCTTGACGCCCTCCCAGGTGTAGTGCTCGAGCGACTGCTGTGCGGTCATGCCCGAGATCAGCGCCTCTTCCGGATATTGATAGACGAGCTCTTCGAGCGAGAACCGGCAGCGCTCAACGATTTCCATCGTGCGTGCCAGCGCTTCCGGGTAACGGGGAAAGAGACGCGCCATTTCTTCCGGCGGCTTCAGATAGCGGTCAGCGTGCCGCTCGCGTTCGAAGCCGACATCGTCGATGGTGGTTCCGGTCCGGATGCAGGTGACGACATCCTGCAACTGCCGGCGTCCTTGCTCATGAAACAGCACGTCGTTGGTGACCACCGTCTTCACCCGATGCTTCGCCGCCAGGTTCGAGAGCTCATGCAGCCGCAGCTGATCGTTCGGCCGGCGGCGCAGGCAGAGCGAGGCATAGGCGCGGTCGCCGAAGAGCTCGGTCATCTTCCGCAGCTGCACGGCGCAGACCTCGTCGGGCATGTCCGGCACCAGGATACCGATCAGACCTTCGGCATAGAGCGCCACGTCAGCGAGATGCAGGATGCACTTCGCTTTCCCGCCCCGGCCCTTGCCCAAGGTCAACAGCCTTGTCAGCCGCGAATAGGCGGGGCGATCGGTCGGATAGACCAGGATCGACATGCCATCCACCAAATCGAGTCGGCAGCCGACGACAAGTCGCAGGCCGGTGGCGCGCGACGCCTCCAGCGCGCGGACGATGCCGGCGAGGCTGTTGCGATCGACGACCCCGAGCGCTTCGATGCCCAGGACCTTTGCCGTCGCGAATAATTCCGCAGCCGAGCTTGCGCCCCTCAGGAACGAGAAATGGGTGGTGACCTGGAGCTCGGCGTAGCGCATCACGCAAACATCCCGTGCATGAACCACTTATGCGATCCTGTTTCCGCATCGACGCCGTCGCCGGATCGGAAAATCCAGAAACGCTCGCCGCTGTCATCCTCGACGACGAAATAGTCGCGGACCGCAACCCATTCGGAGCTGCGTTTCCACCATTCGCCAAAGATCCGCTCCGGTCCGTCGGCGCGCTTCACCCGGCGCCGCTTGCCGCGCCAGGTAAACGAGACCGGCGGATGATCCGGCAAAAGGGCAATCACTTCTATCGGTTCGGGACTCGCCAGAAGTCGAGGCGGTCTTGGCCAATGGAGCGGCCAGGTGGTGCCGTCCTCGTCGGCCGTCGGCGCGATCCGCTGGACGCTGCGCTCCGGAACGTCGCTTGCAACCGGCGCGACGCGGAAAATCCGCTGGCCGCCACGATTGCCAAGGACATCGATGAGCGGCGTCACATCGGTAACCTGCTCTTCAATGAGCGACGACGCCGACTGAGCCTCGATCAGCGGTTCGGCGACGGTTGCGGCGAGGCTGAGCCTCTCGATGCCGAAGCCGGGTTCGATCCTCTCGATGCGATCGCGGAAGAGTTTTGTCACCCAGGCGATATCCCGGACCGGTTTGGCCGTGCCCGCCCGGATCGCCTGCATGGTGTTATCGACGCGATGGACGATGAGGTCGGCGCGTCGTACGCCCAGTCCGCGCTTCTCGAGCTCCAGACAGAGCTGCCGCACCAGACGGCTCACGTATTTCTCAATCGTTTCCGGCGCGCCGATCGGTTCAGCAAAGGATTTTTGGACCTCGACGAGGTCCGCAGGCCGGATCGGATCGATCGGCTCGGCGATATGGGCTAACATCTGGTCGAGACGCCGTGCGACCTCCGGACCGAAGCGCAGGGTCAGCGGTGCGCGCGGCGTGGCGGCAAGATCGCCGACGGTGGCAAAGCCGAGGGTTCGGAGGCTTTGAACAGTTTCCGCCGGCAGCCGCAGAGACGACAGTGGCAGCCGGTTCACGGCCCTGGCGGTCTCGCCGCGCCCGACGATTACCGTCTCACGATCTGTGGTCCGGGCAAGCGCATGCGCGGCCCCCCAGGTATCGGCGATTGCCGCACGGGCAGCGAGACCTCGGCCGCGGAAGCGATTGACGAGGCCCGACAGCATCAGTTCCTCGCCGCCCTGAAGATGATCGGCGCCTTCGGTATCCATGACGATACCATCGGGAGGATCCATCGCGACAACCGGAGAATATTGCGACAAGGCCCAGAGCGTCAGCCGTTCCAGCGTCGCGAGATCAGCCGCCGGATCGGCATCGATCATCACCAGGCCCTGAACCAGCGCCTGCGCCTTGGCGGCCGGCATGGCAACGCGGAGGCCGAGTTTGAGAGCTGCCCCATCGGCCGCCGCAACCCACCGCTTCGAGCCGCTCCTGGCGATCACCACCAGCGGTGTTTCAACCGATAGCGAAGGATCGGCTCGCCTGATCCGGTCGGTCGGCAGTGTCGGAAGAAAGACAGATACGACCCTGGCCATCGCATGCTCCGATAATAAATTCTCCTCCCTCCCCTGCCCGGACCCGCATCAGTTCCACCAGCCATCGCGCCCGCCCGACACCCGGTACGGGCAGCGGCTCGGACGGCAGCACCGAGATCCGCCAGCGGGTTGCCGCCGCGGTCGGCATGCCGAAGTCCGAGGCCTCCGTCTGGCGGCGCCATCGGCGGATCACCAGGCCCAATGTCCCCGACTTCTCCGCCGCAAGCTGCAGCCGGCGCGATGCAGTCATCGGCAGGCGCACCAGTTCGGCGACAACGGCGCCTAGCCCGCCATAGCGCAAGGCCTCCTCGAAGCTTGCGAGCACCGTTTCTTCCCTGTCGCATTCGACGAAGATGACCCGGTCGGGATGAAGCCCGACCTGGGCCAGCGCCGGGAAGAAGAGATCGAAGCGCGTTAGGCACCACACCACTTTGCCGGAGGTGCGGGCGGCGATGCCGCCGATGAAGAGGGCCGCGGCCGCCCCGTCGATCGCGCCGTTGCCACCGCCGGCCATTTCGTGCAGCGCGCCATAGGCGAGCCCACCTCCCGGCAGCTGCGCATCGATCTCCGGGACTCCGAACGGCAAAACGCTTCGATTGCGCAGGGTGCCCCCTTCCAGGCTGGCGATTTTCTCGCGCAACGCGTCGAGGACGGGGTTCGAAGTGGCGACGGCTGCGGTCATGATCTCCTTTACGGCAACCCGTTTTCGGCTTGAGATGGTGAATTATGTTCTGTATTTGTTCTCAAAGCGAAAATGAGTCAATGCGCATGTGGCGCGCGGAAGTTGAGCGAGAGTGCGCATCGAAGAATTCCGTGAATGGATTCAATTCGATGGCAGGAATGGGAATTTTTTCGCATGCGCCGACGGCAGCCTGTGAACGATCTGGGTCCGAGACTGAAGGATCAACACGAGCCGGTCCTTGAATTCATCTGTCGCCGATGTCATCGCCACTGCGCGCTTGAGCGCAAGCAGTTGGTGAAAGCATTTGGTGCCGGTGTAAGCTTCGCGGCAATACGCCGGCGCATGGCGATGGGCTGCGAGCACATGCAAACGCCGGAGGGTGACAAATGCCACGCACACTTCCCATGTCTAGGCGATACAGATGGTCGTGACGAAAGCTAGGCCATGACAAACGACGAAGGCAGCGAGCGGCTGCGCAAGATCGTGCATGTGGATATGGACGCGTTCTACGCATCGGTCGAACAGCGCGACAATCCCGAGCTACGCGGTCTGCCGGTTGCCGTCGGCTATCCTGCCGCCCGCGGTGTGGTGGCGGCCGCCAGCTACGAGGCACGGAAGTTCGGTGTTCATTCGGCGATGCCTTCGGTGACCGCGAAGCGCAAATGCCCCGACCTCATCTTCGTTAGGCCGCGGTTCGACGTCTACAAGGCCGTCTCGTTGCAGATCCGCTCGATCTTTGCCGAATACACGCCGATGATCGAGCCACTGTCGCTCGACGAGGCCTATCTCGACGTCACCGAAAACCTGAAGGGTATGGAGATCGCCACCGAGATCGCCGCGGAAATTCGGGCGAAGATCAAGCGGGTCACCGGCCTCAATGCGTCGGCCGGGATTTCCTACAACAAGTTCCTCGCCAAGATGGCATCCGACCTCAACAAGCCCAATGGTCAGGCTGTCATTACGCCGAAGAACGGGCCGGCCTTCGTCGAGGCCCTCCCCGTCAAGAAATTCCATGGCGTGGGCCCCGCAACGGCCGAAAAGATGCATAGGCTCGAGATCGAGACGGGCGCAGACCTCAAGGAGAAGACGCTCGAGTTCCTGGTCGAACACTTCGGGAAGTCGGGACCATATTTTTATGGAATTGCCCGCGGCATCGACAATCGCCAGGTCAAGCCGAACCGGGTGCGGAAATCCGTCGGCGCGGAAGACACGTTCTCCGAGGATATCCACTCCTTTGAGCCGGCGCGCGAAGGTCTTCAGCCGCTGATCGAGAAAGTCTGGAGCTATTGCGAGGCCAATGAGATCGGCGCCAAGACGGTAACGCTCAAGGTCAAGTATGCCGACTTCAGCCAGATCACCCGCAGCAAGACCGTTACGGCACCTCTGCAAACGATCGGCGATCTCGAGGAGGTGATCGGCCTGCTTCTCGCGCCGATCTTTCCGCCGCGCAGGGGAATCCGTCTGCTTGGCGTCATGCTGTCATCATTGGAACGGCAGACCTCCGAAGTGGCGCCGCAGTTGCGGTTGGCGCTTTAGACCGCCAGCGTTGCCTGGACAGGATCGATCGAGTGGCGCTTGACCCGGAATGTCCCCGCCGGCAGCGGGCGAAGGATTTCATCCTCGGGCACAAGCCCGTCGAGCCAGCCCATGCGTTGATCTCGTGTCAGCACCGCCATCTGTCGGTCGTGAAACGGCGCGAGATCGGCATTCGGCTCGATCGTCAGGATGGCATATGCCTCAGGCCAGTCGTTGATCGCCGGCCGCCAAATCCCCGCGAAGTAGAACCAGTCACCATTGGCGAGGGAAAAGCTGAAGCTCCTATGGCGAAACTCCGAGGCCGGTACCAGGCAGCGGTGGGTCGGAAACATCTTCCCTTCCGATCGAACAACGTTCACGGCGCGCGCACCGCCGTCGCGTGGACGCAGGCCCCACGGCAGCTCCACCATCTCTACATCGCCGTCATGGCACCTTATGATCACGCGGCGCTCATCAAGCGGGGCGTCGGACTGGAAAACCTTTGCGCTCGGCATAGATAGAACATATCAGGAACACCATTGAGAGACAACCAGACCTGAGACGGAGTACGCATGTGCAATGATTATCGGCTGATGGTGGATGCTGCTTCTATCGCAAAGGACTTCGCCGATCTGAAGATTAAGATCCGCTTTGGTGAAGGCATACCGAACCTCGAAGCGCGCGAGGACATCAAGATCACCGATGTCGGGCCGATCGTCAGAACGATCGACGGCGCACGGGATAAGGCCGAGCTCGTGCAGCGGCGCTGGAGCTGGCCTGGGCCGAACAAACGGCCGGTGTACAATTTCCGGTCGGAGGGGCGAGAGTTCAGTTCCAATCGCTGCCTGATCATTGCTGACGGCTTTTACGAGTTCACCGACCCAAAGGATCCGAAGAAGAAGCGCAAGGACAAGTGGCTGTTCACCAAGAAGGACGAACCGATCTTCTGCATTGCCGGCATCTGGCGCGAAACGCCGGAGGTCGGGCAAGCCTTCACCATGCTGACGATGGAGCCGGGACCGGACATCGCGCCGTACCACGACCGTCAGATTGCCATCCTGGAACGCGGCACATGGGCAGACTGGCTCGATCCGACCGTCTCAGCCCAATCGCTGATCAAGCCGCTTGCCGCAGGCACGCTGACGGTGGAGCAGGTCGGCTAATGCAATTATTTCAGCTGAGCAACCGGGAACGTGGATCATGGCTCAGACCTTCGATGAAAGGCTGGAGCGAGTTTCAGGGGGAATCAAAACTTCTAAGCTTTAGCCGCAAGTGAAGTTGGCTCCGTGTGAGAGCCGGCAATCGCTGATCTCAGCGTTGAGACCAGCACCTTCTCGTAAGCAGCGTCCTTCTTGAAAGCTTGTCGAAGCGATAGCGGAATTTCTAGCTGCACGCCTGCCTTGGTGGTGCCGCGGTTACAGATATTGCTAGGGTGGGTGCCCTTAAATCTCGGCGGGTCATAGAGAACCGGAAACCCCGCGTTTTCCAATGCGTCGCCGATTGATTTGCATACCTCGGCATCAAGCCCGCCCATCCAGATTCTTGAGGCGTCCTCGTCGTCAACTCGTCCATGCAAAGCAATGACGACTTTTGCCGTCTTGACCGCGTCTAACGCATCGGGAACGTCGTATCTCTCTGAGGCGATATGCATTTCGTATCGATTGTTTGAAGGCAATTTCGCTTCAAACATGTAACAGGAGTAGTCTTCGGCGGCCGCTGCGTCCGCGATCTCAGCGGTTCGCATCTCGATTTTGCCACCATGGGGTGCCATGATCAGGACATCGGGGCGGTTTGCTCCAACTCGCGTTGACACCGAGAAATCTTTACCACGCGTGTAGACCTTCAGAAGGTCATGATAGGACGTGAATCTATCTTTCGGCATTATACGCTCCCTCAACCGCTTTTCTTCCAAGTCTGACGCCGATCTTTGGTCTTTCATTAGCGAATGCTGTATATTCTAGACTTCCGGGACAGAATCTGGGCGATTTTCACCGAACAATCTCCACTTAGGCAACCATACATCTTCCCGCGTCGGCCCCAACGGCGCTAATTAAGTTGTGATACCTGATGTCTTGCGGCCGCCCTCCTCTTGCTGATCCCATGGAATATTTTCCATATTGCGAAATGGCGAATCATCTAGAGGTTGGCGTATGGGCGGCCTATGCAACAGCAGCGTTTCCAGCGTCACGTCCTCCGACGTGCCACATGCGCTGCGGACTGATCTGCGACTGATCTTGAGCCGAGTCATCGCAGAAACGGGGTTGAGTCAAACGCGGACTGCAAAACTCTGCTCGACAGATCAGCCAACCCTCTCGAAAATTCTCTCCGGCCGCAGCGACAGCGTGAGCACCGACCAATTAATTCGCTGGCTCGTCCAGCTTGGCTGCAACATTGAGATAAAAATCCAGCGTCCGCACGGCCTAACGGCGGGAATGATAAAGGCGGCCTTCGATGAATGAAGTCGTCGCAATCAAAGCTCTCGAGCCGATAGCTGGATCCGGGCCAATTTACCTCGATCACCATGCTACGACACCCGTCGATTCCCGCGTCCTGGAAGTCGTCGTGAAAATGATGGCTGAAGAATACGGCAATGCGAACGGTGTCGAAAACATCCATGGTGAGCGGGCCGCCCGCGCGGTGGCAGATGCCAAGGAAACAATCGCTCGGATCCTGTCAGCCGAGCCAGAACAAGTCCATTTCACCGCGGGGTCGACTGAAGCCATTCAACTGGCAATTTCACATGCAATCGCCACGCACTCCGCTCCCCTGCGCGTGGCGATGACCCGGGTTGAGCATAAAGCTGTAATAGACACTGTTCTGCGGGCCGAACGTTTGGGTCTCGTGGAGAAGTCGTGGATCGAGGTCGACGAGAACGCTCAACTCAATTGGCAAAGCGTGGAGCGCGTGCTTACAGGCGGGGTCGACCTAATCTGTGTCATGGCGGCCAACAACGAGGTCGGCACGATCTATCCCGTGAGGAAGGTCACCCATCTTGCCCATCACCACGGCGCACTCGTGTTGGTCGACGCGACACAGGCGATCGGGAGAATGGCGCTCGATTTGGACGATGACATTCTCGATTACATCGTTCTCAGCGCGCACAAGATATACGGCCCCAAGGGCGTGGGTGCGCTTGTCTCCGCAAGTTTCGACCGCTCGTCTGTCTATGGCCTCCAAGGAGCCCATAATCCGACGCCGAACGTCGCTGGGGCCGTGGCAATGGGGCACGCGTGCCGACTCATGGAGCTTGAGGGTCGAGAGGAGAATGAACGCCTTGCAATGCTGCGCGATCGCCTTCAGGCGCGATTGATCTCTCTGGTGCCTGATCTCAAAGTCAACGGCGATAGCACCAGTCGCCTTCCTCACAATCTGCATCTCTCCGCCGCCGGCGCACCCAACGATATTGTGTTGAACAGGCTTCGGGGAAAGGTCTCGCTGTCGACGGGCTCTGCATGCAATGCCGGAGCACAGGAGCCATCGCATGTGTTGCAGGCAATGGGATTGCCTTCCGCACTGCTCGAAAGCTGCCTGCGTATTGGCCTTGGGCGCTCCACGACTTTGGACGAGGTTGAGCGCGCCGCTAAGCTCATCGCGGAGGCGATTAATGAAGTTCGACACGATTTTACCGGGGGAACCCATGTTTGACATGGCCATCGCCGACGGGCAAGCCAGTTATCGATTTTCAGGGCACGAAACCTTCGCCTGTCGATATGCCTGGCTCCCCAAAGCCTACCGCGCGATCGCTGCTGACCCTGGCATTTTCTTCGACGAGGATGCCGCGATGGTTGAGTTAGGCATTGGCAAGAACATGGTACGGTCCCTGCGTTTTTGGGTAGACGCTATGGGTATCGCCCGCCCTGCTGCGGACCGCACTCACACGATCACTGAGTTGGGCCACACAATTTTCGGAGCGGAGGGCTGCGACCCATTTTTGGAGGATACGAGGACACTCTGGTTGCTGCACTGGAACCTCTCCTCTGCGGTGACGCCGGGTTTGTTTGCATGGCACTATCTACTCGGTGCTTGGCCTTATGCGGAATTCTCGCGTTCTGAGGCTCTTGCCGCGTTCCTGCGGCAATCGCAACGCCTGGGATATTCCCATTCCAGCGTCACGCTGAGCCAGCATCTGGACGTGTTTCTACACACATATCAGTCAGCGCGAAGCTCTCGAGTCGGCATTGAAGACTCGCTCGATGGTCCGCTCGTGGAATTGCGCCTACTACAGCAGACCGGTGAACGTCGTGGGGAAGCCGGGCGTAGGGAACCGGTATACGCCTTCCGAAAGGAACCGAAGCCCGAAATTTCCAATGATCTGTTCGCTTACGCCGTTCTTGACTATTGGGATCGGGTTGCGTCGGGGGAAAAGACGCTCCTTGTTCGAAACATCCTGTCCGCCCCGGGAGCGCCCGGGCAATCCTTCAAGCTTCCGGAAGATGATGTTCGTGCCCGTCTGGAGGCGCTTTCCCGCGATCGCAGGTATGGCCTCACCTATCGGCCTTCGGCAATTCAAGGTCTGTTGACGCGCGATACCAACCAGAAGGCGAGCGCGAGAGCCATCTATAAGAATGAGGCAATCCTAAATGGTTGAGCTGACCACAACAACGATTGCCGACGTTTTTTCGATCCCTGGCCGGTTTCTCCGATCGATCCAGCTGGAAAAGGACTTCTTGGACGAAGCCGCGCTGGAAAGCTACATCATCACTCCACCCGTGGCGGCTGCGTTGCACCAAATTCTTGCGAGCCTCCGCGCCGGATCGAAGCGGCGCGCCTGGCGCATTACGGGCGACTATGGCGTGGGCAAGTCTTCCATGGCGCTAGTCTTGGCCCGCTTGTTGAGTGATCCCGCAGGCCAGGACACGCAGCGACTGGCGAAGGCAATTGGCTGGGCACAGGCAGACACCGACAGACAGCTACTTCCTATTCTCGTCACAGGCAGTCGCGAGAGTATCCCTGCCGCCATTGCCCGCGGTGTTCGCGAAAGCCTGACGCTTCAGAATGCGGTCGACATACTTAATCCGCGTCTCCAACTAGCACTGGAGGCATGTGAAACGACGGGTTCCATCCGAGCATTGGAGCAATTGATATCCCAGCTCCTGAAGCGCGCCTCCGAGCGTGACCTCGGTATTTTGCTGGTCATCGACGAGCTGGGGAAGCTGCTTGAATATGCAGCGATGAACCCGGACCGAGAAGACGTGTTCGCGCTTCAACGTCTAGCCGAATTGGCGGCCCGAAGCAGCGCAAATCCATTCCTGCTTCTCGGGATCTTGCACCAGGGTTTCCAAGCCTATGCAGAACGCCTGCCGTTAGCGCTGCGCCATGAATGGGAAAAAGTGGCCGGTCGGTTCGAGGAAATTGTCTTCGATCAGCGGCTGATCCACACGGCCGCTCTGGCTGCCGGCGCGCTTGGAGTCGATCGAGATAGGCTTTCCAGGGATGTGAAAGCGCAGGCCGATACGGCGCTAGACAAATGCACTCGGATTGGCTGGCTGGGTGGTCGTGGATTCGCGCTCGACCCCGCAAGTTGTTACCCGCTGCACCCGGCTCTTCTCCCGGCGATGGTGCGGTTCTTTTCGCAGTTTGGCCAAAGTGAACGATCGCTTTTCGGGTTTCTGCTCTCAAGTGAGCCGATGGGCCTGCAGTCTTATGCGGCATCCACACAACTCGGAGCAGGCTGGTTCGATATTCCGCAATTTTACGATTACGTTCGAAGCACATTCGGCCACCGCATATCGGCGGCAAACTACCAAACCCACTGGCTCCGCATCGTCGCGACGATTGATAGCTGTGTCGATGTCAATCCGCTCGAGCTAAAAGTTCTGAAGACCGTTGGGCTTTTGAACCTCCTGGATGCTGACGATCTGTTGCCAACTGAAAGCAGCGTACCCGCCTGCCTGTCGGTGTTTGCCAGTGACGATGTCAACGATGCGATCGAGAACCTTGGTCAGGCGGGATTGCTGTTCAAACGCGGTGGCACTGGCGCATTTCGTCTGTGGCCGACGTCGAGCATCAACCTTTCGGGCGCCGTCGAGGCGGCAAGACGGGCGGTCGGTGAGGTCGAAGCGGTGGCACCGGCGCTCGGCAATTTTCTCGACGGCGAAATGGTATTGGCTCGACGGCATTATCTTGAGACCGGCACCATGCGCTATTTCGAACTTCGATACGCATCTGCCGAAGAGGTTAGCAAAGCCGCCGCTAAACCGACGAATGCCGATGGCCTGATCGTATTGACCCTTGTCGATCAAAAGGAACAGCAGAAGAGCGCAAGGGATACGGCCATGACGCCGCAAATCGCCGAAAACCCGGCGATCCTTGTCGCTCTTACTCCTCCCGTGTGGCATCTCGCTTCACACCTGCGCGATGTCATGATCTGGCAATGGGTGGAGAGCAACACTCCCGACCTGGAAAACGATGATTTCGCATCGGCGGAGGTTCAACGCCAGATCGTCCGTTCGCGGCAGGCGCTGCGTGCTCAATTCAATGAGCTCATCAAAGCCGACAGCAATCATGGGATGGAGTGGATTTATAGAGGAGAGGCATTCACTGCGGTTGGCAAGCTGCCGAAGATCGTCTCGCAGATTTGCTCGGATCTTTTTCCGCTTGCCCCACATGTCACGAATGAGTTGATCAATCGCAACGTCTTAAGTAGTGCGGCCGCATCTGCGCGCATGCGGTTAATCGAAGGGATATTCAATGCCCCGGAGAAGCCTCTTCTCGGCATCGATGAGCGCAAAGCGCCTCCGGAAAAGTCGATGTATCTCTCGGTGCTACGACGGGGCGCCTTGCATGTTGCAGATGGCGACGCCCTCACGCTCCAAATCCCGGCGCCTTCAAATGACCCTCTTCATCTACGGCCCAGCCTAACCAGAATTCTTGCCATGGTGCGTGAAGGCAAGGGCTGCCGCATCGCGATCACGGACATTCTGGCGAGCCTGGCGGGACAGCCATACGGCGTGCGGGATGGACTAGCGCCGATTTTATTGGCTCTCGTCGTCAAAGTGCACGGGCACGAACTCGCTCTCTACGAAAACGGTACGTTTCTCCCGACATTTGGTGCGATGGAATTCTTGCGCCTTACGAAGGCGCCGCAGGCGTTCGAGATCCAGCACTGCAGTGTGGAGGGGGTACGATCCGACGTCTTCATACGCCTCGCCAATCTCTTTGCGACAGGAGTTGAGGGGCGTCAGCCGGTGCTGCTTGATGTCGTGACACAGCTCTGCCAGTTCGCGGCAAAACTTCCGGAATACACGCGGAAGGCAAAGGCATTGTCGCCGACCACCCTTGCCGTGCGCGATGCGCTTCTTTCCGCGAGGGAACCGGCAACTTTACTATTCGCCGATCTGCCCCACGCCTGCGGCCTGCCAACTTTCCGCATCGATGAAGCCGATAATGGCTCCGTGGAGGAGTTTATCGGGCGCTTCACCGATGCGATCCGCGAGCTTCAAAACACCTATGGTGATCTCATCAAACGGATTGTGAAGAGGACGGCCGAAGCGATCGGTCAGGATTCCGTCCATTTTGACCGCGTAGCGTTGGCATCTCGAGGTGCTCGTGTGTCTCTTGCCGCTCGAGAGCCCCGACTTCGTGCGTTTGCGCTGCGGCTAAGGGATCCTGCCCTACATGATGAGGCATGGGCTGAGTCACTCGCGAGTTTCGTGGTGGCAAAACCCCCAAATCGCTGGCTGCCCGGTGACGAGGTCCGGTTCATTGAGGAGATCGGTGCGCTGGCAGAAGTCTTCGCGAAGGTCGAAAGCACAGTCTTCTCAACATCTGAGGACCGGCCCGACATTGACGCTATTCGCCTGAATCTTACTCGTGGTGACGGAAGGGATCTCCTGCGCGTCCTCCATCCAGTTGCACTCGATCAGGCTGATCAAGACTCGATGAACGCGCTGGCGAAGCGACTGCCCCAGGGCGAAACGCAACGCATCCAGATCCTGGCAAATCTCCTTTGGGAGGAACTGGAACGAGCAAACGGAGCCCCGTCCGCGGATAAGACGCCTGACCAAGCGGCTGATGGAAGAAAACAGCATGACCACTGATTACGCTTTTCGGATATCAACGTCCTTCGGTACAGAGCGACCACGGCACATTCTGAGTCTTTCCGGAGGCAAGGATAGCGCGGCGCTGGCAATTTACCTGCGCGACCGCGTTCCCGAGATCGAATATATCTTTCACGACACGGACAAAGAACTTCCTGAGACATATGACTACATCGGCCGCCTTGAGGCGATTCTGGGCAAGCCGATCGTTCGGACGACACCAACCGACAGCTTTGACCACTGGCTGACCGTTTATCGGGGCATGCTCCCCTCGAACCACCGACGGTGGTGCACAAAAATGCTGAAGCTCAAGCCTTTCGAGGCCTATGTCGGCGATGGCCCTGTGATCAACTATGTCGGCCTCAGGGCCGACGAAAACCGATCGGGATACATTAGTACAAAGCCGAACATTCTCGCTGTTTATCCTTTCCAAGATGACGGCCTGGTCCGGGCCGATATCATCCGGATACTGGAAGATTCCGGGCTAGGGTTGCCTCCTTACATGGACTGGGGACGATCGCGATCGGGATGCTATTTCTGCTTCTATCAGCAGAAGATCGAATGGGTTCGACTCCTCGAAACACATCCCGAGTATTTTGAGTTGGCGCAGGCCTACGAAGAAAAAGCGGTTCAGTTCGGTGAGCAGTTCTATTGGTGCCAGAATGAATCCCTTCGAGAGCTGGCAAAACCTGAGCGTGTGGCAAAGATAAAGGCGGACTGGGAAAAAGCTCAGACGAAAAAGAGAGCCAATCGCAAATCACTGTCCCTCGTCGAAACCTTGGGAGGGTTGGAGGTGGAGGATGACAGTCATTTGCGCGACGGTTGTCTTGTGTGTTCAATTTAAAGATGATGGTTGTAGAACCAAGGCTACGGTGAAGCATCGCTAGTCGAGTAACGTGGTGGCGCGGGGGCGAGTGGGATGAATGGGCTAGGAGGCCGCTGGGTTCGGTTTTTAAGACAATACGGACCGATCTCCCGAAATGACAACATGTACGACGAACAGATCCGGCGGTCTGCTCGAAGGTATGATGTCGAAGCGTTGGACTTTACTCACCCGCTTGAAGCAGATCTTTTCACGGCTATTTCCAAGAGCGCGGAACGAGCTCGGTCGGTCATTCTGACTGGGACCGCAGGAGACGGCAAAAGCCGGCTTTGCGGGCGTCTTTGGACAGAACTTGGTGGAAGTTCTGATGATTGGACGGCGAATGAGATCTATCAAGAAGTCTCCGCCGCTGTTGCAGGTCGCGAGCGAAAGGTCGGTATCATCCGCGATCTGACGGCCCTGCCCGCCCAGGGAACCTACGGGGTCTGGGATGGCAAGCATGCGCTGCTGGAGGCGATCAACCGCAGCTTCTTGGATCCGGACCCAGATTTAATCTTCATCGTTGCAGCAAACGACGGCCAGCTACTGGATACGTGGCGACGAGCGGACGTTCCGCTCTCAAAAGAGAGTTATGATCTGCTTGAAGCCTGTCTGGTCGAGGGAAAGCCCGCCACCCACGGCGAAGTGGCGTTTTTCAATCTTAGTGCCGTCCCATGTGCAACGATTATCGACTTGACGTTGGAGGCAATCGTCACGCATCCCGGTTGGGCGGCTGCATACACGGAAGCCGAGCCCGACGGCTTCTTCTCAGAAGCGTGCCCGATCCGACGCAATTACGAAATATTGTCGTCGCCGCAGTTCAGGTCACGACTTCGGCAGCTGTTTGAATTGATGGACCTCAATGAGCTGCACACGCCGATCCGGCGAGTCCTGCTGCTGATTGCGAATATGTTGCTCGGCCATCCTGCTGCCAAAGATCGGCTTATGTCGCCGTCGGATATCCGGCCGTACCTTCGAGCCGGCAAAGCACATTTGGCCGATATTCATCAAAACCTTTTTGGCGCAAATCTTCCAGCCGCGCGGCGGGAAGGCCTAGAAATATTTGAGTTCTTGAACCGCTTTGGCATCGGCGACGAGACTACAAATAGGATCGACAACATCTTGGTCTTTGGTCCTTCGGATGAGACTTTGAGGCCGTATTATGAAAGCCTCGTCGAAGGCGCATTCTCGTCGCAGGCTCTCGACGAGCTGTCCGCCCTGCGAAGTGATTATCTCGAGCGGCCCGACGCAACACAGGAGGGGGAGAACCCCTTCCTGAGTAGCCTTCAGGCGCAACGCCGAGCAATTTTCTTTCAGATCCGCGACGAACAATCGGAGGATCTAAGGCTCTGGGATCTGACTGTCTTCCGTCACGCCGGCGAGTTTTTAAGAGACGTTGTCGCCCCGCTGCAGCAAACAGGAAGGGTGAGCCGCTCCATAGTCGGTCGCCTCGTCAATGGTCTAAACCGAATTTTCACGGGAATGTTGGTCTCAACTGACCGCGAACTTCTGATCGCAGCTGGCCTCTCCGGTTCTGCCGCTGGCCTCAGCCAAATACTGCTGGAGCGGGTGAGTGTGGCACCGCGACGGCATGAGCGCGTGGAGCTTCGAAAAGGAATGCTACCAACCCTCGTCGTGCAAATCGACAGCGGGGTCGAGGTAAGTTTAGAACTCAACCTTGTTCGCTATGAATTTCTCATGCGGGTCGCCGGAGGCGCCTTGCCGGGAAGCTTCTCCAAGGAGTGCCATGAGGACATCCTCGCCTTCAAGGGTGCGATTTTGGCTGCTCTGACCCGCTCCCGCCCGATGGAAGAAACGAACGATCTCAGTTTCAGAATTCTCAGCCTGAATAGCGAAGGCGAACCGGTGGATGATGTTATCGAGGTGAACTGTGCTTGAGTCCCTGCCGCCGCCGCCCAGAAATGATCATCCCAACAATGACATGTGGATTGATGAGCAGATCTGGGGCCATCGTCTTTGGGATGCCACGAGCCCCTGGCTGATTTTTTTGGAGTTCCTTGGCGTCGCTGAAGCCAAGGAACGAGATCAGTTGCTGCTCGACGACCGCGGAGAAAAATACCCACTTCGTTTCAAGCCAGCGCAGCGCATGTATATCCGCAACATTCTCTACAACAACGAGCCGCTGCTGCGGATTGCCGATGAGGGCCTAGCTGATAGCGCCTCCTGGGAAAAGTGGCTCACAGCAATGTCCGATCGCGCCCAGGGCGTCCCCGTGCGGGATTTCACCTACTTGCGAAAGCGCTTCAACTCCTTCGCCGACTTCGTTGCCTTGGTGTCGATGTTGCGTGGAACGACGATCGAGAATGGCTCGAACAAGCGCTGGTCCTCCCGTTTCGTGTTTCCGTTCGGCCGGCACGCCCTTTACGAAGACTTGAACGTTAAGAACAATTCGACCTCCCGCGAGTACATCAACTTTGGGCTTCCCGGCGAACTCGTCTACCAGATGCTCTGTCGGTCGGATCTCGCCGGCGAACTCGCGCCAGAAATTGCGAAGATGTTGGATGGCGACCCGTGTGATCGCCTTCTTGGTTTGTTGGAACCGGATTACGAGGAAGACAAGTCGACTCGAGGCAATAGCTACCTGCCGTACATCCGCCATGAGACGTTCGACGATCTGGCGCGTGACTGGCTTGCTCTGCTGCGCGGCCCACTTCCCCGTTTCGACACCTATCCCCACTTGGCCGCTCTCACAGCACTGCATCTCCTTCGCTATCAGCTAGTCGTTGCCGCCGAGCATTGCTACGCGCCCAAACCCCATTTCGTTTGTGAGATTATTGCACCAAAGCGGACGCCGGTGAGAGAGTTGTCCATCTCGAATTTCCAGATGAACGACACACTGCCCTCGCGAGCGGTGGACGCCTATATCGATGCCATAGGCAGAAGCGACGAGTGGCAACGCCGTCAGCGGGGCGAGACCCCGTTCCCGGATTGCCGGCGCTTGCTCGTTGACACCGTTCGTTGGCCAGACGATGACGATTACAGCGGTCCGCCCGACGAAACCGCGCTTCTCCAGGATCTCAAGCGATCGGCTCAGGCAAGACATCGGCAGCATGTTGCCGCCGTTCATCGATCATATGGTACAGGAGCGGGGTTGGTTTCGCGTCGAGGCACCAGCCAGCTTCGCTATGCGCCGACGGACGCGCTCCTGAAATCTTTGATCTTGGCGAACGTACAAAATCGCATGGACTACAGCGAGTTCTTGGACTTGCTTTATCGCCGGTACGGCTTTGTGATTGGTGAGCGGGAAGCGATTCAGGTTTTGTCCGACGACGAATTCGACCGCAAATCATTTCAATTGAACTCGGGGCGCCTTGAGAGGCGGCTTAGAACGCTCGGTATGCTGCGGCGGCTCTCAGACGCGTGCGCCTATGTCGAAAACCCGCTATCCCTCAGGATGTGACGACGCCATGAATATTCACGAACTGATCGGGAAAGTCGCATGCTCCATTCTCAAGGAGGAGCTCAGCGACGCAAGCGCCGAAGCCGGCACAGCGCGGTTCCTGCTCGATGGTCTGAGCGTTCCGCAAACACTTGCCGTCACCCGGGCTGTGCTCACCGACCTGTTCTTGAGCGAGCGTATCGACATTAAACTGCCGAGGGGGCTCTTTGGCGGGCATGCATTGCCCGAAGAGGTTCTCACTGACCGCAACGCGACGTTCTATCGGAGCGCCGATTGCGACCGAGCAGCCTATCTGATCACAAACGCCAGCGCAGATGAGGGACAAGCGGAAGACATGTCCCTTCATGAGGTGACGCCAATCGGGGCAGCACAGCTGATGGAACGACTGGCGGCGTGGGTTTCAGCCGCGAGTGCAGGTCTCGCATTGACGGATGATGCGAAGGCATGGTGGGACAGGTCTCTCGCAGGCCTTGCCCAAGTGGGATCGGTAGCGCTTGAACGGTTTGCCCGATACGTCGTAGCCACGCGTGAGGCCGTTATCGATGAAGGTTATCCAATCATCGAAGCTCTTGGTTACGCCCTTCCTGCCCTTCAGCTTCCGCGCGATCCTGCTGCCTTCGCCGGAATCAAAGATCGATCGCGTTGGCACGCTTCAGCCTGGCGCCGCGAATTTGTCGGCCTTCGGCGCAAACGGCATCCCTACCTTCTCAAGCAGAATCCGAACCAGATCGTCATCTCGGAGGCCGAGCTGCGAGATGCGTTTGACAAGGCACGGGACGTCATTCCAGCGATTGCACACCCAATTGTCGAGCTGTTCATTGAAAGCAGACCCGGCTGGAATTCCAGCTCGGAAGCCTTGGCAAACTGCCTTTGGGAACATGTAAAGCCGCTCTTTGAAGGCCTAGCCAGGGAAAAGACAAATCTAGGTCAGGATACTCAGCGGTTCTACGCAGAGGGCCCTGACAACCTCCTATCGAGCGAGGATGAAGAATATCTGGAGCTCCTGGCAAAACGGAAGACTACGGGGGCCCCGGATGACGAAGACATCGAGTTCTATGAGCGTCATCGCGATGAAATAAGGGAAGACCGGAAGCTCAAATCCTCTTGGGACAAATTCATCTATGGGCGGCCTTTGGAAACCGAGGATTTCCTCGCCGGCCTGGCCATGATGATGGAGACGCTGAATGCTCGCGCCATGGTGGGCGCGAAACGCAGCCTGACGATCAGGTGTGACTCTTTGACGAAGAGGGACCTTCGCGGGCTGAACAGTGAAGCCGGTCTTTTCTTCTCGCTCAGATATGCTGGTCTGCAAAGGCTGCTCGGCGCAGGCGTGTCCATCGAGTTCGGCTCGTTGATGGATTATCCAGCCGTGCTGCGCGGTTGGCTGGATGCCAAGGACAAGTCTGCCATCAACCGGTCCGTCGCAAAGGCCGCGTTGCAACTCCGCTTTCAGCTTGAGCTGGAAACGACGGATTTTGAGGGAGGAACATCGATCGCCTCCGCTCAGCTGATCTGGAAGTATCGACCCGACGTCATATCCTCTCAGTTGACGGATGACTGGGACCGCTTGTCCGAACATGCTTTTGTCGCACTCCGATGCGGCCGGGAGCCAGGAACGGCAGGGCGCCGACCAGGCTCAATCGATCTTTCCGACGTAAAAACCCTTGTTCCAGCCTATGATCGCGATCGGGGCTCTCTGGTCCCGACCTACAGGCGGGATCGCGACTTGCGTCTCAACTGGCAGGCAAACCTCAAGACGGCGCTTGAGCAGGGCCTTGTCAGCGAGGATGTTTCCAAGAGGCTTCTTGGGGGCTTCGAGCTTTTCTGCGAGCGTTACGAGTTGGCGATCAATTCCTTCCGACTGGAGGGCGCTTCCAACCCCGCATGCCGCGATCAGGCAATGCGTTATTCCGAGCTGCTCGACCTGGTTCGACAGCTCGCACCTGGTGACCGCAATAAGGATCTTTTGTTACGTCCTCTTCTCGAGTTGGGCCAGGCGCAGGTTGGCGACGGCGCGGCAGCGGCAATCGTGGCGCCATGGCATCCGATGCGACTTGCGGCCATGTGGAGGAAAGCCCACCTTGTTCGGCAAGTGGTGCGTAACATCATCGACTTGCCCGGAGGCCTGGAAGGCGACACAAAGCTCTTCTTCCGAGACCTGGCAGAGGACATGCGCCACGTATTCTATCCTGAAGTGGTTGTCTCCTGGACTGGACGCAAGCCGGAGCTTCTGTCACTAGCAGACTTCCAGGGTGATTACTCACTCCACGAACGACCGGTACTCGAGGGCGCCGTAGGCGGTGAGACCAACGACGACGCTGCTGCGGGCACAAACTGCCTGCTGGATTTGACACAACGATATCTCAACCTGCACCCCCACGAGCGCGCGAACATGTCGCTCGTTCTCTACAATTGCGATTCAGCGCGTCTCCCTCAGCAACTTGTCGACGGCCTGGGTGAGCTGAACGATGATGAGGATATGAGATGTCAGGTCATGTTGCGTCATACGGACGGTACTCGTCTCCGCGACATCTATCGGTCGATCCTGACGAGCACGAGCGGCTCTGCTGAGGTCTTGGCAGCTTCAGAGATGACGCAGGATTTCATGGCCAGGCTGCGTATCAGCGTGATCGCTGACCAGGCCCCTCCACCCGATCCCAGAGACGGCCGCCCATACGACATTGTCTTCAGCCAGGACGTAATCTCCCGGCATGCGTCCGTGGAGTGGTATCGGGAATCCGCAGAGCCCGCCGATCTTGTTAGCCTCTTGCCGGCGAGATGGTCGCGCCGGCGACCGGGCGCGATGGATGACCTGAAGTCCTGCGTTTATCTATGTTCCCCAGTCCAAAGCCGGGAAGGCTGGGCTTATCTGTCGGCCATAACCGCATTCCTCAAAAGTGAGGAGGATCCGCAGGACGGTAAGCGCTTGTTGCCGGTACGCCAGCTTGACTTTCGTGATGACAGGACGGCCCGGATCTTTGAGGAAACCCACGACTTGGGCGCTTGGGTCGTTAATTACGATGAACTGCTCGACCGGCGTCAGCTGCAAAACCAAAGCGTCCGAGTAATCCGCTACAAGCAATCCGCGACACAGGGGCGCAACGTCGTTATCTCATCTCGCGCCCCCCTGACGCTGCTCCGTGCAATGGTCCGCCGGAGGCTGGAGGAGCTCCAGCTCGAGCTGGAGCCCGAGCAGTTAAATGCACTTGCGGACCGGTTCATCACCGATGCGAACGACATTTCCGGCGACATTGTTCTAAGGGCTGCCAAACGGGGTGAGGCTGCCGGCGAACTCATCGGCGTCGTCCTAAGCAGATTTCTTGCTCGACAGTCTCTCGAACCGGAGCGGCTAGTCGGCTGGTACTTCCTGGACGATTACGCCAGCTGGCTTGGAGCCCGCGAGGAGACGCAGGCCGACATTCTGGCACTCTCGCCTGCGACTGATGAGAGTGACCAGCTCACCTTGCGCATCCTCGTGACGGAGGCCAAGTATGTCGACGCCGCTTCCTTCCCCCCGAAACGCAAGGAGTCAGAAAAGCAGCTTCGCGACACGATGCGCCGTATTGTGGATGCCCTGGCCGAGCCTAACCGCCTCGATCGCGACTCATGGCTTTCTCGACTCGGCGATCTTCTTTTGGACGGCATCCAGGTTCCGGCTTCGAGCAACGTTCCATTGGTTGAGTGGCGTCGACGCGTCCGGGACGGTTTTGCAAAGATTGAGGTGGTCGGCTTCAGCCACGTGTTCGTCCCGACTGCACTAGATAATTCCTCGGTTACCGACTTCAGCGAGGTTAGCGGTGCGCCTGCTTGTCGGCAGATGATCTTCGGTCGGGCGGAACTAAAGGCGTTGATCGTCGCCTACGCCGAAAATTCGAGCGTCGGTGCGCTACTGACCTCAATTGATCCAATCTACGGAAAGGCGCCGACGCCGCATATTCCCGGAGAGACCACCAAACCCAAACCGAGTTCGCCGCGAGGTGTCGCCAAGACGACGGCGCAAGCCGACGTCGCGGAGGAACCGAAACGCTCTGTGACCGAGACGCCCTCTGCAGAATCTGTCCATCGGGAAGCAGCGGAAGAGCCAGGGGAGCCGGTATCCGCGGAAAACACCGTTGCTGCCGTCATTGAGCGGCATGCTAATGTTGGCCCGGCGGAAATCGGAGCAGACGAGGAGTGGTTGGCAAATACCGGTTTGATGGCGCGTAGCGCCTTGCAGCAATTGGGGCTGCAGGCGAAGCTAGTTGACCAGAAGTTGACTCCAAATGCTGCCATTCTACGCTTTAGCGGGAGCTCTAACCTAACGGTGGAGCAGGTGCTCAAGCGGCGGTCCGAGCTTTTGACAACACATCGCCTTGACATAATCTCGGTCCGACCAGAGCCCGGCGCTGTCGCGCTCTATGTGGCACGAACTCAACGGCAAATCGTCGATATTCAGAGCCTATGGAAACGCTGGAGCCCTGCGGTCTCGCCCACGGGAAACCAGAACATTGTGATTGGAGTGCGGGAGGACGACAACGAGCTTTTCGTCTTGTCGCCCAGTCAGCGGCACGCGCCGCATACACTGATTGCGGGCAGCACCGGTTCTGGCAAATCAGTGTTGATGCAGTCGGTAATACTGGGCATCGCAGCGACGAATGATGCCCGTCACGCGAAAATCGTGCTGATCGACCCGAAACAGGGTGTTGATTACTTCGCGTTCGATGCCCTACCCCATCTGGAAGGTGGGATAATCGATCAGCAAGAAACAGCGGTCGACCAATTAGAGCACCTGGTGCTGGAGATGGACCGTCGGTATCGGTTGTTCAAAGAGGCGCGGGTTCCAAACATCAGCGCATATAACGCCAAGACTACGCCTGAAGAGATGCTACCCACGTACTGGGTCATTCACGATGAGTTTGCGGAGTGGATGCTCACTGACGACTATCGCGCCGCGGTCACCTCGACGGTCGGCCGCCTTGGCGTTAAGGCACGTGCGGCGGGTATCCATCTTATTTTCGCGGCTCAGCGGCCGGAGGCAAACGTCATGCCGATGCAACTCCGATCACAGCTTGGCAATCGGCTAATTCTGCGCGTGGACTCAGAAGGCACGTCTGAGCTCGCCCTAGGTGAGCGTGGTGCCGAAAGATTGCTCGGAAAGGGGCATATGATTGTCCGTGCTGAAGGCGAGCAAGGCCTTATTTACGCTCAGGTCCCTTTTGCCTCGGAAGCGTTTGTCGCAGATATTGTCGAAGCTATTCAAGTCCGTGAGACTTGATTTTTGGCATGGCAAATGCCCGAGCGAACGCAAATCCGTCAGGCAAATGCTCCGCCATCGCCACCTTGGCCTCACCGCAAGAGAACGCAGACCAAGTTTTTGCGCGAAAGCTGCTGTTCGGTGGGTGCCTTGTTCTCGCGACATACAATCAGGGCGTCGGAGAAAAACTTTGCGCCCGCCTTCGATAGCTTGAAAGGTTTGAGCAGTTGTGCCCACTCCCCAGGAAGCTTCATAGAGGCTTCGATGGCCGCTTTGTACTCTTGGTCCTTTGCGACTCCTGAAATCTCATATTTCGCTAAACCTCTAACGAGAAGTTCCTTAATCTTTACGATGAACTCCGAAGTGAAGGCGACCTGATCATCGTCTGTGTCTCGAGCCATGACGTACTTGCCCTGCTGAGAAGCGACCTCGCCATCGAGAAATTTTTGGCCAAAAAGAGGTTTCGCCGTAGCGGTCAGTTCTTCATACACGGGGGGTGGGGAGGGCAGTCCAACTCGGGTGAGATGTGCATGTACGGCCTGTTGAAGCGACAGGATGTAGAGCGGCCGCATCGCAGCTCTTCGCTTCTTGGCACCGAGCCACTCTTTGAAACCTTTGTATTCCACCGAAAAAAGGGCCGAGATCTTCCAATGGATGCGAAACTTGGCTTCATCATCCAGGACGAAAAAGGGAGTATCGGGAAGCGATCGCCGCACCGTTCGATCAGCATGGTCTACAGCAACCAAATCACCCGGTAACAGCAGAATTGTCTGATCTGCGGCAATCTTACGGGTGCCTTTAGGGCTGTAGGCAAGGTCGCATTCAGGGTTCATGATGATGTAAACAGACTTAGGTTTGCCAGCCTCCTCTTCAACGATCAGATCGCCCAATGACAAATGAAGATCTGGGTCCGCTGTGCCTTTAGCTTTGTCGTGGGGATGAGGCTCGAAGTCGCCGACATGCATATCGAAGACAGCGCTATTATAGACGCGTGCGAATGCGGAAGTCGGCGCGGTGATAGCTGGCAGACTCGTGAAATCTTCGTGGTCCAAATCAAGTAGGCTTTTCTTTAGGTCCCCGCGAAAGAGTGCGTCCGACCATAGGCCGGAGAGAAGGTTCATAAGATAATCACCCAGAGGGTGACCGTCCTTCTTAAGCGCAAAATGTTGTAGATTTGCATAATCGCTGAGCGTCAGCTGTGAGATAGTCTCGCGAAAGGTTAGCACTGCGCTCGCAGTCTGCTTTTGGATATTGTCCACGAAAGCTTGGACGACATGACCTTTTTGAAACAGTTCGGCGAGGGCCGTCATCTGGAGATGGATGCCATATTCGTCGGCCAACCATTCTTTAGGCATCGCGTCAAAGAGCCCCGCGATGAGCCCGCTGGCCTCGCGAAACACCTGGGAGTTGCTTTTCACTGATGGATCGGACGAAATAAGAACGATGAGCGGCTTGCGTTCCGACGCGTGAATCTTGCGGGCAGCACTGGACGCTCTGTCAATTGCCTCTTGGCGACCATCAACGCCCAGAAACCAGTCCAGAAATACAATGTCTACGCCCTCCAGACGATCCTCCCACTCGTCTCGACCAGCTGTCCGGACTTCCAATCCAAGTTGGCCCAGGTGATCTACAACGGGCTTCAGACGGTCAAGTTTGGACTGGTGGCCGATTACATATGAACTATCACCAAGAACCTGCTGCAACTTTCCGTCTGCATTATTGCGGGCAGCCGCTACGCCATCTGCGGTGACGTGATCTTGTGATGAAATCCCGTGTGCGCTGGCTTCAGCGAGTAACGCGTCATCTTCTTGAATCTGAGCCCAAATTTCCGCGGCCTCCGTCTCGGTCGGCTCAAAATTGCTGATCGGCTCGAATGCATCATCGATGAAGAGAACACACGCAATCCCCTTGGTCTCAAACAAACCTTTCAAATCGACCTGCACCTGCTCGGCGTCGCCCTTTTTAACTGCAACGTTCATACCATTTCCCCCAAATCCAAGACGAACGAGCGGTAAATGCCGTCGTCACCCCGCTCCAGCTCCAGTGTCGCTTTGTGATACTTTGCAATTTCGCGTGAGATAAAGAGCCCCAGGCCCTTTCCCTGGCCGGCAGGCTTCTTTGTAAAGAATGGATCGAAAACGGCCCGATGGTCTTCGTCACGAATTCCCGGACCATTATCGGTGAAACGGACAGTACCCTCGACGGTATCGAGGTCGATCCAAAGCCTTGGTTGAAAATCTGGATCTATGCGCTTCGCCTGTTTAAGCCAATAAACCGAGTTGGAGATCAAATTTTCGAGCACTTGAACGATCATTCCCCGTACCGCCGTTACGGTAATGTTTGACCCTGACTGCGGAAGTACCCGCAAGTCGCACAGAATACCTTCCCTCGCGAACTGCTCGCGGTGCGACTCCATAATTTCATTGAGAAATCCGCGTAGTTGAATCTTCTCTCTGCGATTGCGACCTGCGGTGCTCAGGGGGTCCAGAATCTTTAGCCGCTTCTGCAACGTCTTCAATTGGGCCGCGAGCGTTGACAGCGCCCGATCCGAAGCAGAACTCGGCATGTGCTGCAAGGTCTCCAGCGCTGTCTCGGTCGCACGGTTCAATTCATGTGCCAAAACCTCGACTGTGATACCAACTCCCGCCAAATTGAGTAGCTGCTTTCGTCCCTCTTGGTATTCGTCAGCCAGGGCGCGCACGTCTGCCATTACCGAGCTAATCTCTGAAATGCCAGATTTGATCTCCTTGATGATTTCAGGCTGTTTTCTTACTTCGGGAACGAGATTCTGCAGAAGGTTTAGGTTCTTTTCCAACCGCTGCTCTTGGGTCTGCAGTCTTTGTTCAACAACTTCTTGGCGTACAGGCTCGCTTGGCGGTTTAGCCGCCTTTTCCATACGCGAGATGAAAGACCAAAAGGTTTGTTGAACGAGATAGGCAAGCACGTCTTGAAATGCCCGCTTCTCTTCACTGTCGATCAGCCCCTCTCGATTAGCCTGATCTTTTAGTTGGGGGTTGCCTGTCTGAGTAATTAGAACCCTGCCGACAAGTTGGGCGCGGTTGACCTTGAAACCGCTGCGCGCCAAAGCCTTTCGGTCCAGGTCGAGCCAGTCATCGTCACTGTTGCCATATGGCAAGACACGAAAACCATCGCGATATAGCAACAATCCACCAGTCCATTGGGCAAGACGATTGCGTACTGTCGCAAGATCTCCCACCCCTTCCATAGCTTTGAGGAGACCGCGGTTATACCAGTAAAACTCAACCTCGAAGGGTCCAATTGCGCGTAAAACAGAGGGATCAGGAGCATCAGAAAACGACAGGAGCTCGACTTCTTCGTAGCCGAATGCCTCCTCCCGCTGCCCGAAGCCCATCCGACCGGACAAGTAAAATTTCCCGTTGGAAAGCTGACGAAACTCTCCGGAGAGTTTCCCGTGAGCATGCTCGAATATCCATGGCTCAATACGCGGGATGGGAAGAACTTCGTCATTGTATTTTAGGATAATGGGGAAGCGCGGCTCCTTCGCGAAGGGATCATTCAGCTTGGCGAAGTCCCGACGCGCAATTTCCTCTACATGAGCCTTTGACCATTCCCGGTGAAACCCGGACACGTGGATACTCGTACCATGGTCTGAGCTGGACTGTTTTCGTTCGCCTTGAAAGGGGGCTAGCGCGATGTCGCCGAGTAGCTCATCGCTCGCGTGATCAAAGCGTGACCAATCAATTACGAGCTTATTCCAGTTTTCATCCTGAAGCGTCGCAGTCGTCACGACGAGATGGCTTCCCAGCCGCATCGCGGATAGACGGCCGATCCCTTTTTCTCCAAGGACGACGAAACCATCAGAACCGCTTCCCTTTTCTCTGAGCTTGGATCTCGTCCCAATCGTTAGGAAGGCTGAATCTAGCTGTTCCAGCGTCATCCCGGTGCCGGCGTCTGCCACTATGATATAGTTTGCGGCAATGACAGCGACCCTCAATTCGATGTAGTTGGATGCGTCCGCCACGTCCTCCTTGAGGTCCGCTACTTGGGGCGCTCCCTCTATTAGGCCGCCAATAATTAGACGCTTGAGTTCGTGGAGCGGCCGCGGATCGGAAGACATCTGAAGGAAGTCGCGCTGAACCGGTCTGGCCAACCTGTTGACTACTGATATGCGGACGTTCTTCGCACCGGCGTCGTAAGAGTTTTTGATGAGTTCGTATAGCGCTATTCCATCGGAGCTGATTAGCTCGCTTCCCAAATGCAGGATCGTCCGGGCAGCAATCTTGAACGACAATTCGTATTCCCCCTGGCGCTCAGGCGCCTGATCTTTCAATAAATCGCATACTACAGAAGTTGTAAAAAACCATTACCAGTGCTCTCTTTAAGAGCGGGCGCAAGCGCTCCCAGCTAGACTACCCCCCGCCCGAAACCGCCCCCTCCCGGTCATCTCGCGCGGCCTGAGCTCGCCAACGATCCTGAGCGCCGCCTGCGGCGTGACCTCGAGCGTCTCGGCGATCATGCCCGCGGAGACGAGCAGCCGTGCGATGACAAGATCGATCAGCGCCGGCAATCTCGAGGAGGCACCCCCGGCCAATGAGGCGCCGCTCCATCATCTGTCTGGCCGCGCCCAGATCCCAGATCGGCCTCAACAAGGGCATCTTCCCACCATCGGCAACGTTCCATGCAATGTTCTACGCCTCGACCTTCTCGGCTGGCTTGACCGGGGCATGCTCTGGGGTCGGCGCCCGAGTGGGCGCTAGCTATCGCATCGTTCGCTGCGCTTGCCCGCGCATGATTTTCCGCGAGACCGATGAGGGCCGCAGCGGTTTCGTGCCGCGTCCGGCTGACGACCCCCGCCGCGGCTGCCACCCGTGAAACATCGCCTCGATCGCCTCCTCGCACTCGAGGTGCCGATACGGGTGTTGTCGGGCGTTTCGGGTGCGGAATTTTCACAGACTCCCTCCTGAAGCATGGAAGCACGTTCAGGAGGACGGCTGCTCGCGATCTAAAGAAAATACTGTTGCGTCGTCGGCTCGCTCTCGGAGGCCCTTGAATGAAGGATGCCGCAGCTTTTCGTCTTCCGTCCAGGCGCGATATTCAATTTCGGCGACGAGCAGCGGCCGCACGAAAACAGCGGCTTTGCGCCGGAGCGCGACCGGAGGCTTTTCCTCCTTGATCGTGTCCAGCAGCTCGCGCAGCTTGACCGATTCCTGGCTGCTCCAACCAGTGCCGCAGCCGCCGACGTAAATGAGCCGATCCTTTTTCAGGGCCGCAAGCAAGAGCCGACCGATCGCCCGGGGAACTGTCGAAGGCTCATAGCCGACGATGACGAAACTGTCGCGACACTTGCAGGTGATTTTCTGCCACCAATCGCCGCGGCCGCTGTGATAGGTCTTGTCCTGGTGCTTGGCGATAATTCCCTCGAGACCATGCTCGCAGGCAGCGCGGAAGAACGCTTCGCCATCCGCTTCGACCTCTTCCGACAATCTGATCACACCTTCGCGGTCGGCGACGATCTGCTCGAGCTGTCGTCGGCGTTCGCGTAGTGGCAGCCGACGCAAGTCGTGCCCGTCGAGATAAAGCAAATCGAAGGCGAAGAAGAGAATTTCGCGCGGATCATGCAGGCTCGGTTTCCGGCCAAGAGCGCGTTGCAGTGCGCCGAAATCAGATCGTCCCTTCTCATCGAGCACGACCGCCTCGCCGTCGAGGATCATAGATTCATGTCCGAGCTGCCGCGCTTCGGCCGCGATCGCGGCGAAGCGGCGCGTCCAGTCATAGCCGCCGCGCGTGATGACGCGCACCCTCCCCGGTTCGACGTGAACCGCGAGACGGTATCCGTCCCACTTCACTTCAAAGGCCCCTTGCGGACCTTTGGGCGGCTTGTCGACAAGCATTGCCACGCACGGTTCGATGCGGGCCGGCAAAGGGTCTGGCGGCGGCTGATCGGACGGCTTTTTTGATGATGCTCTCGTCATGCCGCATTAACGCACAATTTCGCGGAGGCGGCGCAATCGTCGGGCTAATTCTTTTGTGTAGCCCCGTCCTGAGCGTCTACTTCCTGCCGAGGTATTGCATCACCTTCTCGCGGCTCGGGCCTGCCTCACGGATCGCCTCGAGCGCTTTCTGTCGTGTGACCCCCGCGGCCTTCATGATATAGGCGACCTCATGTTCCTGCGTGGACGCAAGCTTGCGGTCACGGCCCTGCTTTTTCGGATCGTCTGCCATTGGCTCCTCCATCGTCACGCAGAAGGATAGGAGCCGATTGGATGGCGACAAGGTAGCGCCCTGGCCCGGCCCCGCGCCATTTGCGGCGCACCAGACCGATTTTATCGCCGATTCTTCAGGCCAGGATATGGGTCTCGCCCCAATGCCTTGGCAATTTTGCGCCAGTCCCGTCCGCCCACTCCAGGTATCCTCAGTATTTCGGCTGCGGACAGGTGCTGCATATCTCCGATCACCTCATGTCCGTGCTGGTTTAGCTCGGTGAGGACCCACGGCGTGAGTTTCAATTCTGCAAGTTTTGTGTCCATGTCGAGATAAGATCAGACCCACGTGCATCGCGCAATTTGCATGATTATGCAATCCCGCCAATCTGACGCCTCAGGAGGAACAAAAATCGCGCATTTCGCAGGTCGCCGCGCCGATCGTCTTCGCGAAGCTGCAGACTATGGCTTCGTCGCCCCCCGAAGAGCATCCTGCGCACTGCGAGCAGCCGCTCAGACATGGAGGGAGCGAATGTCGCTCATGATCGATCCTGTTCGGCGAGCGCTTTCACCAGGCTGACAACGCGAGTCCGAACCTTCTCGTCCTCAATTCGACAGAAGGCGCGAACGAGGGCAAGCATCTGGTCGTTCGATACCAATCGCATTAGTTCCGGATGGAGCGCGGAGCGGCCGCCGGCGTCGCTCTTGGCTCCACCGGGCATATCTTCGAAAAAAAATACGAGACCGGAACCTCCAGCACGTCCGCAATCTGTTGCAGGCAGCTTGCGCCGACGCGGTTGGTCCCCTTCTCGTATTTTTGCACTTGCTGGAACGTGGCCCCGATCGCCTCGCCAAGAATGGCTTGCGCCATCTCCATCCACACCCGCCGCATGCGGATTCGACGGCCAACATGAACGTCTACGGCTTCGGGCTGCTTTCTTTCAGGGGTACGAGTCAGCATGAATTCTCGATCCTTGGGCGATCGGTGCCCTCCCCCGCCCTATCGCAGTTCTGATAGTTCCTCTTTCTTGGTGCCGACGCTCCTATAACGTGACCGGCTCGGTGAACATTCCCCTATTTCAGTGAATATTCCCGTTTTCAGTCCAGTGCTTCGCTGGCGAGCCTGGCTCCAGATATCGGCCGAGGGAGCGAAGATATGCGACAATTTCCAGCAGGAGGAAATCCCGGTCCCCGAACACTTCACCGATGCGATTGAGCTCGTCGGCCGCGGCGTCCATTTCCTCGAGGTCACCGAGCACGTAGCAGTCGTGGCCGATCGCGCAGATGTCGCAGCCGGCCTCGATCTCCGCGTCGGCAAAGGCGGGGATCTCGCTTTCCAACATAAGCCGTCCAGATTCACGTTTCGCCATGTCCATTCATCCTCTTCAAACGCTCGGCGGCCCGAGGAGAAACGGCGCGGCTGACGCCGGGCCATTGCCGCCGTGGCCGCTCTTTCCGATCTTCCCTTGCCGATTGTGCAAGCTGAAAACGTCCTGCAAGGTTTCCTCGTCGAAGCTCGCAGCTTGTCGATGCAGGCCAGGAGCCGATCTACTTTGGTTTGGTTTTCGCCCCACAGATGGAGAGCTGCCGGCGCTAGAAGCTCTTCCGGACTTGCCCCGAGCACCTGGCAGAGATGGATCAGGCGGCCTACCGTCAGGCGGGAAACGCTTGTTTCGTAGCGGGCGTAAACCGCTTCACTGAGACCAAGCAGGGGCGCCAGTTTCGACCGGGAGAGATTTCGCCTCTCGCGGGCTTCCCGGATACTGGCGGAGATTCTTTCTTCCAGCGCGGCGCTGAGTATATTTCGACCGTCCGGGGGTGCTAGCCGATACACTGGTTTGTCAACGTCCGGATCATTGACTTGCTGCAATCCGAGATCCGAAATCCATTGCTGCAGCGACGGTCCTGCCATTCATCCTGCCGGTGGTTGTTCCCGGTGCAGACCACTTTAATGGAAGTGGTTGTGTTCTTGGAACCATCAAAACGTCTTGGGTGGTATCAGTTTGGTGCATCGCTGACGCGACCCCGCTCTATGCCTTCGGCACGAAGACCGCAAAAAAGCGTTCTGCGCCCAGTAGGGTAACGATCGGTTGCGCAAGACCGGCCTCGCGGCCTTCACGTCATGACTGCATCAAATTGCTTCTGAAAGCCGTTTACAGCTTGCGGTGAAATCAGCATATTGGCAACCGGCAACGACAATCGAGAGTTGGTCGTGGCAAGTCGCTAGCCCTTCTTGTCATGCACCACGGGGCCGTCCTGATCTACGAGCCAGGGCGGCCCTTCTCGTATCTGAAATGGCGGCCGCCAGGCGGCCGGCTTTGCCTTCCTGAAGGAGGGAAAGAGGGCGCTGCCCTCTCTCCCTCACAAGGGAAAAAACGGTCTCCCCGTCCTTCCTCCCCTCGCCTCCGGCTCGCTCCGTGCAGGATCGACGAATCCGCATGCGCGGATTTTGCGTCGCCCCTTCGGCTTTGGCCTCGGGCGGGCGAACCCCCTCCGTTTTGTTCCCTTGCCTCCCTCTCTCCCGCTGCTCCGCGCGAGCTCGGGGAGCAGGAGCGGGGCTCCTGCCCCTCGGGCAAGAGCTAGACCGCTTCGCGGAAAGGAAAGGGCTAGAAAATGGTACGAGCAAACACCGCATATGTGCTGGACCCGGAGACCACGATTTTTAGGCCGGTGGAGCTTCAGGTCGATATGGGCATCCGGCCGATCTATGCAATCATCGGGTGCCGACTGCTCGAAGTCGTGCGTTTCGACGAGCGACACACGCTTTTTGTCGATGAGGAAGGGCTGAAGGACGGCCTGACCGCCTTCACCATCTTTGAAGGTTTCCCGCAGCCGATCGCCGGCAAGATCGTTCTCGTCGGTGGCGACGGTCGCGATCCGTACACGTCGCCGCTGATCAGCCTTGAGGATGCAGCCAAGCATTTCAAATGCTGCCGCCCGGTCCTGGACCCGGTTTTCGCGAAGGCAGACGAGATTTCGCCGGGCGGTATCATCATCGCCGGTGCGCTCGCAGGTTTGCAATGCCGCATCGAGCGCCGCGCCCCTACCCTTGTCGAGGGAGAGGCATGATGAAAATCGCTGCCTTAGACAACAACATCCTCGCCATCGTCGCAGGAACCTTCGCCGCAACCATTGCGGCGGAGGACATCGAGGCGCAGTTTCACGCCCTCACCCACTTCCCCGACCGGCGCGCGAAGACCGAGCTTGCCGACCTGGCTGAGCGGCTGAACCGGTTTGCCGCCTATGTCGTGGAGCTTTGGGACCAAGCCGCCGAGCGGATTCCGGAGCCGGAAATCGAAGCTTTCGCCCGCCGTCACGTCGATCTGACGCGGCGCTATTGGGGGGCGGAAGGCCGCTGCATGAATTGGTTTATCACCGGCCCTGCCCGCTTCCCTGTCGCCCGCAATGAAAGGCGCATGAAGATATCCGACGCCCGCCGCGCCGATCTGAAGGCGCACGAAGCGACGGCCAGAAAGGCAGCGAAGCGGAAGGCGTTCCCGCACGGCACGGACGATGAGCCGATCCGTTCCGGCGATCCGGCCGCCTTGCAGCGGATCATGACGCGCATCGAGGAGACCGCTCTTTCCATCGACCGGATGAAGGCCGCGAACGCGATCATCCGGCGCATTGAGAAAGACCTTGCGACGGAAGAGGACATGATTGCTGCTGTCGCGGCGAACACCGGCCTTTCTCCCGAAGCCGCAGCCAGAGGCATCAAACTAGCGCCGTGGCAGTCCCGACGCGGTTTCAGCACGACCAACAGCCGCGCCGAACTTCGCCGCTTGCAGCAGCGCCTTGCGGCCCTCGCACGGATGAAGGAGCGCGGCAACCAAAGCGAAGAGGTCGAAACGGACGTCGGAGCCGTCGAGATCAAGGAGAACGCCGACATTGCGCGAATCCAGTTGCTCTTTCCCGGCAAGCCCGACGACCCGACGCGGCGCGTGCTGAAGGCGAACGGCTTCCGCTGGTCACCGTCGCAGGGCGCATGGCAACGGCACCTGAACGAGGCCGGACGCTACGCCGCGCAGCGCGTGCTGAAGACGATCAGCGGCGCCAGCGCCGCCTGATCACCTCGCCCCATTCAAGGAAAGGACAGTCCGATGACCCAGACGATCTATTGCGTGGTGGAGTTTTGCGGCAAGGGCGACCCCATGTTCGGCGGCACTGCTGCCGATTGGAGCCTCTACAAGACCGAAGACGGCGCGCACGCTTTCATGGGCGCCGCCGAGGCGCAGCGATGCAAGCTCGTTATGGCCTATTTCCCGACCGCCGCCGAAGCGGAGAAGGCCGGAGCCGCAGCAAGCACCCGGAAGGGCCTGATTTCCGCCCTTCCCGTCAAGCCCCGGCTCGAAGTGCCGAGGGCACAGATTTCATGGACTGTCGGCAACAAGCACGTTGGCGAGGAGGACCGCGAGCTCGCCGAGCACTTCGCCGACAGGGCGAAAAGGGCGGGCGCGGCTGATCCGGATTTGATCGCGCAAATCGTCGCCTACGCGCTTGCCTGCCACCGCGCAAATCAGGCGTTGGTCGCGCATTTCCGGCTTTAGAAAACGTGTGGACGCTATTAATGACGCAACCAAAGATTGGCCGCGCTATTCGACGGCGCGGCCCGCAGCATGAGCTACAGGAGCGGAAGTTGAGCCGATACACTGTGCAGATCACGAACGGGACGACAACGGACGAGGAAGGGACGATCGGCTACGATCGGCCGTTGCGGACCTTCTTTCTACAGGCGTTTCCAGACCCGGAAACTGACGAATGCGCTCTTTGGCTGGGCGCGTTCATTGAGGAAAATCCGACTTTGGAATCCATCATCGAGGCCGCCCGGGCGCGAGGCTACGAGGTCCGCGGCCTGACGAGGGAAATGATGCTGGCGATGCTCAAGGAAGCGGGACCGCCGCACCCGCCGAGCCTTGGTGAACGACTCGGCATAGTGCGGTAAAACGTAGAGATCAGTTTCGAGGGCGGAAGCAGCAGCGCCGAGCCAGCGGCGCGTTCGGGGAGGATGGGCCACCCCGACCGAGGCGACGGCCTCGCCCTCGAACCGGAGGTGCTGCATGTGGTTCCTACCACTTAGCATCACCCTAGACGTGAAAAGGACCCGGACCACCTGGCAAGTGCGGATCCGAGTCCAATTCTGGCTCTAGGAAACGGGGGCGGGCCGCACGGCTCGTCCCCACTCCGGAACTCAATATAGCGATTTTCTCTCCAACTTCAAAGCGCCCCGGCCGTTCCAACCCCGCATCGAGCGGGCCAGGAACGGAACGAGGGGCGCCCTTGACACCCCTCCCCTCGTGCTCCCCTCCCCATCCACGGCGGCCGCCCCGCGTGAGCGGGCCGGCTCACTTCGACTTCTTGTCGTTGTCGGCCGTTGAAGACCTGGTGAGGGCCTGACCCACTGCAGCGAAACCGCGACCGAGATCCGGCCTGGCGGCTGGATGGCGACTTGCCGATTGACGGCGAAGGCGGCGGCCGGGGCTACGAAGGCCGCGCTTCCCGGCATCTCCTTAGTGGCTGTACGCAATCTAATGCTGCGCACGATACGCCACGCCCAGCCTTGGCGTGCAACCCTAAAGGTTCTCCTCTCCGCTTTGCTCTGTTGCGACCGCTTCGCGGTGCACTCGGCGGTGCCTGCCGTATTCGAGCTTCGCGATTACGCACAACCACTAACGAGGATCCACCTCATGAAAACGCTCGTAACCTTCTGCCAGAAGACCGGCCGCCGCCTTCGCCTCTACCTCAATCGGCAAGTCTCCAAACTGTCCCATAAGGGCCAGTTGAATATCTCGGTCGCGGTCTCGCTTCCGCCCATCGCAAAGGTCGAGGTCAGCTATCAGTGCGACTTCAAGGCCAAAGCCGACAACGACAACAAGCCGAAGTGAGAAGGCCGCGCCCTGCACGCGGGGCGCGGCTTTCCGCCGTGGCCCGCGTGCCGCCGGATATTGCGTCCCGGTGCTTGAAATCTCAGATTGAATGGGTGAGCATTGGACGTCAACCAACAATGGAAGACTTCGTGACCATGACGAGCAACGCGATTCAGCAGGTTCAGGAGGACATGGCGCTGATCGCCCGGGGCGAGGAAATCGACCTTCCGTGGCGCCGGTTTCGCGTTCTCCTCGATCACGGCCTGGTCGAGATCAACACGTCTGTCCTCCTGGGTGGACCGCTTGCAGGAAGTCGAACATCCATCTCGTGGACAGACGACGGCATGCGGTTCATGGGACAGGCCAGCTAAGGCAAAGACCATCAACGAAAATGAGGTATGACTGCGTGAAAAGCATCTTTGCAGGTAATTTCGATCAGGAGAGCGCCATCGAAGCCGCTGTAGAGCTCTACGGTGTCGATGCCACAACGGCCGTGGCTCATTGCGCGCTTGAGGCCTACGTCGATCGTCGCGAGGCTGACCACCAATTCTGGTTTCGCATTTTCGCCCATCTAAAGGGCATTCCACTGTCCGATAGCAGGCATTGAAGCCTTATTGCAGGTCCAAAAGCGTTTCCAGTCGCGCCGGTCTCGGTGGGGCTGCGAGCGGCCGGCGTGAGCCGCCAGGCGAACTGTGCAGGCGGAGGAAACCCACCGCCCTACCCGCGCCCTCGCTTTTATGAATTGCCCGACCGCAGAACGCCCGCCTTGCCGGGGTGTTGAGCTTTAGGGTTCTGCCGCCAGACGAATTCGACGTTGACTGGGATTCGCCACTTTTTGGCGAGCCGATCAACTTCTTTCCACGCATCCACTGCCGACTGCCCCTGCACCGAAATGCCAAGTTCGGGGAAGTATCTGTAGCCATCGTCCTCGTAGTTGGCAGCCTTAGACGGAACGCCCAGTTCCCGAACCAGCTTCTCGCCCTCGAACCCCTTAGCCTTCACGTGCGCGATCATCATGTGCAGGATTGATGCCCAGTTGGGGTTCTGGATCGGCTTGCCGTTGATTGTCGCCCTCATCGGCTTGGTGAAGGTAAGGCTGGGCGCGGTGTCGAACACCAAAGCGCCATCAGTTGACGCCACAGGAGCGCCCGCCGCTTCGTCATCGCGTTCGATCCCGAGTTGCTCCATCACCTCCTGCACGACGCGGTCGATGGTTTCGCTCGGCGACTTGGTCCCGAACCACGTCTTGAGCGTGCTGATATCAGCAAAAGTTGCATCGTTGATTCTGACTACAGGCATCATCGCTTTCTCCTATGCGAGTATCATAGAAAATATGTAACATTATCTCTCGATGCGAGTCAAGGGAATATGTTACATATTTCGTATGGCAGTCGCTATGCCTCGAATGTCGTGCTTGCATTGAATGTCGCCTCGCAATCTGGTCGTTCCAACGGGCTAGACGAATGACGGTCTGCCACCCTGTGCAGCCGTTGAGCAAAGAACTGCTTCGACCCCAAAGCGCTCATATTGACCGCATCTTGCTGATCGGCTCCGGTACAGTTCGGACTTCCAAGAGGTGTGAAATGGAAGATGATATCTGGGGTCGGGCTTTCTATGACGATGGAGAGTGGGTTTCCTGGTCGGACGTGGAAGAGCAACTCCGATACCAGGAGTGGCGAGCAAAGTATCCTAATGCGATAAGATCTTTGATTCCGTATTTTCAGGATCTCTTGTCGCTGGCAGAAAGCTACCACCTTGAGACAGGTCGTCATCTCAATGTGTACGGAGACATTGGGGAACTCTTCGGCGCCATCACCTACGGAATAAAGCT
The DNA here is from genome assembly GCF_902153235.2 of Pseudorhizobium halotolerans. NCBI lineage: Bacteria > Pseudomonadati > Pseudomonadota > Alphaproteobacteria > Hyphomicrobiales > Rhizobiaceae > Pseudorhizobium > Pseudorhizobium halotolerans. The sequence continues at coordinate 46,300 of NZ_CABFWE030000002.1, read as the reverse complement.
GAACAAGAACTATGCGCAGGGTTCTGATGGTAGGCTTGGCAATGATCACGTTGAGATCAAGACCATCACCCCGTTCAAGTCCAAGGACGAGGTTGTCGTGAAGTTATCAGGTAACTTCAGCAAGCTGCTCGTCGTGAAGATCAATGCGGACTTTGAAGTCTCATCCCGGATGGTCGATCGCTCGAAGCTTCCCAAAACCGCGAAGCCTTTCCTCACGATTAGGTGGGGGGATCTGCTCGTGGCCGAATGACGGCTTCGTCCGCATTGCGGTCGTTCCGAGGGTTCGCGCCGAGCGGTGGCTCTCCACCTATTGAAAAGTTTTGTATCCGCCTGACCACCTCGTTATCACGATTTGATTCCCCTACTGTTGTTTTTAGCGGGAACCCAACGCTGCGTCATCGAACGCGAGGCGTTTTCCAGCCGCGCCGGCATAGCCGGCACAAGCGGCCGCAGCGAGCATCAGCGAGCGGAGCAGCCGAAGGCAACCCGCGCCCGTCAGGTAGCGCCGTAGGGTTTGCCGGAGGCTTGTGGGAAACGCCGGCACCAGAGGCGGAATGCCACACGGAACCGCTTGCCGGGGGCAGTCGGTCCCAGTTTCCGCCCTTCGGGCGGCGCTTCGCTTAAACCTCCTGCGGCTGCCCTTTTAACCGGTCAGCAATGCGCGAACTGGCTTCGGCTGCGCCTGCGCCTGGTATGCTCATTGTTTGCTTTTGAGGGGGAAAGAGGGCTCTGCCCGCCTCTCCCCCAACAAGGCGAAAATCGGTCTCCCCGTCCTTCCTCCTCTCGCCTTCGGCTCGCTCCGTGCAGGATCGACGCGGATCCGAAGGTACGGATCCTGCGCCGCCCCTTCGGCTTTGGCCTCGGGCGGGTGATCCCCCTCCGATTTGTCACCTTGCCCCCCCTCTCCCCCGCTGCTCCGCGCGAGCTCGGGAGCAGGAGCGGGGCTCCTGCCCCTTCGGGCATGAGGCCGCTTCGCGGGAAATAGGGAAAAGGGAACCATCATGACTGACATCATAACCGTTGCATTGAGCAAGCTCGACGCCGATCCGAGGAACGTGCGCAAGACCTACAGCGTCGAGGGTATCGAGGCGCTGGCTGCGAACATTCGCGCCGACGGCTACCGGCTTCTGCACAACCTCGTTGTTCGTAAGGGCGACAAGAAGGGCCGCTATTTCGTCGTCGCCGGTGGCCGCCGGTTGGCTGCGCTCAATCTGTTGGCCGAGGCGGGCGAGATTGCCAAGGATTACCCCGTCGAGTGCAAGGAACGCGAAGGGGAGATCGCCACGGAAATCAGCCTCGCAGAGAACGTCATGCGCGAGGAAATGCACCCGGTCGACCAGTACGAGGCATTTGACGCACTGGCCAGACAGGGAAAAGACATTGCCGACATTGCCGCTCGGTTCGGCACGACCGAAACCATTGTCCGCAAGCGGCTGGCTCTCGCGCGCGTTTCGCCGATCCTTTTGCAGCAGTTCCGCGCCGAGGACATGAGCTTTGCGCAGCTATCGGCCTTCACGGTCAGCGATGATCACGAAAGGCAGGTGACCGTTTGGAACTCGCTTCCTTCTTGGAACCGCGACCCTCATTCGATCCGGCGAGCGCTGACCGAGGAAATGATTCCGGCGACCGATAAGCGTGTGCAGTTCATCGGCGGGCTGGAGGCTTACGAGCAAGCCGGTGGACAGGTTCAGCGCGAGCTTTTTGACGAGCGAAACGCCGGTTACGCGATGGACGTTGCTTTGGTCGAAAAACTCGTGGCTGAAAAGCTCGAGACGGCCGCCGCGACCGTTCGTGCCGAAGGCTGGAAATGGGTCGAGTGCTCCGCCACGGCCCCTGCCGGGTATCATGCGATGAAGCGCCACTATCCCGAGGCTCTTCCTCTTTCCGAAGAAGATCAGGCGGCGCTTGATGCCGCACAGGCAGAATATGACGAGCTTGCCGAGTTGATTGAAAGCGGTATGGCCGACGACGAGGCAGAGGCGAAGCTGTCTGACGTCGAAAAGCGGATCGACACTCTTAAGGCCCGATCGGAAGCCTATAGCCCGGAGGCGTTGGAACAGGCGGGAACCTTCGTGTTCCTCGACTATTGCGGTCGGCTTGCCATCGAGCGCGGCTTTGTGAAGCCGGGAGAAGTCGAGTCGGCGGGAGATGAGGACGGTGAAGGCTTGCCGAGCGCCAGCAGCGCGGCAACACCCAAGGCACCGAGCATCAGCCATTCCGCCGCGCTGATCGAGGACCTGACTGCTCACAAGACCGCTGCTTTGCGTATCGAACTGGCAAATAATCCGGGCGTGGCGCTTGTTGCCGTCGTTCACGCGATGCTGCTGCGCGTGGCCTATCCGTACAATTCGGAGCAGAGCGCTCTACAGTTGTCGCTCACGCATGAACGCTTGGAGCCTTCGATGAAGGACTCCGAAAGCTGCAAGGGGCTTTCCGCCTTCAACGATCTTGCGGATAACTACGGCCATCACCTGCCGGGAAACCCTGCCGATTTGTTCGAATGGCTGTTGGAGCAGCCGCAAGACATGGTGATGATGCTTCTCGCATTCGGCGCGGCGCACTCGGTCAATGCGGTGGAGAAGAAATTTACAGACCGCAAGAAGGGTGTCGAGCAGGCGAACCAGCTTGGCCGAGCGCTCAAGGTGAACATGCCAGATTGGTTCGAGACGACCGGTGGCAGCTATTTCAAACACGTCAACCGCACGACCATTGAACTTACGGTGGCCGAGGCGAGAGGCAGCGAAGCGGAATTGTCGGTGAGAGCCGCCGCCAAAAAGTCCGAAGCCGTCACGATCGCAGATCGCCTCCTTGCCGGAACCGGCTGGATACCGGCCCCGGTGCGCATAGCCCCCGCCGAGCCGGAGCAGGAGCTTGAAGCCGAGAGCATCGCCGAAAACGAGCAGTTCCCCCAAGCGGCTGAGTAACATCAGTCGCGGGCCGGTCACATTCCTCCCGCGTGATCGGCCCTTCCCGCTTCACAACCGCCGATGACCGTGGGCCAGGATCGACCTGGCCCACTATCATGTTGAGGGGAGGCCCGATTCCCCCTCCCCTCAAACTCCCCTTCCCGCCCGGGTTTTCTTGCGTTTCAGGAACTGTTGTGCATCAAATTGCTTCAGCTTTGGGACCCAAAGGCGGCGTTCTAAGATCAGCAAAAATGCGGCAAGCCACTAAGAAATAGAGGAATTATCGGTTTAACACGCGCCTTGCAGGCTTTTGCGTGTAGCACGTTGTTGCACCTGTTTGGTTTATGAGGTTATTTTTCAAATGGCGGAATCACTCGTGATTCCGGCGCTCACGCATTCTGATCAAATTTCACGGAGATGACAGCCCGACCAGAAAAGAAAAACCGCTCCCGAACAAGTCCGGAAGCGGGGTCTATGAGTCAATAAATTAGCCGAATCCTTTCTCGCAGACCCTCCCTTCCCTGTCAATTGCAAAAGCACCTTTTTGGTGAACGGCGAAGCTTTGCCTGGTCCCTAAGTGGAGACGAGGAATGGGGAATACCCAAATTCATCAGCGGCCAATCGGCCGCAGGATAACGCCGCAGCGTGCGCAATTCCGGCGTCTGGCAGAGTCGGCGGATATCGGAACCGTGACGCGTGCCCAATTGGCCGTGCTTGCTCAAAGCCTGACATGCACAGGGCTAATCAACGGGACCGAAAGCCACCTGTTGGCCGCGCTGATCAATACGGTTCCCGCTGAATCATTCGACCGGTCCGGCCGTCCGATCGTATTCAAGTCGAACCAGCAACTGGCCTTCGAAATTGGCCGTTCGGTCGGTCGCGTCAGCCGCATGCTATCCAGCCTCTTCGACGCTGGCCTGATCACGATGCAGGACAGCGGCAACTACAAGCGCTATCCGATCCGCAATGGCGACGGCGAGATCACGGACGGTTGCGGAATCGACCTTCGCATCCTGATCGTGCGATATGCCGAGCTTGACGAGCTCGTGAGACAGGTTCGGGCTCAGAAGAAAGCCGCCGACGCGGCGCTACGGCGCTACCGCGGGGCGCTTCGCAATGCTCGCTATGCCCTCTCGGCCGCCGCGCGTCTCTCGGAGGATTCTTTGAGCCGTATCGGCGCCCGGATCGAGCGGGTGAGCAACATTGTCGGAATCGCCGGCAAGGCATCGAGTCGCGTGCTACGCCGGGCAACGGCTCTTCTGGAGTGGTTGATAGAGCGGATGATGGAGCTCCCGCGCCGATCGGCAGAAGCGCAAGAAACGCAAAATATGACATGCCCGCATGCCGAAAACGGCATGCACAAACAGATTACAACCTCTCATCCCTTTGACGAGAGTAATCAGGAACGGCGTTCGACTAACGCCGAACAACTCAATTCGCCTAAGGCTGGCTCCGCCAGCAAATGGGCTTTTGAAGAAAGCCTGAGGCGAGGCCGGAGCGAAATCAACAAGCCACGGCGCTTGCGGCAGGCAATGGTGGCATTGCAAGACGTGCTTAGGGCGGTGCCAGCGCTGAAGACCTACGGGTTTGCCCCCAGCAGTTGGGCCGACCTAACGCGGGCCGTGCCGCTGATGTGCCGGTTTGCCGGGATCTCCGAGGATGCCCGCGCCCGCGCCGTCGAGCAGATGGGCGAGCAGCAAGCCGCCGTCGCCGTCGCCGTGACACTCGAGAAATACGACCGGCAGGAAGTCAGCTCGCCGGGAGGGTATTTGCGGGCTATGACGGACCGCGCTAGAGCGGGCGAATTGCATCTCGCCCGCTCTGTCTTCGGGCTCGCCGCCCGAAATTCCACGGAGGTCAGACATTGAGACGTAACGCTTTGCCGGCGCTTTTCGCCGCCCTTGTCATCGGTCACGGTTCGGCGGAGGCGGCGGATTATTCCGGTCGTGCCCGCGTGATCGATGGCGACACCATCAGCATCCGGAATCAGCGAATCAGGATAGCGGCGATCGATGCTTGCGAGCGCGGCCAGACCGGATTGAAAGACGGGAAGTTATGGCGCTGTGGCGTCGCAGCTCGCAGCTATCTTGGGAAAATGATCGACGGCCAGCACGTTCGCTGCGACATCATCGATCAGGATCAGTATCGCCGCCTGGTGGGCCAATGCTTCATTGGAGACGTCGATATCGGCCTTGCGATGGTGAAGGCAGGACTGGCGGAGGCAATGCTACGGTATCTGCCGGCGACCCACTCGATCAGCGAGGTCGAGTACGGCCAGGCCGAGAACCGTGCCCGCGATAATGGCTTTGGCATGTGGTCGGCCGAGATCGAGAGCCCGCACGTCTATCGTCGTTCCAAACCTTCCGGGAACCAATGACCCGCGAGATAGCCAATACGGAGCAGTGGCGCCGACGGCGTGCGAAGCATATTGCTTCAGTGTCGTCATCGGAATCGCCGCAAAATCTGTTGATCAGGTCGCGCCATTGGATAATATTGCTGCAAATTGTGCGGTTGGTACGTCGCTGACAAACGGGGAAACGTTGCCAAAACGGTTCAAGCCACACTCCTCCAGGGCGGTTGCTTTTGACGCTCGTTCGCACGTCGACGCGGTTTACGCAAAGCGGACGCCACAAAAATTTCCCCGCCTTCGGCTTCCTCGCGAAGCAAATTTTTGCGTCCTCTCGCCTCCTCCGCTCACGCTCCGGCCTACGGTGCGCACCGCTTTCCGCCGTGCCTTTGGAACGATCATTGCAACCACCAAAGAGGAGTGAAAGACATGAACATCACCAACTACATCCAGTTCGACGGCGACAACCTGGACACCGCAAAGGGCGCCGGCCTCATCTCCACTATCGACCGCGACATGGACATCAAGGTCGTGCCGTTCGAGTCCGACAATGAAAAGGCCCCGACGCACCGCGTCTACGCCAAGTCACCGCGCGGCCATGACATCGAGGTCGGCGGCATCTGGAAGAAAGAGAACCAGGACGGCAAGCCGTACTACACCCTCTCGATCCGCAAGCTTCGCTACAACGCCAATCTCGGCCGGTTCCCCGGCCAGGACGATGCCTCCCTGCAGGCGATCATCGAATGGGAACCGCGCGATTAATCCGCTCACAGCGCCCGGCTAGTAGCCGGGCGCTCACCTTCGAAAGGCCGGAAAATCCCGCAAATTGCTGGATTTTCAGCATTTTTCTTGCTAAGGTGGCTCGTAACTGGAGATTTGCCGATGAACGTTCATTCCCGCCGTCCGGATCGTTCCCCGGAAGCGATCGAGAAGCGGCGCAAGGCCGCTGAGCAGGCGCGCGCTGCCAATATCCGGCAGGGCTACGTTCACGATCCTGCCCTCGAGGAGGCGACCGCGCGGTATGTCGCCGGCGACATCACCCGCGAGGAATACCGGCAGCTCATGATCGAGCCGCCTGTCAGATAACCTCCCGATCAACCTTCAAGAGCAGAAGGCCGCCTGCTTAGAGCTGGCGGCTTTTTGTTGAGCTTCGCCATGGCTGACGAGCGCCCCAAAGGCTCCTACACCTATCCCAACACGTCGGATGATCCAGACCGGTCGAACGTTCTGAAAAACAGATGGGGCATTGAAACCCATTCCGAGCTGCGCGTGAAAGAGTATCGCGCGACCGCGGTGCGGATGCAGGAAATTGCTGAAGGCGACGGCCCGAAAGGCAATTTTGACAAAGCCCACCTGAAGGCGATCCACGGCTACATTTTTCAGGATGTGTACGAATGGGCCGGTCATACGCGAAACGAAAGTCCGATTGTTGAGGGGCAGCGCGTAGAGCCGATCGGTAGCCTCTCTAAGGGCGGCACGTCCTTCCTGCCCGGCTCGCGCCTAGAAATGGGCCTGGACGAGGCGCTGAAGCCGATCCGAGATCCGCAGGCCCTTCGCAATGCAACGGCTGAGGAATTCGCTGAGCGGGCCGGAAGAGTCCTCTCAGAGCTGAACTATGTGCATCCATTCAGAGAGGGAAATGGACGTGCCCAGGAAGCGTTTATTTCCGAGCTTGGCCGCCATTACGGCCACGAGATCGACTTCTCCGTAATTACCAAACCGCGCATGATCGAGGCGTCAATCGAGACCACGAACGACCCGTCCAGTCCCGTGATGAAGCACGTCATTGAGGACGCGATGAACCCGGGCCGTCGGGAGGCCATTCCATCCGCATTCGAAGACTTGCGGGAGGTCGGTGAAGAGCCTCTGCACCATCATGTTCGCACTGCCCGCGCCGGAGAAGAAATCACTGGCCAGATTCTCGGCCACGACAATCGCGTTGCCAGCCTTGTGACCGATCAAGGGATTGTCGTCGCGGATCGCGCGGACCTGCCGGAGAAGTTGCCAGACGAGGAGGAGATCACCTTCACTGCCCGGTCGGACTTTTCCCGAGTGAGGCGAGAGCAGCCGGCCCAGGACGCGCAATCGCAGCCGGCGCCAGCACGGCAGCCACAGCTGGACCATAACCCGGAGTTGAAGGCGATCGAGGCGCAAATGGCGGCACACCGCAGTCGGGAGCGTGATGACGACGATCGCGAGCGGTAACCTGCCCACCGGCTCTTTAGCTGCAAGAGCTATCCGTGAGCCGAAGGCGCCGATGTTCTGCGCCCTCTCCTTCCGTTGGGTGATTTGACGGACAAGCTACGATAGCCCCTCCCCCACGCAACCGCTGGCGCGGTCCTCCACTCTGTTGCGGCCCTTCGGGTGCATGGGCTCGCTTCGGCTATCTCCGTTTTCTGCCGTCAACCAACGGAAGGAGACGGCAATGCAGACCATCAAGGACACCTACCAGCGCATCACCGATGCCATCATCGAGCAGCTTGAAGCCGGAACAAAGCCGTGGATCCGGCCCTGGCGCGGAAACAGCCGCGGCTCCCTCGTTCCGCGCCGCGCCACCGGCGAAGCCTATCGCGGGATCAACGTCCTGATGCTTTGGCTCGCAAGCGAGCTCGCCGGCTACGAGGAAAACACCTGGATGACCTACCGCCAAGCTCAGGATCTCGGCGGCCAGGTCCGCAAGGGCGAGAAGGGCTCCCTCGTCGTCAAATACAGCACCTTCAACCCCAAGGAGCCGGAAGATGACGACGAGCGCGCAATCCCCTATCTCAAGGGTTACACGGTCTTCAATATCGAGCAGATCGAGAACCTTCCAAACCGGTTCTATCGACCGGCCGCGGATTTACCGGCGACGCCAGTTCTGCATCTTGAGACCGTCGAAACCTTCGTCCGCAACACCGGCGCGGCGATCACCTACGGCGGAACGACCGCCTGCTATCGTCCCGCCCCCGACGACATTCTCATGCCCGATCGGGCACGCTTCGTCGACGAGGTTCACCTCTACTCGACCTTGCTGCACGAGATGTCGCATTGGTCAGGCGCAAAGCATCGCCTCGACCGTGACTTGAGCGGCCGATTCGGTAGTGAAAGCTACGCCATCGAGGAGCTGGTTGCCGAGCTCTCCGCTTCGTTCCTCTGCGCCGATCTTGGAGTGGCCCACGATCCTCGCGACAATACCGCGACCTACCTGGAAAGCTGGCTCAAGGCGCTTAAGAACGACAAGCGGGCGATCATCACCGCGGCCGCCAAAGCCCAGGCCGCAGCCGAATATCTGCACGGGCTGCAAGCGCTCAAGGAGGATAGTAGGGCCGCTTAGCGGCCCACTTCGAACGTTGGTTTCTGCGACTGTTTGCGAAAGTTGACCATGGTCAACTTAGACTTTCGCCGTTGACCATGAGTTTGTGGTTAACCTTTCGTTAACTTAAAAACTCTTGCCGGATCGACAGAATCACCGCTACATGCGGTTAATAAGCGAATAACTCGTTTAAAGTGCATGTGCAGGATTTTTCGATGAATGTGAAAGCGAGCATTCAGGACCAGATTGTGGAAGTGGATTTGCTGATCACCCAGCAAGCCAACGAGCTTTCCGCAATGCTTCACGAGCATCGGCTGGAAATGTTCCCGCCGAACGCTCAGAAGACACTGCGGCCGTTCCAATTGTCCGAGGCAGCGCAGTACCTTCGAGTGACAAGCGGTTACCTTAAGAACTTGAGCTTGGAAGGCAAAGGCCCGCAGCCGATGGTAACACCGTCCGGCAGGCGTTCCTATACGGCCGAGCAAATGCTCGAGATGCGTTATTTCCTCGACAAGAACAGTCGTTCTGCGGCCAAGTACGTACCTCATCGACGTGGGTCCGAACACCTGCAGGTGATCGCGACTGTTAACTTCAAAGGTGGCTCAGCAAAGACGACCACGACTGCTCACTTAGCTCAGCATCTCGCGCTTACGGGACACCGTGTTCTCGCCATCGATCTCGATCCGCAGGCATCGCTTTCAGCCCTTCACGGATTCCAGCCGGAGATCGACCACAATGAATCTCTGTATGAAGCGCTTCGGTATGACGACCAGCGGAAGTCTCTGTCTGAGCTTGTTAAGAAGACCAACTTTCCCGGCTTGGACATCGTTCCAGCGAACCTCGAACTGCAGGAATACGAATATGATACTCCGCTTGCGCTAGCCCGAAATGACGGCTCCATGGGCCGCATTTTTTTCGGTCGTCTCGATGAAGCACTAGGCGACGTTGCGGATAACTACGACGTGGTCATTATCGACTGCCCGCCGCAACTTGGCTACCTGACCCTCACGGCTATGTCGTCCTCGACGGGTATATTGATCACTGTCCATCCCCAAATGCTCGACGTCATGTCGATGTGTCAGTTTCTGCTGATGATGGGAGAGGTCATGGGGACCCTGAAGCGTGCCGGCGCCAATATGCGTCTCGATTGGCTCCGTTATCTGGTGACGCGGTATGAGCCCACCGACGGTCCTCAAAGTCAGATGGTTGCTTTCATGCGCTCGCTCTTTAAGCAGCATGTGCTCGTCAATGAGATGCTGAAGAGCACGGCCATATCGGACGCGGGGATTACAAAGCAATCACTTTACGAGGTTGAACGCTCGCAATTTACGAGAACGACCTATGACCGGGCCATGGAATCCCTTCATCGCGTGAACGATGAAATCGTTGGTCTGATCCACAAAGCGTGGGGTCGATGATGTCCAGAAAGAACCTCCTGACCTCAATCACTGAACGCAAGTTGACCATGGTCAACTCGGCGCCGGCACCCGAGAATTCGACGCCTTCGCTGTCGCCAGCCATGGAGCGAAACCGCAATCGAGGTGCCTTCGGCGCCATAACGAAATCGATCGACGAGCTCGCTGAAAAAGCACAAGCAGCTAAGGAGTTCGAGGCACGATTGCTCGAAGGGGCAACCGTGGTGGAATTGGACCCCGCAACAATAGATGCTTCTTTCGTCGCCGATCGCATGGGCGATGACACAGAGGCCTTCGAGGAACTCGTCGAGGCTATCCGTCAAAGGGGGCAAGACAGCGCGATCCTGGTGCGTCCACACCCGGATTCGGAAGGCCGTTACATGACGGTCTTCGGCCATCGAAGGGTGCGTGCCGCAAGAGCGCTCGGCAGACCTGTTAAGGCGGTTGTTAAGGAGCTCGATAACAAAAACCACGTCATCGCCCAAGGGCAAGAAAACAGTGCCAGGGCCGACCTCTCGTTCATTGAGAAGGCGGTATTTGCGAGCAATCTCGAACGTAGCGGTTACGATCGCGAAGTGATTATGGCGTCGCTGTCGGTCGACAAAACCGTAGTTTCTAAGATGATCTCCGTCACCAATGACATCCCTGTAGACGTCATTCGCGCAATCGGACCCGCCAAGAGCAGCGGCCGCGATCGTTGGTACAGACTCGCCCTCAAATTCCGTGACGGCGGTGTAGAAGAGAAGGTGGCGGAGCTTACTGGATCTCCGGAATTTCAAACTGCTGATAGCGATCAGCGTTTGGAACTCCTGACGCGCCACCTCGATACCGAAAAGCCAAAGAAGAAAATCAGCAAATCGAGGCCAAAAGGCCAAGCGTGGGTCCCTGAGGACAAGTTGGTTAGCGTCGTGGCAAAGGCACAACCAAAAGGCTTCTCGCTCGACATCAGAAATAAGGATGCGAAGTCGTTCGGCGAGTGGATTTCTAGCAATCTTGAGAGCCTGTACGAGGCGTTCAGGAAGTCGGAGCAGTAGGAAAAAACGGAGACAAAAACCGCAAAGAAAAAGGCCCCCAGACATCACTGTCGTGGAAGCCCTTCTCATATCCTTAAGCAAGATCGAGAATCGCATTTCCACGAATCCCTGTCAAGAGTCGCAACGTGCGTTTTGGGCGGCCGGTATTCTTTGCCTAACTTGAAGGCGAAAGTGAAATGCAGGTTGGAAATGTGACGACGCCCTTCGGGCGGCGGCCGATTTCGCTTGCCCAAGTCAAAGGGCAAATGCGGACGGCCGACATCAAACCCGGCAAGACAGCCGACAAATGGAAGGTGTTCCGAGACGCCTGCGAAGCGAGGGCGGTGCTCGGCATCCAGGACCGCGCCTTGGCGGTGCTGGATGCGCTGCTGACGTTCTATCCGGACAACGAGCTTTCGGAAGACCGCGGCCTGGTCGTATTCCCATCGAACGATCAGCTCGCCGTGCGTGCGCACGGCATTGCCGGCACGACCTTGCGTCGGCAGCTCGCCGCGCTGGTCGACGCTGGCCTGATCCAGCGCAAGGACAGCGCCAACGGCAAACGCTACGCCCGTAAGGACGAAACCGGCGCGATCGAGGAGGCCTTCGGCTTCAGTCTGGCGCCGCTGCTGGCACGCGCCGAGGAGCTAGCGCACGCCGCACAGCAGGTTGCCGCAGAGCGCAAGCGCTTCCGCATCACCAAGGAAGCATTGTCGATCTGCCGGCGCGATGTCCGCAAGCTGATCAGCGCGGCGATGGAGGAGGGGGCTGCCGGCGACTGGGGACGCATCGAGGAGATATTCCTCGGCCTGACCGGGCGCATCCCCCGCACGCCGACGATTGCGGATCTACAGCAAATCCTCGAGGAAATGGAGATGCTCCGCGAGGAAATCATCAACCGGCTGGAAATTCAGGAAAATTCCGAAAATATGGGCAGCAATGCTGGTCAAAACGAACGCCACATACAGAATTCAAATACCGAATCCAGCAATGAACTTGAACCTCGCTCTAGACATGAGCAGGGTGCGAACTCGAGCCAGACCAGCCGGCCGACGAGCGAGCCGATAAAGGCATTTCCGTTGGGTATGGTGCTGAAGGCCTGCCCAGAGATCAACGATTATGCGCCAGGCGGCGCGGTTGGAGGCTGGCGCGACCTGATGTCCGCGGCGGTCGTCGTTCGATCGATGCTGGGGGTCAGCCCATCAGCCTATCAGGAAGCCTGCGAGGTCATGGGACAGCAGAATGCCGCGGTTGCTGTCGCATGCATCCTCCAAAGGGCGGGGCACATCCACAATGCCGGCGGCTATCTCCGGGATCTCACGCGAAAGGCGGCGCGCGGCGAGTTTTCGCTCGGGCCAATGCTGATGGCACTGATGCGGGCGAACCAGGACGCGGTCCGGAAAGCCGGATAGTGCTACCGCAAAGCGGCTGTTAAGCTTTGCCGATCGGAGGAGGGGAACGTAGCATGCCGTCTGAAACTCGATCACCACGCCTTGCGGTCCTCATCGATGCCGATAACACTTCGGCAAAGATCGTCGACGGATTGTTCGAAGAGGTCGCCAAGTTAGGGGAAGCCAGTGTCCGTCGTATCTATGGCGATTTCTCAGGCACGCGGTCCAAAGCGTGGGCGGATGTGCTCGCGAAACACGCGATTATTCCACAGCAACAGTTTGCCTACACGACGGGAAAAAATGCCTCCGATATCACCCTGGTGATTGATGCAATGGACTTGCTGCACAGCGGCCGCTTCGACGGCTTCTGCCTTGTTTCCTCCGACAGTGATTTCACAAGGCTGGCCGCCCGGATACGCGAGCAAGGCGTCGATGTGTTCGGCTTCGGCGAGCAGAAGACGCCGGAGAGTTTTCGCCAAGCCTGCCGGCGATTCGTCTACACCGAGAACCTGCTTTCCGGCGCGATTAAGGACGAGCAGAACACGGCGTCCGTCGACAAGCCGCTGCAGCCGGCGAACGCCGCCGTTCCGCTGATCAAGAAGGTGCTGTCGCAGGAGGATACCGAGGACGGCTGGGTGAACTTGGGCACCGTCGGCAAGCAGCTCCTGAACCTGGCACCGGATTTCGACCCCCGCACCTTCGGCTTCCGAAAACTCAGCGATCTTATCCGCAAGACGAACCAATTCGAAGTTCGCCAGGCCGAGGGTGGTCCCATCAGCATACGGATGAAACAACGAGGCAAAAAATAGCGCCACCGCCACGGCGATTGGAGAAGGCGGGGGAGTGCCGGGCGCGGCGACAAATCGTTCGGCTTTCCCCTGCGGCCAGAAGCGAAGCCCGGTGCATCTCTTCCCGCGCCGGGCTTTTGTCGTTTTCGCAAGAACTCCATTCTGATTTTGCCATTCTTATCGATCAACGCCGCGCGCGCCGCCAACCTGCAACGCTCGCATCGATTGAGGGGAGAGATGGCGTCGCTGATGCAGCGTGCCGAGGCCCGGGGCAGGGCAGCATCGGCCGCTGACCGGCACGATAGATCGGGAGGCGAAAGCGGAACCGGAAGGATGGCAGTCGTTTGAGAGGCGAGCCGATGCACTGTTCGGCGCGTACTCCCGCCTAGACGATCAGCCGCGCCGCTCGTCCATTCTTTCGTTCCGCGTTGTTGTAGTAGCTCGCCGCTTGGGTCACCGATTTGTGCAGTGACTGCTGCATCGCTTCCGGCAGCGGAATGCCACGGTTTGCCGCCTCGGTCAGATAGCCGGACCTCAAGCCATGCGCCGAAAACAGCGCCGGATCGAGACCGGCTTGCTTGCAGCGGCGTTTGAGGATCAGGTTAACCGATTGCGGCGTCAGCGCCCGCCGGTCGACATTGCCCCACTGATCGATGCGCCGGAAAACGGGCCCGTCCTTAATTTGCGCGTCGGACAGCCATCGCTTCAACACGGTCACCGGCCGGCCGATCAACAGTACATGTTCGTCATCGTCGGCGGTCGTCGTCTTGGTGCGGCCGAGAAGGATGGACAGACAGGGCAGGGGAGGGGAGTTTTCGTCGTTCGGATTGGCGCGCACCGGTTCCTCGTCGGAAAGGTCTTCGACCTGCAGCGCCGCCACTTCCGAGCGACGGCGGCCGCCGGAGGCAAAGGCGGCCAAGAGCAGTGCCTGGTCGCGCACATCGACCAGCCGATCGCCTGCACAAGCCTGAAGCACCTTCGCCAGGATATCGACGGTCACGGCCTTTTTGCTCTTGCGCTGGCGCGGCCGATTACTTGCCTTGACCGCCAGCCTCAGCGCGCTCTTCAGCGATGGTGCGCCGAAGGCGCCGGTGAGACCGCGCCAGCGGGTGAGGATCGACCACGACGTCAACCGCCGCCGCACCGTGCCGGGCGCATGCGGGGCGGAGGCTCGGAGCAGGCGCTCGGCGCGCAATCCCGCCTCGACCTCCGTTGGCATGCCGTGAGCCGAATCCTCGGCGCGTTTGACCGGATCCCAGAGATGGTGGGCGACGAATTTCAGGAGTAGCGATTCCGGCGCCGGCCAGGGCAGGGGGGAGCCGGTCGCCAGCCGGCACCAGGCCTCGAGATAACCCAGGTCGGAGGCTAGCGCCCTGAGCGTGTTTTCGCCCATGCCCTCGGCTGCGAGATGTTTGAGCGTAGCGACGTCGTCGTCGGTCAGCAGCGCGGCCAGCTGATCGCGCCGGTCGAACGGCAGGATGGCGTCAAGCGCGTCAAGTTCCTCGGAGCGGCGGTGGACCGCTTGGCTGTCCGATTCCGCCGCTCTATGATTGTCAATCATTGACCCTAGTCTCCGGCGATCTTGCGGGAATTACGGAAAATCCGTATATTCCGGAAAAAGGAGTTTTGACATGACGTCGACCGTGACCGCCGCGGCGGTTTCCAAGAACTTCGGGGCCTATCAGGATGCCGCCGTGCGTGAGCCGGTGATCATCACCAAAAACGGCCGGCCGCGCACCGTGCTGATCGCCTATGAGGACTATCTGCGGCTGTCGCGGCGCGACCGTCGCGTCGAAGCGACGGCGGAACTGAGCGACGATGACATCGCCGCGGTCGAAAAATCCGAAATGGAGCCAGGCTTCGATCATCTCAATGCCGAACTGCTGACGGGCAAGAATGCTGCCGACTGAAATCAAGGTCGGCCACGTCTTCCGCTATTCCTATCTCTGGCACTGGCAACATCTCGAAGGCCGCGAAGAGGGCGACAAGGACCGGCCCTGTCTGGTGCTGGCGTTGGTCACCACGCTCGAGGATGGCACGCCGGTGGTGCGCGTGCTGCCGATCACCCACACGCCGCCGGGCCGGGCCGACGAGGCGATCGAAATTCCGCCGGCGACCAAGCGCCGCCTCGGGCTCGATGACGAGCGCTCGTGGATCGTGCTTTCCGAAAGCAACCGCTTCGCCTGGCCGGGACCGGACATCCGGCCGGTCGACAGCGACAGCGGTTATTTCGGGCCATTGCCGCCGGCGCTGTTTGCCGAGGTGAAGCGCCGCTTCGTCGAACTTGCCCGGGCGCAGCGGCACACGCCGACGGCTCGAACCGATTGAATCTGTCATGACTTCCGTCCTTTTCACGCCGGCTCCGATCGCCAGCGTTTGATGATGCTTTCGATCTCGCCACGGTATTCCGTCGGATAGACGGCGTTCTCCACCCGCGCGAGGTAGGTGAAGATCGTCGCCATGTCCTCCGAGACCTCGCGGTCGACGGCGAACAGGTCGGCGATGTCGAAGCCGCCGAGCGCCTCGGCGTTCCACCAGGCGAGCAGCAACTTCGCTACCCGGCGGCCTTGGCCGGTATTGTCGTGGGCGATGTTCAGCAGCTTCTCGAGGGCAAATCTGACGCGGTCTTCCATGTTTTAAGCTCCGAGCAGCCGTGGTTTGGGGCGAGCTTAGGCGATTTGCGACTCCAAAACCATTACTATCGATACTTGAAACTTATCGGCGGCCAGGCGTGGCCTGGAGCATTCTATCCAGTGGCGAACCCGAACCCCGAACTAGCTTTCGCTTAGCAAATCATTTACCATAAGATCAATGGCTTACAATCTATCCAAATTGCCCATCCCAACCCTGCTGAAACCCGTCGCCGACGCGGGCAGCGCCTTCGCCCGCCTCGACGAACGCATCGCCCGCTCGCCGGTCGGAGGCGGCTTCCTCGAGCGCACCCAATATGCCGACGCCTGCGCCTCGCTGTGGATCGATGGCGAACTCGTCCACCTCGAAGACCTCATCCTCCACGACAGCCTTCGCGATATCCGCACCCCCACCCACGAACTCACCATCGCCCGCGACGTGCTGCGCACCCGTCGACGCATCGTGTCACAGCCGCCCGCCTGGGCACTCTCAGAAGACGGCCTGCGCAGCCTCCGCCAGACCCGGCCCGGGCAGGCGTGGCCTGCTGCATCTTTGGGAGATGGGGGCGCCGGTGTGGCCGACGAAGCCGCGACGGGTGAGGTTGCCGACGGGCCAGGGCTCGCTGAAGGGGACGGGGAGGCTGGTGAGGATATCCTGGATGCCGAGCTCGCCGCCATCGATGCACTGTTGGCCCGTTCGGAAGCGGTGATCGAACAGGCCAGGAAGCCGGGCCCCGCGAAAAGCGCTCCCGGCCCCGCTCCCGGCCGGGAGCGGGACCCGTTGGTCTATGATCTTGATTGGGATGAGGATGCGCGGCTGGAGGAATGGCGCGCCATGCTGCGCGGGGCGCAAGAATTTCCGGCGGTGCTGCAGGCGATCATTGCGCTCGACGCCTGGAACGAGATTGCCGTCCTGCAGCACGCCGGCTGGATGGGCCGGCTGCTGGCCGCATCCATCCTGCGCCACGGTGGTGTCACATCAGGTGGTCACCTCGCGGCCATCAATCTCGGCCTGAAAACCATCCCGGTTGATCGCCGCCGCCATCGCCACCGCGAAACCCGGCTGCTGGCCATCGCCCAGGGTTTTATCGCGGCCGCCGAGATCGGTCTCAAGGAGCATGACCGGCTGGCGCTGGCGCGGCAGATGATGGAACGCAAGCTGGCGGGAAGACGAACCTCGTCAAAGCTGCCGGAGCTGGTCGAGCTGGTGATGGCAAAACCGCTGGTGTCGGCGGGGATGGTGGCAAAAACGCTCGAGGTGACGCCGCAAGGAGCGCGGCGGATCGTGTTGGAGCTCGGCTTGAGGGAGATGACGGGGAGGGGGAGGTTTCGGGCGTGGGGGATCTTGTGACGCCCATGGCCTTGATCATCTGGTAATCTCTGGCGGAGGCATCGCCTTCTTGCAGGGACTGGCCTTTGATTGTCCTGCCCCTGTAGATGCATGGATGAGCCGGCTCCGTCGGAGCGGAACAAGAACGCTGACACTCTCTCGCCGTTGTGTCCGAGGTCGCGGATTTCTTTCAGGCGCTTTGGGTCACGACAAATTTCTTGAAGTCCGACACTGACGGCGCTAGCACCTCAAAAACGGGATCGAAGCGCCTCATGAGAGTGTTGATCGCCTTCTCCAATTCTTCGATGTTTTGGGTGTCGCTGATATGCACCCCATTGTTCTTGAAAAATCGCGAATACTTCTTGCCTTGCTGGGTGGATCCCTTTTGAAACCCGACAAGCCTCGTGCCATCAGCTTTGCTAGCCTCATCAATCCGCTCGATGAGATCCTTCCTTAGTTCGTAATCCCGCAGGGGGCCGACTTCAGCGAATAGCATCAGCCGTCCGGAACTGCTATCCCCGTCCTCACGGAGTTCCAACCAACATATCAAAGGGTACCTAGCCCACCATGTCTCGCAGCCCTCCCATTTCAGATCCGGACCGAGGCTCTCCACCCAGCGCCGAGGAAGGAATGAAGCCTGATAATTATTGTGCCCGCTGAACATGAAGGTGCGGTCGTCTATTACAAAATCATCACCGTAATCCAGGTTTTCCCCGAATGCGGACTCTACTGCGAGCACAAAATCAGTAGTGGCACCGTACTCCATGATGAAGTCCAAAACCTTACGATGCGAGCGGTAGAGTTGGCGCGCCAGACCTTCTATTTCGATCCGTTCACTGCTCATCCCGGTCGCTTCCCGTATAATTTCGACATAATGGCGTACAAACAACCCGACATCACTGCGGATGGTCTCCCCGTGCTGTTCAAGCAGGCTCGGCAGGATTTCACAGATCGCGGAGTAATGGATGGGTACGAAATTTTCATCCTGAGGTGGCTCTTCGTAGAGGGTCAGAAAAATCCCCCTTACCTTTAGGGCACCTTCATGAGGCTCGAAAATTGAACGCACACGATCGGCATACTTGGCTAGCTGCCCTTCGTGCTGGTTGCTCTGGAACTTGTTCTCAATAATGAAAACCCAGTTTAGGCGGGGCAGCAGGATGAATATATCGATGTTCTGCCACTCGCGACGGACATCCGCATCCCGTAGATCAGCCTGAGAAGGCACCGTAAGGCATCGTAAAGTTAAGAGACTCCGGTCAAAAGCTTCGTCCGCCGCTCTCGCTTATGCTGCCTGCAGGCGTGCGATCTCATTCCACATCCGCATGGCTGCGGCTCTCAGTTCGCGGTGATGATCGGATGGAATATTGTGGCGTGGAAAGTGGAAGAGATTGGCGACCGGGTCATGAATTGAAACGAAGCGCTGGAGATGTCGGGCAGACTTGAAGCCCTTCATGATCTGCTCTCGCCGTCGTGTCGGTTGATGGGAGTTTTCAGCCCGGTTGTTCAGGCCTTTGTGTGAACGATGATCGACGCCGGGCATGATGTCTCGCTTGGCAGCGCCATAGGATCGCAGTTTGTCGGTGACCATGACGCGCGGCACATGCCCTTGGCCTTTGAGAAGCTTTCGCATCAGGCGTTTGGCGGCCTTGGTATTTCGGCGGCTCTGCACCAGCACGTCGAGAACGAAGCCATCCTGATCGACAGCCCGCCACAGCCAGTGTTTCTTACCGCCAATGGAGATGACGGCTTCATCGAGGTGCCATTTGTCGCCGAGCTTTCCGGCTGAGCGTCGCCGGATGTCATGCGCAAAGTGCCGACCAAATTTCTCCGCCCAAAGGCGCACCGTCTGATGGGAAACGATGATCCCTCGCGCCGCCAGCAGATCTTCAACCATCCGCAGACTGAGTGGAAAACGAAAATAGAGCCACACGGCATGGGCAATAACTTCGGCTGGAAACCGGTGGCGGCGATAAAGGCGATCACGAGTGACTTGGGTCATGCTGAAAGATCGCATAGGCCGATCGCCGGCTGGTTAACTTTACGGTGCCCGCGCCGGCAGTCGTCGTCGCAAACGATGCCCATTCCCATGATCACGGCGATCATTCGCACGATGACGATCTGGAGTTCGCCCTTAACGCCGCCGATGCGCCGGATCACCATCACGCCGATCACACGCACGAAAAGGCGGGTCTGGTCGCGGTGGCGGGTGACATGTTGCGCAACGCCCTGGAGGCGGACTATGCGCTCGTCGATGGATACCTCGACGGGGGCCTTCCATTCGGCATCGACCGGCCCCCGCGCTCCGTAAACCGCGCCTGATCCACGCCGCATCCCGCGGCCGGTTCACCTCGTTTACGGAAAACACTCATGACTACACCACTCCGCGGAGGTGTGTCGCACGGCCAGTCCGTCCGGCACACGCTTCTTTATGCGGCGCTTGTCGCGCTCTCGCTTCTGCTTCTCGCGGGCACGGCAGCAGCCCACGCCGTCGCCGAAGGCGACAAGGGCTACATCCAGGAAATCACGGGCATCCACCTGATCCCGTTCGTCTATCTCGGCGCCAAACACATGGTCACCGGCTACGACCACCTGCTCTTCCTGTTCGGCGTGATCTTCTTCCTCTACAGGCTGAAGCACATCGCCATCTATGTCAGCCTCTTCGCCATCGGCCATTCGACGACGATGTTGCTCGGCGTCTATTATGGCTGGAATGTCAGCGCCTATCTGATCGATGCCGTCATCGGGCTCTCGGTCGTCTACAAGGCACTCGACAACCTTGGCGCCTTCCAGCGCTGGCTGGGCTTCCAGCCGAACACCAGGCTGGCGACGCTGATCTTCGGCTTTTTCCATGGTCTCGGCCTCGCAACCAAGATCCTGGAATACGACATTGCAGAAGACGGGCTCGTTCCCAACCTTCTCGCCTTCAATGTCGGCGTCGAACTCGGCCAGCTTATCGCGCTCGCCGTCATCCTCATTGCCATGAGCTACTGGCGCAAGACCTCCGGTTTCCTGCGCCATGCCTACACCGCCAACGTCCTGATGATGACCGCGGGCTGGCTGCTCGTCGGCTATCAGCTCACCGGCTATTTCGTCTCCTGATCCAACAAGGACAATTCAAATGTTTAATTCACAAGCTCCCAATCCCGATGACCTGCCGACCTCCGCGCAACTCGTCAAGTCGACGGTCATTTCCGTCGTCGCCGCTGCCGCGCTTCTCGTCACCGTCGTAATGCCGTCCGAATACGGCATCGATCCGACCGGCCTCGGCTCCACGTTGGGGCTGACCGAGATGGGCGAGATCAAGACCCAGCTTTCGGACGAGGCCGAGCGTGATCGTCAGATCGACCAGAACCAGCCCGCCTCGCTGGATCAGGGGGCGGGATCCGCGACGGGCACGGCACCTGTCGAGGGATCGAGCCTTCTCGATCGCATCATCCGCGAGTTCGGCGTCTCGTCCGCCCATGCGCAGGAGGCACCGCGGCAGGACGAAACGTCCATCACCTTGCAGCCCGGCGAGGGTGCCGAGATCAAGCTCGTCATGATCAAGGGGGCCAAGGCAAACTATGCCTGGACGGCCAACGGCTCGAAGGTGAACTTCGACACCCATGGCGATGGCGGCGGCGAGAGCATCTCCTATGAAAAGGGTCGCGGCGTCGCCGAGGACTCGGGCGTTCTGGAAGCTGCCTTCGACGGCAACCATGGCTGGTTCTGGCGCAATCGCACCGGCGATCCGGTCACGGTGACGCTGAAGACCGATGGCGCCTATTCCGACATCAAGCGCATGATGTAACAATCGAGGCCGGCGGATGCTGTTCCGCCGGCCCTTCCTTACGTCCAAACAGGAGATTTCAAGGTGCGCGTCAGGCCTGAGGATTGCAGGGCCATCGGCCTGTTCGAAAGCATCGCGGGAGAAATCCTTGCCGAGCGCGACCTCCTGATGAACGCCATCGAACTGCGGCATCTCAACGCCGGGGAGGCCCTGTTTTCGCAGGACGAAGCCCACCCCTTCATCTATGTGGTGCGGCAGGGCCTGCTGAAGCTGACCTACCTCAACGCGCATGGCGACGAATGGACAAAGTCGCTGGTCGCTGAAGGGCAGTTTTTCGCGAGCCTCTCGGCGCTGCGCTCGGGCCAGGCGAGTTTTTCCGTCTGCGCGATCGAGGCCTGCGTGCTGGAAAGGATGCCGTTCCGGGTCGTCGAACAACTGGCGGATCGCGATCTGGCCTGGTCGCGCATGGTGCGCAATGCGCTGATGATCTTTGCCGAGCGCAAGGAACGCCGTGAGCGCCAGTTCCTGACGATGTCCGCAGAAACCCGCTACAGGCTGCTGCTCGACGAGGAGCCGCATCTGGCGGCCCGCGTGCCGCAAAAGGATCTGGCTTCCTATCTCGGCATCACGCCGGTCGGCCTGAGCCGTATCGCGCGCCGTGTCCGGGCCGGCGTGCGCGAGACTTAACCCGGGTTAATGCGGACCGAACCGGTCTTCGCAATATCGGCTTCATCAATGATGGAGCCGAACATGAACCTGTCGCGACGCACGCCCGATCACCTACTGTTTCTCCGGTCATGGATAAGCCGGCCCCTCCAGGTGGCCGCGGTTGCCCCTTCGAGCCGCCGGCTCGCCGAGGCGATCACCGCCGACATCTCGCCACGCTCCGGCCCTGTTCTGGAGCTCGGACCGGGTACCGGGGTCTTTACGCAAGCGCTCCTGCGACGTGGCATTCCCGAAGCGGCCTTGACGCTGGTCGAACGCGAACCGGCATTCGCCGAATTGCTGCGGATACGCTTTCCGGCCGCATCCGTGCTCGAATGCGATGCGGCAACACTACCCTCCGGATGTCGCGGCTTTTCGGCGGCCGTCAGCGGCCTGCCGCTTCTGTCGATGCCGCCGGGTCAGGTCGAACGCATCCTCGCTGGTGCATTCGAGCGCCTTGTCGGCGACGCGTGCTTCTACCAGTTCACCTACGGTCCGCGATGCCCTGTACCCGAAGCCGTCCTGCTCCGGCTTGGCCTGGCCGCATGGTTTCGTCGCTTCGTGCCCCTGAACCTGCCGCCGGCAAGCGTCTACCGGATCGCACGCACGTCATCGCTTCACGAGCGGGAGGCCTCGCAATGCGCATCCTTCTGAACACCAAGGCGGAGACCATTCCAGACGATCTTGCAGAAGAGCCCTTGCTCTTCGTGCTCAGGGACCATTTCGGGCTCAATGGCCCGAAATTCGGCTGCGGCGTCGGCTCCTGCGGGGCCTGCACCGTCGTTGTCGATGGCGAGGCGCAGCGCTCCTGCCTGCTCCCCGCCGGTTCCCTCGACGGCAAAGCCATCCTGACCCTTGAGGGACTGTCCGCCGGGGCAAAACTGCATCCCTTCCAGCAGAGCTGGATCGCCGAGAGCGTGCCGCAATGTGGCTACTGCCAGAATGGGCAGATCATGACCGCCTATGCGCTGCTTGCCGCACGGCCCGAGGCCGGTGCCGACGACATCGCCGAAGCCATGGATGGCGTGCTCTGCCGTTGTGGAACGCAGGCGCGGATACACAAGGCGATCATCCGGGCGCAGGCGATGATGCGGGAGGAACGGTGATGGCAGACCTGTCCCGGAGACGTTTTCTCAAGGCGCTCGGCTGGAGTGCTGCGGGCATCACGGTCGTTGCTGGCGGGGCGACATTCGCGCTGATACCCGTCTTGCCGCCGCGCAACAGATCGACGCCCTCCGACGCGGCCGCCTGGATCAGCTTGCGGCCGGGCGGCAGGTTCAGGCTTCTGTCGACGCGCGTGGAAATGGGGCAAGGCATATCCATCGGGCTGAGACAGGTCGCAGCCGGCGAACTGGGCATCGAACTCGATCACATCGATCTGGAACTGCCCGATACGGCGCTCATTCCCGTCGCCCGCTCGACGGTCGGTTCCGATGCGATGCGCGAGACCGGACCGCTGGTGGCCCAAGCGGCGGCCGCCCTTCGAAGCGCCATCTTGAACAAGGCCGCCGAGCGGCTCGGTCGGCCCGTCTCGGCGCTCGAGATTGTTGCGGACGGCGTCAGCGACGGCATCGCCAGCCTTCTGACGTTCGAGGCGCTCGCGTCCGGCCCGCCGCTGCTCGTAAAGGCGGAGGATGTCGGGACAGCACGGCCGAGGCTGATGGAAAGGCGGGATGGTCACAGCGCGGTGGGCCGCCCCATTCCGACGCACGACATCGAGGCGATCGTCACCGGCAACCGGCCGCTCTATGCCGACGATATCAGGCTCGACGGCATGGTGTTCGGCGCGGTCGTCCGTCCGCGCACGATCGGCGGGCAGATCCGCTCCGTCGATGCGTCGGCTGCAAGCGTCGTGCCCGGCTATGTCGGCCTCTACCGCGAGGGCGATTTCGTCGGCATCGTGGCCACCCGTCGCGGTGCGCTCGCGCAGGCGCTGGACCTGCTGTCAATCGACGAGGACAACGGTCCGCCGAACGCGACCGCCGACGTCGATACTATGCTTGACGTGGCTGACGCCGGACAGATGGAGCACGTCATGCTCGACGAGGGCGAGGCCGGGCGCGGTCCCTTCGACATCGATATCACGCTGTCCGTGCCACTCGCGGCACATGCCTCGATCGAGCCCCGCACGGCCATTGCCCGTTTCGTCGATGGCGGCCTGGAAATCTGGACCGGAACGCAGGATCCCTTTTTCGTGCGCGACACGCTGGCCGCCGCCTTCGGCCTCTCCCGCGAAGCCGTCCGGGTGCATGCCATGCGGATCGGTGGCGGTTTTGGCGCACGGACCATTGTTGCGGCCGAGCTGGAGGCGGCAAGGCTGGCCAGGCTCTGCGGCAGGCCGGTGAAGGTGCAATGGTCACGGCGCGACGAGTTCCAGGCGGGGTTCCATCGACCGCCGTCCTGCCACCGTATCCGGGCGGCAGCCGACGGGACGGGGCGCATTTTGCGCTGGCACCACATGTTCCGCTCCGGTCACGTCATCTTCACCTCCGCCGCCATGGGACCGGGCCTGCAGTTCGCCACGAGCTTCGTCCCCGATCCCGGCGTCGGGCGGGGTGCGATCCCGCCCTATCGCGCGGATGCGACGCATGTGGCCTTCGAGGATGTGCGCCTCCCGGTCAAGACGGGTCCATGGCGCGGCCTCGGGGCTGCCGCGAACCACTGGGCGATGGAGACGGCCATTGATGCACTCGCCCGGGTCAAGGGGCTCGACCCGCTGGCGATGCGGCTTGCGGCGCTGCCACCGGAGCACAAGCGACTGAAGGCCGTCCTGGAAGAGGTCGCGGACATGGCCGGCTGGAGCGATCGTCCGGGCTCGGGCGAAGAGAGGATGGGCCTTGCCTGCGGTATCTACAAGGACATGTCCTATGCCGCAGCCATCGCGCGGGTGATCCGCACGGACGGCGGATACAAGGTGGCGCGCCTGTGGTGCGCCCATGATTGCGGCCTGGTGATCAATCCGGATCAGGTTCGCGCACAGATCGAGGGCAATCTCGTCTGGGGCATCGGCATGGCCCTCAGGGAAGCGCTCGCCATCGACGGCGGCGCAATCACGCCCGAGAATTTCTTCGATTATGCCGTTCCGGTCCTGTCCGATGTGCCCGACATCGACATCCGGCTTGTCGAGGGCAGTGCCGCGCCGACCGGCGCCGGCGAGACGGCCATCGTCTGCGCGACGGCCGCCATCACCAACGCGGTCGCGGCCATCACCGGTGAAACCGTGATGCGGCTTCCGGTAAGCGTCGCGTGAGGATAAATCCCGCCCTCACCGCATGCCGGCAAGGGTCCAGGCCATGCCGAGCACCGCGCTGCCGAGGAGCACCGTCATCACCGACATTTTCAGGCGAAAGATTGCAAGGACCGCCAGGAGCGTCAGCACGAGCGAGGCCCAGTCGACGGACGAAAGCACGGGAACTTCCATCTTGAGCGGCCCGGCCTGGATAGTGGTCACGTCCGCAAACAGGACGTGCAGGCCGAACCAGATCGCAAGGTTGAGGATCACGCCGACGACGGCGGCCGTGATCGCCGCCATCCCGCCGGAGATGGCCGCGTTGCCACGCAGCCGCTCGATGAACGGCGCCCCGAGGAAGATCCAGAGGAAACACGGCACGAAGGTCACCCAGGTCGCAAGCACGGCACCGATCGTGGCGGCCTGCAGG
This sequence comes from Pseudorhizobium halotolerans, assembly GCF_902153235.2. Lineage (NCBI taxonomy): Bacteria > Pseudomonadati > Pseudomonadota > Alphaproteobacteria > Hyphomicrobiales > Rhizobiaceae > Pseudorhizobium > Pseudorhizobium halotolerans. Next base: position 21,055 of record NZ_CABFWE030000002.1, on the reverse strand, counting down.
GGACCGAGACCGCCCGCGTCGCGGTAGGCACCCAAGAAGCCCACGAACTGCAGCACCATGATCAGCGGTCCCGGCGTCGTTTCCGCCATCCCGAGGCCATCGAGCATTTCGCCCGGCCGCAGCCATTGATAGTTCTGCACCGCCTCCTGCGCGACATAAGCCAGCACCGCATAGGCGCCGCCGAAGGTCACCACGGCCATCTTGCTGAAGAAGAGGCCGATCTGGGTTAAGGCATTGTCCGGACCGAGCGTGACGTAGAGAATTGCAACGGGCGCGAGCCAAAGCAGCAACAGGATCACTGAAACGCGAAGCGACCATCGAAGGTTTGGCCTCGCGTGCTCCGGCATGCCCTCCCCGAGAACGGAGTCGGCATCGGACAGGGTTTTTCCTGCCGCCGACTTGTGGCCGTTCGATATCGAAAACCAGCCGTACCCGGCTCTCGCCCCGATAAAGCCGATGGCCCCGGCCGCCAGTATGATCACGGGAAAGGGCACCCGGAAAGCAAAGATTGCGATGAAGGCCGCCGCCGCGATCAGCACCATCGCGGGGCTTTTCAACGCCCTGCCGCCAATGCGGAAAACGGCCTGGACAACGATCGCCAGCACAGCGGCCTTTAGTCCGAAGAACAGCCCCGCGACCACGGAAACCTCGCCGTAGAGGACGTAGATATAGCTGAGCGCAAGGATCGATAGGAAGCCGGGCAGGATGAAGAGGATGCCTGCCATGAGACCACCGGCGGTCCGATGCATCAACCAGCCGAGATAGACGGCGAGTTGCTGGGCTTCGGGGCCGGGCAGCAGCATGCAGTAGTTCAGCGCGTGCAGGAACCGGCTTTCGCCGACCCACTTTTTCTCGTCGACGATGATCCGATGCATGACCGCGATCTGGCCCGCCGGACCGCCGAAGCTCAGCGCCGCGACGCGCAGCCAGACCTTGAACGCCTCCCTGAACGAGACGCCGTGCTCCGTCGGCCCGCGCGAAGGTTTCACCGAAACGATCGTGTCCGCCATGATCAGCCTCCCTTTCTCGCGGAAGGCCAGTCATGCGCCTCCCCCGTCGCATCCCGGCACCAGCGATAGAAGGCGTCGTAGAGTGTCATGCCAGCCTCGAGCTGTTCGAGGTCATCGTTGAACATGCGCGACAGGCCAAGCGATGCAGCGAGCAGGCCCGCCACTTCGGGTGCCAGATCCGGCCGGGCCGTATCGGCGCCGCGCACGATCGTCGAAAGCCGCAGGAGCGGCGGTGTCGAAAGTCCGAACGCCTCGACCATCACATCGAACGTGCAACGCTCGCCCCGGTGGCTCCAGAGGACATCCTCGATATCGAAGGGCGTGGCACCGAAACGTTCGGCGACGGCGGCGACTTCGCTTGCCGCAACGAACAGGAAGAGAGCGTCCGGATCGACGAAGCGCCGGATCAGCCAGGGGCAGGCAATACGATCGATCTTCGGCCGCGCGCGCGTCACCCAGACGGTTCGCCCCTGAGCATCGCGCTCCGGAATGAGACTGGTCGGCACCAGCGGAAGACCCGCGGCTTGCCACGCCTCAAACCCGCCTTCCAGAACTTCGGCACTGATCCCTTCCGTCCGCAGATAGGCGGCCACGCCATGGCTGAGCTTCTTGCCCTTCTGGCAGATGGTCACGACAGCTTCGCCGGTCACATGCCCCGCCCAGGCTGCGACATCATCATAGGGATGGCGGCGCGAACCGGGGATCAGCCTCGGATCGGCCTGGAAATCGTCGTGCGTGCGCACGTCGATGAGCACCGGAGCACTCGGTGTACCAATAAGGCGGTTTAGCTTTTCGGGTGAAATTTCAAGAAACGACGGCATCGCGCGTCCTCCGTTAGCCGGGTCAATGGACGCGATTCTCTAGCATGACGCCTCGTGGGGTGATCGCGACCCCATGTGAGATTGATTTACAGCAGTTTTGGAGGCTGTCAATTCGTGACTGCCGCATAGTCTCGACAAGATTCTGACTTTCTCATTATCTCCGTTGACAATGATAATGCGGAGGTGAGGGACTGGGTCAGAGGTTCAGATCCCTTCAAGGCGTTCGATGCCAACAGCCGTCCATGCTTATCTGTTCTATCCCGGCAGACGGCAGAACTCGCCAGCCTTCAAGGTTGTTGTCGAGGCGTTGAAGATTTGATGTGCCGATCAGCCGGTTGAGCTGCAAATGGCGAGCCTGATCCTCAGTTGAGCCACGCAAGCAGCCCAACCACGCCGACGGCCTGTCTTTGTGCGACTGCGTCTGGTACCGAGATTGCGTGAGTTTCTCCTCGAAGGCCGTGCTCGTCTCAATGTCCAGTTCCAACAACAATGACGGGCCGCTTAAAACACTGGCCGACGCTTTGCGACAGTCGGCTGCGCGACACCGAGACGCTGGGCAACATCCACTTGCCGGGCCTCGTCCGCCGGAACTGTCGGTTGAAGTCTGCCAACACAGTTTTGATGTCAGCCTCAGGGTCTTCCTCCCGCCATGGCGTCGATGATCCGGCAATCGGCCACCTGACCGAGACGGCATTCGGCTATCATCCGCCGCAGTTCCGTTTTCAGGTTCGTAAGACGGGCGATACGATCTTCCACGGCGTCGAGTTGGCTTTGGGCGATGCGGCTTGCATCCTCACACGATGCTTCCGGTTGTTCCTGGAGAGCCAGAAGAACGCGCACCGATGCCAGATCGAAACCAAGTTCCCGGGCATTCCGGATAAAGCACAGTCGTTGCGCGTCTGCTTCGCCATAGGTGCGACGGCCGTTGGACATCCTGGCTGGGATTGGGAGGACCCCGATGCGCTCGTAATAGCGAATAGTCTCTATGTTCACGCCCGATTTCTCGGATAAGTCGCCGATCTGCATTTTTCGTCTTGCTCCTGTAGTCACTACAGGTAGTACCATGGTCGAATTCGAATATCGAGGACCGACGAAATGGCAGCAGCTGCAACCGACACGATCCGCTATCAGGTGACGGGGATGGATTGTTCCTCCTGCGCCGCCAAGATCGAGGGGGCCGCGCGCAAGGTCGAAGGCGTGGCCGACGTGAAGGTATCGATCGCATCGCAGATTATGACACTGCAAGTTGACGAGCCGGCGAACCGCCTGCCTCTGCTGGAAAGCGCCATCACGGGTCTGGGTTATCAGCTTGACCGCATCGGCCCATCCAGCGACACGGCAGACGGCGATGACGACGACAGGATTCCGGACCTGTCGCATGTCACCCCGGCATATAAGAGGGCGCTCTGGATCGTCGTGCTGCTGAACGTTGGCTACGGAGTCGTGGAGATCGTCGGAAGCTTCCTCGCCGGCTCCCAGGCGCTACAGGCGGACGCCCTCGACTTCCTGGGGGACGGCATGATCTCATTCCTGGGGCTGGTCGCGGTCGGATGGGGCCTCGCCGCTCGCGCCAAGGCGGCTCTTCTACAGGGTGTTTTCCTCGGCCTGCTCGGACTTGGCGTCGTCGCGTCCACCATCTACAGGGTGTTTATCGAGCATCAGCCGGAATCCGTGCTCATGGGCGGCTTCGCGCTTGTCGCCTTCGTCGTCAACGTTCTGGCGGCCGTGGTGCTCATCCCGCACCGCAAGGGCGACGCGAACATGCGGGCGGTGTGGTTGTTTTCGCGAAACGACGCGATCGGCAATCTCGCGGTCGTGGCCGCCGCGGGCTTGGTCTGGTGGACGGGAACACAATGGCCTGACCTCGTGGTCGCGTTCGCAGTTGCAGGCCTCTTCCTTCAATCGGCGTGGTCGATCATCCGGGACGCAAGACAGGACCTCTCTGCGGCGAGGGACAGATGAGGGCGGTTGCTTCAATTGCCGTGGTCCTGGTCGGCGCGGCACTTGACCTGGGAGCGAAGGCGTGGGCGCGGGCGAGCCTTGAACCTTACGGTCCCCCCACGGACTTTCTGCCTTTGGTACCGTTGCGACTGACCTTCAACAAAGGCGTGTCGTTCAGCATGTTCGCTGTCGACGGCGAAATCGGCAAAGCCGTCCTGATCGGGGTTACGGGCATTATAACACTTGTCATCGCCATATGGGCGTATCGTTCGCGCGGCTGGCAACGGGCAGCCCTGTCGATGATCCTGGCTGGCGCGCTCGGAAACCTGATCGACCGCAGCATGAGGGGCGCCGTGACTGACTTCCTGAGCCTCCGCTTTGGTGAATGGGAGCCGTTCGTGTTCAATCCGGCCGATGTCTGGATTTCTTCAGGCGTGGCCCTTCTGTTGGTCCTGCAGACCACGCAAAGCGGAACCGCCGAGGTGGGCGACGGTACGTCAGCACGGTAACGGGGCCTAAGGGCCATTCCTGTCATTGCGGCGAGAGTGGCAGGGCGCGCTTGTGGGCCGTCGCGACGTGCGTCGCGAGGATGCGCTGAAACTCGGGTTCTCCGATCGGCTTTCCTTCCAGGAAGTCGTCGATGTCATCATACGTGACCCCGTAGACGTCTTCATCGGGCCGCAGCGGAGCGTCGGACTCCAGATCGGCGGTCGGCACCTTGAACACCAGGTCCCTCGGCGCTCCGAGATATTCGGCGAGCGCCCGCACGCGCCGCTTGGTCAGTCCGGAAAGCGGCAGGACGTCCGCAGCGCCGTCGCCGAATTTCGTGAAGAAGCCCATCAATGCCTCCGCCGCATGGTCAGTCCCGATCACCAG
>NZ_CABFWE030000002.1:0-16397 GCF_902153235.2 Pseudorhizobium halotolerans | reverse complement strand
GTACTGGGTGTCGCGCTCACCGTTGATCACGGTTGGGTTGTTTCCGCAGCTGGATCCAAGATCGGAGTATGCCCCGATTGAAATCCAGCTGTGATGTGTCAACGACCTTCCGAAGAGGGCGGCGCGATGACAGGCGCTTGAAACCGCGTGTTCGACAGCTATTCGCCTCGGTTTCTCGCTGCTGATCGCCCCCGGACGCGTGTTGAAATGTCGTGAGTGGTCGTCCGGGTGGCGCGTCTTGCATCCCGCAATAGGTGCCCAGGTTAGCAGTCCGCTCAATCACCTGACGCCGAGCTTGAACAGAATTCCGGAGCAATCATGGATCTACTTCCTTTGACTTTCCCCGCCATTGACCCTGTTTTGGTTGAGATCGGCCCGATCTCCATCCGTTGGTATGGCCTCGCTTACCTCGTCGGCATTGTAGCGGGATGGCGATATGCTCTCTATCTTGCCCGGCTCTACGGCGGGCGACCCGCTTCTACAGATATCGAAAGCCTCGTGCTCTGGATCACGTTCGGCATCATTCTTGGGGGACGGTTTGGGTATGTGCTGTTCTATGAGCTGGATGCCTATCTCCAGAAGCCCTTGAGCATCCTTGTGCTGTGGCACGGCGGCATGTCGTTTCACGGTGGCCTCGTGGGCGTGACCGCTGCTATCATCATTTTTGCCTGGAAGAACGAACTCCCGCTGCTCAAGATTGCCGATATTGTTGCTCCAACGGTCCCTATTGGACTTTTCTTCGGTAGGTTGGCCAACTTTATCAACGGCGAGCTTTGGGGCCGCGTGACTGACGCGCCTTGGGCTATGGTTTTTCCGGGAGCAGGCGATCTGCCTCGCCACCCCAGTCAGCTTTACGAGGCGTTCCTCGAGGGGCTGGTGCTATTCGTCGTTCTCGTTGTCCTCGTTCACCGGCAATCAATCCGGAAGCGTTTAGGATTAATCACCGGAGTTTTTCTGCTCGGGTATGGATTGAGCCGCATCACGGTAGAACTGTTCCGAGAGCCTGACGCTTTTCTTGGCTTTCTTCTAGCCGGGCTCACTATGGGTCAGATTCTTTCTATACCTATGGTAGCGGTGGGGATTGCACTGATTTTACGTGCCATTTTGGCGCCTGGCGACGGACGCCAGTTGCCGACAACATGAGTGATCAGGAAGAGAGCGGCAAACCGAGGATTTAATAAATTGCAGCGGCCATCAACTTACGATCGAGCTCGACCTAGTTTGCGAGCATAGATCGCCTCCTGCCGATAGAGCGGCAGACCGTCGGCATACTTCGAGACGGCGATCTGAGCCAGAAGTGCTTCCGTCGGAATGCCGCCCTCGATGATGTGCGCGGGCGCGAGAGCCTGAATGACACCGTCTTCGTTTTTGAAGGCATACTTCGGTCGGCGGGTGACGATGACCCGGAACTTCGCTGGCACGACATCCAGCCGTTCAGAGACGTCTTCCCCGACCAGCACCTTCTGCTTGCCGGCGTGTTCGGGCAGTTCATCTGGCTCGATCACCACCTCGACCCGCTCCAGGTGAGGTGCGAAGCCTTTGCGCGGCCGCGGCTGACGTTTGCCATACGGATGGGCTGTGCCCTTGTTGACCTTGGCTCGGCTCGCAGCGATGCCGGTCTCGATTTCCTCGAAGTCAAAGGCCTGCTGCTCGTCGTCGACGGTTGGGGAGCCAAGCTTCTCCGATCGCCGGCCGAAGCGGGCCCGATCGAAGGCTTTCAGGATCTGGGTCAGTCGTTCGATGCGTCCATCAGCATCGGCGTTTCTCGCCTTGAGATCTGCACTTCGCTCTCCAGAGCATCGGCCCGCGCAGCCTTGTCGGCCATGGCAAGGACTATGGCTCAGGGTATGCGCGGCGGGACAATCGCTCTTCGGTGGTCGCTTTCGTGGCAGGCTTCGTTCTCTTCACTCTTGTCTCGGCTGGTCTTGAAACTCTGCTGGCTGCCTGATCCCGCAACTAACCCAACGACTTTGATGGGCGGCAGTACAGAAAATGAAAAATCCTCTTGCACCTCTAGCGGCTAGAGGTCGTAGACCATCCTCATGGACAGCAAGAGGATCCCGCGCATGAATGGGCCGACACAGACGAAATTCCGCGTCGACGGGATGGACTGCGCTTCCTGCGCGAGAAAGATCGACACGGCCGTCAGGCGCATGCCGGGCATCTCCGACGTGGCCGTTTCCGTGACGGCCGGTACAATGACGGTCACCCACGACGACACCATCGACCTCGAGGCCGTAGGCACTAAACTTTCAGGGCTGGGATTTCAGGCGACGCCAATCCGTCCGAGGTCGGCTTCTGCTGCCCCGGTGACGGAACACGCGCTTGGTGCAGGCCCCGAGATCGAACATCACGCCGACCATGGTGGCCACGACCACAGCCCGTCCGAAGGACCGTGGTGGAGCAGCAGGAAAGGCCGCCTGACCATCATGGCAGGCACAGCACTCGTACTCGCCTACGGCATCGGTCTTCTGTTCCCTGACATTGCGACCTATGCCTTCATCGTCGCAATGCTGGTCGGTCTCGTTCCGATCGCGCGGCGCGCCATCATGGCGGCAATGGCAGGCACTCCGTTCTCGATCGAGATGCTGATGACTATCGCCGCCGTCGGCGCGCTATTCATTGACGCCACGGAGGAGGCGGCCGCCGTCGTCTTACTGTTCCTGGTCGGCGAGCTGCTCGAGGGCGTGGCTGCGGGCAAGGCGCGCGACAGCATTAGGTCGCTCACGGCCCTGGTACCCAAGACGGCGTTGCTGGAGGAGGCCGGGAAGATCCGTGAAGTTCCCGCAGAGACGCTTGAAGTGGGTTCAACCATCCTCGTCCGCCCTGGCGACCGGATCTCCGCCGACGGCGTGATCGTCGCGGGCGAGAGTTCAGTCGACGAATCCCCTGTTACAGGTGAGAGCATTCCCGTCCAGAAGGCTGTCGAAGACAACGTCTTCGCGGGTACGGTCAATGGCGATGCTGCGCTACGTATAAAAGTTACGGCAGCCGCCGCCGACAACACCATTGCCCGCGTCGTACGGCTCGTCGAGGAAGCCCAGGAATTGAAAGCTCCGACCGAACGTTTCATCGATCGCTTCTCCCGCTACTACACGCCGGCCGTCGTCGTCGTGGCGGCGCTGGTCGCCATCGTCCCTCCGCTTCTCGGCAGCGGCGTCTGGAGCGAATGGGTCTACAAGGGGCTCGCAGTTCTTCTGATCGGCTGCCCGTGTGCCCTCGTCATCTCGACGCCGGCCGCCATCGCCGCATCGCTGTCGTCAGGTGCGCGCCGCGGACTGCTCCTGAAGGGCGGCGCCGTTCTTGAAGGGCTTGGCAAGCTTACCGCCATCGCCTTCGACAAGACGGGCACGCTCACGGAAGGCAAGCCGAAGGTGACCGACGTCGTGCCGTTCGGCCGAAAGGTCCACGAGGTCCTGCGCTATGCAGCCGCGCTCGAAATGGGATCAAGCCATCCGCTCGCGTTGGCGGTGCTCGAAAGGGCCGACGAGGACGGGATCGATGCTCCGGCAGCCACCGACGCGAAGGCGCTCGGCGGAAAGGGCGTGACCGCAGTAATCGACGGGGTCGAGGTGTTTTTCGGCTCGCCAAAGGCCGCCGCCGAACGTGTTTCGATGCCTATGGCGCATTCGAAGACGATCACGTCCCTCAACGACGACGGGAAGACCGTCTCCGTTCTCGTCATCGGAAACGTCCTCGCGGGGGCGATCGCAATGCGCGACGAGCCGCGGGCCGACGCCGTGGCGGGGCTCAAGACGCTGACCGATGCGGGCATCAAAACTGTCATGCTGACAGGCGATAACGAGCGGACAGCCACCGCCATCGGAGCTCATCTCGGTATCGAGGTCCGCGCCGAACTGATGCCTGAAGACAAGCAGCGGATCGTCGGCGAACTCAAGCGGGAAGGCTTCGTGGTCGGCAAGATCGGCGACGGTATCAACGACGCCCCGGCCCTTGCCGCCGCGGACGTCGGAATTGCCATGGGCGGCGGAACCGACGTAGCGTTGGAGACTGCGGATGCAGCGGTTCTGCATGGGAGGGTGGGCGACGTCGGCCTCATGGTCGATCTCTCGAAGCGCACGATGCGCAACATCTACCAGAACATCACCATCGCGCTCGGCCTTAAGGCTGTCTTTCTGGTCACGACGATTCTAGGGATTACCGGGCTATGGCCAGCCATCCTTGCCGATACCGGAGCAACCGTGCTGGTGACCATGAACGCGCTGCGCCTGCTGCGTCCGATCAGATAGTGATGGCGAGTCCTGCGGAAATGTTCGAATAGATGACCAAAGAGTATCCCGAGCATATGGAGTTGAAGTCATGAAGCACAGAACCATCAAGGCCTTGGCACTTGCAGCGGTCGTGACCGCGGCAGGTCTTCCAGGCATCTCCGCGGCCCACGACTTCAAGGTGGGAAGCCTCGAGCTCAAGCACCCGTGGTCTGCCAAAGCGCCTCCCGTCGCACCGGTTCTTGGAGGATATCTCACCATCGTCAACACAGGCAGCGAGCCCGATCGACTTGTCGGCGGTAGCACTCCTGTCGCCGAACGGCTGGAACTGCATGAATCCTCGCTCGTAGACGGCGTCGCCCGCATGCGTCCAGCAAGAGGCGGCATCGAGATTCCCGCAGGAGAATCCTTGAACCTGCAGCCTGGCGGCGCCCATATCATGCTCGTGAACCCGAAGCAGCGCCCCGCCGAAGGCGAGAAGTTCACGGCGACCCTGCAGTTCGAGAAGGCAGGCCAGGTCGAGGTGGAATTCGTCGTCCAGGCCAAGGCGTCGACGCCGGTTCCCGCCGAGGACCACACGGCACACTCGAAGCCCTGAGATGGCAGGTGACCAAGGCCGAAGCCCTTGAAACTGAGGCAGCCAGCTCATATCCAGGGTTCACCACCCGTCATAGATGACTGCCTGCAGCGCCGCTCTCGGCCGCGCGTTTGCAGTTGTCCGGGTCCACGAAGGCGCTCCTCGGAAACGGGTCGAGCGCCTTCGTCATTTCTTTCGATCTTCAAACCGCCTGTAAGGCTCGATTGGCCAACAATAACTAGCTGCCCGACCAGAAGCGTCCCGTATCGAATTTCGGCTCATCAGGCATGGGGACCGGTGCGTCGTTCGAAGGAACGCCGGCTTCGGTCGCGCCGGACTGGAAGAGGAACGCCGGCGCTCTCATGCCCGTCGAGCTTCCAGGAGGCGAAAGCGCCCAAGAGATGATCGCTTCCTCGGAGTCGAATTCGTCTTCGTCATCCATCTCCGACCGAAGGAACCCGAGCGTGTCGGTCGACGGCTGCCGCAGGTTCGAGAGCGGCATCTCTCCGCCGAGAGTGACGGGAGTTAGAGCCGTGACCGGTCCCAGAGACGCCGTCTCCACGGGAGCAGCCTCCGCGATGGCGGCAGGCCGAAGCATAGGGAGGGGGACGGCAAAGGAGGCAAGGTCTACGTAGCTTGGGTTGGGTTCGTCAAGATCCTGGACGAGCGCTCCTCCCTGTAGGTCCAGAGCCTCCTGTGCGCGGCTTTTCGGTGTCGGCAGCATTGCGGTGAGAAGGCTGCTTGCGGCGCTGGACGAGCGTCTCCCGCCAGCGGTGCTGGCGATCTCGATCGACTTCGAACCCACGCGCCGCTTGTAGTCCGCGACCGCCTGCTGGTAGCCGGGCAGGGGCTTTCCGTTGGATGGAAGATGCATCGTCTTGCCGTCCGGGAAGATGTTTGCGAGTTCCTGGCGGGACATGCGGGGCCATGCTCGGACGTTCCCGACGTCGAGGTGAACGAAGGGCGATCCGGATGTGGGATAGTAGCCGACGCCGCCGACTTGGGCCTGCATCGCCAGCGCCCGGAGCTTGGAGAGCTTGACGCCTGGAATGTAGAAGTCCATCGCCTTGCCGAGCGTGTGCTGGCTGTTCTTCGCGACGCCGGAACTCCGCGAGCGGCCGCGCAGCATCTTGTTTGTGGCGGGCGAACGATACGCAGAGACGATATGGATGTAGTCCTTGGCGCCGCTCCGGCCGTAGATCTCCCAGACGAGATCGAGGAGGCGCGGATCCATGCGGGCCGGCTCGTTCTTTCGCCAGTCCCGGAGGAAGCGGTTTACCTGCGCAAGGCCCTTCTGGTCGAACCGGCCGTCGCGCTTGTAGGTGATGGTCGCCCGTTCGCCAGTGTGCGTGAAGAAGAGCTTCAGCGCTCGTTCCTCCGCGGCTGCGGCGCCCGGCGAGCCGCAGATCGCCATCGCAGTCAGAGCTGCAGTGCAGGTTCTTCCCGCGACGCTTCGAAAAGCCGTCGCTACGACACGGCCGACGATGCCCTTCCAGTACTCGCTCACCGCACACTCCTGCACGCTACAACGGATCGCGGTCGGATCCGGAAGCCCTAGTAGAAGCGAGTATGGTCAATAAAATCCTAATGGCCGAAGTCTTGCCGCTTCGGAGTTCGATGGTGTCGCTCGTCGACTTAATCGTGATCCGTCTCGCACAGGTCATGGTTGGCCAGCGCCCTGATAACGTAGCAGTCGCGCACATGGTTGGAGTGGCAATGGGTCGAAATCCGCTCGAGCTCCGCCTCCAGCTTCTTCAGCTTCGCGATCTTCTGGCGTACCGTCGCAAGCTGCTCCGCCGCAATACGATCGGCTTCCGCGCACGGCTTCTCGGGATGCTGGCTGAGGTCGATCAGCTCGCGGATCGCCTCGATCGTCAGTCCAAGTTCCCGCGCATGCTTGATGAACGAAAGTCTGTCGCGCTGGCTCCTGGAGTAGCGGCGCTGGTTGCCCTCGGAACGTTCTGCATGCGAAAGCAGACCCATCTGCTCGTAGTAGCGGATGGTAGGCACCTTCACGCCGGTTGTCTTCGCCAGGTCGCCGATCGTCAGCATTTGGATCCTCTTGTTATTTGCAGTTCATCCAGCGCGACCACCCGCCATCGTGAGGTCAACATTCCCTGCAACAGCTCGAGCACGCGCGGTGATACGGTTCACTTTTCCTCTTGCAGCTAAAGCCGCTAGAGGTTTTAGGATGGCGCAGTTTCGACGATCCGTCATGTTCTACGGTGGTCTTCGAGCGACATGAGGGGGACCTTGGTCTCGAAAAGCAGCACGAAGTCATCGACCGACGTCAGAGGAATGCACTTGATCGCGACCGTCCGGAGCAGGAAGACTTCCCTTCAGCATGCGATACGTCGTCTCGCGGGCATGGCAGCCGTGGGACTGCTGCTGTCGAGCTGCGTTGCAGCCGACATGGCCTTGGACGGGGCCGCCAAGGCTCCGCCGCAGATCCCGAGCAAGATGATCGCCGAGATGTCCAAGAAGGGCATGAAGGTCGAAAGCCCTGTGCTTGTCAGGATCTTCAAGCAGGAAAGCGAGCTTGAGGTCTGGAAGATGGACGGGGCGGGCCGGTATGCCCTGCTCAAGACGTATCCGATGTGCAGATGGTCCGGCAAGCTAGGCCCGAAGACGAAAAACGGGGACCGTCAGGCTCCGGAAGGCTTCTATCATGTGACTGCGGGCATGCTGAACCCGAAGTCCCAGTACTACGTGTCTTTCAATCTCGGCTATCCCAATCGGCTCGAATCCGCTCTCGGCTATACGGGGGATGCGCTTATGGTCCATGGCGCATGTTCCTCCGCAGGATGCTACGCTCTTACCGACCAGGGCGTCGGCGAGATTTACGCGATCGTCTCGAAGGCGCTCTCCTCCGGTCAGAACCACTTCCAGGTGCAGGCCTATCCGTTCCGCATGACGGCCGACAACATGGCGCTCCACAGGAGCGATGAGAACCTGCCGTTCTGGCGGATGCTCAAGGAGGGCTACGACGCCTTCGAACTTACGAAGCAGCAGCCGAAGGTCTCGGCCTGTGGTCGGCGATACGTGTTCAACACAGCCTTCGAAGGGGGCGAGCCCCGCGATCCACTGGCAGCTTGTCCAATTCCCGTCACGCAGCCGGATCCGCAGATCATGGCGAAGATCGATGCGGAGAAGCAGAAGGTCGACGCCGCCCTGGCGGAGAGCAAGGCCTCTCCCGTAACCGCCTATGTCGACGGAGGAATGCACCCCAGCTTCCGCACGCTTCTGGAGAAGAACGGCCCCGAAAAGCTGGCAGCCAGCATCTCCGGCATCAAGTATCCCGTCAGCCGCCCAGAGGCGGCGCTTGCCGATCCGTTCCAGGGTGCGAGGAAGAGGGCGGGAGCCGGTAGCATCTCCGACCAGGCATCCGGAAACTGACGTGACGAACGATGAACGTCAGGAGCATCGTGAAGGCCGCAACGCTTGCTGCGAGCATGCAAGCTCTCACTCAGGTTCGGCCCTCGGCATGTCGAGCGACGTCAGCGACAGCGGCTGTGGACCCCTTCGGACGAACGTCCTCGTCATCGGCGCAGGACAGGCGGGGCTTGCCGCCGCGAACGAACTGAAGAAGGCGGGGGTCGACTACCTCCTGGTAGATGCCGCCGCCGCGGTCGGCGATAGCTGGCGGCAGCGTTACGAAACACTGACGCTCTTCACGCCGCGGAGCATCAGCAGCCTCCCCGGGCTGCCCCTTCCAGGCGATACGGAGGGATATGCTACTAAAGACGAGTTCGCGGCATATCTCGCCCGGTATGCGAAGGTAGGCGGCCACCGTATCGAGACCGGGACGCGGATTTCAGCTCTCCGTCGGAAACACGGCGTATTCGAAGCCGTGTCCAGCGACGGCAGGATCTATGCTGCCCCGGCGGTCATCGTGGCCACCGGGCCGTTCTCGGTCCCGCGCGTGCCGGCTATGGTAAATGAATTCCCGGACGGCATCCAGCAGATACACGTCTCAGACTTTTGGAACGCCGAGTCGGTTGCCGAAGGAACCGTCCTGCTCGTAGGAGACGGAGCAAGCGGAAGGGACGCCGCTCTGGCCCTTGCCGCCAGCCATCGCGTGCTTCTTGCAAGGGGACGACCCCGCAAGCTCTTTCCCGAACGAATCCTGGGGCAGAGCACCTGGTGGTGGCTTAAGCGTCTTGGACTGCTGGGCGCAAAGCCTGACAGCATCATCGGGAGAAGGATGCGCCGGATCGATCCGTTCCCCAACCGAGGCAACGACGACGCCACGCTGGTTCGAAAGAACGTCGTGTTGATGCCGAGGCTAGTTTCCGTCGACGGCTGCCATGCCGTCTTCGCGGACGGGTCGCGCGAAGCGCCGCAGGCGGTCGTCTGGGCGGCCGGCTACCGGGACGAGTTCGACTGGATAAAAATCGAAGGCGCAGTGGATGCCGAAGGACGGCTCCTGCACCAGGAGGGCGTCTCTCCAGTTCCCGGTCTCTACTTCGTCGGCAGGCCCTGGCAGAGGAACAGAGCCTCCGCTCTCATCGCAGGGGCTGGCGACGACGCCGCCTTCGTCGTCGGCACGCTCATGCACTCTGTGCGTTCTCGATATAAAACCTCAAAGCTTCTTCGTTGATCGGCGCGCTGCGGGTCGAGGTCTCGGCTTTGGGTAGAAGCATGAGGCGTAGCCGATCATCCTGGGCGGATTCCTGTTACAAATCATGTCGCAGATATTTGCTTGGGCCTTCGGTCACCCGCGCAAAACCAGCCTTTTTGCGCAAGTTGGCGTGGTTCCTGGCTCGTTTGGCTTCTGGTGCTCGACGTACTGGTTCTCGTTATCGCCGCCTTGGTCAAATATCCGAGGCGTTGAGAAGCGTCCCGCCTTTCGATTCTATGCGCCGCGCAGCCCTCTCTGGGGATCAGTCCGATTTCCCGGGCTCGTAGTTGCGGCAGGGATAAACCCCCTGCGCCGTTCCAGCCACCAGCTCGTCTGCCAGGCTCAACAATGTTTCCAGATGCGGATCGCTAAGGCGGTAATGGACGAAGCGCCCGCGCTGCTCGCCCGCGACCAGACCGCATTCGTTCAGGCAACGTAGATGGTTCGAGGCGTTGGGCTGCGAAAGACCCGTGCTCGCGACAATCTCCCCGACCGATCGCGGCCCCGCGCGCAGCGCGTCCAGAATCGCCAGCCGCGAAGAATCGCCAAGCCCCCGGAACAGCTTCGCCCGCAACTGGACTACGCGGGTATCGACCCGCAGCATCAATTCAGTTTCGCTCGACATATCAGCCATCAATGATATCATATCTGTCGGAATTAAGGAAGATGATCATGAGCATAGCGCCCTCGGTAGTTAATGCACAGGAAACGGCATGGTACCGCGTCACCGGCATGGACTGCGCGTCCTGCGCTGCCAAGATCGAGAAGGCGGTGCGGTCGGCCGGCGTGGAGAATGTAAAGGTTTCGACCGCGACCCAGATCATGACGCTGCACGTCAACGATCCTGCCGCGCGGCTGCCGGAAGTCGAACGCACCGTTTCCGGCATCGGCTATCAGCTCGATCGTCTGGATGGCCCCAACACGCAAACCGAAGGCGACATAGACGATCTACCGAAGGACGTTTCCCACATCACGCCGGCCTACAAACGGGCGCTTTGGATCGTGATCGTGCTCAATGTCGGCTACGGCCTGATCGAAATGGTCGGCGGCTTCATATCGGGATCGCAGGCGCTCAAGGCAGATGCGCTAGATTTCCTCGGCGACGGGCTGATTACCTTCCTCGGCATTCTCGCCATCGGCTGGAGTCTGCTCTGGCGCGCGCGTTCGGCCCTCATTCAGGGGCTGTTCCTGGGCGTGCTCGGATTGGGGGTTCTCGGCAGTACGGCATACCGCGTGCTGGTGGAAAACCAGCCAGAAGCCGGATTGATGGGCCTGTTC
Source organism: Pseudorhizobium halotolerans (assembly GCF_902153235.2). Lineage (NCBI taxonomy): Bacteria > Pseudomonadati > Pseudomonadota > Alphaproteobacteria > Hyphomicrobiales > Rhizobiaceae > Pseudorhizobium > Pseudorhizobium halotolerans. The sequence continues at coordinate 5,692 of NZ_CABFWE030000002.1, read as the reverse complement.
GGGATCATCGCACTGGCGGTAAATGTGGGGGCAGCGCTCGCGCTGATCCCGCACCGGACGGGCGACGCCAACGTGCGGGCAGTCTGGCTGTTTTCGCGCAATGATGCGATCGGCAACGCGGCCGTCGTCGTGGCGGCGGGCCTAGTCGCATGGACCGGAACGGCTTGGCCTGACCTGGTTGTGGCGGCAGTGATCGCCGGTCTGTTCCTGCAATCCTCATGGGTGATCGTGCGCGATGCGCGCGCCGATCTGCGCGAGACGGCGTAGGTGGGCCGCGGCGTCGGCATAGGCTGCGCCCTGGCGGCGTTCTCTCTCGATCAGGGCACCAAGGCGCTTGCCCTTGGCACGCCCGCCCTGGCGCACGGCGTTGAAGTCATCCCCGTCTTAAACCTTGTGCTCGTGCGCAATCACGGCGTCAGCTTCGGGATGCTCGGCGGCGTCGTGCCGTGGTGGGGGCTGATCCTGCTCAGCCTCGCCATCGTGGCCGCACTTGTCGTCTGGCTATGGCGGTCGGAAACCCGGCAGGCCAGCGTGGCTCTTGGACTCATCATCGGCGGCGCGCTTGGCAACGTCATCGACCGCGCGCGCTTTCAAGCCGTCACCGATTTTCTGGATTTTCATCTGGCCGGCTACCACTGGCCCGCCTTCAATCTTGCCGACGTGGCGGTCGTCTGCGGCGTGGCGTTGCTAATGTTCGATGGCTTTCGCGCCGGAAGGAAGAAGGCATGAGAAAGCCTGAGAGGAAAAAAAACGGCGACGGCCGCGCTGGCCGAGAACCGTCCAGAGTAGCCCCGCAGTGGCGGCGGCCTCAGCCTTCTCCGCTCAGGTTTCGGGGAGGATGAGTGATGTCCCGCATCCCGCGCGACCGGAGTTTCGATAGCACGTTGGCCCTGCTCCTGGACCCTTACGGCTTTATCTCGAAAAGATGCCGCCGATACGGGGCCGATCTCTTTCAAACCCGGCTCCTGCTCCGCCCGACGATCTGCATGACCGGCCCCGAGGCGGCCGAACTGTTCTACCGGCAGGACTTGTTCGCCCGGAGCGGAGCTGCACCGGGCCGGGTTCAGAAAACCCTCTTCGGGCAGGGCGGCGTGCAGGGGCTGGACGGCGAAGCGCATCGGCACCGCAAGCAGATGTTCATGTCGCTTATGACACCGGAGCGCATCGAGGCGCTGAAAGAGCTGACCGCCGAATGGTGGCGCACCTACGCCCAGAAATGGACAACGATGGACCGGGTTATCCTTTACGACGAGGTGCAAGAACTCCTGACGAGAGCTGTTTGCGCATGGGTCGGGGTTCCGCTGCCGGAAGCAGAGGCCGGTCGGCGCGCGGCAGAGTTGACGGCGCTGTTTGATTACGCGGGGTCGGTCGGACCGAAGCACTGGTGGTCGCGCCTATCCCGCAGGCGGTGCGAAAGCTGGATCGAGGGCATTGTTGAGCAGATTCGTGCCGGCGATCTGAGCCCGCCGGAAGGAAGCGCGGCGCGTGTCATCGCCACTTGGCGGGATCAGGACGGCGCTCTTCTCAGCCCGCGTATTGCCGCCGTGGAACTGCTGAACATATTGCGGCCAACCGTAGCCGTGGCGGTTTTCATTGTCTTTGCCGCCCACGCCCTGCATGGGTTCCCGGCCTGCCGCCCGAAACTTCAAACCGGCGACGAATATCCGGAGCTGTTCGTGCAGGAAATCCGGCGGCTCTATCCCTTTTTTCCGGCGGTGATGGCGCGCACGAGGCACAATTTCGAATGGAACGGCTATCGGTTTCCCCGGGGACGGCGCGTGATGCTGGACCTCTACGGCACCAACCGGGACGCGCGGGCATGGGATGCGCCGGAGGAGTTCCGGCCGGACCGATTTCGGAGTTGGGATGGCAGTCCCTTCAACTTCATCCCGCAGGGAGGCGGCGACCATCACATGAATCACCGCTGCTCCGGGGAATGGATGACGATCGAGCTTATGAAACTGTCCTGCCGATTTCTGGCGGCAAGCATCGAATACGACCTGCCGGATCAGGATCTGCGGATCGATATAACGCGACTGCCGGCCATACCGAAGAGCCGCTTCGTAATGAGCAACCTCAGATATGCGATCGGGGGCGCGTCATGATCGCCGTCTGGGCCGGGGTTCTTCTTGCAGCCGTATGGCTCGCGCATTGGGGCGCTGAGCACCTGTCCGATCCGCTCAAGAAGCTGCGCCGGCAATGGGGTTTCTCGGTCGCTGCGGGCGGCTCTTTCGTTGGTCTCGCCGCTGCCTCGCCCGAGATCGGCATTAACACGACAAGCGCTATTCGCGGCGTGAGCGATATAGGCCTTGGCGCGCTGCTCGGTTCCAACGTGCTCGCAATCCCGATGATGGTGGTCGTGGCCTATATGGGGTCGGAACAAGAGCAGTTCAAAATCCTGCGCTAAGGTCGAACGGAGCGGGAACGGCCCACTGGGCGCATCTCGAATAGAGCATCAATGATCGGGCATTCCGGAACCTGGTTGCCGGTGCATTGCGCGGCCATATCCGACATTGCCCGCTCCAGACGTCGTAGATCGGCGATTTTCTGACGGATATCTTTCAGGTGTTCGATGGTGAGGTCATGAACCTCACGGCAGGTGTAGCTATGCCCGTCGACCAGGCGAAGCAGTCCACGCAGTTCGTCGAGGCTGAAGCCGAGCTCACGGCCGCGCCGCACGAAATGCAACCGCCTTGCGTGATCGTTGCCGTAGACGCGATATCCGCCCGCGCTGCGCGCTGGTTTCGGCATGACGCCGATCCTCTCGTAATAGCGAATCGTCTCGATGTTGACGCCGCTGCGTTCGGACAGGACGCCGATCGAAAATTCATCAGCCTGTTTCATCACATAGCTCGCACAACACCGTGAAACTTTCCCGCTTGACCCTGTAGTTACTACAGGCATTAGGGTCACCATAGATCAATTGCGGGAGCATGTGAACGATGATGCAGAACGAAGCGCGGCCACTGGCAGATACGGCCCTGGAGCCCGTCGAAAAGGGTTTTGATCAGGCAGCGCTGCTCTCGGTTGGCGGCATCGTGGCGGCACTGGGCGCGGCAACCTGCTGCGTGGTGCCCTTTGTCTTGTTCTTTGCCGGCATCAGCGGCGCGTGGATCGGCAATCTGACCGCGTTCGAGCCCTATCAGCCCGTGTTCGTCACGATCGCGCTCGCCTGCCTCGGCTACGGCTTCTATCTCGTCTATCGCAAGCCGAGGGCGGCTGAGTGCATCGAGGGCTCCTACTGCGCGCGTCCGTCGTCCCATCGCAACGCCAAGATGGGCCTTTGGATCGCAACGATTCTGATCATCGTCGCCGTGGGCTTTCCCTATGCAGCGCGGTTCTTCCTCACCGCCTAACCTCAAGGAGTTCCTGATGAAAACTTTACACCTTATCGCTCTCACCGCGTCCCTGCTGGCGAGTGGCGCCGCTTTTGCCGCCGAGCAGACCGTCACGCTGAATGTCGCCAATGCCACCTGCGAACTTTGCGGCCCGATCGTGAAGCGGGCGCTCAGCAACGTGTCAGGGGTGCTCGCGGTTGACGTGTCGGAGGCGACAGATGGGGCGATCGCCAAAGTGCGGTTTGACGACGGCAAGACAAATGTCGCTGCGTTGATCACCGCAACCACCAACGCCGGCTATCCCTCCAAGGTTTCGCAGTAGGGAGGCTCAGCATGACGGATGGAAAGTTCATCGGCATGGGCGGTGTCGGGCTTCTCGCCGTCATTTGTTGTGCCGCCCCATTTCTTTTGGTCGCTGCGGGCTCCTTCGGGGTTTCCGCATGGCTCGCTGCAGCCGGCTATGTGCTGATCCCGATCGCACTCGCTGCTATTGGGCTGGCGGCATTTTACCTTTATCGGCGCCGCCGTTCCGGCCCATCGGCTGATGCCGATTGCTGCTCAATCAATGACAAACGACAGGGATAAGTTAGATGTGCGAAGCTTGTGATGCTCCCAGTTCCAGCAAAGGCAACGGCCGTTACGATCTTGTAGTCGTCGGGGCTGGCTCGGCCGGATTCTCTGCCGCGATCACGGCCGCCGAACAAGGCGCGCAAGTGGCCCTTGTCGGGCACGGCACGATTGGCGGCACCTGCGTCAATATCGGTTGTGTGCCCTCGAAAGCCCTGATCCGGGCCACGGAAGCCGTGCGTCACGCCAATGATGCGGAAGCCCGCTTCGATGGCATTGAAAGCGGCGCGCGCGTCGTCGATTGGGCCGCTCAGATTGCCCAGAAAGACGCCCTGGTTGCGGGTCTTCGGCAGGCGAAATACGCTGATCTGCTGCCGGAGTATAACAATGTGGTCTATCGCGAAGGGCAGGCCCGCCTCGTTGACGGCGGCGTCGAGGTCGCGGGCCAGCGCCTCGCCTCCGAACGGATCATCATCGCGACGGGCGCGCGCCCAGGCCTGCCGGGAATTCCGGGGATCGTCGACGTGTCGCCGCTCGACAGCACGACGGCGCTGGCCCTGGCCGAACTGCCGCGCTCGATGATCGTGCTTGGCGGCGGCTATATCGGTGCGGAGCTTGCCCAGACGTTCGCGCGGGCCGGCGTCGCGGTGACGCTCGTATTCCGCAGCCGGCTTCTGCCGGAGGCTGAACCCGAAATCGGATCGGCGCTTGCAACCTACCTGGCCGATGAGGGCATCAGGATCGTCAGCGGGATCGCCTACGAATCCATCCGCAAGACCGATGACGGCGGTGTGGCGCTCACCATCGCGCGGGACGGTCGGCCGGAAATCCTGACGGCCGAACGGATTCTCGTGGCAACGGGACGCCGCCCGAACACCGAAACCCTTGGCTTGGCTGAGGCGGGTATTGCCGCAACGCCGGCCGGCGCCATCATTGTCGATGACCGCATGCGCACCTCAAAGACCGGCGTCTATGCCGCCGGAGACGTGACAGGAAAAGATCAGTTCGTTTACATGGCCGCCTATGGCGCCAAGCTCGCCGCCAAGAACGCGTTGAACGGCGATGGCCTGCGCTATGACAATTCCGCGATGCCTGCTGTCGTGTTCACAGACCCACAGGTGGCGAGCGTCGGCATGACCGAGGCGCAGGCGCGTGTTGCGGGGCATTCGGTTCGCACGTCCGTTCTTTCCCTCGACAATGTCCCGCGGGCGCTGGCGGCACGCGATACACGCGGCCTGATCAAGCTGGTTGCCGACGGGGCAAGCCGGAAGCTCCTGGGCGCGCATATTCTTGCGCCGGAAGGAGCTGACAGCATTCAGACGGCGGCGCTGGCTATCCGCGGCGGCCTGACGATCGACGATCTGTCGGAGGCGATCTTCCCGTACCTGACGACCGTCGAAGGCTTGAAGCTTGCGGCTCAGACCTTCGACAGGGACGTGAAAAAACTATCCTGCTGCGCGGGGTAACGGCGAAAGGGAAACGGGTGCGTGCTCAAGTTGTGGCTTGGACGAAGCGGGCACTTCATCCCTGACGCGCATGATGGTCTGGCGGCTGGTGTCGAATTTTCTGGCGAGAGCGGAAACGCTCATCCCTGTCGCGAGATCCTCGCGCACTTCCTGTTTCTGTTTTTCGCTCAGGGTGGAGGGGCGGCCGAGGGTCTTTCCTTCTGACTTGGCGCGCTTGAGGCCGTGTCGCTTTGCAGTTAATCGGGTTCTTCCTCAATTTGTGTGGTTCATTCGCCGTTAGCGAGGTTTTGGCTATGGGCGGGCATGCGAACGAAATCGAAA
>NZ_CABFWE030000001.1:0-541470 GCF_902153235.2 Pseudorhizobium halotolerans | reverse complement strand
AAATCAGCATGCGCTAATCTTCAAGGATTTCTCAAGAACGAAGGACATCGTCGCCAGCAGCGCCGCCGCCCTCGTTGGTGGTTGTGCTTATAAAGGTACCCCGAGGCCGAAGTCAACCGGCCATTTCAAAAAACTGTCATTTTTTCCGTGGCGGCTTCCCGAGATGACGTGGCGCGGCCCCTTCCGATCCCCGCAGTCACTTGCTAGGCTGGCCTGTATGCGAAACCGACCAGCGCGGATGCCTAGCGTGAACACGATGTACCCCTTCCCGGCAAACGGCAGGCTTTCTGTCTGATGTCACCGCATAGCAGGCCAGATGAGACCGCCGGCAGCATGCCGACCCTCCCGATCCATGAGGTAATCCCCCAACTCCTGACAGCCCTGGCCCACGGAACGCGGGCCGTCCTCTCGGCGCCCCCCGGAGCCGGCAAGACGACAATTGTTCCCCTGGGCCTCCTCGATCAAGACTGGGTGAGCGGCAGGATCATCCTTGTCGAGCCCCGGCGGCTTGCCGCACGGGCGGCGGCGGGGCGGATGGCGGAACTGCGCGGCGATGCGATCGGTGACAGCGTCGGCTACAGGATGCGGCTGGACACGCGGATCTCGGCCCGCACCCGGATCGAGGTGGTGACGGAGGGCGTCTTTACGCGAATGGTGCTCGATGATCCCGAGCTGGAAGGTATCTCCGCCGTCCTGTTCGACGAATTCCATGAGCGGTCGCTGGATGCGGATTTCGGCCTGGCGCTCGCACTCGACGTGCAATCCGGACTGCGCGACGACCTGCGGATCGTGGTGATGTCGGCAACGCTCGACATCGAGCGGGTGGCGGATCTCCTGGACCATCCGCCGGTGATCGTCAGCCAGGGGCGCAACTTTCCGATCGACATCCGCCACAGCGACCGTCCTCCTGGCGAACGCGTCGAGGACAGTGTCGCGCGGGCGGTTGTCGAGGCCCATCGGAGCGATGCAGGATCGATCCTCGCCTTCCTGCCGGGCCAGGCCGAGATCCAGCGGACGGCCGAGCGGCTGGAAGGACGCTTCGGTCCGGAGACGGTGATCGTCCCGCTCTATGGCAACCTCACCCAGAAGGAGCAGGATCTCGCCATCCGTCCAAGTGTTGCAGGTCACCGGAAGATCGTGCTCGCAACTTCGATCGCGGAAACGTCGATCACCATAGACGGGGTGCGGATCGTCATCGACAGCGGGCTACAGCGCCTTCCGGTCTTCGAGGCTTCCACGGGAATCACCCGGCTGGAGACGGTGCGCGTTTCGCGTGCTTCGGCCGACCAGCGGGCCGGGCGAGCCGGTCGCACCGAGGCTGGAATCGCGATCCGGCTCTGGCATGCGGGCCAGACGGCGGCCTTGCCCGCCTTCACGCCACCGCAGATCCTCTCCAGCGATCTCTCGCAACTGGCGCTGGACCTAGCCCACTGGGGGGTGAAGGACGCCGGGACATTGCGGTTCCTCGATCCCCCACCGGCTGCAGCATTGCTGGAAGCCCGCACGCTGCTGGTGCAACTGGGAGCCCTCGATGCAGGATATTCTCTGACGGACGAAGGAAGGCTGATGCGCCGGCTTTCCCTGCCGCCGCGTCTTGCGGCGATGGTGATCTCTGCGGCCGGCGACGGTCTGGGACGGGAGGCGAGCGAACTGGCTGTCCTGCTTACCGAGCAGGGGCTCGGCGGCAGCGACATCGATCTCGACGAGCGTCTCCGGCGCTTCCGCAATGACCGGAGCCCAAGGGCGCAGGCGGCGCGGGGGCTGGCTTCCCGCATAGCAGGCAGCCTGCCGCAAGGCGAAAGGATAGAAACCTCCACCACCGCGGGGAGGATGCTCCTGCATGCCTATCCGGATCGGGTGGCACTCCAGCGCGGCGGGCGCGGACGGTTCGTGATGGCAAGCGGACGAGGTGCGGAGCTGCCGGAGATCGAGCGTCTTGCGGGCGAGTCCATGCTGGTCATTGCCGACCTCACCGGGCGGGCTGCGCGGGGACGGATCCTCTCTGCGGCGGCCGTGAGCCGGAAGGAGGTCATGGAGGGCCTCGGCTCTTCCATCATACGCGGAGACGAATGCTTCTTTGACCGGCAGAGCCGGCAGGTACGCGCGCGGCGGGTCACCCGTCTCGGAGCAATCATCTTCGAGGAGGCACCCCTTCCTCGGCCGTCAGGAGAGGAGGCCGCGCTGGCCCTGGCACAAGGCGTGCGGGAACTGGGGCTTGTGGCCCTTCCCTTCTCCAAGGATGCCCAGCATCTTCGCCAGCGGCTCGACTTCCTGCACCGGACGATTGGCGAACCGTGGCCGGATGTCTCGGACGAAGGCCTGCTGGGGCGCCTGGAGGCGTGGTTCGTCCCCTTCCAGGGCGACACCACCAGCCTGGATGACATCCGTCCCGGCAGCCTGACGGAGGGTTTGCGTTCGCTCATCCCGCATGATCTGCAACGTCAGATCGATGCGCTGGCACCCACCCATTTCGAGGCACCGAGCGGACAGCGGCATCCGATCCGCTATGACGGTGACGAGCCGGTGCTGGCAATCCGCGTCCAGGAGCTGTTCGGCCTTAAGACGCATCCGGCGGTCGCAGGCGGACGCCTGCCGCTTCTGCTGGAGCTGACCTCGCCGGCGCATCGTCCGATCCAGACCACCCGCGACCTGCCCGGCTTCTGGAGAGGCTCCTGGAAGGATGTCCGGGCCGAGATGCGCGGCCGCTATCCGAAGCATCCTTGGCCCGAGGATCCTTCCGAGGCAACGCCGACCCATCGTGCCAAACCCCGCGGGACGTGACAGTATGCCGCCTCTGCGGTGACGCAGCGAGATCGTAAAGGCCGCAGATGACCATTCGAGAAGCAGCAACGACGGTAAGCCGCAAGGACCTGGATATTTCCCCGCCGCGGGATTTCAACTCGCGACCCATCAGCCGCAAGTTCCGCCTGGAGACACTGGTGCGGCTCAGATGGCTGGCAGTGGCGGGGCAGACAGTGACCGTGCTTGCCGTTGACCTGCTTCTCGCCTTCCCCTTGCCCTTGCTGCAGGCAGCATTCCTGATCGGCGCGCTGGCGCTCGCCAATATCATGCTGTCGCTCTGGTTCCCTTCAACGCATCGTCTGGGGCCGAATGCGGCACTCGCGCTGCTGAGTTTCGACCTCCTGCAGATGGCATCGCTGCTCTTCATCACCGGCGGCCTCGCCAATCCGTTCTCTCCGCTGATCTGCGTGCCGGTAATCATTTCCTTCGCCTCGCAGCCGCTTCGTCACGCGATCCCGCTGCTGCTTCTGGCGCTGGCCTGCACGACGGCGCTGGCATTCTCCCCCTACCCGCTCCCCTGGTATCCCGGCGAGACGCTTCGGCTTCAGCCGGTCATGCTGGTCGGCATCTGGTGCGCTATCGTCTCGATGACCTGTTTCGCGGCTTTCTATGCCTATCGCGTCTCCAACGAAGCGACGCTGCTTGCCGACGCTCTGGCAGCGACCGAATTGGTACTTGAGCGGGAAAAGCACCTGTCGCAGCTCGACGGACTTGCGGCGGCAGCCGCCCACGAGCTGGGAACGCCGCTTGCCACAATCAGCGTCGTGGCAAAGGAGATGGAGCGGGAGTTCGGCACCGACGAGCGCCTGCGCGAGGATGTCCAGCTGCTTCGCAGCCAGAGCGAGCGATGCCGCGACATCCTGCAGCGGCTGACCTCCCTTTCCGCGGCGAGCGAAGAGCACATGCGGCGCCTGCCGCTTTCCTCGATGATCGAGGAGGTAATCGCTCCGCACCGGCAGTTCGGCATCGAGATCGCACTTGTCGAGCGCGGCGACCGCGCGACGGAGCCGGTTTGCCTGCGCAATGCGGGCATTCTTTACGGACTCGGCAACCTCGTCGAGAACGCGGTCGACTACGCCCGCAGTCAGGTAATACTGACGGTGGAGCACGACCGCGAGCGGGTCGTTGTGGTGATCGAGGATGATGGGACCGGGTACTCGCCGGATATTCTTTCTCGCATCGGCGAGCCCTATATGACAAAACGCAACAAGGAAATCGAACGGGCGGGCGGCCTGGGGCTTGGCCTGTTCATTGCCAAGACCTTGCTCGAACGGTCCGGCGCCCGACTGGCATTCGACAATCGCAGCGGGACCGAGCCGGGAGCGCGGATCCGGATCGAATGGCCGCGCGCCATGCTCGAGGAAGGTTAGCAGCGGCACGTCGTTCGCAACGCGCTTGCAGGCGGTATGACAGTGTGACGCTTCTGGAGAGAAGAGATGGAAAGAGAGACAACCCCTTCAGTTGCCAATCCGGACGAGGCAATCGGCGCTGATCCGACGCTTCTGATCGTGGATGACGACGGCCCGTTCCTGCGGCGTCTGGCACGGGCCATGGAGGGGCGAGGCTTCGCGGTCGAGATCGCCGAATCGGTGGCCGAAGGTATTGCCAAGTCGCGGGCGCGCCCCCCGAAATACGCGGTCGTCGACCTCCGCCTCGGCGACGGCAACGGTCTCGACGTGATCGAGGCGATCCGGCAGCTCAGGGAGGACACCAAGGCGATCGTCCTGACCGGCTACGGCAATATCGCCACGGCCGTCACCGCCGTGAAGCTCGGTGCTCTCGATTATCTGGCCAAGCCAGCCGATGCGGATGACATCTTCCATGCGCTGACGCAGCGGCCAGGCGAGAAGGCGGACGTTCCCGAGAACCCGATGTCCGCAGATCGGGTGCGGTGGGAGCATATCCAGCGCGTCTACGAGATGTGCGAACGCAACGTTTCGGAAACGGCGCGTAGGCTGAACATGCACCGGCGGACGCTGCAGCGGATCCTCGCCAAGCGGGCACCGAAATAGAGCCTAGGTCTCGTCGAAACTCCTGCCCGTCGCCCATTCCGCCATCAGCAGTCGCCGGGCGGCGGCACGGGAGAAGTTCAGCATCAGCGACTTGCGGGTTGCAGGCGCCAGCCGGTGGCAAGGTGCGTCGCGCATGAGGTGCGCGCCATAGCCGTCCGAGAGCAGGAGACCGCAATCCTCCGGGAAGATGTCGAGCGGTACCTCCCTGTGGGTGGCGAAAAACAGCCGGTCGCAATAGGCGCGGTAGTCGGGCCACTTGCAGTCGACCCGGAAGTCCTCGATCGACGTCTTGATCTCGATGATCCAGATCTCTCCCTTCTCCGATACCGTCACCAGGTCGGCACGGCGTCCGTTCGCCAATACCAGTTCCGGCAGCGTCGCGTGACGCATCTCGTCGAGCAGGATCTGCAGGCCCCGACGGACCATCATGGCCCGTGCCGATTGGCGGCCATCAATGAGCGGATTGTCGTTGGCTATGCTGACGAGGGTCATGCGATCCGTTTAGGCAGGTGAACTTGTTGCAAAAAAGGCAGTGTCGCCGCCAATCGTGGCGCTGGCTGGCCTCCAACGCGCGGCGCGGCTTGCCAAGGCAAACCTATTCGAAAATAAGGCGGGAACAAAGACGGTTTTCGTCTGCGTCGCTCACCCATTTTCAAGAGAACTCCATGCGCAGCCGCACAAGCATGATGGTATTCGGCCTCCTGGCAAGCCTTGCCCTGGCCGGATGCTCCACGACGTCCGACACGACGGAAGTCACCCGTGTCGAAACCAGCAAGATCTTCACCGATTCCTACGGCACGGTGACTGATGCCGGGTATGCTCTTCCGGCTATCCCGATCAACCGGCTGGACAAGAAGTTCCACCGGCAGATCGTGTCCTATTCCACGCAGGAGAAGCCGGGCACGATCGTCGTCAACACGCGCGAACGTTTCCTCTACTACATCCTGCCGGGCGGCAAGGCCGTCCGCTACGGGATCGGCGTCGGCAAGCAGGGCTTTTCGTGGTCCGGCGAGGCCTATGTCGCCTGGAAACAGGCATGGCCCACCTGGCATCCGCCGAAGGAAATGGCCGAGCGCAAGCCGGATGTGGCCCGCTATGTGGAGGCCGGCATGGGACCGGGCCTCAACAACCCCCTCGGTGCCCGGGCAATGTATCTCTTCAACGAGAAGGGACAGGATACGCTCTTCCGTCTGCACGGCACGCCGGAATGGTCCTCGATCGGCACGGCGGCCTCCTCCGGCTGCATTCGCCTGATGAACCAGGACGTCATCGACCTCTACAATCGCGTGCGGCCCGGCCGGAACTCGAAGGTCGTCGTGATCCAGTAAGGAACGACCACGTCTTAATCGAAGAGGCCGCCGGAGCGATCCGGCGGCCTCTTCTCTTTTTATCCCTGCAGCTTTGCCTTCAGTTCCAGCCGGCGCCGATGCAGCACCGGCTCGGTGTAGCCGTTGGGCTGCTCGCGTCCCTTCAGCACCAGATCGAGGGCCGCCTGGAAGGCTACCGAATCATCGAAGTTCGGCGCCATCGGGCGATAGAGCGGATCGCCGGCATTCTGGCCGTCGACGACCGCCGCCATGCGCTTCATGGTCTCGATAACCTGCTCCTCGCCTACCACCTTGTGATGGAGCCAGTTGGCCATGTGCTGGGCCGAGATGCGCAGCGTCGCGCGATCTTCCATCAGCCCAATGTCGTTGATGTCCGGCACCTTCGAGCAGCCGACGCCCTGATCGATCCAGCGGACCACATAGCCGAGGATGCCCTGGGCATTGTTGTCGAGCTCGCGCTGGATCTCCTCCGGCGTCCAGTTCGGACGGGGCACCACCGGAACGGAGAGGATGTCGGAAAGCTTGGCGCGGCTCCGGCTCTTCAGCCCTGCCTGCACCTCCGCCACGTTGACCTTGTGATAATGCGTTGCATGCAGCGTCGCGGCGGTCGGAGACGGAACCCAGGCCGTATTGGCGCCCGCCTTGGGATGCGCGATCTTCTGTTCGAGCATGGCCGCCATCAGGTCCGGCATGGCCCACATGCCCTTGCCGATCTGCGCATGGCCGGAAAGACCGCATTCGAGACCGATGTCGACATTCCAGTTCTCATAAGCGCTGATCCAGGCCGCCTGCTTCATGTCACCCTTGCGGATCATCGGACCAGCCTCCATGGAGGTGTGGATTTCATCGCCGGTCCGGTCGAGGAAGCCGGTATTGATGAAGACCACGCGCTCGCGGGCCGCCCGGATGCATTCCTTGAGGTTCACTGTGGTGCGTCGTTCCTCGTCCATGATGCCCATCTTCATCGTGTTTGCAGGCATGCCGAGCGCCTCCTCGACGCGTGCGAAGATCTCGCAGGCGAAGGCCACTTCCTCCGGGCCATGCATCTTCGGCTTCACCACATACATGGAGCCGAGGCGCGAGTTCTGGCGGCGACCTTCCGGACCGATGTCGTGCAGGGCGATGAGCGCAGTGACCATGGCGTCCATGATGCCTTCCGGCACCTCACGACCTTCCTGGTCGAGGATGGCGGGGTTGGTCATGAGATGACCCACATTGCGGATCAGCATCAGCGACCGGCCCTTGAGGCTTGCCGACGTGCCTTCGGCCGCCGTGAAGGCAAGATCCGGCTCAAGTTTGCGGACGAACGTCTTGCCGCCCTTGGTCACCTCCTCCTGGAGATCACCCTTCATCAAGCCGAGCCAGTTACGATAGACCAGCACCTTGTCTTCGGCATCGACGGCGGCGACCGAATCCTCGCAATCCATGATCGTCGTGATTGCCGATTCCAGCCGCACGTCCGAGATCTTTGCCGGATCCTCCTTGCCGATCGCGGTGGTCGGATCGATCAGCACCTGAACATGAAGGCCGTTGCGGCGCAGGATCAGGCTTTGAGGCTGTGACGGTTCGCCCGTGTAGCCGGCAAACTGAGCGGGGTCTGAGAGCTCGACCGTACGCCCCTCCGGTCCCGCCGCCGTTAATCTGCCCGAGGTCACGACGAACCCAGTCACGTCGCTCCAGCTGGCGCCTGAAAGCGGGACAGATTCATCCAGGAAGGACCGCGCCCAGGCGATAACCTTCGCTCCACGGGCAGGATTGTAACCCTTACCCCTCTCGGCACCATCCGTCTCAGGAAGGGCATCCGTGCCGTAAAGCGCATCGTAGAGCGAACCCCAGCGGGCGTTCGCCGCGTTGAGGGCGTACCGGGCGTTCATCACGGGAACGACGAGCTGCGGTCCGGCAATCTCCGCAATCTCGGGATCGACATTGCTGGTGGAGACCGTGAAAGCTGGACCTTCCGGCAGGAGGTAGCCGATCTCGCGCAGAAACGCCTCGTAGGCGGCGAGGTCGGCCGGCGCGCCGTTCTGGCGGTGCCAGTCGTCGAGTTTTTCCTGCATCTCGTCGCGCTTGGCGAGCAGCGCACGGTTCTTCGGCGCCAGGTCGTGGATGATCTGTGCGAGTTGCGAGAAGAAGCGCTCCACATCGACACCGGTGCCCGGGATCGCCTCCTGCACCAGGAAGTCGTGCAGCTTCTCGTCGATTGCGATCCCGTTCTTGTCGATGCGTGCCATGCAGGCCTCCTCCTGTGCCATTTTTGTTGGATTATCCGTGCCAATTTGCGCGGGCAGCCGCCGCTGTCAATGCGCCTATGGGCGAACGCGCCGCGTGACCCGCATCGGCAGGCCGTCGCGCGGCTGGGTCGTCAGCTTCTGGACCGGCCAGGGCTTCGTATCGGGTGTCATGTCGAAACGGTAGCGGCTCACCAGGACGGCAAGCGCGATGACTGCCTCCTGCATCGCAAACGTGGCGCCGATGCAGACCCTGGGCCCCGCGCCGAAGGGGAGGTACTGGAAGCGCCCGATCTTGCCGCGGTTCTCAGGCAGGAAACGCTCCGGCATGAAGGCGCGCGGATTATCCCAGTAAAGCTGGTGGCGGTGAAGCGTCCAAGGCATGATGAGAACCGTCACCCCGGCCCTGATCCGAACGGTCTTTCCGTCCGGACTGGTCCATTCGTCATCGGCGATTGCTGCACGGTTCAGCGATGGAGCCGGCGGGTAGAGCCGCAGGGCCTCTTCGAAGGCGGCTCTCACCATTGGCATGCGGTCCATCCACTCGACCGGCTCAGCGCCGGACGCCAGGACCTCGTCGATCTCGGTTTCCATCCGCTCGCGGATCTGCGGGCTGTTGGCGACACAGTAGAGCGTCCATGCCAGCGCCCTTGCCGTTGTCTCGTGGCCAGCGCCGATGAACGTCAGGATATTGTCCTCGATCTCGTTCATGGTGAGACCGTCGGGGCCGGCAAGCTCCAGCAGCAGCGTGAGGAAATCCTGCGGCACGTGATCGGGGTTCTCGCGCATCTTCTTCTGGCGGAGAGCCATGGTCTTCGCGACGATTTCACGGAACTTGCCGAGGACACGCTTTCCGCCGATCCGCGTCAACCGCGGCACCCATGGCGGGGCACGCAGAAGGTCCATGGGATCGACGCGGCCCATACGGTGGAGCAGGCTGTCCACGTCCTCCGAAAAGTCGTTGCTCTCGGTGACGATCTCGCCCGAGAAAAGCGTCTGCGACAGGATGTTGAAGGTGATCTCGGTCATGTCGACCGAAATGTCGAAAACCTGTCCCTCTTCGCCTACCCCTGAATACTTACTGACGTAGTCCTCCGACTTGCGGAGCATCTGGTCGGCAAAGCTGCGGGCATGCCGCGGCGTGAATACCGGCGCCATGGCCTTTCGCGAGCGTTTCCACACAGGCCCTTCCGCCGTCAGCAGGCCATCCCTCAGGATCGGCCGCAGTATGAGCTGGCGTATCTCCGACATCTCGTAATTAGCTGCGTTGTCGACCAGGACATGCCGGATCAGGCCCGGGTCGTTGACGATGATCGTTCGTTCTTTGAGGAACTTCGTCTCGATCCATGGCAGTGTGTAGGACGGTTCCCCCCATAGTTCCAGGGGGTTGTTGAACACGGTCCGGATGATCTCCAGCCGGGATGGCGGTACCGTGCGGGGAACGGGGGCCGGCGGAACGAACGGCTCGGGGCGCATATCCATCGAAGCCCTCCTGAAACTGGTGGCAAACCAGGAATATCAGGACTCAGAGCAGTGATTTCAACTCTTCGAGCTTATCGTTGACGAGCCAGCCATAGTAGTTTTCTTCCGGCAATCCGCCGCGCGCCTTCAGCGCCGCGGCACGCTGTGCCGAACCGCCCGTATTGTAGAGGGTCGCCGTTATGCCGGGATTGGTCGATATGTCCACGCGCGCTATGGATGCATAATCATCAATGGACCTGCGGATCGCCGCAGCCATATAGGCCAGGGACTTGTCAGGATCCATGATCGCCTCGTAGACCCCCGCCGCATCGTTTTCGTCGAGCTTCGGATAACCGGACGACTTGGCTACCATGTCCGACAGCATCAGCGCGGTCAGCGGGTTCACCTGTCCGAGGCCGAAAGTCTGCCCGGCGTAGAAGGGTTGAAAGAAGACGGCGCTGAAACGGTTGTCCGGGAAGGCGATGCCGCCGACCGTACGGCCACGGAACTCCTTCTCCCACACAACCTCGCGGCAGGTCCACAGACTATAGGAATCCGCCTTGCCTTCGCATTGACGGAATTCAGGACGGGCAACGAACTCGCTGATGGACTCGTCACCGTGCCCGAAGCGGAAGCGATCTCCGGCATAGGCAGCCGCCTTGATGTAGTAGGACTGGAGCCGGTCGTAGGCGTCGACATTGTAAGTATGCTCACCGACGATCGCGCCGATCACGTGGATCGGGTCCAGCCGGTAGTCGGCCGCAGTGGCCTTGATCTTGGCGATCAACGCACGATCTCCGGACAGCAGGTCACGGATCTTCTCGTACTTGAGGTCGAAGGTGGTGCGGCCGGCCTGGGTGCGACGGACGGATGCGCCCGGCACCTTCGGCTGTTCGGCGTGGCGATTGCCTTCCGGGACCGCACGAAGACCAGCAGCATCAGCCGCCGGTATAGTGCTCAGCGCCAGGACAAGGGCGAGTAGAAGTCGTTTCAAGATGTCGGACCTGCAGACTCGGGCAATCGTGGCAGGCCATGTCGGCAGGACCGGCGCGCCCGACTCGCTCGCTTCATCGGAGTTGACGCCAGCCTTTAAGCGATCGGCCGGCGTCATGTCGAGGCGGTGTACATCAACTTGACGTCAAATGCACTAGATCCCTCGCCTGCGTTGCTGCCGCGCTACAGGATATAGCGTGACAGATCCGTATCGGCTGCGAGATCTCCTACATGCTCCCGCACATAATCGGCATCGATCATCACAGTATTGCCAGCTCGATCAGGTGCGTTGAAGGAGATTTCATCCAGCACCCGCTCCATGACCGTCTGAAGGCGGCGGGCGCCGATGTTCTCGACCGATGAGTTCAGATGGACAGCGACATCGGCCAGCGCATCGATGGCGTCCTCGGTGAAGTCCAGGCTTAGCTGCTCTGTCTCCATCAGCGCCTTGTACTGGCGGATCAGGCTTGCCTCCGTCTCGGTCAGGATGCGGCGGAAATCCTCCTTCGTCAGCGGGCGCAGTTCGACACGGATCGGAAGACGGCCCTGCAGCTCCGGCAGGAGATCCGAAGGCTTCGCCACATGGAAGGCGCCGGAGGCAATGAAGAGAACATGATCCGTCTTGACCGGCCCATACTTGGTTGCGACCGTCGTTCCTTCGACCAGCGGCAGGAGGTCGCGCTGCACGCCCTCACGCGAGACGCCGGCGCCCAGACCGCCGTCACGGGCTGCGATCTTATCGATCTCGTCGAGGAAGACGATGCCGTCATTTTCC
The DNA here is from genome assembly GCF_902153235.2 of Pseudorhizobium halotolerans. Classification (NCBI taxonomy): domain Bacteria; kingdom Pseudomonadati; phylum Pseudomonadota; class Alphaproteobacteria; order Hyphomicrobiales; family Rhizobiaceae; genus Pseudorhizobium; species Pseudorhizobium halotolerans. The sequence continues at coordinate 529,871 of NZ_CABFWE030000001.1, read as the reverse complement.
ACCGCGCGTACGGCCTCCCGCTGAATGACCTCGTTGTCGATCAACTTGTCGGATTCATCTCGGATGAGTTCGCCATAGGACTTGGAGACGGTGGTTCGTACCTTCTTGGTACGGCCTCCGAGGGCCTTGCCGAACATTTCGGAGAGGTTCAGGACGCCGATATTGGCGCCGGGCATGCCCGGGATTTCGAAACCGGGCATGCCTGAACCGCTGTCGGCCACCTCGATCTCAATCTCCTTGTCGTCCATCTCACCATTGCGGAGCTTCTTGCGGAAGCTGTCGCGGGTTGCCGGCGACGCGGTTGGGCCAACCAGCGCATCGAGGACACGTTCTTCGGCACTCATATGCGCCTTCGCCTGCACCTCGGCACGCTTCTTCTCGCGCACCAGGCCGATGCCGACCTCGACGAGGTCGCGGATGATCTGCTCGACATCGCGGCCGACGTAGCCAACCTCGGTGAACTTGGTGGCCTCGACCTTGATGAAGGGCGCACCGGCAAGCTTTGCCAGACGCCGCGAGATCTCGGTCTTGCCGACGCCCGTCGGGCCGATCATCAGGATGTTCTTCGGCATCACCTCGTCGCGCAGGCTCTCGTCGAGCTGCTGACGACGCCAGCGGTTACGCAAGGCGATAGCCACGGCGCGCTTGGCATCGTGCTGCCCGATGATGTGACGGTCGAGTTCGGAGACGATCTCGCGGGGGGAGAAGTTTGTCATGATGTCCTCTTGGCGTTCCTGCCGCCCGACTCACGAAAGCCCGGGCGGGGACCCATTCCTGAATGTCGTTACTCGGCGTCCAGCGTCTCGACGACGAGATTATGGTTCGTGTAGACGCAAATCTCGGCGGCGATATCGAGCGCCGTGCGAGCAATTTCCTCTGCCGACTTGTCGCTGTCCATCAGTGCCCGTGCCGCGGCATACGCATAGTTCCCACCAGAACCGATGGCGATCGTGCCGTGCTCGGGCTCCAGCACATCCCCATTGCCGGTGACGGCGAGCGTGATAGTCTTGTCAGCCACCAGCATCATCGCCTCGAGATTGCGAAGATACTTGTCGGTCCGCCAGTCCTTGGCGAGTTCCACGGCAGCCCGCATCAACTGACCGGGATATTGCTCGAGCTTCTTCTCCAGCCGGTCGAGCAGCGTGAAGGCATCCGCCGTTGCGCCGGCAAAACCGGCTATCACCTCACCCTTGCCGATGCGGCGGACTTTGCGGGCGTTGCCCTTCATCACTGTCTGGCCGAGGCTCACCTGGCCATCGCCAGCCATGATGACCTTGCCGCCCTTCCGGACCGTTATGATCGTTGTCATTCTTTACCCGTTTGCCTCGAAGGCTCCTTGCGTTGGAGGCTTTGCGCCCTGTTGATGCCTATGTAAGCGGGGATCGCATGATTGCAAATCAAGCCGACCGTATCCGAATGCATGCCTGCTTTTGCTGGATATTTGGCGGTCCGCCTGTTATGGAGCGCACAACAATCGCATGGAGTACAAAATGGCCGAAATCGCCGCACGTACGGGCTCGGTTTCCCGCAAGACGAACGAGACGTCGGTCTCCGTCACCGTCAATCTCGACGGAACGGGAGCTTCGCAGATTTCGACGGGCGTCGGCTTCTTCGACCACATGCTCGACCAGTTGTCCCGTCACTCGCTGATCGACATGGAGATCGCGGTCGAGGGGGACATCCATATCGATGACCACCACACGGTTGAGGATACAGGCATCGCAATCGGCCAGGCGATCTCCCGGGCGCTCGGCGACCGCCGCGGGATCACGCGCTATGCCTCGCTCGATCTTGCCATGGACGAAACTATGACCAAGGCAGCGGTCGACCTGTCGGGCCGACCCTTCCTGGTCTGGAATGTCGAGTTCAGCTCCCCGAAGATCGGCAGCTTCGATACGGAATTGGTGCGTGAGTTCTTCCAGGCGTTCGCCCAGAATGCCGGCATCACGCTGCACATCTTCAACTACTACGGCGCCAACAACCACCACATCGCCGAGACCTGCTTCAAGGCGGTGGCACGTTGCCTCCGAACGGCAACCGAGATCGACCCGCGCCAGGCAGGCCGTGTCCCCTCCACGAAGGGAACGCTGGTCTGAACGGCCAAGGAGCAAAGTTGAAGAGTTATCTTGTTCTCACGCCTCCGGGCACAGATCCGGATCACGAGAAGACCGTGATCCTTGCCGACCGCTTCTCCTGGCTTGCGCTGTTCTTTCCATGGATCTGGCTCCTGACCAAGCGGCTGTGGCTCGCGGCACTGGCTGTCTTCCTTGCACAGGTTGCCGCCGGTCAGCTGATGCAGGTTTCCGGATTTGCGGTGGTGGGATTTCTCGCCGCCCTTTCCATCAATCTTCTCGTTGCACTGGAAGGACGGCACTTCTATAGCGAGAGTCTCATCCGGCGCGGGTGGGCGCTGCAGGACGTTGTCATGGCAGCGGATCTCGATACCGCCGAGGAAATTTACTTTGCAGGCCTGCCTCAGGCTTCGACGGCCCCGGTCGCCGCTGCCAACTGGGTAAATTCCGTTCGCACCCCCTCCGCAGCAGGGTGGGACCGTGGCGGGATTGGCCTCTTCGACCAGGGAGGACGCTGATGCGCGTCGCGATCATCGACTACGGCTCCGGCAATCTCAGGTCTGCGACCAAGGCCTTCGAACGTGCCGCGCACGAGGGGGGCCTAAGTGCCACGGTCGAGCTGACCGACAAGGCGGATGTGGTTGCCGTGGCCGATCGGATCGTCCTGCCGGGCGTCGGCGCCTATGCAGACTGCCGCGCCGGGCTCGACGCCGTCCCCGGAATGCACGACGCGCTGGTTCAGGCGGTCGAGAAAAATGGCCGGCCCTTCTTCGGCATCTGCGTCGGCATGCAGCTCATGTCATCCCGCGGGCTCGAGAAGACGGTCACGCATGGCCTTGGCTGGATCGAAGGCGACGTCAGGGAAATGGAGCCTTCCGATCCGAACCTGAAGATCCCGCAGATTGGCTGGAATACGCTCGACCTGAAGCGCCCTCACCCTCTCTTCGATGGAATCCCGACCGGACCGGATGGACTGCACGCCTATTTCGTCCACTCCTATCATCTGGCGGCCAAGAACCCGCAGGACGTCGTGGCGACCACCGATTACGGTGGACCGATGACCGCCTTCGTGGCTCGCGACAACATGGCCGGCTCGCAATTCCACCCGGAGAAGAGCCAGATGCTGGGTCTCGCACTGATCGCCAATTTTCTGCGATGGAATCCCTGAAGAATGATCCTCTTTCCCGCCATCGACCTCAAGGACGGCCAGTGCGTGCGCCTCAAGCTCGGCGACATGGAGCAGGCGACCGTCTATAATGCTGACCCGGCAGCCCAGGCGAAAGCCTTCGAAGACCAGGGCTTCGAGTGGCTGCATGTGGTCGATCTGAACGGTGCCTTCGCCGGCGAAAGCGTCAACGGCGCGGCCGTAGATGCGATCCTGAAGGCAACGAAGAACCCGGTGCAGCTCGGTGGCGGCATTCGCACGCTCGCACATATCGAGAACTGGCTGTCGCGCGGACTGGCGCGCGTCATCCTCGGCACCGTGGCGGTGCGCGATCCCGCACTGGTCATCGAAGCTTGCAAAGAGTTTCCCGGCAAGATCGCCGTCGGCATCGATGCCAAGGGCGGCAAGGTTGCCGTCGAGGGCTGGGCGGAGGCTTCCGAGCTCGGCGTCATCGAGCTCGCCAGGAAGTTCGAAGGCGCTGGCGTCTCGGCAATCATCTATACGGACATCGACCGCGACGGGATCCTGACCGGCATCAACTGGGAGTCGACGCTTGAACTCGCGAATGCGGTCTCGATCCCCGTCATCGCCTCCGGAGGTCTTGCATCGATCGAGGACATACGGCGCATGCTGCAGCCTGATGCCGCACGTCTGGAAGGCGCGATATCCGGTCGCGCGCTCTATGACGGCCGGATCGATCCGGCCGAGGCGCTGGCGCTGATCCGCAAGCAGAAAGGAGAGGCCGCATGAGCCTAAAGGCCCGCGTCATCCCATGCCTGGACGTCAAGGACGGTCGCGTCGTCAAGGGTGTCAATTTCGTCGACCTGATCGATGCCGGCGATCCGGTCGAGGCGGCCAAGGCCTATGACGCCGCCGGAGCCGACGAGCTCTGCTTCCTCGACATCACCGCCTCTTCGGATAATCGCGAGACCATCTTCGACGTCGTTGCCCGAACCGCAGACCATTGCTTCATGCCGCTGACGGTCGGCGGCGGCGTACGCAGCGTCGGCGATATCCGGAGGCTTCTGCTTGCCGGTGCCGACAAGGTGTCGATCAATTCCGCCGCCGTGAAGAGCCCGGATTTCGTTGCCGAGGCCGCCGACAAATTCGGCAATCAGTGCATCGTCGTGTCAATTGATGCCAAGAAGGTCTCTTTGGCTGGAGAACTGGACCGCTGGGAGATCTTCACCCATGGCGGTCGCCAGGCGACAGGGATTGATGCCCTGGCTTTCGCCGCGAAGGTGGTCGAGAAGGGCGCCGGCGAGCTGCTGGTCACATCGATGGACCGCGATGGCACCAAGAGCGGCTATGACATTGCACTGACCAGGTCGATTGCGGACAGCGTGAAGGTCCCGGTCGTCGCCTCCGGTGGCGTCGGCACGCTCGATGACCTCGTGGCCGGCGTTCGGGACGGTCATGCCACCGCTGTTCTGGCGGCCTCGATATTTCACTTCGGCACCTATACCGTTAGCGAAGCCAAGCACTACATGGCCGAGCACGGCATCGCGATGCGGCTGCACTGACGTCGCTGGAGACAGATGATGAGCGATTTCTCCCTCAGCGATCTCGAGCGGATCGTCGCCACACGTGCCAAGGCTGCAACCGATGAGTCCTGGACGGCGAAGCTTGTGGCCGCCGGCCAGACAAAGGCCGCGAAGAAGCTCGGTGAGGAAGCCGTCGAGACGGTGATCGCCGCGGTTTCGCAGGGGCGGCCGGAGCTGGTCAGCGAAAGCGCGGACCTCCTTTATCACCTAATGGTCGTATTGAATATCGCCGGAATTCCGCTCAAGGATGTGCTGGACGAACTTCAGCGGCGGACCGCCCAGTCCGGCCTGCAGGAAAAGGCGAACCGTCCATCATGACCCCGGCAGCGCAACCGGCTGAAGGCACCGAGCAATCCTCTTCCGCGACCTACTCGCCCTACCACGTCTTCACATCGGCGGAGTGGGCGCGGTTCCGAGCGGATACGCCTTTGACGCTGACTTTCGACGAGGTGGCACGGCTGCGCTCCCTCGACGACCCGATCGATCTCGACGAGGTCCGGCGCATCTACCTGTCGCTGTCACGGCTTCTTTCGGCGCATGTGGAGGCTTCGCTGCTGCTGTTCCAGCAGCGCAACCGGTTCCTCAGCCTGTCCGACGTCACAAAGACGCCCTTCGTCATCGGCATTGCGGGTTCCGTTGCGGTCGGCAAGTCCACCACGGCGCGTATCCTGAAGGAGCTGCTTGCCCGCTGGCCTTCCAGCCCGAAGGTGGACCTGATCACCACCGACGGCTTTCTCCACCCCAATGCCGTGCTCAGGCGCGAGAACCTGATGGAACGGAAGGGCTTTCCGGAAAGCTACGACATCGGCGCGCTGTTGCGCTTCCTCTCGGCGATCAAGGCCGGCCAGCCGAACGTCAAGGCACCACGCTATTCCCACCTCACCTATGACGTGCTCCCTGATGAGTTCACTGTTGTCGATCGCCCGGACATCCTGATCTTCGAAGGCATCAACGTGCTGCAGTCCCGCGATCTGCCGGCGGATGGCAAGTTCGTGCCCATGGTTTCGGACTTCTTCGACTTCTCGATCTATATCGACGCGGACGAGGCGCTGATCCATAACTGGTATGTTGAGCGCTTCATGAAGCTTCGCAACACAGCTTTCCGTGATCCGAATTCCTTCTTTCACCGCTATGCAACGATCAGCGAGGATGCGGCGCGCGCGATCGCAGAGGGGCTGTGGGAGAACATCAACCTGAAGAACCTGCGGCAGAACATCCTGCCGACCCGCCCCCGCGCTGACCTCATCCTGCGCAAGGGCTCAAACCACCTGGTCGAGACGGTCGCACTGCGCAAGCTCTGATCAGGGATTGACCCGTCTCAAGGTCAGATTGATGCGTCCGCCGTTCCTCAGCAATGTCGAGGTTTCCAGGTAGACCCGGTCCACGCCGTGGAAGCAGAGACGCCCCGCTCCTCCGAGGACGAGCACGTCTCCGCTCGTCAGGCGGAATGAGCGCGTCGGTTCGTTGCGTTCCATTCCGCCGATCCGGAAGAGACAGGTGTTTCCGAGCGAGATGGAGAGAACGGGGGCGGACAGATCCGTCTCGTCCCTGTCCTGATGCAGACCCATGCGTGCCTGATCATCGTAGAAGTTGACGAGGCACGCCTCCGGCGGCTTGGGGTAGTCGGCAACCTTCGCCCACAGTTCCAGAAGCCGTGACGGAATCGCGGGCCACGGCCGGCCGGTCACCGGATGGGCGGCCTGGTAGCGATAGCCGCGCCCTTTGTCCGTCACCCAGCCGAGGGGGCCGCAATTCGTCATTCGGACCGACATCGGCTTGCCGGTGCGCGGCATTTCGGGAACATAGAGCGGGGCTTCAGTCACCACCTGCCTGATTTCGTCGACAAGAGCCTCCTGGCTCTTTCGATCAAGATATTCAGGCAGGTAGCGAACTCCGTCAGGCAGGACTGTCATCCGATCAGTCTCCCGCCGGCTTTCCACGCATCTTCTTTACTTCCGATCGGCCGGCCTTTGCCTTCAGACGCCGTTCGACGGAGCCCTTGGTGGGCTTGGTCGCCCGTCGTGGCGGCGGCGGCGGCTCGGATGCCTTGAGGATCAGTTCCTTGAGCCTCTCCCTCGCATCCTCGCGATTGCGATCCTGGCTGCGAAACCGGTTCGCCTCGATCATCAGCACGCCATCCTTCGACATCCGGCGACCGGCCAGACGAACGGCAGCCGCCTTGATACGGTCCGGCAGCGACGGAGAATTGGCGAGATTGAAGAAGAGCTGGACGGCAGTCGAGACCTTATTGACGTGCTGCCCGCCCGCGCCGCCAGCCAGCACGAACTGCTCTGTCAATTCCCAGCCGGCAATGGTGATGCGATCATTGATATAGAGCGGGTTGCTGGCCATGGTCGCCTCCGGTGGCCTCTATCCCATAAACAACGGACAAAGAAAACCGCCGGGCATTGGGGCCCGGCGGTCACATGTTAGTCAGTTCGAGTGGCTTACTCGGCCGCATTCAACAGCACAGGGGCGGCATCACGCACCCGGCTGTCGACATGGTCTTCGAACTTCTCGAAGTTGGCGATGAACATCGAGACGAGCTTCTTCGCCTGCTGGTCGTAGGCAGCACCATCGGCCCAAGTCGAGCGCGGGTCGAGAATGGCGGTGTCGACACCCTCAACCGCAACCGGGACCGCAAAGCCGAAGTTCGGGTCGGTGCGGAACTGCGCGGTCTTGAGGTCCCCGGTCAGGGCCGCCGTCAGGAGCGCGCGCGTCGCCTTAATCGGCATGCGCCGCCCGACGCCATAGGCACCGCCGGTCCAGCCCGTGTTGACGAGCCAGCAATCTACGCCATGGCGATCGATCAGGTCGCGCAGCAGGTTCCCGTATTCAGCCGGATGGCGCGGCATGAAGGGTGCACCGAAGCAGGTGGAGAACGTCGCTTCCGGCTCGGTCACGCCCTTTTCCGTGCCCGCGACCTTGGCTGTGTAGCCGGAGAGGAAGTGGTACATGGCCTGCTCGGGCGTCAGCCGGGCGATCGGCGGCATGACCCCGAAAGCGTCGGCTGTCAGCATGATGATCGTTTTCGGATGGGGAGCGATCCCCGTCGCCGACGCATTCGGGATGAAATGCAGCGGATAGGCCGAGCGGGTGTTCTCCGTCAGCGAGGCATCGTCGAAATCCGGAACGCGGTTTTCGTCCAGGACCACGTTTTCAAGCACGGTTCCGAAGCGGCGGGTCGCGGCATAGATTTCCGGCTCCGCCTCGGCGGAAAGGCGGATCGCCTTGGCGTAGCAGCCACCCTCGAAGTTGAAGATGCCGTTCTCGCCCCATCCATGCTCGTCATCGCCGATCAACGTGCGGCTCGGATCGGCCGACAGGGTCGTCTTGCCGGTGCCCGAGAGGCCGAAGAAGACGGCCGCATCGCCACCCGGACCGACATTTGCCGAGCAGTGCATCGGCATGACATGCTTTGACGGAAGCAGGTAATTGAGGACGGTGAAGACCGACTTCTTGTTCTCCCCGGCATAGGACGTGCCACCGATGAGCACGATGCCGCGGGTCAGGTCACAGGCGATGACTGTTTCCGTCCGGCAGCCGTGACGGGCCGGGTCGGCGCGGAAGCTCGGCAAGTTGATGATGGTCAGCTTCTGCACGAAGGTCTCGAGCGAAGCGCGGCTCGGCCGGATGAGAAGGTTGCGGATAAACAGCGCGTGCCAGGCCAGTTCCGTCACCACCCGTGTCGGAAGCGCGTTTTCCGGGTCGGCACCGCCGATCAGGTCCTGGACATACAGCGTTTTGCCGGCCGCATGAGCCAGCATGTCCTGATGCAGGATCTCGAAGCGTTCCGGAGACATCGGCCGGTTGTTGTCCCACCAGATGACATCCTCCGTCGTGTCATCGCGCACGATGAACTTGTCCTTCGGCGAGCGACCCGTGTGCTGGCCGGTTACGGCCCGCAACGCGCCGTCCGCCGTCAGGTCGCCTTCCCGGTTGCGGATCGCTTCTTCGTAAAGTTCCGTTTCCGAGAGGTTGTAATTGACGCGGGAAACGTCCTGGAAGCCGATCGCCGCTATCCCATTGGACGGATTGTAAAGTCCGAGCTCCTGCATGCGCGCCTTCCTTCCTTGGCGTTGTATGTGGCCCTCAACTAGCGCCGGGGTTCACAAAGAGCAAGTAGGGTAGACGGCGATAAGCCAACGATATCAATAAATTAATCGATTTAAAAAAATTTATTTCTTCTTAAATCGGTTTAGGTCGCGTTTTAACCCTGACCTAGCACCCCTCGCCTGAGTAGAGGGATTGTGACCCCCTGCCCCCGATCCCTTGCCTTGCCACAATTTGTTCCACCTTTATACTCAAAACGCGCATCGTCGGAACACCGACGCGGCTGGGATACTCCTGGAGATGCGCACGAATGGTAGTGGAGACAGAGAGCATGCAGACAATCGCCCTGGTGGACGACGACCGCAACATCCTCACGTCAGTGTCGATTGCACTGGAGGCTGAGGGCTACAAGGTCGAGACCTACACGGACGGCGCATCCGCACTCGACGGGCTTCTTGCTCGGCCGCCGCAGCTGGCAATCTTCGACATCAAGATGCCCCGCATGGATGGCATGGAACTGCTGCGCCGGCTCCGGCAGAAGTCGGACATACCGGTGATCTTCCTCACGTCGAAGGACGAGGAGATCGACGAATTGTTTGGCCTCAAGATGGGCGCCGACGACTTCATAACCAAGCCCTTCTCGCAGCGTCTGCTGGTGGAGCGCGTCAAGGCCATACTTCGCCGGGCGAGCGCTAGGGAGACCTTGGGGGCAGTCGGCAGCAAGGCGGGAACGGAGGCCCAGCAGGCCCGTACGCTGGAACGCGGGCAGCTCCTGATGGACCAGGAGCGTCATACCTGTACCTGGAAGGGCGAGCCCGTCACCTTGACGGTGACCGAATTCCTGATACTCCACTCGCTCGCCCAGAGGCCCGGAGTGGTGAAGAGCCGCGACGCGCTCATGGACGCGGCCTACGATGAACAGGTCTATGTCGACGACCGCACGATCGACAGTCACATCAAGCGCTTGCGAAAGAAGTTCAAGATGGTCGACGTCGATTTCGACATGATCGAGACGCTCTACGGGGTCGGTTATCGCTTCCGCGAGGCCGCCTGACCAGGGCAATCGCTTCACCGTAGGAGCCGCGCCAGGACGGGAGATCGGCCTGTCCGTGAAAGGACAATGCGTGGCAGACCAACTGCTCGACGAAGATATGCTTGACGCCCCCGATGCGGAGATGCGCCGGACGCCAAGGCGCATCTGGTCGCGTCCGTTCATTCTTATCCGACGTGTCTTCGGTCACGCCGTCTTCTCCAGCCTGACAAGGCGGATCCTGTTCTTCAACATTGCCGCCACGGTCGTGCTGGTGGGCGGTATCCTGTACCTCAACCAGTTCCGCGAGGGGCTGATCGACGCACGCGTCGAGAGCCTGTTGACCCAGGGCGAAATCATCGCCGGAGCAATCTCGGCCTCTGCTTCGGTCGATACGAACTCCATCACCATCGATCCGGAGAAGTTGCTCGAGCTGCAGGCCGGGCAAAGCATCACGCCGGTCCCCAATGACGAGGACCTCGATTTTCCGATTGATCCGGATCGCGTTGCACCTGTCCTGCGGCGGTTGATCTCGCCAACCCGAACGCGGGCCCGGCTTTTCGATGCGGATGCAAATCTCCTTCTCGACTCCCGGCATCTCTATTCCCGCGGCCAGGTGCTCCGGTTCGACCTGCCGCCGGTCGAGCAGGAGTCGGTGAGCTGGAACGACCGCATCGTCGGCCTGTTCAACCGCATGCTGCAGCAGCGCAACCTGCCGGTTTATAGGGAAGCGCCCGGCGGCGACGGATCGATCTACCCGGAGGTGATGAATGCCCTTACCGGCGTTCGCGGTGCGGTTGTCCGCATCAATGACAAGGGAGAGCTGATCGTTTCGGTCGCGGTTCCTGTACAGCGCTTCCGCGCCGTCCTCGGCGTGCTGCTCTTGTCGACCCAGGCGGGCGACATCGACAAGATCGTCCATGCGGAGAGGCTTGCGATCATGCGGGTCTTCGGCGTTGCGACGCTCGTGAACATCCTCCTGTCGCTCCTCCTTTCCTCGACTATAGCCAATCCCCTTCGGCGTCTGGCGGCAGCGGCAATCCGCGTCCGCCGTGGCGCCAAGCAGCGCGAGGAGATTCCCGACTTCGCCTATCGTCAGGACGAGATCGGCAACCTCTCCATCGCACTTCGCGAAATGACCACGGCGCTCTACGACCGCATCGACGCGATCGAGAGCTTCGCCGCAGATGTCAGCCACGAGTTGAAGAACCCGCTGACGTCGCTTCGTAGCGCCGTGGAGACCCTCCCGCTGGCGAAGTCGGATGATGCAAAGCGGCGCCTGACGGAGATCATCTTCCATGACGTACGCCGTCTCGACCGCCTGATCAGCGATATTTCCGACGCCTCGCGCCTCGATGCGGAACTGGCCCGTACCGATTCCACGCCGGTCGACCTGCGCGTGCTGCTCGGCAATCTCGTCGACATCTCGCGGCAGATCCGCAATGGCCGCAAGCCGGTGGAGATCGATCTTGCAGTGGATGCCAAGGGGGCCAAGCAAGACTTCATCGTCAACGGACACGACCTGCGGCTCGGTCAGATCATCACCAACCTCATCGAGAATGCACGTTCCTTTGTACCCGACGACCGCGGTCGCATCTCCATACGCCTCTCCCAGTCTCGCGGCCGCGTCAATGTCACCGTCGAAGACAATGGCCCCGGCATCCAGGCGGAGGATATCGACCGCATCTTCGAGCGTTTCTATACCGACCGGCCCGAAGGGGAGAGCTTTGGCCAGAATTCGGGCCTCGGCCTCTCAATCAGCCGTCAGATCGCCGAAGCCCACAACGGCACCCTCAGGGCCGAAAACATCGTCGATGCACGCGGCGCGGTCAAAGGAGCCCGTTTCGTGCTCTCCCTGCCAGCCGGAGAGCCTTCATGACGGGTGGCCAGGTCAATATTCACGCCACCGCGATCGTGGTGGGAACAGCGGGCCTGCTTTTTATCGGTCCGTCGGGATCCGGCAAGTCGTTGACGGCTTTCACCTGCCTTGCGGCCGCCTGGCGCGCCGGGATTTCCGCGATGCTACTTGCCGATGACCGGGTCTTGCTGTCGCGAGAAGACAATTGTTTGATGGGAAGATGCCCGGATGTCATCGCCGGGCTGATCGAAATACGCGGCAGCGGGATTGCCCGCGTTCCCCATGTGGCCGCTGCACCGCTTCATCTTGCCGTCAGGCTTGGCCCGGTGGAAAGGATGGAGCGGCTACCTCCGGAAGCCGAACGCTTCTCCATCGACGGCGTTGGTACGCTGCCGCAGCTCCGGTTGGCGGCACACGTCGCCGATCCGCTGGCGATAATCGGTGTGTTTTTCCCCGATATCGGCCTGCCGCCGCCCTTTCCGGGCTGAAAGCTACGGATTTTTGACTTGCACTTGATGTCTACATGGCGAAGATGGCTTCCCACCGCTGGACGCCTCTTTTGCAGTGCGATATGGGCTGCGCGTTGCCAGAGCAGGGGGAATTGATGATCGGACTTGTGCTTGTCACCCACGGCAAGCTGGCGGAGGAATTTCGACACGCGCTTGAGCATGTCGTCGGTCCGCAGAAATACATTGAGACGGTCTCTATCGGACCCGAAGACGACATGGACCAGCGGCGTCAGGACATCGTCGATGCGGTGTCCGTTGCCGATGATGGGCATGGTGTCATCATCCTCACAGACATGTTCGGCGGCACGCCATCTAACCTTGCCATCTCCGTCATGGACGGCGGGCGGATCGAGGTCATTGCGGGTGTCAACCTTCCAATGCTGATCAAGCTCGCTGGCGTCCGCGGCGACAATGACATGAACCGGGCGCTTCTGGAGGCCAGCGACGCGGGCCGGAAGTACATCAATGTCGCAAGCCGTGTCCTGAGCGGCAAGTAAGCGAACCCAGCATGTCAGTCCATTCCCGTGAGCTCCTTATCGTCAACAAGCGCGGCCTGCACGCCCGCGCCTCGGCGAAATTCGTCCAGACGGTTGCCAAGTTCAACGCCGAAGTCACCGTTACCAAGGACGGTACGACGGTCGGCGGGATGTCGATCATGGGGCTCATGATGCTGGCCGCCAGTCCCGGCTGCAGCGTCGAAGTCACGGCGGCGGGGCCGCAGGCGGCGGAGGTGCTCAGTGCGCTGGAGAGCCTGGTAGCCGACAAGTTCGGCGAAGAGATCTAGAGACACATAAAGACATAAGCACTTCTTTATGTGTCGTTGCTTCCCACCGGGAAGCCTGCTACACCAGCCTCCAGAATGCGGAAGGTGACGCCTCAGGGCGCGCAAACCACAGCTGGAGAGCTTCATGAGCACGGACAAGGACTACATCGTGGCCGATATCGGGCTTGCCGCCTATGGCCGCAAGGAACTCGACATCGCCGAAACGGAAATGCCCGGCCTCATGGCCTGCCGCGAGGAATTTGGCGAGAGCAAGCCGCTGAAGGGTGCCCGGATCTCCGGCTCGCTGCACATGACCATCCAGACCGGGGTCCTGATCGAGACGCTGAAGGCACTCGGTGCCGAAGTGCGCTGGGCTTCCTGCAACATCTTCTCCACGCAGGACCATGCCGCCGCAGCGATCGCCGAAGCCGGTATTCCCGTCTTCGCGGTAAAGGGCGAGTCGCTCACCGAGTACTGGGAGTACACTGACAAGATTTTCCAGTGGACCGACGGCGGCCTGTCCAACATGATCCTCGACGATGGCGGCGATGCCACCATGTACATCCTGCTCGGCGCCCGCGCCGAGGCGGGCGAGGATGTGCTGTCCAACCCGACCTCCGAGGAAGAGGAAATCCTGTTCGCGCAGATCAAGAAGCGCCTGCAGGCCTCTCCGGGCTGGTTCACCAAGCAGCGTGATGCAATCAAGGGCGTGTCGGAAGAGACCACGACCGGCGTCCACCGCCTGTACGAGCTCTCAAAGAAGGGCCTGCTCCCCTTCCCCGCCATCAATGTCAACGACTCGGTGACCAAGTCGAAGTTCGACAACAAGTATGGCTGCAAGGAATCGCTGGTCGACGGGATCCGCCGCGGCACGGACGTGATGATGGCCGGCAAGGTCGCCGTCGTCTGCGGCTACGGCGACGTCGGCAAGGGATCGGCCGCGTCGCTTGCCGGTGCCGGCGCCCGCGTAAAGGTCACGGAAGTGGATCCGATCTGCGCATTGCAGGCCGCAATGGACGGCTTCGAAGTGGTCGTGCTGGAAGATGTCGTCGACAGTGCGGACATCTTCATCACCACCACCGGCAACAAGGACGTCATCCGCATCGATCACATGCGCGCCATGAAGGACATGGCGATCGTCGGCAATATCGGCCATTTCGACAACGAGATTCAGGTGTCTGCACTGCGCAACCTGAAGTGGACCAACATCAAGCCCCAAGTCGACATGATCGAATTCCCCAAGGGCAACCGGATCATCCTTCTCTCGGAAGGCCGCCTGCTGAACCTCGGCAACGCCACGGGGCACCCCTCCTTCGTCATGTCGGCGTCCTTCACCAACCAGGTGCTTGCCCAGATCGAGCTCTTCACCAAGCAGGGCCAGTACAAGAACGAGGTCTACATCCTGCCGAAGCACCTCGACGAAAAGGTCGCCCGCCTGCATCTTGGCAAGCTCGGGGTCAAGCTCACGGAGCTATCGGAAGAACAGGCCGCGTATATCGGCGTCTCTCCGCAGGGACCATTCAAGGCAGAACACTACAGGTACTGATTTTAGCAAGTTGATCCACAAGATATTGATGGTCGCGGTCTTGACGGATCGCGACCTTCTTTTTTGGCGCCACCCTTCCCGCCGATTCCCGAAGCAAGTATTGTCTTAGACATCGATTCGCTCCTGCTTCGGGCAAGGGCGATGTGGGATGTCTTGTCGAGATGCGGCAAAGGACGGAGACAGACCGGGAATGGCGGTGAACGAACAGAACCCAGCGGAAGGGGCGGCTTGCTGTTGCGATGGCCGTGCTTCGCTCTCCCTCGGCGAGGGCGGGAACGCTCCGCAGGTTCGCCGCATATCCTTGCGGTCGAAGAGCCTGAAGCGCTCACTCATGCCCGCTCTCCTGTCGGGCAGTACCCTCGCAGCGTTTGCTGGCACTGCACTTGCCCAGCAGCAGGCACCTGCGGCAGTCAGGCTGTTTTCCTCATCCGAAGTCGCCATCTCTTCACTCGTCATCGGTGCACTCGGTGCAACCCTGCTTTCGGTTCTCTGGCTGGTGCGCCAGAAGGGGAATATGGAGGCGGAAAGCCAGGAGATGCGCAACGCGCTTTCCGACGCGCAGCAGCGCATCTCGAAATATGAGGCCCTGATCGCGGAGAAGAACCGCAGGATCATCATCTGGGACGGCTCGATCGCGCGTCCCGAGGTCCTTGGACAACTGCCGGCCGATACTGGCGCACCGCAAAACGACCGCGAGTTTCTCGCGTTCGGGCGCTGGCTGCGCCCCAAATCAGCGGCGGACCTGGAACGAGCTGTCGAATCACTTCGGGGCGACGCCTGCACCTTCGACATGGTGGCGGAAACCGTCCGGGACGAAATCCTCGAGGTTCAGGGTCGGGTCTCCGGCGGCAAGGCCTTCGTGCGCTTCATCGCGCTCAACAACCTGCGCGCCGAACTTGCCGAACTGAAGATAGAGCGGGAGCGGCTTCGGGGCTCCATCACCCTGTTCCAGTCCCTACTCGACGCCTTGGAACAGCCGGTGTGGCGCCGCGACAGCGACGGCAAGCTCGCCTGGGTCAACCACGCCTATAGCGAAGCCGTCGAAGCGGCGAGCCCGGATCAAGCGGTCGGCGAGGCTCGGGAGTTTCTGGGGACCATCACCCGCGAGAGCATCCGTGCGAACGCCACACCGGCCTCGCCCTTCCACGATCGCGTTTCCACCGTCGTTCACGGCAACAGGACGATCTACGAGATCGTCGACGTCGTCGCCGCCGGCGGGTCAGCGGGCATGGCACTCGACGTCTCCGAGGCCGAATCGGTCCGGGAGGAGCTGAAGAGGACGCTTCGCGCCCATGCCGAAACGCTGGACAATCTCGGGACGCCCGTGGCGATCTTCGATCGCGATCGCCGCCTGCAATTTTACAACCAGGCCTTCATGACGCTCTGGGGCCTCGATCTCGGCTTCCTTGATTCTCGCCCGGACAACAGCGAGCTCCTCGACCGCCTGCGCAGCAGCAACAAGCTTCCGGAACCGCTCAACTGGCGAAGCTGGAAGGAGTCTGCGCTTTCCATCTACCAGGCGCTCGATGCCAAGGATGAGCTCTGGCACCTGCCGAACGGAGAGACATTGCGCGTGGTCGCCACCGCTCATCCGCAGGGTGGCGCCACCTGGGTGTTCGAGAACCTGACCGAGCAGGTCAACCTGGAAACGCGCTACAACACGCTTCTGCAGGTCCAGGGGGAGACGATCGATCACCTTTCGGAAGGTGTGGCGGTGTTCGGCCCCGACGGCAGCATCCAGCTTTCCAACCCGGCCTTCCGCGCGCTCTGGGGAATCACGGCAGAGCAGGCAAAGCCGGGCACGCATATCAGGGCCATCGAGGAAGCCTGCAGCCCCTCCTACGACAAGCCCGACGGCTGGCGCCGTTTTGGCCAGATGCTGACCAGCGGTGACGATGCGCGCCCCTCCCTGCAGGGGACGTTCGAGCTCTATTCCGGCCTAATCCTCGACTACGCTGTCACGCCGCTACCCAATGCCCAGACGATGTTCACCTTCGTCGACATGACCGCCAGCGCCCGCGCCGAGCGTGCGCTGATGGAGAAGAACGAGGCGCTGCGGAAGGCGGACGAGATCAAGAACGATTTTGTCCAGCACGTATCCTACGAGCTTCGCTCGCCACTCACCAACATCATCGGCTTCACTGATCTGCTGAAGACCCCCGGCGTCGGGGCCCTCAACGAACGCCAGGCGGAGTATGTCGAGCACATCTCGACGTCTTCCTCGCTGCTGCTCACCATCGTCAACGACATCCTCGACCTCGCCACGGTCGACGCCGGCATCATGGAGCTCAACTACACGGAGGTTGGTCTTGACGACCTCTTGGACGACGTGGCGATGCAGATCGCCGACCGTCTGCACGAAAATGCCGTGACGCTGGAGATTACAGCTCCAAGAGGCTTGGGAAGCATCATTGCGGACCAGCAGCGGCTGAAGCAGATCCTTCTGAAGCTGCTCACAAATGCCACAAATTTTGCGCCCGAGGGCAGTACCGTCACCCTGACCTGCCGGCGGGACGACCAGGACGTCTACTTCTCCGTCTCGGATGATGGTCCCGGTATCCCGACGGAAATGTTGAGCAGCGTCTTCAACCGCTTCTCCTCCAGCCCGCAAGGCGGCAAGCGCAGCGGCGCGGGCCTCGGCCTCTCCATCGTCGAGAGCTTCGTCACCCTCCATCACGGCGACGTGCGTATCGACAGCCGCCCCGGTGGCGGAACAACCGTTACCTGCCGCATCCCGACCGGATCGGCCATGCGTACCATCGCCGCCGCAGAATGAGTGGCAACCCGGCGATCGTCGTCACCCTTGCGGACGAAGCGGCGACAACCCAGCTCGGCGAAGACCTCGCGCTTGCGCTGCGGCAAGGGGACTGCCTGGCGCTATCGGGGGATCTCGGAGCCGGTAAGTCGACATTCGCACGCGCCCTGTTGCGTGCCATGGCGGATGAGGACGCCCTCGAGGTTCCCTCGCCTACCTTTACATTGGTGCAGAACTACGAACTGCGCATTCCCGTTGCCCATCTCGACCTCTATCGGCTTGGAGACCCCTCCGAGCTGGATGAACTCGGCCTGGACGAAACCCTCGCCACGGGCATAGCTTTGGTCGAATGGCCGGAGATGGCTTGGGATCTTCTCCCTCCGGCTCGGCTGACGATGCGGCTGGAGCACGATAGTGCCGGCCGAACCGCAAGAATTTCGGGGCCAGCGCCGGCGCTGGAGCGGATCCGGCGATCCCTCACCATTCGCACAACGCTGATCCAGTGGGGATACCTAGACGCGAGGCGGCGGTACCTGACCGGCGATGCCTCGGTGCGTGCCTACGAAACTATTGCTCCAAATGAGGGCGGCTCGCTCATCCTGATGAACTGGCCTCGCCAGCCCGACGGGCCGCCGGTGCACGACGGGAAGCCCTATCCGAAAGTTGTCCACCTTGCCGAAGACGCGTACCCGTTCGTCGCCGTTTCCCGGTACCTCCGGGAGCTCAGCCTCGCTGCGCCGGAGGTCCTGCGGGTCGACTACGACCAGGGGATCCTCCTCCTCGAGGACCTCGGGCAGGAAGGCGTCCTTGACGAAAAGGGCCGGCCGATCCCAGATCGCTACCGGGAAAGCGTCGTCTGCCTCGCCTATCTGCACGGCCACCCGCCGCGCCAGGATCTTCCCGTGGATGGCCGCGTCCACCATATCCCCGACTTCGACCCTACGGCGATGAAGATCGAGGCCCGCCTCCTGCTCGACTGGCACCTTCCCTGGAAGCGCGGCACCGACCCCACCGAGGAGGAAAGGCAGGCCTATCTGGCCGTCTGGGACGATCTGATTGCCGAACTCGCGCCCGCCGAGAGAAACCTGCTGCTGCGCGACTTCCACTCCCCAAACATCATCTGGCGCGCCCATGAGTCCGACGTCCGCCGGGTGGGGATCATCGATTTCCAGGATGCCATGATCGGCCCGACCGCCTATGATCTCGCCTCCATCGTTCAGGATGCGCGGGTCGATGTTTCGCCTGCACTGGCAGAACAGATGATGCGTGACTACGTCGCCCTGCGCCGGTCACTCGGGTCGTTCAATGAAGCTGTCTTCCTCAAGGCATTCGCGATCATGTCGGCGCAGCGCAATTGCAAGCTTGCCGGGCTCTGGGTGCGACTGATGAAGCGCGACGGCAAGCCGGGCTACATGAAGCACATGCCCCGCACCCTCGCGCACCTCGCGCAAGCTCTAAAGCACGAAGCTCTCGCTCCGCTTCGCCACTGGTGCCTGGAGACCGGAATAGAGCTACCCGAATCATGAGCCCTGCTTTAGAAAGCAGGACATGAAGATCGCCCAGGCCATGGTGCTCGCAGCGGGTCTTGGAACCCGCCTCCGCCCAATCACCGATACCATGCCGAAACCGCTGGTGCCGGTCGCCGGCAAGGCGATGATCGACTACGCGCTGGATGCGCTCGCCGATGCAGGCGTCCATCGGGCGGTCGTCAACGTCCATCACTTCGCCGACCAGATGGAGGCGCATCTGAAGGCCTATCGGCGGCTGGAGGTGGCGATTTCCGATGAACGCGATGGGTTGATGAACTCGGGGGGCGGGCTCGCCAAGGGCGTCCGACTATTGTATCGTGCCCCGCTCTTCGTGATGAATGCGGACCTGTTCTGGGTAGGGGAAAAATCGGGTCAGCCCACGAACCTGGAGCGTCTTGCCACCTTCTTCGACCCGACCGTGATGGATATGGCGCTCCTTTGCGTACCTCTGGAGCGGACCACGGGCCATAATGGCAAGAAGGATTTTCAGCTCGATGATGGCGGCCGCCTGACACGCTATCGCGACGGAGCCCAGCCGCTCGTCTACGCTGGAGCCATGGCGATGCACCCTTCCCTTCTGGACGATGCGCCCGACGACGCGTTCAACCTCAATCTCTATTTCGACAAGGCCATTGCCGCAGGCCGGCTCTACGGCCTTGTGCTCGAGGGTCACTGGCTGACGGTCGGAACACCCGACGCGCTCGTCGAGGCGGAAGAGGCTCTCTCCCGTCTCCACGCCGAGGCGTGACCATGGAGGGCCGCCGTCACAAGCGGGTATTCACCATCCCCTCGGGCACGCCGTTCCTGAGGACAGTCGCCGCAGCACTTTGTGACGGTAGATTGCATGGGGGCTTCTGTCACGACCCACGGGACCCGTTGTCGCTCTCCAATGTCACCATTTTCGTCCCGACGCGACGCGCGGCACGCGTTCTACGCTCGGAATTCGTGGACCTTCTGGGTGGAGGTTCCGCCATTCTTCCCGTGATCCGTCCGCTTGGCGAGACCGAGGACGACAGCGGCTATTTCGATCTCGCTGCACCTGAAGAGATGGACCTCGCGACGCCGATCGGCGGGGTGGCACGGCTTCTGGAACTCGGCCGGTTGATCCTCGCCTGGCGCAACAGGCTGCCGCAGGTGGTCATCGACATCCATTCCGATTCGCCGCTGATTGCGCCGGCTAGTCCGGCGGATGCCATCTGGCTTGCGCGATCGCTGGCCGAACTGATCGATTCCGTCGAGACTGAGGAACGGAATTGGGCGGAGCTGGATAATCTCCGGACGGACGACCTTGCAATCTGGTGGCAGCTTACCGCCGAGTTTCTTCGCATCGCCAGCGAGTTCTGGCCCGGGCGGCTTCAGGAGCTGCGCCGCTCCTCACCCGCCCGCCACCAAGCGGCCCTCCTGCGCGGCGAAGCACGACGGATTGGCGAGCGCCAGCACAAGGGGCCGGTTATCGTCGCGGGATCGACTGGCTCCATCCCGGCCGCCGCGGATCTCATTGCCGCAATCGCAGGCCTCCCGGAAGGGGTGGTCGTCCTGCCCGGCCTGGATTGCGCCATGCCCTCCGACCATTGGCAGGCGATCAGCAGCGAAGCCCCGTCGGGACGGATAGAGCCCGCAAGCCGCAGTCATCCGCAGTTCGCACTATCCCGCCTGCTCCTCAAGCTCGGCGTCGATCGTGACGAGGTGACCGTGCTTGAGCCACCATCGGCCGATCTCGATTTTCGCAACCAAGCCCTTTCGCAAGCACTTGCTCCGTCGGCTGCAACGGACGAATGGAGCATCTGGCGCACCGAGACGAGCCCCCACCATCTTGAGGATGCCTTCAGGGATGTCGCCCTCATCGAGGCGGGGAACGAGCGGGAAGAGGCGGTCGCGATCGCCATTGCACTCCGTCTCGCACTTGAACAGCCGGGACAAGGGGGGCGTGAGTCACAAGCGGCGCTGATCACGCCCGACCGCGCACTTGCGCGGCGGGTGACGGCGGAGCTTGCGCGCTTCGGGATCACGGCCGACGACACGGCAGGCACACCCCTTTCCGCCACGCCGCAGGGCACCTTGCTCCAGCTTCTCCTGGAGGCAACGCTGCGGCCCGGCGATCCAGTGGCGATAACCTCGCTCCTGAAGCATCCGCTAATGCGCCTCGGGATGGAGAGGGAAACGCTTCGTGAGGCGGCGGAAGCGCTTGAGCTCATCGCCTTGAGGGGTGGTCGGGGGGACTTGGACATCTCGGCGCTTGCACCCTTGCTCGAGGAGCAGCGGGAGGCACAGCGCGAGGATCGCCATCCGCCGGCATGGCGTTCCACCCTCCCCGACATGGCCTTCGCCGCAGCCCTCGACCTGGCACAGCGACTGGGTAAAGCCGTTGAACCGCTTGCTGGCGCGCTGTTCGCACGTCGGGCTGATGGGCGCGGGTTAACCTCCAAACTGACCCTTTCCGATTGGGCAACCCGCACCGGACGGGCGCTGGAAGCCATCTGCGCCGATGAAGGAGGGGACCTCTCCTCCCTCTGGTCGGGGGAAGCGGGAGAGCGGCTCACCTCCCTTCTCGGCGAGGTGATCGATACCGACGGGCAAATGGAGGCGGATGGGCCGCAATGGATCGACATCATGCAGGCGCTGACGACGGGCGAGGCCGTCAAGCCGCGTTCGCTGAGCCATCCGCGGGTGTTCATCTTCGGCACTCTGGAAGCCCGGCTGCAGAGCGTGGACACGATGATCCTCGGGGGAATGAACGAAGGCTCGTGGCCGGGGCAGACCGTCAACAACCCCTTCCTCTCGCGGACAATGAAAACGCAAATGGGATTGGAGCCGCCGGAGCGGCGGATCGGGCAACTGGCGCATGACTTCGTCATGGCCAGCGGAACGCGGCAGTTGATCTACTCGCGCTCGCTTCGACGGGGTTCCACGCCAACCGTTGCCTCGCGGTGGCTGCAGCGACTGCTGGCGCTCGGAGGGGAGGACCTCGCGCGGCAGCTCCGAACGCGTGGCGATCAGTACCGGCGTTGGGCGAGTGAGATTGATGCCGGCGAGAACCAGGCGCCGGCAAAACGCCCTGCGCCGAAACCGCCGGCAGACCTGCAGCCAATGCGCTACTCCTTCAGCGAAGTCGGTCGGTTGCGACGAGACCCTTATGCGATCTATGCCCGCCGAATCCTGAGGCTTGATCCGGTCGCGCCGTTCAACGCCGATCCCGGCGCAGCCGACCGCGGCACGCTCTATCACGCCATCATCGACCGCTATACAAGGGAAAAGCACGTCGCCGGCACACCAGCATCTCTGGAGGCAATGCGCCGGATCACTGATGAACTCTTCGACGCCGAACGCCTGCCGCCGCATATCGACCGGGTCTGGCGGCCTCGTTTCGGGGAGGTCGGCCGTGCCTTCCTGGAATGGGAGGCACGCCGCGCGCCCGACATCCGGACGACCGCCACCGAATGCGGCGCCGGCTGGGACATTCCTGGCCTGGACGTCCGGCTAACGGGTATCGCCGACCGGATCGATATCAAAGGCTCGAACCTTGCCACCATTATCGACTACAAGACCGGATCGAGCCCAACCTGCTCGCAGGCGCGTTCGCTTCTCGACCCGCAACTGGCGCTGGAGGCGGCCGCGCTACGCGCCGGTGCCTTCAAATCCGTCGGATCGGTTGACGTCGACGAGCTTCTTTACGTCCGACTGAAGCCGGGCGACCGTTTCAAGCCGGAATGCGTCAACAACGAAGCCAAGAAGGACGGCAAGTCGGCCATGGACCTTGCCGAAGAGTCGATCGAGCAGTTGACGAAGTTCGTGACGCATCTGCGGAGCGGCAGGACGGGCTTTGCGTCACGGCTCGTACCCTTCATGCAGAGCGACTTTGGCGGCGATTACGACCATCTCGCCCGTGTCGCCGAATGGTCGACCGCCGATGCCGAGGAGGTCGAGGCCGATGAATGACGCCCTGCCCCGGGGGGACGATCCGCGCGACTGGCTGGACTGGACGGCGACACGACAGTCGCTCGCCTCCGATCCTGCGAGTTCCGCCTGGGTCTCGGCGAATGCCGGATCCGGAAAAACGCATGTGCTGACGCAGCGGGTGATCCGGCTGCTGCTTTCGGGATGCCGCCCGTCCTCCATCCTCTGCCTCACATATACCAAGGCGGCCGCCTCGGAGATGTCGAACCGCGTCTTCCAGCGGCTGGCCGAATGGGCCGTCCTCGATGACGGCGACCTGAAGCAGCGGATCGCCTCGATCGAGGGTGCCGAGCCGGATGCGCTGAAGTTTGCGGAGGCCCGGCGTCTGTTTGCTAGGGCGCTTGAGACACCGGGCGGCTTGAAGATCCAGACGATCCATGCATTCTGCGAGGCGCTCCTCCACCAGTTTCCGCTGGAGGCGAATGTGGCAGGGCATTTCTCCGTCTTGGATGATCGTGCTGCATCGGCCCTCCTTGCCGAGGCGCGTCGTTCACTGCTGACCGCAACATCGGCGGAAGATGATCCGGTGCTGGCCGAAGCCTTTGCTCATGTGCTGGATCTCGGCGATGAGTTCGGGCTGGAGAATCTGCTCGGCGAAATTGTCGCACGCCGCACGGCGATCCGGCAGTTTCTCGCCCATTCAGCCCGGCAAGGAGGCGTCGATCTCCTCCTGCGGCAGGCCTTCGGCCTGCCAGAAGCCGCAACGGAAGCCTCCGTCGCCGAAAGCTATTGGCCGCTTCCCGGCCTTTCGGGAGGGACATTGGCCACATATTTGCAGCTTGCGGACGAGAAGGGCGGCTCAAAGGTGCAGGAGGTCGCCTACGGCCTGCGCCTCTGCCAAACGGAGAGCGATGCGCATCGGCGCGTCCAGATTCTTGAGGGTCTGTTTCTAACCAGCGTCGGCAAGCCGAAGGCAGACAGTTCGCTGTTGGCGAAGAAGATGCTCGACGCAGCGCCCGCGCTCGCCAGCGCCGTCGATCTCGCCCGCAACCACGTTCTCACCTGCCGCGATCGGCTACGCGTCATGCGCATGGCAAGGGCAACGGCTGCCGCGCTCGTGCTTGCCGAACGGCTGAACGACGACTACGAGGATCTGAAGAAGCAGCGCAGCCTGCTCGACTTCGAAGACCTCATAGCGCGAACAGCAGATCTTCTGACCCGGGACGGCGTCGGGGCCTGGGTGCACTACAAGCTCGACCAGGGGATCGACCACATCCTCGTGGATGAGGCACAGGACACCAGTCCCGTACAATGGGAGGTCATCAAGTCGCTGGCCGAGGATTTCTATTCCGGCAGCAGTGCCCGGACGACGAGACGGACGATCTTTGCCGTCGGAGACGAGAAACAGTCCATCTATTCCTTCCAGGGCGCAAAGCCGGAACGCTTCGCGGCGGAGCGTACCCGCACACGCGAGGATGTGGAAGCGAGCGGTCAACTCTTCCATCCGGTGCGGCTGCCGCTGTCCTTCCGATCCACCGCCGATGTCCTGTCGGCGGTGGATCAGGTCTTCTCGCTGCCCGAGAACGCACGTGGACTGACGTTCGAGGATGAGGCTATCGTCCACCGCTCGAACAGGATTGGGCATCCGGGTGCCGTCGACCTGTGGGACGTGGTGGTGCCGGAGGTGGCCGATGCCGGCGAGGACTGGACGGCACCATTCGATGCGACGCCCGACAAGGCGCCATCGGCGATCCTGGCGTCGCGCATCGCCCATTCGATCGGAGAGATGATTGGACGCGAGACCATCATCGAGAAGAGCATCGAGCGACCGATCGAGCCGGGAGACGTGCTCGTCCTGGTGCGCAAGCGCGACGCCTTCGTGAACGCCCTTACCCGGGCCCTCAAGCGGCGCGGGAATATTCCTGTCGCCGGTGCCGACCGACTTCGCCTCACCAGTCACATTGCGGTCCAGGACCTCCTGTCGCTCGGACGTTTCCTGGTGCTGCCCCAGGACGACCTGTCGCTGTCAGCCCTCCTCAAGAGCCCGCTGTTCAACCTGTCGGAAGAAGACCTTTTCGAAGTGGCAGCACTGCGGCCGGAGGGAAGCGGCGTCTGGCAGCATCTGTGCCGACTTGCAGACGAGCAGCCGCTGCGGTTCGCAACGGTGAAAGAGAAACTGAAGCAGCTCCTGTCGATGTCACGGCAGATGAGCCCCCACGATCTCTATGCCCGGGTTCTCGGGCAAATGGGGGGGCGTCGCCAGTTCTTGGGGAGACTGGGCACAGAAGCGGGCGATATCCTGGACGAGTTCCTGACTTTCGCCCTCGATCACGAAGGCAAGGGTCTGCCAGGCCTCCAGTCCTTCGTTTCGACGCTGGAGATCGAATCACCGGAGATCAAGCGCGAGCAGGACAGCGGCCGTAACGAGGTACGGATTATGACCGTGCATGCCTCCAAGGGTCTGGAGGCGCCGATCGTCTTCCTAGTGGACAGCGGGTCAAAGGCCTTCATTTCCTCGCATGTGCCGAAACTGCGCCTTCTGCCGCAGGATGGGCTGGAAGTTCCGGCATGGGTACCGACAAAGACGCTCGCCAATTCCTTGACGAGTGCCGATGACGAACGGCTGAGGCAGGCGACCGAGGAGGAGTATCGGCGGCTACTCTATGTCGGCATGACGAGAGCTGCAGACCGGCTGATCGTATGCGGTTATCGCGGCAAGAACGCCAATCCCGACACCTGGAACAGCATGATCGCGAACGCCCTCTGCGGCCACCCGCAGCATTGCAGCGCCGCTCGCTTTTCCGGCCCGGAGGGGGAATGGGGCGGCTTCCGCTGGCGCCTTCCGGCAGGGGTCTATACCGCCAAGCGTGCGGATGATGCGAAGGAACACCCGGATCAGGCTCAGCCTCTGCCGGCGGCACTCGGCCGTGCCCTTCCGCCACAGGTCTCGCTTCCACGCCCACTCAGCCCGTCCGGCGCCGGCACCATGGTCGAAGACGAGGCAGACGATCTTCTGACGGCATCGCCGCTCTTCGGGGAAAGGACCGCAGATGGCCTGTCTCTCCAGAAAGGTCGGCTGGTACACCGCATGCTTCAGGTTCTTCCGGATTTTCCGGTCGGCGAGCGGGCCGAGGCGGCAAGGCGCTATGCGGAGCGGGCGGCGCGTTTCTGGCCGTCGGCGGAGCGCGAGACCTTGGTTCACTGCGTGCTTTCGGTGATCGAGCATCGTGATCTCCAGCCTGTCTTTTTGGGCCACAGCCAGGCGGAGGTATCGATCATGGGGACGCTCCGCCTGGGCGGGCAGGACTATGCCATCTCGGGCCGCATCGACCGGATGGCCGTTGATGACGACGAGGTTACGGTCCTCGACTACAAGACGAACCGGAAGCCGCCGGATCGCGAAGAGGATGTGCCCCTCGTCCATCGGGCACAGCTCGCCCTCTACCGCGAGATCCTGCGGCCGCTCTATCCAAGGCACCGTTTTCGCTGTGTCCTCGCTTATACGGAGACGGGCGGCGTGGTGTCGCTGTCGCCGGAGATCCTCGACCGTTCGCTTGCCGAGCTTCGGCCAAAGTGAGATAGCAGTATTGAAAAGAGGCGGCCGCAGCCTCACATTGTGCGCAACACATTCTTCACAAGGAGAGCCCTATGGCGACCGTGAAAGTCGACAACAGCAATTTCCAGGCCGAGGTTCTGGACTCGACCCAACCCGTGGTGGTGGACTTTTGGGCAGAGTGGTGCGGCCCGTGCAAGATGATCGGTCCGAGCCTTGAGGAAATCTCTAACGAGATGGCCGGCAAGGTGAAAGTCGCCAAGCTCAACATCGACGAGAACCCGGAGCTTGCCGCGAAATTCGGCGTCCGCTCCATCCCGACCCTCGCCATGTTCAAGGGTGGCGAAGTGGCTGACATCAAGGTTGGCGCCGCTCCAAAGACTGCTCTCTCCGCCTGGATCTCCGGCGCCGCTTGAGGCAGGGAAATCGGTTCAAAATGAAGAAAGCCCGGCCGTCTCGCCGGGCTTTCTTCATTTTGGCGGAGTGCCGTTGTCGGCAAGGACATTGCCGACCAGATAGAGCGAGCCACCGATTAGGATTCGTGGCGGTACCGCCTCCGGCAGCTGGCGGCGCACGATTTCTGCCAATGCCTCTGCTACCGATCCGGCAGGCTCTGCCACCAATCCCGCATCAAAGGCAGATTCAGCGAGCGCCACCGGATCGAGGCCGGCATCGGAGCCACGGATCGGAACGGTGAAGACATGCTCGGCAATATCGGCGAAGGCACGGAAATAGCCGACGGGATCCTTGGTGTTGATCATGCCGGTGACGAGATAGAGGGGGCGCGCCCGCCGCTCCTCGAGTCCTGCCATCGCCTCGGCGATGACCTCGCCGGCACCGGGGTTATGGCCACCATCAACCCAGATTTCCGCATCCTTCGGCGCCAGTTCCAGGAGCCGGCCCTCTGTGAGCCTTTGCAGGCGGCCCGGCCACTCGACGGTTGCCATGGCCTTCTCGATCATCGCATCCGTGAGTACAAAACCCGCTGCCTTCACCGCGCGAATGGCGGCGGCTGCATTGGCGATCTGATGACGCCCCGGAAGCCGCGGCAGCGGCAGGTCGGCGAGACCAAACTCATCCTGGTAGATCAGGCGACCGAACTCTTCGTGGGCTGAGAAGTCCTGCCCGTAGACAGCCATGGGACAGGAAAGCCGTTCGGCGCTCTCGACCAGCACGTCCAGCGCCGGGCTGTATTCCTGTTTGCCGATCACGACCGGACAGCCGCGCTTCATGATGCCGGCCTTCTCCGCAGCGATGAGTTCGACCCGGTCTCCCAGATAGGGTTGATGATCGAGAGAGATGGGCATGATCACCGAAACCGCCGGTCTCTCGACGAGGTTGGTGGCGTCGAAGCGACCGCCGAGACCAACTTCGAGAATGACGGCATCGGCCGGTTGCTCGGAGAAGAGCAGGAAGGTCACCGCGGTCAGAATCTCAAAAACGGTGATGGTCTGGCCGGCATTGGCGGCCGCCACCCGCTGCAGGGCTTCGGCAAACATCTCGTCTTCCACGATTTGCGACCGGCCGCCCTTGACGCCGATTCGATAGCGCTCATGCCAGTTGACGAGGTGCGGAGAGGTGTGGACATGGACGGCAAGACCAGCCGCCTCCAGGAGGGCGGAGCAGAAGGCCGTTGCAGAGCCCTTGCCGTTCGTACCGGCGATATGGATCACCGGCGGCAGCTTGCGGTGGGGGTTTTCCAGCACCTCCAGAAGCCGCCTGATCCTGTCCAGCGACAGGTCGAAACCCTTCGGGTGAAGGGTCATCAGCTTCTCGATCTCTTGCTCGGCCGCGCTGACGGCGGGAATATTCATTGCACTCATCCCGCCGATCCAGCGTCTCTATCGACTCAGGCGCTCGCTGCCACGGGGGCAAGCACCAGGACTTCAGCCGAATCATCGTTGGCTGCGGGCGCCTTCATCAGGATCTTCAGAAGCGTGGCAAGCGTATCCGGCAGATCATGGCGGTTGACGACCATGTCTACCATGCCGTGCTCCAGCAGGTATTCCGCCGTCTGGAAGCCCTCCGGCAGCTTTTCGCGGAGCGTCTGCTCGATGACGCGCTTGCCGGCAAAGCCGATTTCGGCACCCGGCTCGGCAATATGGATGTCGCCAAGCATGGCGTAGGATGCAGTGACGCCACCGGTGGTGGGGTTGGTCAGCACGACTATGTAAGGCAGGCCGGCTTCCTTCAGCATGTCGACCGCGACTGTGGTCCGCGGCAGCTGCATCAGCGACAGGATGCCTTCCTGCATGCGGGCGCCGCCGGAGGCCGGGAAGATCACTAGAGGGCATTTTTCAGCGACTGCACGCTCGCACGCCTTCACAATCGCCTCGCCCGCTGCCATGCCGAGCGAACCGCCGATGAAGTTGAACTCGTGAACCACCGCGACGAGCTTCACGCCGCGCACCTGGCCGAGGCCGGCGAGGATCGTGTCCTCCTGCTCGGTCTTCAGGCGGCTGTCCTTCAGACGGTCGATGTACTTCTTTGAGTCGCGGAACTTCAGCGGATCCTGGGCAACCTTGGGCTGGGGAAGCGATTCGAAGACGCCGCCATCGAAGAGATCCGTCAGGCGCGCCTTGGCCGGCATCTTCATGTGATAGCCGGAAGCGGGGATCACCCACTTGTTCTCTTCCAGGTCCTTGTGGAAGACCATCTCACCCGTTTCCGGGCACTTGATCCAGAGGTTGTCCGGAACCTCACGGCGGCCAAGCATGGAATTGATCCGCGGCCGGACGTAGTTGGTGATCCAGTTCACGTGGGTTACTCCTGATAAACTGCGCCCTATGTGGGAAACTATTCGGCGGCTACAAGTCGCGCTGACCGCACGCCGGTTGCCAAGCCTCGAACGAAAGTCGTGACCGATTCCACCGTGTCGGCACTGGCCCGGCCATCCTTGTCGAGCGACGTGGCGACCTGGTTGACGATCGCCGTACCGACCACGACGCCATCCGCCGAGGCACCGATCAGCCGCGCATGCTCGGCTGTCTTTACGCCGAATCCGACGCAGACCGGCAGGTCGGTCGACTTCTTGATGCGCTGGACGGCACCTGCAATCTTTGACGGATCAGGCAGGGCAGAGCCGGTAATCCCGGTCATCGAGACATAGTAGACGAAGCCGGAGGTGTTGGTCAGCACCTTGGGAAGGCGCCGGTCGTCGGTGGTCGGTGTCGTCAGGCGAATGAAGTTGATGTCCTTCTTGCGCGCCGGGATGCAGAGCTCGTCGTCCATCTCGGCCGGCAGGTCGACGACGATCAAGCCGTCAACACCCGCCGCCAGCGCGTCCTCCAGAAAGCGGTCGACACCGTAGATGTAGATGGGATTGTAGTAGCCCATGATGACGATCGGCGTCGTATTGTCGTCTTTGCGGAAATCGCGGGCCATCTGCAGCGTTTTCTTCAGCGAATGGCCATTCTTCAGCGCCCGCTGGCCGGCCAGCTGGATCGCCGGGCCATCGGCCATCGGATCGGAGAATGGCGCGCCGAGTTCGATCACGTCGGCGCCGGCCGCCGGCAGCGCCTTCATGATCGCGAGCGACGTATCATAGTCCGGATCGCCGCCCATGAAATAGGTGACGAGCGCCGGGCGGCCCTCGGCCTTCAGGTCAGCGAATTTCTTGTCCATGCGTGCGGTCATGTCAGAGGCCCATTCCGAGAATCTTGCCGACGGTGAAGATGTCCTTGTCGCCCCGGCCGCAGAGGTTCATCACAATGATCTGGTCCTTGTCCATCTTCGGCGCGCGCTTGATGACTTCCGCGAGCGCATGGCTCGGCTCCAGTGCCGGGATGATGCCTTCGGTGCGGGTCAGCATCTGAAAGGCGGCAAGCGCCTCGTCATCCATGATCGGGACGTATTCGACGCGGCCCATATCCTTCAACCAGGAATGCTCGGGGCCGATGCCCGGATAATCGAGGCCGGCCGAGATGGAGTGGCCCTCCTTGATCTGCCCATCACCGTCCTGCAGTAGATAGGTGCGGTTGCCGTGCAGGACGCCCGGCGAGCCGGCTGTCAGCGAGGCACAGTGCTCCTCGCCATCCAGACCCTTGCCGCCTGCTTCGACACCGACGATCTTGACGGACTCATCATCGAGAAACGGATGGAAGAGACCAATGGCGTTGGAGCCACCACCAACGGCCGCCACCAGCATGTCCGGCAGGCGGCCTTCCGCCGCCATCATTTGTTCGCGGGTTTCCTTGCCGATCACCGACTGGAATTCGCGAACCAGTTCCGGATACGGATGCGGGCCTGCAGCCGTGCCGATCAGGTAATAGGTGTCGTCGACATTGGTGACCCAGTCGCGCAGGGCCTCGTTCATCGCATCCTTCAGCGTGCCGTGGCCGGCCGTAACCGGCCTGACTTCGGCGCCCAGAAGCTTCATGCGAAACACGTTCGGTGCCTGACGCTCGACGTCGGTGGCACCCATGTAGACCACGCAGGGCAGGCCGAATCTGGCGGCGACGGTGGCCGAGGCGACCCCGTGCTGGCCGGCGCCGGTTTCCGCGATGATGCGGGTCTTGCCCATGCGGCGCGCGAGCAGGATCTGGCCGAGGCAGTTGTTGATCTTGTGAGACCCGGTGTGGTTCAATTCGTCGCGCTTGAAGTAGATCTTGGCGCCGCCGAGTTCGGCCGTCAGGCGCTCCGCAAAATAGAGCGGGCTCGGACGACCCGTATAGTGTGTGTTGAGATGCTGGAGCTCTGCCTGGAATTCCGGATCGGTCTTCGCCTTTTCCCATTCGGCTTGCAGGTCGAGGATCAGAGGCATGAGGGTCTCGGCGACGAACCGGCCGCCAAAGATGCCGAAGCGGCCATCCTCATCGGGCCCGGAGCGGAAGGAATTGGGTTTCGGCGTCTGATTCACTCTCTACTCCCTCAGGCTCCGACGGAGCGGGCCTCTGCGATAGCGTCAAAGAAGGCGTCGATCATGACGATGTCCTTGATGCCCGGCGCGCTTTCGACGCCGGAGGACACATCAATTCCGCGGGCCCGGGTGGAGGCGAGCGCAAAACCGACATTGTCTTTGTTCAGGCCCCCGGAAAGCATGTAATCGACGCTTGCGTCAAGCGAGGCCATGATGTTCCAGTCGAATGACACGCCGTTGCCACCGGGCAGTTCTGACCCGGCGGGGGCCTTTGCATCGAACAGGAACCGGTCGGCGACACCGACATAGGGGTCGATGCGCTCGAGGTCGGAGGCTTCGCGAACAGAGAAGGCCTTCATTACAGGTATCCCGTACAGCGCCTTGACCTGAAGGATGCGCTCCGGCGTCTCATGGCCGTGCATTTGGAGGACGTCCGGTTTCAGCAGGTGGACGATGTCGTCCAGCTCCTCGTCGCTTGCATCCACCGTAACCGCGACGATCTTTACCCGGCCGCGCACCGGCTCGGCCAGTTCGGCAGCGATCTCGGGATCGACATGGCGGGGGCTCTTGGGGAAGAAGATAAAACCGATATGGGTCGCACCGCGTGCGAGCGCCCGGTCGACGGCCTCTGACGTCTTCAACCCGCAAATCTTGATGTCCGGCTTCATGCCCTGCGAGTTCGCATGAAATCATGGCGGAGTCGAGATAAAAGCGCTTCTCCGTTGCTCGTCGATGTTCGACGCTCGCAGATCAGCCGAAATCGATTGCGTGGAGTTGCGAGCCGTGGCGCTTCAGCCAGGCCTTGGCCTCGTCAGTGCGCGGGCAGAGACGACGGCAAAGCGCCCAGAACTCCGGCCCATGGTTCATCTGGTCCAGATGAGCGACCTCGTGGGCAGCGAGGTAATCGATGACAAAAGGTGGTGCCATGACGATGCGCCAGGAGAAGCTCAGATTGCCGTCCCATGAACAGGAGCCCCAGCGGGATCGGGTGTCCTTCATGGCGATCGACCTGACCGGCTTCCGCACGCCCTGCGCATGCAGCCGGACCGCTGCTTCGAGATCGCGACGAGCTTCCTTTTTCAGAAAGGTTGCGATGCGCCGACCGGTATGTTCCTCCATGCCGCTGATACGCAGAACCGCCCTCCCCTCACGAAGGACAGCCTCCGTCACGCCGCGCAGGCTGCCCGTGTGTTCGATATCGTGGCGCACGCCGCGCAGCATGATGCCGGAGCCCGGACGAAGATACGGCTCGGACTGCGGAAAGCGAGCGAGCCGGGTGAGGAGCCAGCCCTGATGGCGATCAAGGAAATCGTCGATCTCGGACCGACGCAGGCCGACGGGAACTGTCAGGCTGAGCCCACGCGCGCCCGGCTCGATCCGAAGGGTGATACGGGTCGAGCGCGGATGTTCCCGGATTGTGAGCGGCATGGCGCGGCTGCCGACCTCAAGCGTTCGCGTCTCCGGAGCCAAGGGCTTGCGGCGCGGACGGACCGGTTTCTTGAGGAGCGCGAACATAGGATTTATCTAGCCGATTCGCGGAAACGCAGAGACAGAAAAACCGGCGCCTGACGGCGCCGGTCCGATGTTTCACGTGAATCCTCAGAGATCTACAACGTCGCCCTGGCCGGTGGAGCGGTTCTTGCGCTCGCGCATGAAGCGGTCGAACTCCTCCTGATCCTTGGCACGGCGCAATTCGCGCATATAGCTGTCGAACTCCTCCCGCATCTCGTCGAGCTTGCGGCGCTCTTCCTCGATGCGATCAAGTTCGGCCTTGCGCCAATCGTCGAAGGCAACATTTCCCGTGGAGAAATGCGTGTTGTAGCGCGACTTGGCCCGGCGGCAGCCGGCAAACATGCCATCTGCCTTGCGGTTGGCATCGCGCTTGAAGCCCTGGAGCCGTTCGCCGAAGAGGATATAGGCGAGCATGGCAAGGCCGAGCGGCCAGAAGACGACGAAGCCCAGCACCATCAATGCGATGGTGGCCGGCGTCCAATCCGGACGGATCAATGCTGACTGGTTCATCGATGACATACCCTTCGTTTCCGCGGGCAGCCACATGCCAGCCCGTCGGAATCGATTTGGGGAGTCGGCCGGGCCGCTTCAAGAAGAACCTATCCGGTTTTCAAGAACCACCTGAATTAGCGGCGGGAATTCATCCCGCCTTGCCACCCTTGATGACGCGCTTCACCGGGTTGGGGCGCTCATCACCACGGGCGTGGCGTGCAGTGAACTCCAGAATCCGCGGGGCAATCTCGCGACGGAAGCGCGAGCCGTTGAAGACGCCGTAGTGGCCGACGTCGGGCTGCATGTAATGCATCCGCATATGATCGGGGATGTTCGGCGAGATCTTATGCGCAGCCTGGGTCTGGCCGAGGCCGGAGATATCGTCGTTTTCCCCTTCCACCGTCAACAGCGCGACATTGCGGATCGCCTTCGTGTCGACGAGGCGGTCGCGATGCATCATCTTGCCTTCAGGCAGGGCGTGTTTGATGAAGACCGTGTCGACCGTCTGCAGATAGAATTCCTCGGTGAGGTCCATGACCGCCAGGTACTCGTCGTAGAAATCGCGGTGTCTCTCGGCCGAGTCACCATCGTTCTTGATCAGATGCTCGTAGAATTCCTTGTGTGCCGTAATATGGCGGTCGAGGTTCATGTACATGAAGCCCGAAAGCTGCAGGAAGCCCGGATAGACCGGACGCATGAACCCCGCATGCGGCCACGGGACGTTCATGATGACATTGTCGCGGAACCATTCGAGCGGCTTCTCCTGGGCCAGTTGGTTCACCGCCGTCGGGTTCTTGCGCGTGTCGATCGGTCCGCCCATGAGAATCATGGAGGCTGGCGCCAGCGGATCCTTAGCCGACTCCATCAGAGCAACCGCAGCCAGGACGGGGACAGATGGCTGACAAACGCCGATCACATGCGTATTCGGGCCGATGTGATGGACCATCTCGATCAGGTAATCGATGTAGTCATCAAGGTCGAAGCGACCGTCCGTCACCGGCACCACACGCGCATCGATCCAGTCCGTGATATAGATCTCGGCGTTGGGGAGCAGCGTCTCAACCGTGCCGCGCAGCAATGTCGCGTAGTGGCCCGACATCGGGGCCACGAGAAGGAGCTTCTGGTCAGGTGCACGACCGGCTGGGAGGTCCCGGCGGAAATGGATCAGGTTGCAGAACGGCTTAGACCAGACAATGTCCTCGGTGACGCGGACAGTAGTCCCATCAATGACAGTGGTCGGCAGACCAAATTCCGGCTTGCCGTAGCGGCGCGTCACCCGCTCGAAAAGCTCGAGGCCAGCCGCCATGCTCCGCCCCATGGCCGTATAGGAGAGCGGATTGAGCGGGTTGGTGTGGAACAGCCTCATGGCGTCGGCAGCGGCACGGAAAGGTGCGACCGCCGCGTGGTTCATCTCGTAAAACTGGTAGATCATCGATGCGCCGCCTTTCGTGGCTACCGGCACCGGCGGTCGGAGCCGACCGGCTGCTTCGGGAGCAATGGGAGAGGCTACCATGTTTGGATTGCAGTGCAACATCAGGCGGGACCATTCATTAACCAATTAAGATGCCAGGCGCGAAGGCCTGGCATCAAGAATGGCATGAAGCGCCTTAAGGTTCCGTCCGTTCGGCTGGTTAACGATCTGCCACGAAGGTCTGGCGCTGCGTACCCAGCCCCTCGATCCCAAGTTCGACGACGTCGCCGGCCTTCAGGTAGCGCGGCGGCTTCATGCCCATGCCCACGCCCGGCGGCGTGCCGGTGGAGATGACATCACCGGGCTGCAGTGACATGAACTGGCTGAGATAGGAGACGACAAATGCCACGCCATAGACCATGGTCTTCGACGAGCCGTTCTGCATGGTCTCGCCGTTGACCTTCAGCCACATGCCGAGGTTCTGCGGGTCAGCGATCTCGTCCCTCGTGACCAGCCACGGGCCGATCGGACCAAAGGTGTCGCAGGACTTGCCCTTGGTCCACTGACCAGCGCGCTCCGTCTGGAAGCCGCGCTCCGATACATCGTGCGAGACGCAGTAGCCGGCCACATACTCCATGGCCTCGGCTTCGCTGACATATTTGGCGGTCTTGCCGATGACGACGCCGAGCTCCACTTCCCAATCGGTCTTCTCCGAGCCGCGGGGGATGATGACATCATCATTGGGGCCGCAGATGGCGGAGGTGGCCTTCATGAAGATGACGGGCTCCGGCGGCACGGCGGCGCCTGTCTCGGCAGCGTGGTCGGAGAAATTCAGGCCGATGCAGATGAACTTGCCGGTGCCGGCAACGCACGCGCCGATACGGTCAACCTGCAACTCGGGCAGGTTCTGCAGGTCGAGAGCTGCGATCCTGGCAAGACCCTCCGGCGAGATGGCCGCACCACTGATGTCGGCGACATGCTGCGACAGGTCCCTGACCTTGCCGGTCGCATCGAGGATTGCCGGCTTTTCCTGGCCCGGCTGACCAACACGCATGAGTTTCACGGATATGCCTCCACTTGTCTGACAACTGCCTTATGGAGGATGGCAGGCTCATTGTCATCCCCCTTGCCCACAGTCTGCGTTGTGTTGCCCGCCGCTCACCCTATGTTTCTAAGATCGTCATTTGCAGCGGAGCCGGCGCCCATGACCCAAAGCAACAACCGTCAGTCCGAACACCCGGTGGATGCCTTCTTTCTCGACCGCTGGTCACCACGCGCCTTCACCGGCGAAGCGATGAGCCGGGATGGCTTGCTGACCATTCTGGATGCAGGTCACTGGGCGCCCTCTTCCGGCAACAATCAACCCTGGCGCTTCATCTATGCCTTGCGGGAGACAGCCAGCTGGCCTGTGCTCCTGGATATCCTGTCACCGGGAAACCAGCGCTGGGCGCAGAACGCATCGGCATTGATCATCTTTGTCTCACGCACCTACCGGATTTCCAAGGATGGCGAGCGAAAGCTGGCATACACCCATTCGTTCGATACCGGTTCGGCGTGGTTCTCAATCGCGTGCCAGTCAATGAAGCTCGGCTACCACGCCCATGGGATGGAAGGCATGGACCGCGAGAAGGCAGTGCGGGTTCTCAGCATACCCGATGGCTATCGGGTGGAGGCTGCCTGCGCGATCGGGCGGCTCGCTGCGAAGGAGACGCTTCCAGACGACCTGCGTGAGCGGGAGGTCCAGAGCCAGCGCAAGCCGCTCTCGGAAGTGGCGTTCGAAGGACGCTTCGTCGGGCAAGAATAGTTTCACGTGAATCAGCGCAAGCGGCGATTCACGTGAAACAGCATCTTCTCAGATATCGAGGTTCGCAACGCTCAGCGCGTTGTCCTGAATGAACTCGCGGCGTGGCTCCACCTCATCGCCCATCAAGCGGGAGAAGAGCCCGTCGGCATCGGTTGCGTCGTTGACTTTGACCTGCAGCAGGGAGCGGACATTCGGGTCCAGCGTGGTTTCCCAGAGCTGCTCGGCGTTCATTTCGCCCAGCCCCTTGTAGCGTTGCATCGAGATGCCCTTGCGACCGGCGGCGAAGATCGCTTCGAGCAGCGCCAGCGCGCCCGACATCTCGGTCTCTTCCTCCTTGCGACGGAGGATCGGGGGCGTTGCATAGATCTCGTTGAGGCGCGGCGTCATCTGGTCGATGTGACGGGCGTCCGCCGAGCCGATCAGCGCCACATCCAGCACCGCAACTTCCTTGACGCCACGCACCATGCGCTCGAAACGAAGGCCACCCTCATCTGTTACATGGCCGCTCCAGCCACGCTCGGTCTCGTCGGCGATGACATCCAGGCGACGTGCAACCTCATCCGCGGTTTGTTGTGCGCGTTCAGGATTGTCTGTCAGATCGGGGTTCAGCGCGCCGGCGATGGCGGCCTGCTCGACCACGGCGCGACTGTAGCGCGAATGCAACCCGTCGAGGAGGTTGCGCAGTCGCATGGCGTCATGGATCACTTCGCGCAGGTCTTGGCCCGTGCGGACCTCACCGGACGCGAGCCTCAGGCTCGTATCCTCAAGGCCGCTGCTGATCAGGTATTCCTCGAACGCCTTCTGGTCCTTGAGATATTGTACCGATTTGCCGCGGGTCACTTTGTAGAGCGGCGGCTGGGCAATATAGACGTGGCCACGCTCGATCAGGTCCGGCATCTGACGGAAGAAGAAGGTGAGTAGCAGCGTACGGATATGGGCGCCGTCTACGTCGGCGTCGGTCATGATGATGATCTTGTGGTAGCGCAGCTTCTCGGCATTGAACTCGTCCTTGCCGATCGAGGTACCCAGCGCGGTGATCAGCGTGCCGATCTCCTGGCTGGAGAGCATCTTGTCGAAGCGAGCGCGCTCGACATTGAGGATCTTGCCGCGCAGCGGGAGGATCGCCTGGGTTTCGCGCGAGCGGCCCTGTTTGGCGGAGCCACCGGCGGAGTCGCCCTCGACGAGAAAAAGTTCAGATTTGGCAGGATCCTTTTCCGAGCAGTCGGCAAGCTTGCCGGGAAGCGAGGCGATGTCGAGCGCGCCCTTGCGACGCGTCAGTTCGCGAGCCTTGCGCGCAGCCTCACGGGCGACGGCCGCCTCCACTACCTTGCCCACAAGTACCTTGGCTTCTGTCGGATGCTCCTCGAACCAGGTGCCGAGTGCTTCATTGACGAGGCTCTCAACCACCGGCCGGACTTCGGACGAGACTAGCTTGTCCTTGGTCTGGGACGAGAACTTGGGATCGGGAACCTTAACGGAAACGACCGCAGTCAGGCCCTCGCGGCAATCTTCGCCGGTGAGCGAGACCTTTTCCTTCTTGGTGATGCCGGATGTGTCGGCATAGGAGGTGACCTGCCTCGTCAGGGCACCGCGGAACCCGGCCATGTGCGTGCCGCCGTCGCGCTGGGGAATGTTGTTGGTGAAGCAGAGGACATTCTCGTGGTAGCTGTCGTTCCACCAGAGAGCCACCTCCACGCTGATACCGTCCTTCTCGCCGCGGATGGCCACCGGCTTGTCGACGAGTGGCTTCTTCGAGCGGTCGAGATAGCGAACGAAGGCTTCGAGGCCACCGTCATAGACAAGCTCCTCTTCGCGAACATCGGGCTTCCGCCGATCCGTTAGCCGGATTCTGACGCCGGAGTTCAGGAAGGCAAGCTCCCTAAGACGATGTTCGAGTGTGTTGTAGTCGTACTCGGTCATCGTGAAGGTTTCGGGGCTGGCGAGGAAGGTCACCTCCGTGCCGGACCGACCCTCATAGTCTCCCACGACCTTCAGCGGCGCGTCCGCCACGCCATGTGTGAAGGAGATTCGTGCACCTTGCCGCTCCGGCGAATGCGAAGCTTGAGCCAGACGGACAGCGCGTTCACCACCGAGACGCCGACGCCGTGGAGACCGCCGGAGACCTTGTAGGAGTTCTGGTCGAACTTTCCCCCGGCATGCAACTGCGTCATGATGACTTCAGCGGCGGAGACCCCCTCACCCGTATGGATGTCGGTTGGAATGCCGCGACCATTGTCGGTGACCGTAACGGAACCGTCGGCATTGAGCGTGACCGTTACCAGATCGGCGTGCCCCGCCAGTGCCTCGTCGATCGCATTGTCCACTACCTCATAGACCATGTGATGGAGCCCGGAACCGTCGTCCGTGTCGCCGATATACATGCCAGGCCGCTTGCGAACTGCATCCAGCCCCTTCAGGACCTTGATGGAGTCTGCGCCATATTCTGCACTCGCGCCGGTTTCGTTCACGGGTGTGTCGGTCATCAAAGATCTTTCCAATTGTCCGTCAGCGGGCAGGACACTGCGAATCACCCGCGCTTCCACCCCCAGATATAGGAAGTTTGGGACGGATTCTAAAGCTCATGCCATGCCGGAAAAGCCTGAAATCAGGGGATTCCGCAACAATCAACCCTTGGGCGGAGACTGGTCCAGCAGTTTGTCCATGGCCTCTATCACATCCGACGGCAGTGCGCGAATCTCGCGCGCCAGACGGTTGGCAAAAGCGGTGTAGCGCGGCGGGAGACCTGCGGTATCCAGCACAGCCCTCGGATGCGAGGCTTCTGCCGTCATGAAGAGTTCGTCGGCTTCGTCCCAGATGATGTTGAAGTAGCCGGCAATCCGCTGCAGAAGATCGAAACTAGGCTTGCCCTTCCGGCCATGCTCCAGCGCCGAGAGATAGGCAGGCGAGACCCCGATCGCAGCGGCAAGGTCCCTCTGGGTCACGCCCCTGCGCCGGCGCAGTTCGCGAAGGGCCTGTGCGAAGGGTGTCATGGATGGCGTCTCGGGCGGCTGAGCCGGACGTAGAGGGCCCCCTCGCCACCATGGTGACGGGCCGCCCACTCGTAGGAGGAGATAAGGAAGCGAAACTCCGGCTTGGAGAACCAGAGGGGCACCGCACGTCGCAGCGCCCCTTCGCTACCGAGGGAACTGCCCTTGCCGGTGATCACCAGCACATGACGCATGCCGCGATCATGGGCGCCATAGAGGAAATCGAGGAGGAGATCATGCGCCTCGTCCTGAAACAGCCCATGGAGATCGATCCGGGCTTCGATAGGCAACCGCCCTTTCGCCAGCTTCCGATGGACAGGCTTTTCCAGTGGTTGATGGCTCGGCGGCGGCCGTGGAGCGTCCGCCGCCCGATGGTCGGTTGCCCGGGCATCCGACGGGGATTTCGCCGGTAGCGGCTGCGCCAGCGCTGCCTCCTCCGCCGCCAGCATGGCAGCAATTTCCTCCGCGAATTCCCGAGCATCCGCCTGTCGACCGGGCAAGGCGCGCGTCGACTTTGCCACCTTCCCCCAAAGTATCCGCTCTTCCGGACTGAGCCTTCGACCGCTACTCATCCAGCCATCCTCGCCGATGCGGAGCGGGGGACGAGAATATAGAAGTCCGCCTCGTTTCGCACGGTTCCAGCCAGTTCTCCTGCAACGGCACCGGAACCTGTGAAGATGTCACCTCGCGCCGGTCCGACAATAGCGCTGCCGGTATCGAGCGCCAGCATGGTCCGGGCGAAGGCCTGGCCACCGTCGAGATGGGTCAGTGACGGCGCGTGGATGAAGAATGGGTATCCGAAAGTGTGAATGAGCCGGTCGACGGCAAGCGAGCGACCTGGAAGGAGGGGCACCTTCGCAGCTGCGATCGGACCGAGCCGGTCATCCGAAACATCCGCTTCCCTGAAGAAAATGTAGGAGCGATTGTGCCACAGCACCTCGTCCGCCCGATCCGGATTTGCTTCCAGCCACGCGCGGATTGTCTGCATGGAGACCGTTGCCGCATCGATTTCACCACGCTCGATCAGCAGCTTGCCGATGGCACTGAAGGGATGGCCTGCCTTCGCCGCATAGGTTATCCGCTTGATGCTGCCATCCCGGAACTTCAAGCGTGCAGCACCCTGAACATGGGCGAAGAAGACATCGACCTTGGAGCGCGCCCACGCGATTTCCAATCCCTGTCCGCTCAGGCAGCCTTGGTCGATTGCACGCCTGTCGGCATACTCCTCAATGCCTGTGGAAGCGGACCGGCCGAACCGGTAGGAAACGTCCATGCCCGCCGGCCGGTTGGCGGCATCGAGATCGATCAAGTCCATTGGGCGACGGTAAAACGGAAACGCCCACTCGCTTGACGGGGTGTCAGAAACCTCAACCTCAGGCTCGTAGAAGGCGGTGACAAAACCCTTCGAGCCGTCGTCGCGGCAGATCCTGAACGGTTCGAAATGCTGCTCGAAGAATTGCCGAGCAGACCCGGCGTCAAGAAGATCGGCACGGAGAGCCGCTTCATAGACAGGCAGGATGTCGTCGCATGACAGCCCCAGGTCTCCTGTTCGGTAGGACTTGCCCGAGCGGATGTGGATCAGGCAGTGGCGGATACCCTCCAGCAGCAGGCCGGGATGATCCTCGCTCCACCGGGGTAGATCAGAGAAGGCAACCCGCCGAAGCGAAAAACCCGACGAGCCCTCGTTCATTGCTCGGATTCGGTCGCGACAAGCTTCCAGTTCGGATCCCGGGAGCGGACGTCGCGAGCAAAGGTCCAGATGTCTATGACTTCCGCGACAGCTTCCTGGTCACCATCAATGACTGCACCGCTCTTGTCATAGGTTGCGGAGATCAACTGGCTGACGATGCGAACCGTCACCTGCTCCTCATTCCCCCGCACGCTCGCTTGGGTGATATCGGCCTTGTCGATCCCGACAAAGGTCGACTTGACCACTTCCCCGCGCGACTCACGGTCGGAGATGGCGGCGTCGAAGCCTTCGTAAACCTCCTTGGAGAGGAGGTTCTTGAGGCTCTTCCGGTCCCCGTCAGCGAAGGCCATGACGATCATTTCGTAGGCCATACGTGCGCCGTTGAGAAACTCGCGTGGCTGGAAGGATGGGTCAGCTTCCAACAGTTGACGCAGACCGTCATTGGCCGAGGTACCGGGTTTGGCGACCGCGTCGATCTCTGCGAAACGGTCCTCGTCGGAGACCTCCCGGCGCGGCAGTGTCACGACCTTCCCGTCATCGCTCGCCGGTGCCTTGCCGGCCTCACGCGCACTGAAAGGATCAAAGGGCGGCTTCTCGTTACCCGTCCGCCGGCCCAACACACTCCGCAATTGCAGAAATATGAGGACTGCAGCGACGAGGAAAAACAGGGTTATGAAGTCGTTGGAGCCCATCTTGTCCCGCAATGCCGTTTAAATTCTTGTTGCAAGTTCTCATATAGTCCGCAAGGCCGGATCATTCAAATAGCGAAGGCGCGAGCGGACGCCGCGCAGATCGAGAGTAGATGCGAACACCCTTCATCAGCATTCTCATCCTCCTGTTGCCGCTCGCGGAAATTGCGGGCTTCGTCGTCGTAGGCCAGATGGTCGGTGTCTGGGGCACGCTCGGCCTCGTCCTGCTATCCGGCCTCGTGGGGCTTATTCTCCTGCGTCTTCAGGGTCTGCAGATGCTCCGGAGGCTTACGGAAGAAGGCCGCGGCGGGCGGGTTCCCGGGGATGCGATCGTGCAAGGCGCGATGATCGTTGTTGCTGCGGTGCTGCTGCTCATCCCCGGATTCATAACGGACATCATCGGGATCGCCCTCTTCATCCCGGCGGTCCGTCGCTTGCTCTGGTCATTCATCGGTCGTCGTTTCGTGGTAGTCGACTCTGCATCCTACACCGAGCGGCGTACCTATACCCGTCGAAGGGATCCCGCGCGGGATGAACGAGTGGTCGACCTCGACGAAGAGGATTTCCACCGCGAGCCGAAGCCAGGGTCGCCTTGGTCTGACCGTCGTCTGGGCGAGGATTAGCCTCTGGCATGGCTCCCGGGGCCAGGGTTGTAAGGCTCCGGTCTAAGTGCTAGACGCCAGCAACCGTTCAAATATCCGAGGGAAACCCATGGCAACCGAAAACGAACAGGGTACTCAGAGC
This sequence comes from Pseudorhizobium halotolerans, assembly GCF_902153235.2. Classification (NCBI taxonomy): domain Bacteria; kingdom Pseudomonadati; phylum Pseudomonadota; class Alphaproteobacteria; order Hyphomicrobiales; family Rhizobiaceae; genus Pseudorhizobium; species Pseudorhizobium halotolerans. The sequence goes on along the minus strand of NZ_CABFWE030000001.1, from coordinate 487,413 downwards.
CCGTCGCTCAACATTCTGGCCCAGTACACCAAAGACCTTTCCTTCGAAAACCCCGGTGCACCGCGCTCGCTTCAGTCGCGCGACAAGGCTCCCGCCATCAACATCAATGTCAACGTCAACGCCAATCCGCTGTCGGAGACGGATTTCGACGTGGTGCTGTCACTGAACGTGGAAGCCAAGGACGGGGACAAGGTGGTGTTCGCGGCCGAACTGGTCTATGGTGGTGTCTTCCGCGTTGCCGGCTTCCCGCAGGAACACATGCTGCCGGTTCTCTTCATCGAGTGCCCGCGCCTGCTTTTCCCGTTCGCTCGCCAGATTGTCGCCGACGTGACCCGCAATGGCGGTTTCCCGCCGCTGATGATCGATCCCATCGATTTCGCCCAGATGTTCGCCCAGCGCATGGCCGCCGAACGCGCGAAGTCGCAGGTCCAGCCGCTCAATAGCTAATCGCGCTGAAGTTCTTAATTCATGAAGCCCGGATTGCCATGTCCGGGCTTTCTGATTCATAGCGTGCCCAGACTGCCTTTGCGCCGAGCGAACCGACGAGGGCACGGTGCGCCGCAAGTTCGACCGCACTCACGCGCGACGGCAGCGGCCGGGGACGACCAGAGATCCCGACCACATGCTCCTCGATCTCAATGATCGTCGCCGAGGTTTCGATGCCGACGAGGCCGAGCGCCGCCTGCCGGCCCCCGGTCATCTCGATATAGACTTCCGCAAGCAGTTCTGAGTCGAGCAGTGCGCCGTGCTTGGTGCGGTGCGCGTTGTCGATTCCGTATCGACGGCAGAGCGCATCCAGCGAGTTGGGGCCCATCGGATGCTTGCGGCGTGCGAGTGCAAGCGTATCGACAACATGCTCCATGGACACCGGCGGAAGCTTCAAGCGTTCAAACTCGGCGTTGATGAAGCCCATGTCGAAGTTCGCGTTGTGGGCGATCCACTTCGCGCCTTCGAAGAATTCGAGGATCTGTTCTGCCACCTCGGCGAAACTCGGCTTGTCCTTCAGGAATTCATCGGTGATCCCATGGACGGCCAGCGCGTCCGGGTGAACCTTGCGATCACCGGGGTTGATGTAGAGATGCAGCGACCTTCCGGTCGGGAAATTGTTGATGAGTTCGATCCCGCCGATCTCGATGATACGGTCGAACTTGGTTTCCAGACCGGTCGTTTCCGTATCGAAGATGATTTCACGCACTGGCTGTCTCGCTTCTCTTTCCGGATTGCAGGGCTGCGATGACTTCGTCGACGCGCTGCCGGGCTGCTTCCAATCCCCTTCCGGTATCAATAAGGAAATCTGCTCGACGGCGCTTTTCCTGATCCGGGATCTGCCGGGACAGAATCATGTTCAATTTTTCCTCGGTCATGCCGGGTCGCGCAAGAACCCGTGCCCTTTGTATCTGTGGATCACAGGTCACGACCACGATGACATCCACTCGATCCTCACCCCCGACCTCGAAGAGCAAGGGGATGTCGAGAACGACCATCTCGGTGCCCGCTACTCGATTGGCCTCCACGAATTCGCCTTCCCGCCTGCGAACAAGAGGATGGACGATCGCCTCCAGACTACGGAACTTAGCCGGATTCTCCGCGAGTTGCCGAGCAAGCTCCTGCCTGTCGACCATACCGTTTCTGATACTCCCCGGAAAGGCGTCGCCGATCGGCGCGACGGCCTCGGACCGGTAGAGATCATGAACTACAGCGTCGGCGTCGTTGACCGGGATTCCCGCTTCCGCAAACATCCTCGCCGTGGTCGACTTTCCCATTCCGATGGAGCCCGTCAAGCCGACGACGATCATGGCTGCCTTTCCATGTCGGCGATAACCAGTGAACGCAAGGTCTCGTCGACCTGAGGCCTGATCCCAAACCACCGTTCAAAGCCAGGCACAGCCTGATGAAGCAGCATTCCCAGTCCGTCTACCGTTGCCCGGCCCTGGGCTTCGGCCTGCTTCAGGATCGGTGTCTGTAGCGGAACGTAGACGATGTCGGTGACAAGTGCTCCAGTCGACATGGCTGAAAAGTCGATCGGGGGAACATCATGTCCGTCCATGCCGAGGGACGTCGTGTTGATAAAGAGACCAGCGCCTTGAATAACTTCCGATAGCGCCGCCATAGAATGGGCATGGATGGTCGGTCCAAACCGATCTGCGAGTTCGACAGCCCGCGAGAGCGTGCGGTTGACGACGTTGATTTCGGAGATACCGCGATCGCGAAGTGCTCGAATGACAGCTCGGCTGGCGCCGCCTGCACCGAGAACGACCGCCCTGGAGACCCGGTCCCATCCGGGATGGCGCTCATCTAGGTTCGCAGCGAAGCCGTGGACATCGGTATTGGTTGCCCAGAGGTGTCCGTCCTTCATCCAGAGCGTATTGGCGGCTCCCAGTTCCTCGGCGACGGTATCGCAGTGGTCCGCCAGCGCGCTGGCTGCCTCCTTGTGGGGGATCGTGACGTTTCCGCCTGCATAGATCGAACCGCCGGATTTCAATTCTGCAACGAAAGCCGGAAAGTCTTCTGGTTTTACGGGCTCGACCCGGTAGTCGCCGTCAATGCCGAAGGTCTTCAGCCAGTGCCGATGGATAAGCGGCGAGCGTGAATGCTTCACGGGCCAGCCGGCGACGAAGGCCGTGATCCCCGTTTCACGTGAATCAGCCATCGATGGCTCCAAGTTTCCGCAGCTTTGCGAGGAGTGGCAACATGGGAAGCCCCAGGATTGTGAAGTAGTCGCCGTCGATTGCTGAAAAGAGATGAATACCCTCCCCCTCGAGTTGGTATGCCCCGACACTCGACAGGAGCTTCTCGCCGCATCGGTCGACGTAACGTTCGATGAACGCTTCGCTCAGGCGGCGAACCGTCATGTCTGCGCTCGAGACGTGCTCCCAGAGAACCACTCCGTCCTGAACCAGCGCAATACCGCTGTTGAGCCTATGGGTCTTTCCCGCAAGGGTGGCGATGTGGCTGCGGGCTTCGTCAAGGTCGGCGGGTTTATGGAAAACGCGCTCTCCGAGCGACATCGTCTGGTCGCTACCCAGGACCAGCATTCCCGGGAACTGGCGGCTGACATCGAGCGCCTTTGCCTTTGCAAGCTCCACAGCGACATGTTCCGGGCTGGCGTGTATCTCCTGCAGACGCTCTTCAATGGCCCGCTCATCAATGGCTGCCGCGTGAGCATCGAATGCAAGCCCGGCATTTTGCAGCAGCATGCGCCGAAAGGGGCTGGCCGAGGCGAGAATGAGAGACGTCATGGAAGAGGGGTCCGGGTATCGTTCGTTTCGCTTACCTGAGGCGGGGCCGCAACGCAACGATAGCCGCCGCTGTCTCTTCTATCGATCGCCGGGTGACGTCGATCAACGGCCATCCGTGGCGGGCGCAAAGGCTGCGGGCATATTTCAGCTCCTCCTGGATATTTGCCCGATCGGTATAGTCCCGACGATCGAAGCCCTGGGTCACACCGAGCTCGCGGTTTTCACGCACCTGGGCAATGCGATCGGAGGTCGCGATGAGGCCGACGATCAGCGGTCGCGTCGCCCTCAGCAGACTATCCGGAAGCTCCATGTCGAGCACAGCAGGCAGGTTGGCAGTCTTGATGCCGCGATTGGCGAGATAGATACTTGTCGGCGTCTTCGACGTCCGGCTTATGCCGATCAGCACCACGTCTGCCTGATCATAATCCTCTGGCAACTGGCCATCATCGTGATCCATGGTGAAGTTCAACGCTTCCATCCGGGCGAAATAATCGGCGTCGAGTGCATGTTGAGCACCGACCCGCCGACGGGAGGGGGAGCCGAGATAGGTCTGGAAGGTCGTCATTACCGGTTCGAGCAGATTGACACACGGGGTGCCGAGATCGCGGCAGCGGAGGTCGAGCAGGCGGGCGAGTTCCTCGTCCACGATCGTATAGAGAACGATGCCGGGTTCGCGGTCGATCGATTCCAATACGGATGCGAGCTGGCGGCGGCTTCTGACCAGCGGGTAGATGTGCTCGATGGCCGCATAGGCCTGAAATTGCGCCGAGACCGCCCTGCCCGCCGAGATCAGAGTCTCCCCCGTCGAGTCAGAAATCAGGTGCAGATGAAAGTAGTTTTTGCGGTTCTCCACGCTGTTCTAGTCCCTCTGTTGATAAACCGGGAGAGCGGGTGGGGTTTAGCCATGCGGAGCTCGAGGCGCGGGATAACCTCCGTTTTATCCACACCTCGATGGCGTACGAAGAACGTCAGGGGCTGTCTGTTTACAATGTGGACAAGCCTTGGTTCGATGATGAAAGTCAACAGATTTTCCACAGGTGATGACATTCTGTGAGATCGGCATCATCCTGATTTCATATCACGAATCCGTTTATCCACGCTCTGGGTGTCTAACGTGGATAAGTCTCTTCACGCGATCGTAGGTGGGCGGCGGATCGTCGCGGCAATGGGGGATGACGTTTAATCCTTGATACCCACCGACTCTAAGAAATAGAAACCCTATAAAGATCTTTATCTATTTTAGGAGAAACATGTGCCCGGCCCATCCCGGAAGATTGTCGACGTGCTGGAAGGCAAAACGGTCACGCCTCCTCCCATCTGGCTTATGAGGCAGGCAGGCCGTTACCTCCCCGAATATCGGGAAACGAGAGCGAAGGCCGGAAGCTTTCTGGATCTCTGTTATTCTCCGGACTATGCGGTCGAGGTAACCCTGCAGCCGATCCGCAGATACGGTTTTGACGCAGCAATCCTGTTTTCCGATATCCTCGTCATTCCGGATGCCTTGAAACGCAATGTCCGCTTCGTGCAGGGTGAGGGGCCGCAAATGGACCCAATCGATGTTGCAGGCATCGAGAAGCTGAATGCGGAGGGTGTGCTCTCGCATCTTGCCCCTGTGCTTGAAACCGTCCGCCGCCTTCGCCGCGAGCTTCCGGAGGAGACGACGCTTCTCGGTTTTTGTGGTGCGCCATGGACGGTGGCGACCTACATGATCGCGGGTCATGGGACGCCGGACCAGGCACCGGCGCGGCTATTCGCCTACCGCAATCCGGACCTGTTTCTGCGGCTTCTCGATTTTCTTGCCGATGTTTCGGCGGAGTACCTGATCGCGCAGATCGATGCCGGTGCGGATGCGGTGCAGATCTTCGACTCGTGGGCGGGAGTTCTCGGTGAGCGTGAGTTTAAGGCCTATGCAGTTCGGCCGGTGGCGCGCATGATCCGGACGGTGCGAGCAGCGCGTCCTGGTGCGAAGATCATTGCCTTCGCCAAAGGCGCGGGCATGAACTTGAGGTCTTATCGCCAGGATACCGATGCGAATGCCATTGGTCTTGATTGGAGCGTTCCCCTCTCCTTTGCCGCGGAGTTGCAGAAGGATGGTCCAATACAGGGAAATCTAGATCCGATGCGGGTTGTCGCGGGGGGGCAGCCCCTTGAGGAGGGTATAGATGCGATCCTGCAGGCACTCGGAAATGGACCGCTGATTTTCAATCTCGGCCACGGCATTACGCCGGAGGCGGATCCCGCGCATGTGAGCGATCTGGTCCATCGGGTCCGGGGACACAAGCCATGATGGATGTGGATCGGCAAACGAGTGAAGCTGTCGGACGGAGCGCGTCACGGAAAGCCTTTGTCGCGATCGGCGTCTTCGTGGCGCTGATCGCCGTCCTTTATGTTCTTCAGCCGGACAGTTTCGGGCTTTGGATGAAGGCCCTGCACATCATTGCGGTGATCTCGTGGATGGCAGGTCTGTTCTACCTTCCGCGGCTGTTCATCTACCATACGGACGCCGAAGTGGGTTCCGTCCAGTCGGAGACCTTCAAAGTGATGGAGCGTCGCCTGCTGAAGGTGATCATGAACCCGGCGATGATGATCACCTGGCTGCTGGGCCTCTACCTCGCCTGGGAGAGCTTTGCCTTCCAGGGAGGTTGGCTGCACGCCAAGATCGCGCTCGTGGTTCTCCTGACGGTGGTGCATGTCATGTTAAGCCGGGCGGTGCGGGCTTTCGCCGCCGATGGGCCGCGTCGAACGGCTCGTTACTGGCGAATGATGAACGAGGCGCCCACCCTGCTGATGATCGCGATCGTCATACTGGTCGTCGTGAAGCCCTTCTGATTGCGGGTTTCTGCCGGCACCTGCACGTTTCCCCCTTGCGAGGACCGGCATGACTCGCTATTTTCCTGCCATCTCATCTCGTGGCATGCTTGTAATCCCACTCCTCCCCGGAAATCTCCGCGGCGAGATTTTCACCGGCACGCCCTTTTCCCTCATCGCCTCCAACGTGGTCCCTTCATGGCTGAAATGAAGCTTCAAGAACTCAAGAGCAAGTCGCCGACCGACCTGCTGACCTTTGCCGAATCGCTCGAGGTCGAGAACGCCAGCACGATGCGCAAGCAGGAGCTTATGTTTGCGATCCTGAAGGTTCTGGCCAGCCAGGATGTGGAAATCATCGGCGAAGGCGTGGTGGAAGTCCTGCAGGATGGCTTTGGCTTCCTTCGCTCCGCGAACGCCAACTACCTTCCTGGCCCGGATGACATCTACATTTCACCCTCCCAGATCCGCCGGTTTTCGCTGAAGACGGGCGATACTGTCGAAGGGCCTATCCGCGGTCCGAAGGAGGGCGAGCGATATTTCGCGCTTCTGAAGGTCAACACGATCAATTTCGACGATCCGGAGAAGATCCGTCACAAGGTCCACTTCGACAACCTGACGCCGCTCTATCCCAATGAGCGGTTCAAGATGGAACTCGATGTCCCGACATCCAAGGATCTGTCGGCGCGTGTGATCGATCTCGTGGCACCGCTCGGCAAGGGTCAGCGCGGCCTGATCGTTGCCCCGCCGCGAACAGGCAAGACGGTGCTGTTGCAGAACATCGCGCATTCCATCACCGCCAACCATCCGGAATGCTATCTGATCGTCCTCCTCATTGACGAGCGTCCGGAAGAAGTGACGGACATGCAGAGATCGGTCCGGGGCGAGGTTGTCTCCTCCACCTTCGATGAGCCGGCTGTGCGCCACGTTCAGGTTGCCGAAATGGTAATCGAGAAGGCAAAGCGCCTTGTGGAACATGGACGCGACGTCGTCATCCTGCTGGATTCAATCACTCGTCTCGGCCGCGCCTACAACACCGTGGTACCATCATCCGGCAAGGTGTTGACCGGTGGTGTCGATGCCAACGCGCTGCAGCGCCCGAAGCGTTTCTTCGGTGCCGCCCGCAACATCGAGGAAGGCGGTTCACTGACGATCATTGCGACGGCGCTGATCGACACCGGCAGCCGCATGGACGAAGTCATCTTCGAAGAGTTCAAGGGAACCGGCAACTCCGAAATCGTCCTGGACCGCAAGGTTGCCGACAAGCGCATCTTCCCTGCCATGGACATTCTCAAGTCCGGTACACGCAAGGAGGATCTCCTCGTGCCGCGCCAGGACCTGCAGAAGATCTTCGTGCTTCGCCGTATCCTTGCGCCTATGGGCACGACCGATGCGATCGAGTTCCTTATCGACAAGTTGAAGCAGACGAAGAACAACGGCGATTTCTTCGACTCGATGAACACCTAATCATTAGCCGGATTCACGCGAAAAAAGCGCTCGGCCCGGCCGGGCGCTTTTGGCTTTCCGGTCGAGGCAGCCAGGATGAGTGTCACGACAGATACGATCTTCGCGCTTTCCAGCGGTAGCTTGCCGGCGGGTGTCGCTGTCCTGCGTATTAGTGGCCCGGCGGCATTCCCTGCACTGATGCGACTGATAGGAGGCAGGCAACCTCCCCCACGCGAGGCGGCACTCCGGAGGATACTGGATCGGGAAGAGCAACTGATTGACGAAGCCCTCGTCTTGACCTTTCCAGCACCGCATTCCTTCACAGGGGAAGATGTTGTCGAACTCCAACTGCATGGAAGCCGTGCGGTGGTGAACGCCGTCTATTCGCAACTTGCGGCGTTACCCGGCTTGAGGTTGGCGGAAGCAGGTGAGTTTTCGCGCAGGGCCTTCGAGAACGGCCGTCTGGACTTGGTGGAGGCGGAAGGTCTGGCGGAGCTGATCGTGGCAGAGACCGAGATGCAACGTCGTCTCGCAGTGGAACAGAGCTTCGGTCGGCAGTCTCATCTGTATGATGACTGGGCCCGCAGGCTCACCCATGCCCGAGCCATGATTGAAGCTGAACTCGATTTCGCCGACGAAGACGACGTACCCGGGTCCGTAGGGGAACGCGTCACGGCGGATATCGCCGCTGTTCGCACCGAATTGGAGAAGCATCTGGAAGCGGCAAAAGGGGGGGAGATCATTCGCGATGGTTTCAAAATCGCGATCGTCGGGCCGCCGAATTCTGGAAAATCGAGCCTGCTGAACTACCTGGCGCAGCGAGACGTGGCGATCGTCACCGATTTGGCGGGAACCACCCGCGATGTGCTGCACGTTGATCTTGATCTCGATGGATATCTGGTGCGCGTTTTTGATACGGCGGGTATCCGCGAATCTTCGGACGTAATCGAGCAAGAGGGCGTCCGCCGAGCGCGGCAGTTGATTAACACGGCAGATCTAGTTCTGTACCTGGAGGAAATCGGTTGGGAACCTTCGCAGGCTCCTCTGGCGCCGAATGCGCTCCGTGTCGGGACAAAGCTCGACATTCACCCGCGGGCACCTATTTATGATATATGCCTGTCGACCGTAACGGGTGAAGGAGTAGGCTCACTTCGCAAGTCGATCGTTAGCCGGATTCAATCGGCTTGGGACGGCTCAGCTGCGCCGATGCGTGGTCGACAAGTGGCGTTGCTGCAAGATACTTCCCTTCATCTCCGATCAGCGCTAGAGGAAACTGAGTTGGAGCTGCGCGCAGAGCATCTGCGACGAGCAAGGACCGCCTTGGGTCGAATTACGGGCCAGGTGGACGTTGAGCAGCTGCTCGATGTCATATTTTCACAGTTTTGTATCGGCAAGTGACGTGATTCACGTGAAACACTCACCGCAGGTGGACCATGAACAAGCGCTATGACGTAATCGTAATCGGCGGAGGCCACGCGGGGTGTGAGGCGGCCAGCGCCGCAGCACGGACGGGAGCGCGGACGGCGCTTGTGACACATCGCCGAGACACGATCGGCGTGATGTCCTGCAATCCTGCGATTGGCGGCCTCGGCAAAGGCCATCTGGTTCGGGAAGTGGATGCGCTGGATGGCCTAATGGGCCGCGTCGCGGACACAGCCGGTATCCAGTTTCGCATGCTGAATCGGCGCAAGGGCCCGGCTGTTCGTGGGCCGCGTACGCAGGCTGATCGGAAGCTATATCGTGAAGGAATGAAGCGCGAGATTTTCAACCATGTCAATCTTGATGTGGTCGAGGGCGATGTTTTTGACTTGGACGTCACGGAAGGGAAAGTTGCAGGCATTATCCTCTCGGATGGTCAACGGTACGCATGCGCGGCGGCCGTTCTGACGACCGGCACCTTCCTGCGCGGCCTCATTCATATCGGATCTGAACGCTTTCCGGCGGGGCGAATGGGCGAAGGACCGTCAGTCGGCCTATCGGCAACCCTTGAACGACTCGGTTTACGCCTTGGCCGGCTTAAGACCGGCACGCCCGCCCGGCTTGATGGAACCACAATCGACTGGGACGGTATCGGGCGCCAGGAGGCAGATGAAGATCCGGTGCCGTTCTCTTTCCTCACGGAGGCCATAACGACGCCGCAAATTGCCTGCGGTATCACCCGAACGACCAGCGTCACTCATCGGATCATTGAAGAGAACATTCACCGATCAGCTATGTATTCCGGCCAGATCGAAGGCGTTGGCCCGCGTTACTGCCCCTCAATTGAAGACAAGATCGTCCGCTTCGGCGAACGGGACGGTCATCAGATCTTCCTGGAGCCAGAGGGCCTTGACGATAATACGGTCTATCCCAACGGCGTTTCCACCTCCCTGCCCGCCGATGTACAGGAAGCTTTTATCCATAGCATACCGGGACTCGAACACACTCGGATCCTGCAGCCCGGCTACGCCATCGAGTACGACCACGTCGATCCTCGAGAGCTCTCTCCATCTCTGCAACTCCGGAAGATGCCCGGGCTTTTCCTTGCCGGGCAGATCAATGGAACCACAGGATATGAGGAAGCTGCGGCGCAGGGGCTTGTGGCGGGGCTCAATGCCGCTCGTCTTGCGGGTGGCCACGATACGCATACCTTCAGTCGGTCCAGCTCCTATATTGGCGTTATGATCGACGATCTGACCAGCCGAGGAGTCACTGAACCCTATCGGATGTTCACCTCGCGCGCCGAATACCGGCTTTCGCTCCGAGCCGATAATGCTGATGAGCGGCTTACACCGCTGGGTATTGCGCTAGGCCTGGTTTCGACGGTACGAAAGGAACGATTTGAGAGGTACCAGAACGACCTTGCGGATTGGCGGAGTCAGCTGAGAGGTGTTTCGCTGACTCCAAACGAAGCGGAACGATTCGGTATAAGCCTTAACCGGGATGGACAACGCCGCACGGCCATGGACCTTCTTGCCTATCCTGATATCGATCCAGGCAAGATCCGCGCGATCTGGCCGGAACTGCACGCGATGTCGGAACGCATCGCGGCTGCTCTCAAGATTGAAGCCGGTTATGCGGTCTATCTGGAGCGGCAGGAGAGCGATATCCTGGCTCTCCGGCGTGATGAGGGGGTGTCCATACCACCAGACTTTGACTACCACGTACTTTCTGGTCTCTCGAATGAGTTGAAGACGAAGTTATCCAGCAAGAGACCAGCCAATCTGGCGCAAGCTTCCCGAATTGAAGGTATGACTCCAGCCGCGTCCGCCCTTCTGCTTGCCAATCTTCGTAGGCAGGGGAAAGAGGGCCGCGTATCATAATGTTGCTGAACGGCAAGCCTGTTTCACGTGAAACGCATCAGCGGCTAGAGCATTTCGCGGAGCTTTTCCAAAAGTGGGCGAGGCGCATCAATCTCGTTGCACCATCGACCCTGGAAGAGCTCTGGAGCCGTCACATCGCGGACAGTGCCCAGATATTTCAGATCAATCCGCAGCCAGCCGTATGGATTGATCTCGGCTCGGGCGGTGGATTCCCTGGCATCGTGACGGCCATTATGCTTGCTGAGCGAAATGAGGGCTTCGTGCATCTCGTCGAAAGCAATCAGAAGAAGGCCGCGTTCCTACGGGTGGCGCTCATGGAGTGCGCGGCACGGGGCTCTGTGCATCCTGTCCGCATCGAAGAGGCTCAGAAAGAGATTCTCCACTGCGACATGATATCCGCCCGCGCACTGGCGGAGCTCAACCTGCTGCTTCGATACTCCTCCTCCTGGATGATCGACAAATCTTGCCGTGCCCTTTTCCATAAAGGCCGGGATTACCAGCGCGAGGTAGAGAAAGCGCGTAGCGACTGGGACTTTGATCTGATAATACATCCCAGTGCCGTCGAGAACGACTCGGTGATCCTCGAGATCAGCGGACTCCGGCCAAAGGTTTGATCTAGCCTCGTCAGGTGCGGCATGACTAACGGCAATCGTATCATCACAATAGCCAACCAAAAGGGTGGGGTGGGCAAGACCACGACTGCCATCAATCTCGCCACGGCGCTTGCAGCCATTGGCGAAACCGTGCTGATCATCGACCTGGACCCACAGGGAAATGCCAGTACCGGCCTTGGAATCGATCGAAGAGATCGGGAATTGTCATCCTACGACGTTCTGATGGGTACTCATTCCGTCGAACAGACGGTCCTGCCGACGGCTGTGCCCAACCTTTCTATCGTCCCCTCGACCATGGATCTCCTCGGGCTTGAGATGGAGATATCGCAAGAAGCTGATCGGGTGTTCAGGCTCAAGCGATCGCTCTCGGCCGCGATGCCTTATACATATATCATCGTCGATTGCCCGCCGTCGTTCAACCTGCTGACTATGAATGCCATGGCCGCAGCGCAATCCGTTCTCGTTCCGCTGCAGTGCGAGTTCTTTGCACTGGAGGGTTTGAGCCAGCTACTCGAGACGGTGAATCAGGTTCGCCAAACGGTTAATCCCACCCTCGACATCCAGGGTATCGTGCTCACCATGTTCGACTCACGGAACAATCTGGCGCAGCAGGTGGTGAACGATGTCCGCACCTATCTCGGGGACAAGGTCTACCATACGCTGATCCCGCGCAATGTCCGTGTTTCCGAAGCTCCCAGCTACGGAAAACCTGCGATCCTTTATGATCTGAAATGCGCCGGCAGCCAGGCCTATCTGCAGCTGGCGTCGGAAGTGATCCAGCGTGAACGTCGGCGAAAAGCGGCCTAACGGAAGGACGAAGTATGAGTGATGATCTTTCGAAGCGCCGCCTTGGTCGGGGACTTGCCGCATTGATCGGGCAGATGGATCAGCCCCTGCCCGTTGACGCCGCACCAAAGGAGATCAGTCCCGACCGGATGGTCCCGATAGAGTATGTCAGCCGAAATCCGCGAAATCCGCGGCGGCAGTTCGATGAGGCGGAGCTCCAGGATCTCGCCAGTTCGATCAGCCAGCATGGAATCGTTCAGCCCGTGGTCGTCCGGCCGGTCGGCGACCGGTGCGAGATCATCGCTGGAGAGCGGCGTTGGCGCGCTGCACAGCTCGCCGGGCTTCACGAGATTCCCGTCATTGTTAGGGACGTCGATGACCGGACGGCTTTAGAGATCGCGATCGTCGAGAACGTACAGCGTGCCGACCTCAATCCTCTGGAAGAGGCGTTGGGTTACGATCAACTCATCGCAGAATACGGCTATACCCAGAATGACCTCGGCGGGATCATCGGCAAAAGTCGCAGCCATGTGGCCAACAGCCTCAGGCTCCTGAAGCTCCCGGAGCCTGTCCGTGACATGCTTGCCTCCGGCGAATTGTCTGCTGGCCATGCCAGGGCGCTTATCACGACATCCAATCCGCTTTCCCTAGCTCGTACGATCGTCGCCAAGGGAATGTCGGTTCGGGATGCGGAGCGGCTGGCCCAGAACGACATCAAGGCACAGTCTGAGCATAATCAATCCAAGGTAGAGAAAAAGGATTCCGATACACTCGCACTGGAGCGGACGTTGTCGGACTCGCTTGGTCTGGAGGTCAGGATCAACCACAAGGGCGGCCCTGGCCAGATCCGCATCAATTACCGGACGCTCGATCAACTGGAAGAGATCTGCCGACTCCTGGAGCGGCGCTGATTATCTCTGCTGACGAGCAGATTGCAGCGCAATCGCCATCAGCGTTTGAAACGCGATGCTCTGCTCCAAGCTTTGCCTTTGGCGAGATTGCAGGATCGCAGACTGGAGGCGATGTCCCTCTCGAGACAGCGCTTCCGTGCGCCAGCGTTCGAGAGCCCTTTCGATCAGCGGCTTGCGCTTGAAGTGAATGTGCCGCCCGAGCGTCATCATGACCTGAGATGCCTGGACTTTCTTGTCGTCCATTTCAGTTCGCATGAGTTCCATCATCTGGAACTGCTTCAGACAGGATTGAAGGACGAGAAATACCGGTGTCCGCGAGGTTTCGATCTTCTGCAGCGCATGGCGGAGCGCCGCTAGATCACCTGTAAGGACCGCGTCGACCGCCTCATCCGGTGATACGCTACTCGCGTCACCGATAATCGCGGTCACGTCTTCCTCCTCGACCATGCCCCTTCCCCGGCAGTAGAGCGCAAGTTTCCGGACCTCGTTGCGCGACGCTACGCGGTCGCCGCCCAGCAAATCGAGCAGCTGATGCCGTGCTGCAGGCGAGATCGACAGGCCATCCTCCGCGAGCAAAGTATCGATGAGAGCGTTCAGCGCCTTGATGTCGTCGGGGTAGCAGGGGGTTATCGCGATCGTCTTTGCAGGCTCTGCAATCTTCCGCAAGCCGCTGCCCTTCTTGAGGTCGCCCGCCTCGATAATCAGGGTATTGGCGGGGGGACTCCCCTCGGCAAGGACAGCGAGAGCATCGACCACCGCCTTCTCGTTGGCGGCATTTCGAAGCCAGACGAGCTTTTTGTCGCCGAAGAGACCAAGGGAGTTCACTTCGTCAAGCAGGCGGCCCGGATCGCTTTGCAGGTCCGAAACGTCAAGCTTTAGCGTCGCAAAGGGATCCTCCTGAGCAATGCCAGTCTTGCGTGCAAGCAGCGCAGCACGTTCGGATACAAGGCCGCGATCGGGGCCGTAAATGACGAACACGCGATAGAGTTCATGTGCCTTTTCGGCGAAACGATCGAATTCATGTGACTTTATTTCTGCCATGTCACCTGCGGTGGCGGCTGGTTTGCCAAGGCAATGGCGAGATCGGCGCGGATGAACTCGGCCACCTCTCGTGCTGCCCGGTTTTCCGCATCCCGAACTGAGCGGAGCTCCGCAAACTCCTGGCGCGAGACATCCAGCAGCGCAGTGGCCGTCCTGCTGCCTCTCTTGAGGATCTCTCCATCAGAAACGCGGGACAAGGTGTACGATCCTACCACGATGACACGCCCTGGCTGAAGCTGACCCGCGTCTTCATCGTCAAGGATATCACTGTAGCTCGACGAAACACTCAGCTCTACCTGATACGAGGGGTTCGCTGCTTCCCCACTGCCTCCAGATGTGAGGAAGACGAGATGGTTTCGAACAACCTGCCCTACCCGCGTTCCAGCATCGGAGAAGCCGACACCTGCAAGCGCGGCGCCGCTGCCGGACGCTTCACCATAGAGCGGACGCACCTGACACGCCGCCAACCCGGCCACAAAGATGATGCCCGAAACGACGGCGCCGATCAGGCGAAGGGTGCGGAGGGTGTCAGACGACAATGTTCACGATCCTTTGTGGAACGAGGATGATCTTCTTCGGCTGCCGGCCATCCAGGGCGGAGCGCACCGCATCCAGCTGCAGAACCGCTGCCTGGACGGCATCTTGTTCTGCGTCACGAGCGATTGTCAATTCTGCCCGCTTCTTGCCGTTGATTTGCACCGGAAGCATGATCTCGTTCTCGACCACCAGTGCATCATCATAGCGTGGCCATGCGGCCTGCGCCAACATTCGGCCGTTGCCGAGCGCTGCCCAGCACTCCTCGGCCAAGTGTGGGGTCATTGGCGCGACGATCTGAACGAGAATTTCTGCGGCCTCCCGAACGGCGCCACGGAACACGGCATCGCCTTCGCCAGCAGCGACCCGCGCCAGGGGTGCTGCGAGCGCGTTCACTAGTTCGTAGATACGCGCGACGGCCTTGTTGAAGGAGAGCTTGTCATAATCATCCTGGACCGCCTTCAGCGTCCTGTGGGCAATTTGGGAAACGGCCAGTGCCTCGCCTTCGCGTGCCGGTGCCGGCGCCACTCCTTTGAGATTGTCGGCCGCTTCCGAGATCAGACGCCAAAGACGCTGAGTAAAGCGGTGTGCGCCCTCCACGCCGGCTTCCGACCAGATGACGTCGCGGTCCGGCGGTGAATCGGAGAGTACGAAAAAGCGGGCGGTGTCGGCTCCGTAGGACGCGATGATGTCGTCCGGATCGACCACGTTCTTCTTCGACTTCGACATCTTCTCGATCGAGCCAATCGCGATTTCCTCGCCGGTTGCGAGCAATGTTGCACGGCGCCTCCCGTCAGTTTCCTCGATACGGATATCGGCGGGCGCAACCCATTCCCCCGATGGCCCGCTGCCGCGGCGGTAAGTCTCATGGACGACCATGCCCTGAGTGAAGAGACCCTTGAATGGCTCCTTCACTTCGACATGGCCTGTTTCCTTCATCGCGCGGGTAAAGAACCGCGAGTAGAGAAGATGGAGGATGGCGTGCTCGATGCCACCGATATACTGGTCCACCGGCAGCCAATGGTTAGCCGCCTTCGGATCCGTCGGCTCATCCTGCCAAGGTGCCGTGAAGCGGGTGAAGTACCAGCTGGAATCGACGAAGGTGTCCATCGTGTCGGTCTCACGACGGGCGTCACCGCCACATTGCGGGCAGGCGACGTGACGCCATGTCGCATGTCGGTCCAGCGGATTGCCGGGTTGGTCGAAGGTCACGTCGTCGGGAAGCCGGACCGGCAGGTCCTTCTTTGGGACCGGGACGACACCACATACCTCGCAATGGATCACGGGGATCGGGCAGCCCCAGTAACGCTGGCGCGAGATGCCCCAGTCCCGCAGGCGGAAGTTCACCTTGCGCTCGCCTTGGGGCTTGTTGCCAAGCATCGTCTCCGACAACCGTCTGGCGACCGTCTCGAACGCTTCTTCGGTTGAGAGGCCGTCGAGGAAGCGCGAGTTGATCATCACGCCATCGCCATCGTAGGCAGTGTCACCGATCGTGAAATTCCCTGCGTCGTCGCCTGCCGGCATAACGACCGGCACTACGGGGAGATCGTACTTGCGCGCAAAATCCAGGTCGCGCTGGTCGCCCGATGGGCAGCCGAAGATCGCGCCGGTACCATAGTCCATCAATACGAAGTTGGCGATGTAGACCGGTAGCTCCCAGCTTGGATCGAGCGGATGCCTGACCCGGATACCAGTGTCCATACCCTTCTTTTCGGCGGTTTCAAGCGCTGCCAGCGAAGTACCGTGCCTGCGGCACTCGTCGGCAAAGGCTTCGATAGCCGGATTCGCGGCTGCTGCTTCCCTTGCCAGCGGATGATCTGCCGCGATCGCCAGGAAGGAGGCGCCGAAGAGGGTATCGGGACGGGTCGTATAAACCGTCACCTCAGACTGGCCTGCCGGTACGGTTTCGGCCACAAGCTCCCAACGGATCGTCATCCCCTCCGACCGGCCGATCCAGTTCTTTTGCATCAGACGGACCTTTTCGGGCCACTGATCGAGCGTATCGAGGGCGTCCAGCAGATCCTGGCTGAAGTCGGTGATCTTGAAGAACCACTGCACCAGCTCACGCTGCTCCACCAGAGCGCCGGATCGCCAGCCGCGTCCGTCTATAACCTGTTCGTTGGCAAGCACGGTGTGGTCGACGGGGTCCCAGTTGACCTTGGAGAGCTTACGGTAGACGAGCCCCTTTTCCATCATGTCGAGGAAAAGATGCTGCTGCCGGTGGTAGTAGTCGACGTCGCACGTGGCGAATTCCCGCGACCAGTCGAGCGAGAGGCCCATTGCCTTCAGCTGGGCCTTCATTGATGCGATGTTCTGATAGGTCCACTCCTTGGGGTGTACCTTGTTGTCGCGCGCGGCGTTCTCGGCCGGCATGCCGAAGGCATCCCAGCCCATCGGGTGGAGGACGTTATAGCCCCTCGCCCGCTTGTAGCGCGCCACAACATCGCCCATGGCATAGTTGCGGACGTGGCCCATGTGAATGCGGCCGGAGGGATAGGGGAACATCTCGAGGACGTAATATTTCTCGCGCGGGTCAGCGTTGTCGGTCTCGAAGACCTTGGCTTCGCTCCAGATCTTCTGCCAGCGCGGCTCGGCGTCGCGCGGATTGTAACGTTCACTCGCCATTTCTATGATATTCCGGGGTAAATGCAGACTGGGATTGGTCAGACCTTCATCATGAAACCCTGCAAGCGTCAAGTTTTCCGGGCATCTCGCCGGGTAAAGTTTGGCGCCGAGCACAAGCGCGGCTTGGCAGGCGGATAGGAGCCAGCTAAGCGGTGTGCGACCTTTGATAGCGAGCGCGAGGGAAACGAGATGACGTCAGAGGAACGGCTGCAGGATGTGCTGACACGGATCGCGGACGCAGAGCGAAGGGCAAAACGGCAGCCGCAGTCTGTGACGCTGGTGGCCGTGTCGAAAACCTTCGATGCGGAGGCGATCCGTCCAGTCATCGCGGCCGGTCAGCGGGTGTTCGGGGAGAATCGCGTTCAGGAAGCCCAAGGGAAATGGCCGGCACTGAAGGAGGAGTTCAAGGACATTGAACTCCACCTGATCGGTCCACTGCAATCCAACAAGGCCGCCGATGCCGTGGCACTCTTCGATGTGATCGAGTCCGTCGACCGAGAAAAGATCGCGCGGGTGCTTGCCGATGAAATGCAGAGGCAGGACCGCCAACCCCGTCTCTATTTGCAGGTCAATACCGGGCTGGAGCCGCAGAAGGCTGGTCTCGCGCCAAGGGAGACTCTGGCATTCGTTCACTTCTGCCGGGGCGAGCTTAAGCTTTCGATCGAAGGTCTGATGTGCATACCTCCCGCGGACGAAAACCCCGGGCCGCACTTTGCACTTCTGGCCAAGCTTGCCGATCAGTGCGGCTTGCAGAAGCTTTCGATGGGAATGTCGGGAGACTTCGAAACGGCGATCGAGTTCGGTGCTAGCAGCGTTCGGGTGGGCTCGGCCATTTTTGGCAATCGTTAAGCCCCCCTTAGAGCTTTAGTCTGGCTTTCCGTGGCCGTCTGCATCATCCTAAACTGGTTCCAAATGCTGCGCTGGGACCACGGGAGGAGCAGATGCAGAGCACATACTTCGACATCTATCGGGAATGGCAGGCGGCTCCGGAGGAGTTCTGGCGCCGTCAGGCGGAGACGCTTCACTGGTTCAAGCCAATTGAAAAGGTCTTCGACAATGCCCAGGGCGTTTATGGACGCTGGTTCGTCGGCGGTGAGACGAACACTTGCTACAACTGCATAGATCGGCACGTGAGCGAGGGATGCGGCGACCAGACGGCGCTGATCTACGACAGCGCGATGAACGGCGACAAGAGGAAGTACAGCTTCGACGAGATGCTCGTCGAGGTGCAGGCAATCGCCGCCGTGTTGCGCAATCACGGCGTGGGCAAAGGCGACCGCGTCGTCATCTACATGCCCATGGTCCCCGAAGCTGTTTTCTCGATGCTTGCCTGCGCGCGGCTCGGGGCGGTCCATTCCGTGGTATTCGGAGGATTTGCCGCGCATGAGCTTGCCGCCAGGATCGACGACTGCGGTGCCAAGGTCGTGATCAGCGCCAGTTGCGGACTGGAGCCTGGCCGGGTGGTTGCATACAAACCCCTGCTCGACCACGCGCTCGACATCGCGAAGGTCAAGCCGGATTTCTGCCTCATCTTGCAGCGGGACGAACTGCATGCGGCGCTACGCTATGAGCATGGAGACGTCGATTTCCGCCAGGCGGTCGAGATCGAGAAGGTCAACGGCACGGTGGTCGATTGCGAGCCGGTAACGGCCACCGATCCCCTGTATGTGCTCTACACGTCTGGAACCACGGGTCAGCCCAAGGGAGTGATCCGTGACAATGGCGGGCACATGGTGGCGCTCAACTGGACGATGAAGAATCTCTACGGGGTGGAGCCGGGCGAAGTGTTCTGGGCCGCCTCCGACATCGGCTGGGTCGTCGGGCACTCCTACATCGTCTATGGCCCGCTTCTTGCCGGAAACACAACCGTCCTATTCGAAGGCAAGCCGGTCGGAACTCCCGATGCCGGAACCTATTGGCGGATCGTGTCCGAATATGACGTGAAGGTCCTTTTCACGGCCCCCACGGCGTTCCGGGCCATCCGCCGGGACGATCCGGAGGGAAAGCTTGTCGAAACATACGACCTATCCGGCTTGCGTGCCCTCTTCCTCGCAGGCGAGCGCGCCGATCCGGAGACGCTGAAATGGGCCGAGCAGGTGCTGAAGGTTCCCGTGATCGACCACTGGTGGCAGACAGAAACGGGATGGCCCATGGTTGGCAACCCGGTGGGCCTGGGGCTGTTGCCGTTCAAGCCAGGTTCGCCGACGCAGCCCATGCCAGGATATCTGATCGAAGTGCTGGATGATGCGGGTCATCCGGTTCCGGCAAACACGCTCGGCAATATCGTCGTGAAGCTGCCCTTGCCGCCCGGTTGCCTCGTCAGCTTCTGGAATGCGGACGAGCGCTTCCGTCAAGGGTGCCTTGAGGAATTCCCGGGCTACTACAAGACGGCGGATGCCGGCATGCTCGATGACGATGGCTACCTCTTCGTGATGGCGAGGACGGACGACATCATCAACTGCGCCGGCCATCGGCTTTCCACGGGTGCGATGGAGGAGGTCTGCGCCATGCATCCGGATGTCGCGGAGTGTGCCGTGGTCGGCGTCGCGGATTCCCTCAAGGGGCAGATCCCCTGCGGCTTCCTCGTCCTCAAGAACAACGTCACCCGCGACGAGAAGCTGATCGAGAAGGAAGTTATCGACCTCGTCCGTAACGAGATCGGGCCCGTCGCCGCTTTCCGTACCGTGATGGTCGTGAAACGACTGCCAAAGACGCGGTCGGGCAAGATCCTGCGTGGAACGATGCAGAAGATCGCCGATGGGATGCCGTGGAAGATGCCTGCCACCATCGATGACCCGGTGATCCTCGATGAGATCATCGAGATCCTCAAGTCCAAGGGATATGCCAAGGGCGCTGCCGAGACGGCAGCCTGACCGCAATCTAGCCATTTTCAGAAAGGCCCCTGCGAACGCGGGGCCTTTCGCATTTCAGCATGTGCGCATCTTAAGCTCCGCACCAGCCAGTTAACGTATTGTTAACCATGCCGACGCTACACCGATCTAACCATTTCTTTACGTAGATGACCAAAGTGCTAACAGACGCTCGCTCGATCCGAATCAAGGGCCGCTCCTTTCTTGCGGTCGTCCTGTCGCCTGACCTGCCCCTCGACGAGTGGCTGACGAGGCTCGACGACCTCGCCTCGCGTTCCGCCGGGTTTTTCCTCGGGCGTCCGGTGGTCCTGGACGTCACGGATCTCGACATTGATCGCGGGCAGCTGAAGGAACTGCTTACGGCCTTCGCCGACCGCAATGTCAGCATCATGGGGATCGAGGGCGCACGTCCCTCTCTGCTCGGCCCCGGCATGCCGCCTGCCCTCAAGGGTGGCCGCCCCGTCTCTAAGGACAGCATGGCGAAGGAGCCCGCGGTCGAAGTGCCGGCGGGAAAGCTATCCCCCGAGGTCATTCGAGAGGTCCGGCCGCCGCTGCAGTCGATCATCGTCCGCGAGCCGATCCGGTCCGGACAGTCCGTCATCTTCCCGGAAGGTGATGTCACGGTGATCGGATCCGTCGCCTCGGGCGCGGAAGTGATCGCGGGCGGTTCCGTGCACATCTACGGCACCCTTCGCGGCCGGGTCATGGCGGGATCGGTCGGCAATTCCTCGGCGCGCATCTTCTGCCGCAAGCTCGACGCAGAACTGCTCGCGATCGACGGCATCTACCAGGTTGCCGAGAACATGGCAGCCAGCCTGAAGGGCCAGCCCGTCCAGCTCTGGCTCGAAAACGATACAATAATGGCAGAGAAACTTGCCTGAGCCGAAAGGCCGGAACACAGGAGAAGACCATGGGGAAAGTCATTGTAGTGACATCAGGCAAGGGCGGGGTCGGCAAGACGACATCGTCCGCGGCGCTCGGCGCAGCCTTGGCCCAGAAGGGCGAGAAAGTGGTCGTCGTCGATTTCGACGTCGGACTTCGCAATCTCGACCTGGTGATGGGTGCGGAACGTCGCGTCGTCTACGATATCGTCAACGTGATACAGGGTGATGCCAAGCTTCCGCAGGCACTCATCCGCGACAAGCGGCTGGAGACCTTGTTCCTGCTGCCTGCATCGCAGACTCGCGACAAGGACGCATTAACGCCGGAGGGTGTCGAAACTGTCATCACCGAACTGAAGCGCGTCTTCGACTGGGTGATCTGCGACAGCCCTGCTGGCATCGAGCGCGGTGCGACCCTTGCCATGCGCCATGCCGACATAGCCGTGGTGGTTACCAATCCGGAAGTCTCGTCTGTTCGCGATTCCGACCGCATCATAGGGCTTCTGGACGCCAAGACGTTGAAGGCCGAGCGGGGAGAGCGGATGGAGAAACACCTTCTCCTGACTCGCTATGATCCTCTCCGCGCCGAGCGCGGCGACATGCTCAAGGTTGATGATGTCCTGGAAATTCTTTCTATTCCGCTGATCGGCATCATTCCGGAGAGCATGGACGTCCTTCGCGCCTCGAATATCGGGGCCCCGGTGACCCTGGCCGACGCTCGAAGCGCCCCGGCTCAGGCCTATTTCGATGCCGCCCGTCGGCTTTGCGGGGAGGCGCTTCCAATCACCGTTCCGGGTGAGAAGCGTGGCCTCTTCGGCAAGATCTTTGGAAGGAAGGCGGCATGAGCATCTTCGATCTGTTCCGCAAGCAGCGTTCTGCGCCGACGGCGCGGGAGAGGTTGCAGGTACTTCTCGCCCATGAGCGTGCGTCCACGAGTTCCGACCTTGTAGCCGTGCTCCGCGAGGAGATACTTGCAGTGATTGCCAAGCACGTCGATCTCGACTCCGACCGGGTGAAGATCAAGGTTGACCGGGAGGAGACATTCTCGATGCTCGAGATCGATGTCGAAATTCCTCTGGATGCTTCGTTGAAGGCGGCCTGATCTATCGACGATGCAAAGAAAAAGCCCGCTGATCCGGCGGGCTTTTAGCATCATCTGAACTTTGAATTGCCGAAGGATCAGTACTGATCGTCTTCCTCTTCGTCGCGCGGCGCGGACTTGAGCGAGCTCAGCTTGGCGAAGACGGCGTCGGCGTCGATCTCCTTTTCCTCCTCGCGCTCCTCGCGATAGTCGAAGCCGAGGTTCTCGGTCTCGGTCGCCGACTGGAGGGTTGCTCCCAGTTCCTCGGCGGTCGGAAGCGGGCGACCCTTCGAGGCCCTCTCGACTTCGAGGTCCAGGTCGATCTGGCTGCAGAGACCGAGAGTAACCGGATCCATCGGGGTCAGGTTGGCCGAGTTCCAATGGGTGCGGTCCCGGATCTGCTCAATCGTCGACTTCGTCGTGCCGACGAGACGCGAGATCTGTGCGTCCTTCAGTTCCGGGTGGTTGCGCACGAGCCAGAGGATGGCGTTCGGACGATCCTGGCGCTTCGAAACCGGCGTATAGCGTGGGCCGCGGCGTTTCGATTCGGGAACCCGGACCTTCGGCTCCTGCAGCTTCAGCTTGTAATTCACGTCGCCTTCGCCGCGCTTGATCTCATCGCGCGAGAGCTGCCCGGTCGCGATCGGGTCAAGACCCTTGATGCCCTGTGCCGCCTCGCCGTCGGCGATAGCCTTGACCTCGAGCGGGTGCAGTTTGCAGAACTGCGCGATCTGGTCGAAGGAAAGCGCCGTATTGTCGACCAGCCAGACAGCCGTCGCCTTCGGCATGAGCAATTGTTGAGCCATGGATATAGTTCCTCTGTCCGTCCGCGCCGGGGTCGCGGGCCGTGGGTATCAACCACAATTTCCGGAAATTCGATGCGTCTATAACCGGAAAGCGGTCAAATTGCAAATATCGCGCAGCATGAACCGTTTGTCTAATTGATGGGCCTGTTTCAACTGGTATGAAGGGAACATGATCCGGATTAGCTGATCCGGCTTTCGCGACGTAATGGGGAGGAGACCATGTCCGAGAAGGTATATCCTGTGTCACGCGCAACCAAGAGCATGGCGCTGATCGACAAGGACAAATACGAGAAGTGGTACGAGGAGAGCGTCGAGGATCCAGACAAGTTCTGGGGCAAGCACGGTAAGCGCATCGACTGGTTCAAGCCCTACACGAAGGTCAAGAATACCTCCTTCAAGGGCAGGGTTTCGATCAAGTGGTTCGAGGACGGGCTGACGAACGTCTCCTACAACTGCATCGATCGCCACCTGAAGACCCATGGCGAACGTACGGCGCTGATCTGGGAAGGCGACAACCCCTATATCGACAAGAAGATCACCTACAACCAGCTCTACGACCAGGTCTGCCGGTTGGCGAATGTCCTGAAGAAGCACGGCGTCAAGAAGGGCGATCGCGTCACGATCTACATGCCGATGATCCCGGAAGCGGCCTATGCCATGCTGGCCTGCGCTCGTATCGGTGCCGTCCATTCCGTCGTGTTCGGCGGCTTCTCGCCGGAGGCCCTGGCGGGCCGTATCGTCGACTGTCAGTCCTGCTTCGTGATCACCTGTGACGAGGGCGTGCGCGGCGGAAAGCCGGTGCCGCTGAAGGAAAATACCGACAAGGCCATCCACATCGCCGCGCGCCAGTATGCGACCGTGAAGAATGTCCTGGTCGTGCGCCGCACCGGCGGCAAGATCGAATGGGCACCTGGCCGCGATCTCTGGTACCATCAGGAAATCGCCAGCGTGAAGGGCCATTGCGAACCCGTAAAGATGAAGGCGGAGGATCCGCTCTTCATCCTCTACACCTCCGGCTCGACGGGCAAGCCGAAGGGCGTTCTGCATACGACAGGCGGCTACCTCGTCTATGCGGCAATGACGCATGAATATGTCTTCGACTACCACGACGGCGACGTCTACTGGTGCACGGCCGATGTCGGGTGGGTCACCGGCCACTCCTACATCGTCTACGGTCCATTGGCGAACTGCGCGACCTCGCTGATGTTCGAGGGTGTGCCCAACTTCCCCGACCAGGGACGCTTCTGGGAAGTGATCGACAAGCACAACGTGAACATCTTTTATACGGCTCCGACGGCGATCCGCTCGCTGATGGGCGCCGGCGACGAATATGTGAAGCGTTCCTCCCGTTCGAGCCTCCGGTTGCTCGGAACGGTGGGCGAGCCGATCAACCCGGAAGCCTGGGAGTGGTACTACCGCGTGGTTGGCGATAGCCGATGCCCGGTGATCGATACATGGTGGCAGACCGAAACCGGTGGCCACATGATCACCCCTCTGCCTGGCGCCACGGCGCTGAAGCCGGGTTCCGCCACGGTGCCCTTCTTCGGGATCAAGCCCCAACTCGTCGACAATGAAGGAAACGTCCTTGAGGGACCGGCGGATGGCAATCTCTGCATCGCCGACTCCTGGCCGGGCCAGATGCGGACGGTCTATGGCGACCACGAGCGCTTCATCCAGACCTATTTCTCGACCTACAAGGGCAAGTACTTCACCGGTGACGGCTGCCGTCGCGACGAGGATGGCTACTACTGGATCACGGGCCGCGTCGACGACGTGCTCAACGTGTCGGGCCACCGGCTGGGTACGGCGGAAGTCGAGTCCGCACTTGTCTCGCATGACTATGTGTCGGAGGCGGCGGTCGTCGGATACCCCCACAACGTCAAGGGCCAGGGCATCTACTGCTACGTGACGCTGATGTCGGGCCATGAGGGGGACGATGCGCTCCGCCAGGAACTCATCAAGCATGTCCGAAGCGAAATCGGCCCTATCGCCACGCCGGACAAGATCCAGTTCGCGCCGGGCTTGCCGAAAACGCGCTCGGGCAAGATCATGCGCCGCATCCTGCGCAAGATCGCCGAAGACGATTTCGGTGCGCTTGGCGATATCTCGACGCTGGCCGATCCGGGCGTGGTCGACGACCTGATCGAGAACCGCCAGAACAAGGCGCCCTGAAGCCATAAGGGAGGCCCGCTGCATAAGCGGTGGCGGGCCTTTCTCCTAAACCGGTGTCTGCTGGTGAAATACGATGCGCCAGCTATCGTCTTCAAGACAATACACCGAGCTACAATATGCGTGGTAGGGCGGGCCTTGCTCACGTTCTCCACGGGCCTCATAGGTCAGAAGCGCCATCCCAGGCCGCATTTGCTTAGCTGTCCGCTGCTTCATCTCCACGCTCTTCCAGCGCGGTACGCCATCCAGGCTTGCAAGTACCCGCTCGGCGGAAAGAATGCCGGTCGGCGATGGAAACACCATGACGCAGTCGGGATGAAGCCGTTGCCGGTAGGTTTCGAGGCCGTCCAGCCACAGGCTCTCTTCGGTCGTCCAAAGATCGTCGATCATTCGCTCTTCTCCGCTTCTGCCTTCCAAGGCCTGGCAGGTGCTACGGCACTGCGCAGGGTCTGACCGCTTTCCTGGCGCCATCGTAGCCGTCGGCGAGTCCCGCGAGGAGAAGGTGATCCGCTACGTTGCCTCCTCCGGGCACTGTCACATCAGCCACGACACGACCGAAGTACTTGTCACCGGAGATCCGGCTCAGCTGAAGCAAGGCTGCATGCTCCGTCAACGACTCCAGAGCCCGTCTGGCCGCCTCTCCCGCTTGTCGTTCGCTCGGGCAGGAGGAACGAAGCTCCGGCGTATCGATGCCGCGGATGCGGACATAGACCTCAACCTTCTGCTGCGGCCAAGGCCTTGCCTCGACAAGCAGCGTATCCCCGTCAATGACGCGGAGAACCTCAGCCTCCACAGGACCTGCTATCTCGCTACCGGCCGAATTAGCAGACGACGGGAACAAGATCAGGACGATGAAGAGAAGCAGGTAGCGCATAAAAGGAATAAATTCCTTCTCGATGCTGTAGTCAATAGGATTATCTGCCTCTAGAAGTCGATTGCGCGGCCGTTGATCTCCCAGTCACCGAACCGGGCGGGATCGGCGCCGCCACGGCCGCCGATCTCGGTGGGCATATCCTTCTCCTTTGCGCCCTGCCGGCGTTGCTCAGCCTCCTCCAGCGCGCGCTTCGCGGCCGGGGAAAGCGGTTTCCTGGCTGCCATATCTTCCGGCGTTGTGTTGCTGTTGTCGTTATCCGAGTGCTGCATCATTCGCTCCGCCTGTGCGGAATATTGAAAAGAAAAGGGTGATAGACCACATCATAGGGCGTTCAACCCCGGCAATAAAGCCGTTTGGAGACCGACCATGAACATGATTCGCACCGCCATGCTTCTTGCCTTCATGACGGCCCTGTTCATGGGGGTCGGATTTCTGATCGGAGGCCGAGGCGGGATGATGATAGCCTTTCTGCTCGCAGCGGGCATGAACCTGTTCTCCTACTGGAATTCGGACAAGATGGTGCTCTCGGCCTATCGGGCCCAGCCGGTAGACGAACGTAACGCTCCGGAGCTCTTCCAGATGATCCGGCAGCTTTCCGCCAATGCCGGGCTGCCCATGCCCAAGGTCTATGTCTACGATAGTCCGCAGCCGAATGCCTTCGCCACGGGCCGCAATCCGCAGAATGCAGCGGTTGCCGCTTCCACGGGTCTGCTGCAACGCCTGACGCCGGAGGAAGTGGCGGGAGTGATGGCGCATGAGCTCGCCCATATCCAGAATCGCGACACGCTCACGATGACGATCACCGCGACGCTTGCCGGCGCTATCTCCATGCTGGGTAACTTCGCGTTCTTCTTCGGCGGCAATCGCGACAACAACAACCCGCTGGGATTCATCGGCGTGCTGGTTGCCATGATCGTTGCGCCCCTTGCGGCGATGCTCGTGCAGATGGCGATCAGCCGGACACGGGAATATTCCGCCGACCGACGCGGCGCGGAAATCTGCGGCAATCCGCTGTGGCTCGCCTCGGCGCTTGGCAAGATCGCCGGCGCAGCGCAGGTGGTTCACAATGATGACGCCGAGCGCAACCCTGCCACCGCGCATATGTTCATCATCAATCCGCTGTCGGGCGAGCGGATGGATAATCTATTCTCCACCCACCCCAATACAGCAAACCGTATTTCGGCGCTTCAGCAGATGGCTGGCGAGTTCGGTAGCGGGTCGACGACCGTGCCCGGTGCTGCTAGACCGACGCGCACCGCGCGCTCCGTCCCCGAAACCGGGTGGGGTCGCGGTTCATCCGAACCGCGCAAGGGGCCCTGGAGTTGAGCCAAGGAAGAAAGAACGGCAAGCGGCCGCAGCAATCCGCGACCGACAAAACGAAACATCCGGGAGGCGCACCCAAGGCAGGCCTTGAGGCGCGCACGACGGCAGCCAAGCTGCTTGCGGCGGTGATCGACAGAAAGATCTCCCTGGACGGCATCCTCGACCCTGCTCACGGAAACCCGGCCTACAAGCAGCTGAGCGAGCCCGACCGGGCGCTTGTCCGGGCCATTCTCGTGACCGCTCTCCGCCACCTGCCCCGCCTCGAGGCGGCACTGGCTGCCATGCTGGATACTCCGTTGCCGGAAGGGGCGCGTGCCCTCCATCATGTTCTGATCGTCGCTGCCGCACAGATCCTGCACCTCGATGTGCCCGAACATGCGGCGGTGGATGTTGCCGTCGAGCAGGCCAATCGTGACCCCCGCAATCGCCGCTTCGCAAAACTGGTCAACGCCGTCCTCCGGCGGCTGGTGCGCGAAAAGCAGGAGGTTCTCGATGCCACCCGCTCCGTTTCGCCAGTTCCTGGCTGGTTTCTGGAACGGTTGACCGCGACCTACGGCGCTGATGCGGCACGCTCCATTTCGGAGGCTCAGCTCACGCCACCTGCGATCGACCTGACCGTCAAATCCGGGGCGGCTAATTGGGCTGAACGGCTGAACGGCAGACTGCTCCCGACCGGCAGTGTTCGTCTTCCTTCCTTCGAGGGTGCAGTCTCCTCCCTCGCGGGATACGAGGAGGGCGAATGGTGGGTGCAGGACGCAGCCGCCAGCATTCCGGCGCGTCTGTTCGGCGACGTCAGGGGCCGGCATATCGCCGATCTCTGCGCCGCGCCCGGAGGCAAGACCGCGCAACTTGTGGCGGCCGGCGCACACGTGGTGGCGGTCGAGCAGTCCTCCAACCGCATTGCGCGCCTGAAGGAGAACCTGGCCAGGCTGAAACTGCAGGCGGATCTGGTACAAGAGGACTTGTTTGCGTTCAAGCCGGCGGAGCCGCTTGACGGTGTTCTCCTCGACGCACCCTGCTCCTCGACTGGAACGACACGACGCCACCCCGATGTGTTGTGGACCAAGGGACCGGCCGATATCGCCAAGCTCGCAGCACTCCAGGCGAAGATGCTGCGCCATGCCGTCTCGCTGGTGAAGCCCCGCGGCCTGATTGTGTTCTCAAACTGCTCGCTCGATCCGCTCGAGGGAGAGCAGGTCGTCGCCGAGCTTCTTTCGCAGGATCCCGGACTGGAGCGGGTTCCAGTCTCGCCGTCCGATTGGCCGGGGCTGGAAGATGCCATTTCTCCACTGGGTGAATTCCGGACAACGCCTGCCATGCTGCCCGCGAGCGACGGCATGACGGGCGGGCTCGATGGCTTCTTCGCGAGCGTGCTGCGCCGCCGGTAAGATTTTCTTTACCGTCCCAGCAGATTGTATTCGAATTGACTAAAGGGCAATCCGTCTGCACTGGCGGCCGATTGCTCCTGCGGAGTGTTCCAGATTGATCATGCAACTCGCGGATCGTCGACGGCTTGTGGCCTTCGGCTTGCGGGAAATCGGCCGCCGGTTCTACCGGCGCACAGCCGGTTTGCGGCTTGCATTGACCTCGTCCGCGTCCGGCGTGCCCGACCGGCTGATCGTTGCACCGACCGATCTTCGTGCCATCGACCCCTTCGTGGCAGAGGAGATCGCACAGGGCCGCTTCCCCCTTGCCGGTACGTCCTTCGATACCGAAGGCTACTCGCCGTTTGAGGTGGAAGCGCCGACGGAGGCGCTAGCCGAACGGCTGCACTCCTTTGCCTGGCTCCGTCACATCCGGGCGGACCGTAGCGCAGAGGCCTGTGCCCGCGCCCGGGCGATCACCTCAAGCTGGATGAACAATCACGGGCGCAGGGCGCGAGGCCTGGCTTGGCGACCGCATGTCGCAGCGGAGCGGGTGATCGCTTGGCTCTCACACTCCACCATCGTCCTGCAGGGCGCCGAGGCCGGCTTCTACCGCCGGTTCATGAGAGGCCTCACCTACCAGGTGCGATACCTGCGCCGGATCGTTCGCGGCCTGCCGATGGACGAAACGCGTCTCCGCATCCGGATCGCCCTTGCCATGGCCTCCGTCGCGATGCCGACCCGCAACGCGTTCATTCGTCGCGAAGGCAGCCGTCTTGACCGTGAACTCGAGCGTCAGATCCTGCCGGACGGAGGGCATGTCTCTCGCAATCCGCGCATCCTGCTCGACCTGCTGCTTGACCTTCTGCCGCTACGCCAGACCTATATCAATCTTGGGCACGACGTGCCGGCCAAGCTGATCCCGACCATCGACCGCATGTACCCGGCGCTGCGATTCTTCCGCCACCAGGACGGAGACCTGGCGCTCTTCAACGGTGCTACCTCCACCCCGGCAAGCGAGTTGATGTCCGTCCTGCGTTACGACGAAACAGCCGGCCAGCCGTTCAAGTCGCTCCCTCACATGCAATACCACCGGCTATCGGCCGAGGGGGCTACGGTCATTGTCGATACCGGCAAGCCACGTTCGGCCGAGCTTTCGCGGCGAAGCCACGCTGGATGCCTGGCATTCGAGATGTCGTCCGGGCGCCATCGCTTCATCGTCAACTGCGGCGCACCCAAATTTGCCTCCGGGAATTTCCGAGGGCTCGCCCGTTCGACGGCGGCCCACTCGACGATCACGATCAACGAGACCTCCTCGAGCCGCCTTCTGCGGTCACCCCTCTGCCGTTCGTCGATTCTCGCGGGGGTGAACGAGGTGGATGTCGAACGGTGGGATGACCAGCACGGCGGCGATTGGGTCCGTGCCGTCCATGACGGATATCTGAAGCCGTTCGGCTACTGCCACGAACGATCGATCGGATTGAGCGGCAAGGGCAACAAGATCAAGGGCCATGAAAGATTGCTTGTGCCGGAAGAGGTAAAGCCGCCTCGTGCACCCGTATCGGCCGCCGCCCGGTTCCACATTCATCCGGCCATCACTATGTCCAGGGAAGACCGAGAAAGGGTGCTGCTCGTAGCGCCGGATGGCGAGGCCTGGGAGTTCAACGCGCCGGGTCATGCGGTGGAGATCGAGGACGACATCTTCTTCGCCGATGTCTCAGGCATGCGTGCCAGCCGGCAGCTCGTTCTCCACTTCTCGTTGCCCGAGACTTCAGAAATCAGATGGATGCTGAAGCGGGTCGAATAGGCGTTTCCTCTCTGGCGAAGCTGTGTTAACGGGCCGCATCCGCCCCAGCGCCTGAAGCGCGCGTTCGCAGGAGAGCCCGATGGCCGTCGTTTCCAAGAAGATTCCCGCTCCCGACAACGTCAAGATCCGCACGGCGCTTCTCTCGGTCTCAGACAAGACCGGCATCGTCGAACTCGCAGGCGCTCTTGCGTCGCAGGGCGTCCGGCTCCTTTCGACCGGTGGCACGCACAAGGCGCTCTCCGCCGCCGGGCTCGACGTGACGGATGTGTCCGACATCACGGGGTTCCCGGAGATCATGGACGGGCGGGTCAAGACCCTGCATCCCAACGTCCACGGCGCTCTCCTGGCCATTCGCGACGATCAGGAGCATGTCGAGGCGATGAAGGCGCATGGGATCGAGGCGATCGACCTGGCGGTCATCAACCTCTACCCGTTCGAGGAGGTAAGGTCTGCCGGCGGAGATTATCCCACGACCGTCGAAAACATCGATATCGGCGGACCGGCGATGATACGAGCCTCGGCCAAGAACCATGCTTACGTGACCATCGTCGTCGACCCGTCCGACTACCCGGCCCTGATCGAGGCCCTGCGCACCAATGATGGCCAGACAGGCTATTCCTTCCGCCAGCAACTGGCAGCCAAGGCCTATGCACGGACCGCCGCATATGATGCAGCAATCTCCAACTGGTTCGCCGAAGCGCTCGACATCGAGATCCCGCGCTACCGGACGATCGGCGGCGTTCTTAGGGAAGAGATGCGATATGGCGAGAACCCGCACCAAAGTGCGGGATTCTACGTGACCGGCGAGAACCGCCCGGGTGTTGCCACCGCAAGGCTCCTGCAGGGCAAGCAGCTCTCCTACAACAACATCAATGACACGGACGGCGCGTTCGAACTCATCGG
This sequence comes from Pseudorhizobium halotolerans, assembly GCF_902153235.2. Taxonomy (NCBI): domain Bacteria; kingdom Pseudomonadati; phylum Pseudomonadota; class Alphaproteobacteria; order Hyphomicrobiales; family Rhizobiaceae; genus Pseudorhizobium; species Pseudorhizobium halotolerans. The sequence continues at coordinate 456,032 of NZ_CABFWE030000001.1, read as the reverse complement.
GGAGTTTGCACCGGAGCAGGGTCCTACCTGTGCGATCATCAAGCATGCCAATCCCTGCGGCGTCGCCACAGGAGCCTCGCTGAGGGAAGCGTATCTTCGCGCGCTTGCCTGCGATTCCACCTCCGCCTTCGGCGGGATCATAGCCCTCAACCAGTTGCTGGACGGTGAGACAGCCGAGGAAATCGTGAAGCTGTTCACGGAAGTGATCATTGCACCTGAAGTCTCCGAAGAGGCCAAGGCGGTGATCGCCAAGAAGCCGAACCTGCGGCTTCTCGAAACCGGCGGTCTGCCCGATCCCCGCTCCCGCGGCATCACGGCGAAGACAGTGGCCGGCGGCCTGCTGGTCCAGACACGCGACAACGGGATGATCGAGGACATCGATCTTCGCGTCGTCACGACCCGGGCTCCTACCGACCGGGAGCTTGAAGACATGAAGTTTGCCTACAAGGTGGCCAAGCATGTCAAATCCAACGCGATCGTCTATGCGAAGGACGGCCAGACGGCCGGAATCGGGGCAGGGCAGATGAGCCGCATCGACTCCGCTCGCATTGCAGCGATCAAAGCGGAGGAAGCGGCCAAGGCAATGGGATGGTCCGAGCCGATGACGAAGGGATCTGCGGTCGCCTCCGAAGCCTTCTTCCCCTTCGCGGATGGCCTGCTGTCCGCAATTGCGGCCGGGGCTACCGCAGTCATCCAGCCCGGTGGCTCCATGCGCGACCAGGAAGTGATCGATGCAGCGAACGAGCATGGCGTCGCCATGGTCTTCACCGGCATGCGCCACTTCCGCCACTAGGTTTCATCCGGCCGTTCGGTTGGCTGGATAGGGTGTCCGCAAGAGAAGCACGAGCCCAGCCGCCAGGAAGGGGATGAGCGTCGCCATGCCGAAGCGTGAAGAGTCGGTGGCATAGGTAACCAGCGAAAACAGCAGCGTTGCCATGAAGCTGGTTGCGCGTCCGGAAAGCGCGTAGATTCCGAAGTAGCGTCCGGCATCGGCAATATCGACGCTGCGGGCGAGATAGGCGCGTGACGACGCCTGTACAGGACCGAAGGCAAGGCCGATCAAGAGGCCAAAGAGCACGTAGGCCTTTTCCGCCGCCGTTCCGAAAAGTCCACCGCTGTCTTCAATAGCGAGAGGCACGAGGCCGAAGAAGACGAAGCCAGGACCGGTGGAGATGATCCCTGCCGTTGCAGCGATGAGCAGGACCAGCCCCACCAGGACGACGATCTTCGAGCCCAGCCTCAGATCGAGGCGGCCGGCGACGAGGCAGCCGAATATGGCGACGACATTCAGGAGGATGCCGTAGACGCCGATCTCGATGGTCGCCCACCCGAACATACCGGCCGCGAAGGCGCCCCCCAGGATCAGCAGGCCATTTACGCCATCCTGATAGAGCATCCGCGCAATGAGAAATCGGGTGATGCCGGGTCTTTGCCTAAGTTCCCGGATCGTCCCCCGTAGCTCCCCCAGACCGGATCGGATTGCCGCTCTCATTGGAAGGCCTCGGGCAGCATCCGGTGTGAAAAGGAACATCGGCAGGATAAAGACCAGATACCAGCCCGCTGCTATCGGCCCTGTAATGCGTGCATCCTCTCCCAGAGACGGATCGAGGCCGAACAGCGGCTCGATGCCGATCAGGGTCAGCCCGGTCTGCGGGCTGCCGGCAAGAAAGGCGACGACGAGGATCAGCACCAGCATGCCGCCGAGATAGCCGAGACCCCAGGCGGTGTTCGATACTCTGCCGACCTCCTGCTGGCTTACCAGCCGAGGCATCATCGAGTCGTTGAAGACGATGGAGAACTCGGCTGAGATCATCGCGAACGTCATCAGCAGAAGGGGCCAAACCATGGCTGTGCCCGGGGCTGCAAACCAGAGCAGCGAGAGGCACAGGACTTTCACGGCGGCGAAGGCTGCGATCCATGGCTTGCGCGGGCCGGATTGGTCGGCGATCGAGCCGAGCACCGGTGACAGGACCGCAATGACAATCGATGCAATGGTGGCCATGCTGCCCCAGGCCGCTTGCGCCGAAACCGGGTCCTCCGTCAGCCGGGCGACGGAATAGGGGCCGAATACGAAGGTCACGATGACGGTGAAGAAAGGTTGTGCCGCCCAGTCAAAGAGCATCCAACCGCGGACGCCAAGCCGAGACGCGCCGGGTTGGTGCAGGACCTCGGACGGCGCGCGATCGGTCACTGGGCCCCTCCCGGAATGAACCCGGCACTCAACTCGTCGGCCTCGAGGCTGCAAGATCTCCAAGCAGGCCCGCGGCTACCGTCAGTTTTGCCAGGTTGAAGTCGCTCGCCTCGCTCAAGGCCAGAATTTCGTTGACCAGCCTGTTCACCTGCTGACGCCTGTCGCCGTACCAAAGCTCCAGGGGTTTCTTGTCACGGGGATGCGACGTGAGTGCGGAGCAGACGATGTCGCGACGGGCTGAAGAGATCTGAGCAAGGCTTCGGCCAAGCGCGACGCTTTCATAATGGTCCCCGGGACTGACCGCCTCCCCGAGCCTCAGCAGACGATCTATCCTGAAGGTGTCGGTCGCCGCAAAGTATGTCTGAGTAACACGGCCGAGATCACTCTCCGTACGGCTGCCGATCAACAGGATCTCGGGGACAAGGGAAAGCGTCGGCAGGCGGCTGATGTCCCTCGCCAGAGCGGTAGGCACACCTTCTGCCTCCATCTCCTCGGCACGTTCACGAAGTTCGGAGGCCAAGCCCAGCGTATCCATCGCTCCGCGCAGCTTGTTTGCGCCCGCCTTGAGGCTGGAGATAGCCGTGTCCATTGACCCCAGACCCGATCGCGTGATCAGGATGAGGTGCGTCGCGTCCGTAAATATCTCCCCGATTCGGGCGTAAAGGTTGTTCTGGGTCTCGCCTGGGAGCTTTCCGTCCAAGGCATCGGTGGCAGCCCACAGGCGGGACAGTTCGAACCCTTCACGAGCGAGATAGGCCGCCTTAACTACTTCCGATGGAGAGGCTCCCGTAGCGTCGATCATCGCCTGGATGAAGCCCGGCCCACCCCGATTGATGACCTCGTTTGCCAGGACGGTCGAAATGATCTCGCGGTGCAGACGATGGCCCTCGATGTCGGCGACGAACCATTTCTGCATCTTCGACGGGAAATAGTTCCGGAGGACCTCCGCAAAGTAGGGGTCGTCCGGAAGTGCGCTCTCGAGGATCTCGTCGAAGAGGGTCAGCTTGGCGTAGGAAAGCAGGACGCCGATCTCCGGCCGAGTAAGCGGCTTTCCGGCAAGATAGCGTTCTGCGAGTTCGGTATCGGAAGGGAGCGTTTCGACCGTACGGTTTAGATGCCCCTGCGTCTCCAGAACCGACATCAGCCGCGACAGCTCTTCTCGGTTATCGGTGCCTTTCCGCTCCGTCAGGGAAATGGCGAGCGATTGCAGATAGTTGTTGCGCAGGACGAGTTCCGCCACCTCGTCGGTCATCGAAGACAGGATCTGGTTCCGCTTGTCGCGCGTCAGGCGGCCAGAACGCATGGCGGAACTGAAGGCGATCTTGATGTTGACCTCGACGTCGGAAGAATTCACTCCGGCGGAGTTGTCGATCGCATCCGAATTCAGCCGGCCACCATGCATGGCATAGGCGATGCGTCCCTTCTGGGTCACGCCGAGGTTGGCGCCTTCGCCGATGACCCGGGCCCGCACATCGGCGGCGACCACACGGATGGGGTCGTTAGCCCGATCTCCAACCTCGGCATCGGTCTCGGTAGCGGCCTTGATATAGGTGCCGATGCCGCCGAACCAGAGCAGATCGACCGGGCTCTTCAGGATGGCGGTCATAATCTCAAAGGGGGTCGCGATATCCCTGTCTAGACCGATGGCTGTCCTCGCCTGTGGCGTGAGCTTCACCGACTTTTCGGTGCGGGAGATGATCATGCCGCCTTCGGAAAGGCAGGTGCGATCGTAGTCCTGCCAGCTTGATCGCGGCAGGGCGAAGAGGCGTTGCCGCTCGGCGAAGCTGCGCGCCGTATCCGGATCGGGATCGACGAAAATATCCCGATGGTCGAAAGCAGCAACGAGCCGGATGTGCTTCGACAGCAGCATGCCGTTGCCGAAGACGTCGCCCGACATGTCGCCAACTCCCGCCACTGTGAAGGGCGTCGTCTGGATGTCCATGTCCAGTTCACGGAAGTGTCGCTTGACGGTTTCCCAGGCGCCGCGTGCGGTGATGCCCATCTTCTTGTGGTCGTAGCCAGCCGACCCGCCGGAAGCAAAGGCATCATCAAGCCAAAAGCCCGCTTCCTGGGCCAGCGCATTGGCGGTATCGGAAAAAGTTGCCGTCCCCTTGTCCGCGGCGACGACGAAATAGGGGTCGTCGCCATCGGGGCGGGCGGTGTTCTGGGGTCCCACGACCTCCCCATCGACGATGTTGTCGGTGATGGAGAGCAGCGTGCGTATGAAGGTCTTGTACGCGTCCCGGCCTGCAGCGAAGATCTCGTCGCGCGAACCGCCAGACGGAAGCGCCTTGGGCACGAACCCGCCCTTGGCCCCGACAGGGACGATAACGGCATTCTTGACCTGTTGCGCCTTCACCAGGCCAAGCACCTCCGTGCGGTAGTCCTCGGCGCGATCGGACCAACGCAGTCCGCCACGCGCCACCTTGCCGAAGCGAAGATGCACGCCCTCGACCTCGGTGCCGTAGACGAAGATTTCCCGGAATGGACGTGGCTGCGGCAGGCCGTCGAGCAGCTTGGGGTCGAACTTGAACGCGAGTGTTGCGCGAGGCTGGCCCTCTTCATCGCGCTGGAAATAATTGGTGCGGAGCGTCGCATCCACCGCGTTGATGTAGCGGCGGAAGATGCGGTCGTCGTCGAGGCTGGGAACGTCTGCAAGGGCCTCTTCCAGCGCGACGTGGTGAGCCGAGAGGCGCTTCACCCGCGCCCTCTCACCCAGTTCGGGATCAAGGCTGTCGTGGAAAAGCCGCCAGATCGCCTGGGAAATCGCCGGGTAACGGGCAAGCGTATCGGCGATCAGCGTCTGAGAGTAGACGATTCCGGCCTGCCGGAGATAGCGTGCATAGGCCCGTAATACCGTCGTTTCCCGGACGCTCAGACCCGACAGGAGCACAAGCCGGTTGAAGCTGTCATTGTCCGACCCGCCATGGAAGGCGGCGAGGAAGGCCTCCTCCAAACGGTCAGCATCACGCTCGAAGTTGAAGGGCGTCCCGGGATGGAGTTCGAGCTCCATGTCGTGCAACGCGACAGGCGTAGTGTGGTCGTCGGTTTGGACATCAATGTCGAAGGTCTGCTCGCTGACGACATGAAAGCCGAGATTCTCCAGAAGCGGTACGCGGCGTGACAGCGACAGGTGTTCCGGCTGATGGAAGATCTTCAGCCGCAGGGTCTCAGCCGGATCTTCCGGCCGGGTGTAGAACGCGATGCGGATCGGCGCACCTTCTGCACAAGCCGAGATGTCATGAAGATCCGCGTAGGCTTCCTCGGGCGCAAAAGCCTCCTGGAAGGCCTTGTTAACGGTAAGGCCGGTCTGCCTGCCAGCAAGTGCTGCGAAGCTCTGCTCCCAAGGCGTGGAGATGGCCCGGATGGCCTCCTCCAGCTTCGGCTGGGGAATGCGTGGGGTACGCCCACCGCGGCGTCCGATGATGACATGGACGCGGGCAACGCCCCCTTCGGGGAAGGCGGGGTAATACGCCGATACGTGACCCTCATATACGCGCGCAAGATAGTCGCTCACCTTCTCTCGCACCTGCGAATCATAATCCTCGCGGGGGACGTAGACGATTACGGAAACGAAACGATCGAAGTGATCGATGCGGGGGAGGGCCCGCACCCGGGGGCGCTCGCTCAGCTCCATGATCTGTTCGCAGAAGCGCGCAAGTGTCGGCACGTCGATCTGGAAGAGGTCGTCTCGCGGGTAGGATTCCAGCGTGTTGGCCAGCATTCGGCCCGAATGACTGTTCGGGTCGAAGGCCAGTTGTTCCTCGACCCGCTGCGCCTTGGCGCGAAGCAGAGGGATGTCATGAACCGAATGGGTATAGGCCGTGGCGGTGAAGAGGCCGACGACGCGCAGTTCTCCGGTCACCCGGCCGTCCGCGTCGAAGCGCTTGATCCCGACATAATCCATGTAGGCGCGGCGATGGACGACCGACTTCACATTCGCCTTCGTGACGATCAGAAAGTCAGGGCCGTCCAGAAATTCAAGGATTTCCGGGGTGGTGGTCACCGCGTCCTTGCCTTGGCGCAGGACGAGGACATCCGGGTCCGACAGGATGCCCAGGCCCCGCCCCTTGCTGCGCTCCACCTTGGCGCCGGCTCCCTTGCCGGAATAGACATACTCCCGCATGCCGAGGAAGGTGAAGTTGTCATCCCGGAGCCAGTCGAGGAAGGCGAGTGATTCATCCCTGTCTGCTTTTTTCCGGCTTGCGGAGTAGGTGCGCAACTGGTCTGCCGCACCTTCAAGGAGATCGAGCATCGGTCGCCAGTCGGCGATTGCGAGATGGACCTGGTCCAGGACATAGCGGATGCGCGCGACAAGGGCCTCTGCATCGGCGTCGGGAAGCGGAGGGAGGTGAACCTGGATCAGGCTGACATGGTGCGCAGGATCGCTCGGCTGGTCCGCCGAGCGGAGGGCCGGATCCTTGCCGGGCTCGAGAAGCAGGATCGGGTGGACGGCGAGGTAGAGCTCCCGATGGGAGGCTGTGACCTCTCCCATGACTGAATCGAAGAGGAACGGCATGTTCCGGTCGATGACCGTCAACACATGCGCTGTCGCACCCTGCGGGTCGACGCTTTCCACCGGCTGGAGAGTAATGGAGGGACGGACCCTGGTCCAGTTCTTGAGGCATTCTGCCGCGTGAACCGCAGAGGCCGCGAGCATGCGGGGCGTGTAGTGCTCTAGATCGTCGGAGCTGGCGCGGCCGAACAGGATGGCCGGGTCCAGGAAGGCGCCCTTGCCTTCGGCTGCCACCTTGTGCGCCATCTCGATCTGCTTGTCCCGCTTCGGATTCTGCCTGCCCATGTCACTCTCCATATGATGCCGCCACCATGCTGTCGCCAAACCCGATCCGTCAACAGTGCGCGACCGTGCCGACCCAAGGTGGCAACCAGTTTTGCATCGACGCCTCCAAAGCCGGTTATTGACAAGCAGGCGCGAAGAAACCATCAAGCTAGGCAAAACGGAAACGCAAGAACATGCAAAATTCCGGCGCCGTCATCGTCATCTCCAGCCATGTTGTACGCGGTTCCGTCGGGAATCGCGCTGCTGTCTTCGCGTTGGAAACGTTGGGATTCCCGGTCTGGGCGCTACCAACGGTGGTCTTGCCTTGGCATCCCGGCCACGGTCCTTCGACCCGCCTTACATTTGCTGCCGACGAGTTCGACAAGGCGATAGATGATCTCATCAACGCGCGCTGGCTCGGAGAGGTCAGTGCCGTCCTGACAGGCTATTTTGGAAACGAGCGGCAACCGAAGGCGGTTGCGAGGCTCGTGCGTGCGCTACAGGAGAGAAATCCAAGCCTTCTATACGTCTGCGATCCCGTCATAGGTGACGTCGGTGGACTCTACATCCCGCAGTCGACTGCAGAGGCGATCCGTGACGAGCTCCTGCCACTGGCCAGTGTCGCAACCCCGAACCGATACGAGCTTGCCTGGCTCGCCGGAAGCGAGCTCGACAGCAATGCCGCCATCATGGAGGCGGCGCTGGCGCTCGGTCCATCGCGGATGTTGGTGACCTCCGCCATACCGATGATGGCCGGTGGGACCGGCAATCTTTATCTTACCGGCACGCATGCACTTCTTGCCGAGCACCGCCTGATCGACAATCCGCCGAATGGGCTGGGTGATCTTCTTTCGGCGCTTTTCCTCGCCCGCCTGATGACGGGAGCAGACGAGGAGAGGGCATTGCAGCTGGCGACGGCGAGCGTTTATGAGATCCTCGCCCGGACGGCCAAGCGCGGCAGCGACGAGCTTACGCTTGAGACCGATGCCGCCAGTTTGACCAGTCCAATGGCAATGGTGCACATGCGCCGGCTAATCCATCCGCTTCAGCGGGTAAGACGATGACATCCGCGGTAACAGATCGCGCAGCACTTTCAGGAGAACTCCAAGCCATGCAGCAATTTCCCGAGCACCTCCTGAGCGGCTACCGCAACTTCATGAGCGGCCGTTACAACGATGAACGTGATCGCTACCGGACCTTGGCGGAAGCCGGGCAGAATCCGCACACCCTGGTGGTCGCCTGTTGCGATTCACGAGCGGCGCCAGAGACGATTTTCGACTGCGGGCCAGGCGAACTCTTCGTCGTGCGCAATGTCGCCAACATGGTCCCGCCCTATGAACCGGATGGCCAGTATCATGCGACCTCCGCAGCGATCGAGTTTGCGGTGCAGGCGTTGAAGATCCCGAACATCGTCATCATGGGTCATGGGCGGTGCGGCGGCATCAAGGCGGCGCTCGACCCCGATATGGAGCCGCTGTCGCCCGGCGACTTCATCGGAAAATGGATGGGGCTGGTTCGCCCCGCTGCGGATCAGATCCAGAGCAATGATCTGATGACCGCGAGCGAACGTCAGACGGCACTGGAGCGGGTGTCGATCCGCAATTCCATTAACAACCTTCGGACGTTTCCCTATGTCCGTGCACTGGAAGAGCAGGGGAAGGTTCTTCTTCACGGCGCGTGGTTCGATATCTCGAGCGGCGAACTCTGGATCATGGACGCAAAGAGCGGGGATTTTGTCCGGCCAAGCGATCGACCGGCTGCGCGGCTGGAAGATTCCGAACCTGCCGCTTGAGGGATGACGTCTACTGGCCGTCGATTGCCGCGCCTATGTGGGCGATCGCCCTCTGATAGACGGTTGCTGCGTTCCAGCCCTGGATCGCCACATAGTTCGGTTCACCCGGCTGATAACCGGCGCCGGGTCGCCAACCATGGCCGACGAGGAAGTTGGCTGTGGAGGCAAGCGCATCGGCGCGTGAACGCACCAGGTCGACATGCCCATCACGGTCGCCATCCACGCCATAGCGCACGACGTTGACCGGAAGGAACTGCGTCTGCCCGATCTCGCCATGGGCGGCACCCTTCGCGGCAGGGCCCAGGTCTCCCCTTTGAACAAGCGTCAGCGCAGCGTAGAGCTGCTCGGTGAAGTAGGCGGAGCGGCGGCAGTCGTAGGCGAGCGTGGCGACAGCCGATAGCGTGTGCTGGTTGCCCAGGAAGTTACCGAAGCCCGTTTCCATTCCCCAGATCGCGATGAGCGGCCCGGCCGGTACCCCATAGCGGCGCTCGATCGCGGCGAAGAGCTGGGCATTGCCAGCTTTCATCTTCTTGCCGCGCGCAATGATCGTTGCGCCGCCGCGCTTTTCCATGAACTGCTCGAAGGAGAGCTTGAAGCTCTTCTGGCCTCGGTCGGCGCGGATGGTTTCTCGGTTATAGGAAATGTTCGCGAATGCAGTTTCCACGACCCGAGGGCTTATGCCATTGGCGACCGCCTGAGGCTTGAACGCCTGGACCCAGTTCGAGAAGCCGGAACTGTCGTTGCCACACTGAGCTGCCGCAACAGGCATGGCCAGGGACATGAAGGCAGCCGCAAAAGTGGCGAGACGCAAGGTGTTCAGCATGGTTGATCCGGTTCCGAGGGGCTGGTTGCCCTATTTCCATTGAGTGGAGCTTTATGGGACTCTTGCCGCCCGCTTCAACTCGTCCTCACTAAAATTCTTCGTGAAGGTCGAAGCTGGCTACCGGCGCGATCTGCGCCGGTAGTGTTCTCATTCCCTTCAGGCCGCGAGCTTGCGCGGCTTGATCAGGCCCCGGTTGATGAGGAGTTCTGCAATCTGCACGGCGTTCAACGCTGCGCCCTTGCGCAGGTTGTCCGAGACGACCCACATGTTCAGCCCGTTCTCAACGGTTGCGTCCTCACGGATGCGCGAGATGTAGGTCGCGTCTTCGCCGGCGCATTCGACGGGGGTGACGTAGCCGCCGTTCTCGTGCTTGTCGACGACGAGGCAGCCCGGCGCCTCGCGCAGGATATCTCGTGCCTGGTCGGCGGTGATCTCGTTTTCAAACTCGATGTTGACCGATTCGGAGTGACCGATGAAGACGGGAACGCGGACGGCGGTGCAGGTCACCTTGATCTTCGGATCAAGCATCTTCTTCGTTTCGGCCAGCACCTTCCACTCTTCCTTCGTGTAGCCGTCTTCCATGAAGCTATCGATATGGGGGATGACGTTGAAAGCGATGCGCTTTGTGAACTTCTTCGACTCGACCGGGTCTGCGACGAAGACGGCGCGGGTCTGGGTGAAGAGCTCATCCATCCCTTCCTTGCCGGCGCCGGAAACGGACTGATAGGTCGACACGACGACGCGCTTGATCTTGGCGACGTCGTGAAGCGGCTTCAGCGCAACGACGAGCTGGGCGGTCGAGCAGTTCGGATTCGCGATGATGTTCTTCTTGCGGAAGCCCTCGACCGCGTCTGCATTCACTTCGGGAACGATCAGCGGAACTTCCGCATCGTAGCGCCAGGCCGACGAATTATCGATGACGACGCAGCCCTGCGCGCCGATCTTCGGAGACCACTTCTTCGAGATCTCGCCGCCCGCCGACATCAGGCAGATATCGGTATCGGAAAAGTCGTAGTTCTCTAGGTTCTGGACCTTCAGAACCTTGTCTCCGAAGGAGACTTCCGTGCCCTGCGAGCGGGCGGAGGCAAGCGCCACCACTTCGTCAGCCGGGAAGCCCCGCTCCGACAGGATGTTGAGCATCTCGCGCCCGACATTGCCGGTAGCACCGACGACTGCAATCTTGAAACCCATGATCTTGCTCTCTTTCTGCCTCTCCTCGATCCGTTGAGGGGGAAGCCGCGACGGATCGCGGGTTTCCTTGTCCCCGGCCTAACCGGGGAGAGAGCGGCGGGCCAGAGACGTCAGACGGTTTTCGTCGTCGTTTTGGCCGTGGTTTTGCTGGAGGCGGAAAAGCATGAATGCAGCCCAGCATGATGTGCCGGCTGGAAGTCTGCAGCGATGTGATACTCGCGGCGGTTCATAGGATGCTTTCCCGTTCGACGTGGTGTTTAGAAGATTCTGATGTGGAGTCAAGCGCCGACCGCTGTTGAGGCCGTGCCTGTGTCGGAAGCCGGAGTCCTCAAATCAGTGGCGCTCCGTTTGAAGCGCCACTGAGATCTTTTCAGGCAGAAAGGGCAGAGAATTCCTTGAGGATGGCATCGCCCATCTCGGACGTCCCGACCTGTCGGCAACCGTCGGCCATGATGTCGCCGGTGCGGATGCCCTGGTCGAGGACATTGGCAATCGCCTTCTCCAGCCTGTCCGCTTCCGCGACCATGTTGAAGGAATAGCGCAGGCACATGGCGAAGGAGGCGATCATGGCGATCGGGTTGGCGATGCCCTTGCCGGCAATGTCAGGTGCGGAGCCATGGACAGGTTCGTAGAGGGCCTTGCGCTTGCCGGTCTTGGCGTCGGGAGCACCAAGGGAGGCGGAGGGCAGCATGCCAAGCGAGCCGGTGAGCATGGCGGCCACGTCGGACAGCATGTCGCCGAAGAGGTTGTCGGTGACGATGACGTCAAACTGCTTCGGTGCACGGACCAGCTGCATGCCGCCGGCGTCCGCCAGCATGTGCTCGAGTTCGACATCGGAGAAGGCGCGCTTGTGCGTTTCCGTCACCACCTGGTTCCAGAGCACGCCGGATTTCATGACGTTGCGCTTTTCCATGGAGCAGACACGGTTCTTGCGGGTGCGCGCGAGTTCGAAGGCGACGCTTGCGATCCGTTCGATCTCGTAGGTATCGTAGACCTGAGTGTCGATGCCGCGCTTCTGGCCGTTGCCGAGATCGATGATTTCCTTCGGCTCGCCGAAATAGACGCCGCCGGTCAGTTCGCGGACGATCAGGATGTCGAGGCCTTCGACAAGCTCGGGCTTGAGCGAGGAGGCGTTGGCCAGTGCCGGATAGCAGATTGCCGGGCGAAGGTTGGCGAAGAGCTCGAGATCCTTGCGCAGGCGCAGAAGACCGGCTTCAGGACGGACCTCGTAAGGGACCTCGTCCCACTTCGGGCCGCCGACGGCACCGAACAAAACGGCGTCGGCGTTCATCGCCTTGGCCATGTCCCCTTCCGATATCGCAGAGCCGTGGGCGTCATAGGCGCATCCGCCGACAAGGCCTTCATCGGTTTCGAAGCCTGCACCCTGCTCGGAATTCATGTAGGCGATGATCTTGCGGACCTCGCCCATGGCCTCCGGGCCGATGCCGTCGCCGGGAAGCAGGAAGAGAGACTTCGTCATTCGTTATTCCTCTCGGTGGCGGGCTCACCTCCGCACGACCATCGTGCTACGAGACCTCCTCCGAGCCTGCCGAGAGGAGAAGGCCGCCAAGTTTTGTCAGGATGTACCGGCGCCGATGCGTGCCGTTACCTCGATCTCGACCTTCATCTCCGGAGTTGTCAGCCCGCATACGATCATCGTGGCAGCCGGTCGCACCTCTGCGAACGCCTGGCCCAGGACCTCGACGATTTTGTCGTAATCAGCCATGTCAGTGATGTAGTAGCGAACGCGGACTATGTCATTCAGCCCGCTTCCCGCGTCCCTCAAGGCCTTGTCGATGGTCGCCAGAGCATTGCGGGTCTGATCGACCACATCCTCGGGCATTACCATCCGCGAATAATCGTAACCGGTGGTACCGGAGACGTAGACCATGTCGCCATCCACGATGGCACGGGAATAGCCGATGCGGGCCTCAAAAGGAGAACCGGACGAGATGCGCTTGACCATCGGTGGCGGGTCCGATCAGAGCCAGGGCCGCTCGGCGCTGACCTTCTGCTCGAAGCTGCCGATGACGGATTCGTTCTTCAACGTGCTGGCGATATCGTCCAGGCCTTCAAGAAGGATATGACGCCGTGCAGGGTCGATGTCGAAGCGGATGGAGCCGCCATCGGGGCCGGTTATCTCCTGAGCCTCGAGATCGACGGTCAGAACGGCATTCGAACCGCGCGAAGCATCGTCCATCAGCTTGTCGAGATCGTCCTGGCTGACGACGATCGGCAGAATGCCGTTCTTGAAGCAGTTGTTGTAGAAGATGTCGGCAAAGCTCGTGGAGATGACGCAGCGGATGCCGAAATCAAGGAGTGCCCAAGGCGCGTGCTCGCGGGAGGAGCCGCAGCCGAAATTGTCGCCAGCCACGAGGATCTTGGCGTTGCGGTAGGCGGGCTTGTTCAGCACGAAATCCGGATTTTCCGACCCGTCTTCCTTGTAGCGGGCTTCCGCGAAAAGTCCCTTGCCGAGGCCCGTGCGCTTGATCGTCTTCAGGTAATCTTTCGGGATGATCATGTCCGTGTCGACATTGACGACCGGAAGCGGCGCTGCGACGCCGGTGAGCTTGGTAAACTTTTCCATGATCTGCCTCCGCACGGATTATCTGCGGAAGCCCTTAACGCAAATCCAGGCGGATTTGAAGAACCGTTTGGCTTTGCGCGGTACGGCAGGCGCCCGAAAATCAGGCGCTCGCGTCGATGGAGATGGAAGGTTCAGAGATCGATGATCGTGCCGCGACCGTCGTTCCAGATCCGCATGTCATCGTTGCGGGCTCTCGTTTTCACCGGGATCGGCTTCAGACGGCTCGACAGGAGACGTCCAGCTGCCAGCACGCCGAGAATACCCGCGAAGGCCACTGTGAGCGAAGCCGTCAACAGCGCAGCCAGCGCAAAGAGGGCGACACCGCTGGTAAAAAGGACGAATGAACGGATGTTTTGCATGGTCCAAACCTTTCTCTCCAGGAAATGTGGTCCTTCAGCATCAGGCTTGCAAGGCTTTTCGATGACTGGCGTATTGCGGCGCATGCAAAAGCTTGTCACAAAATCGCGATGAGCACTTCCCCGAAGCATTCGCCGCCGAGACGTTCCCTCCTGAGTGTCCCTGCCATCAACCAGCGGGCTCTCGACAAGGTTCATGACCTCAGCTGCGACGGGGTGATCTTCGATCTGGAGGATTCGGTCTTCCCGGAGAAGAAGGCGGAAGCGCGGGAAAATCTGCGCCGCCATTTTCGGGAGGCGCCACTTGAGGGGCGGGAGACCATAATCCGCATCAATGCCCCAGGCTCCGATTTTTGGATAGTGGATCTAGACCTGATCCTTGAGCTCAAGCCAGATGCGCTGCTTCTTCCCAAGGTGGAGGGGCCGCAGGATATCCGTAAGGCTGCGGATCTTCTTGCTGCATCCTCGCCGGGCGTAAGGCTTTGGGCGATGATGGAAACGGCAGGGGGCGTGCTGAACGCGGCGGCCATCGCCGCGGCCGATGCGCGGCTGGACTGTCTCGTGCTTGGCCTCAACGACCTGCGCAAGGAAACAGCCGTTTTGTCCCAGTCTGGGCGAGCCTATTTGGTGCCGTGGATGATGCAGGTGGTGCTGGCGGCTCGGGCCCACGGCCTGGATGTGATCGACAGCGTCTTCAACGATTTCCGCGACACCGGAGAATTAACGGTCGAATGCGCGCAAGGCCGTGCCATGGGTTTCGATGGCAAGATGCTGATCCATCCCGCCCAGATAGAGGTTGCCAACCGTGCGTTCGGACCGTGGGATGAGGAGCTCACGGAGGCCGAAGCAATCATCAACGCCTTTGCCGATCCGGCCGCGGAGGGCCTCAACGTCATCAACATGAACGGGAAAATGGTCGAGCGGCTTCACCTGGAACAGGCGGAACGGCTCATGGCCAAAGCTCGATTGATTTCTGAAAGAAAGACCAAGGCATGAAACTCTACCGCTTCCTGACAGGACCCGACGACGCCTCCTTCTGCCACCGTGTGACCGATGCCTTAAACAAGGGCTGGGAACTGCATGGATCACCCAGCCACAGCTTCAATGCCGCCGAAAACAGGATGTATTGCGGGCAGGCAGTCACGAAGACTGTCGAAGGGAAGGACTATCATCCGGACATGAAGCTCGGCGAGCAGTAGAGTTGGTTCAAGAAGAGGGGCGGATCAGCGATCCGTCGCCTCTTCGGCGCTCGCCTCGATCCGCTCCATATCGTCGTCGCTCAGACCGAAATGGTGACCGATCTCGTGGATCAGCACATGGGTGATGATATCGCCCAGCGTTTCCTCGTTCTCGGCCCAGTAATCCAGGATCGGACGGCGATAGAGCCGGATGCGGTTCGGCAGCTCGCCGGTCTCCATGGAAAAGCGCTCGGAAATGCCGCGCCCTTCGAAGAGGCCGAGCAGGTCGAAGGGCGTTTCCAGCGCCATGTCCTCGAAGATCTCGTCATCCGGGAAATCCTCGATCTCGATGGTCAGATTGGTCGTCAACGCCCGAAATTCTTCCGGCAGGTTGCCATAGGCTTCGATGGCCAACGATTCAAAAGCGCTGAGGGTCGGCGCGTGGCGATCCCGCCAATCGTCGGTTTGGTCTATACGGGCCATAGATGCTCCTTGTTGGAGCTCATATAATCTATTTCCGGAAATTTTCGAGAGGATTCATAGAGCTCCTGAGGAAGCCGGCTCTTCCCTTAAAATGGCTGTTGACTCTTCAGGAGAGCTCTGGAATCCATTAGAACATAAAGTGAACATATCGAATGGAGCTGACGCCATGGCCAAGCATGCCACGGCGCAGGAGAGACTTTTTGCCCTGCGTAAGACGATTGCCAAACTGGAAAGCAAGGCTCCCACGCTGATAAGCGAGGAGCAGGCGCGGGGTGAACAGAAAACCAACCATATCAGATTTCCCCATCGGCTTGCGATCGGCCTTCCAGACATGGATGCAGCACTGGATGGTGGCTTGCCCCTAGATGGCGTAACGGAGATCCGCACATCTGCCATGCGCAATGCCGGAGCAGGCAGTGGTTTTGTTCTGGCGCTGGCGACTCTTATCCAGCGGCAGGCTGAAGCCTCTGCCCTTTTGTGGATCAGCGACAGGTTCTCCAATGGCGAGGCGGGACTGCCCTATCCGGTGGGGCTTGCGCAATATGGTCTCAAGATAAAGCACTTCCTCCAGGCCACACCTCGAAAGCTGGAGGAGGCGTTGTGGCTGGCGGAAACTGCAGTAGCGAGCGGTGCGCTGGCCGCGACCATTCTCGAAATCAGAGGCAATCCTTCTGCATTCGGCCTGTCCGAGAGCCGGAGGCTCAGCTTGCGGGCAAAGGCGGCGAGGCGGCCGATCTTGCTCTTGCGGCATGCGGGCGAGGAAGAGGCGAGCAGCGCCGTCTTCCGATTCCGTGCCGAACCGGGACCCGCTTCGGAGCGAGTCCTTCTCAATGGAGCCATGCTTGGCGGCAGCATCGGCTTTCCAGTCTTCCGTCTGACGCTTGAGAAGAGCCGCAACCCGGCTCCGCTCTCTTTTACCCTGGAGTGGAATTCCCGTGACCGCCTATTCTCCCTCGCCCAGCCACCAGAGTCGTCTCGCCTTTCCATCAGCGGGCCAACGCATTCTGGCATTAGTCTTCCCGCATCTGCCGACGGACCGGATGGCACGCCGGCGCTGGGGCGGCTCGTGGCGTTTGGCCGGGCGTCCTGACCATCCTCCCCTGCTCTGTTCGGGCCGGCGCGACAATGGGGTGCGCCTCACGGCACTGGACGAACTGGCGGTGGAACTGGGCTTGCGGGAAGGTCAGGGTCTTGCCGAGGCGCGAGCCATACATCCGGCAATCGATGTCGCCGAGGAAGATCCCGCCGCCGACAGGGCACTCCTGGAGGCAATTGCCGACTGGTGCGATCGCTATACGCCGCTGGTGGCCCTTGACGGGAGTGACGGCCTGTTCCTGGACATCACCGGTTGCGCGCATCTGTTCGGCGGGGAGCAGGTTCTGCTCGACGATATCCTGCTGCGCCTCTTCCAGATGGGATTCAAGGTCCAGGGAGCGATTTCGGGATCCCCAGGCCTCTCCTGGGCTGCATCCCGTTTCGGGGCCGGCGGGGTGATTGCTGATAGTGCGGCGCAGGAAGTGCTTGAGGCGCTGTCCGTTGCCTGCCTGCGCATCGAGGCCGACACCATAGCCGCATTGAACAAGCTCGGATTGAAGCGGGTGGGAGATCTCATCTCGATGCCACGGGCGCCACTGGCCCGCCGGTTCGGCAGCCAAGTCCTGCTTCGCCTCGACCAGGCGCTCGGGCATGAGGAGGAGCCCATCTCCCCCCGGCGTCCGGTCGCTTTCCTGTCGGTCGAGCGTAAGCTGGCGGAAGCGATTCAGGCGGAAGAGGACATACTGGAACTGGCTTCACGGATTGCCCAGTCGCTCTGCTCCAGTCTGGAGGCGCGCGGGGCGGGAGGACGGGTCTTCGAACTGGTACTCTTTCGGGTGGATGGCCGCGTGTTCCGCATCGTCGCCGGCGCATCCCGCCCTCTGCGGAATCCGCAGAGGATTGCCAGACTGTTCGCGGAGAGACTGAAATCCGTTCATGACGAGCTGGATGCAGGCTTTGGCTTCGAGCTTCTGCGGCTCAACGTCCTTCAGCATGATTCTTACGAGGCGAGCCAGGACAATCTTTTGGGAAAAGCGTCTGGAGAAGCGCCCCTGGCAGATCTGATCGACCGGGTATCGGCCAGGCTGGGGGACGACGTGCTCCAGGCATTCCAGTTCCGGGAAAGCCATATCCCCGAGCGCGCCGTTTTCGCGTACCCCGCTCTTGGTCATGATGCGGGAAATGAGGGGAGGCAGAACCCAGCTGTCACGACGGGACGGGAAAGGCCACTGCGGCTGCTTTCAAGACCGGAGCCCGTGGAGGCTTTTGCCGCAATCGTTCCGGACGGACCGCCGAGCCGCTTCCGCTGGCGCCGCGTTCTTCACGATGTTGCGCGAGCGGAGGGGCCGGAGCGCATCTCGCCGGAATGGTGGCTGGACCAGGAAGCGGGGCAGGAGCGCGACTACTTCAAACTGGAAGTCGCATCCGGACACCGGTTCTGGGTCTATCGCCAGGGCCATTACAGTTCCGATTATCGCCCCACATGGCACATGCATGGGATATTCGCGTGATGGCGGACCCCGCTTTCTTCGAGCTCGGTGCCCGGACCAATTTTTCCTTCCTGGAAGGAGCATCGAAGCCGGAGGAGATGGTGCTGGCAGCGTCCCTGCTCGGGCTGGGGGGGCTTGGTATTGCCGACCGGAATTCGGTGGCCGGGGTGGTGCGTGCCCACAGCCATGTCAGGGATCTTGCCGAACGGCATCAGCGAGGAAAGGAAGGGCCTGACGACGACAAGGAGGTTCCGTCTCCTTGCCGCATGCAGCCCGGCGCGCGGCTCGTTTTCTCCGATGCGACGCCTGACGTCCTGGCCTATCCGGTGAGCCGGAAGGGATGGGGCAATCTCTGCCGCCTCCTCAGCCGCGGCAACCTCCGCACGGAAAAGGGAAACTGCATCCTGGAGGAATGGGATCTCGTGGAATGGGGGCACGAGATGATGCTGGCGGTGATACCTGATCCCGCCTGCGCCTCCGATCATGTCTATCTGCAAAAGCTCGGGGGGGTCCTGAAGCTGCTTCGCCAGACGTTCGGCAAGGCCGTCTATCTGACGCTGTCTCCCAGCTATGACGGGCAGGACAGGTGTGTCTTCGCCACCTTTGCGGCCGTCGCCGCCCCGCACCGCGTCCCGCTTCTGGCCAGCAACCAGCCGCTTTTCCATCTGCCGGAAAGGCGTTCCCTGTCCGACGTGGTGACTGCAATCCGTGAACATGTAGCCATTGCCGAAGCCGGTTTCCGACTGGCGCCGAACGGTGAGCGGCACCTGAAGACGGGACGGGAGATGGCGCGCCTTTTCGACGATTATCCCGAGGCTGTGGCCAATACGGAAAAATTCTTTAGCCGCCTACAGTTTTCCCTGGACGAGTTGCAGCACAACTACCCGGATGAGAGCGTGCCGGGCGAAACCATGGCGGAAACGCTGGAACGCCTGACCTGGGAGGGAGCCGGGGAGCGGTACTCCCAGGAGGTCCCGGATAAGGTAGCCGATCTCATCCGCTACGAGCTCGATCTCATCAAGGAGATGCAGTACGAGCCCTATTTTCTGACCGTGCGCCACATCGTCTGGCATGCCCGCCACAAGCTGAACATCCTCTGCCAGGGCAGGGGCTCGGCGGCCAATTCCGCCGTCTGCTACTGCCTTGGAATTACCGAGGTCGATCCCCTTCACAGCACGCTCCTGTTCGAGCGCTTCATTTCGACCGAGAGAAACGAGCCGCCGGATATCGATGTCGATTTCGAGCACGAGCGGCGCGAGGAGATCATTCAGTATATCTATGAGCATTACGGCTTCCGCCATGCAGGGCTGACGGCAGCGGTCACAAGCTACCGCACCCGCATGGCGGGGCGGGAAGTGGCCAAGGCCTTCGGTCTTTCCGAGGACCTGCAGGCGGCGCTCGCAAGCACCGTCTGGGGCTGGTCTGAAGAAGGGCTTTCGGAGCGGGAAGCAAAGGTGGCCGGCCTCGACCTTGCCCATCCCACTACCCAAAAGGTCATTGCCCATGCCAGGGAGCTGATGGGTTTTCCCCGTCACCTGACCCAGCATGTCGGAGGCTTCCTGATCACGCGCGACAGGCTCGACGAGGTGGTCCCGATCATGAAGACCGCCATGCCCGGTCGCTACATGATCGAATGGGACAAGGATGATCTCGATACCCTGAAGCTGCTCAAGATCGACGTCCTGGCGCTCGGGATGCTGAGCTGCCTGAGGAGAGGCCTGGCGCTCCTGCGGGATCATTACGGGCGGGAGGAAACGCTGGCGAGCTTGCTGACCAAGGGCGACGACCCGAATGTCTTCGACATGATCTGCCGCGCCGACACGATCGGCGTCTTCCAGATCGAGAGCCGGGCACAGATGAGCATGCTGCCGCGGCTAAGGCCACGGCGTTTCTATGATCTCGTCATTGAAGTGGCGATCGTCCGGCCTGGACCGATCCAGGGGAACATGGTGCATCCCTATCTGAAGCGCCGTGAGAAGGCGCTCAAGGGCGAGGAGATCCATTACGAGAAGCCGGAGCTCAGGGCGGTTCTGGAGCGGACGCTCGGCGTTCCGCTCTTCCAGGAGCAGGTGATGCAGATTGCGATCACTGCGGCAGGGTTCAAGCCATCGGAAGCCGACAAGCTGCGCCGGTCCATGGCGACCTTCAAGCGATCGGGCCGGGTGGTGGAGTTCAAGAGGGCCCTGGTGTCCGGAATGACCGGAAACGGTTATAGCCGGGAATTTGCCGAGCGCTGCTTCAGCCAGATCGAAGGCTTTGCCGAATACGGCTTTCCGGAAAGCCATGCCGCATCCTTTGCGCTGCTGGTCTACGCCTCCTCATGGATCAAGACCTATTATCCGGATGTCTTTTGTGCGGCCCTTCTGAACTCCCAGCCCATGGGGTTTTATGCGCCGGCCCAACTCGTCCGCGATGCTAGGGAACATGGAGTTGAGGTCCGGCCGGTGGACGTCAATCTGTCCGACTGGGACAGCAGCCTGGAGGAGGCGCCGTTCCGGCCGCAGGATATCGACCCGAGGCATAGCGAGATGCGCCGGGTGATCCGCACCCGCAAGGCTGTGAGACTGGGGTTTCGCCAGATCAAGGGCCTGTCGGAGCGGTCCATTCGCGACCGGCTGCTCGAGAACCGCGGCAGCGGCTATGCTTCCGTTCGCGATCTGTGGCTACGCTCCGGCCTCGACAAGGCGGATCTCGAGCGGCTTGCGGATGCCGATGCTTTCGGCTCCATCGGCCTTTCGCGCCGCGCCGCGCTTTGGCAGGTGCGCGGCCTCGATGCTCGGAAGGCTGCCGACAAGCTGCCATTGTTCGATCAGGTGAAGCAGGGAGAACTCCAGGTGGAGCCGGCTGCAAAGCTGCCCGACATGCTGCCGGGAGAAGAGGTTATCGAAGACTACCGCCATCTGGCGCTTTCCCTGAAGGCCCATCCAACGTCCTTCCTTCGCGAGGATTTCGTCCGGATGGGTGTCAGCCGCAGCGTGGACCTTCTTTCGGTGCCGAACGGGCGGAAGGTCATCATTGCCGGGCTGGTCCTGGTGCGCCAGCGCCCGGGATCGGCGCAAGGCGTGATCTTCATGACGCTGGAAGACGAAACAGGGGTGGCCAACGCCATCGTTTGGCCGAAGGTGTTCGAGCAATATCGCCCCGTGGTGATGGGCGCGCGCATGGTGAAGATCCGTGGCCGGCTGCAGAGCGCCCAGGGTGTCATTCATACGGTCGTGGAGCATATCGAGGATATCACGCATATGCTCGGTCTGCTCCAGAAGGAGGTGCGGCGGTTCGGCGGGCCTCGCCCGGGCTCGGACGAGACATTGGGTTCAGGCTGCGGCAGCTATCGCAAACCAAGGGGACCTGAGCGGGACGGACGCGATATCACGAAAGGAAAGGGGGGCAGCCTTTTCTCCGAGGAGCCACGCCCACAGGATGTCATGCCAAAGGGACGCAACTTCCACTAACCGGGGTGGTCGCAGGAGGCGTGGCAAGTCGGCGCAGTCGGGTCGCGAGCGCAAGCGAACGCTAATAGGCGGATGATTCTATCTTGACAGAAGCCATCCTGTTTCGCAAAAAGCGGACGTTACTGGTCATGTTTGACGGGTCGACCGAGAATGCTAGTCTGCAGCTGCAATTACATCACCGACAAGGAAATCCGCGAAGTCATCGTCGAGCTTCTCAATGAGGACTGCTGGCAGCTGATCGTTCCCGCGAAAGTCTATCATGCCATGGGCAAGCGCGGTCGTTGCTGTGGCTGCTTCCCCAACGTCGTCGACATCATCATCAAGACCACCGAGGATTATCACGCCGAGCGGCACTCGACGACGGCTGAGGTAATCGATTATATGTCCCGCCTGAAACAGTTCCACGAAGAAAACAGGAGAGCGGACATTGAAAGGCGACAGCAGCGTCATAGAGCGGCTTAACGAGGCATTGTTCCTCGAACTCGGCGCCGTCAACCAGTACTGGCTCCACTACCGTCTTCTATCGGACTGGGGCTACACCAAGCTTGCCAAAAAAGAGCGGGAAGAATCCATCGAGGAGATGCATCACGCCGACAAGCTGATCGATCGGATCATCTTCCTCGAAGGCCACCCCAATCTCCAGACGGTCGCTCCCTTGCGCATCGGCCAGAACGTCAAGGAAGTGCTCGAGGCAGATCTTGCCGGCGAATACGACGCTCGCACCGCTTACAAGGCGTCCCGCGATGTCTGTCACGCCGCCGGAGACTATGTCTCCATGAAACTCTTCGAAGAACTGCTGGCCGACGAGGAAGGTCATATCGACTTCCTCGAGACCCAGCTTGATCTGCTTGGAAAGATCGGCGAGGAGCGCTATGGCCTCCTCAATGCCGAGTCCGCGGACTCCGCCGAGTAAAGCAATCCGGCGCCCGGAGCCCCATGGCATTCCGGGCGACGCCTCCTTCCGAGGGCGCGCCGGTGCTTCGATGGGACCGGATCCATTGAGTGGGTTCGATCAGGCCCGCCTACGCTCCATCTTCTGAAGTCCGGAGACCAGGTCCCCGAACCTGTCGCCCTGCACCGCAACATGCTGGCGCAGGCTCATGCGGGCAGCATCTGCGTCCCCTGCCAAGACGGCTTCAACGATCTCCCTGTGTTCGGCAAGCGACACGGTCATCCGGTTGCGCACCCTCAACTGCAGGCGGCGGTAGGGTCGCAGGCGCCTATGCAGGCTTGTGCATTGCTCCTCAAGGAAGCCGCTGTGACTGGCCGCGTAGATGGCCCGGTGGAAGACCTCGTTCTCGTAATAATACCGATCGGTCTCGTCGCTTTCTGCCGCTTCCTGGCAGCGTTCAAGCGCCTCCAGGATTGCGGACCGGTCCTGCTCCTGATGTCGACGAGCCGCAAGAGCACCGGCCATGGCTTCCAGCTCGGCCATAACCTCGAACATCTCGAACACCCGCTCCGGTCCCGGATCGACGACGATGGCGCCGCGCCGCGGGCGGATCTCCACGAGGCCGATCGCACTTAGCTGTAGAAGCGCCTCGCGAATAGGTGTCCGCGAAACGTTGAACCGACCAGCCAACTGGACCTCGTCAAGACGTTCCCCGGGATGAAATTCCCCCGTCAGGATGCAGTTCTCGATTTCATCCCTCAGCTTCTGATGCGTATTGGCACTCACGTCCCACCTCATGCACGATCACCATTCTTGTATACAAAATAGTTGACATTGTGCGCAAGCTGATTCCATCATCATCGGGCTTCGACAGGAGGGTCGAGGCGAAGGGAGGAATGAAATGATTAGGTTCACCAGAGCGCTGAGGTTCTCAGCTGCAGTGCTGATCGGCGGCTTGGTCGCATCGACCGCATCGGCACAGACTGTCCTGAAGGCATCGCACCAGTTCCCCGGCGGCAAGGGAGACATCCGCGACGAGATGGTCCAGATCATCGCCCGCGAAGTGGCTGCCGCAAACGTTGGGCTGGAAATCCAGGTCTATCCCGGATCGTCGCTCTACAAGCCGAACGATCAGTGGAACGCCGTGACGCGCGGGATTCTCGACATGACGTCCTTCCCTCTGGACTATGCGTCGGGGCGGCATCCGGAGTTCTCGGCGACCTTGATGCCCGGACTCGTCGGCAATTTCGACCGCGCCAAGCGGCTGAACGATTCCGAGTTCATGACTGATATCAAGAAGGTGATCGAGGATGCCGGCGCCATGGTGATCGCCGATGCCTGGCTGTCGGGCGCATTTGCCTCAAAGAAGAACTGCATTACCTCGCCGGAGACGGTCAAGGGGCAGGTCATCCGCGCCGCCGGCCCGGCGTTCGAGGAAATGCTGGTTGCCGCGGGGGCGTCAATTTCCTCAATGCCTTCATCCGAGATTTATAGCGGAATGCAGACAGGGGTTCTCGACGCCGCCAACACATCTTCGGCTAGCTTCGTCTCCTACCGGCTCTTCGAGCATGCCAAGTGCCTCACCGCCCCCGGGGAGAACGCGCTCTGGTTCATGTATGAACCGGTCCTGATGTCCAAGAAGGTCTTTGAGGGGCTGAACGAGGAACAACAGAAGGCCATTGTCGCTGCAGGCGAGAAATCGGAAGCCTTCTTCGATGCCGAGGTCCGCAAGGGCGACCATCTTATGATCGACACCTACAAGAAGGCGGGTGTGGAAGTGGTTGAGATGTCGAAGGAAGACTATGACGCCTGGCTCGCCCTCGCCAAGGAGTCTTCCTACAAGAATTTTGCGGAGAAGGTTTCTGGAGGCGACAAGCTGATCGAGAAGGCGCTCGCAGTCGAATGAGCAAGAGACGGCGCGCAATGGCGCGCCGTCCGTCTCCACTGGAATTCTTTCGATGCTGAACTCCTATATCCTTTGGGTGGGCAGGGTGTCCCGCCTGTTCGCGGTGATCGCCACCGCGTTGATCGTTATCGCCATGCTGGTCGTCTGCCAGATGATCCTCATGCGATACGTCTTTCGCCTGCCGACCATCTGGCAGACGGACTTCGTCGTCTTCTCCGCGACCGCCGCCATATTTCTGGGTGCTCCTTACGTGCTCCTCAAGGGCGGTCATGTCGGTGTCGACGTCGTCGAGCTGCTGCTCGGCCAGCAAAACCGCAAGAGGCTGCGGATCCTGGGAGCCATGTTGGGCCTCGTCTTCTGCATCGTCATGCTGGCGGCGACCTGGGTGCAATTCGAGGAGGCTTGGACCGGCAATTGGAAGCACTCCAGCGTATGGGCTCCACCGCTCTGGATACCGTTGTCTGCTCTCCCAGTGGGCTTCTTCCTGCTTTGCCTTCAATACACCGCCAACATCCTGATCCTGCTGGGATTGGCTGAGCAGCCGGTCGACACAAGCAGCATACCCAGTCCTGAACTTCCCCTTCCGGCCACAAGCGCTGGAGCCAACGAGAAGGGACACCTTCCATGAGCGCTACCGGTGCCGGTCTCCTGATCATCGCATTGCTGTTCGTTCTTCTCGCGACAGGCATGCCTATCGCCTTTGCGCTTGGCCTTGCCGCCTTCGTGGCGCTCTTCCTGCAGGACGGTTTCAATATCTTCTACATTCTCGGGGACACGATGTTTTCCGGGATCGCCAACCTTGCCTATGTTTCGATTCCCATGTTCGTCCTCATGGGTGCAGCCGTGGCCTCCTCGCCAGCCGGGTCTGATCTCTACACCTCGCTGGACCGCTGGCTGAACCGGATTCCCGGAGGCCTCGTCCTGTCGAACATCGGCTCCTGCGCGATCTTTTCCGGAATGACGGGATCCTCGCCGGCAACCTGCGCCGCGATCGGGAAAATGGGCATCCCGGAAATGCTGCGGCGGGGCTATCCGAATTCCGTCGCTACCGGATCGATCGCTGCGGGCGGCACGCTCGGGATCCTCATTCCGCCGTCCGTCACCCTGATCGTCTATGGCATCGCCACGGAGACCTCGATCGGGCGGCTGTTCATGGCCGGCGTGATTCCCGGGATCATGCTGACGGCGATGTTCATGGTCTGGGCCATCATCGACTGCAAGCGCAAGGGCTACGAATTCGCAGCCCGCTCGGTCCGCTACACCCTGAAGGAGCGGCTGTCGGCGATGCCGCGCATCCTGCCGTTCCTGCTGATCATCGCGGGCACGCTCTATGTGCTCTACGGGGGCATCGCTACGCCATCGGAAGCCGCGGGTGCGGGCGCGCTTCTTACTCTCCTCGTGGTGATCATCGCCTACCGGCTCTTCCGAATCCGCGCCGTAAGCGGCATCTTCGCCTCGGCCATGCGGGAGAGCGTCATGATCATGATGATCATGGCAGCCGCCGAGCTCTTCGCCTTTGCGCTCTCGTCGCTTTTCATCACCCAGACGATCGCGACGGTGATTGCGGACATGGAGGTCAACCGCTGGGTGCTGATGGCGATCATCAACGTCTTCCTGCTCGTGTGCGGCATGTTCCTGCCGCCGGTGGCGGTCATCGTCATGACCGCGCCCATGCTGTTTCCGATCGTCACCCAGGCCGGCTTTGACCCTTACTGGTTCGCCATCGTCCTGACTATCAACATGGAAGTAGGGCTGATTACCCCGCCGATCGGGCTGAACCTGTTCGTCATCAACGCAATTGCGCCGACAGTGCCGACCAGGGACATCCTGTGGGGGTCGCTCCCCTATGTCCTCGTGATGTTCCTCGCCATCCTCATCCTGTGCCTCTTCCCCGATATCGCGACTTGGCTTCCCAACCAGATGCTTGGAGTGGTGGAATGACCGGAACATTCCAGTTCGCCGACATGCTGCAGACGATTGCCGACAGGGGGCGGCGCTTCCTGTCGCTCGCCCCCCGCGATGACGAGAACCCGGTGACGGGCACGACAAGCCTTTGCGAGACGCTTTTGTCGAGCCGGGGAGAAGCCTCCGGCATGGCACTGGCGCAGAACATCCTGCGACGCTGGCAGGGATTTTCGCAGGAAGAGCAGCGCGCATTCATGCTGCTGCTGCTGCAGGATTTTGGCCCCGACCTAGGGAGGCTGGAACGGGCAATCGAGGAGTACCGAAGAGACCAGGGACCGGAGGCCCTGCTCGAACTCCATCTTGCTGCCGAGCCCCGCAGGCAGGAACTGATCCGCCGGCTGAACCTCGCACCAAACGGTATCCGGACACTCGTGCAGATGCGTGAAGCCCTCCTCAAGCTCAAGGATCTTGCTCCGGAGCTCGCGGCTGTCGATGCGGATTTCGCCCATCTCTTCGGCTCCTGGTTCAATCGCGGCTTCCTGCTCTTGCGGCCAATCGACTGGTCGACGCCGGCCAATGTCCTGGAAAAGATCATCCGTTACGAAGCGGTCCACGACATTGGCGGTTGGGATGAGCTGCGACGGCGGCTGGAGCCGGAAGATCGCCGCTGCTTCGCCTTCTTCCACCCGCAACTTTCGGACGATCCGCTGATCTTCGTCGAGGTCGCCCTGACCCGCGACATACCCTCAAGCATCGATTCGCTTCTGCGCGAGGATCGCACGGTTCTTCCCGCTGGAGAGGCGACGACTGCAGTGTTCTATTCAATCTCCAACTGCCAGGCGGGCCTTCGCGGCGTGTCCTTCGGCAACTTCCTAATCAAGCAGGTCGTGGAGGACCTGAGGCGGGATCATCCCAGGCTCCAGACCTTCGTCACGCTTTCACCCGTTCCGGGCTTTGCGAGATGGCTCTCCGGAGAGCTTCGCAATGAAGTGTCCGACGCGCTGCCGGATGCCGCCCGGGAGGTTCTCCGCCAGACGGAGGAGCCCGGATGGGAAGAGCGAGAGCAGGGGGCAGATGTCCTGGAGGCGGCACTCACCACTGCCGCGGCCTCTTACTTCCTGCGTGCCCGTGATCCCCAGGGAAGAGTCGTTGATCCTGTTGCCCGCTTCCACCTCGGCAACGGCGCCAGACTGGAGCGCATCAATTATCTGGCGGACCGGTCCCCACGCGCCATGCGCCAAGCCCGCGGCCTCATGGTGAACTATCTCTACAAGCTCGACGAGATCGAGACCAACCACGAGGCGTTCGCAGCCAGAGGCGAGGTCGTCACGACGCCTGCGATACGGCGGATGATCCCCGCTGATCGCGGATCCCGCGGCCTCCTTCCAGCCCCGGGGGCTTCTTCCAACCCGCACGAGCATGAAAAACAGCACAAGGCCCCGACGGAGTCCGCATCATGACCAATCACCTCTTCGACGCCATCCGGTCAGCCGCTGATCCCGATGCCCTCTTCCTGGAAGCGCTCGATGGTCGGACGTGGAGCTATGGAGACATGCTCGAGGAGTCAGGCCGTATTGCGTCCGCCCTCGACAAGCTCGGCGTGCGCCCGGGAGATCGGGTGGCCGTTCAGGTGGAGAAGAGCCCGCAGGCACTGATGCTCTATCTCGCGTGCGTCCGCGCGGGAGCGATCTACCTTCCGCTCAATACGGCATATACACTGGCTGAGATCGATTACTTCGTCGGCGATGCGGAGCCGCGACTCGTCGTGTGCGATCCACGGACACGGGAAGGCATGGCGAAGGTCGCCGACGCGCATGGAGCGCTGGTCGAGACGCTGGATGACAAGGGGAATGGAACGCTGATGGAACGCGCCAAGGCGGAAAGCAGTGCGTTCAGCGATTCCGAAAGGGGACCGGATGATCTGGCTGCGATCCTTTACACGTCCGGGACGACCGGCCGCTCCAAAGGCGCCATGCTTACCCATGACAATCTCCTGTCGAATGCACGAACCCTCTGCGACTATTGGCGCTTCACCTCATCCGACCGCCTGATCCATGCGCTGCCCATCTTTCACACTCATGGGCTCTTCGTGGCGTCGAACGTCGTTCTCCTTTCGGGCGCCTCCATGGATTTCCTGCCGAAGTTCGACCCCGACGAGGTGCTGCGGCGCATGCAGCGGGCCACCGTGATGATGGGCGTGCCGACCTTTTATGTCCGCATCCTGCAGCACGAGGGCCTGACAAAGGAGGCGACGGCCGGAATGCGTCTTTTCATTTCCGGCTCGGCGCCACTTCTTGCGGAGACCCACCGAAGCTTTTTCGAGCGCACCGGCCATGCCATCCTCGAGCGCTACGGCATGACCGAGACGAACATGAATACCTCCAATCCTTACGAAGGCGAGCGGATCGCGGGGACGGTTGGCTTCCCGCTCCCTGGCGTCGAGCTGCGGATCACTGACCCGGAAACGGGCAGGATCCTTCCTGACGGCGATACGGGGATGATCGAGGTGAAGGGCCCGAATGTTTTCCAGGGCTACTGGCGGATGCCGGAGAAGACAGCAGCGGAATTTCGCAGCGACGGATTCTTCATCACTGGTGACCTCGGCAGGATCGACGCGAAAGGCTATGTCCACATCGTCGGTCGGGGGAAGGATCTCGTCATCTCCGGCGGATACAACATCTATCCCAAGGAGGTCGAAACCGAGATCGACCAGTTGGACGGGGTGCTTGAGAGCGCGGTCATCGGCGTGGCTCATCCCGATTTCGGCGAGGGCGTGACGGCCATCGTGGTACGGAAGCCTCATGCAAATATCACCGAGCGGGATATTCTGGACGGGCTCGGGGATCGGCTAGCGCGGTACAAGCAGCCAAAGCAGGTCATCTTCGTCGATGAGCTGCCGCGCAACACGATGGGCAAGGTCCAGAAGAATGTGTTGAGAGATACCTACGCGGGCCTATACACCTCTCGCAACTGATCCCCCGCCCAATCGCTGCCGACGACTTGCCGTCAAGGAAATCGAACTTGCAACCAACAGACCTGCCTGGGACCCGGCTCCTGTTCTCGCGGGAAGGCTGCCAGGCTGCCTGCCCCGATGGCATACGGCGGCTGGAGCCGTTGACGCCTCCGTATACACTTTAAGATGAACGATGCCTGATGCAGCTCCATATTGACAGCAGCTGTATACAGAAACTACGTTTGAATCCTTCCCTGACAGATCCGGCCCGGGAGGTCGGGCATTGCTGGGGACGGCGAAATGGCAGCTGGCTGGGAGGTAAAGCTGACAGAATGACGGCGGACCCCTGTTCGCCCGACGAAAATCCTGACAGCACCTTTTGTATACATCCAGCCCCGCCGCGAAATCGAGGAAGGGTTGGCAACCTGACCGACCGCAGTTGCAGGACGTGCATTGCCTTGTGCAGGAGGAGTGCGCATGGCAGATGACATACACAGGTGAACCGCTCGCAGCAGCCGCACCGGCGCGCGCATGATCCAGAGGAGGAGAAGGCATGATCACGAGAAGAACATTCGTTGCCGCAGCCGGCGTCGCTTTAGGCGCGATGGCCGTGCTGCCGGCCTATGCGCAGGAGGTCGTCAAGATCGGCCTCGTCCTGCCGATGACCGGTCCCTTCGCCTCGACGGGGCGGCAGGTTGAAGCCGGTGTGAAGGCTTACATGGCCATCAACGGCGATACGGCCGGCGGCAAGAAAGTGGAGGTCGTCCTGCGGGATGATGCCGGAACTGCCGACCAGACGCGCCGGATCGCGCAGGAACTCGTGGTCAATGAAGGCGTGAGTATGCTGATGGGCTTCGGTCTGACGCCGCTTGCCATGTCCGTGGCTCCTGTCCTGAACCAGGCGAAGATCCCGGCAATCATCACATCCGCAACGACCTCGGCGATCATGACGCAGTCCGACTACTTCGTCCGGACCAGCATGGGCGGCCCGCAGTCCGCACTGCCAGTGGCAACTTGGGCCGTTGAGAACGGGCTGAAGCGCGTCGTCACGCTCGTCACCGATTACGGCCCCGGCCACGACATCGAGAAGGGCTTCGTCGACCAGTACAAGAAGGAAGGCGGCGAGATCGTCGAGTCCGTTCGAGTACCGCTCCAGAACCCCGACTTCGCGCCGTTCCTGCAGCGCGTCCGGGATGCCAAGCCGGATGCCGTCTTCGTGTTCGTGCCTTCGGGCATCGGTTCGCTGTTCATGAAACAGTTTGTCGAACGCGGCCTGGCGGATGCGGGGATCAAGCTGATCGCCACCGGCGACGTCACCGATGACGACCTCCTGAACGGAATCGGTGAAGCGGCCAAGGGCGTCATCACCGGCCACTTCTATTCCGCCAACCACGATAGCCCCGAAAACAAGGCTTTCGTGGAGGAGGTCCGCAAGTCGAACAACAACATGCGCCCGAACTTCATGTCGGTCGGCGGCTATGACGCCATGCATCTCGCCTACATGGCACTGGAAAAGACGGGTGGCGACACGGACGGCGACAAACTCATCGAAGCCATGAAGGGCGCCGAATGGACCAGCCCGCGCGGCCCGATCATGATCGACCCGCAGACCCGCGACATCGTCCAGGACATCTATATCCGCGAGGTGAAGGAAGTCGATGGTGAACTCTACAACGTCGAGTTCACCAAGTACGAGAAGATCCGCGATCCGAACTCGGCACAATGAGTTACAGCGAGGGGCTGGCTTGCCGGCCCCTCCAATCGCGTGAGGGCCAATGCTGACCATCCTGTTCGACGGCATCGCCTATGGCATGCTCCTGTTCATCCTCGCTTGCGGACTGACGATCACGCTCGGATTGATGAATTTCATCAATCTTGCCCATGGCGCCTTTGCCATGACCGGTGGGTATGTGACCGTCGTGATGATGAACCGATACGGTCTGTCGTTCTATTGGTGCCTGCCGGCGGCCTTTCTCGTCAGTGCCGCTTTGGGAGCAATCCTGGAGCGGACGCTGTACCGGCGCCTCTATACGGCGAGCCACCTTGATCAAGTTCTCTTCTCGGTCGGACTTGTCTTCATGGCCGTTGCCGCGGCCGACTACATCATGGGAGGACAGCAACAGCTGATACAGTTGCCGCCTGAGCTTTCGGGACGGACCGAAGTGCTCGGCGTCGGCATTGGCCGCTATCGTCTCTTCACCATCGTTATCTGCGCGATCCTCGCGATCGCGCTTCAACTGATCCTGTCGAAGACACGGTTCGGCAGCCGGCTTCGTGCCGCCGTGGATGATCGTCGTGTGGCAATGGGCCTCGGCATCAATGTCTCGGCGGTGTTCGCACTCACCTTCGCCTTCGGCTCCGGCCTTGCCGGGCTTGGCGGCGCCATGGGAGCGGAGATCCTTGGTCTCGACCCGAATTTTCCCCTCAAGTTCATGATCTACTTCCTGATCGTCGTTGCCGTTGGCGGCACCTCCACGGTCAGTGGGCCGTTTCTTGCTGCCATCCTGCTCGGTATCGCCGACGTGGCTGGCAAGTATTACGTCCCGGCAATCGGGCCCTTCGTGATCTACGGCCTGATGATCATCATGCTGATCGTAAGACCGAGCGGATTGTTTGCTCGGGGCGGTGCGCGATGAGCATGCTGGCAGAACAGCATTCCAAGCCGATGCCGGAACCGGTGTTCGGTTCGGAGCAGGCGCAATCCTTGATGCGCCAGCGCAGCCGCATCCGCTTCTATGAGGTGGTCGTCTGGCTTGCGGCGGTCATCGCCATCTTCGTGCTGCCTTCGAAGATGCTTATCCTGACCGAAATCGCCATACTGGCGCTATTCGCCGTGTCGTTGGATCTTGTACTGGGCTTTGCCGGAATCGTCTCCCTCGGCCACACGGCGTTCTTCGGCGTAGGAGCTTATGTCGCGGGTCTCGTTGCGCGTCATTACTACGCGGAGCCGGTCGTAGGTTTGGTGGTAGCGGGGCTTTCTAGCGGGCTGCTGGGTTATGCAACAAGTTTCCTCATCCTGCGCGGCTCCGACCTCACCCGGTTGATGACGACGCTCGGCATCGCCCTGATGTTGGCGGAGGCTGCAAACCAACTCGGCTGGCTGACAGGCGGTGCGGATGGGCTCAGCGGCTTCAGCCTGGGGCCTATCCTCGGCATGTTCGAATTCGATCTTTGGGGCCGTAACGGCTACATCTACTGCCTGGTGGTGCTGTTCGTCTCGACCATGATCGCGCGGCGGATTGCGTTCTCACCCTTCGGCCTGTCCCTCAAGGCGATCAAGGCAAACCCGGTCCGTGCGGCTATGGTCGGCGTTCCCGCCCGCCGCCGCATAATCCTCGTCTACACGATCGCCGCGATCATGGCCGGCTTCGCCGGTGCTCTCCTGACGCAGACGACCTCCTTCGTCTCGCCAGATGTGCTGGCATTCCACCGGTCTGCCGATGTCCTTCTCGTATTGGTCATCGGTGGCACCGGCTATCTATACGGCGGCATTTTCGGCGCAATCGCCTTCACGCTTCTGCGGGACTGGCTGTCCGTGGTCACGCCGCAATACTGGATGTTCTGGATCGGGCTGTTGCTGATCATCCTGGTTCTTGTAGGACGCAATCGGCTGTCCAACTGGATCGGCTTCCTTCCGGAGCGGCTATCGCGGCTGAAAGGCATGAAGCCATGACCATCGCACTGGAAACCAGGGGATTGAAATGCCGGTTCGGGGCATTCGTGGTCACTAATGATGTGAACCTACAGGTGGAACAGGGTGCCCGCCACGCGCTGATCGGGCCGAACGGCGCGGGCAAGACCACTCTTATCAACCTGCTGACGGGGGTACTCAAGCCGACCGGAGGCCAGGTTCTGCTGGGAGGGGAAGACATCACCGATCTGCCTGCTCATCAGCGGGTGAAGAAGGGATTGACGCGTACATTCCAGATCAACCAGCTGTTTGTCGATTACACCCCGCTGGAGACGGTGGCGCTGGCGATCAGCGAGCGGGACGGTGTCGGAGGCAATCTCTTTCGCGGGATTGCGAGCTACAGGCCGGCAGTCGACGAGGCGGCGGAACTGCTCGGACGGTTCGGCCTCGATGCCGTCATGGGCAGCCGGACGGCGACGCTTCCTTACGGCAAACAGCGGCTTCTCGAGATCGCTCTGGCATTCGCGTCGAAGCCGAAGGTGCTTCTGCTCGACGAGCCTGCTGCCGGCGTTCCCGAAGACGAGCGTCACGAAGTGCTGAGGATCGTCTCGGACCTGCCGGGCGACGTGACCGTCCTGCTGATCGAGCACGACATGGACCTCGTCTTTTCCTTTGCGAGCCGGATTACCGTCCTTGTCGCAGGAGCGGTCTTTGCCGAAGGTTCAGTAGCAGACATCTCCAGCGACACCCGGGTGAAGGCGGTCTACCTCGGAGAGAATGCATGAACCGGCCGCTGCTCGTCATCGATCGCCTCGTCGCCGGCTACGGCGAAGCGAGCGTCCTCGCCGGGATCAGTCTGACGATAGACGAAGGCCGGACGCTGGCCTTGCTCGGCAGGAACGGTACCGGAAAGACGACCCTGGTGGACACCATCGCCGGTTTGACCACTCACCACTCGGGTAGCATCAAGCTGTTGGAGCGCGACATCACCCGCCTTCGCGCCGATCGCCGCGTGGCGGCAGGAATCGGCTGGGTCCCGCAGGAGCGCAACATCTTCAAATCGCTCACGGTGGAAGAAAACCTGACCGCCATTGCGCGGTCCGGCCCCTGGACGCTGCCGCGCGTCTTTTCCATGTTTCCCCGCCTGGAAGAGCGGCGCCGGAACCTCGGCAGCCAGCTGTCCGGGGGTGAGCAGCAGATGCTCGCCGTGGCCCGCGCGCTCATGGTCAATCCCCGGCTTCTCCTGCTGGACGAGCCTCTCGAAGGACTTGCCCCGATCATCGTCGACGAGCTTCTTGCCGCACTTCGCCAGATCGTCGAGGGAGAAGGGATGTCGGCCATCATCATCGAACAGAAGGCACGCAAGATCCTGCCCCTGACCGATGACGCCATCATCCTGGACCGTGGCGCGGTGGTCTATTCCGGAACGAGCGCCGAACTGCTCGACGATGATGAGGTCATGGCGCAGCACCTGGGAGTAGGGCGGGCAGCGACACCGGCGTGACAGCGCGAGGATTATCTCCTCGAGTTGCCGCCGGACCATGAACCGCCTTGCTCCGAGCGAGCATCCTTTCTTCCAGATCCGTTGATCACGAATGTCTGACCTGCATCCCCGGCGCCAGTCCGCCGACATGCGGAACCTTGGGCTCTTCTTCGGGTTGCCCCCTCAGCCTGTCGACACTGGTCGGCGGGGTGGATTCTGTTCCATCTGTTCACCTGGGGACGCCAATGTCGAAGAACGAGACCGTACATTATGATGGCCCGGCTGGAGGCTGGGGTTCGGTGCGAGGGATCGCTCGCATCTTCGCCAAGGAGCTGAACTCGCCGGCGGTTGCCGATACGCTGCGTCGCCAGAACAAACCAGGAGGCTTCATGTGTGTCTCCTGCGCCTGGACGAAGCCGGCCGATCATCACCCCTTCGAGTTCTGCGAGAACGGCGCCAAGGCGACGCTCTGGGAGCTGACGACCCGCCGTTGCACGCCGGAGTTCTTCGCCAAGCATACAGTTACGGAGTTACGCGGCTGGAAGGACCACGACCTCGAACAGGAAGGCCGTCTCACCCATCCGATGCGCTACGATCACGACAGTGACCGCTATGTCCCCTGTGCGTGGGAGGAGGCCTTTTCCGCCATCGGTCAGGAGCTGAAGGCGCTCGATCCGAAGTCCGTGGTCTTCTACGCGTCCGGCCGAGCAAGCCTCGAGACCTCTTATCTCTATGCGCTTTTCGCGCGGCTCTACGGCCACAACAACCTGCCCGACAGCTCCAACATGTGCCATGAAACCACGTCGGTCGGCCTGAAGAAGGTCATTGGAGCCTCCGTCGGCACCTCCGTCTACGATGACTTCTCGACCTGCGACGCGATCTTCTTCTTCGGTCAGAACACCGGCTCCAACAGCCCCCGCTTCCTTCACCCGCTGCAGGCAGCGGTCAAGCGCGGCTGCAAGATTGTCACCTTCAACCCGGTCCGCGAAAAAGGGCTGGAGACGATGATCAACCCGCAGAGCCCGACGGAAATGCTGACGGGCAAGGAGACGCAGATTTCCTGTCAGTATCATCAGGTCAAGACCGGCGGCGACATCGCGGCAGTCATGGGCATGTGCAAGCACGTGTTCGCCATGGATGACGAAGCCAAGCAGCAGGGCCGCAACGTGATCGACCGGGATTTCGTCGAGCAGCACACCAGCGGGTTCCATGCGTTCGAGGAGAAGGTACGCGCAACCAGCTGGGACAAGATCGAGCGGGAATCGGGGCTTGAGCGGGCAGCTCTCGAGGCCGCCGGGCAAGTCTACGTGGATGCAGAACGGGTCATCGGCATTTACGGCATGGGACTGACACAGCAGGTCGGCGGCTTCGAGAGTATCGCCATGCTCGTGAACCTCCTCTTGCTGAAGGGCAATATCGGCCGGGACGGCACCGGCATCTCCCCCGTCCGGGGCCACTCCAATGTCCAGGGGCAGCGGACGGTCGGCATCTCTGAAAAGCCAGAGTTGGTTCCGCTCGACAAGCTTGCGGAGATGTTCGACTTCGAGCCGCCGCGCGAGAAGGGTGTGAACACGGTCGAGGCTTGTGAAGGAATTGTCGATGGCAGCATCCGCGGCTTCGTCAGCCTGGGCGGCAATTTCGTGCGTGCAATCCCCGATCATGACGTCATGGAGGCAGCCTGGACGAAGATGCGCCTGACGGTGCAGATCGCCACCAAGCTCAACCGCAGCCACCTAATCAATGGCGAAGTCGCCTATCTCCTCCCCTGCCTCGGACGCAGCGAGGAGGACATGCAGGAGGCAGGGCCGCAGACAGTCTCCATGGAAGACAGCTTGAGCTGCATCCACGGCTCCGTCGGCAAGCACAAGCCGGCGAGCGAGCATCTGTTGTCAGAACTCGCCATCGTGGCCGGCATGGCGAAGGCCACACTTCCCCCAAACCCGAAGGTGAAGTGGGACGAATGGCAGGGCGACTACGGAAAGGTCCGCGATCTGATCGAGGAGACCTACCCGGACAAGTTCCACGACTTCAACAAGCGCCTGTTCACGCCGGGAGGTTTCTACCGGGGAAACAGCGCGCGGGAGCGGATCTGGAAGACGGAGAGCGGCAAGGCCGAGTTTACGGTACCGGAAGCACTTTCTGCGGCAGGCTTCGAGGACCGGGAGGGCCGCTATCGCCTGATGACGCTTCGCAGCAACGACCAGTTCAACACGACCATCTACGGCTACAGCGACCGCCTGAGGGGCATCGAAGGGACGCGCAATGTCTTGCTGATCAACCCGAAGGAGATGGAAAAGCTCGGTCTTCAAGAGGGCCAGTTGGTTGGGCTGCAGACGGATATCGAGGATGGTCGGGAGCGCAAGGTGGAAGGCTTGAAGGTCCTGCCTTTCCAGCTGCCCGACGGTTGCGTCGCAGGCTACTATCCGGAACTCAACCCGCTCATCCCTCTCTCACTCCATGAGAGGCTGTCCCAGACACCGGCGTCGAAGGCTGTGCCTGTTCGAATCCTGCCGTGACTGTTGTTGCCAGGATGGCCTGACCTTCCGGGGCCTCGGGACGCCGCGCTTTGCCGGCGCCCCCGGTGGCTCCGGAGGAGCAGCTGCAGGTCCTTGATACTTGTCAATGCCGGAGGATCTCCCGGCACTAAGGTGCGCCGCCTGGACAGGCGGTCATCGCCTGCCTTTGACACGGCTGCCCGGCCCTCGATAAATGGCCGGATGAAATCGAAGGATGAGAAGATGATCGCCGACCGTATCCGCCGCCCCGCGCTCCTTGACAAGATCGTTTCGGCGGAGGAGGCGGCAGCCCTGATCAAGGACGGGATGATCATCGGCATGAGCGGGTTCACCCGCGCCGGCGATGCCAAGGCAGTTCCCATCGCCATGGCAGCGCGTGCCCGCACAGAACCCTTCAAGATTACGCTGATCACCGGCGCGTCCCTTGGCCACGATGTCGATCGGATGCTTACCGAGGCAAAGGTACTCGCCCGCCGCATGCCTTTCCAAGCGGATCGGACCCTACGCGCCGCCATCAACCGCGGCGAAGTGATGTTCATCGATCAGCATCTGTCAGAAACGGTGGAGCACCTGCGCTCCAATCAGCTCGGTCCAATCGACTATGCCATTGTCGAGGCTGCTGCCATCACCGAAGAGGGAAATATCGTTCCTTCGACCTCGGTCGGCAACTCCGCGAGCTTTGCGGTCCTTGCCAAGAAGATCATCGTCGAGATCAATCTCAGCCAGCCGGCCGAACTGGAGGGCCTGCACGACATCTACTTCCCCGGCAAGCGACCAACCCGTGTGCCGATCCCGGTCGTAACCTGCGACAGTCGCGTTGGGTTCCCATTCGTGCCGATTGATCCCGACAAGATCGCCGCGATCGTAGTCACTGACGAGAAGGACAGCGCGTCAACCATCGAGCCGCAGGATGCCGACACCAGCGCGATCGCCTCGCATCTCATCCGTTTCTTCGAAGACGAGGTCGAAAAAGGCAGGCTGGACCTGACCCTGCAACCGCTGCAGGCTGGTATCGGCACAATTGCCAACTCCGTACTGACCGGTCTTGCCGATGGCCCGTTCCATCACCTGCGCATGTACAGTGAAGTGCTGCAGGACAGCACCTTCGATCTTTTCGATGCAGGAAAACTTGCCTTCGCCTCCGGATCCTCCATCACCCTTTCGACTGCGTGCGCTGACCGGGTCTTTGCGGACTTCCACAAGTACAAGGAGCACCTGGTGCTACGGCCGCAGGAGATCAGCAACCATCCTGAAGTCATCCGCCGGCTGGGGGTGATCGGCATCAATACGGCGCTGGAACTCGACATCTACGGCAATGTCAACTCGACGCATGTCAATGGCACGCACATGATGAATGGCATCGGCGGATCCGGTGACTTTGCGCGGAATGCCTTCCTGTCGATCTTCGTCACGAAGTCGCTCGCCAAGGAGGGCAAGCTGTCGTCCATCGTCCCCATGGTGCCACATGTCGATCACACCGAGCATGACGTCGACATCATCGTTACGGAGAACGGGCTCGCCGACCTGCGCGAGCTGGCGCCACGGGAGCGGGCAAGGGAAATCATTCGGAACTGCGTTCACCCCAGTTTCTGGGAAGCTTTGATGAGCTACTTCGAACGCGCCTGCGCACGCGGCGGCCATACGCCGCATCTCCTGGAAGAGGCGCTGTCCTGGCACACCCATGCCCAGGCGACGGGGACAATGCACAAGAGCTAGCGATTGTCGGCACCTTCTCAACAATTCGAGTGAAGGCATCGTCCGACCGCGCATTTAGCTGGTGGCATGGAGATGGTGCACGGGTCCATGGCCGGACCCCACATCGAGTTCCCCGGAACGACGGATCGCTGATGCGAGGTACAGCTTGGCCGTTCGGACGGCGGCCACGACATCATTACCCTTGCCCAGTTCGGCAGCAATCGCGCTGGATAGCGTACATCCCGTCCCATGCGTATTGGAGGTCTGGAACCGCCGCCCTTCAAGCCATGTCAGGCCCGTGGGATCGGCAAGGACGTCGGGACTTTCATCCTCCGGAAGATGGCCCCCCTTGACCAGCACTGACCGGGCACCGAGGGCTCTGAGCGCTTCCGCCTGTTCAGCCATCGTTGGGCGATCCCGCGCCTCTGGCTCTCCCAGAAGGGCGGCTGCTTCGGGAAGATTCGGCGTCACCACCGTGGCAAGTGGCAGGAGGCGATCCCGAAGCGCTGAGACCGCCTGTTCTGCGAGAAGCGAGGCGCCGCCTTTGGCAATCATCACTGGGTCGAGCACGATCGGCACGTCGGGCTGCCGGGACAGGATGTCGGCCACGGTCTCGGCGATTTCCGCATTTGCGATCATGCCGATCTTAACGGCATCGACGCGGACGTCGTCGAAAACGGCCCGGATCTGATCAGCAACGAAGCTGGCCGAAATTACCTGGACGCCGTAGACGCCTTTCGTGTTCTGCGCGGTGAGGGCGGTCACGACCGCCATTCCATAGGTACCGCGAGCCGCGAAGGTCTTCAGATCGGCCTGTATGCCTGCTCCCCCGGACGGGTCGGATCCGGCAATGGAGAGAATGTTCGCAATCATGGCCGCGCCCCTTCTGTTTCCTGGATCAGGGCACGGGCTGCACTGCGTGGATCGGGCGTACCGCAGACGGCGGAGACGACGGCAAGGCCGGCGGCTCCAGCGGCAATGACCGAAGCGGCATGCTCCATCTTCAGTCCACCGATCGCGACTGCCGGAACTGGTGAGACGGATACGATGTGGGCGAGACCGTCCAGGCCGATTGGTTGCTTGTGATCCGGCTTGGTCCCGGTGGCGAAGACCGGCCCAACGCCGACATAGTCGACGATACTCGGATCCACCTCGTGCGCTAGTTGCGCAGTCTCGACGGAAAGGCCAATGATCAGTTGATCGCCGATGGCAAGCCGCGCCGCAGCTGCCGACATGTCTTCCTGCCCGACATGCACGCCGTCTGCACCGATCTCGAGTGCGGCCTCTACGTCATCATTGACGATCAGCGGTATTCCGTATCCGGCCAGGGCAGCTTTGAGCGCCTTGCCTGTCTCGATCAGGCTCGTCCGGTCGGCGCGCTTGTCTCGAAGCTGCATCATGGTGGCGCCGCCTTCCGCGGCAAGGCGCGCAGTCTCGACCATACCCACCGAGCGGCAAAGATCGGGATCGAGGACGACATAAAGCGACAGGTCGAAAATCTTCATTCCGCTTGTATCCTTGCTTCAGACTCCAGCCTCTTCGGACCGATCGCCGCCAGCGCATCGAGGAACAGGGGTGGGAAAGAGCCTGGGCCCTCGGCCCGGTGGCTGGCATCCTCACCACAAACGGCGAACAACGTCATGGCGGCGACGGTCGCCTCCAGCGCCCGGCCCGGCGCGACGGCGGCGAAGGCTCCGGTAAGGCAGGTCAATGCGCAGCCCAGCGCGGTAACCTTCGGCATGAGCGTGGAGCCCCCCTCGATCCAAACCCGGCGACGTCCATCCGTGACGAGATCGATCTCGCCGGTGACGGCAACGACGCAGGCGAAGCGTCGGGCAAGATCCACGGCCGCCGTTTCTGCCGCCAAGCTGCTGTCACGGCTGTCAACGCCTTGTCCCCTGCTCTCAAGGCCAGCGAGTGCCATGACTTCCGAAGCATTTCCCCGGACGATGGTCGGCTGGAGCTCAAGGAGTTCGCCTACAACGCGACGACGAAAGCTCGTGGCATAGTGGGCGACGGGATCGAGGACCCAGGGCTTGCCTGTCTCCTTTGCCGCGCCGGCGGCACCTCTCATGCCCGGGACGTCAGCCGCCCACAGGGTGCCGATGTTGATCGTGACGGCCGCTGCAATTCGGGCAAACTCGGCAGCCTCCTCCTCGGCGCTGACCATCGCCGGAGATGCGCCGGCAGCGAGAAGGACATTTGCGGCAATGTTCATCGACACATCATTGGTGATGCATTGGATGAGCGGGTTGCTTGCGCGCAGCGCCTCCAGCAATGTCCCGCAACTGGAAGGAAAATCGGTCAAGAGAAACGCCTTTCTTCGTCCAGCGAGGGTAAGGCAAGGGCATCTCGACCCGCGACTCCCTCCGCCAGCATGATCTGGTTCAGGTTCAAAGGGTGCTTCTCAGCCCGCTTCAGCGGACGCCCCCGTCTGTTCGCAGCTTAGGAAGAATTGGGCCAGTTGTCACTCTCGAAAGCGTCCCGAACTGCACGGGGCGGGTGCGGCCCATGCTGGCTCGCGTCGGGCGGAGGTTGCTCCGGTGCACCTAGGGCGCGAGGCGGGACGAGAGCAGCGCGAAAGCTTCGTAAGGCGCGAGGCCAAGGGTCTCCCCAACCTCCTTAACCGGCGAGTAATTGCTGATCAAGGGACGACCGCGTCGGTGGAGTTCATCCGGAAGTTCGATCGTAATTGTGCGCGGAGTGAAATTGGCGATTACCAGCAGTTCCTCGTCGTCCAGCGTTCGCGTGTAGATGAAGACGTCGGGATGGTGATCCAGCCAGGCCTGATAGCGACCATAGACGATGACGGGATGCTGCTTGCGCAGCGAAACCAGCTCCCGGTAATGCGCCCAGATTGATCGATCGTCGGATACTTGGCTGGCTGCATTCAGCGTCGCGTAGTTGGGATTAACCTCAATCCACGGGGAGCCGGTCGTGAAGCCGCCGTGAGGATCGGCGCTCCACTGCATGGGCGTTCGCGCATTGTCGCGGCCGCTCTCATTGGCACCGCGGATGAAGTCCTCTGTCGAAAGGCCAGCCTCGACGTGCAGACGATGCATGTTGAGGGTTTCGATGTCCTTGTATTGGTCGAGGGACGTGAAGGAGACGTTCGTCATGCCGATCTCTTCCCCCTGATAGATGAACGGCGTGCCCTTCATCAGGTGCAGCACGGTCGCCAGCATCTTGGCCGATTCAACATGATAACCCGTGGCATCCCCATATCGTGACACGGCGCGCGGCAGATCATGATTGCCCCAAAACAGGGAGTTCCAGCCGTCTTCTGCCAGAGCATGTTGCCACTTGCCCAGAACGGCTTTCAGCTTCACCAGATCGACGGGCTTTGGTCGCCACTTGCCGTGGATCTCGTCCCAGCTCTGGGTGACATGTTCGAACTGGAAGACCATGGAGAGCTCCCTGCGCTCCCGTCCTGAGTAGAGCAGGGCGGAATCGGGCGTCGCACTCCAGGCCTCGCCGACTGTCAAAACGTCCCGCTCTCCGAATGTCTCGCGGTTCATTTCCTGCAGGTAATCATGGAGGTGCGGGCCGTCTGCGGTGATGCCGGCATCGACCTCCTTGCCGATCAGGTCGATTACGTCCATCCGAAAGCCGGCAATTCCGCGGTCGAGCCACCAGTTCATCATGCGGTAGATTTCGGACCTGACCTCCGGGTTCTTCCAGTTGAGGTCCGGCTGCCGCCTTGAAAACAGGTGGAGGTAATATTCGCCAGTGCGGGGATCGAGCGTCCAGGCGGAACCTCCGAAGGACGAGGTCAGATCATTGGGAGGGCCCCCATCGGCTGACGGCGGTCGCCATATATAGAAGTCGCGCAGGCGGCTTTCGCGCGAACTGCGGGACTCGACGAACCATGGGTGCTCGTCGGAGGTATGATTGACCACCAGATCCAGAAGG
Organism: Pseudorhizobium halotolerans; assembly: GCF_902153235.2. NCBI lineage: Bacteria > Pseudomonadati > Pseudomonadota > Alphaproteobacteria > Hyphomicrobiales > Rhizobiaceae > Pseudorhizobium > Pseudorhizobium halotolerans. The sequence continues at coordinate 413,781 of NZ_CABFWE030000001.1, read as the reverse complement.
ATCCCGATGCCGCGCTGACGCGCCTCGGCGACCAGTTTGTCGAAATCAGCGAGGGTACCGAATTCATCTGCGATGTTCTGATAATCGGATATGTCGTATCCGTTGTCGTCCATGGGCGACTTGTAGATGGGCGACAGCCATAAAACGGTGACGCCAAGGGACTGCAGATAGTCCAGCCGACCGATGATGCCGGGAATGTCGCCAATCCCATCGCCGTTGCTGTCGCAGAAGCTGCGCGGATAGATCTGGTAGACGGTCGCCGCGTGCCACCATTTTCGCTCGATGATCGAGAGGGACTTTGGCTTGTTCACAAGCTCTTTCATGGGCGGCTCCGATATCGACATCACGGTCCGCAACGCAGGATTGGCGGGCCGGTTCCCGTTTGCCGGAACATTGAGCCATCATGTCTGTTAGCCATACGACTTACTTACACAGGAGGTCGTAATGAACAGCAAACTCCCACCCGTCCCCGACGAGAACCGCAGCGACAAGGGCACCGGCGAGCGTTCCGCCGCCAGCCTTTCCAAGGGCAACCCCGTCGACCCGCGCGAAAAGAATTTCGACAAGCAGGGTCAACAGAGCAACAGCAAGGTGAACACCACTCATCAGGGTTACCAGCAGGACCGTTAGGAGCGTTGCATGTCTACATCGCAAAAGACGCCGGCCAGCATCCGGCAAGGAGGACCCGGCTCCTCGCACGAAAATGCCAAGGCGCCACTCGACTTGAAGAAGCCGCCGGCTGATCCAGACAATCGTTCCCGCAGCAAGGTCTCGGGCGGAGGTGGCGAGCATGACAGCCATCATACCCATGACTCAGTACGTAAAGGCGGCGGCAGCCACTAGACGACATGGGAACAACCGGCACCACGGATCGGTGCCGGTTTCTCCTGGACCATGCTCTATGCCGCTCGCGGCTGACCGATGTTATCGCAACAGACCTTGGCCGCCATCGACGTAGATCGGAACGCCGGTCACATGTCTCGCCCTGTGCGAGGCGAGGAACAGGATCACGTCAGCAACATCCATGGAGGCGCCCGGTTTACCCTCGGTCAGGGGGATGTCGCCCTCCGGCCATTCTACGGGAACGGCGGTCTTGCCTGGATTCCGAATGCTGGTGTTGTCATCTATCTCGGTGTCGATCTTGCCGGGGCAGACCGCGTTGATCCGTATCTTGTGCCTGCCCAGTTCGAGCGCGAGCTGCTTCGTTATGGCGACCTGTGCGGCCTTGGTGGCCGAATAGGCGGTGGCGCCCGGCGAACTGAACGTCCGGTTGCCATTGATGGAGGAGACGATGATGATCGACCCGCCACCGTGCGCTTTCATGACGGGAACGGTGGTGTGGAGCGTGAGATACGTGCCCCGCAGATTTACAGCGATCGTCTGATCCCATTCATCGGGCTGGAGAGTGTCGATGGGTGCCCACACCCCGTTGATGCCGGCATTGGCGACAACGATGTCGAGACGTTCGAAAGCATCGATCAATTCAGTTACCGCGCTTCTCATCTGCGCCTCGTCGGAAACATCGGCCTCGAGCACCACGGCCTGTCCGCCCTGACTGGTGATTTCTGTAGCAGCGTCTTCCAGATCCTTCCGCGTGCGTCCGAGCAAACCGACCTTCGCCCCTTGAGCGGCAAGGGTAATGGCTGAAGCCCGGCCTATTCCGGATCCGGCACCCGTCACAAGGGCCACGCGGGATTGCAGTTCCATATTGTCTCTCCATTTGCGCCCCATCGCTGGGGTGGCCACCTGTCAGTCACGCTTCCAGAAGCCGAAGCCCCTCCCGATATTTTTCGCCGTCGCCTCCCGTGCGCTCGGCAGTTGTCAGATTGTCCCTCAGGTCTGCGAGCTTAACCTCTCGAGCCAACGGATTTGCCGCCGCCCTCCTTACCAAGTCAGCGTGGGATTCTCCGTCCCTCCGGGTCAGAGCGTCCACTGCCGCCAGAACGACTGGCGCGAATCCCTCCTGCCGCAAGCGCTCGAGTGTCCATTCCGGGGCGTTCTCAGGGATGTCGTGGAGCCAAGCAATGATCTGCTCGACTTCGTCGGCGACGGATGCAGCAACACGGGCGACATGATCAAGCAAAGGTTCGCCGCCCTTCTTCACCCGGCCGGCAAGAGCCGCTTCCGCGATCTCGCGTGCATGTGCGACATCGGAGTTCATCGCCGGTCCTCGGCAAATTGTTCTGCAGTACCGATGGGGGGTAGCCAGTCCTCACGGCGCTTGATCCAGATCTCGTAGGTCGGCTCAAGATCCGTAGGGGCCATATCAAGCGAGCCAACTCGAATCTCGACTTCTCCCTCGCCCGGATTGAACATTCGCGAACCGCAGGTTCGACAGAAGCCCCGACCCTCAAAAACGGCCAGTTCGCCGCTGCTTTCGAACGCGTGCCCCGGCCATACGGCAAATGTCACGAAGCTGGAGCCGCTTTCCTTCCTGCAGTCGAGACAGTGGCAGAGACCGACCCTCAACGGCGGACCTTTCACTGAATAGGTGACTTCGCCGCAGAGGCAACGTCCGGAACGGATAATCATTCAGGTATCTTCCTTGATCATCAATGCGGATCGAGCCAACTCTTCCCCACTGTGAACGACCACATCGTTCCATTCGTTCCGCGACGCTTGCCCGTGGATACGCGATAACCCTTGGCTGCACGCGGTGGACCTTCTAAATGGCTAGGGCAGCATACGTCGGCATCCGCCGCCCCATGGAACTGCGAAAGGCTTCGGAACAATGACATCGATCCTCTGTGTGGCGCTCAACCCGTCAATCGACATCGCCAACGAGGCATCGAGAATAGTTCCCACCAAGAAGGTCAGGACGCGCAACCAGCGGCAGAATATAGGGGGCGGGGGCGTGAACGTCGCGCGCGTCCTTGCAGAGATGGGAGACACTTGCGAACTGCTGGTCATGGCGGGCGGCGCGACCGGCGAAGTCTTCCTCGACGCCGTCAAAAAGCTGCCCGTCAAACTCAACACCGTCAAGATTGCCGGGTCGACCCGGATCGCTTTCATGGTCAAGGACATGGAGACGGGGGAGGAGTTCCGATTCGTTCCGGAGGGGCCTGTGGTCTCACCGGCGGAATGCGAGGAGGTTCGCCGGTTCCTGGATACTGGTGCCTGGGATTACGTGGTGCTCAGCGGAAGCGTGCCGCGCGGAATGCCAAAGGATGAGTACGCGTCTATGGTGCGGCAGTTGGTCGGCCGCAATTGCAGGATCATCCTTGATACTTCTGGTCCGGCCTTGAAGGCAGCGCTGGACGTTGGAGGGCTTTTCCTGATCAAGCCAAGCCTCGACGAACTCGAAGGAATCGTCGGGCGCAGCCTGAGCCTGGAGGAAGCAATCAAGGTTTGCCAGGAATTCATCGCGAGAGGTTCTGTGCAACATGTCGCCGTGTCCCTGGCGCGAGAGGGCGCCGTGCTGGTCAGTGCGGAAGATCATCTCAAGCTACCCTCGTTCCAGGTGAAGGTGGGTTCGACGGTCGGCGCAGGCGACAGCTTCGTTGGTGGAATGCTTTGGGCGCTCATCCATGATTATCCGGTGCGGGAGGCTTTCCGGGTGGGTGTAGCCGCAGGAGCCGCGACCGTCATGAGCGAGGGCACGGACCTGTGCCGCCGGGAGGACGTCCTCATGCTCTACCAGCATGGCGAAGATGCTCTAGACTCAGCTGGGCTAATCTCGCCAAGAAGCGTGCAGAAGGGCCGCCAGCCCTGACATCACGTGAACCCCCGCCGACCTGATGCGTTGTGGGAGCAACGAACAACATCAGGAGCCGACCCGTGGACATCATTCGCATCTTGCTTGCCTTCCTGCTGCCGCCGCTCGGCGTCTTCCTCCAGGTTGGACTCGGGCTGCATTTCTGGCTGAACATCCTGTTGACGTTGCTGGGGTGGCTGCCAGGCATTGTTCACGCCCTCTGGGTCATCCTCAAGAAATAAGGCCCTTCCATCCGTCATCACCCATTTTTGAACCACCGCTGACGTCGCAGCGTCGCGGGCAGTCCATCCTGTGCTAATATTTGCGAAACGCAGGAACGGAGCCGCCATGCTTGCCACGCTTGCGATGCTTGTTTCCCTCTCGGGCGCAGCGGCCGGGGCGATTGCTGCGGAGAATGGCGGGGAGGTCGATGTGGAGCTGTTGCTGGCCGTCGACGTATCCCGGTCCATGGACTACGAAGAAGTCCGCATGCAGCGCGAAGGCTATATCGCAGCGATCCAGCACCCGGACTTCATCAACGCGGTCCGCGGCGGCCTGCTCGGGCGGATTGCTGTCAGCTATTTCGAATGGGCAGGCGTAGTCGATCCATCTTCCCGGATCGATTGGCAGACCATCGAGACTGCTGAAGACGCCAAGGCCTTTGCGGCCCGGCTTCAGGAGAGGCCGATCATCACCAACCGGAGAACATCGATCTCCGCCGCGATCGAGGAAGGTACGATCGCCCTCCTATCCAACCGCTATGCCGGAATGCGCCGTGTCATCGATGTTTCCGGGGACGGGGCCAATAACGTGGGGCAGCCGGTGGCGCTCGCCCGTGACAAGGCTGTCGCGGCAGGCATCGTCATCAACGGACTGGCGATCATGCTGCGTCCCTCGACCACCGTCGCTCTCGATCAATATTATGCTGACTGTGTCATCGGTGGACCTGGCTCTTTCGTGCTGCCGGTCCATCGCGTCGAGGATTTCACGACTGCTATCAGGCGAAAGCTGGTCCTGGAAATCAGTGAACGTGGGACATCCTCCGACCCTATACCGATCGATGACCCGCATACGGACTGTTTGGTTGGCGAGCGGCAGTGGCAGAACCTGTTCGACCGGTAGCAACTCGCCGCCTTTCGACGTCGCGTCCGGCAGGAGGGGCTAGATTTCCGCTGTTTCCTCCTCTTCCGAGCCGGAACCCAGAAGATCCCTCATTCGAGAGCGCACATCGCAACGCAGTCCGTCAGGGCGATACTCGAGGGTAACCTCCGCATCCAGTTGCTGCGACAGCACGCGCTCGATCATAACAGTGCCGAAACCCTCGCGCGACGGTTGATCGACTGTTGGACCGCCCTGCTCAGTCCAGGTAAAGGTGAAGGGTGAGTCGCCTTCTCCGAAGCGCCAGCGAATGTCTATCCGCCCAGCGTCCGTTGACAAGGCTCCGTATTTGGCGGCGTTGGTGCAAAGCTCGTGCAGCGCCATGGAAAGCGACAAGGCTATTTTCGAGGCGACCTCCAGATCGGGTCCGTCGATCGAGAAACGCGGATGCGCCGGATCCTCGAAAGGCTGTATCGCCGTCTCCACGGTGGCTTTCAGTGACGCGCTCTGCCAGTTCTTCGTCAGCAACTGATGGGCTCCCGCCATGGCATGCAGTCGGCGGAAGAACGCTTCGGAAGCTTCCTCCATGGATTGAGAAGATCGAAATGTCTGCCGAGCGACCGCCTGCACCATGCTCAAGATGTTCTTGATGCGATGGTCGAGCTCGCGGATCAGCATCTGCCGCATCCGGTCGTCCTTCTGCTGCTGCTCCCTGCGGAGGGCCAGTTCGTCCATGAAGGCGTCGATGGCGCCGCCAATTGTTTCAAAGGTCCCGTCGCCGCTCATGCCGGTACGGGCAGCTTCGTTGCCAGCGCGCCAGGCATTGATGGATCTAACGAGCTGGCGTGCGGGCCGGCGGATCAGCGCGTGGCCTGCCCACCAGACGACGAGGAATGGTCCTACGATCGCAAGCGCAATAACAGCCAAACCGAAGCGCGTGACTTTCCCCACCTGCTGGAGCCCGCTTTCCACCGACGTGCCGGCGCTGACGTAGAGGCTGTCCTGACCTGGATAGTAGCCGATTACGCGTCGCGTGCCGTCCTGGCTTGTCAGCTCGAGCGTTCCTGGGACCGGGGCCCGCACCAGCCGCTGATACTCCTCGGGAATGGGGGTGCCCACGAACCGCTCGGGAAATGGTTCGCGCGCCAGGATAATCCCATTGCGATCGGCGATGGTAAGCGCATTGCCGCCAAAGAGTTCCCGCTCACGAACACGAGCCCCCAGCCAGTTCAGGTCGAGGTAGGCGACGACCACTCTCGCAGTCCGCTCACCCTCCAGCACCGGCAGGGCGAGCGGTAGCGCGGGCTCCCCGGTGATCCGGTCTATGATGTAGGTCCCGACGATGAATTCCTTCCGGTCAACGGCCTCGCGAAAATAGTCACGGTCGGAAAAGTCAGTAGCGCTCGTCGGCTCGGAGGCGCACTGGAGCGTGCCGCTGCTGTCCAGGACGGTAATGCTCTCGATCATGTCGAGCTTGTCGTCGACGATCCGCAGATAGTCGCTGCATGGTCGGCCTGGTCCGGTTCGGGTAATGGGAACGGTCGACAGGACCTCAAGCGTGCTCCGCACTGAGGAGACGATGCGACGCACCTCAAGCGACGCCACATGGCCGGCGGTGAGGGCGTTGATGTGAATCTCGCGATAGGCAGCCTGCCGTGCAGATATCAGGTTGTAGATCAACACCAGCATTGCCGGCATCAGGGCAAGAAGCGTCAGGAGTAGCAGCCGCGCCGTGACCGACCTTCTTTTCATCGCGTCCCCCGTTAGGCCGCCGCGCCCTCTGCATCTTCACCTGTAGCTCCACCGGCCCGCCAAGTCCGCGAGAGCTCTGAAAACACAGAGGCAGTCTGCTTCAAGCGGCGCAGTATAACTAGTGGCCGCTTGATCTCAAGCCGCGTTGTTCTAGCTATGTCACGGTGGTCTTGCTGCGCAGCTCACCTGATCCCTGCGCGGGGACGCATCCGGGCCATGCTCGCGATCGACGACGGGGAGCAAGGACTTGGCGACGGGAGTGAATACCGAGTTGGATCACGACCAGCATCGGACGCAACGGTTCATGATCGGACTCGGGCGCGGCGGCGCCGGAGCCTTGATTTTCGGGCTCCCGATGCTGATGACGATGGAGCTCTGGCACCTGGGATTCTACATCGAGCGGTATCGTCTGCTTCTCCTCCTCCTCCTCAACATTCCGCTGCTGCTCGTACTCGCCCATCGGATAGGATTCGAGGAGACCTTCACCTGGCGGGAGGCTGCCCGCGACGCCGTGATTGCCTATGCCATCGCCATCGTGATGAGCGTCCTCGTTCTGCTGCTCTTCGGCAACATCAAACCGGGAATGCCGGATAGTGAAATACTCGGAAAGATAGCCATCCAAGCAGTGCCGGCGAGTATCGGCGCACTGCTTGGAAGATCGCAATTCGGCGGCCAGAATGACGAGGAGGCCGAGCAGCAGGACGAAAAAGAGGATAGCGAAATCAGCACCAGCTACGGACGGGAACTGTTCATGATGGCGATCGGCGCTCTCTTTCTCAGCCTCAACGTGGCGCCGACTGAGGAGATTATCCTCATCTCCTTCAAGATGACCGCATGGCATGCACTTGTGATGATCGTTGCATCCATCCTGATCATGCACGGCTTCGTCTATGCCGTCGCCTTTCGCGGTACGCATGAACTGACGGAAGATACACCGGGGTCACACGCTTTCATCCGCTTCACGCTGCCGGGATACATGGTGGCGCTCGGCATCAGCTTCTATGTCCTGTGGACATTCGGCCGACTGGACGACACTGCTGGCATGCAGGCATTGATGTCTGCGATCGTCCTCAGTTTCCCAGGTGCGATCGGCGCGGCCGCTGCACGCCTTATTCTGTAGAGCCTCGATGACAAAGACCTTCAAGAACCGTCATGTCGAATCCGGCAAGGCCCACTGGGTAGAATGGGCCACGGGAGTGGTTTCCTTCCTGCTCGTCCTGTCGATGATCGGCTGGATCGCGATGGACGCCCTGGTGCGGGACGATGTCCCGCCGAGTTTCCAACTAACGGTGACACGGACCGCTGCAGTCGAGGGCGGCTACCGGCTGGAATTCGACATCCTCAATCAGGGGACATCGACAGCGGCAGCCGTGCTGGTGCGGGCGGATGTCGTCGATGAGGGACAGATTGTCGATACCGCCGAGGTTACACTGGACTACGTCCCTGGGCGCTCAACGGCAAGCGGTGGCCTTTTCCTCCTGCAGGATCCGGCAGGACAAGAGGTCCGGCTGCGGGCTCTCGGTTATACCGATCCCTGATCAGCTTCAGTAGGGCAGACCGACATAATTTTCTGCCAGCGCCGTCGAGGCGGCGGTCGAGTGAACCAGATAGTCGAGTTCCGCCTCCTGAACCCGCTGTTCGAAACCACCGGTTCCCGGAAACCGGTGAAGCATCATCGTCATGGACCAGGAGAACCGTTCCGCTTTCCAGACCCGTTTCAGGGCACGGTGGGAATAGGCATCGACGCCCGAAGAAGACCGGTCGAGGTAGAACTCCCGCAAACCTTCGAAGAGGTAATGGACGTCACTAGCGGCGAGATTGAGTCCCTTGGCCCCGGTAGGGGGCACGATATGGGCCGCATCACCCACCAGGAACAGCCGGCCGAAACGCATGGGCTCGGCGACAAAGGAACGCAATGGAGCGATAGACTTCTCGAAGGAGGGGCCTGTGATCATAGCCTCCGCATGCCGGGCGGGCAGGCGGGCGCGCAATTCGTCAAAGAACCGCTCATCGCTCCAGTCCTCCGGCCGCTCATCGAGCGAGCACTGGATGTAATAACGGCTGCGGGTGGGGGAGCGCATGGAACAGAGGGCGAAGCCTCGAGGATGGTTCGCATAGATTAGTTCATGGCTGACCGGCGGCACATCGGCGAGGATGCCAAGCCAGCCGAAGGGATAAACCTTCTCGAAGGTCTGGAGTGCGGCTTCCGGGACTGATTTGCGGCTTATCCCATGGAAGCCGTCGCATCCGGCTATGAAATCGCAATCGAGGCGATGCGTGACCCCATCCTTCTCATAGGTGACATGGGGATGCTCGCCGTCGAACGCATGGGGCAGGACGTTCGCCGCTTCGTAGATCGAGACTGCACCGCTGGCCTCGCGTTTCTGCATGAGATCCTGGGTGACCTCTGTCTGGCCGTAGACCATCACGCGCTTTCCGGTCAGCGCATGCAGATCGATCCTGTGATCCTGCCCATCAAAGGCGAGCGATATGCCATCGTGAGGCAGGCCTTCTGCATGCATTCGCGCGCCGGCCCCGGCCCGATCGAGAAGCTCGACCATGCCCTCCTCCAGAACGCCGGCACGCACGCGCCCCAGCACATAATCTTTCGTGACCCGCTCCAGGATGATGTTATCAATGCCGGCATCGGTAAGCAGTTGGCCGAGGAGCAGCCCTGACGGCCCGGATCCGATAATGACGACCTGTGTACGCACGATGTCCTCCCTCAGCCTGGAACTGACAAAAGCTAACCCGACGCGCATGCTGCAGAAATGGACATTCCCACCAACTTATGGGACAAACCCGACATCCTCGGCCATCCAAAAGTCAGACGATGTTCGTACCAACTTACGATCTTTACGGCGAGAAGAGGCCTCAGGAAGCTGATTTCTGGGTGCATTGTGAAACGATTGCGGCTCGAAGCAGTGCGCATCGATGGGAAATCAGGCCCCACCGGCACGACAGCTTCTTTCAATTCCTGTACATACGGACCGGATCGGGTGATGCAGACGTCGCGGCAGAACGGATCTTGCTCACTCCACCGTGCGTAGTTCTCATGCCACCCGGCGTCAGTCACGGATATCGGTTTTCCAAGGACATAGAAGGCTTCGTGATAACAGTTGTCGCCGACAGGTTGCCGATCACGGCACGTGTTTCGCAGAACCGGGGAGATTGGCTCTCCCGGCCGCGAATGGCAGTCATCGAAGCTAAGGAAGCGCCCTATCTGGATGCGACTGTCCAGCGCATTGCCCAGGAGTTTGAGAAACATCGCGGTGAACGCCGCAGCCTGATGGGGTCTCTTCTGACCACTGCTATCCTTCTAACCGGCAGCTCGGCTGCCCCGCCCGACAACGAGCCCCGTCATGACGCAAAGCAGGCGCGGGTAGAGTCGCTCAGGACCCTCATTGCGGAACGGTTTCGTGACCAGTTGACCGCGCAAGACTACGCGCGGCTGCTCAACCTGTCGGTGACACACCTCAATCGCGTGGTTCGCGAGGTCACGGGACAGACCCTTCACGAATTCATCATGACACGCGTAGTGGACGAGGCCAGCCGGGCGCTCCTTTTCACGCCAGCAAGTATCAAGCAGATCGCCGTCAACCTAGGGTTCGCGGATCCCGCCTATTTCTCGCGCTGGTTCCGCAAGCGGACCGGTCGGACGCCGGGCCAGTTCAGATCCGATGAACGCGCAAGCCTTGAGCGCTAACGTATCAGGATCGCCCGGAAATCGTTCACGTTGGTACCGGTGGGACCGGTTACGAAGAGATCATCTATGGCCTCAAAGGCCGTGAAGCTGTCATTTCTCGCAAGAAGCAAGCGGGCATCGAGATCGCAGGCGCGCAATCGACGGACCGAGCTGCCGTCGGCAAAGGCGCCGGCGTTCGCTTCGGAGCCGTCTATTCCGTCGGTATCGGCTGCGAGCGCGAGGACAGGATAGCTATCGACCGACAGCGCGAGGGACAGTGCGAACTCGCCGTTCCGACCACCGCGTCCGCCTCTCCCGTCGAGGGTCACTGTCGTTTCTCCGCCGGAGAGGAGAATGGCAGGCCGTTGGAAGGGACGATTTCGGTCGCAGATTTCCCGAGCAATGGCGGCATGAACCCGCGCCACATCCCGAGCCTCCCCCTCAATGGAATCGGAGAGGATGTGCACATGGATGCCCTGGCGGCGCGCGACCTCGGCCGCGGCCTCGAGCGAAACCGCAGCCGAAGCGATCACGTGATGCTCGTTGCGGCTGAAGACCGCGTCATCGGGATGGGGTGCATCCGCTGCGGGAGATTGCAGATGAGCCAGCATGCGTTCCGGAAGACGCAGTCCGTATTGGGCGACGATATCAAGTGCATCCTGCCGCGTCGTCGCGTCCGGTACAGTTGGCCCCGACGCGACGAATGCCGGATTGTCCCCCGGTATGTCCGAGACGATCAGGCTCACGACCCGTGCCCGGGTTGCCGCCGCAAGCCGCCCGCCCTTGATGGTCGAGAGGTGCTTGCGCACCACGTTCATTGCTGAAATGGGGGCGCCGCTGGCGAGCAGTTCCTCGTTGAGCACCACCTCATCCGCGAGCGTGAGTCCTGCTGGCGGCGCAGGAAGCAGTGCCGACCCTCCCCCACAGATCAGGGCGATCACCAGGTCGTCCTCCGTCAGGCCGGAAATGGTGTCGAACAGTCTCCGGGACGCGACGAGGCCTGCAGCATCGGGGACGGGGTGAGCGGCTTCGAGGATCTCGACATTTCGGGTGGCGCATCCATAGCCGTAGCGTGTGACCACCACCCCCGAGAGCGTGCCGTCCCATAGGTCTTCCAGCGCAGCCGCCATCTGTGCCGCGCCTTTCCCCGCGCCCACAACGACCGTTCGGCCGCTCTTGCCGAGGGCAGGCAGGTGCCGGCGAATACCTTCCGTCGGATCGGCTGCCGCGACGGCCGCCCTGAATAGATCAGCCAGCAGCTCCCGGTCGTTCATCAATCACGCCTCCAACGTCGATCATCGTTCTTGCACCACGCCGGGCCTTCACCGTCAACCGCCGCAAACGGAACAAAGCGCGCTTCCAAGGATTGGATTCGCGTAATCGCAGACACAGGGAGTGCAAGGCATGAGCGAGCATCTCACGCAGGCGAGTTATCCAGGCGAGATCGACATCAAAGGCGATCGGGCCCCCGTTACCTACAAGATCAAGGCGATGAAGGAGGACGACGGAGCCATACATGTTGCTTTGAGCCTGACGGCTCCCCGCGACTGGCTGCTGAAGCACGGCTTTCGCCACGAGGCAGTACTACGGCGGACAAAGGGAGATCCCGTCCCCGTTCATTTCGAGGAGACCCTTACCGTCGCCGACAATATCGCCGTGACCCTCCGCGCCGAGGAGTTCGTATGCAGAAGCATGGATGAGCTGGCGCGAACTTTTCGCGAGCTTGGATCCAAGGCAAACTGACAGCGGTCAGAGCTTTGCCCGGGTGCTGCGTGGCGTGGCGAGCAGCAGGCTGGTTTCGCTTGCGGTGATGCCGGGGACAAGGCGGATCTTGCGGAGGACCGCGTCGAAGTCTGCGAGGTTGTCGGCGCCGAGTTCGACGATGAGGTCCCAGCGACCGTTGGTCGTGTGGATCGCCGAGATTTCCGGGAACGTCTGAAGTGCGGCTATCACGCGATCGGTAACGCGGCCTTCGATCTCCACCATCATGATGCCACGAACAGGGGAGCCTGTGACATCGTTCGGCAGTACAACGGTATAGCCGATAATGCTGCCGCTCCGTTCCAGCTTGTCGATCCTGGCGCGGACGGTGGCTCGCGAAGTTCCCACTTCGATCGCAAGGTCGGAAATGCTCCTGCGGGCATTGTGCCGCAGAAGGCGAATGAGTTTCTCGTCGAGGGAGTGCATTCCGGTTTGACCTCTTGATCGTTCCAGAATGCTAGCTTCAGCTGCCATTCTTGGCAATTCCAACTATTCATTCTGCCATCCGTCCGTGCTCCTTTCCATCAAAGGAGACTTGTATGATCTGCAAACTGATCGGCGTTCCACTGCAGGATGGTGCTTCGCAACTTGGTTGCGAGATGGGACCGAGCGCGCTTCGCGTTGCGGGATTGGCGGGCACTCTCGAGAGCCTGGGCCATGACGTCCGTGACCTCGGCAATGTCAGCGTAGGGGCCGCGATGGTCATGCCGCATGCGAATCAGGCGATCCGAAACCTGGGACCTGTTGCAGCCTGGACCGAGCTCCTTGCGGAGGTTGCATATCGGGAAAGCGATGAAGGCATGCCGATCTTTATGGGAGGCGATCATGCCTTGTCGGCCGGCACGGTCGCCGGCGTGTCCCGTCGCGCGGCCGAGGAAGGTAAACCCCTCTTCGTGCTCTGGCTCGACGCCCATACTGACCTGCACTCGCTCCAGTCGACGCAAAGCGGCAATCTTCACGGGGTGCCGGTGGCCTATTTCACCGGGCGGCCCGGCTTCGAAGGATACTTTCCGCCTCTCGCCGCGCCTGTTGACGGCGCGAATGTCTGCATGATCGGGATTCGCAGCGTCGATCCGGCCGAGCGGGCGGCGCTGGAGGAGACTCAAATTACCGTGCACGACATGCGGACAATCGATGAACATGGTGTCGCGGCTCTCCTGAGAAATTTCCTGGAGCGGGTATCGGCGGCCGGTGGCCGTTTGCATGTCAGCCTGGACGTCGATTTCCTGGAGCCGAGTGTTGCGCCGGCCGTGGGCACGACTGTGCCCGGAGGCGCTACCTTCCGCGAAGCCCATCTGGTCATGGAGATGCTGCACGACAGTGGGCTGGTGACCAGTCTGGACCTGGTCGAACTCAACCCCTTTCTCGATGAGCGGGGGCGCACCGCCCTCCTCTTGGTCGACCTGATGGCTAGCCTGCTCGGCCGGAAGGTGCTGGATCGACCCACAAGGAGCTACTGATGCCGATCGTAAACCTGAACCTGGTTCCGTTCGTAAGCGTCGAGAACATGATGGACCTCGTGCTTGAGACCGGCATCGATGCCTTTCTGGTCGAGCTGGCCCAGTATATCGAGGAGGATTTCCGCCGCTGGGAGCACTTCGACAAGACGCCCCGTGTCGCGTCGCATTCGGCCGAAGGCGTGATCGAACTTATGCCGACCAGCGACGGCAGGCTTTACGGTTTCAAGTATGTCAACGGTCATCCGAAGAATACACGCTCGGGACGGCAGACCGTGACGGCCTTCGGAGTGCTCGCTGATGTCGAGACCGGTTATCCGCTGTTGCTTTCGGAGATGACGATCCTGACGGCACTGAGGACAGCAGCCATGTCGGCGGTTGCTGCCCGCTATCTCGCTCCAAAGAATGCGCGGACCATGGCGCTGATCGGCACCGGAGCGCAGAGCGAGTTCCAGGCACGGGCCTTCCGTGCATCGCTTGGGATCGAGAGCCTGCGTCTGTTCGACGTCGACCACGGAGCGATGGCGCGTTGCCGCGGCAATCTGGCGGATCTGGGGCTATCCATTGCCCTCTGCGCTTCGCCGGAGGAGGCGGTCGAAGGGGCGGAGATCATCACCACCGCAACAGCGGACAAGCAGAATGCCACGATCCTGACCGACAACATGATCGGTGCCGGCGTTCACATTAATGCAGTGGGCGGGGATTGCCCAGGCAAGACGGAATTGCATCGCGACATCCTGCTGCGCTCCAGCATTTTCGTGGAATATCCACCGCAAACCCGTGTCGAAGGGGAGATCCAGCAACTCGACCCGGACCATCCGGTGGTGGAGCTCTGGCGCGTCATCTGCGGCAAGGAAGCCGGTCGCGACCGTGCGGACCAGATCACGCTCTTCGATAGCGTCGGCTTTGCCGTCGAGGATTTCTCCGCATTGCGCTACGTGAAGGAGAAGCTGAAGGGGAGCAGGCACTCTACCGCCCTGGACCTGCTGGCAGACCCGGACGAGCCGCGGGACCTTTACGGCATGCTGCTTCGGCGGCAGGCCTGGTTGAGACAGGTCTCCCTCGCATAGGCGCCCCTCAAGGAAGTGGCATAATCTCCGTCGCGGCCTGCCTGATTGTCTGCATTAGGATGGATTGCGGGGCGGAAGGTGGCTGATCTGCCTTGAGGGTCAGTCCAACGGGACCTTTGGTCTCGCTGGTATCCACTGGTAATGACACCAGGAACCCCTCCGCTAGGTCCCCCGACACCACGCCTTCCGAAATGATCCATACGGCGTCGCTTGAACGGGTGAAGGCACGACCGAAGGCGTGGGAGACGGTCTCGACCTGGGTGGGGAGGCTTCCCACACCATTTGCGATTAGGAGCTGCTCGACGAAGGGACGGATGATGGAGCCTCTCGTCGGCAGCAGGATGGGGAATGTCGGTAGGTCGGAGAAGATTGAGGGGCTGCCCTCCAGCAGCGGGTGTCCCGGCCGTACCGCCAAGACGACGCGTTCGGAGTAAAGGTGCTCGAACGTGAAACCGGTCATCTTTTCAGGTGCGGCGAGGCGCCCCACGACGAGGTCGAGGTCGCCAAGCCGCAGTTGCTCCAGCAGAACGGCGTTTTCACCCGTCACGATCTTGATACGGCTACCGGTTTTCTGTTCGAGGAAAAGTGACATCGCGCGCGGCATGATGCGCATCGAAACGGTTGGCAGCGCCCCAACGCGAACAGGCGGGGCGGCGTCGAAAAGTTCCTGTGAAACAGCATCGAATCCCTGCCGCAAAGCGGTCAACGCCGCGCCGGCGTAACGGAGGTAGATCTCGCCATAGCGCGTGATACGGATGCCTCGCCCGTCCCGCTCGAAGATCGCGACACCCAGCGCTTCCTCCAACTCGCGGATGGTTTTCGTTACCGCGGGTTGGCTGACGTGAAGGACTTCTGCCGCCTTGACGACGCTTCTTTGCCGAGCGACCTCTAGGAATGTATGCAGGTGCCGAAACTTGATGCGAGGGTCGCCCAACTGATATAACCTGTAGGTTAAGAAAACGGCTGATAATGTCATTTTACCTAACCATTGCGGAGCTGCAATGGTATTCTTGCGAGGAGAGAGACAATGCAGTTTGTACGCATCAGCGATGTCACGATTCACTACGATGTGACCGTTGCGGATTCCGGAAAGCCGGTGCTGGTCTTCATTAACTCTCTGGGCACCGATTCCCGCATCTGGCACCATGTCCTGCCGAAACTCTCCGATGACTTCACCATCCTCACCTTTGACAAACGGGGGCACGGGCTTTCCGATCTCGGAACTCCGCCCTACAGCATAGATGACCATGTCAGCGATCTCGTCGGCCTGCTCGACCATCTCGAAATGGCGGAGGTCTTTATCTGTGGCCTGTCAGTGGGTGGATTGATCGCGCAGCGAGCCTATGAGCGACGCCCGGATCTGGTTCGGGCGATGATCCTGTCGAATACGGCGCACAAGATTGGGACGCCGGAGATGTGGAACCAGCGCATATCGGCAATCGAGACAGGCGGGATCGCCAGCATGGTCGACGATTTCATGGCCAAATGGTTCACGCCGGAGTTCCGGGATCCGGGCAATGCAGCCTTTCAAGGCTACCGCAACATGCTGCAACGTCAGCCTGCTGCCGGATACATCGGCACTTGCGCGGCGATCCGCGATGCGGACTTCACGGAAGCAGCGCAGAAGATTGCGGTCCCCGTCCTCTGCATTGCCGGTGAACATGACGGCTCAACGCCGCCGGCTCTGGTCCGATCGATGGCCGACCTCATCGACGGGGCGCAATACAGCATCATCGAGGATGCGGCTCATATACCCTGCGCCGAAGCGCCTGCCGCCTATGCGGCGCTGATCCGCAGTTTCCTGTTCAACGATGTCGAGGATTGAGACCATGACCGATTCATCCGGCGAGACGGAACGCTATCGACAGGGTCTTCAAACCAGACGGTCCGTTCTTGGCGATGCGCATGTCGACGGTGCCCTTGCCCGCGAAACCCCTTTCGATCGCCCATTCCAGCAGCTCATCACCGAGGGGGCCTGGGGGACATTGTGGTCGCGGCCGGGCTGGACGAAGCGGGAGCGCTCGATTGTAACGATTGCGCTGCTAGCGGCTCTCGGTCACCACGAGGAGGTCGCCATGCATGTGCGGGCGACGGCTCGCACCGGTGCGACAATGGACGACATCTGCGAGGCCCTCATGCATGTGGCAGTATATGCAGGCGTCCCCGCGGCAAATCATGCTTTCAAGATCGCCAAGGCGGTCTATGCCGAAATGGACGCCAACACCGAGGACGGGGGAGACAAGAAATGAGAAACGCACCGCCTGAAACGACACCTTTCTTTGCCCGCGACCGCGACATGCATCCGCCGGCCTATACGCCGTGGTACAAGACAACGGTGCTTCGGTCCCCTCAGCGGGCGCTGATTTCGCTGGAAGGTACGAAGAGCGAGATCACCGGACCCGTCTTCGGGCACAATATCATCAACGAGTTCGACAACGACCTGATCGTCAACTACGCCAAGCCGGGTGAGGGGCCGATCGGCCAGCGCATCCTCGTTCATGGCCGCGTAGTCGACGAGCGCGGCATCGGCGTTGCGGGGGCGCTGGTCGAATTCTGGCAGGCCAATGCGGGTGGCCGGTACCGTCACAAGAAGGAAACCTATCTGGCGCCTCTCGACCCCAATTTTGGCGGGGTCGGCCGGACGATCACCGACGAGAATGGCTTCTACTGGTTCAAGACGATCAAGCCGGGACCCTATCCCTGGCCCAACGGCGTCAACGACTGGCGGCCGGCGCATATCCACTTCTCGATCTTCGGACATGGCTTCGCGCAGCGCCTGATTACCCAGATGTATTTCGAAGGCGATCCGCTGATCTGGATTTGTCCGATAGTGAAGACCATACCGGACGAGGAGGCCATCAAGCGACTGATCGCGCCGCTCGACATGAACGCAACCATTCCGCACGACATGCGGGCCTACAAGTTCGACATTGTGCTGCGTGGCCGCCGCTCAACCCTGTTCGAAAATCGCATGGAGGGTAACTGACATGGTCCAGCCACTCGGCTATCTCAAGGAATCGCCGTCGCAGACCGCGGGTCCCTATGTCCATATCGGCTGCACGCCGAACTTCACCGGCGTACACGGCGTCTTCGACAAGGACCTGGGCTCCGGGTCGATGGTCAACGACCAGACGCGCGGGGAGAGGATCACCATTCGCGGCCGTGTCATTGACGGCAGCGGCACGCCGTTGCGGGACGCACTTGTCGAGATCTGGCAGGCCGATGCCGAGGGCTTCTACAACAGCCCGTCGGAAACACGCGGCACGGCGGATCCGAACTTCTTCGGGTGGGCCCGCTGCCCTGGCGACATGGATACGGGCGAGTTCGTCTTCGAGACGATAAAGCCCGGCCGGGTGCCGTTCCGCGACGGCCGGATGATGGCGCCGCATGTCAATTTCTGGATCGTCGCGCGGGGTATCAACATCGGCCTCAATACGCGGATGTATTTTTCCGACGAGGAGGAGGCGAACGGGCAGGATCCGATCCTCGCCCGCATCGAGCACAAGGTCCGCGTCCCGACCCTGATGGGCCAGCGCGACGGCGATACAGTGACTTTCGACATCCATCTCCAGGGTGACAAAGAGACGATCTTCTTCGACGTCTGAGCTGCCGATGACCTTCTCCGCCTTCGACCATCCTTATCTCTCCGCCCTCGTCGGCGATGACGAGGCTGCCGGTTTGTATTCGGCGGAGGCGGAGATTGCGGCGATGCTTTCCTTCGAAGCCGCACTCGCGACGGCCGAGGCGCAATGGGAGCTGATCCCGGCGCGTGCTGCAGCGGAGATCGCGGCGTGCTGCAGGAACTTCCGGCCCCATATGGAACGGCTGCGCGCGGGGATTGCCCGGGATGGCGTGGTCGTGCCGGAACTGGTCAAGCAGGTGCGCGAGAGCCTGAGCGAGGAGTCCAAGCGGTACCTTCACATGGGGGCCACCAGCCAGGATGTGATCGACACGGCGCTGGTATTGCGGCTGAAGGGCGTGTGCGACCTCCTTCATTCGCGGCTCGACGCCCTGCAAAGCAGGATGAAGAAGGTCGAGGAGACGTTCGGCGACAGGATTCTGATGGCGCATACGCGCATGCAGGCGGCAATCCCCATTACCGTCAGGGATCGCGTGCGTGCATGGCTAGAGCCACTGCATCGTCACGCGTGCGAACTGGATCGCTACCGGGCCACCGATCTCGTCATCCAGTTCGGTGGTGCAGCCGGGACGCTGGAGAAGCTTGGCGACAAGGCAGAAGCGGTCCGGCGAACGATGGCTGCCGAGCTTGGGCTTCTCGATGCTCCGCAATGGCACAGCCAGCGGGACAGGATTGCTGGCTTCGGAGGTCTCTTGTCGCTCCTGACGGGAAGCCTCGGCAAGTTCGGGCAGGACATCGCCCTGCTTGCCCAGATGGGCGACGAAATCACCCTGGCTGGTGGTGGGGGATCCTCCGCCATGGCACACAAGCAAAATCCCGTCGCTGCGGAAATGCTGGTGGGACTCGCGCGGTACAATGCCGTCCAAGTCAGCGGGCTGCATCAGGCCCTTGTCCATGAGCAGGAGCGCTCAGGCGCTGCGTGGACTCTGGAATGGATGATCCTGCCATCTATGGTCGCCGCCACCGGAGCTGCCCTCCGCCTGGCCGATCGGCTTGTGCGCGACATCCGCGACATCGGACGCAAGAGTTAGTCGCTAGCCTGGCAGGGGGACGTCCGTTGGCTCAGACCTGAGGCAGTTGCCGCGAAACTGCGTTTTCCCCCTGCAGGACCACTACTCGCGTTCCGTTCGGTACCCGTCGGTACAGGTCGATGATGTCCTGGTTCAGCAGACGGATGCAGCCACTCGAGACCGCCTTGCCAATGGTCCATGCCTCTGTCGTGCCGTGGATGCGGTAAAGCGTGTCCTTGCCGTCTTTGAACAGGTAAAGCGCTCGCGGGCCGAGCGGGTTCATGACGCCCGGTTCCATGCCGGCGGCGAGGGGTCCGTAGCGTTCCGGTTCCCGGGCGATCATGTCCTGGGTCGGAGTCCATCGCGGCCACTGCCGCTTGTACTGCACCACCGCCTCGCCCTCGAATTCCAGGCCTGCCTTGCCGACGCCGATCCCGTAGCGCAGCGCCCGACCGTTCTCGCGGACGAGGTAGAGGTACCGGGCTTCGGTATCGACGACGATCGTTCCCGGAGGCTGGTCGGTCGGATAGGCAACATCACGCCGTAAGAACTGCGGCTCGACGCGCGTCAGATCCGTTGCTGCGACCGGGAAAGCCTCTCCATCGACGGCACCATACATGGCCAAATACTCATCCGGGATCAGCGGCTTCACCATCCGCGTGCGGGACGAGGTAGTGGTGGTGCATCCGGCAGCAAGCAAGGGAACTGCGATCAACAGTGAACGGCGCGTGAACTTCAACAAGGCAGATTTTCCGGGAGGATGGAGGAGAGACCTGGGCTGCGGTTGGCCCGAGGAATGAGATGCCGGCCTGGAGCAGAACGTTCAAAGACGGCGTCCCCGGTATTAGCGCCAGCCAGCCACCGGCGGCAATTCACGGTCGGTCACCAAACCGTGAGCGGGACGTTGCGCCCTCGACCTTACCGAAGCATCGGTCCCAGTACGTCCGCGGTCTTCCTAAGTGGCGCGAGAAAGTGGCCGGCTAGTTCACCGGCAGGGATCTGCGCAGCGGATGCACCGATGTTGAGCGCCGCGAGAACCTGTCCCCGTTCATCCTTCAGGGGCACGGCGATGGAGCAGAGACCCAACTCAAGCTCCTGGTCGATGATGGCGTAGCCTTGCTCCCGAACCCGGACAAGCTCGTCCATCAGGTCTTCAGGCTCCGTTAATGTCGAGGGAGTGAAGGCGCAGAGCTCACTCTGACGGATCCGCACCAATGCCTCCTCGGGCGGCAGGGCCGCCAGCATCACCCGGCCCATCGAGGCGCAATAAGCGGGCAGCCTGCTTCCAGGCATGAGATTGATGGACATTACCCGTTGATATGACGCCCGTGCGACATAGACGATCTCGCTGCCGTCCAGGACGCTGACCGAGGCGCTTTGCGCGACGTCCTGCGAGAGACGGTCGAGATGCGGCTGCACGATCCGCGGCAGGGGTGTCGCCGAAAGGTAGGCATGACCAAGGCGGAGCACGCGTGGGGTCAGCGAGAAGAACTTCCCGTCGTAATCCGCATAGCCGAGGTGAGCGAGGGTGAGCAGGCAGCGGCGCGTGGTGGCACGGTCCAGGCCCGTCAGCCTCGCGACATCCGCAATCGACAGTTTCGGCCTTGCATCGGCGAAGGCTTCCAGGACCCGGAGGCCCTTTGCAAACCCACCAAGTAAGTCAGTCTCACGCATCGCATGCGCCTTCATGTGCGATATACGAACAAACGTCGAATAGCGCACAAATTGGTTGATGTCGAGAGGCCGTCCCGGTACTCCTGACGCAACGGAGACAGGAAGGATTACATGGACAAGTCTGTCGCAAGCATTGCAGACGCCGTGGCTGGGATCGAAGACGGTGCCACCATCATGATCGGCGGCTTCGGCGGGTCGGGCGCGCCGATCGAGCTTATCCACGCCCTAATCGACAAGGGGCCGAAGGGTCTCACCGTCATCAACAATAACGCCGGCAATGGCCGGATCGGGATTGCAGCGATGATCGATGCCGGGATGGTGCGGAAGATGATCTGCTCCTTCCCGCGCTCCACCGACCCGCGCGCCTTCACCGATCGGTATCTCGCGGGCGAGATAGAACTGGAATTGGTGCCGCAGGGGACGCTTGCGGAACGCATACGCGCAGGCGGGGCCGGTATCCCTGCCTTCTATACACCCACCGCCTACGGCACCGAGCTTGCGGAGGGTAAGCCGACCGCCGAATTCGATGGCCGCCACTATGTACAGGAGCGCTGGCTGAAGGCGGATTTCGCCCTCGTGAAAGGACAGGTTGGCGATACCCACGGCAACCTGACCTTCAACAAGGCTGGCCGGAACTTCAATCCGCTGATGTGCATGGCCGCGTCAATGACAATCGCACAGGTGACGAGGATCGTTTCTCCCGGCGGTATCGACCCGGAGCATGTCGTAACGCCAGGGATCTTCGTGGACTGCGTTGTCGAGGTAAGCCAGCCCCGACAGGAAGAAGACCTTATTCGAGCCGGAGTGGCCTACGTATGACCGCCGAAATCCCCGTCAACACTCGCGAAGACATCAAACTCTCCAACGCCCAGATCGCCTGGAGGGCGGCGCAGGACATCGCCGACGGCGCTTATGTGAACCTGGGGATCGGATTTCCGGAGATGGTTGCGCGATACCAGCCCTCCGGGCGCCAGGCGATCTTCCATACTGAGAACGGTATCCTCGACTTCGGCGAAGCGCCGCCGGAAGGAGAAGAGGACTGGGACCTGATCAATGCCGGCAAGAAGGCCGTTACCCTGAAGCCGGGCGCAGCGTTCTTTCACCATGCCGACAGCTTTGCCATGGTTCGCGGCGGTCATCTGGATGTGGCGATCCTTGGCGCCTACCAGGTGGCGCAGAAC
The DNA here is from genome assembly GCF_902153235.2 of Pseudorhizobium halotolerans. Classification (NCBI taxonomy): domain Bacteria; kingdom Pseudomonadati; phylum Pseudomonadota; class Alphaproteobacteria; order Hyphomicrobiales; family Rhizobiaceae; genus Pseudorhizobium; species Pseudorhizobium halotolerans. The sequence goes on along the minus strand of NZ_CABFWE030000001.1, from coordinate 391,759 downwards.
GGCGACCTCGCCAACTGGCGCGTCGGCGCCAAGGGCGTTCCGGCTGTCGGTGGTGCGATGGACCTGGTGCATGGCGCCAAGCAGGTCTGCGTCATCACCGAGCATGTGACGAAGAAGGGCGAGCCGAAGCTTGTCGACCGATGCACCTTCCCGCTAACCGGGGTTGCCTGCATCACACGCGTCTATACGAGCCATGCCGTTGTGGACATTGTCGGTGGGCGCTTCGTCCTGCGGGAGAAACTGGCGGCCATGACGCTGGAGGAACTGCAGGCCATGACCGGTGCGCCGCTTCACCTAGACGGCCCCGTCGCCGATCTCGTTGTTCCCGCTCTTTGAGGATATCCATGACCGAAGCTTTCATCTGTGACTACATTCGTACCCCGATCGGCCGTTTTGGCGGCTCCCTATCTACGGTGCGCGCCGACGATCTCGGTGCGGTTCCGCTCCGCGCGCTGATGGAGAGAAACACCGGTGTCGATTGGGATGCAGTGGATGATGTCATCTTCGGCTGCGCCAACCAGGCCGGTGAAGACAATCGAAATGTCGCCCGCATGTCGCTTCTCCTCGCCGGTCTGCCGGTCTCCACAAGCGGTACCACGATCAACCGCCTTTGCGGATCAGGGATGGATGCCGTCATCGCGGCAGCGCGTGCCATCAAGGCGGGTGAGGCTGACCTGATGGTTGCTGGCGGTGTCGAGAGCATGAGCAGGGCTCCCTTCGTCATGCCCAAGGCCGAGACGGCCTTCTCCCGCAATGCCGAGATTTACGACACGACCATCGGGTGGCGCTTCGTCAATCCCGTAATGAAGAAGCAGTATGGCGTCGATTCCATGCCAGAGACCGGGGAGAATGTCGCGGAGGACTACCAGGTCACGCGCGAAGACCAGGATGCATTTGCGCTCCGGTCCCAGGCGCGAGCCGCCGAAGCCCAAGGCAATGGCCGTCTTGCTCGTGAGATCGTTTCCGTCACCATCCCGCAACGGAAGGGGGAACCGGTCGTAGTCGAGCGGGACGAACATCCGCGCGCGACAACGCTCGAGGCGCTCGCCAAGCTTGGTACGCCCTTCAAGAAGGAAGGTGGCACGGTCACGGCCGGCAATGCCTCCGGCGTCAATGACGGAGCGGCTGCGCTGATCATCGCTTCGGAAGCCGCCGCACGAAAACACGGGCTTGTTCCGATCGTTCGTATCCTGGGTGGTGCCAGCGCCGGTGTTCCACCCCGGATCATGGGAATTGGCCCCGCTCCGGCGACGCTGAAGCTTTGCAGCCGCCTCGGCCTATCGCCCCAGGACTTCGACATCATCGAACTGAACGAGGCCTTCGCGTCTCAGGGCATCGCCGTGCTGCGCGAACTGGGTATTCCGGAGGATTCGGATCGGGTGAATCCGAATGGCGGCGCAATCGCGCTGGGGCACCCGCTCGGAATGTCGGGCGCGCGGATCACGGGTACGGCCGCGCTCGAGCTTCAGCTCCGAAACGCGAAGCGCGCACTTGCGACGATGTGCGTCGGCGTCGGCCAGGGCGTCGCCGTAGCGCTGGAGCGCGCCTGAGCTAGAAATCCTGTCAATCGCGCGCCGGTGATGCTCACTCCGGCGCGCCTCCTGCGAAGAAGGCGGCTGTGTCGTCGAAGAACTCCTTCCTCGATGCGGGATCCGTGTAGAACATGTGTCCGCCGCGATAGATCTGCAAAGAGGTGCGTTCTGCCGCAAGCAGGGGCGGCAGGTGGTCAAGCACGTAGCGGCTCATCCCGTAGGGCGTGATCGCATCGCTGTAGCCGTGGGCAACGAGCATACGAAACTCGGGAATGACGGATAGCAGATCGCGCAGATCGTCCACAGCAGACGCGATAGCACGTCCACCCCCGCCATGATCGCCGTTCCATTCCCAACGTCGGTTCACCTCTTCGTTGAGGAGCGTGTAGGTCATCCTGCTGCGATAGCCCAGATGATGCTCGGCATAGGACGCGAAGACACCGCCATAGGCGCGCGTATAACCATCTAGGATCGGATCGTCGTTCCGTCCATAGGCGGCTTCCGGATAGGGATCCGGCCTTGCATAGGAGACGTCATAGCGGCTGACAATCTGCCCGCTCCCCCCGGAGTTCTTGCTGTAGGCGTCCGCCAGGAACCCCCGGCTATCAGCGACGACATTCTCCGGCATGCCGGTAAGGGTGGAGATCCTGCTATAGAATTCTCCCGCAGCGTCCCCGGTGAGTGGCGGTCCGGCGAGCGTCACCAAGTAGTCTGTCATGGCGAAGCGTTCCGCTTCGGCCAGCGCCTCTCTCGTGAATGCTCCCCGTCGTTCGAGTTCGCCAGCTGCAAGAGCAGGCAGTTGCAGCGCCGCGCTCAAAGGATCGTCCCCGGAGTTGAAGAGGAAGCGACCTTCGAGAAGTGGCGAGAGCATGATGATCCCCGACACCAGAAGGCCCTGGTTATCCTTCAGAGCAGTGGCTACTTTGGCCGCTCGGAACCCTCCGTAGCTTTCTCCGAGCAGGTATTTCGGGGATTGGAAGCGATCGTTCTTCTGGACGTAGAGGGCAATCAGCTTGGCGATGCTGTCGGCGTCCTGATTCACGCCATAGAAGCTGCGGGCGACATCATCGCTGGCAGCGCGGCTCCAGCCCGTGCCCACAGGATCGATGAAAACGAGATCAGTGAATTGCAACCAGCTGTCGGGGTTGTCGACGAGGCTTGGCGAAGTGCCGCTATTGCCGTCGAGGCCGAAATCCACCACCTTCGGGCCCGCCAGCCCGAGGTGGAGGTAGGCTGATGCGGCGCCTGGCCCGCCGTTGAATGCAAAGGTAACGGGACGCGGTGACGGGCCCTCAGCCACATAGGCCGTGTAGAACACCTTTGCCGTCTGTCTCCCGTCCTGACCGTAGAGGTCCAGAGTGCCGGCAGTCGCCTGGTACTCCAGTGGCGAGCCTTCAGTCGACAGCCGATGCTCGGTGATTGAGTCGGCCGGAATGAGGCTGAAGATGCCTGGCGGCTGACTTTCCGCTTGCTGGGCTGCCGCGGGAGCGACGAGCCCTGGCAGAAGCGCGAGGGATAGAAGGAGGCGGGGCATGAAAGACACGTAGATCACTCCGGATTGTCGGAGCAGGCAATCTAGGGCGATCGCCCTGCACAGACACTTCAATAGAAATTGAAGTGCCCGCGGTCAGGACCGCCCTTGCCGGTCGCGCATGATCATTGGGCTTGCTGCGGCAAGCGGCTGGAGATGCAATTGGCGTGGCTTAAGAACGCTGTCGAAAGCTTCGCATCTTCCGATGTAGATGATCGCGGCATTGTCCAGTTCTGCCAGGGTCGCGGCCAGCTCCAGCTGAACGTCTGCCTCCAGGCCCTCAAGAATGTCGTCCAGGACGAGCCAGCGCGGCTCGATCAAGAAGAGATTCGCCAACCGCAGGCGCGCCTGATCCTCCTCTGACAACTTCCGATCCCAGCGCTCCGTCAGGTCAAGCGCAGCTACCAGGGGAGAAAGCCCGACCCGTTCGAGTGCAGTCCGAAAGCGATCCTCGTCCATGAGTGCGGAATCGAGCGGATAAGCCAGCACATCGCGCAGACGGGTATGCGGCAGGTAGCCCTGTTGAGGAACGAATACTATCCGGCCGTCACTCGGCAGGGCAATCTCGCCCTTTCCCCACGGCCAGATGCCCGCAAGAGCTTCGAACAGGAGCCGACGGTTGGCGCCGACGTCGCCGTTGATCATGATGTGCTCGCCCGGGAGGATCGTCTCGTCGGCGGGGAGACGCAGACCGTGGTTGCGCGGCGTGCCGGGGCTCGCGGTGTAGAGTTCAACTCCCCGCAGGACCAGGCGATCCTGCTCCGTCTGCGGGTATCGCAAGTCGCCGGCGCCGGGCGTCTCATCCAGGGCAAGCAATACCTTCCGAAACGTCGAGACCCGCATCAGCGTTGCCTTCCAATCGGCGATCTGGCGGAAGTTGTCGACATACCAGCGCAGGGCGCCATAGACCTGGTTGAACGCGCCCACCGCCATCATCAGTCCGCCGAAGGTCAGGTGGCCGGCAAAGTAGGCGGGTGCCGCGATCAGGATCGGCGCGACGGTGGAGAGCCAGCCAAAACCCGCGGAAACCCAGGTTAGATTCGTATATCCTCGGGCGAGCCGGCGGATGACATGAAGAACAACCGTGATGGCGTTCTGCACGCGGTCGCGTTCACGGTCTTCCCCTCTCGCAAGGGTGATCGCCAGAATGTTCTCGTTCGTGTGCATCAGGGCGAAGCGAAGCTCCGCTTCCTTGGCATAGCGCTCGGCGTTCAGATCCGGCAAACGGCGGCCGACGATATTGCTGAGGATCGAAGCGAGGCCCGCATAGCCGAGCGCAGCCCAGACCATGTAGCCCGGTATGGTGACGCGTTCGCCGTTAAACTGGAAGCTGAAGGTTTCGGAGATTGTCCACAAGACGCCGATAAAACTGACCAAGAGGATGGTTGCGTTTACGAGCCCAATAGCGAGCGAGGTGGTCAGTTCGGAAAGATTTCGGGCATCCTCGTGCAGCCGTTGGTCAGGGTTGACCCCCATTGTCCGCATGTGAAGAAGCTTCAACGCCCGCTGAGGCCTTAGCCACTCGTCTACCAGGTCTCGTGCCAATCCCTCGCGCATGTGAAGGGCAGTGATCTGGTTCAGATAGGTCTGGACGACGTTCAGCAGGAGGAGAGAGCCTCCGATCAGCGCAAAAACGCCCAGCTGGACCATGAACTCGTCCAGATCCCTCCTCTCGATGGCGTTGTAGAAGGGCACATTCCACTGATTGAGGCGATACTGCGCGTAGACCGTCGTCAGGATGATCACCAGCAGGGCAACCGCGAGGGCGAGGATGCGGTCTCTGGCGTGTGTGCGCCAGAAGGCCGACGCCATGAAGCCGACTTGCTCGGAAAAGGAAAGATGATGATCCTGGACATCCTCGTCCAGGCCCCGGATGGTCAATTGCTCTGTCGCCATGCCGACGCTGCCTCTTCGCCGGCTATCTCCATAGCCCATCCTCCTTTACGAGGGATTGAAGCAGATCAATATCCGGCGCTTGTCGCCAGTTTCGGCTCGGAGAGCATGACGAAGAAGAAGCAGAAACAGAGAACGCTTCCGATGCAGGGCGAGGTGCAGGACCGCGAACAGGCGCGGTCGGCACTCCACAAGCTTCGGAAGGCATGGAAGAGGGCATCCGAGAGCGAACGACAGGCCTTCCGGGCGGAAGTGGGACTGCAGATTCCGGCTTCCAGCGCTATCGGCGAGCGGCACCTGATTGCGGATGGACGATACCTGCTGCCGAATACGATCAAGCGGATCGAGACTATCCTGGTCCGACGGCGCCTCTCACAGGATGCATTGATGGAAGAACTAGGCTTTCCGGGCAAGGGAAAAGACCTTGTCCGCGCGCTCGCGAAGGGACGGAGTCTTCGGTTGCGGGTGATTGCGGCCCTGGACGAGTGGCTGACTGTACAGGAGCAAGGCGACCCAATGCAGGAAAAGCGGCAGATTGATCTAAGGTAGCCTTGAAATGCTGTCTTGAGCGGACAGATAGCTCGCCATGTCCCGACACCGGAAGCGGGCGAGTGGAGTATGGATAAGCAGCAATGAATGTTCTGGTTCTGGAAGACGACGTTCTCCTGGCGATGGATGTGGAGGATTACCTTATCGAACAAGGCCACCAGGTTGTCGGACCATTCGCGCGCATCCCGCAGGCGCTTGCTGCCATCCGGGAGGGCAGGATCGATGGCGCGATCCTTGACCTGAACCTCAATGGAGAACTCTCCTTTCCCGTAATCGAAGCCCTTCAGGAGCGAGGCATACCGTTGATCGTGTGCAGCGGCTATGCCGAGCTCCCGGAGCTCAAGGCCAAGCTCGCAGGGTTGCCGCTGATCGCAAAGCCCTGGAATCCTCAGAAGATGTCAATGCTCATGAACGAGCATTTCCCGTCCTTGCCCGAGCGGCGTGCTGCCAGCAACTGACGGCTTGCGCGCCTATCCGGAAAGATCTGCGAGGGGGATGCCTATTTCGCAGACCAGCCCGGTCTTGAGATATTCCAGGCGCACCTCGCCATTCAGTTCGTAACGAACGCTACGTTCGATCAGCGTCATGCCGAACCCGGCTTCTTCAGGAAGCTGGACCGCAGGCCCGTCGCTTTCCTCCCAGCGGAGCGTCAACACACCCTTGCTATCTGTTTGCCAATTGACATGGACAGTCCCGTGCTCGCTCGAGAGCGCGCCGTGCTTCACGGCGTTGGTGGCAAGTTCGTTCAGCACCATGCTCAGCGCAAGGGCGGCCTTCGGGGCCAGCAAGGTTAGCGGCCCGGCATCGATCCGGACGCGTCCGGTGCCACGATCCTGCGGCGCAAGCGTCCGCCTGACGACTTCCAGCAGTTCCGCCTCGTTCCAGTTCGTCTCGAACAGGAGGGCATGCGCATCGGCCAATGCACGCAGGCGGCCGAGGAGGTTCTCAACGTAATCATCAAGCGAGGAGCTCGTCTTCACCGTGCGGCGTACCAGCGACATCACCATTGCCATGGTGTTCTTCACGCGATGGCTGAGCTCGCGGACCAGCAGTTCCTTCTGACGCTCGGCGTCTCGACGCTCTGTCCGTTCGCGTGCCTCCGCGAGCGCCCGCTCGACTGCCGCCGGTAGTCTTATCAGGCGTTGCTTGAGGACATAGTCGGTGGCGCCTTGTCGGAAGGATTCGATTGCAACTTCCTCCCCCAGGATGCCGGAGACAAAGATGAAGGGCACCTCCGGTGCCACGTCGCGGGCCAGTTCCAGTGCACTCATGCCGTCGAAGTCGGGCAGGGAAAAGTCTGCGAGGATGACGTCATAGTCGTCCCCGTCGAGAGCCTCTTCGTAGGTCTTCCGGTTCTGCGCGTACCGGATTTCCGGGACGGGCTTCAGCGTCTCCAGGTGCTCCCGGATCAGTTCCGCATCCAGGTGGCTATCCTCGAGAACCAGGATACGGGGTTGGCGAAGCTGATTATGCACGTCCATTGCGCAGCGATCCGGGTGGGGGTTCGTTCAGCAGCGCCCAGAATACGCCGAGGTCCTGGATGGCCTTGAAGAACTCGTTGAACTCGACAGGCTTGACCACGAAAGCATTGACGCCGAGCTCATAGCTCTTAACGAGGTCCTGCTCTTCTCGCGATGATGTCAGCATGACGATGGGGATGTGACGGAGCCTTTCGTTGTGCTTGACCCGTTCAAGCACTTCCAGCCCATCGACCTTGGGCAACTTCAGGTCGAGCAGCACGACGGTGGGGTCGCCATCCAGACGGCCTTCATAAGTGCCCGTGCCAAACAGATAGTCGATCGCCTCCGCGCCATCGCGCGCGATCACGATCTCATTGGCGAGCTGGCATTTCTCCAAGGCCGCGAGCGTCAGTTCAAGATCCCGCGGGCTGTCTTCCACGAGAAGGATCGGTCTCAGTTCAGGCAATCGCTCTTCCCTTTCTATCCGGTGTCGGCAGCGCGAATACGAACTCGGCTCCCTTGCCAACTTCACCTGTTGCCGTGATCGATCCGCCGTGGCGCTCAATGATGCGTCGTGCGAGCGCTAGGCCGATGCCGGTGCCTTCAAAATCTTCTGCGCGCTGGAGCCGCTGAAATACCCCGAACAGTTTCCCGACGTAAGCCATGTCGAACCCTACGCCGTTGTCAGATATCCGGTAAACGACTTGTTCTGCATCTGCGGAACCGTCAATGGCAATGACGGCCGGATCCTGATCTCTCGTATATTTCACCGCATTGTCGACCAGGTTATACCAGACCTGCCGCAGCAGAGTAGAGTCACCCCAGGCGACAGGCAAGGGGGCGATCCGCCATTCGATCTTCCGCTCACTCTGGGTCAACATCACGCTCTTGACCACTTCCGAGACGAGCTTGTTCATATCCACCTTCTTGGGCACGATCGCAGTGCGTCCGAGGTGCGAGAAGTTCAGGAGGTCGTCGACCAGCCGGCCCGCAGCGAGCGCTGATTCCGATATGTTGCTAAGATAGTGCCGGGACTTTTCGTCAAGTTCCCCCTCGCGTTCCCGCAGTAGCTGCGCGAAACCCACGATGTGTCGAAATGGCGCCCGCAGATCGTGCGAGACGGAATAGGAGAAGGCCTCCAGTTCCTTATTGGAGCGCTGCAGCTCACTGGTCAGCTCCGCGAGTTCTTCCGCGCGTCGAAGGACGATCCCCACAATTGCAGCACGGAGGTCGCGTGCTGCCGCGATCTCCGCTGCCGTCCAGGGTAGTGCCTGCAGGCGCACCTGCTCCTGCCAGGCATCGAAAGATTTGCGGGGATGGATACGCCCGTTCTCGGCGACGTGCTTATGGGGATCGCCTCCCCACGTGACGGTCCGATGGACCTCCGGGCGGACCCAGATCAGCCAACTGGGGTAAAGCTTGGAGAGTCGGACTGCCAGAATCCCACTCGCCGTATCGGCGAAGTCGGTGGCGGAGGGCAATTGGGCAGACAGCGAGGCCGTGGCGAAGACTTCTTCTGCATCCCCACTTTGTTCCAGCCAATGGACGATGGCCTGAAGGTGCGGCTCGGCCGGGGTGCTTCCCAGGCAGATGCAGCGGGCATCGGTCATGATTGCCGCACCTGTTGCGCTCACCTGCCTCAGCAGGTCGTAACGGGCTTCCGCCAATCCTTCGACCCAATCAGAACTAGCGCTCATGGAGGCAAGCAGCCGTCCGGTAACCTGGCTGAGGTCAACTCGTTGGGACGCTTCGGCGGCGCGTTCCTGGGCGGCAATACGCATGGCCAGCGACTGAACGACAAAGTCGCAGAGATCCCGAAGCGTCGAACTCACCTTGTGCGGCTGCGCACTGTGGCAGGAGACCAGGCCCCAAAGATGCCCGTCAATCATGATCGAGATCGACATGGAGGCAGCAGTGCCCATGTTCCTCATGTACTCAAGATGAACGGGAGAGACGCTGCGCAGCTGTGCGGAGCTCAGGTCAAGCGGCTCGTTCGTCTCGGGGTTGAGAGCGGGCTCGAGTGGAACGGGTTCGTAGCGTGCATCGGGGATAAGGCGAACCCGATTGGTGGCGTATAGCGCCCGTGCCTGCGCGGGTATGTCGGAAGCCGGAAAGCGCAGGTCCAGATAAGACGGAAGTCTTCCGTTCCCGGCCTCGGCGACGACTTGGCCATTCCAGGCGTCATCGAAACGGTAGGCGAGGACCCGATCGAAGCCTGTGAGTTCCTGCACGAACCGCACCGTCTCATTGAGGGAGCCGGGCGTGTCTGGTTGGGCAGCCAGACGTTCGATGAAACTCCGCAGCCCGGAAAAGATACCGGAAGCCGTCGCCTCTTCGGCCTGTTCCACCTCGATAATGATGAGGCCGTTGGAGCGATGGGCGATCAGGATCAGGCCCTGGTCCGGTATAGCTACCTGTAAAGCCGGCTCGCCGCTTTCATACCATCCCCGGATGCGCTCCACGGCAGGTTCAAGGTCTGTTAGCCCCTTGCCGAGCGTAAGGCTCGATCCGAGAAGATCGCTTGCGTTCGCACTGGCCTGAATGACGGTCATGTCCGAGGGGCGGAGCACGAACAATGCTCCGTGTGGCTGGATTGCTCCGGGGATGTGGATTGGCTCCCGCGCGCAGCCTTCGAGATCCGATTCGGGCTGCACCACGTGAACATCCTCCTGCTTCACCTCCGGCGGTAGGGTTCTCTCACTGAACCGCCTCCGCCGTACTTCTGGACGCTAGTGTCTGGCAGAATAGAGCGGACCATCTCGATGTAAACCTTCTGCCCTGAAGTTAGGCATTTCGTGTCGCTTCAGGCGATCTTCTGCGTGATGAAGAACCCGGCAGTGGCAGCGAAGGAAGTCAGGGCGGTGCCCCATGCCATATCGATGATGGTCATGGCCAGCGGCCAATTCTTCAAAGTCGCAAGGTTGGTCATGTCGTAGGTTCCATAGGCTACAAGGCCCAGGATCGCGCCTGCGATGGCGGCCTGTGTCCAGCTGTTGGTGGCCAGCGCAGGCATGACGGCGAAGTAGACGATGCCCGCCACGTAGACGAGGTAGAAGGCTCCCGCGGCTGCGAAGTTCGGCTGCTCAAGCATCATGTTGCCGAGCCAACCGCGATAGAGACCGGTTGCAACCCGACCGAGCCAGATTGCGTCAATGGCGAAGAATGCGACGGCGGTGACAAGATAAGCGACGACAGGTACTGGCATCGGACATACCTCTCCGGCTCTTGGATCAGATCTTGAGGATCGGCTGGATCATCCGAACGATCCAGCTCGTGAATTTCAGCGGCGCTTCGGTGACGGCGAGGCAGATGCAGTCTTCCCCTTCCGTCGCCACCGGCGTGTGAAGGAGATCATCGTCCGCCTCCTCCATATCGCCACGCTCGAACAGCTTGTTTCCGTCGCGGAAGCTTCCCGACAGCACGAGCGTAAGCTCCCGCCCCCTGTGGGTGTGTTCGGGGACCGGCTTGCCAGCCGGGATACGGAGCAAGCGAACCTGCGTGGAGGGGTCGCTGGTTGGAATGCGGATCTGATAGGCGCCGCGTCCCAAGGCGCGCCATTTCAGGCCGTCCACATCGCTGCCCACATAGGAGCGCAAGGGCTCCGGCAGGACAGCACTCGGCGTGCCAGGGGGAACTGCCCGCACGCTGTTGCCGGGAGCAGCAGCTTCCGGGTCAGTTGCCTTCTCCTTCAAGCGCGTCCGGAAACGGTTCCATGAATCGCCCAGGTCATCTGACACCGAAATCTTGTCCAGGAGCGCGCCGGCTGCGCCTTCCATGGCAGAGAGGTGATTGCGGCAGGCCGGGCAAAGGGCAAGGTGAGAGGCAATTGCAATGCTCCATCCTTCCGACAATGTGCCGGCGGCATAATCAAGAAGCATTTCCTCGCTGATGTGGTGACGTACCTTCATCGCCGATCCTCCAGCGCCGTGCGGAGCTTTGCGAAGGCCAGCCGGATACGCGATTTCACGGTCCCAAGCGGCAGGTTCATCTGCTGCGCGATGGCAGAGTGCGGGATGTCTTCAAAAAACGCCTTCTTGAGCACATCCTGCTGTTCGCTCGGGAGTGTCGAGAGTGCCCGTCGCAGCAGATCTGCCTCCTGCGCTTGTTCGAACTCGCTGTCTGCAGGAGGGATATCGTCTGCGACGAAGGCCGGATCCTGAGGGTCGAACATGGGTTGCTTGCGCCGGTAGGCGTCGATGCGGATATTCCGCGCTACGGTAAAGACCCATGCGGATACAGTGCCTCTTGCCGGATCGAACTGGGCCGACTTCGACCACACCGCCATCATCGTTTCCTGCATCAGTTCTTCCGCGGCCTGTCTATCCTTCGTCTTCAGCGCCATGAAGGCGCGGATCTTAGGTGCGTAGAACCGGAAAAGCGCTTCGAACGCCTCCACGTCGCGGTCTCGTCCCACGGTCACCAGCAGAGTTGCGAGCTGCGCCGGTGTGGGTTCGGCTGCCTTGCTCGCCGGTGTCTTCGGCTTTGTCATACCTATGCCTTGCCTTGCGCGCCGCCGCCGAAGCGGTGCGGATGCATGGTTCTGGCACGTCTGGGGTGCAAATGGAATGCTCAAGCTCATGCGGCCCTCTACGCCCGCCGCATCAGGATGGATCATAAAAAAATCGCTGCCCTTTCCGATGGTCGGCCGATCCATCGCCCGATCCAGCGCGTAGAAGCGATCAATCAATCATGTAGGGCTTTAGGTATGGGACTGGAGTTTTCGGGCGGTGTGGGACCAATGCGCATCGCCGTCATCGGCTCGGGCATCAGTGGCATGTCGGCCGCTTGGCTCGCCAGCAAGAGCTGCGAGGTGACGATCTACGAGGCCGAGGATCGTATTGGTGGGCACTCGAATACGTTGACCGTCGATGTCGATGAAGGACGAGTTCCCGTCGATACCGGGTTCATCGTCTACAACGAGCGCAACTATCCGAACCTGGTTGCGCTGTTCGATCATCTCGGCGTTGCGAGCGAGGCGACGAACATGTCCTTCGCGGCCTCGCTGGATGAGGGCTCCTTCGAATACTCCGGGACCGGTCTCGGAGGGCTGCTCGGCCAGCGGCGCAATGCGGCCCGGCCGCGCTTCTGGCGCATGGTGTCCGATGTGGTGCGGTTTTATCGGGACGCGCCTCAGTTGCTGCAGAGACGTGATCTCGATGGTCTTTCGCTGGGAGAGTTCCTGGTGCGCGAGGCGTACTCTCAAGCATTCATCGACGATCATCTGCTGCCTATGGGCGCCGCCATCTGGTCTGCCACAGCGAGGGACATGCGGGACTACCCGCTCACCGCTTTCCTGCGCTTCTTCATCAATCACGGACTGGTGCAGCTCAAGGATCGCCCTCAATGGCGGACGGTAACGGGTGGCAGCGTGGAGTATGTCCGGCGTCTCATGGGAGATTTCCAAGGCGAGATACGCTTGAAGAGCCGGGTCACGGAGGTTCGATCCGAAGGAGGCCGGGTCATCGTAAGGGATTCCTCCGGAAATGCCGACCGCTTCGATCAGGTGATCCTGGCAACCCATGCCGACGATGCGCTCGCCGTTCTCGCCGATGCAGACCGGCGGGAGCGTGATGTGCTCGGTCGGTTTAACTACACGCGCAATCAGGCCGTCCTTCATTGCGACCGGTCGCTCATGCCGAAGCGCAAGCAGGTCTGGTCGAGCTGGAATTACATCGGCGCGAAAGCTTCCGGTGAGGATCGGCAACTTTGCGTAACCTACTGGATGAACCGTCTGCAGAACCTCGAAACGAGCAGGCCGTTGTTCGTGACCCTGAACCCATGCCGTACCATCGCCGAGGAGCACGTCATCCGGACGTTCGACTACAAGCACCCGTTGTTCGACGCGGCGGCACTGCAGGCACAGCGGCAGATCTGGGCCCTGCAGGGACGGCGGGGCGTGTGGTTCTGCGGCGCCCATTTCGGGAGCGGGTTTCACGAAGACGGGCTGCAGGCCGGCCTTGCCGTGGCGGAACGATTGACCGGCAACCAAAGACCCTGGAAACTTGCTGAACCGTCGGGACGGATTTTTGTGCCCGAGATGCTCGAGGCTGCGGAATGAACAGAGGATCGGCCATCTATGTCGGCGACGTCGTGCACCGTCGATATCGACCGAAGGAACACCGGCTTCGCTATAAGGTGTTCTCTCTCCTCATCGACCTGGATGAGTTGCCGGATCTCGATCGCCATCTTCGGGTGTTCGGATATAACCGCAGAGCATTGATCAGCTTCTGGGACAAGGATCATGGCTCCGGGCAGCCGGGGAAGCTTCGGGAGTGGGTGGAAGCCCAGCTCACCGATGCCGGGTTGGATCGAGCGGACCTTCGAATTCGTCTTCTCTGCTACCCACGCCTGTTTGGCTATGTCTTCAATCCGCTGACGGTCTATTTCTGCGAAACGCGGGATGGGGATCTGGTGGCGATCCTTTACGAGGTATGCAACACGTTCCACGAGCGGCACACCTATGTGATCCCGATCGACGGCGGTTCGCAGAGCGTCGTGCGGCACTCCTGCCGCAAGCAAATGTATGTCTCGCCATTCATCCCGATGGACTGCTCGTATCAGTTTACCACGCGACGGCCAGACTCTCGGGTTGCCATCGCGATACGGGAAACGGACGGCGAGGGCTCTCTGCTATCGGCGTCTTTTTCCGGCGAACGAAGGGTACTGTCCGATGCAAGCCTGTTGCGCACATTGATCGGCTTTCCGCTGATGACGTTGAAGGTGACTGCGGCTATTCATTGGGAGGCGCTGCGGCTGTGGCTGAAAGGCGTGCCCATTCACCGGCACATCAGGAGCCTGAACCCACATGCCCGGACGATCGTACAGTTGGAGGAGCGGTGATGACGGATCTCCAGCATGTCGACCACCACCGCGGATATTCGCGGTCGCCGATCTGGCAGGCAGCCCTTTGCCGCTGGGCGGAAATGATCGTGGCGGGACGTCTGACGCTTCGCTTACCGGGTGGAGCAGAACGACATTTCGAGGGTTCTGCCGCCGGGCCCAGTGCGATCATCGAGCTCGCCAACGCACGTCCAGTCCGCCGCCTCCTGGCGGGAGGGAGCCTTGGCTTTGCCCGTTCCTACTTGGACGGAGACTGGAGTTCTCCCGACCTGGGAGCTGTCCTGGAACTCGCCGTCGCCAATGACGCCGCTTGGGGGGGGCTTCTTGTCGGCAGCGGTCTGCGAAAGCTCGTGGCATATGTGCGCCACCGGCTTCGCGCGAACTCGCGCTCAGGCAGTCGGCGGAACATCTCGTATCACTATGACCTCGGCAACGATTTCTACAGTGCCTGGCTCGATGAGACGATGACCTACTCCTCGGCCTGCTTTGACAGTGCGGACCAGTCGCTCGAGACGGCCCAGCGCGCCAAGTACCATCGTATCGTCAGGAGTCTCGGCATCGGTCCTGAGGATCATGTGCTGGAGATTGGCTGTGGCTGGGGAGGCTTTGCCGAATATGCGGCGAGGGAAACCGGATGCCGCGTTACCGGGCTCACACTGTCGACTGAGCAGGCTGCCTACGCGCAACATAGGCTGCAACGCATGGGCCTGGCGGATCGAGTGGAAATCCGTCTGGAGGACTATCGCGACTGCCGGGGGCAATTCACCAAGATCGTCTCGATCGAGATGTTCGAGGCCGTCGGCGAAGAGAACTGGCCGATCTTTTTTGATCGCGTCCGCCGGCTGCTGCAGCCGGGAGGCGAAGCGGTCATTCAGACCATTACGATCGCGGACGACCGCTTCGAGCACTATCGACGGAATGCCGATTTCATCCAGACCTACATCTTCCCGGGCGGGATGCTTCCATCCGTTTCCGCCTTCGGGGATGCCGTCCAAAAAGCAGAGATGCGAGTTGCGGGGAGCTTCCGGTTCGGCCGAGATTACGAGCGGACACTGCTGCAGTGGGACAAGGCGTTTCACAAGAACTGGTCCCGGATCGCACCGCTGGGGTTCGATGAACGCTTCAGACGCATGTGGCACTACTACCTGCAATATTGCGCTGTCGGCTTCAGGACCGAGCGGTTGGATGTCGTGCAGTTCCACCTAAAGGTCGGGTAGCGGATCTTGGCTACTGCCGCACCATCCGCTTCGTGATCATGAACAGCAGAGGCCTCGGGAGCGCACGCAGCAGTCTGATCGCCAGTGCCATCTTCCATGGAAAGATGATCTCGAAGCGGTCCGTAGCGAGGCCTCTCAGGATTGTTTTCGCGGCCTCATCGGTGCCGATCAGGAACGGCATCGGAAAGTCGTTCCTTGCGGTCAAGGGTGTTTTGACGAAGCCGGGGTTGATGACGCTCAGCTGCACGCCGGCGCGTTTCAACTCCGGGTACAGGCCCTCGCAAAGCGTGATCAGCGCCGACTTTGTGGCGCCGTAGAATGCGCCGCCCGGAAGCCCGACATATCCCGCGACTGAGGCGATGACGGCGATCCTGCCCGACCTGTTCGCCATCATACCCGGCACGACCGCTTCCAGGCAGTGACCGGTGCCGATGACATTCAGCGTCATGACATCGGCCAGCGCCTGGGAATTGAAGCGCCTGGCGCTGTCGCGCCGGTAGCTTCCGGCGGAGAATATCGCCAGTTCGATCGGACCATGAGCCGCTTCGACGCGGGAGGCGACCAAGAACGTGGCATCGCGATCCGTGACGTCCAGCGGGTAGGCGACGATGTTGCCGGGGTGTTCAGCCTCAAGCTCGGCAAGCTTGTCCTGGCTGCGCGCACTTACAGCAACAGTCCAGCCCTCGCTTGCGAGACCAAGGGCGACGGCGCGTCCAATGCCCGAGCTGGCGCCGGTCACCCAGGCAGTTCTGGAGGCCTCGGACATGAGCGATATCCTCTCGCGGTATCAGTTCTGACGAATGATACGGCAAGTCACGGAACTTGGATCGCTAAAAGGTAAAGAAGGCGACGCCAGACTTGCCGTCTAAGGGCGTCTGTCAGCCTTTATCCGATGCAAGATTTGCTCAGTCGCGGACGGGCGGTGGGCTGGTGTCTCGAACCGCCTCATCGTGGTACCAGCAGGTATCAAGGGCAGCGGCCGCAATCTGAGCTACCCTGTCTCCGGCGACTTTCCCGGTTTCAGCTTTCCGCCGGCCCGACCGGACCGGAAAAGGAATTATCTGGGCAGATCCGAAGTCAACACCTGGGGTCATGTCGTTTCCTTCCCACGGGCTTCGCCGGCACTATCGCACATATTTTGCGCAAATGCACTCTCAGTGGTCACGTATTGCCTCTGTTGTTGGCCAACCTTCCTTGGCAGGCACCTCATGAAACAACGCCGATCGAGTGTTGGCGTTCCGCTTCATGCCGGTTGGAAGCACTAGCTGCAAACAATGGCGCGGAAACTGGGGTATCGACGCGGAAAAGGGCGGAGAGGCCGGGCGAAGGACACGCGGAAGGTACCTTCGTGCAATCTGGCATGAGAGTTGCTTAAGGGGAATATCCGAACCGGCAGGCGTGCTGCGCCGGGCCGGACGGCGATCTGATCGCGGTATCCACGAAGAGAGAGTTCCGATGACGAAATACAAGCTCGAGTACATTTGGCTTGATGGCTACACCCCCGTTCCGAACCTGCGCGGCAAGACGCAGATCAAGGAGTTCGATTCGTTCCCGGCGCTCGAACAGTTGCCGCTCTGGGGCTTCGACGGCTCCTCGACCATGCAGGCCGAGGGTCATAGCTCGGATTGCGTTCTGAAGCCGGTCGCCATCTATCCGGACCCCGCCCGCACCAATGGTGCACTGGTCATGTGCGAAGTCATGATGCCGGACGGCGTCACGCCGCATCCTTCCAACGCACGTGCGACGATCGTCGACGACGAAGATGCGTGGTTCGGCTTCGAGCAGGAATACTTCTTCTACCAGGACGGCCGTCCGCTCGGCTTCCCTGAATATGGGTTCCCGGCCCCCCAGGGTCCTTACTATACCGGCGTGGGCTACAAGAATGTCGGCTCGATCGCTCGCCAGATCGTCGAGGAGCACCTCGACCTTTGCCTTGCTGCCGGCATCAACCATGAAGGCATCAATGCCGAGGTGGCGAAGGGCCAGTGGGAATTTCAGGTCTTCGGTAAGGGGTCCAAGAAAGCCGCCGACCAGATCTGGATGGCGCGCTACCTGCTGCTTCGCCTTTGCGAGAAATATGGCATCGACATTGAATGGCACTGCAAGCCGCTCGGCGATACCGACTGGAACGGCTCGGGCATGCACTGCAACTTCTCGACCAAGTACATGCGTGAAGTCGGCGGCAAAGAGTATTTCGAGGCCCTGATGGCAGCCTTCGGTCGGAACTGGAAGGAGCACATCGACGTCTACGGCCCCGACAACCACATGCGTCTCACGGGCAAGCATGAGACCGCGCCCTGGAACAAGTTCTCCTACGGCGTTGCCGACCGTGGTGCCTCAATCCGCGTGCCGCACTCCTTCGTGAACAATGGCTATCGTGGCTATCTCGAAGACCGCCGCCCGAACTCGCAGGGCTGCCCCTACCAGATCGCCTCCCAGGTCTTGAAGACGATTGCGGAAGTCCCGACGGCTGACTTCGCCCGCAACGCCGCGTAACCCTCCTGCGGCGCCGGACATGCTCCGGCGCCGCAAACCCTGGGGACCAATTGTGCGATCCCCGGTGATCTCCCAGGCCTTGCTGGACAAGGTCCCCGACCGACGCATATGGCTGTCTGCCATGACTGCGCATCACGGGAGACAATGCTCATGAACAATCCGCTCTTCAGCCTGGAGAAACGCACTGCACTGGTGACCGGCTCGTCGCGCGGTCTTGGGCTGGCCATCGCGACCGGACTTGCGGAAGCTGGCGCCGCCATCATTCTCAACGGGGTCAATGCAGACCGTCTCGAGAAGAGTGCGGCAAGACTTCGCGACCGCGGCTTTGCCGTTACCACGGCTGCCTTCGATGTTACCGATGAGGCGTCGGTCGTCGCCGCGTTCGAACGCTTCGATGCCGAGAAGCTGCAAATCGACATTCTCGTCAACAATGCCGGCATCCAGTACCGCAAGCCGATCGTCGAACTCGACAGCGCCAATTGGCAACGCGTCATCGACACCAATCTGACCAGCGCCTTCCTTGTCTCTCGCGAAGCCGCTAAACGAATGCTGCCGCGCAAGCAGGGCAAAGTCGTCAACATCGGCTCATTGATGAGCGGGCTGGGACGGGCGACGGTGGCGCCCTATACCGCGGCCAAGGGCGGTATCAAGACCCTTACCCAGTCGATGGCCGCAGAGTGGGCGGAGCATGGCGTGCAGGCCAATGCCATCGGCCCCGGATATATGCTGACGGACATGAACCAGGCGCTGATCGACAACCCGGAATTTGACAACTGGGTCAAGGGCCGCACGCCCTCGAAGCGCTGGGGAAAGCCGGAGGAGCTGGTTGGTGCTGCCGTCTTCCTGGCATCGGACGCGTCCAACTATGTCAATGGCCAGATCATCTATGTCGACGGCGGCATGAGCGCCGTAATCTAGGTTTAATTCTCTTGGTAAATGATCCTCCGCGGCGATACCGCGGAGGATGTTATCCTTGGATCCACTACTCCGCCGCAACCGGCAGACACGCTTCGCAGATAGCGCTGACGTGCCTGTGGTCGGTGCCGCAGCAGCCACCGAGGACCCGCATCGTGGGGTAACTCCGGCGCAAGTCGCTGTAGCGGTGAGCAAGGTCTACGGGATCCCCGATGTCGATTTCGGTCGCCTCGTCCAGTTCCGCATGGCTTTTGGTTGAAGCATTGGCGCGGACGCCGCCGATCCGTTCTATCCAGCGTTCGCCGCGATTGAGTGCATCCTCGAAATGCGTGGGGTGGGCGCAGTTGACCATGTAGTAGACCGGTGTGCCGCCGGTCTGGCGATCGGTTTCCTCGACCGCCTCGCGAAGCGCCATCCCGCTCGCCAACCGGCCGTCGGTCTCGACCGTGAAAGAGATCACGCAGGGCAGATCTGCCGCGGTCGCAGCCCGGGCGATGCCGATCGCTTCCTCGACGTTGTTCATGGTGATGGCGCTTACCATGTCGATTTCGGATCCGGCGAAGGCGCCGATCTGGAAGGCGTGATAGGACTGCGCCTCATCGACGGTCATCGAACCCGCCTTATAGCCGTCGCCGCGCGGACCGAGCACCCCGTTGAGGACGATCGGCAGTCCAGGCCGTTCCCATAGTTCCCGCAAGGACGCGACATAGGCGACGGAACGGCGATTAATGGCGGCAAGGCCCTCGAGGTTGTAGCCGAGTTGTGCTGCCCAATCCGGGTTCGCTCGCCACGTCGGCGTGTCCAGAATGAACCCGAGGCCCCTTTCTCTCGCAATTGCCAGGTAGGCTTCATAGTATTCCGTCAGCTCCTGCCGCCCCTGCTCGTCATCGACGAGTGGAAAGGATGCAAAGAGCGGCAGGTCGATGCCGCGCTGGAACAGCAGGGTTGTCTCGAGTCCTCCATCCGTCAGGAAGGTTCCACCCTCCAGTTGTGGCAGTCGTGATCTGTATTTTGTCATGAGTTACTCCCGTGTTAGTATTTCTCGGCTTGGGGCCGGCCATTGTATTGACCCACGGGTTTTCGCCGCATAACGGACCAGGAAATAGTAAGCTCGCGGTCAAGCTCGACTTGCCGTGACATAAATTCTCTAAGTATCAGGAGGTTAAGATGCTGACTTCCGCAGTCGTCGGACTAGGTGAGCCGTCCGGTGAGCCCGAAACTGCACCCGCGGTACAGCGATTTCCTGCGCCCAGGCGTGCCAAGGGCGAGGCGACCCGCCAGCGACTGCTCGAGATCGCGCAGGCTTCGGTCCTTGCCAAAGGGTTTGCGGCGACGTCGATTGACGAAGTGATCGCAGAGGCCGGCATAACCAAGAGCGGCTTCTTCTATCACTTCCGGGACAAGAACGAACTGGCGCGCGCAATGCTGCAGCGCTACGTCGAAGAGAACGACGAAATATTCGACGAGATCTTCGGCCGCGCGCAGGAACTCACGGACGATCCCCTGCAATCATACCTGCTTGGCCTGAAGCTGCTCGCGGAAATGACACGGGATCTGCCCGGAGGCCATCCTGGGTGCCTTGTTGCTTCCATCTGCTACCAGGAGCGACTGTTCGACCATCAGGTCCACGCCCTCAACGCATCCTCCGTCCGCAGGTGGAACGCGCGGTTTCACGGCTATCTGACAGAGATTGCGGCCGTCTACCCGCCGCGGGAAGAGGTGTCCCTTGAGGATATTGCCGAAACGCTGACCTGCATCTTCGATGGCGCCATCATCATGTCGAAGGCGTTGAAGGACCCGGGCCAGCTCGAGAGGCAGGTTCTGTCCTACAGGACCTTCATTAAGATCCTGTTCGGCCGCTGAACCTGCCTTCACTGATGCTAGTGGTTGTGCCTCGGCGGCGTTTTCGCGATCTGCCGGAAGTCGGCCGCGCCCTCCAGGACGGCGCCGTCCGAGAGCTGTGTTACGGACTTTCGATAGATGCGTTGCCAGGGAGTGGCGTCTGCGGGCACCGCCGGAATGCCTTCTGCCTTGCGCCGCTCGATCTCCTCGGGCGCCACTAGCATGTCGCAGCGTCCCTGGTTGAGGTCGATGCGGATGATGTCGCCGGTGCGCAGCCAGGCAAGCCCGCCACCTGCCGCGCTTTCCGGCGAGGCATTGAGGATGGAGGGACTGTCTGCCGTGCCCGACTGGCGACCATCACCGATTGTCGGAAGGCTCATGATGCCCTGCTTGAGGATATGATCCGGCGGCTGCATGTTAACGACTTCGGCCGAACCGGGCCAACCCAGAGGGCCAGCACCGCGGATCACCAGGATCGTGTTCACGTCGATGTCGAGCGACGGATCATTGATGCGATGATGATAGTCTTCCGAACCGTCGAAGACGACCGCCTTTCCCTCGAACACGCCCTCACGTCCGGGCTCCTGCAGGTAGCGCTCGCGGAAGCCTTCGGAGATGACGCTGGTCTTCATGATGGCGAAGTCGAAGAGATTGCCCTTCAGCACCAGGAAGCCCGCCTTGTCCCTCAGGGGCTGATCGAACGGGTAGATGACCTCGCGATCCGTGGCCTCCCTACCTTCCAGGTTTTCCGCAACCGTCTTGCCGGTTACGGTGCGACAGCTGCCGTCAAGCTTTCCAGCCTGCAGCAGTTCCCACATGATGGCTGGTGTGCCGCCAGCGCGGTGATAGCGTTCCCCGAGATACTTGCCGGCTGGCTGGACATTGGCGAGCAGCGGGATGTCGAACCCGTGAACCTGCCAGTCGTCCGGGAAAAATTCGACACCTGCATGCTTAGCCATCGCGGCAAGATGCGGTTGTGCATTGGTCGAACCGCCGATCGCGGAATTGACACGGACCGCATTGAGGAATGCTTCGCGGGTCAGGATGTCGGATGGCTTCACGTCCTCCCAGACCAGTTCCACCGCCCGGCGACCGGTGCGGTAGGCCATTTGTCCACGCTCCCGATAGGCCGCGGGAATGGCGCCGCATCCCGTGAGCGACATGCCGAGCGCCTCGGCCAACGCGTTCATGGTCGAGGCCGTCCCCATGGTATTGCAGTGGCCGACGGACGGGGCGGAATCGAGCGCTGCCTGAAGGAATTCGTCACGGTCTATTTCGCCGGCTGCGAACTTCCGGCGCATGCGCCAGATGACGGTGCCGGAGCCGACGAGATCGCCTTCGTGCCAGCCGTCGAGCATCGGTCCGCCGGAGAGCACGATGGCCGGAATGTCGACGGTCGAGGCGGCCATGATCGCCGAGGGCGTGGTCTTGTCGCAGCCGGTGGTCAAGACGACGCCGTCTAGCGGGTAGCCATACAGAACCTCGACCAAGCTCAGATACGCGAGGTTACGGTCAAGTGCCGCGGTCGGGCGCTTGCAGTTCTCGAAGATCGGATGCGTGGGGAACTCGATCGGAATGCCACCCGCATCCCGGATGCCGTCCCGCACGCGCTTGACCAGTTCGACATGGACCCGGTTGCAGGGAGTGAGATCGCTGCCGCTCTGGGCAATGCCGATTACCGGCTTGCCGGAACGCAGTTCCTCCGGCGTGACGCCGTAGTTCATGAAGCGCTCGAGGTAGAGTGCCGTCAGGTCGATATGGTCGGGGTTGTCGAACCAGTCCTGCGAGCGGAGGCGGCGCTTCGGGGTCGTGTTGTCGCTCATGGCTATGCCTGATCTTTCCGGTTGAGCTCTTCGAGATGAAGGAGGAGGCCGCTATGGTCCTTTTCGGCGCCGCCTTCGGCCACGAAATCGGCGAACTCCTGGCGGACCTGACGGGTCAGCGGCAGGGTCAGCGACAGGCTTTCGGCCATGGCCATGACCGCGTCGAGATCCTTGAGCTGGTTGGCGGATGCACCGCCGGGAACGAAGTTCCGCTCGACCATTCGCTGGCCGTGCAGCTCAAGAATACGGCTTTCGGCAAAGCCACCGCGGATCGCGTCCCGGAAGGCGGCACGCGAAGCGCCACCGGCTTCGGCCAGGATCATCGCCTCTGCGACCGCGCCGATGGTGACGGCGACGATCTGCTGGTTGGCGAGCTTGCAAATCTGGCCTGCGCCGCTCGGGCCGACATGCGTGACGCGGCCGAGGGCGGCGAAGACGTCGCTCAATGCTGCGACATCGGCGGCATCACCGCCGGCCATGATGGCAAGCGTGCCAGCGGCAGCGCCGGCGGTGCCGCCGGAAACTGGTGCGTCGAGGCTGCGGATCCCCCGGTCGGCTAGGCGATCGGCGTTTTCCTTCGCGATCGGCGGGGCGAGGGAACTGCAATCCACGAAGATCGCATCCTTCGGCATGGCGTCTGCCACGCCCTTGTCGAACAGGATTTCGCTGACCGCCGCGCCGTTCGTCAGCATCGTGAAGACAACGTCCGCCTCCGCCGCGGCTTCGGAAGGTGAATGCACCTGCCGCGCGCCGTCCGCGACAAGGGGAGCGGCCTTCGCGCCGTCGCGGTTCCATACGGTGACGGGAAAACCGGCCTTCAGGAGGCAGCGCACCATGGGTGCGCCCATCAAGCCGGTGCCCAGAAAGGCAATCTTCTTCTTGGCCGTCATGGCAGCTTGCCTCCCAGTTCATCCTCGATGTGGACCCGAATGATCTCGTCGAAGGAGGTCTCGGCGGTAAAGCCCAGTTCCCTCGCCCGTTTCGCCTCGAAGCCAGGTGCCCAGCCGGCGACCATCTTCATGATCATCTCGTCGGGCTCGCGGCGGATCAGCGCGACTGCCTTGTCGCCGGCAACGCGGCGCAATGCTTCGATCTGCTCGCCGACCGTCGCGCTGAGACCGGGCATCGAAAGATTGCGGCGCGGACCGACCTTGTCGAGATCCATGGTTGCGCCATGGATCAGGAAGCCGACCGCGGAGCGCGGCGACGTATGCCAATGGCGAACGTCTTCGGAGACAGGAAGCACCGCTTCCTGTCCTACCAATGGCTCGCGCAGGATGTTGGAGAAGAAGCCAGAAGCTGCCTTGTTCGGCTTGCCCGGCCGGATGCAGATCGTCGGCAGGCGAATGCCAATGCCATCGAAGAAGCCGCGGCGGGTGTAATCGGACAGCAGCAGTTCGCAGATTGCCTTCTGGGTGCCGTAGCTCGTCAGCGGGGTGAGGTGGAAATCGTCCGGGATCGGGAAGGGCAGCGGTGCTCCGACGACGGCGATCGAGGAGGTGAAGACGACGCGGGGCTTATAGCCGTCGGCGTTATGGGCCAGGCGGATTGCATCGAAGAGATAGCGGGTGCCGTCCAGGTTGATGCGGTAGCCCTTGTCGAAGTCGAGCTCTGCCTCACCGGAAACGATGGCGGCGAGGTGGAAGATGACATCGGGGCGACCGGCAACCAGCTTCTCGGCTTCGCCCGGTGCCGAAAGGTCGCTTTCGCGCGCGTCCACGACACCCGAAAAGCCAGCCGGGGGTTCCGGCTTCACCACATCGACGAGTGTCAACTTGTCGACCGCCTTTCCGCCGAGCGTCTTGTCCGCGACGAGTCGCTGCGTGAGCTTGCGGCCAACCATACCGGCGGCCCCGATGATGAGAATGTGCATGGGGTGCTTTCCCTCCTGGCGAAGTGTCGCTGCCTGAGGGGCCTCAGGTGCGACTAAGATCCTGCTTGTAAGGTTGTCTGATAACTTTATATGGTCGCATTGAAAACTGTTATTTCCATGCCGCCGGGCTCGCCGATCCACGTAATCGATGCCGGCGGCGAGCAGGGGCACGAGGCACATGATACAGGATACTACCGCTTCCATGGCCGAATGGCGGGTAAAGCTGCGCAGCACGCTGGGCGACGACATCGTCCTCAGCGAGAGCGATGAGATGCTTCCCTACTGCCGGGATTGGCACGGTGACGTGACCAGCAACGCGGTGGCGGTCCTAAGGCCGCGCTCGACGGAGCAGGTGGCGCAGGCAGTAAAGTTGTGCAGCGAACTTGGCCTATCGATCGTGCCCCAGGGGGGCAATACCGGCCTTGTTCTCGGCGCCGTCCCGGATGCGGATGCCAACCAGGTGGTGCTGTGCCTTGAGCGGATGAACAGGATCCGACAGATCGATGCGGACGATTTTTCCGCCGTGGTCGAAGCCGGCTGCATCCTCTCCGAGCTCAAGGACGCGATCGCGGAAAAAGAAATGTTCTTTCCGCTTGCACTCGGCGCCCAGGGCACGTGCCGGATCGGCGGGAATGTCTCCACAAATGCGGGGGGCATCAATGTCTTGCGCTACGGGATGACGCGTGAGCTGATCTTCGGCCTCGAAGTGGTACTGCCGGACGGCAGCATCTTTGACGGGCTATCGACGCTGCGAAAGGACAATCGCGGTATCGACCTGAAGCAGTTGTTCATCGGAGCCGAGGGAACACTGGGCATCATCACGGCCGTCTCCGTAAAGCTGACGCCCTATCCGGACCAGGTGGCGACGGCGCTTCTCGGGCTTGCCTCGCTCGATGACGCCATCAAATTGTTCCGCCGGGCGCGCCGCGACTGCTGCGACCTGATGTCCGCCTTCGAGTTCATGCCGCCGCTGGCCTTCACACTGGCGAAGGAGGCGATGCCGGACCTGCCGATCCCGATCGCCGCCGACTATCCCGCCTATGTTTTGATGGAGATATCCGGCTCCGGTCTCGTCGATATCGACGACCTCATGGGCCGCTTCCTCGAGGCAGTCATGGAGGAGGGCATCGTGCTCGATGGCACGATTGCGGCATCGCAGACGCAGGCCCGCAACCTGTGGCTCATTCGCGAGGGCATGAACGAAGGGCAGGCGAAGCGCGGCATGCATCTGCGGACCGATGTCTCCGTCAAGCTGTCGCAGCTGGCGAACTTCGTCGCCGAGGCGGAGAAGGCGGTCGCGGAAGCCGTGCGGGGATCGACCTGCGTCTCCTATGGCCATGTTGGCGACGGCAATGTTCACCTCAACGTCCTTCCGGCGGCCGAGGCGACGCTGGAGCAGAGGATCGAGCAGATCTACAAGGCGAAGGGCGCGATCAACGCTGTACTCGACCGTTATCAGGGGAGTATCAGCGCCGAGCACGGTATCGGCCGCTTGAAGCGGGCCGATTTCGAGGCGCGCCTGTCGCCGGTGCGGCGCCAGTTGCTGACCGCGCTGAAGAAGGCAATCGATCCGGACATGATGATGAACCCCGGCTGCCAATTGAAATTTTCCACGAACTCGTAGAACTAGGGGTGATGCCAGGGGAGGGCGGACGTGGCTGTTGCCGATTTCAACCAGATCAGACGCAGTGAGCATCTGCCGGCGCGGATCGCCGGCCAGATCGGCCGGGAGATCCTGGAGGGGCGGATAGCACCCGGTGAGAAGCTTCCGACCGAGCATCTGCTGGCCAAGACCTTCGGGGTCAGCCGATCGGTGGTCCGGGAGGCGATCGCCCAGCTGCGGAACGAAGGTCTCGTCGAGACGAGGCAGGGTGTCGGAGCCTTCGCTACCGAGTTTGGTCAGCGGCAATCGCTGAGGATAGAGCAGGGTGACCTGACCGACCGCGAAGCATTCAAGAACCTCTACCAGCTGCGTATGCCGCTGGAAATCGAAGCTGCGGGACTTGCAGCGTTGCACCATACCGCGGACGATCTTGCGCGCCTTGACGAAACGCTTGAGCAGATGACGGGTGCCGAAAAGTGGACCGAGCAGGGGATTGTTGCCGATCTGGCGTTCCATCGAGTCGTCGCCACAGCAACTCAAAACGAATATTTTCCCCTCTTCATTGGCTTCATCGCCGAACGAATAAGCCTCGCAATCAAGGCTGCTCGTGCCAAAGCCGTTCTGGAGGAGATCGTTGAGGTCACCATTGCAGAGCACGTGGCGATCCGCGATGCCATCGTCAGCCGTGACCCGGCCAGGGCGCGCGATGCCATGCGCCAGCACCTGATCAAGGCTGCGGGGCGCTTGGATCTTACCCTGGAAACTTGCTGATCTTTCTCTGCCGACATTTACCCAGTTTTCCCTAGAAGGGGGCTGGTGACTGGACAGGGCGGAAAAGTCATACTAGAAACGCCGACGCTTGTCAGACATCCTGACAATCAGGGAGATTTGGCATCTCCCGCCAAGGAGGAAAATTGGTGAAGTCCGAGACGATGTTGCGCGCACAGTCTATCCTGCCGCAAGATGCAGATGATGCTCTGCTGGTTGGCCGGGTTTGGTCGAAGGCTGGCAATGGCCCCTGCCCCGTTCTCTACAGGTCGGGCAGCATCTTCGATCTTTCGCCATTGGCGCCGACGCTATCCGGACTTCTCGAGCATGAAGACCTAGTGGCCCGTCTTCGAACCGCCACAGACCTCAACGCGCTCGGGACCCTGGACCAGTTCCTGGACGGCTCTGCGGGCGATCTTCTTGCCCCGGCCGACCTGCAGGCGATCAAGGCCGCTGGCGTGACCTTTGCCGACAGTATGCTTGAACGCGTGATCGAAGAGCAGGCCAAGGGCGATCCGCTCCGGGCACAGGAGATCCGCGGCCGGCTGGCGCCGGTGCTGGGCGACAACCTGAAAGGGCTCGTCGCCGGCTCGGAGAAGGCTGCCGAAGTCAAGAAGCTCCTCCAGGAGCTTGGCCTGTGGTCGCAGTACCTGGAAGTCGGCATCGGACCGGATGCGGAGATCTTCACCAAGGCGCAGCCCATGTCCTCCGTCGGCTGTGGCGCGACCATCGGCATTCACCCGAAGTCGGACTGGAATAATCCCGAGCCGGAGGTGGTCCTGGCCGTCACCTCGGCCGGCAGGATCGTCGGCGCAACGCTCGGCAACGACGTGAACCTGCGCGACTTCGAGGGACGGTCTGCCCTTCTCCTCAGCAAGGCCAAGGACAATAACGCCTCCTGCGCACTCGGGCCGTTCATCCGCCTGTTCGACGATCGCTTCACCCTGGAGGATGTCAAGCAGGCCGAAGTGTCGCTTGATGTTGAGGGCAGCGATGGCTTCAGGATGACTGGACTGAGCCCGATGGCCGCTATCAGCCGGTCGCCGGAAGACCTCGTGGGCCAGTTGCTCAACGAGAACCATCAATACCCGGACGGCGTCGTCTTCTTCCTCGGGACCATGTTCGCGCCGGTCAAGGATCGTCGCGGGGCGGGGCTCGGATTCACCCATGAGATAGGTGATCGCGTGGAAATCTCGACGCCGCGGCTTGGTCGACTTATAAATTGGGTGGAAACCAGCGACCGCTGCCCGAAGTGGAGCTTCGGCCTCGGGGCCTTGATGAAGAACCTGGCCCAGCGTGGGCTCTTGTAATCAACGGGAGGGACACGATGCAAAGGGCGATCGATCTTTTCTATAAGTTTCTAGAATTCCTGCTGATCGTGCTGCTTTCCGGCATGGCCATCATGGTATTCCTGAACGTCGTACTGCGCTACGGCTTCAACTCGGGACTGAACGTGTCCGATGAGCTGTCGCGGTACTTTTTCGTATGGGTGACGTTCATTGGCGCCGTGGTTACGTTTCGTGAACATTCCCATGTGGGCGTCGAGACGCTGGTGATGATGTTCGGACGCCGTGGACGCATCATCTGCATGATCCTGTCGAACATCATCATCATTGCCGTGTCGGCTATCTTCTTCTGGGGAACCTGGAAGCAGGCACCGATCAATGCCAGCATGGTGGCCCCCGTTACCAAGCTGCCGATGATCTGGGTCTATGGCATCGGCTTCTTTACCGGCGCCGGCGTTGTCATTATCGCATTGGAGCGCCTGTTCCGCCTGCTGACCGGCAGGATCACGGAAGAGGAAATCGCCGCCTTCGCCGGAGAGCACATGTCACTCGAGCAGCTGTCGGAGCGCACATAAATGACTCTGGGTGTCTTTATAGTATCGCTTCTCGGCGCCATGGCGATCGGCGTCCCGGTTGCCTTCTCCCTGATGTTCTGCGGCGTGATGCTCATGTGGTACATGGGCATGTTCAACACGCAGATCATAGCCCAGAACATGATCGCGGGCGCGGATACTTTCACGCTCCTCGCTATCCCCTTCTTCATTCTCGCCGGCGAACTCATGAACGCCGGAGGTCTATCGCGGCGCATCATCGACTTTGCGATCGCATGCGTCGGCCACATTCGTGGCGGACTCGGTATCGTTGCCATCATGGCAGCCGTTATCATGGCCAGTATCTCTGGCTCTGCTGCCGCCGACACTGCCGCACTCGCGGCTATCCTTATTCCTATGATGGCCAAGGCTGGCTACAACGTGCCGCGTTCGGCTGGCCTGATCGCTGCAGGCGGCGTGATTGCGCCTGTCATTCCGCCATCGATGGCCTTCATCGTTTTCGGCGTCGCGGCCAACGTGTCGATTACCCAATTGTTCATGGCCGGCATTGTGCCCGGTTTGTTGATGGGAATTGCACTCGTCATCACCTGGCTGATCGTTGTCCGCAAGGACAAGGTTGAGACGCTGCCGCGCACTGATGCCAAGGAACGCCTGCGTGCCACGGGGCGCGCGCTCTGGGCCCTAGGCATGCCCGTCATCATCCTTGGCGGGATCAAGATGGGCGTCGTCACTCCGACGGAAGCGGCCGTGGTCGCCGCGGCCTATGCGCTCTTCGTCGGCATGGTGATCTATCGCGAGTTGAAGCCGCGCGAATTACCGGGGGTCATCCTGCAGGCCGCAAAGACGACTGCGGTGATCATGTTCCTCGTCTGCGCCGCACTTGTATCGTCATGGTTGATCACTGCGGCTAACATCCCGGCAGAAATTACAGGCTTCATCGAGCCCCTGATCGATCGCCCGATGCTGCTGATGTTCGTGATCATGCTGGTGGTCCTCGTCGTCGGGACTGCACTCGACCTGACGCCTACGATCTTGATCCTAACGCCAGTGTTGATGCCGATCATCAAGCAAGCCGGAATCGATCCGGTCTATTTTGGCGTGCTGTTCATCATGAACACTTGCATCGGGCTGCTGACGCCGCCGGTCGGCGTCGTGCTCAACGTCGTCAGCGGCGTCGGTCGCGTCCCTCTCGGAAAGGTGACCGTCGGCGTATGGCCGTTCCTCGTCACGCAGGTTCTCGTCCTTTTCCTGCTCGTCCTGTTCCCCGACATCGTCCTCGTGCCCGCACGATGGCTCTACTGATCCGCAACCCCTCAACAACTTATCCAAGGGAGGATATATCATGAGGAAAATGCTTCTTGCCACGACTGCTATTGCGTTCGGCCTGTCGGCTGCAGCGCCGGCCTTCGCGGAGTTCAACGACCGCAACATCCGCGTTTCGAACGGCATCAATGAAGACCATCCGGTCGGCAACGGCATCAAGGCCATGCAGGCCTGCCTCGACGAGAAGTCGGGCGGCAAGCTGAAGCTGACTGCATTCTGGGGCGGCGCGCTGGGCGGTGACCTTCAGGCAACGCAGGCACTTCGCTCCGGCGTCCAGGAAGCCGTCGTCACCTCGTCGTCCCCGCTGGTCGGCATCATTCCGGCGCTCGGCGTATTCGACCTGCCGTTCCTGTTCGCAAGCCCGGAAGAGGCCTATCAGGTCCTCGACGGCGAGTTCGGCGACATGATGAGCCAGAAGCTCGAAGAAGCCGGTCTCGTCAATCTCGGCTACTGGGAGAACGGTTTCCGCAACCTCTCCAACTCGGTTCGTCCCGTCACCAAGTGGGAAGACTTCGAAGGGATGAAGGTTCGCGTCATGCAGAACGACATCTTCCTCGACACGTTCCAGAACCTTGGCGCCAACGCTACGCCGATGGCATTCGGTGAGGTGTTCTCGGCACTGGAAACCAATGCGATCGACGCCCAAGAAAACCCCTATGTTACGATCGACACTTCGAAGTTCTACGAAGTGCAGAAGTACGTGACCGAGACGAACCACGCCTACACGCCGTTCCTCTTCCTGTTCTCCAAGGCAATCTTCGATACGTACACTCCGGAAGAGCAGGCAGCCCTGCGCGAATGCGCGATCGTCGGCCGTGACGAAGAGCGCAAGGTCATCCAGGACCTCAACAAGAAGTCGCTGGAAAAGATCAAGGAAGCCGGTCTCGAAGTGAACGTCCTCTCTGAGGAAGAGCAGGCTCGTATCCGCGAGAAGTCGATGGTCGTTTACGAGAAGCACAAGGCAACCATCGGTGCGGATGTCGTCGACGGTATCCTCGCCAAGCTGGAAGAGATCCGCAAGTAACGGATCTACCTTGCGTGGCTGCGTTTGCAGCCGCCCATCAGGAGAGGCTCGGGACGATGTCCCGGGCCTCTTTTTTGTTTCCACCCCGCACAGGTGACCCACCTTCCACCTCTTCAGATGAACGAGAGGCATGAAAAAGCCGCCCCGAAGGGCGGCCTGTCCTGGTCGCACGTCGAAACCGCGAAGTTTACGGCACCTCCATCGGACGATCCTGTTTCTTCTTCAACATCTGTTCCCGGATGAAAATGAACAGACCCGAAGCAATGATCAATGCAGCGCCGACCATCATTGTGAGGCGCGGAACATCGCCGAAGAACATCCACCCGAAGATCACTGCGTAGAGCAGCAGCGTATACTGCAGCGGAGCGACCGTCGCGGCATCGGACATCTTGAGCGCCCGATTGACGAGCATGTGTGCGGACATTGCCACGACGCCAAGCAGCCCGAGCAACAGAAGGTCGGTCTGGGACTGGATGGGCGACCAGTCGAACGGCGCGAAGATGAGGCCAGCCAAGCCGGCGGCGCCGGTTTGGAACAGAACCAGCGTCGTATCCGGTGTGCCGCGCAGGAAGCGGCCGGAGATCATCATGAAGGCGAATGCTGCACTGCCGATGATGGAGATGATCGCAGGCAAGGTGAACATGGCGCTCGAGGGCTCAAGTGCAATGATGACACCGACAAATCCGATCGCAATCGCTGTCCAGCGCCGCCAGCCCACGCGTTCGCCCAACAGGAATGGAGAAAGTGCGGCCACGTAGATCGGAGCCGCGAGCCAGAACGTCATTACATCGGCCAGCGGCAGGTACATGACGGCATAGTAGAAGCAGAACACCTCACCCGTGGAAAAGAGTACCCGGGCAAGCTGCATGCCCTTTCGCTCCGCATTCACGATGGGGGCGAGACCCGCCTTCCACAACAGCGGCGACAGAATGATGAGGGCTGCCACGCTACGGATCAGGATGACCTGACCCAGTCCATAGGAGGACACGAGCCATTTTCCCATGGCATCGTTCAGGGCAAACAACAGCATTCCCAGCAACATGACCAGCGGCCCGGCTGCAGATGAGACCCCGAACCCGGCCGCAGCCGAAGCGATCTTGGTCATGATTCCTCCCGAAAAAATGCGTGGCGTCAGATGGTGGAGGCGTCGGAGAATCGACGACTGACGGTGAAGGTCTTCTCTAGCTCCGGATGCAGTTCCATGCCAAGGCCGGGACCCGGCGGAACGGTGATCATGCCATTCTTGACCTCCGGAAGCGCGGTCACGAGATCGCGGTACCAGGTCTTGTAGAAGGCGCGGACACTTTCCTGGACAAGGGCATTCGGGGCATTCAGCGATAGGTGGGTCGAGGCGCAAAGAACCACCGGCCCGGTGCAGTCATGCGGGGCGACCGGCAGGTGCCATGCTTCGGCCATGGACGCGATCTTGCGCGCCTCCGACAGGCCGCCGCACCAGGATATGTCGAGCATGACAATGCCCGCGGCTCCCGTTTCCAGGTAATCGCGGAAGCCCCAGCGGGTCGCCAGCGTTTCGGATGCGGAAATCGGCGCCGGCGAGACTTCGGCATAGCGCTTCAGGCTCGACAGGCTGTCCATCTTGATCGGGTCTTCATGCCAGAAGGTCTGGTATGGCTCGAGCGCCTTGGCGATCTGCATGGCCGGCAGGAGCTGCCACATGGAGTGAAACTCCACCATGATATCGATCTTGTCGCCGACAGCCTTGCGGATCTTTTCGAAGGGCTCGAGGGCGAGCTTCAGGTCGGGCATCGAGATATATTGGCCGCGCGTCTTTTCTGCGGCTGCATCGAAGGGCCAGATCTTCATCGCGGTTATGCCGTCCGCGAGCAGCGATTCCGCCAACTCGTCGGCGCGGTGCAGGAAGCCGTTCAGGTCGTCGTAGGCGGTGCCTCCGGTGAGGCCGTAGTTTGCGGTCGTCTGGCCGGTGTTCTTCTTGATGTATTCGGTGCCGGCGCAGGTGTTGTAGGTCCGGATCTCTTTGCGGCTGAAGCCACCGAGCAACTGGGCGATCGGCTGGTTCGTCACCTTGCCGAAGATGTCCCAAAGTGCGATGTCGAAGGCAGAATTCCCTCGGACCTCTGCGCCGGACGACCGGAAGCCGAGATAGCCCACCAATTCGTTCGCCAATAGATCGATCTGCAGCGGGTCGCGGCCGATGACGCGTGGCGCGACGTATTCGTGCATATAGCTTTCCACCGTCTCCGCGCCGAAGAATGTCTCCCCGAGCCCCGTGATGCCTTCGTCGGTGTGGACGAGGACCCAGAGGAGATTGCTGCGCTCGGCGATGCGCACGGTTTCGAGCCGGGTGATCTTCATGATGATTTCCTGTTGTCAGATAAGGCCCGCGCGCAGCAGGGCCTTGATACTCTGGTCGAAATGCTCATCCATCAGGCGCGCTGCTGCTGTGGGTTCTCCGGCAGCGATTGCGTCGGCAATCGCAACGTGGAGTTCGCTCATCGCCTGCCGCTCATCGTCGCTCGTGCGACTTTTCCAGCCTATCGGCCACGTCTGTCGGGTGACGCCGCCGAAGGCACCGATGATCAAGGCGAACAGGGGGTTGCAGGAGGCGTGGGCGATGGCAAGATGCAAGGCAATGTCGTGCTCCATCACCTTTCGCGGATCGTTACGTCTCTCGAGCATCGCGCGGGCATGAGCCGATATCGCCCTTGCCTCCGCATCCGTCCGGCGCAGGGCTGCCAGGGCCGCGGTACGGGCTTCTATGGTTCGGCGTGCCTCGTAGATCTGCTGGATATCGATCTGATCCGTTACCACGCCGTGCTCGATCGTGAGCGAGAATGCGTCGTCATCCAGTTGCGCTACGGTCGGGCGCTTGCCGGCGCCAAGCTGGACAAGATGGAGCGCAGCCAGTGATCTGAGGGCTTCACGAATCACCGTGCGCGATACCTGAAGTTCTTTCGACAGGGTGCCTTCGGCAGGGAGGCGATCACCTGGTTTCAGGTCTCGATCACGAATAAGCCGGGCGATCGCCGTGACCGCGCCGCCCACATAGTCGCTCCTGATCTGACCCTGAGGTTCAAGCATGTCCTACATTCTTCTGAAACCTGTATGATAGGTTTTACGAGCGTCGCGAGGCTTTGACAAGCAGAACCTGTGCTACGGCCTACATGGTGGATGCGGAATCGTAGGCGGCAATCGTGGCTTGCGCCCTCTCGAGGACCTCAGCGGCGCTCATGCCCGGTGTATAGAGGCTGGAGCCGAGACCAAAGGCGGTGATGCCGGCATCCATGTAGTCGCGGAAGTTCTTTTCGGAAACACCGCCGACGGCGGCAACCAGCAAGTCCTTCGGCAGAACCGCGCGGATCGCCGTGATACCCGCCGGGCCGAGTACATTGGCGGGAAAGAACTTGAGGCCGGTCGCTCCGGCCCTTGCGGCGGCCAAAGCTTCGGTCGGTGTGAAGACACCCGGAAGCGTCACCATGCCCCGCGCGGCAGCTGCGCGAATGACGTCCGGCTCCACGTTCGGGCTCACCATCAGCCTTCCACCTGCCCCATCAAGCCGTCCCACATCCTCCACGGTCAGCACGGTGCCGGCGCCGATCAGGCAATCGGCCGGCGCCAGTCTTGCGGCAATTTCAATGGAGCGAAAGGGTTCGGGAGAGTTCAGGGGAATTTCAATTGCCGTAAAACCAGCCTCGATCAGTTTGCCGACCACCGCTTCTGCTTCCGCCGGCTTCAGACCTCGCAGGATGGCGACAAGTGGATAGGCCATGTCTGGGAACGGGATGCGCGTCATCATGTGGTCCTCTGCAATTGAAGGGGCAGTATCTGACGGGCGGCCGCCGAAAGGCCGGCGCGAACGGCCTCGTCCGCGTCGATCGTGGTGAACGGCAGCGACACCGCAGCGAATGCACCCTCGTAGAGCCCTCGCAACCGTCCTGAGGCGACGAGGCGAATGGGGGCGGCCTGTGAATCGGAGGAAGACAAGCCGCCTGCGAGCTCAGCGCCGATTAGTACCCCCGACAAGCGCGCGGCGGCATCCGTGGACGTCAGTCCGGCGAGCAGCATGCCGGACCGAACCGTAAAGAGGAGGTTCGTGAGACGCTGCGGGGCTTCGAAGGCTGCGCGGACCGCTGCAGTGAAAACGGGATGATCGCCGTCGAACGAGCGGGCATCGGCAAGGGAATGCGCCAGCACCGAATGCTTGGAGGCCACCTCGAAAAGCTCGCCCGTCATGTAGGTGGAAAATCCGCTGACCGTCTCACCGCTGAGATGCACCCACTTCGAGTGCGTGCCGGGCATGCAAACGTTCTGCTCACCGCTTGGCGCAGATCCACCAATCGCACCAAGCAGTTGTGTCTCCTCACCACGCATCACGTCAGGAGCCTCCGGCGCACGCTGTGCGAGACCGGGCAGGATGTGGACCCTTCGGTTGCTTTCCGGGACCTCCACAGCGCCGGAGAGGACGGCGGGCAGCAGCGCCGGGACGTCCACGTAGCCGGCTTCGATCCAACCCTGGCGGGCGCCTGCCATCCCACAGATAATGACCGGCAGATCCGCCGGGGCTTCGACCGCCTGCAGGTGGCTTTCCAGGACCTGGGGGAAGCCCATCTTTGCTGCGGACGTCATGCCCTCGCCACTGCGGCGCTCGGCCAGAATTCTGCCGGCCGGGTCCATCAGCCACAGGCGGAAGCTGCTCGTCCCCCAGTCCACGGCGGCATAGGCGGGCGTGGTCAAAGCAATCCTCCGTCGATGATGATGGTTTGTGCCGTCATCCCAGCAGAGGCTGAGGAGGCTAGAAATAGGGAGGGGCCGACGAGATCAGCTTCCGTGAGCGGTCGCTTCAAGCATTGCCGGGCAACGGTGCTGGAGATACTCTCCTCCGTTAGCCACAAACGCTTCTGTCGCTCAGTGACGATCATGCCGGGCAGGATGGCATTCACTCGGATCCCTTCCGGCCCAAGTCGGCCGGCAAGGCTTTTCGTCAAGCCGATGATTCCGGCCTTGGCCGCTGCGTAGGAAGGCAGGTCGCCCATGTTGAGAAGATAGGAGATGGACGAGAAGTTGATGATCGATGCGCTGCACGCCTGCCGCAGATAGGGAAGGCTGGCCTGGGTGACGAAGAACATCTGCCTCAGATTGACGGCTTGGCTTTCGTCCCAATAGCCCTCGGTCACCTCGTCCACGTCATGCCGATCGTCCCAGCCGGCATTGTTGACGAGTACGGAAACGGAGCCGAGGCCGGCTGCAGCTTCCCGAACGGCATCCTGTGCCTGCTCGACGCTTCTCAGGTCAGCTTTGACGTATGTCACCGGGTGCATTGATCTAGCGGAGAGTTCAGACACCAACTCGTGGCTCGGCCCCTCTGCGATGTCGATGAAGGCGACCTTCGCACCCTGGGCTGCGAATCCCGCGGTCAACGCGGCCCCGATGCCCGAGCCGCCGCCGGTCACGAGGACACCCTTTCCGGCAAGATCGGAGTGCTGGACAATGGGTGCGGACAAGGCTTGCCCTTCCTGTCGGCGCTGCTTCGTCAGTTGCTGGTCTTCTATGCATGCAGTCACCAAAACACAAGAAGCCTCCAACGGAGGCCTCTTGATCTGTCGGCGCATTTTAGGAAGCGCGCCGGCGACGGAGGCTACTTCTCAAGCCGCCGTTTTTCTTATCGGCGACGCAGGGGTGGCATTCTGCTGACTTCCTGCGATACGGAAGCGCCCGATCAGTGCAGCCAAGCGCCCGCTAATTGCCGAAAGACTTTGTACCGAGGCATTCGCCTCCTCCATCAAGGCGGCGTTCTGTTGGGTGATCTGGTCCATGCTGCGCACCGCCGAGTTAATCTCGCCAATACCGGACGCCTGTTCCTGGGCGGATCGCGTCAAGGAGGCGATGTTCTCGTTGATCGAGCCGACCCGCTTCCCAATGGAACTGAGCGATTCACCCGTCAGATTGACGAGATCCACCCCGCGCTTGACGTCGGCGGAGGACCGGTCGATCAGTTCCTTGATTTCCTTCGCGGCAGCAGCGGATCGCTGAGCCAGCTCCCGGACCTCCTGGGCGACGACGGCGAAACCCTTGCCCTGTTCGCCGGCCCGCGCGGCCTCGACACCCGCGTTGAGTGCCAGAAGATTGGTCTGGAAGGCGATTTCGTCGATGACACCGATGATCTGGTTCATCTTCTGCGACGAACCTTCGATATCCCCCATGGCGGCAATGGCTTCCTTGACGATTTGCCCCGATTTCACGGTCTCCGATTCCGATTCCTGGACGACCGCCTGGACCTCGATGACGCGCTTTGCGGACTGGCCGGAGATCGTCGTGATCTGTTCCAGGGCGGCAGCGCTTTCTTCGAGCGCAGAGGCCTGATGCTCTGTCCGCTTGGCCATGTTGTCGGCAGCCGACGCGATGCCATCCACCTCAGCGCGCACCTCGAAGACAGCCTGGTTGATATCCTGCATCGCCGCTTCAAGCGCTGCCACGGACTCGTTGAAATTCGCCTTCAGTACGTCGAAGTGAGGGGCAAGCTGCTCACTCACCTGGCAAGTGAGATCACCTTGTGCAAGCCGGGAAAGAACAGTGGCGAGTGCCGACAGGGCAGCGTCCTGTTCTGCTTTTTCCGCCTGGCGCTGGGCTTCGAGCCGAGTACGTTCCTCAGTCAAAGCATCAAGATAGACCGTGATTGCATAGTCCATATCGACCAGGGCCGCCTTGGTGACGGCGGCAAGGTCGTTGCTCAGTTTCTCGGCCCTGCGACCGTGCAGGAAGCCCTTGAATTCCTCTTGAACGACCGCCTTGATGATCTGCTCGAGGATGAGGGCGTAGCCACCAATATACCAGCGCGGCTCAAGACCGATGCGCGCATGGGTTTTGCCAACGGTCGTTACACCGTCGACATAGTCGTCACGATAGCTTCCCGAAGCAATCAGGGTCCAGTGCTTTTCCTGGCGGGACTTGGCATGCGCAACGTGGGACTTTTCCTTGAAGAACTTCGCCGTGTGCGGATGGCGGGTGATCTTGCCATAGAAGGTGTCGAGGGCCGGGCCAAGGACGCGGCTGATGAGAGGCTGGATGCCGGAAAGGCTGCGCAATTGCGCGGCATCGAGCCCTACAAACTGCAGTCGGTCTTGAAGATCAGTTGTGCGGTGGTCTGGCATGGTGCCCTCTGTGAGATGTTTGTTATGGGCGCTACGAGGCGGGGTCGATCTACAATTCTCAATTCGCAATTAATTTAGCGTTAGCGATGATTGTCGCGGCATGTGTGAAAGAGCGAAGAGGCGGAGGGTTCTGCTACTCCTGAACAGTCCGATGCCTGGGTCAGGTTGCGATTCAGCTTTTGTGAAGGAAGTGACGCCAAGCTGGCACCTGAGTTCCGAATCGTTCCAGTGCCACGAGTAGATATGACCCTTCTCCAATTCCCGTCCCATCGCCGCGCTGCAGACATCCGTCGATGTGCAGCGACCCTTCGCGACCTGCATGGTGAGAAGGCCAACCAGTTCTGGCGCAATGAGATGGCTCTGCTGGTGTCAGCGCTCCGGGAGGTTGGGGCGTGCGAAGCGGAAATCTCGCATCAGGCTCAAATGTTCATGAATGCGGTTCAACTGGAGCTGCAGGCGGGCTTTGCCAGCGAATCCATCGGATAAGTAGCCGTTCTCAGCCCTTCTGCTTCAGATAGGAACTGGTGATGCGCTTCCTCCTGCGGGCTCGTGGTGCGCCTTGTCGACCAGTGCGCCTCAGCGTGGACTTACCAAGACGAACCCACCAACTGCCGCTGGTACTGATGAGGCGTCTCCGGACGATAAATCATGCGCGTCGCAAGCTGGCCAGTATCTTCGTTGCGGGGTAGCGTGACTGCCAGTCCTCGGCAAATGCCATCAGGTCCGCTGACGACATCGGACGGGCGAAGGCGTAGCCCTGCAAGGTCTGGCAACCCATCTCCCTCAGGATCTCCGCATGGGTCATCGTCTCGACGCCTTCCGCCACGATCCCGATCCCGAGCGAGCGTCCGATCTCGATGATTGACGCAACCAGGCGCCTCTGGGACTCCGAGACGTCGATGGGCGCGACCAGCTTCCGGTCGATCTTCAAGCGGTGCGGCGCAAGTTCCAGCAGGCTGACTATGGATGCATGGCCAGAGCCGAAATCATCGATCTCCACCTGTACGCCGCGCTCCTTGAGCAGGCGTATGGCCGCTTTCAAGTATTCTTCCTGATCCTCGAACGAGATGGATTCCAGGAGTTCGAAGGCAACGGTATAGCCGTCCGTGGGAAGGGCTTCCAACATTCCAAGCAGTTTCGGGTCCTTGAGACGCTGCGCTGAAATATTGACCGATAACTTTGGGATCTCGATGCCGTGGGCGCCCCAGCGCGTCATCTGGAACAGGGACTTCTCGAGGATCAGCGCGTCAATCTCGGCAACCCGACCGAGGCCTTCCGCAACCTCCAGGAACTTGTCGGGCGTCAGGATGCCCCGTTCGGCGTGCTCCCATCGCGCCAGCGCCTCAACGCCGCTGATAGCGAGGGTCTGAGCGTCGAACTGCGGTTGGAAGAAGGGGACGAACGCGTCGCCTTCTAGCGCTCTCAGCAACTCGTCCGCCGTCTGTTTCGTCTGAATCGTGACCGCTCGAAGATCATCAGAGAAGAACTCGACGCGGTTACGCCCTTTCTTCTTTGCCTCGTAGAGGGCGATATCGGCGTTCATCAGCAGTTGCTGCGGCGTCTCGCCGGCCATGGTCTGGCAGGCGATGCCAGCGCTACAGCCGATACGGCACTCCTGGCCTTCAATCTCGACGGGACGCGCCAGCATGGCGACGATCTGAAGGGCCACTTCCTGCGCCCGGTCCGCCGGATCAGGGCCGCAGGTGACGATCACGAACTCGTCCCCGCCGATCCGGGACACGACCTCCTCCGGGCCGACAATTTCCCGAAGCCGCGCCGTTGCGGCCTTCAGTACCTCGTCGCCGGTGCCGTGCCCAAGCGTATCGTTCACATGCTTGAAATGATCCAGATCGATATGAATGAAGGCGAGCTTCTGTGAAAGATCGGAAGTATCTGCCGTGACCATGAACTGGTCGAGAAACCGCCGGTTCGGCAGTCCGGTAAGGGCATCGTGCAGGGATTGATGCTCGAGGATGCGGCGCGTGGTCCGCAATTCCCGGTTCTGCTCCTCCGCCTTCGCTCTTGCTGTCCGCAACTCGACCTGCATGGCGATGTCCTCGGTGACATCCCAGTTGGCACCGACGACCCGCACTGTCCCGTCAGGAGCTTCCTCCACTGCGCCATGAGCGCGGATGTGGCGAATCTCTCCGGAGGGCAGGACTATCCGGAAGTCCTTCAGGTAGGGGAGACGTTGGTCGATCGACCGCTTGAATGTGGCCTGGGCGTCGATCAGGTCGTCGGGATGGAGCTTGGATGCCCAGTCCTGGAACGATCCCTGGTTCTGGTCATGGGGTTGACCATAGAGGTCGCACATGTGCGAATCCCACAGGAGATTGTCTGTCTCGGGGTGGTATTCCCAAACCCCGATCTTGGAGGCCTCAAGCGCCAGTTGTAGGCGGCGAGACAATACCTCCAGTCGTTCTTCGCGTTCCTGGAGCATCAGATGGTTACGGTGTCGTTGCTGCATCAACAGCCCCGCCCACACCAGAGGGGCGACGATGAAGAACGCTACGAGTGCTGCCAGAAAGCGGAACTGGGACATGTCCGAAGGCTCGCTACTCCACCCGCCTTTGGGAACTGCCGCGAGATACCAACTGTCGTAGCCCAGATCGATCGCTGCCGTCACCGGATCTTCAGAGAACAGCTCCGGCCGACCGAAGAAGACATCACCCTCGCGCGGCGTCGGGCGCCGCGAGATAGCAATATCGAGTGTCTGGGACGGCGAGTTGACGTTGCTGTCCCAGTAGAGCCGGTTGAGATCAATGACTACGGATACCAGACCCCAGAAGCGATTGGAACTGAGCGAGAAGACAGGGTACCGGGCAATCAGTCCCTGTCCGCCCTGGACGAGATCAACCGGGCCCGTGATCATTACCAGGCGACGGGCGACAGCCTGAACGGCCGTCTCTCGCTGGGAGGGTGTTGCCATGTAGTCGAGGCCCAGGCTGGCCTTGTTGGGCTCCTGGGGGTAGATCAACCGCACGACGAAGTCCGGTGCGCCGGCAACATTGCGGAGCTGGGAGGGGACCGCGAAGATCCTTTCCGCAACCGCTGCAAAGCGGGGCTGGCTCATATGCGGATCGGCCGCAACTGCTGCGACAAGACCGTGGACGAGGTTCACGTTCCCGTGCACGTTCGTTTCGAGGCGTGAGATGACGTCGGCCAGTTGTTCAGAAGCCTTAGTGCGCTGGGTTTCCCGATGCTGCGAAAGCCGACCGGAATCGGAGAGGGCGAAGATGATCAGAACGGTCGTGATCGCGAGTAAGGCCGGGACGTAATAGGTCAACCCCCACCTCTTACGGGTGGCGTTAGGAGCGCGATGAGGGGGCTCTGATTGCATAAGCTGAGTCCGCGAGTTCAATCTGCAATCTCTCCGATAAACTTTAAGATATTCTATCCCGGATTGCCGTGACTCGGTGGGCCTGCGCGACGCGAATGCCATTGCTGTCCTTTGGATGCTCGCGGGCCTAATCCGGTTGAACACTTAAACATGGCACGCATCATGCAGCGACATCCATCGACGAACTGATGGAGAGCAACATGGGCTACGAAGTGTCACAGAGCGAGCAGCCGGGTCTCGAAATGGGGCAGAAGGACGCCGCAAGGTGGCACAACCAGCCAAGCAGCCCGCACTTGCCGAGGACGCAAGATTGGCTGAGAAAGCAGCGGGGAAGGCTTGCTAGCAGGCTGGCCATGGGCCTTATTTCCTCGCAGTCGCGCTACGCCCTGCGGCGCGATCTTGAATTGCAGTTTGCTCCGCGACCCGCCAAGATCCCCATAACGGTCAGGCCGTTGTGCGCGGATGACCTCGATCTGCTGATGCCGCAGGATTATCCTTCAAGATCCTTCGACGAACAGCAGGAGATTGCATGGCGACGGAGTTTCGCCGACACAGTGGGAAGCGGTGGCTATGTGGTGATTGACGGTCGCGACGGTCGGCTGTGCTATGTGCAGTGGCTTCTCGGCGCATGGCAGAACGATCTGATCCGACGGCTGGGAGGCTTCCCGCGGCTTGATGAGGACACTGCGCTACTGGAGAACGCCTACACACCCCCTAGTCATCGCGGGTTGGGTACGATGTCCGCTGCGATGGCCCTGATCGCGGAGCGCGCGGCCTCGTTCGGTGCGCGCTATGTCCTCACCTTCGTCGGAACGGACAATGTTGCCTCGCTGAAAGGCTGCCAGAGGGCCGGATTCGAAGTGCACCTGATTCAGCGCCGCCTACGCATGGGGTACGGATTGATCGACGTCAGTCTGTACAGAAAGGGCGGCGTCAGCGACGCCCCGAAGTGACATCCCATCCGCGATGAGCAACAGGATTGGCGCCAGGCTCTCCGAAGCAGAGACCAGGTCACGTGGTGATCAGGCTCCGGTCGTCCTCGGCAGCGATCAGCGTCTCGAGCATGAACTGTTCGCACAGGATGTGGCGACGAAGAGCCTCGGCAAAGCCCGTCACGAGCTGTCGGTCGGCCTGCTCGCCTGGAGAATTGTTTCCTCCCTCCAGCCGGTTCAAGGCCTGCAAGACGCGCTTGCAGGCATGAGCGTCGCCGCGATGTTCGGCCCTCAAGCGTTGGACGGCGCCTGGAGAAAGCGGGGACACGACCGTCCTGTCGAAGCTCGCAAACAGGCTGCGCTCTTCCAACTCATGCGTGTCCTCCAGAAGCGGCTGCATGGCATCGGCAGCAGTTCGCCAGTTCTCCGGGGCAATCTCTGACGGACCAGAGGTAGCGATCTCCTCGAGCAGAAGGCAGAGCGAAAGAAGCGTATGGTGATTGCGCTCCAGCGCGGCAACATCTGCCGCTCGCAGTTCCGCTTTTCTCGTCATGGTTCTCGCAATCTTCTTCGCCATTAAGCAAAGAATTCTAGTCCGGCAAATGTTTCACGAGGTTGCGCTTCCGCAAACAAATTCAGCGGGGCGCACATGCCCGCTGGCAGTCACGAATCCGGCGTCGGCGCGGCCCCAGTGAAAATTGAGGGTGTTGACTTCAACGTCCCGCGGCCCATTCTTGATATGAGCCGAATGGGAATGAGG
The DNA here is from genome assembly GCF_902153235.2 of Pseudorhizobium halotolerans. NCBI lineage: Bacteria > Pseudomonadati > Pseudomonadota > Alphaproteobacteria > Hyphomicrobiales > Rhizobiaceae > Pseudorhizobium > Pseudorhizobium halotolerans. Next base: position 349,074 of record NZ_CABFWE030000001.1, on the reverse strand, counting down.
AGATTCGGATGGCTGACTACCCGGTCAACGATCCGCCGGCGAAGGCGCCAAAGTCACGACGCCGATCTGAGATCGCGACCTTTCTCGTTCTCGCATTCGGAATCTGGCCGATCGTTGCCGTTGGCGTGGTCGGTGGTTACGGTTTTCTGGTTTGGATGTATCAGATCATTGCGGGGCCACCCGGGCCTCCAGGCCATTGAGGCAGGCATGGGCGCGCCTCTTTCAAGACGTGACTTTCTGCGCGGGCGCGGCCCCACCAAGGCCAAGGTGGTTCCTCCCGGTTTCCTGGGTACCCGACCTGACGTCTGTTCTTCCTGCAGTCTATGCCGTGAGCGATGTCCTTCCGGCATCATCGTGATGGATCACGGCCTCCCTGCCCTCGACTTCACCCGGGGCGAGTGCACGTTCTGCGGCGAGTGCCGAACCCATTGTCCTGAGTCCGAAAATCTCTTTGCCGGACCTGTCCTTCTATCGCATGTCGTTGAGATCGGCGGCGGCTGCCTCGCCCTGAACGGCGTTGACTGCCAAGCCTGCCGCGATCACTGCCCAACCGACGCAATACGCTTTCGGCCACGCGTCGGTGGACCCTTCCTGCCCGAGATCAACGAAGATGCCTGCAGCGGCTGCGGTGCCTGCATCGGCGTGTGCCCGGTCGCTGCGGTCGCCGTCAAGGCTGCAAAGGAGTTCGCAGATGCCTGAGAAGCCCCAGCGCTACCACGTTTCCAGCGCAGTCGTGGTGACAAGACCGGATGCGGCCGACAGCGTCGCCGCAGCACTTGCAGTCATGGAAGGTGTCGAGATCTTCGCAGTCCAAGACGGCAAGATCGTCGTCGTCATCGAGGGCAGGACCAGCGGGCAACTCGGTGCTGTGCTTTCCGAGATCTCGGGGCTGCCCGGGGTCTTCGCTGCCAACATGGTTTTTGAACATGCAGAAGACGAGGAGGCTTTCGCTGATGAACGCAGAACTGACGCGGCGTAACCTGTTGAAGGCGCATGCGGCCGGCATTGCCGCGGCGACAGCGGGGATTGCGTTGCCGGCGGGCGCACAGCCGGTTCCCGGCGGCGTGGAGTCGCTGGAGATCAAGTGGTCGAAGGCGCCATGTCGCTTCTGCGGCACCGGCTGCGGCGTCATGGTCGGCGTCAAGGAAGGCCAGGTTGTCGCCACTCATGGCGACATGCAGGCGGAGGTCAATCGCGGCCTCAACTGCATCAAAGGCTATTTCCTGTCGAAGATCATGTATGGCGAGGACCGCCTGACGCAGCCGCTTCTGCGCAAGCGCGACGGTGCCTATGCGAAGGACGGGGAGTTCGAGCCGGTCAGCTGGGAAGAAGCCTTCGACGTCATGGCCGACCAAGCCAAGCGCGTCCTGCGGGAGAAGGGACCGACGGCAGTCGGCATGTTCGGCTCCGGCCAGTGGACGATCTTCGAAGGCTATGCGGCGACGAAGCTGATGCGCGCCGGCTTCCGTTCCAACAACCTCGATCCCAACGCACGCCACTGTATGGCATCGGCCGCTTACGCCTTCATGCGCACCTTCGGCATGGACGAACCGATGGGCTGCTATGACGATTTCGAGCATGCCGATGCGTTCGTGCTCTGGGGTTCGAACATGGCGGAGATGCATCCGATCCTCTGGACCCGGCTTGCGGACCGCCGCCTCGGGCACGAGCACGTCAAGGTCGCGGTGCTCTCCACCTTCACCCACCGCAGCATGGATCTGGCGGACATACCAATCATCTTCACGCCGAGCACCGACCTGGCGATTATGAATTACATCGCCAACCACATCATCACGACCGGCCGGGTGAACGAGGAGTTCGTCAAGAACCACACGACCTTCATGAAGGGCGTCGACAACATCGGCTACGGGCTTCGCCCAGAGGATCCGCTGGAACTGAAGGCGACAAACGCCGGCGATCCGACAAAGATGGAACCGATCGACTACGAGGCATTCAAGGCGTTCGTATCCGACTACACCCTGGAAAAGACGGCGGAACTCACCGGTGCCGATCCAGGATTCCTGGAGGAGCTGGCCGAGCTTTACGCTGACCCGGACCGCAAGGTCATGTCGCTCTGGACCATGGGCTTCAACCAGCACACCCGCGGTGTCTGGGCCAATCACATGATCTATAACCTGCACCTGCTGACGGGAAAGATTTCCGAGCCGGGCAATGGACCCTTCTCGCTCACCGGCCAGCCCTCCGCCTGCGGCACCGCGCGCGAGGTGGGTACATTCGCCCACCGCCTGCCCGCCGACATGGTGGTCACGAATCCCGAGCATCGGCACCATGCGGAAGAAATCTGGAGGCTTCCTGAAGGGCTTCTGCCGGACAAGCCGGGCTATCATGCGGTCCAGCAGGACCGTATGCTCAAGGACGGCAAGCTCAATTTCTACTGGGTTCAGGTCAACAACAACGTCCAGGCGGCGCCCAATACCGCTAACGAGACCTATCAGGGATATCGCAACCCGGACAACTTCATCGTCGTCTCGGACGCCTATCCGACGATCACTGCGCTGTCTGCGGACCTCATCCTGCCGGCCGCCATGTGGGTGGAGAAGGAGGGGGCTTACGGTAACGCCGAGCGCCGTACCCATGTCTGGCACCAGCTGGTGAACGCACCGGGGGAAGCCCGCTCCGACCTCTGGCAGATTGTCGAGTTCTCCAAGCGCTTCACGACGGACGAGGTGTGGCCGGCGGAGATCCTTGACGCCCATCCGGACTATCGCGGCAAGAGCCTGTTCGAGGTGCTGTTCAAGAACGGCAAGGTCGACCAGTTTCCGCTGGCCGAGGTGAACAAGGACTATGCCAACCGCGAGGCGGAGGCCTTCGACTTCTACATCCAGAAGGGTCTCTTCGAGGAATATGCCGAGTTCGGGCGCGGTCACGGGCACGACCTTGCCCCTTACGATACCTACCACGAAGTCCGAGGCCTGCGCTGGCCCGTGGTGGACGGGAAGGAAACCAAGTGGCGCTATCGCGAGGGCTATGATCCTTATGTGAAGCCCGGAGAGGGCGTGAAGTTCTACGGGCGCAAGGACGGCCGTGCAGTCATCCTCGCAGTTCCCTATGAGCCGCCGGCCGAGTCTCCTGACGAGGAGTACGACGTCTGGCTGGTGACGGGACGCGTGCTGGAGCATTGGCATTCGGGCTCAATGACCATGCGGGTGCCTGAGCTCTACAAGGCGTTCCCCGGGGCCCGATGCTTCATGAACGCCGACGATGCGCGCAAGCGCGGTATCAACCAGGGAGCAGAAGTCCGGATTATATCGCGCCGTGGCGAGATGCGCTCGCGGGTGGAAACCCGCGGTCGAAATCGCATGCCGCCGGGGCTGATCTTTGTGCCGTGGTTCGATGCAAGCCAGTTGATCAACAAGGTCACGCTCGACGCCACCGATCCCATCTCCAAACAGACGGATTTCAAGAAATGCGCAGTCAAGATCGTACCCGTCGCGTGAGCCGCGGCCCGATTGGAATTGTGGCAGCCTTCGCCGCCCTGTTCATGGCGACGATGGTTGTGGCACAGACGGTGCCACAGCTTTCCGGCCCTCCGGACAAGATGGAGAACGTCCCGGCAAGGCCACTGCCCAAGTGGACCGTCGATGATGTCCGCAAGATGCGAGCCTATCCGGACCAGCCGCCGGTGATTCCGCATTCGATCGAGGGCTACCAGCTGTCGGTGAACACCAACCGCTGCCTATCGTGTCACAAGCGGGAATTCACCGAGAGTTCGGGTGCGCCGATGATCAGCGTCACCCACTACATGACGCGGGATGGCCAGATGCTGGCGGATGTGTCGCCGCGCCGGTATTTCTGCACGGCATGTCACGTGCCGCAGGCGGAGATCAATCCACTCGTCGAGAACACCTTTCGCGACATGAGCGAAATGGGTGTGAAGCATCTCGGGGAGCACTAGAGAATGGAGAGGTTAAAACGTCTCTGGGCCTGGGTCTGGAAGGTTCTCAGCACGCCCGCCGCAACACTCAGCCTGGCCTTCCTGACGCTCGGCGGCTTCGTCGGCGGCGTCATCTTCTGGGGTGCCTTTAATACGGCGCTCGAGATCACCAATACGGAAGCCTTTTGCGTCAGCTGCCACGAAATGGAAACCAATGTTTACGAGGAGCTGACCCGCACGGTGCACTTCTCGAACCGCTCCGGCGTGCGGGCCTCGTGTCCCGACTGCCATGTGCCGCACGAGTGGACGGACAAGATCGCGCGGAAGATGCAGGCCTCCAAGGAGGTCTGGGGCAAGATCTTCGGGACGATCAACACGCGCCAGAAGTTCCTCGACGAACGGTTACGGCTTGCCCAGCATGAATGGGCACGCCTGAAGGCAAATGACAGCCTGGAATGCCGCAACTGTCATTCTTCCGTGGCCATGGATCTCTCGAAACAGACGGAGCGTGCGGCCAACATCCATCAGCGCTACCTGTTTTCAGGCCGCGCAACCTGTATCGATTGCCACAAGGGCATCGCCCATGAACTTCCGAACATGCAGGGTGTGGAGCCGGGCTGGCAGATGCCGGACGAACTCGAAGGCGAGGTCCTGCCGAGTGCGTCTGCACTCGACGAACTGCGAAAGGCAATGGACCAGGCACATGTTGGGCTGGCGAGCATGAAATAGGGCGGGTCGGCGCAGCCGATCAGTGGGGTTATACCGCCGCAGGAGCGGAGTTGAGCCTGTCGCTGCCGCCCCGCATGTTCAGACGTGCAAGGGCTGTCTCTATCGTCGTCTCGAAGTGGACCATTGGCGGCCGGATCCCCTGAGCGAATAATTCGGCCCTGAGCGCCTCGGTTGCTCCGGTCAGCAGGATTGTCAGTCCTCGGCGTCCGGCCTTGTGGGCAAGGTTTTCTATCGTGTTTGCGGCCGTCGAATCGATGAACGGAACCGCTTCCAGGTCAACGATCAACGCCCGGTGCCGATCGGAGATGCGGTCGAGTACGGCGCCGATCGAGGCTGCCGCGCCGAAGAAGAAGGCCCCGGATATGCGATAGATCATGATATCAGGATCGCTCGCAGCCGCCTCGTCATAGGCAGTTCGACCTCCCGTCGTAGCATCCGCCTCGTCCTCGGCCACGAATGGAGCATGGGCATGCACTGCGGTGGTCTGCGACATGCGGTGGATAAAGAGCACGGAACCCAGTGCGAAGCCGGCGATGATCGCCTCTGTCAGGTCCCTGAAGATGGTGAGAAGGAAGGTGACGAGCAGCACGGCCGCGTCACCCCGACTGGCCTTCAAGAGGGTCCAGAATGCCTGCTTCTCGAACATGTTCCAGGCCACGACGGCCAGCACACCCGCGAGGCTTGCCAGCGGAATGAAACTGGCCAGTGGTGCTGCAAACACTATGAACATCAGCAGGAAGAGCGCGTGCAGCATCCCCGCAACCGGACCATGGGCACCGGAACGGACGTTGGTGGCTGTCCGGGCGATCGTACCCGTCACGCAGAAGCCGCCGAAGAGGGCGGAGCCCATGTTCGCGACGCCCTGCCCCACCAGTTCGCAGTTGGAGCGGTGTCGGCGCCCCGTCATGCTATCTGCCACCACCGCCGAAAGCAGTGATTCGATCGAACCAAGAAGCGCGAAAGCAAAGGCCGAAGGCATGACGGCCATCATCTTCTCGATGGTAATCTGCGGCAGGTGAGGTGTGGGGAGCGAGCCGGGTATTCCGCCAAACGCGCTGCCGATCGTGCTGACCGGCAGGGCGAGCAGTGCCGCCGCCGCTGCAGTTGCGGTAACCGCGATCAGGAGGCCTGGCCAGCGGGGCCGCAGCCTCTTCAGCGCAACGATGATGGCGACGGTCGATGCAGAAAGGGCGATCGTGGCGGGGTTTGCTGTCGGCAGGTTGTTCCACAGGACGGGTAGCTTCTCCAGAAGAGCGCCCGGTTCGGCGGAGGCGAGAGTAAGCCCCAGCAATTCTTTGATCTGGCTGGCGAAGATGATCACCGCGACTCCGGCGGTGAAGCCCACGGTGACCGGGTAGGGAATGAACTTGATGTAGGTGCCGAGGCGCAGGAAGCCGATCGCCGCCAGAATGAGGCCCGAGATGAACGTCGCAAGGATCAGCCCGTCCATACCGTGCGCCTGCACCGTCGCCGCGACCAGCACGATGAAGGCTCCCGCCGGTCCACCGATCTGGAAGCGGCTGCCGCCGAGTGCGGATACGAGGAAGCCACCGATGATGGCCGTGTAGAGGCCTTGGGCCGGTGACGCGCCGGAGGCGATGGCGATCGCCATGGAAAGCGGCAGAGCCACGATGGCAACCGTCAAGCCGGCGATGGCGTCCGCACGAAGATGCTCCAGGCGATAGCCTTCCCGCAGGACCGTGACGAGCTTAGGCGTGAACAGCTCTGAGAACGAGGGTTCTTGTGGTCCAAATGTCGTCGTCGGGTGAGCCATGCGTCCTGCGACCTTCGCGGTGTTGACAAGCGCCTGCGGTGATCATTCCCCGCCGGTACCGTCCATTTTTGCATGAGGCCTCCTCCGTCCATCCGCCGGCGGTAGGCATATCGCCATACCAGTCAGCGTCGCGGAAGATTGCAACTGCTACCAAAGTAGCGCCGGAACCTTAATCGACCGGAAAAGAAGGTCAGGGATCACGTCCCGCAGAGGGTCAGGGAAATGACGCCGATGAAGGTAAACGGCGTTGCGACGGCCGCACCCAACCAGACGTAGCGCGAGAGTTCCCGGGTGAAGTCCGTCAGATCGTCCACCTTTGATGGGTCTGGTCGCGTCGTCCGCTTCTTCCAGGAAAGAAGCATGACAGCGCTGGTGCCAAGGGCCGCCAGTATCACCAAGGTCCAACGCAGGGCCGGGTAGTAGCCTGCAATGGCCGAAGCCTCTCCGCCCGCGAGATGGCAACCGGCCGCCTGAACCCCATAGAGCAGCAGGAAGAGGACGCTCCACAGAGCGAAACCCGCCATGATGGAGAGGAGCGGAGGCACCTTCATCGGGATGTCTCTCCCACAAGCGCCACGAGCAGGATCGGGAAGGCCAGTGCAGTCAGCCCCACGGCCGCGCTGTAGCCGTGCCAGAGTTGACCGATGCGCAAATCCAGAAGCCTCTTCCGGGAAACATAGCCCTTGCTGATACGGAAAAGGCCGAAGGAGGCCAGCACCACCCCGATACTGTTGTGCAGGGTCGCAAAAGCGATAACAACGAAGATACTCGCTCCGGCGCCGTGAGCTTGAGCCTGCGGCCAGACCAGCAGCAGGAGCCAGCCGAATATCGCAACGGCAACAAGCTGGCAGACCATGTTGAGCAGAAGCAGGCGCGCCGCGTCCGGTGCGACTTGAACGGCTCTGTGACCCGTCCATGCTGAGATCACCAGGGCCGTGGCTGCGACAAGAGCCGGAAGGGGATCAATGGCCGAGATTTCCGCCGGCGGCCAATTGGGGGCGGATATCCAGAGGAACAGCGCACCGAACAGAAGCGAGATGAACGCCGTGGCATCGGCGACCAGGGCAAGCAGCATGGCCCACCAGGCAGGCGGGTAGGGAGCCTGCATATGCGGTGGAAGAGCCAGACCGTGCCCGATATCCAGGTCCTCAAGGTCCTCCTTCTCGGCGGTGTCACCCGTCCAGAGGAGGAACAAGGCGGTGACGAGCGCGAGAGCCAAGGGTGCCATCCAGTAGACCTTGAACAGGAGCGCCAGGAAAAAGCTGCCCGTGGCAACAGCTGTCGCGAAAGGAAGAAAGGTCTGACGAGGCAACCGGACGACATGGTCGGGACGCCCGCTGGCAATATCGACGGCAAGGAGTTCCATGCGTCCGTTGCGCGGCATGCCGAGATACCCTTCGCCGGCGGCCAGTGCCGGTCCCAGACGATCGGGATCGAGTAGATCGGCGCGGTGCTCGACCGAAGGGAGGGACGCGAAGTTGTAGGATGGAGGCGGCGTCGGCATCGCCCATTCGAGGGTGCCGGCCTTCCATGGATTGCGGTGGTAGCGCCTGCCGAACCGGAACAGCAGGATGAAATCCAGAGCGATCAGCGCGAAACCCATGGTCATGACGAAGCTGCCCATGGAGGAAATGAAGTTCAGCGTCTCCCATCCGGATTCCGGAGGATACTCGAAGACCCGTCGAGGCATGCCGCGCAGACCCGTCAGGTGCATCATGAAGAAAGTGACGTTGAACCCGATGAAGACCATCCAGAAGGCGGCCTTGGAGAGGTGCTGGACCGGCTGCCGCCCACTGATGTGCGGAAGCCAGTAATAGGCGGCAGCAAGCATCGGGAAGACGAAGCCTCCGACCAGAACATAGTGGAGGTGAGCGACGACGAAATGCGTGTCATGTGCCTGCCAGTCGAAGGGCACCATCGCCAGCATCACGCCCGTCAGACCGCCGATCACGAACACGAAGAAGAAGCCGAAGATGTGCAGCATCGGGACGGAAAAACGGGGGTGGCCATGGCTGATCGTCGCGAGCCAGGCGAAAATCTGGATCGCCGTCGGCACCGCCACCATGGCGCTGGCTGCCGAGAAGAATGACAAGGCCACATGGGGAATCCCGACCGTGTACATGTGATGCACCCAGAGCCCGAAGGAGAGAAAGGCCATGGACACCAGTGCCGCGATGATGATGCGGTAGCCGGCGAGCGGCGTGCCGGCAAAGACCGGCAGGATGGTTGAGATCGCCCCCGCAGCCGGTAGGAAGATGATGTAGACCTCCGGATGCCCGAACAGCCAGAAAAGGTGTTGCCAGAGGAGGGGGTCTCCGCCGCGGGTCGGGTCGAAGAAAGGCAGCCCGAATGCCCGCTCGACCTCGAGCAGCACCGATCCCAAGATGAGCGGCGGGAATCCGACAAGCATCATGGTCGCGACGACGAGCATGTACCAGGCGAGGATCGGCATCTTGTCTAGCGACATTCCCGCCGCACGCAACTTGAGGATCGAAACGATGATCTCAATTGCCGCGGAGAGCGCGGAGATTTCGACGAAGGTGATGCCAAGCAACCAGACGTCTGAATTGATGCCGGGGGAAAAGATGTTGGAGGACAGCGGCGTATACATGAACCAACCGCTATCGGGGGCAACTCCTCCGATGAGCGCCGCGATCAGTATTGTTCCTCCGAACAGGTAGCACCAGTACCCGTAGGCAGACATGCGCGGAAAGGCGAGGTCGCGCGTTCCGAGGAGCTTGGGGAGGAGGTACATCGCGCCGCCCTCGAAAAACGGGATGGCGAAGAGGAACATCATCACCGTGCCGTGCATGGTGAAGACCTGCGCATACTGCTCGGCGTCCATGAAGGCGCTTTCCGACGAGGCGAGCTGCGTCCGGATCAGCATGGCCAGGAGGCCGCCGATCGTGAAGAATACGAGCGCTGTCAGCATGAAGCGCTTGCCCACGATGTTGTGGTTCACGGCAGCTAGTCGCGCCCATCCAGGCGGCGTTCCCCATACCTTTTCGAAGGCCTTGTGGCGGGCGATGGGGGAAGGCTGCAATCCCGTATTCTCCCTCATCGGATCTCCTCCTGCGCCAAGGCAGCCGCATAGTCCGTTTCCGCATGCGCCTGAACGAGGAAGCGCATGCCAGCGTGACCCGCGCCACAATATTCGGCACACTGGCCGCCAAAGCGGCCCGGACGATCCGCCTTGAGACGGAGATATGTCGTGTGACCAGGGACCGCGTCGATCTTGCCTCCCAAGCGCGGGATCCACAGACTGTGGATCACATCATCGCTGGTGACGGCGAGTTCGACCGTCACCCCTGCCGGAATATGGAGGATGCCTTCCGTGACCGCTGCCTGGAAGTGTTCCGGATAGCGGAAGTTCCATGCCCAGCGGGTGGCCTTCGCTTCTATCCTGATCGTGTCGCCTGTATGATCGGTGCCGCCCCGCAAGAGGTATTCACCTTGCCAGAAGGCGTAGAAAGTCAGCGCAAACAGGATGGGTAGCGGCAGCACCAGTCCACCGCCAACGATCCAGAAGCGGGGAGAAAAGCGCCTTCCGAATTTCGGAACGAATACCGTCGCCAGGAAGAGCCCGACCACTAGGATGAAAAGGAGGATCGAGGCGATGAGCATCACCCACCAGAGCCGGGCAATGGATGCGGCGGAAGGGCCGGCGGGATCCAGTGCGGAGAGATCGCCGGTGCATCCCGACAGAGCGACAAAGGCGGCAAGCCCCAACGGGTACTGGAACCATGGGCGGGATCGCCGGATTATAGCCGCAAAAGGAGAACCCGGATGGACGAGACAGCAAACACTGCCAACCCGGTTATTTCCAAGCTGGAGGAGAAGGACGTCAGCTCCGCCGTCGCGGTCGCGGGCCACCCGCTCCACGCGATGAGCGTCCATTTTCCCATCGCGCTGGTGTTCATAACCCTTGCAATCGACCTCCTGTACTGGTGGTCCGGCGATCCTTTCTGGCTCCGGACCGGCCTCTGGTCGGCAGGTGGTGCTTTTTTTTCCGGTATGGCCGCGGGTGCGGTCGGAACTGTGGAACTGCTGTCGGTCGCCGGAATTCGCGAACGCGTCGCCAGCTGGGCGCACGCGATTGCAGCGATGATGTTGATCGCTCTGGCTGGACTCAATTGGGGCCTGCGCGTGACCGATGCCGCGGAAATCCTGCCGCACGGGCTCCTCGTGTCTGTTCTGACGGCGGTCATGACCGGCATGGCCGGCTGGCATGGTGGCAAACTGATCTTTGATCATGGCATCGGGCTCATGGTAACGGCCAAGGACTGAGCGTCCTGATGAGGCGCTGCAGCCCGCCGGGCTCCAGGATGTCCCTGTTCAGCTCTACCGTTAGGGCGGGCTTGGCAAGCACCACGAAGAGGATGATCACGACGACCGCACCTGTGACTGCCGTGGCAAGCAAAAACCTCCAGACCGGGTAAACCTCTCCTTCCCGGAAAAGACGGATGATGACGAGCCCCGTCAGTACGTGAAGCATGACCAGCAGGGCGACGAAGAAGAGCTTGACCGAGAACCACCCCGCGAATGTCTGCTGGCCGAAGATGAGCGCGATGCCGCTTCCGACGGCAAGGAACGCGGCTGGAGAAATGACCGCGACGTAGCTGAAGCGTACGATCATCTGCAGTTGATAGAGCGCTCGGTCATCCCTCACATGTGCCCGTTGTACATAGAGGGCCGGGAGGCTGAGGAGGCCACCTGCCCAAATCGCAATTGCCGCTATGTGCAGGAACTTCAGCGCACCGATCATGCTTCACACCGCGAGGAGCGCGGACAGAATCGAGCCTGCCCAGCCGTGATCACTGCTGGAGTTGCAGAGGGATGCGGGTTTGCCCGGGTGTATTCTTTCGCCTTTGCCGGAATGCACATGAGGCAGGATGTAGCGCGACGAGTAAAAGCTTCTAGGATGGCGGCGGATGCCAACTTCGTGATTCCTTGTGATGGCAGGATTCGCTACCGGTTGCATGAAGCTCGTCACGTTTCGCGGCGGGGCGATGGCCGGGCGCCGCTGTACGGCCTGGGCCGGCTTCGCCAGGCTCTCCATTCCTGTAGGCACTCGGGCAGGAGAGTCACTTCGCTCGGCGCTTGCAGTACGAGCGTGCAGGGGGAGTCCTGGAGCGTGCCCTCCTTGACTGCAGTCAAGGTAGCCTCTCCGGCTGTGTCGTAACCTCTCCCTGTTCGAAGCGGCAAATACTCCGCGACCAAACAGATACAGCTTGTTCCAGGATGGAGATGAGTGATGAAATACCGAAACGATCCTGATCCGGTGCCGTTGGAAATCGCGGTCGAGAAGGTCTGCTTCCTGATCATCAAGGCCAGGGAGTTCGACGTGAAGGAGGAGGATACGGATCCGGACACCGGCTCCAATCCGACTGACGACGGGGAAATCAATGTTCTTGAGGACACCGCGGATGATCCGGTCGAAGAGGAACTGCGCTCGCTGATCGATGACCTGTCGATCGAGGAGCAGATCGACCTCGTGGCGATTTGCTGGCTCGGGCGCGATGACGCCAACGCCGCCTGGAGCGAGATCCGGGCCCAGGCTGCCGAAGCCCACAATCGCCATACGGCCAGCTATCTGCTCGGTGACCCATTGCTGGCGGATCATCTGGCCGAAGGTCTGGCAGCGCTGGGGCATTCCTGCGAGGATGTCGAGCGACAGTATCTCTGACCTTGAGAAAGCGGCAGTGGGGCCAGTTCCATGCCGAGCTGAGGGGGCAAGACAATGTTCTCTGATCGTAACGACGCCGGGCGCCAGCTTGCAGTTGCCCTGCAGTCCTATGCCAGCCAACCTGTCATCGTGTTTGCGCTGCCGCGTGGCGGGCTTCCGGTAGCGCTCGAAGTGGCAAAGTCTCTCGGGGCACCGCTGGAGCTGGCGCTGGTCCGCAAGATTGGTCTCCCGTTCTACCCGGAGGTGGCCATGGGAGCCGTGATGGATGGGGACCCTCCGGCCGTCATCCGCAACGCGGAGGTGATCTCGCATCAACAGATCTCCGAGCGGGACTTCCAAGCATGCCTGAAACGCGAGATGGCGGAGGTCCAGCGTCGTCGTGGCGTCTATATCAGCGACCGGCATGGCCGCGACGTCCGCGGCAGGACGGTAATCATCGTCGATGATGGTCTGGCGACGGGTGCGACGATGCGGGCCGCGATCAAGGGGCTTCGTGCGCGGCGACCGGACAAGATCGTGGTCGCGGTTCCCGTTTGTGCCCTCGATGTCCTGCCTATGATCCGCCTCGAGGCGGACGATGTGGTCTGCCTCGAGGCGCTTTCGGATTTTCAGGCTGTCGGGATGTATTACCGTCATTTCCCGCAGTTGACGGATCAGGACGTGCTGGATGTCCTGAAGCAGGCCGAGAAGATCGATCCCGCACGTTGAGGGCCGGCGAGCCGACGGCCCGCTTTAGCGCGAGTGTACGGCCGCTCAGATCACGCCAAGCGCGTCCATGGCCTGCGCAACCTTGACGAAACCGGCGATGTTGGCGCCGAGGACATAGTCGCCAGGTGCGCCGTATTCGTCAGCAGTGCCGGCGCAGGTGTCATGGATGTTCTTCATGATCACCGCGAGGCGTGCCTCGGTCTGTTCGAAGGTCCAGCTGTCGCGCGAGGCGTTCTGCTGCATCTCCAGAGCAGAGGTGGCGACGCCACCCGCGTTCGCAGCCTTGCCGGGAGCGAAAAGGACGCCGGCTTCTTGGAAGATGCGGATTGCTTCCGGCGTGCAAGGCATGTTTGCGCCTTCGCCCAGTGCGACGAGGCCGTTCTTCACCAGCGTCTTCGCGTCGGCGCCGGTCAGTTCGTTCTGCGTCGCAGACGGCATGGCAACATCACAGGGTACATCCCAGATGGAGCCGGAGTCGGCCTTGACGAAGTAGACGCCCTTGCCTTCTCCCTTGGCGCGGAGATAGTCGGAGATGCGGGCACGCCGAACTTCCTTGATTTCCTTCAGGAGCTTCAGGTCGATACCGTTCTCGTCCACGATATAGCCGGAACTGTCGGAAACCGCGAGGACCTTGCCGCCGAAGGACTGTACCTTCTCGACGGTATAGACCGCGACGTTGCCGGAGCCGGACACGACGACGTTCCTTCCATCGAAACTCTGGGCCTTCGTGGCAAGCATGGATTGGACAAAGTAGGTGTTGCCGTAACCGGTCGCTTCCGTCCTTGCGCGGGAGCCCCCGTAGAAGAGGGCCTTGCCGGTAAGTACGCCTGCTTCGTAGCGATTCGTCAGACGCTTGTACTGCCCGAACATGTAGCCGATCTCGCGTCCACCGACGCCGATATCGCCTGCCGGCACGTCCGTGTATTCACCGATATGGCGGTGAAGCTCGGTCATGAAGGATTGGCAGAAGCGCATGATCTCGCCATCCGATCGGCCACGGGGGTTGAAGTCGGAGCCCCCCTTGCCGCCACCGATCGGCATGCCGGTCAAGGCATTCTTGAAGGTTTGTTCGAAGCCGAGAAACTTGATGATGCCGACATTGACGGACGGATGGAAGCGGATGCCGCCCTTGTAAGGGCCCAGCGCCGAATTGAACTGGACCCGAAAGCCGCGGTTGATCTGAACTTGGCCCTCATCGTCGACCCAGGGCACGCGGAAGATGATCTGTCGTTCCGGCTCGCAGATGCGCTCGATCAGCGCATTCTCCAGGTAGCGCGGGTGCTTTGCGATCACCCGTCCAAGGCTCTCCAGGACTTCCCTTACGGCCTGATGGAACTCTACTTCGCCTGCGTTGCGCCGCAGGACCTCCTGAAGGACCGGCTCAAGCTTCTCGTCTACATTGACCATGATCACACCACTGACTGCGCAGAAATTAAGCAAATGCAAATTGCAATACCGGAAAGCCGTCGGATGTCGATGAGATTTTTCGCACGAGAAGCCTGTCGAACGCTTCAGGGGAGAGGCGTTTTGCCGCAGTGATGCGTCATGAGGCCGTCGGGCGCCTTCCGTCGGCACGGCGCAAACATCGGGCGGCGCGATGGTCGGCATGTCGGCTTTGATGCGCATCAATGTGAGCGGAGCCCAATCGCTCTTCGATGGTGGGGCCGGTTACGCCAGCCGTGGATCAGAGCCGGAAGCATCCCAGATGCCACACCTTTGCCGAAAGGAGAGAATCATGACTGATGCAAACAACAAGCTGCCCGCCAAGGAGAGTGAGAAGTCGGTGCAGCAGGACAATCCCTGGTCGCCTTTCGTGACCCTGCGGACTGAGATCGACCGCCTGTTCGACAGCTTCCTTCCTTCGTCCTGGCGCCCTCTTGAGCGTTCCGTTCTCGCTTCTGGCCTGCCGTCGCTGAGCGGATGGGCTGTTGCCCCTGCCGTGGATGTTGTCGAGAAGGAAAGCACCTTCGAGATCAGTGCCGAGCTCGCCGGCATGGACGAGAAGGATATCGACGTAAAACTGTCCAACGGCTTCCTGACCATCCGGGGCGAGAAGCAGGAAGAGAGAGAAGACAAGCAGAAGGAATATCATGTCTCGGAACGGCGCTACGGTTCGTTCCAACGGACGTTCAAGCTCCCCGAAGGCGTCGATGCCGACAAGGTCGAGGCAACCTTCAAGAAGGGCATCCTGCGGATCATCCTGCCCAAGAACGCTGAAGCCAAGAAGAACGAGAGGAAGATCAATATCAAGGCGTCCTGAGGGTTACGGTACCAAGAGGCGCCGACGTGTCGCCGGCGCCCACGTCCGATCGGGTCTTTGCGGTAGAGGCGGAAGCGCAGCCCCGCGAGGCGGTACTACCCACGGATTGCGGCTAAGATTGCGTCTGAGACCGCTTCCGTTGAGCCGGAGGCGTCGAGGTGCAGCCAGCCGATATGATCCTGCCCTCGCTCCAATTGCTGCGCAAGCACGCTTGTGTCCGCATCCGAGGGTCCCCCCATACGGTGCCTCACCCGATGCCATAGAACTGCCGGATCGGCCTCCAGCCAAACTCCGAGGAAGGGGACGCCGGCATGTCTGGCGACATCTTCGATCGCCTTCCTATCGCCAGGGCGCTGGTAAACAGCATCGACCAAGGCGCATCCGCCTCGCTCCAAAATGAAAGCGGCACGCCGCTCGAGTTCGCGATACACCTTCATCGAGACCGCCGGCGGATAGGCGGAGGCTGGCAACCGGCTTTCGGCGGCCACACCATGCTTGCTCTTGCGTATCCGATCGCTTTCGATGATCCTCGCGCCGGGTGCACGCCCAATATCGCAGGCAAGGAGCTCTGCGACCGTTGTCTTGCCGGAGCCGCTCAGTCCGGCGATCGCGACGAGGCTTGCACCCGACGTCTGCAGCAGGTCGAGCGCCAGGACGTAGTAAGATCTCGCCTCGGTCGAAAGTACTGCAGCCCGGTCCCTCTCTGCCTCGCAGGCTTGTGTTGCCGTCACGTGAGCTCGAACCGCGGCGCGTGTCGCCATGAAGAACGGCAGGAGCCCGAAGCCGTCATCATCCTGCACTTCGTCAAGGTATCGGTTGAGGACAAGATTGGCCAACCTCCGGAGACCGCGGTGCCAGAGATCCGTCAGCAGAAAGGCGAGGTCATAGAGAACGTCCGAGATGGCGATCTGAGGATTGAACTCTATGCAGTCGAAAAGGTGAGGTGCGCCTTCAAACATGCAGATGTTGCGAAGATGAAGGTCGCCGTGGCAGCGTCGGATTCGACCTGCCTCTGCTCGGCGGTCAAGAAGCGCCGTGTGTTCATGCAGTCGCGCCCTGAAGAGTTTCGATATCGCCTGGACTTCATCTTCCGAGAAGACGCTGCTCGTGCGAAATCCGGCTTCATTGATGGCGAGAACTCGCGCGATGTTTTCTGAGCCTGTGCCGCTGGAAATGACCGGCGCAGCGTGATGAAAGCGTGCGATCGACCGGGCGGTCTCAGTCATCAGTTCGGGCGTCAGCCTGCCGTCGAGCGCCATGCGGTCGAAAAGCGACTCCTGTGTGAACCGCACCATCTCCACGACGGTATCCACATGCCTTCCGACGCCATCGAATGCGAGTTCGCCGGTATCCTCCAGGGTAATCCTGCGTATGCCGAGGTAAAGCGTCGGGGCCGTCAGCCTGTTGAGGACCACCTCCTCCTGGCAGGCATGATGGCGGAGCGCTACCGTGGAGAAGTCCACATAGGGAAGCCGCACAGCCCGCTTCAGCTTGTAGGCACGATCGCCGGCAAGGAAGACTTCCGAGATGTGCGTGCGTATCACCTCGACGGGCCCCGCGACTCCATAGCTCTCACGGGCACTCAGAAAGGACCCAACGCTGGTCTGGTCCTCGACTATCACTGGAGCAATCCCTCCGCTCTGACTTCCCTTGATCTAGTGCGCCATGAGTACCGGCAAACTTGGCCCCTGCAGAACCGACGCCGTCACGCCCCCGAATATCCACTGGCGCATTCGCGAATGTCCGTAGGCCCCCATGACCATCAGGTCCGCCTGGATTTCTGAAGCGTGCTGCTGCAGCACCGTCTCCACGGGGCGCCCATCGCTGGCCAGCTGATCGACCACGACCTTCACCCCATGACGGGCAAGATAGGCGGCGGCATCTGCGCCGGGCTCCTCACCATCGCGGGCCTCCGGATCGACGATGACGAGGTTGACCTGATCTGCATCGACGAGCAGCTTCATGGCCGCTGTCGCCGCATGCGCAGCCCCGGGCTTGGAGTCCCATGCAAGGAGAACACGCTTCGGCTTCAAGGTGATGGTTCCCTTGTCAGACGCCAGCAACAGCGGTCGACGTGCGTGAAAGATGACAGCGTCGACCACTACGCGCCTGAGGTCGGCAAGGCCGGATACGCCCCTTCCGATCACCGCAAGGTCGCTGTGGAGGGCCTTCTGGAACAACATGTCATCGAGGGGGGCTTTCTCAGCGAACGCGATCGCCACCTCGTGGGTCAGTCCGCTCGACTGGCACTGCTGAACGGCACGACTTCTCACAGCCTCCAACTGCCGGGATGTTTCCTCGCGGCGTTCGATCCAGCCGATCCCGACGGGATAGTCGCTCACCGTCGGCGGTTCGGCGATGCCCGCCGCCGCCACCACGAGATGCGCCCCCACCTCCGTCGCCACCTGAATGGCAGAGGAAAGATCCTCGCTGGCTTGTTCGCTCCCGAGGATGGACAAGATCGTCATTGCGGCCATGAGGTGCTCTCCTTCGATGCTGGCAAATTAAGGTGGTGCTTGACCTGCGGCCATGATCCGCGTCAATTTCAGGCCTTCCGATCGCAGTTATGGGAGAGCCTTTGGGTGATTGGGCCCGGCTGTCCTGTGCCGGTTTGCTCCAGGTGCTCCAGTGCCAGGCGAATGTAGCGGTCCGTCTTGTCGATCCAGGGGCTGGCTTCCTTTGCGCTCCCATCCAGCAGGTGGGACAATGCCATGCGAGCCCGCATGGTCGCTCTGAAGGCGCCGTAGAACGCAAACAACGGAGGAGATGCCGGGCCTTCCAAGCGCGCGGTTAGCTGTCGGAACACGGTGGCCGCAATATCGCTCGCGCCCAGGAAACTGCACTCCATGCCCAGGAATGCGATCTCGTCGAATGGATCGAGCATGCGCAGGGTCGGGTCGAATTCCAGACAGTCGAAGATAACAAGGGGTTCGGTGAAACATACATGCTCCGGCCGAAGGTCTCCATGGCCTTCGACAAACCGGCCCTCGACGATGCGCTGGAGGATTGCCGGGCGGAATACGGCCAGATGTGTGTCGATGCGGTCCAGCGCATGCCTGGCGGCGGAACGGTCGAAACCGTAATCTGCATGCTCCAAAACCTGCCGGTTGAGATCCTGCTGGTGTTCAAGCGCCCGGAAATGCTGTTCTGCATCAAGACGAGGGGAAGGAGCCGAGCGATAGAATTCCGTCAGCCGGTCAGCCAGAAGCTGGACATGCCGTGGTGTCAGCCTCTTTTCACGGAGCATCACGTCCATAAGACACTCGTCGGGAAGACGCCGCATCTCCACCAGCCAGTCGATGACCTCGCCACGACCTCCAAATCCGAGTTGTCCGTCGTCCAGCCGTCGAAGCGGGATCACGCGTTTGTAGACATCCGGCGCAAGACGCCTGTTCAGCCGGACCTCCTCGCGGCAGTTGTTCTCCCGCGCTCGAACGCTAGTGAAGTCCACGAACGGCATGCGCACGGGCTTCTTGAACTTCAGCACCCGCTGATCGCATATCAGCACAAACGACATATGTGTTTCGCGAATGGTCACGCTGCTGCCGGCGGGCGCCGACGAGACGAGGTATGTCGAAAGAAAATCCAGTTCCTCGCGAATGCGGTTCATGGGTAGATTGGGCCTCCAGGGCAGCAGTCTTAGAGACAAGATCATGCGTCGCCGTGCGTCAATCGCCAATGACCATCGTTTGATGCCGATCATGGCGGAGAACTTTGGCAACTGTTGAAGTGACGCCACGAAACGCGGAGCGAAACCATGCAGGATCAGAATTTCCCTCGATCTCCTCTGCTTTTTTCCCTCGGGGCCGATCGGATCCTCGGCGAGCAGGTGGCACGAGCTCTCGCTCTTCCGCTGAGCCCGGTCGAGGAGCGCCGATTCGAGGATGGCGAACAGAAAGTAAGGCCGCTTATCAGCGTTCGTGGCCGCGATGCCTATGTCTTTTCCAGCCTGCATGGCGACAGCCAGGACACGGCCAATGACAAGCTGTGCCGGCTGCTGTTCTTCATAGGATGCCTGAAGACCAATGGCGCAAGGCGCGTGACGGCTGTGTCGCCCTATCTCTGCTACATGCGCAAAGACCGCCAGACGAAGGAGCAGGATCCGATCACGGGGCTCTACGTCGCGCAACTGCTGGAGGCGGTGGGAACGGACCAGGTGATGACGCTCGAAGCCCACAACCTCTCTGCGCTCCAGAACGCATTTCGCCGGCCGACCCTGCATCTCACCGCACATGGCCAATTCGCCGAGCGGATGATCGAGATTGCTGGCGATGCGGAATTCTGCGTCGTATCCCCCGATCTGGGCGGAGCGAAGCGGGCGGAGGCATTCAGGGAGCTCCTGGAGGCGAAATTGGGCCGTCCCGTCAACAAGGCGTTTCTTGAAAAGCAGAGAAGCAGCGGGCTGGTTACCGGGGACCTGTTCGCCGGCGATGTTGCAGGACGGGTCGCGATCATTATCGACGACCTCATCAGTTCCGGAACCACGATGGCCAGGGCGGCGGAAACCTGCCGGAAGAACGGCGCAGAGCGTATCTATCTCTGTGCCACCCACGCGCTGTTTTCTCCGGGCGCCCGAGCGACACTGGCCTCTACGACGATCGATGGGATCATCGTCACGGACAGCGTCGCTCTCGAAGAGGGGTGGGCAGGAGCGAAATCGCTCACCGTCCTGCCTATCGCCGGACTGCTTGCTGCCGCCATCTCCGGCGATGCGAACATTGCGCATCGCTGACCTCGGCGAGCGCCCGTTCGGATGGCGTCAACTCAGGCGCTTCTCTATGTCGGCGATCGGAAGGTTCACGAGATCCTTTGCGATCTCTGCGACGACGAGGTTCTGCACGGAGGCGGGAACAGCCTTGCGAAGCTCGGCCAGCGCGCGCGGTGCCGCGACGAGAATGACGGCTGGAACGGTCTGCTGGCTGCAGACCTCGCCCAGTGCCTCAGCCACACGCTGGATGAATCGCTGCTCCTCGGCATCATGCATGTCTGCCTGCCCCATGCTGCTCCGATGGCTGCCCATCGCGGCGCGTCCGGGTCGATCTGTTCCCTGCTCACGGGTTGCAGGATTCGGTTCGGCTTCGACCACCTGCTCGACCGTCAGCTTGAGAGACTGCGGGATGCCATCGTTCCTGAACACGATGGCCTTCCGGCCGTCTGCAACAAGTACCCTGGCATTCTTTCGTATCGCAACGTCCGACATCTTCGTTGGCTCCGTTTGGTGTCCGGCACGATCCTATCGTGGCCGGCGCGCAGTCCTTTGATCGACGTCAAGATTGTTCCGAGCAGTTGAGGCATTCTTAACTCACTAAGGCTGCCACAGCATTGGAGCGTCATCATGGTGCATAAACAGGTTCTGTTTAGAGCAGAGGCCCGCGGCAAGGTACTTCACGGGGCGAGTCAGCTGGCGGACGCGGTCCGCATCACCCTGGGCCCTCGATCAAAATCCGTCCTGATCGAGCGGAAATGGGGAACGCCGATCGTCTGCAATGATGGGGTCACAATCGCCAAGGAGTTCGATCTCAAGGATCCGGAGGAAAACCTGGGCGCTCGCATGCTGCGGGCCGCCGCGGAGAAAACCGGCGAAGTGGTCGGCGACGGCACCAGCACCTCCACCGTGCTGGCCCACGCGATCCTGGCCGACGGCCACCGCAATGTCATTGCGGGCGCCAGTGCCATCGACATCAAGCGAGGTCTCGACCGTGCGCTCGCCCGCACGATCATTGCCCTAAAGGCGCTGTCCAGACCCGTCACGACAGACAAGGAGAAGCAGCAGGTCGCCGCAATCTCGGCCCATAATGACGAGGCAATCGGCCAACTCGTTGCGGATGCCATGTCCAAAGTCGGGGAGGAAGGTGTCATCGCCGTCGAGGAATCGAAGACGATGGAAACCAATCTCGACGTCGTCGAGGGTATGCAGTTCGACCGCGGCTACATCTCGCCCTACTTCGTCACCGATGGCGAAAAGATGGAAGCTGTTCTGGAGGACGTCCGTATTCTTGTCTTTGATCGCAAGATCAGCGCCCTGACCGACCTCGTCCACCTCCTGGAGGAGATTGCCAAGTCGGGGCGCCCCTTGCTCATCATCGCAGAGGACATTGAAGGCGAAGTTCTGGCAACCCTGATCGTCAACCAGATTCGTGGCACGTTTCGGAACTGCGCCGTGAAAGCGCCGGGATTTGGAGATCGTCGCAAGGCGATGCTCGAGGATATCGCAGTCCTCACCGGCGGCCAGGTCATCTCAGAGGAACTGGGTTTCAAGCTCGAGAACGTGACGCTTTCCCAGTTGGGCTCCGCAGCGCGAGTCGTCGTTGACAAGGACAGTACAACCATCATCAGCGGTGGTGGGGACAAGCAGAAGATTGGGGCGCGGGCGGAGCAGATCCGCCGGGAGATCGCCAAGACGACAAGCGATTATGACCGTGAGAAGCTGCAGGAGAGGCTCGCCAAGCTTGCGGGAGGCGTTGCGGTCATCCGGGTCGGGGCGCCCGCCGAAGCCGAGATGAAGGCTAAGAAGGACGCGCTTGACGACGCGATCAACGCGACAAAGGCCGCTGTAAAGGAGGGTATTGTTCCCGGTGCGGGTTTGGCGCTGCTGCGATGCATTCGGGCGGTTGAGGAAGAGGAGGGGGCGTGTGAGGGCGATGAGCGTACCGGCGTCCAGATCCTCAAGCGTGCGCTTGAGGCGCCAGCGCGACAGATCGCCGAGAATTCCGCCGTTGACGGAGGCCGTTGTCGTGGCAAGGATGATGGAAAGCGAGGGCAATCTCGGTTTCGATGCAGCCCGTAACCGCTACGTCGATCTCATGGAGGAGGGAATTGTCGATCCGACGAAGGTGGTGCGCGTGGCGCTGGAAAATGCCGTCTCCGTTGCGAGCATCCTGCTGCTCACCGAAGCGACGATGACGGAGATACCGGAACCGCCGGCGCAACAAACTGCAGCGTCGATGCCGATGTAGGATGCGAGACCGCGCTATAAGCTCGCGTCACGCACTCTCGATGCAAATCCGGACTGCGGGTGGATCGCCCGCCGCGGCCATCTTCCTACACCTTGCAGAACTTGGTGTAGAGGATGGCCATGATGTCGACCACTGCTGGATCTGCGATGAAATAGTGGAGGGTCCGATGCTCACGACGAAAATCAACGATCCCCTCCTTCTTCAGCTTTGCCAGATGTTGAGAAACCGAGGTCTGGGCGATGCCGGTAGCCTCGATGATTGCGGTCACGCTGCGTTCGCCCTGCGCCAGCTCACAGAGGATACGCAGACGGTGAACATTGGCGAGGCCACTCATGAAGTCGGCGGCGATATCGGCCTTCTCAGCGATTGCTTCGGCAGCATCCATTGCTCGATCCTAGATATTGCATTTTTCTCATATCATAAATATGTGAAGTGTCACCGTCCATTCAGCGGGCGGATCAACTGGAGAAGACGGGTATCCCCGAGCTGAACGACCCGCGCGACCGTGGTCATGGCTTAACACGTCAAAGGAAAAAGATGATGACTCTTGATCGTTCCGTTCTCGCCTTTGCGGGCTTCATGGTACTTCTGTCAGTGGTGCTGACGGTATGGGTATCTCCCTACTTTGTCTGGCTGACGGTCTTTGTCGGGACCAATATGCTGCAATCAGCCTTCACCGGCTTTTGCCCCGCCGCCATGTTCTTCCGTAAGCTTGGTATCCGTTCGGGCACCGCCTTCTGAGGATTGACCCATGCGCCTTCTTTTGCTTGTCGCAACTCTTCTGTTTGCCGGTGGCGCTGTTGCCGAGACCATGAAGCTCGAGCCGGTAACGGTGACGGAGTGGAAGTCGGTCTACGGCACCATCCAGGCAAGAACGACGGTGCCGGCGCGAGCCAGGATCGGCGGCTCGGTCGTCGCCATTATGGTCACGGAAGGCGATACGGTGACGGCAGGCCAAAAGATAGCCGAGGTGAAGGACGAAAAGCTAGCCTTCCAGATTGCCGCATTGGACGCCCAGATTGCTGCGCTGGGGTCGCGACTGGCGACGGCACAAACGGATGTTGATCGAGCCGAAGCGCTGATCGGCCGGGGAGCAGTGACGCAGCAGCGCCTCGATGAGCTGCGCTCACAGGCCAGCGTCCTGCAGAACCAGATTACAGCCACCGAAGCCGAGCGTTCGCTCGTCTTGCAGCAGCAGTCGGAGGGTGATGTCAACGCGCCTGCCGATGGCAAGGTGCTGACGGTCCCCTTGACCCAAGGTGGGGTGGTGATGCCAGGTGAGTCGCTCGCGACGATCGGTAGTGGCGGGCTGTTCCTGCGGCTTTCGGTTCCGGAACGGCATGCAGGCCTCATTCGGCAGGGCGACGAACTCCGCATCACGCTCGACGGGCGGCAGATGGAAGGCCGGCTGGCGAAGATCTATCCGCAGATCGAGAATGGTCGCGTGACGGCGGATGTGGAGGTTGATGGCCTTCGGACGTCCTTCGTCAATGCACGGGTTCTGGTTCAACTGCCTGTGGGAACGCGTCAATCTCTGCTCGTACCCAGCGATGCGGTGACGACCCGCGCAGGAGTGGAGTTCGTAACACTCAGGGATGGCGACCGAACGGTCGAGCGAGTCGTCTTGTCCGGCCAGGTGATCAATCAGCCTGATGGCGTCTTTACGGAGATACTGACGGGACTTGCTGCCGGCGATGAGGTTGTACTGCCGTGACACCGGAAAACGATCGACTGGGAATTGCCGGTCTTCTGACCCGCTCCTTCATCCGCTCGCCGCTGACGCCCCTGTTCCTGCTGGCATCGCTCGCCTTCGGCATGATCGCGCTGGTAACCCTTCCACGCGAGGAGGAGCCACAGATCTCAGTCCCCATGGTCGACATCCATGTTCGTGCCGACGGATTGAGAGCGGAAGACGCGGTCAAGCTAATCGCAGAGCCCTTGGAAACGATTATCAAGGGCATCGATGCGGTCGAGCACGTCTATTCGCAGACGCAGGACGACCAGGTCCTGGTTACGGCGCGTTTCTTTGTCGGGACCTCGCCCGACACCGCCGTACTGCGCGTTCACGACAAGGTCCAGGCGAACATGGACCGCATTCCGATAGGGATTGCGCCACCCCTGATCGTCGGGCGCGGCATAGATGATGTCGCGATTCTGGCATTCACTCTTTCGCCGACGATCGAGGCTGCGGAACGCATCACCGCAAACGACCTGACGCGGGTTGCTCGTGAAGTGCGTACGGAGCTTTCGAAGGTCGAGAATGTCGGTCTGACCTACCTCGTGGGTGAGGCCAACGAGGTGATCCGGATAGCGCCGGAGACGGAGAAGCTTGCCCTCTACGGCGTGACGCTGCAACAGCTTGCGCAGAAGGTGAACGGGGCCAACCAGTCCTTCCCGGCGGGCACCGTGCGGGATCGGGAGCAGCAGATCAGCCTGGTCGCCGGCGAAACGCTCGCGACACCTGCGCAGATCGGCAACCTTCTGGTCACCACGCGTGACGATCGTCCTATCTACCTGCGCGACCTCGCGGAGATCAGCCTGGCTTCCGATTCAGCTGAAAACCTGACTGCACGCCTCGTGCGCAGTGGTGATGGCTTGCAGCGGCTACCCGCCGTGACGATCGCCATCGCCAAGAGGGCAGGCGCCAATGCAGTCGATGTGGCCCATGCGCTGACGGCGCGAATTGAGGCCCTGAAGGGCTCTCTGATTCCCGGCGACATGAATGTCGATATCAGCCGTGACTATGGGGAGACTGCTAACGAGAAGGCCAACGAGCTCCTGCTTCATCTGGGGCTGGCCACTGTATCGATCATCATCCTCGTCGGTATGGCGATCGGTTGGCGCGAAGCGGCAGTGGTTGCAATCGTCATTCCCGTGACCATTCTCCTCACCCTGTTTGCCTCCCAACTCATGGGTTACACGCTCAATCGCGTTTCCCTGTTCGCGCTGATTTTCTCGATCGGCATCCTCGTCGACGATGCCATCGTAGTGATCGAGAATATTTCTCGCCACTGGGCGATGGGTGACGGCCGCACCCGGTATCAGGCGGCCATCGAAGCGGTCGCCGAAGTCGGCAATCCGACCATCGTCGCTACGCTTACCGTGGTTGCGGCGCTCCTGCCCATGCTGTTTGTTTCCGGTATGATGGGCCCGTATATGAGCCCGATCCCGGCAAATGCATCTGCCGCGATGATTTTCTCCTTCTTCGTCGCGGTGATCGTAACGCCTTGGCTCATGCTGAAGTTTGCCGGCCGCGCGGCCCCGCATCATGGTGATGCGCATGCGCAGGGCGGGCTTGTGGGCCGAGCCTATGTCGCCATGGCGCGACCGATACTTCAGTCAAAGGGCAGAAGCTGGCTTTTCCTGCTTGTCGTGGGTGTCCTGACGCTGGGCTCGCTCTCGCTGTTCTACACCCAGCATGTCACGGTCAAGCTCCTGCCGTTCGACAACAAGTCCGAGCTTTCCGTCATCATAGACCTGCCGGAGGGTTCTTCGGTGGAAGCGACCGATGGCGTGGTCCAGGCGATGGCGCGCACGGCGATGGAGTTCGAGGAAGTCCGTGCCGCCGATACCTATGCCGGGTCGGCTGCCCCCTTCAACTTCAACGGGCTTGTGCGGCACTATTATCTGCGTGGTGCAAGCCACCAGGGAGAGGTGGCGCTGACGCTTTTCGGAAAAGGTGATCGCTCGCGAACCAGTCATGACCTCGCTCTTGCGATTCGCCAACGACTGGCTGACGTGTCAACGCCAGCCGGCACGAGCATCAAGGTTGTGGAACCTCCGCCTGGTCCGCCGGTCATGTCCACCCTGCTGGCCGAGATCTACGGACCGGACGCAGAGACGAGGCGGCAGACTGCGATGAAAGTCGAGGAAGCCTTCCGCATGGTGCCCTTCATCGTCGACGTCGACAATTCCTTTGGGGAGCCGGCGAGGCGGCTGAGGGCCACCATATCCACGGACGATGCGGAGTTCTTCCATGTCGAGGAGGGGGACGTCCTGGATACGCTCTCGATTCTCAACAGCGGCAAGACGATCGGCTACTCGCATCGCGGCGGTGGCCGCCCGCCGATCCCGATCCGGCTCGAACTGCCGAAGAACCGGAGGGTGATGGACGAGCGTTTCCTGACGACCCCAATTCCTGCGAACGCGCTGCCGGGTGGACGCAGTGTGGTCGAACTCGGGGATGTCATCCGCGTTGCCGAAGAACCGGCTTCCTTTCCGATCTTCCGGCGCAACGGTCGTGCGGCCGAGATGGTGACAGCTGAGCTGGCGGGTGACTTCGAGGCGCCGCTCTACGGCATGATCGCCGTGCAACGGGCGCTGGATTCGCAGGACTGGAGCGGTCTGCAGAAGCCGGAGATTTCCCTCCACGGCCAGCCACTGGATGAGACGCAGCCGACCCTGCTTTGGGATGGCGAATGGGAAGTCACCTGGGTGACGTTCCGTGACATGGGAGCGGCCTTCGGCGTCGCCCTGTTGGGGATCTACATCCTCGTCGTCGCGCAATTCGGCTCGTTCAAACTGCCACTGGTGATCCTCACCCCCATCCCGCTCACCTTCATCGGTATCCTTCTCGGCCACTGGATGTTCGGAGCGCCGTTTTCGGCAACCTCGATGATCGGCTTCATAGCTCTTGCAGGCATCATCGTCAGAAACTCGATCCTGCTTGTCGATTTCATCCGCCATAGCGGGTCGGACAGGTCGTTGACGGAGATACTGATCGAAGCCGGCGCCGTACGGTCCAAGCCGATCCTGCTGACGGCGCTGGCTGCAATGATCGGTGCCGCGGTGATACTGACCGATCCGATCTTCCAGGGGCTGGCGATCTCGCTGCTCTTCGGATTGGCTTCATCGACGCTGCTGACGGTCCTGGTGATCCCGGCCATCTATCGCGTGCTCCGCACGTAACGGCGGGACGTAGCGCAGAGGCAGTTCGGGTTGGCTACCGCCGAGGGCGGCAGGATTGTCAGGCGGTGATGCGTTCGGCCTGCCGGATCGGTGGGACCTCGATCACTCGGTTCGAAGCTGCCGCTTCCTTGGCCATCTGGCCCATGAAGGCGGCCCAGAGCCCATCGTCGAGCGTCACCTCGACGGGTGCTTGGCCTGCAACGGCCCTCTGGAAGCGCTGGTGCTGATAGAATGTCGAGCCGTTGTGGTCTCCGGCCTCTAGAAGCTGCGGATCGACCGGGATTTCCAGCTTCCTCGGCCCTTTCGGATCGCGCGGCGAGATGATGACCTGCGCGATCGGAGGAGCGCCAAGGTGATGCGGCCAGAACCTGCCCGGTCCGGGCACCTTGCACTCGATCTTCCCGTTCGGTCCGATCGCCGAGATTTCTTCTTGATAGCGTGCTCCTTCTGCAAACATGCAGAGCTCGAGCATTGCGCGGGCACCGGAATCAAAGTCGACAAGGACGTAGGCGTGGTCCCAGACATCGGACCTGCGACCGTCATGGACCTCGTCCAGGTGATTGACAGCCTGCCCGCCCGATGCCGCGATCCGGATCGGATCCGATTTCAGTATATGACGCATAAGATCGAAGAAGTGGCAGCATTTCTCCACCAGGGTCCCGCCTGTTTGATCGTTGAAGCGGTTCCAGTTGCCGACCTTCTGCAGGAACGGAAAGCGATGCTCGCGAATGGTCAGCATCCGGATACCGCCGGTCGCCTCCTCCGCTTCTCTGATCAGCCGTGCCACCGGAGGCATGTAGCGGTACTCCATCGCGACCCAGATCGGCGCGGGGTAGCGGTTACGCAGCGCCTCCAGCCTCGGTAGTTCGTCCATACTTGTGAACAGAGGTTTCTCCACGAGAACGGGAAGCGGGCGGATGGAGGCGACCTCTTCCAGTTGCGCCAGGTGTACGTGGTTCGGGCTGGCGATCAGAAGGCAGTTGATAGCGTTGATCTGCAGCAGTTCGGGAATGGAGGTTACAAAAATCGCTTGAGGAGCGATCGCCGCCGCTCGCTGACGCATCGTGGCATCCGGCTCGAAGATCGCGATCACTTTGGCGTCAGGTAGGAGTGCAATATTGCGCAGATGTTCCTGTCCCATCATCCCGCAGCCGATCACGCCGTACAGCAGTTTCATGTTGAGCTTTCCTATTTAAGCCGTGAGACATAGCGAGCGACTTCGTGATCGAGCCAGGTGCGGGATATTTCCGCGCGACGGCCCTCCTGGTCTTCGCTGATTCTGAGGACATGGACGGCGGCCGCGCCCGGGAGAGGCCGGAATGCCTTCGGCGCCCAGTCCGGCACGACATCTAGCCCGATGCGATCCTCGGCGCGGACGATCCAGAGGCCGATCCTCGTCCGGTAATAGAGGTAGAGGGACTCAGACAGGTCTTCCCGTTCGATCCGGTTCACATAGGACCCGTCCAACCAGATCTCCTCGATAGCGGCGGGCCTCCCGGACAGGTGGCGAAGCCGGCGTATCCGATGAGCATCAGCGCTCGTTCCGAATTGCGGCAGGCCGTCTGGCTTGCGCATGCGTGCGACATCAAGGACTTCGGCCGTCGGCAGCCCGCCCCCTTCGAGGAGTTCGAGCCTGAACATGGCGTAGACACTCTTCGGATCGCTCACCGCGCGAATGTAGTTGCCCGAGCCCTGGACGCGTTCTAACATCCCGTGCGCCTGCAGCTCCGAGAGCGCTTTCCGCAAGGTGCCGACGGCGATCCCCAGGTTTTCCGCCATCTCACGCTCCGGCGGCAGCTTTTCGCCGTCGATCAGGCGGCCGGCCGCGATGTCACGGATGAGAAGTTCCGTGATCTGGAGGTAGATGGGAAGGCTGCCTGCCGTTTGCTGCATTGATCTGAAGGAGTCATCTGCGAAAATTGATACACTATTGATTTACATTAAGTCGGGTGTTACGCAAGGACAAAATCGTCGGGAGGAATTCGATGACTGTGGTGCCGGTACGCTCTGCCGATCTTGATGGGTCCGAAATATCCTGGTTCGCCGCTCTCTGCTCCGACGATTACGAATATCTCGGGGTTCCGGACGGGCGCCTAAGGTCCAGCTGGGAACACTGTTCCGGGATCGTGCAGCAGGCAGAGGAGCTGGGCTTTCGCAACATCCTGTGCCCCTCGTCCTATCAGGTCGGGCAGGACACGTTGAGCTTCGTCGCGGGCTGCGCACCGATTACCAGCCGCATAAACATGCTCGCGGCCATAAGGTGCGGAGAAATGCAGCCGATCATGCTGGCGCGTACCATTGCCACGCTCGATCATATGCTGAAGGGACGCTTGACGCTCAATGTCATCAGTTCCGATTTCCCGGGCGAAGTGGCCGAGAGCAGCTATCGCTACAGGCGCAGCCACGAGGTTGTACAGATCCTGAGACAGGCCTGGACGCGCGACAGGATCGATCACGAAGGAGAGGTCTACCAGTTCAGGAACATAACCACGGACCCGGCCAGGCCCTACCAGCAGAACGGTGGGCCGCTCCTCTATTTCGGCGGCTATTCACCCGATGCGCTCGAACTGTGCGGCGCTCAATGTGACGTCTATCTCATGTGGCCGGAGTCCAAGGACCAACTGGCGGAACGCATGCGCGCCGTCCATGCCCGCGCCGAGGCTCATGGCCGGGTGCTGGACTACGGATTGCGTGTGCATGTGATCGTGCGCGATACGGAGCAGGAAGCGAGAGACTATGCCGAGCACCTCGTGTCGAAGCTGGACGACGAATACGGAAAGCTGATCCGTTCGCGCGCCCATGACAGCATCTCTCTCGGTGTCGCCCATCAGGCGCGGGCGCGAGAACTTGCAGACCAGTTTGGCTACGTCGAGCCGCATCTGTGGACAGGGATAGGGCGTGCCCGCTCCGGCTGCGGCGCTGCACTTGTCGGTTCCGCCGACCAGGTCCTGTCGGAGATTGAGGCCTATCGGAAGATGGGGATCCGCGCGTTCATCTTCTCGGGTTACCCTCATATAGACGAAGCGCGACACTTCGGCTCCAAGGTGCTCCCCCATCTGAGGACATGCTCTCTGCCCCATGCCTATGGCAGGGTGCCGAGCCAGACGCCGGCAACTCCACTAGGCGCAGGAGAACGCGTCTGATGGAACGCATAACGCTGTCTCCGGAGCTGGAGGTCAGCCGGGTCGTCTACGGGATGTGGCGCCTAGGAGATGATCCTGACACGTCACCCGCTCATGTCATAGCCAAAGTCGAAGCCTGTCTCGAACAGGGGATCACGACCATGGATCAGGCGGATATCTACGGCGGCTATCAGGCCGAGGCCATTCTCGGTGCTGCGTTGAAAACGGCGCGGGGCCTGCGGGAGAGAATCGAGATTGTCAGCAAGTGCGGGATAATAGGTCCATTCGGACGTCACGCGGCGGCTCGGGTGAAGCATTACGATACCAGCGCAGATCATATCAACGCTTCCGTCGAAGCCTCCCTTCGTGATCTGGCAACGGACTACCTCGACCTGTTCCCCATCCACCGGCCCGATCCCCTGCTCGATCCCGACGAGACGGGTGCGGCACTCGATGCGCTCGTGCAATCAGGTAAGGTCCGAGCCGTGGGCGTGTCAAACTTCCGGCCATGGGATTTCTCGCTTCTGCAATCGTCCATGGAATCGACGCTGATTACCAATCAGATCGAGATGAGCCTCCTCGCCGCTGAACCCTTCACCAATGGCGATCTTGCCTTCCTCTACGAGCGAATGATTCCGGTCATGGCGTGGTCACCGCTCGGCGGGGGCGCACTGCTGGCTGGTAGAAATCCTGAGCTTCTGGCCGCATTGCAGCGGATCGGCTCGGAGCAGGAGGTCGAGCCGGGAGCGGTCGCGGTTGCCTGGCTTCTGCTCCATCCTGCGAAGATCCTCCCGATCCTGGGGACGAACAATCCACAGCGTATCGGAAGCCTCGCGGAAGCAAGCAGGGTGGTGTTGGATCGGCAGACATGGTTCGAACTCTACAGTCTGGCACTTGGCCGGGAGGTGCCGTGATGGGCGCGATCGCATCCCCCTGCAGTCCCGAAAGGCTGTTCGTACCGGAACGAGGCAACGAGCGCGCCTACCGGGATGCACTCGGCAGTTTCACTACCGGCATCACCGTGGTCACCGCCATGACTGACCAGGGGCCCATTGGCATGACCGTGAACAGCTTCACATCGGTGTCGCTTGAGCCCCCGCTGGTGTTGTGGTCGCCCGCGAAGAGTTCCTCGAAGTATGGTTCCTTCCAGCAGGCGGTTCATTTCGCCATTCATGTCCTGGGGGCTGAACAGGGTCACCTGTGTCAGGCTTTTTCGCGTGGTGGGGCGGGTTTCGCCGGCCTCTCATGGGCAACGAGCGAAGAAGGCGTCCCAATCCTGTCCGATACCCTCGCACGCTTCGAATGCCGGCGTTCCGCCACGCACGATGCCGGAGACCATAGCCTTATTCTCGGGCGCGTGCTTCGGGTTGCCTTGCGGGATGGGGAGCCCCTTTGCTACTCCCGCGGCATGCTTGGTCGTTTCGCAGGAAGGAACTGAGATTGCCCCTGTTCGTGGCTGGCGTCCATGACGCCTGGCGCAGGTATTTCCGTGGCGTCGCGGTTTCCATTCTGGTCGCGCTCGCCGCCGCGTTTCTCTCGGAGCATTACGATGCGCCAGCGATGCTGCTAGCGATCCTGATCGGCCTCGCCCTTCACTTCCTGTCGGACGATCCCCGGACGACTGCGGGGCTGGATTTTGCCTCGCGCAACCTTCTGCGGGCGGGGGTGGCGCTGCTTGGGCTTCGCATCAGCGCCGCGCTGATCGGTGATCTGGGGTTCGGCCTCATTCTGCTCGTGATAGCCGCGGTGGCAGCAACGGTTGCCTTCGGCCTGCTTTCGTCCCGTCTCTTCGGTCAGGACGCGCGCTTCGGGACCTTGACGGGAGGTGCCGTCGCGATATGCGGTGCGTCGGCGGCGATGGCCATTGCAGCCGTGCTTGGGCGGTCGCGCTCCGAAGAGGCCGAGCGGGAGATGGCATTCGTGGTGATCGGCGTCACCATGCTGTCGACAATAGCCATGATCCTGTATCCCATCCTTGCAGACTTGCTCGGCCTCTCCGATCTAGCCACGGGCATCTTCCTGGGAGCAACCATCCACGATGTCGCTCAGGTTGCAGGCGCCGGATTCTCCGTCAGTCCCGCGGCCGGCGAGACTGCCGTGTTCGTCAAGCTCATCCGTGTCAGCATGCTTGCGCCCGTGGTGTTGCTTACGGCGCTAGCATTCAGTGGCAGCCGCGCAACCGGACCGTCGCCCGTTCTTTTCCCGGGCTTTCTCGCAGTCTTCATAGTCCTGGCCGGGATCAACTCCTTGATCGGGTTCCCTCCGGTCGTGGGCCAGTTGGCGGGTGTGTTTTCGCAATGGCTGCTGCTGACAGCAATCGCCGCTGTCGGTGTCAAGACCTCCCTGGCCTCCATCTTCCGCGTAGGCAGGCGTGCGATCGGCCTGCTTGTCGCGGAAACGCTCTTCCTCGCCGGGCTGGCCCTATCGGCACTGATGCTGCTGCACTCATCCGGGAGCTGAGTGTCGTCAGGCCGCTGCGCCACTTTGCGTTATGGGTCTCGTCGACAACAGCCGCAGATCCTGCTCATCGAAAAGGTGCAGGGGCGCAGCATTAAAGTCGAGTGGAACTTCGTCACCGGCTCGATAAACCTGCTGCCCGGGCAGAACCGCCAAGAGCCGCTCGCCGTGAATCTCACCATGGATCACTGTTTCAGACCCGAGCGCCTCTACGAGCCTCACCGTCATCCGGGGGCTGGCCGGATCCCGGCTCAAAGCAAGATGCTGCGGGCGTACACCTACCGTTACCTGCTGGCCCGCCTTCAGCCCGGCGTCATCTGCCGTCAGTGCGATCCGATGCCCGCCGGCAAGGGAGAGAACCGCGGAACTGCCGGCCGCTTCCAGGATCTCGCCGCTCAGGAAGTTCATGTGCGGCGCGCCGATGAAACCTGCGACGAAACGGTTTGCCGGCCTGTTGTAGATTTCCAGCGGCGTGCCGACTTGTTCGATCCTGCCGGCCCGCATGACGACGATGCGGTCTGCAAGCGTCATCGCCTCCACCTGATCATGCGTGACATAAATCATCGTCGAGGACAGACGAGCATGAAGGGCGGCCAGTTCAGCTCTTGTCGATACCCGCAGCTCGGCATCGAGGTTGGAGAGCGGCTCATCAAGCAGGAATGCCACGGGACGCCGAACGATTGCACGTCCGATCGCGACGCGCTGGCGCTGGCCACCGGAAAGCTGGCCAGGCCGCCGATCCATGTATGCCTCGATCTCCAACATGCGGGCCGCTTCCGTGATCCGCTCGGCGATTTCCACCTTCGGCATCTTCGAATTCTCGAGGCCGAATGCGAGGTTCTGCCGTACCGTCATATGCGGGTAGAGCGCGTAGGACTGGAAGACCATGGCGAGGCCACGCTCGGCGGCGGTGACGTCGTTGACGCGGCGCCCGTCAATCTCAAGTGTCCCGCCACTCACCTGCTCAAGCCCCGCGATGACCCGCAGGAGTGTCGATTTTCCGCATCCGGACGGGCCGACGAAAACGACCAATTCTCCGTCGTCGATGTGAAGGTTGATGTCATGCAGGACATCGACGGCGCCGAAGGATTTCTTGATGTTGGTGAGCTTGATCTGGCCCATTTGTGAATCCCTATTTCAGTCCGGCACGGGCGATGCCGGTGGTGATGAAGCGTTGCAGGAAGATGAACACCAGGACGACCGGGATCATCGTCACGACAGTCATCGCGAGGATGAAGTGCCACTGCACGTTAAGCTCGCCCGCATAAATGCTAAGGCCGACCTGCAGCGTGTAGAGCTCCCGGCGAGAGAGAACGATCAGCGGCCAGAGGAAGTCGTTCCAGCGCCAGACGACGGAAAAGATGGCGAGCACCGCGAGCGCAGGTGCGGCAAGCGGAAGGACGATGCGCCAGTAGATCTGCCATTCCGACGCCTTGTCCATCCGGGCTGCATCGATCAGCTCGTCCGGAATGGTCAGCATGTACTGCCGCAGGATGAAGACGCCGGTCGGCGTCGCCACCGTTGGCAGGATCACACCCCAGAGATTATTGAAGAGCCCCATCGACGAGATGATCGAGTAGAGCGGCACCATGATCACCGATAGCGGTACCATCAGGGTCGCGAGGATCACCAGCATCGCCACCGTCCGGCCGCGGAACTCATATTTCGAGAGCGCAAAGGCTGCCATGGAATTGACCACGAGGGTGATCAGTGTCGCCATGACGGTGACGAAGACCGAATTCCAGAGATACTGGACGAAATCGAACTGCACGAACGGCTGCGTATAGTTCTCCGTCGCAAGGGACATGGTGCGTACCGGTTTCCGGTCGGCGATATTGACCTTGATGATTTCTCCCGGCGCCTGCGGGTCGACCATCTGGCTGACGATGCCGATGCGACGGACTTCGGCCAGCACGCGGGTGCTCCCATCCGGCATGGCTGCCTCATAGAGGGCAAGTGGCTTGTCGTAACCCTCGACGGTTGCCTGTTGCGTCACGTAGGGCAGGATCGTGGGCGGAAATTCGGCCAGTGCCGCCGGCGTCTTGAAGGAGGAGAAGGCCAGCCATACAGCTGGCCCGAACATGACCAGCAGTCCGCCGACGAGCCAGACCCAGGTCAGGATGTCCGTCCAATGCCAGCCCTTGCCGGTTCCGCTTGTGCCCCTGCGCCGGAAGATGAAGCGTGCCGCCGATCCCATCATCTTTTTCCTTTCGCCTCCGAACGGCGGCCGATGCCGAGTTGGATCAGCGTCAGCACCACCAGAACCAGCCCCATCAGGATGGAGGCAGCGGCTGCGAGGCCCGGATTGCGCAACTGAGAGGCGAACCCGGTCTCGTAGATGTATTGGGTGAGGTAGAGAGTGCTCGTACCCGGGCCGCCGCCCGTGAGGACGTAGACTTCGTCGAATACCTGAACCGCCTTGATGAGCGCCAGCACCACGACGACCAGTAGGTTGGGTGCCAGGAGCGGCAGCGTGATCCGCCAGAAGACACGCGCAGGCTTCGTACCGTCCATTTCCGCGGCCTCGTAAAGGTCCTTCGGGATTGCCTGCAAGCCCGCGAGCAGGATGAGCGCGTAAAAGCCCATATGAGCCCAGATCGATACGCCCACCGCCGCGGCAAAGGCCCAGGTGCGGTCCGTGAGCCAGTTGTGCGGATCCATCCCGAGTTCGAACAGGGCGAAATTCAGCAGCCCCTGGCGTTGCAGGATCCACTTCCAGATCAGGCCGACCACCACAGGCGAGAGAAGGACAGGAAAGAAAAAGACCGCCCGCCAGAAGGAGCGGGCACGCAGATCGCGGTTGAGGATCAAAGCCGTAGCCAGAGCCAGCAGGATCATCGATGTAACCTGAAGCAGGACGAACCACGCAGTATTCCTGACCGCGGTCCAGAAGGCGTCTTCCTGGCAAGACATCGGATCCAGGTAGGAGCCGCACTGAAACAGGCGCTGGTACTGGTCCAGTCCCACGAAACTGCGCTCCGACAGGAACAGCGCCGTCCCTCCGCTCATGGAATAGACGAAGTTGATGGCGAGCGGCAGCAGCACGAATATGCCGAAGATCAGCATGTTCGGCATCAGGAAGAAGGCTGCCATGCCCGTTATTCCGGTCAGCCTCTGCAGCGCCCGCAAGGGTATGTCCACAAGGGTCATGAGGCCGTTGAGCGGCGCCATCATGATGGCGCCGAACTGCGACGGCGCGGACCGCTTGCTGCTGTTCATATCGTGCCCTCTCCGCGCCTAACCTCTGCGACCCCAACGTCGTCCTCCTCTCCCCGCGGGAGAGGAGGAATGGCTCAGGCCCTCATCGCTGTTGCGACACAGGGCTCCTAATTGTAGCGCTTCAGCGGTCCTAAAGGCCGCTATCCTTCACCTTCTGCGCAACATCGGCGTCGATGCGGGCGAAAGCATCCTCAATCGGAAGTTCGCCCGCCAGCGTCTGGCCGATACGGGTCACGATGGCTGCATAGACTGTGTCGGCCCAGCGCCAGGCCGGGAGCTTCAATGCCGTCGCGGAGGTTGCCTTGGAGGCCTCGACAAATGTTCCGAGTGCCGCCTTGGCCTGTTCGTTGTCGGTCTGGAAGTTCAAGCCACCCTTTTCCACGACCGCTTTGTGGGCCGGCAGGAAGAGTGTCCTTTCGGAGAACTCCTTGACGATCTCCTCCCGCGCCATCCAGTCCATGAAGGTCGCAACCTCCTGCGGATTCTTCGTGTACTTCACAGCAACGAGCGCCGCGCCGCCGGGCATGCCGGTGCAGGCTGCGGGACCGCAGGGACTGCCGGTTGCCACCCAGTCGAAGGCGTCACCAATCTTGGTGGCTAGGTTCGCGACCTGCCAGGAGCCTGAATAGTAGAAGGCGAGCTGGCCGTTGATGAAGTCATCCGCGGCAGCGCGATAGGTATTGCCCGCGGCCGAAACCCATACGTCCTTGGCAAAGGTGCCGTCTTCCGTCCAGCCCACGAATTTGCTCAGGAAATCCTTGCCGCCCTGGTCGAGCGGGGCAGGCTTCCCGTCCGAGCCGATATAGTTCGCTCCATAGGAAAGCATGGGAGCCGTGATGCGGTGACCCGAACGGTCGATCGCCATTGGGAAGGGGACCTGCTGGCTTTCAGCCACCTTCTTGGCCGCCTCCGCCCATTCCTCCCAGGTCGCCTGAGGTCCGGGGACCTCGACGCCCGCCTGATCGAAAAGCGTCTTGTTGGCGAACCCGCCTGTCAGCGTCAGCTGGGTCATGAAGCCGGAAATCTGGTCGGAGCCATCCGGACGCATCCAGTCGGCCTTGTCACCGAAGTTCTCGTCCCAGTAGGCGGGGTCCTTCACCAGCGGCCGCAGGTCGAGCCAATGGCGGGCTAGGTCCTTGATCGCGGTGACACGTGCGATATCGGGACCATTCCCGGCCTCCAACTGTACCGGCAGCTGCTCCTTGATGACGCTGTAGGCGACATTGTCGAGGATCACGTTGATCCCCGGGTTCTCCTTCATGAAGCGATCGACGAGGTCCTTCATGACCTCGCCCTCGACCCCGTCGGAGTACCACATGACGCGGACATCGCCGGCGATTGCGGCCGTGGACGTCAGGAGTGCGAGGGCAAGCCCCGCGATCATCGACGTTGTTTTCATTTCATTTCCTCCCTTTGTGGACGGAGCCTCCTTCCGTCCGGTTAGCATGCGTTAGATCATAATGGTGTCGCCTGCGACCGTATAATCACTTCGCAACAGTCGTCGGCCCTCGGCCTCCACCGAACCGTCCGCCAGGAAGCGGACAGGGCCGTATTCCGGATCCTCGACCGTCCAGCTATCGTCCGCCCCATCGGTCACTGCCAGCGCAGAAAAGCGATTTTCGACGGACTGCAGGTGCTCGGCTTCGCAAATGCGCACGATCCAGCGGGTGTTCGCACCCTGCTGCCGTAGCTCGCTTCCCGCGGAAGGACCTTGTTCCACAGGAACCAGATCGCTGCTGCCCTTCAGGAACACTGCTCCTCCACCGCTTCTCGCGAGCGCGGAGCGGCCCTTGACCCGCACCTCGTCAAACTCCGCCTGCGGGAACCAGGCGTGGGTAAAATCAGGCTGTTCCAGCTTCAGCCTGAAGTCGAGCACCGCGAGCCCACGATACTGCTGGACCCGAGGAACGGTGCCGCAGCCACCCCAATAGGATGGCCGGCCGTAGCCGAACTGGATCGTCTCGCCGGGGTGGTTGATCCAGATCGCAGCCTCGGGTCTTTCGCCGAGGCGCAAGTGCAGGATTGTCTCCTGATATCCCCAGTCGCCCCAGCGGTAATGCACCGCCGACCCCATGGCGAAGTGCTTGCCCTTGTAATGGTAGAGAGCGGCGAAGCGGTTCTCGCCCTGGGCAAAGCGCCATTCCTGGTGCGCGGCGTACTGATGATCAGCGATAGCCTCCAGGTCAGCAGGAACCTGCAGTCCGTGATCGCGCAGGCAGACCGCCAGTTGCGGGAGGGCGTGCACCCGCCGGCCGTACCAGCCTTTGCCCCAGAGAAGCCTCGCGACACCGGAAAGCTCCAGCGACCGTCCGGCGCAGAGCGTATGCTCATAGGACCGGCCCTGTGCCGCCGTCACCATGCCGTGATGGGCGGAGCGCGCAATGACCTCGCACAGCCGGACGATCCCGCTTTTAGCCCGATCGGCGATGTCGGCATCCGGGGAAAGGGCGGCGAGGGCCGTTAGCCCTTTCAGATCGATCGGGAAGTATGGGGCGGAGTTATATTCCGCCATTTCCCATTTCTCGAAGTGGTCGAGCCAGGCCCTGACCCTTTCGGCGCCAATCCGGCTCTGCTCCCGGCCGATACGCCCCGAGCGGGCGAAGGTCGCCTCGGGCAGCAGGTGGCCAGCCAGATAAGCGGAGGTGTGGAAGAGCAGGGCGTGGTTCTCAGAGAAATACCACTGAACATCGTTGCCAGGCTCGTCCATCCAGTAGCGATAGTGGAGAATGGCATTGTCGATCCGGCTCCGTGTTGCGTCGCCTATGTCCGCACCCCAAACCGTCCTCGACCAGATCAGCGGCACCAGCGAGAAGTCGGCGCAGTCATGGCAGTCTTCGATGGAGGGAAGGATCTCCTCGATCATGGCATCGGTCTCGGATCCGCCACGGCCGCTTGCGAGACGGGCGAAGGCCCGTACCGTGTCGCGTTCCGAGTGTTCGGAAACCTCGTCCAAGGCTTCAGTGATCCGGCCTGAAAGAGTTGCCGGCGCCCTTCCCTGACGAGCAACATGGCAGATCTCGACGCCCAGCGAACGGGAAGCGACGAAGCCACCGGCGGCCAGCGTGACACGGAAATGACGGAAATCGGCTGGGCAAGCTTCCGAGGGTCCGATGTCCAGGTCCGTTGCGCCAGCTGCCAGGACGAAATCGCGGTCGAAACGTTCGGTCGACATGAAGTCGCCTTCGATGGCGACATTTACCTGGACCTCCACGGGAAGTGGTGCCGCCAGCTTCAACGCAAGGTCGCCGCTAAAATAGTGCGGACGGTCGAAATGCATTCCGTCCAGCGCTGCTTCCAGGCTTTCGGCCACTGAAGACGCCACCGGAACCGGGAGAGAAAGGCGCGCGCCAGGACCTGAAAGGTAGTCCATCTGGAAGAAGTAGCGGGCGTCGCGTTCGGCGAGATCGTCGAAGAAGATGGTGATCTCGTTCGGCCCCTGTGCGAGCGGCAGGCTGAACTCCTGCTTGGCTTCAAGGTTGCGGCTATAGGGCGCCATCCAGCCGATCTCTTCACCGTTCACCCAGACGACGGCGCCGCCGCAGGTTCCGAGCCGGATCGCCGCAGTTCCCGCGGTATCTGCCTCGATATAGGTCCGCGCCCAGGCTGCAAGCCGCGTCGGGCGGAACCAGAAGCCGGAGAGATCGAGGCGGGGCGAGTCGAACGGCAGCCACCAGCGGGACGCTTCGAAGATACCGCGCACAGCGGGCCGCTTGTCACGGTAGGTCTCCGCAAACTGAGTGCGGCACGGATACTCATGTGGGATGAAGTTCTTCACCTTGGTGAGGAAGAAGAAGGGATCCATCTCCCCTTGCATCGGTGCATCCGGCACGTCGAATCGTTCTTCGGAGAGCGTGCCCAACTGCCAGTAGCGGATCGGATCTCCAGGGTTGAGCGCCTTCTGCATCCAGTGTGTCTGTGCGTTCATCAGTTTCGCGCTCATTTCAATTCGGAAAGGGCGACGGGTGTCACGTCGTTGTATTCTTGGTTCTCGCCGGTCATTCCCCAGACGAAGGCATAAGGCCCGGTTCCGGCACCCATGTGGATCGACCAGGCTGGCGAAAGCACCGCATTCCCGTCGGCAACAATCAGATGCCGGGTTTCCTCGGGACGACCCATCAGGTGGATCACCCGGTCCTCCTCCGATAGGTCGAAGTAGCAATAGGCTTCCATGCGCCGCTCATGCAGGTGTGGAGGCATGGTGTTCCAGATGCTGCCCTCGGCGAGATCGGTGATCCCCATGAGCAGAAGGCACGACGGCGCGACCTCCGGGTGGATGTACATGCGCAACTGGCGCTTGTTGGAACGCCGCGCGTCCCCGAGGTCAAGCGGCTTCGATTCCGCCTGCGTGATGAGCCGGTGCGGGACGTCAGCGCCGGCGGGTACCGAGTTCATGTAGAAGCGGGCTGGTCGCTCCGCCGATACGCTCGATGCCTTCAGTACTCGCGCGCCCCGGCCGACATAGAGCACGTCGCGATTGTTGAGGTCGAAGCTCTGGCCGTCGACGGTGATGGTGCCCGGGCCCCCGAGATTGGCGATGCCCATCTCGCGGGCGGACAGGAGGTGGGAAGTTCCGATGTCCTCGCCGCTTCCGAACTCAAGTGTCTTCGACACCGGAACTGCGCCGCCAAGGATCAGTCGATCCACATGGGTATAGGTGAAGCTCACTGAGTCGGGACGAAAGAGATCCTCGACGAGGAACTCGGCACGCAATTGCTCGGTATCGTAGCCTTTGACATCTTGCGGACCCGCACCGTAGAGAATCTTCATCGTCATGCTGCCTGCACTCCTGCATCGATGTGCCGAAGGGCTTCCGACAGGCAAAGGATCGACAGCGCCTGCCCGTAGCCGGTAGGCTGGAGAGGAATGTCCCTGTAGAACTGCAGGTCGTGACCCATCCGCGTGCCGTAGGAGACGTTGAGTACCGTACCGGTCTCATCGATATTATTCAGCACCGCCTCGACGGCCTTTAGCCCCGCCACGCGCCATTCCGCGGTACCCAAACCCAAGCGATGCCCCTTGAGAAGTCCGTAGCCGATGCCCGCGGTCGCAGAGATCTCCTCGTAGGAGGTCGGATCGTCGAGCAGCGTCCGCCACGCACCGGAGCCTGTCTGGAGCGGCAGCAGGGCATTCACCTGCGCCACGAGAACACCGAGAAGGAAATCCTTCACGGGCCTCGCCATCTCCGCCAAGTCAAACAGATCAAGAATGCCTGCAGTGATCCACGCATTGCCGCGTGCCCAGCGGGCATCGGCGAAATTATGCCGGCCGTCGAATGTCCAGCCGTGGAACCACAGGCCGGTCTTGCGGTCGGAAAGGTAGCGGGCATGGACGAGAAACTGGCGCGCCGCCTCGTCGATAAGCTCCTGGCGACCGCTTGCCTGGCCGTAGGAGGCGAGAAACAGCGCCACCATGTAGAGCGTATCGTCCCATAGTTCGTGATGATTGACCTTGTCGGAGACGTGATGCTCGAAGGCACCCTCCTCCGTTCGCCCCATCTCGGTCATCACGCGGTCCGCCCAGGAATCGAGCGGCTTCTGCCAGCGCGGATCACGGGTCTCTCGCCACAGAACGGAAAGGCCCAGCATGGGTGCTGTGGTGTTGACGTTGAGGGAGGGCAGTCCGGCACCGATTCGTTCGGCATACCAGTCTTCGACCAGTTGCCTCAGGTCCTGGCGGCCGGTGAACAGCCACAGGCGGATGAGGCCGTAGAGGCCGACGCCCTGCGGCCATTCCCAGCTGTCGAAGGAGATGTAGTCGCCTGCGCTACCGTCAAGATTGGGCTCGTCGAATCGACCATCGTGGCGCAGGCCGGTCATCCCCGCGACCAGCAGGTCGAGCTTGCGGCGGATTTCTCCAGCCGATCCTTGCATGTGCATCCTCCCACTCCGTCCAAATTCGGACAGGCGCCTCCTCCGGCTGCGGCGGATGTAAACATTGGAAAAATTCTTGCGCAATCTGAAAATTTTTTGCAGTTTGTCAACTGTGGAGGCGCATCGATGAACGGCGGGATGGGCAAGCGCGGTAAGAAGCCGCGACGCGTACGGCTGGAGGATATCGCGGCCAAGGTCGGCGTGTCGCTCAGCACCGTGTCGCGCGCCCTCTCCGGGGAGAAGGGCGTCCGCGAGGATGTTCGCCAGCGTATCCTGGATGCGGCACGCGATGCGAACTACGCCTTGCCGAAGCCGGTGGCCGGAACAAAGGTTGTTCTTGCGGCCTCGAGCGCGGCAATGATCGATTACGTGCGAAATCAGTTCACGCTCTATGTCCTTGAGGGGATCCGTGACAGGGCCGAGGCAGTCGGGATTGAGATCGTTACCAGGCCCGTGGCGGACGCCGCCGAGGAGCAGAGGGTCCTCGAGGAGGCGAGGCTTGATGAAGAGGTTGCCGGCCTGCTGTTCCTGACGGTGGATGACGAGCGAATGCTTGCGGCCACCCGCGACGTTGGCAAGCCGGTCGTTCTGATCAATGGCGATGATCCGCTCATGAGGCTCTCAAGCGTCACGCCCTGCAACAGGTCGGCCGCCCAACTGGCGACGGAATACCTGATCGAACGGGGACATGAGCGCATCCTGTTTCTCATGCGTCCAGGCCGCAGAACCATCGTTAGGCGGCTGGAAGGATGGCGAGACGCCCTGGCGCAGCATGGACTACCCCATCCGGAGGACCTCGTAATGTCGGTCGATGACTGGCTGCCGGAACTCGCCGATCAGGTCATCTCGGATCGGATCGGGCAGCGTGGGCTTGACTTCACCGCCGTCCTGGCAGCCGGTGAGAGTCTTGCCGTGGGTACCATGCGTGCCCTTGAACGCGCCGGCTATGGCGTTCCTGCGGACGTTTCAGTGATGGGGATGGACGATCTTCCCCAGGCCGCCTTCCTTAGCCCGCCGTTGACAACGGTGCACATACCGGCACGGGAGATCGGGATGACGGGAGTGGATCTTCTGCGCGACATATGTGCGGGATCGCCTGCACTGCCACGCCGGGTTGAACTTGCCTGCCACATCGTCGAGCGCCAGTCGGTGGCGGGTCGTCGACAAGACAAGGCCGAAGACGCATAGCAAAGGGCTATCCGACAGCCTTCCCTTTACGACCTTTGTGTCTTTGGGACGACAGGCGTGGCGGTATGATCGTGTAAATGGGGCTGGCCGTTGCCGCAGATGATCGCCGCCCTATTTTCTGCCGATCGTGTATCGACTTTGAGGGGGCGCAGTTGGTCAAGGCACGCGAGAATTCGGCAGACAATCCGGATCGGTCAGCCGCCGAGCTGGTCTCATCCGAGGGATCAGCCGGCATGTCCACAGGCGAGGCACTGCAGTTGGCGGCCTTGCTGGATGTCCTGCAACGGGTTCGCGGGGGCGACTTCACAGCAAGGCTGAGCTCCGACTATACCGGCCTGTCAGGCCGGGTCGCGGATGCCTTCAACGACATCATCGCAGCCAACCAGCGCATGGCGGCACAGCTTGACCATGTAGGCCAGCTCGTGGGCCGGGACGGGCGGACGAAGAATCGTGTTCGGCTAAGCCTTTCGGGCGGTGCCTGGAGTGACATGGAGGATTCCGTCAACGCTCTGATCGACGATCTCGTCTGGCCGACCCATGCTATGACGCGGACGATCTCGGCTGTTGCCAAGGGTGACCTGCTCCACACGGTGCCTCTGGATGTCGATGGACGCCCGCTGAAAGGGGAATTCCTGCGTTCGGCGGAGATCGTCAACGGCATGATCCGGCAGCTCGGTGTCTTCACCTCAGAGGTGACGCGCGTCGCCCGGGAAGTCGGCACGGATGGTAAGCTCGGTGGCCAGGCTCATGTTCCGGAAGTGACCGGCGTTTGGAAGGACCTGACCGAGAGCGTCAATTCCATGGCGTCTAACCTGACGGCGCAGGTCCGAAATATTTCAGACGTGACGATCGCTGTTGCCAATGGTGACCTCTCCAAGAAGATCACCGTCGATGTTCGGGGCGAAATCCTCCAGTTGAAGGAGGCCATCAACACGATGGTGGACCAGTTGCGGTCCTTCGCGTCGGAAGTGACCCGCGTTGCTCGGGAAGTCGGCACGGAAGGCAAGCTTGGCGGCCAGGCGATCGTACCGGGTGTCGCGGGCACCTGGAAGGACCTGACGGACTCGGTCAATGCCATGTGCGGTAACCTGACCGATCAGGTCCGCAACATTGCTGAGGTGACTACGGCCGTGGCGCGCGGTGACCTCTCGCGCAAGATCACGGTCGATGTGTCCGGCGAAATTCTGGAACTGAAGGAGACCATCAATACGATGGTCGATCAGTTGAACGGGTTTGCGGGCGAGGTGACCCGCGTTGCGCGTGAAGTCGGTACCGAAGGACGGCTTGGCGGGCAGGCGAAAGTGCCAGGCGTCGCCGGCACCTGGAAAGACCTCACCGACAACGTCAATTCCATGGCCTCCAACCTCACGGCCCAAGTGCGAAACATCGCTGAAGTCTCGACGGCGATTGCCAATGGAGACCTGTCGAAGAAGATCACGGTGACCGTGTCCGGCGAGATTCTCGAGCTGAAGGAGACCATCAATACGATGGTCGACCAGCTGAACTCCTTCGCCGGTGAAGTCACGCGCGTCGCCCGAGAGGTCGGTACCGAGGGCCGACTGGGCGGTCAGGCGAATGTGCGCGGCGTTGCTGGGACCTGGAAGGACCTCACCGAGAACGTTAACTCCATGGCCGGAAACCTGACGGCTCAGGTGCGCAACATTGCTGAAGTCTCGACGGCGATCGCCAATGGCGACCTCTCGAAGAAGATCACCGTTGACGTGAAGGGCGAGATCCTCGAACTCAAGGAGACCATCAACACGATGGTCGACCAGTTGAATGGCTTTGCCGGTGAGGTCACGCGC
Organism: Pseudorhizobium halotolerans; assembly: GCF_902153235.2. Taxonomy (NCBI): domain Bacteria; kingdom Pseudomonadati; phylum Pseudomonadota; class Alphaproteobacteria; order Hyphomicrobiales; family Rhizobiaceae; genus Pseudorhizobium; species Pseudorhizobium halotolerans. The sequence goes on along the minus strand of NZ_CABFWE030000001.1, from coordinate 304,497 downwards.
GTCGCCCGCGAGGTCGGGACCGAGGGTCAGCTGGGGGGCCAGGCGAATGTGCGCGGCGTTGCCGGTACGTGGAAGGATCTGACCGACAGCGTCAACTCCATGGCATCGAACCTGACGGCGCAGGTGCGCAACATCGCAGAGGTGGCGACCGCCGTCGCGCAGGGGGACCTTTCGAAGAAGATCACGGTGACCGTCTCGGGTGAGATTCTCGAACTAAAGGAAACCATCAACACGATGGTGGATCAGCTGAACGGGTTCGCTTCGGAGGTGACACGTGTCGCCCGCGAGGTCGGAACAGAGGGTCAGCTGGGGGGCCAGGCGAATGTGCGCGGCGTTGCCGGTACGTGGAAGGATCTGACCGACAGCGTCAACTCCATGGCATCCAACCTGACGGCTCAGGTGCGTAACATCGCCGAGGTGTCGACGGCGATCGCCAATGGCGACCTGTCGAAGAAGATCACCGTGGACGTGAAGGGTGAAATCCTTCAGTTGAAGGAAACTCTCAACACCATGGTCGACCAGTTGAACCGCTTTGCCTCGGAGGTGACGCGCGTTGCGCGCGAGGTGGGAACGGAAGGGAAGCTCGGTGGTCAGGCACAGGTGCCGGGCGTCGCCGGTACGTGGCAGGATTTGACCTACAACGTCAATTCGATGGCCTCGAACCTCACCGATCAGGTCCGCAACATTGCCGAGGTAACGACTGCTGTTGCGCGCGGTGACCTGTCGCGGAAGATCACCGTCGACGTCAAAGGAGAGATTCTCGAATTGAAGGACACCATCAACACGATGGTGGACCAGTTGAATGCCTTCGCGGGCGAAGTGACTCGTGTCGCCCGCGAGGTCGGGACGGAGGGAAATCTGGGCGGCCAGGCCCAGGTGCCGGGCGTTGCCGGCACGTGGAAGGACCTGACCGATAACGTCAACTCCATGGCGGGCAACCTGACAGCGCAGGTCCGGAACATCGCCGAAGTCGCGACGGCGATCGCCGGCGGCGACCTTTCCCGAAAGATCACGGTCGACGTGCGCGGCGAAATGCTCCTGCTGAAGGATACGCTGAATACGATGGTCGACCAGTTGCGGTCCTTCGCCGGCGAGGTGACGCGCGTCGCTCGCGAGGTGGGGACGGACGGGCGGCTCGGCGGCCAGGCCGTGGTCCCCGGTGTCGCGGGCACCTGGAAGGACCTGACCGACAACGTCAACCTTCTCGCGGCCAACCTCACCACGCAGGTGCGCAACATTGCCGAGGTCACCACGGCCGTTGCGCGCGGCGACCTGTCCCGCAAGATCACCGTCGAGGTGAAGGGTGAGATCCTCGAGCTGAAGAACACGATCAACACGATGGTTGATCAGTTGAACGCCTTTGCCGGTGAAGTGACGCGCGTGGCCCGCGAGGTCGGGACCGAAGGCAAGCTCGGGGGGCAGGCACAGGTGCCCGGCGTGGCGGGCACGTGGAAGGATCTGACGGATACCGTCAACGTCATGGCGACAAATCTCACCGAACAGGTCCGAGGCATCGTCAAGGTGGTGACCGCGGTTGCGAATGGTGACCTCACCCAAAACCTGACTGTCGCCTCGAAGGGGGAGGTTGCTGCCCTTGCAGACACCATCAACAACATGACCCACACCCTCGCTACCTTCGCCGACCAGGTGACCTCGGTTGCGCGAGAGGTCGGCGTCGAGGGGCGGCTGGGCGGCCAGGCGAGAGTCCCGGGCACGGCGGGGATCTGGAAGGATCTCACCGGCAACGTAAACCTCCTGGCCGCGAACCTGACCACCCAGGTGCGCGCCATCGCCGAGGTTGCCACGGCGGTGACAAAGGGTGACCTGACGCGCTCAATCCAGGTCCAGGCACGGGGAGAAGTCGCCGAGCTCAAGGACAATATAAATACGATGATCGGTAATCTGCGGCTTACCACCGAGCAGAATACCGACCAGGACTGGCTGAAGACGAACCTCGCTCGCCTGACCACCACGTTGCAGGGTCAGCGGGAACTCGCTCTCGTCGGCCAGACGCTGCTGCGGGAGCTGGCGCCGCTGGTGAGCGCACATCAGGGCGTCGTCTACCAAGTGAAGCAGGAGGTGGATGAACCGGCACTGGTGCTGCTTGCGACCTATGCGGACGGCGTCGGCCAATCAAATCCGCGCAGGATGCAGCTCGGCGAGGGGTTGATCGGGCAGTGCGCGCGTGATGGCCGGCAGATCCTGATCAGCGATATGCCGGATAACGTTGTGCCGATCGGCTCGGGAACCTTCTCGGCCCTGCCGCGCAGCGCCATCGTCCTGCCGATCCTATTCGAGGGACAGGTCAAAGCAGTGGTTGAGCTGACCTCGGTCGCGAACTTCACCGAGCTGCAGCTTTCCTTCCTGGAACAGCTCACATCGTCCATGGGAATCCTGCTGAACTCGATCGAAGCGACGATGCAGACCGAAGCCTTGCTGCAGCAGTCGCAGCAACTCGCGGCGGAACTTCAAACGCAGCAGAGCGAACTGCAGCAGACAAACGAGCAGTTGGAGCAGAAGGCCCAGCAGCTGGAAGAACGCAATGTGGAAGTGGAGGCCAAGAACCAGGAGATTGAGCAGGCAAGACGGGCTCTCGAGGAAAAGGCGACGGAACTGGCGCTCACTTCAAAGTACAAGTCTGAATTCCTGGCCAATATGTCGCACGAACTGCGGACGCCACTCAATTCGATCCTGATCCTCGGGCAGCAGCTCGGGGAGAACCCCGATGGAAACCTATCGTCAAAGCAAGTTGAATTCGCGAAGACGATCCATGGTGCGGGCACCGACCTTCTCAATCTTATCAGCGATATCCTGGACCTGTCGAAGATCGAGTCAGGAACGGTCTCCGTCGAAGCCGAGGAGCTCGCCCTCGGCAATCTTCTCGAAGTGATGGCGCGGCCATTCCGGCACGAGGCGGAATCCCGTGCACTTACCTTCGCGGTCGACCTGGATGACAGCCTGCCCCGCACTCTGATCACCGATGCCAAGCGGTTGCAGCAGATACTTAAGAACCTCCTGTCGAACGCGTTCAAGTTCACCTCCGAGGGCGGTGTCCAGTTAAGAGTTGAAACGGCAGCAAGTGGATGGAGTGAGAGCCGCCCTTCCCTCAAGAACGCACCAGCCGTCATTGCCTTCCATGTTTCCGATACCGGCATCGGCATTCCGGTCGAGAAGCAGAAGATCATCTTTGAGGCATTCCAGCAGGCGGATGCCTCGACGAGCAGGAACTATGGCGGGACCGGACTGGGACTGGCAATCAGTCGCGAACTTGCCAACCTTCTGGGCGGTGAGATCCAGCTTTCCAGCACCCCAGGCGAGGGGAGCACATTCACGCTCTACCTTCCGCTGACATTCGTCGGGGCGGCGACGCAGCCGGTCCGTAGCACCACGGGCGGGATGAAGAGCCACAATCACGGGCTCCCGCGCCGTTCCACAAGCGTCAGTGAAGTGCCCGACGACGATCGCTACGAGATCAGTGGTCGCGACGCCATCCTGCTGGTCGTCGAAGATGACCCCGGATATGCTTCTTTGCTGCGGGATGCTGCACGCGACAAGGGCTTCAAGGTGTTGATCGCCGGCCGCGGCACGGATGCGCTGACGCTGGCCCGGGATTATCGTCCGACTGCCATATCGCTCGATATCTGCCTCCCCGACATGCTCGGCTGGACTGTTCTCAGCCAATTGAAGCAGAGCCCTGAGACCCGCCACATCCCGGTACAGATCATCAGCGTGGATGAAGACCGCCAGCATGGCCTGACGCGTGGGGCCTTCGCCTTCACGCACAAGCCGGCGACAAGTGACGGGCTGGGAGAAGTCTTCTCGCGATTGAAGAGCTTCTCGGAAACCAGCCGGAAGCGTCTCCTGCTCGTAGAGGATGATGAAAACGAACGCTTCAGCATCACCGCCCTGCTCGGTCACAGCGATATCGATATAACCAGTGTCGGTACCGGTTCAGAGGCGCTTCAAATACTGGAGAACGAGCCGGTCGACTGCGTCGTCCTCGACCTTGCACTGCCCGACATGTCCGGGTTCGAGGTGCTGGAGAAAATCTCCGAAGATGTGAGGATGACGGATGTGCCCGTTGTCGTGTTTACGGGACGAGATCTCTCCCCTGCCGAAAGTGCCCGACTGCAGACCATGGCGCGGAGCGTGGTGGTGAAGGGGGTTGAATCGCCGGAACGTCTGCTTGACGAGACCTCCCTCTTCCTGCACCGGGTGATCGCTGACATGCCACCTGCCAAGCAGGACATGCTCGAAAAGCTGCATAGTTCGGACGTGGAGCTTGCCGGCAAGACGGTGCTGCTCGTCGATGACGATGCGCGAAACATCTTCGCCTTGAGCAGCGTTCTGGAACGGCGCGGCATGAAGGTGCTGACGGCGACGACGGGGAGCGAGGCGATCGAGATCATCAACGCCCAGTCCGACATTTCGCTGGTTCTCATGGATATCATGATGCCGGGCATGGACGGATATGAAACAATGCAGGTAATCCGTAAGGACGAACGTCACAGCCGCCTGCCGATCATCGCGCTGACGGCCAAGGCGATGAAGGGCGACCGTGAGAAATGCCTGGAGGCGGGCGCTTCGGATTACCTTGCCAAGCCGGTCAATACGCAGGAGCTGCTTTCGGCACTGCGCATGTGGCTCCACGAGTGATATGACCATGCCTGATCCCGTCAACATTCTGCTCGTGGACGACCAGCCCGCCAAGCTCTTGAGCTACGAGGTAATCCTCCAGGAGCTCGGCGAAAACCTGCTCGTGGCTCAGTCGGCGCGGGAGGCGCTGGAACATCTTCTCCGCACGGATGTCGCCGTGATTCTGGTCGATGTCTGCATGCCCGAGCAGGATGGATTCGAGCTCGTGGAACTGATCCGCGCTCACCCTCGGTTCGAGAAGACCCCAGTGATCTTCGTATCGGCCGTGATGATGACAGAACCCGACCGCCTGCGGGGCTACGCGGCCGGCGCGGTCGATTATGTGTCCGTTCCGATTGTCCCGGAAGTCCTGCGTGCCAAGGTGCGGGTCTTCGTGGAACTCTACCGGAAAACCCGGGAGTTGGAGCGGCTGAATGCGGACCTTGAGCGCAGGGTTCAGGAGCGGACAGCCGAACTCGAGACCTCCTACCAGCAGCTACAGACCCTCAATGAGGAACTCGAAAACCGGATCGAGCTTCGTACCCGGGAGCGCGAGGAGGCGATGGCGCAACTCTTCGAGGCCCAGAAGCTGGATACAATCGGACAACTCACTGGTGGGGTCGCCCATGATTTCAACAATCTGCTGATGGCAGCGCTTGGCAGCCTCAGCCTTTTGCGCAAACGCATCCCGCCCGAGGAGAAGAACCTTCGGTTGCTCGACAATGCGGTCCAGGCTGCCGAACGTGGCGCGGCACTGACCCAGCGCCTGCTTGCCTTCGCACGCCGGCAGGAGCTCAAGCCTCAGGCCGTCGATCTCGTGCAACTCCTCGGCAGCATCGAAGGGCTGCTGCAGCGGGCGGTGGGTCCGACCATCCGGCTTGAGAACCGGCTTCCAGGTGAACTGCCTCCGGCCCTCGTGGATGCCAACCAGCTCGAGCTGGCGATCCTCAACCTTGCCGTCAACGCCCGCGATGCAATCCAGCAGGAAGGCGTCATCTCGATCGACGCCGAAGAAACCATTCCCGGCGATCACGATCTCCCGCCAGGGCTGTCGGCTGGACGCTATCTGCGGGTGCGGGTTGCCGATACCGGTTCGGGTATGGACGAAGAGACGCTTGCGCGTGCGGCCGAGCCCTTCTTCACCACCAAGGGGCTCGGCAAGGGAACGGGTCTCGGACTCTCGATGGTCCACGGGCTGGCTGCCCAGTCAGGGGGAATTCTGCAGCTTCACAGCACCCCTGGCGAAGGGACCACGGCAGAGCTTTGGCTGCCCGTCGCCAAGGATGACGTTTCCGAGCAGGCCGGGGAGCAATCTGCTTGGAGCGCTTCCACGGAGGCCGAGGCTGCCGCCTCCCTGCGGATACTGGTGGTGGACGACGATGTTCTTGTCTGCATGGGCACGGTCGACATGCTGGAAGACCTTGGCCACAGGGTCACGGAAGCCAATTCCGGGCAGGCGGCCCTGGAAATCGTGAACTCAGGGCAGAGTTTCGATCTGGTTATCACCGACCACGCCATGCCCGGAATGTCGGGAGCCGATCTTGCCCGCTCCTTGCTTAGCGCCAATCCGGGACAGCCAATCATTTTGGCATCCGGCTATGCCGAGCTTCCGGATGGCGCATCGGTCGGAGCCCTGTCGCGGCTCGTCAAGCCGTTTACGCAAGAGCAGTTGGGACAGGCGATATCCATGGCGATCAGCAGGGACGCTACGACATCCGGCCACGCTCCGCTTCAAAGAAACGGGACAATGTGACCGCGTCCGCGGCCTCTGATCAGACCTAATCCTTGGCAGTCTCAGCCAAGTCCGATAGGCCCTTGATATCGCGGACGAGGAGCTTCTGTCGCCCGCCTTCCACAAGCCCCTTGCTTTCCCAGGCGCTTAGGATCCGTGAAACGGTATGGAGCGTCGTTCCCGTCATCTCGGCGATGTCCTGGCGCGAAATCGGGAAGTCAATCCTTACGCCTGAGCCCTCGGCCTTGCCAGCCTGCTTCGTCAGACGGAGCACCGCGTGGGCAACGCGCCGCTCCACTTCCTCGGTCGACATCTCACGAATTCGGGTATGGGCCTCCTCGAGACGCTGACCGATCGTGTGCATTGCCGAGACGGCAAGGCGCGGATGGTGGTCGATGAACTCTGGCCAGAGATGCGTCGGCCAACTGAGTGCAACGCTTTCAGCGGCGGCAATCGCCGTTCCCGGGTAGTCTGCTCGCTGCAGCGCCTTCGCGAACCCGAAGAGATCCCCGGGGTGGACTACGCGGACGATGATCTGCTGGCCGCTCGCTGTCACCTGCGTGACCTTGAGGCGTCCATGGAGAAGCAGGAAGAAATGCGTCGCCGCTGCCCCTTGCTCGAAAACGGCTTCGCCGGGTGGGACGCGCCGCGAGGTGGAATGCGCCAGCAGCTTCTCCAGGCTTTCGTCGCTCATCTTTTCGAACAGCGGGAATGCCCGGACTAGGCTCTTGTCGATCTTCACTCTGTCACTCTCCGATATCGCGGTGCAGGATACATGATCACTGCCGCTGTCGGAAGAGGCGAGGCCTGACGGCGCCCGACTAACCTGCCAGGCCCTTCGCGCGAACCATCTGCAGGACCGGGGCATACCACGCCGCCGACTTCACCAGCCGGAAGCCCAGATTGTCCGGGGGCGTCCCGACTGAGCAACCGCCGCCGCGAGGGTCGCGGATGAAGCTGCTGGTCGGCGAACGATGTGGACCGACGGCCACGTTGACGCCGCAGATGGTCTCCACACCCTTCTGGCTCCCGTTGTCATAGAGGTTGACCCGTCTGTGGCAGGTGCTCGTCCATTCCCAGACGTTTCCACCGAAATCGGCAAGGCCGAACTCGTTCTCCCCGAAGCTCCCGATAGGCTGCGGTGCCGGATTTCGCTTCGATCTCGACGCGGCTTCACGTTCGTAGTCGGCGATCCATTTCAGGGCCGGGTTCTTGTTGTCTGGATCGAGCCCGGAGGCATCGTCGGGAAAGCTCTTGCCGGCGGCAAACGCCAGATCCTGATCGGATGGCAAGGTCCAGTATTCGCCGGTCTTTTCCGAAAGCCAGCGCGCATACGCCTGGGCGTCGTCGTAGTTGACGCCGGTGACGGGAAGGTTCGTGTCGGATGTGCTCGGACGTGCTGCAGGCGCGCAGGCGCCTTCCATGACGCAAGCGTCGTATTCCGACAGCGTCACCTGATACTTCATGATGGTGAGTGCATCTGTACGCGTGACAGTCGATTTCGGAGCGTCGATCGGGTTAACTCCCCGTACATACTCCCCGTCTGTCCGATACTGGAAGGTACGGGGCGGGATGACCACAGTCTGTGGCTGGTAGAGAGCAGCCGTGGACGGAGCGGCCGCGAAGAACCCAGCCTGATGCGCAATGCCGATGCCGAGAGCCGAAATCAAGGCCAGTGGAAGGGCGGTCTGGAAGAGTGAGAAAGCGGTCTTGCTTGCTGTGGCGGACATGATCGCCTCCTTGGGCGAACCTCGGGCAGTGGCCCGTCAACATGTCATCTGAGGTTTGGAGGCGCGGGCGAACCCGCGCCTCCGGTTGTCGATCAGCTTCCGGTCGGCGAAACGATGGCCGTCATCAGGTCGTCGTTCCAGTCGCCGGTCACCTTGAAGTGTGCCGCGGCGCCGAGTTCGAAAGCCTCGATCAGGTTGTGGTTCACGTAGGCGTAGATGCCCGGCTGCTCGAAGGTGTAAAAGGCTGCGCCGGCGGTGCCACCAGGGATGAACCAGGTCTCCTGGTCCAGATCCGGAGGGTTGCGGAACTTGCCGGTTGCCCAGACATAGTCGCCATGACCGCCGATCAGGTGCGGACGGGTGTCGCGGTTTGCCTGCGAATGGACGATCAACACCTTTTCGCCGACAGCGGCGGTCATGGCGTTCTCGCCCGTCAAGGCACCGACGGCGCCGTTGAAGACGATGTGCGTGGGTGTCAGGGTCCGCATGACTTCCAGAGTGTCGGCATAGGATTCGCCCACGCTGTCATACTTCTTGAAGTTCCCCGCCTCGTCGCGAGGCACGTAGAAGTCCTGTTCGCCGACATAGTAGATCTTGTCGTAGACCAGTTCCTTGCCGTGGCCGTCCGTCAGGCCTTCGCGCGGCAATACCATGATCGCGCCGTTCATGCCCGAGGTAACGTGCCAGGGAACCATCCCGGGAGGTGCGCAATGGTAGACGAAGACACCTGCCTTGGTGGCCTTGAAGCGCAACACAGCCTTCTCGCCGGGGTTGACGATCGTCAGCGCTCCACCGCCCAGCGCACCCGTTGCCGAGTGGAAGTCGATGTTATGTTGCAGTTCGTTCGTTTCCGGGTTGATAAGCGTCAGCTCGACGTAGTCGTCCTGGTGAACCACCATCATCGGACCAGGGACAGAACCGTCAAACGTCATGGCGTGAAGTTCGGTGCCCTGGTCGTCGATGACCATCTTCTTTTCCTGGATCGTCATTGTGAATTCGACGATCTTCGGCGGGCCAACGGCCTTCTGGGTGTGGGCATGAACGAATGGGGGCTTTACCAGGTCGACCTTGACGCGCTTCAGCGCAGACAGATCCGTCGGGGTGGTAATGGGGGCGACTTCCTCATTCGCCCTGGCGAACGAGGCCTGGACGAGCGGACCAATGGCGCCGGCAATGGCAGCACCGGCCAACATCGAACGTCTGGTCAAATTGAACTGTGTCATCGTCTTTCTCCTAGACTGAGTGGCGGAGCCATCTCCGTCTCTCTGGTCACGGAAACTAGTATTGGTTCGCAATAGCATCTTTGAGCCAAGACAAATTTGGCGAGCGATTTTCATTGCGCATTCGCAAAGACCCTTCTGCTCTCCTGGAATAGACAAAGATCAAGATACAGAAGGAGAGTATTCATGGCCTCAGGTTCCGCAGAACAAGCCCGAAAGGGCGGCATTCCGAGGGGGCTGTCGCAGAGCGCGCCAGTGCTTTTTTCTTATGGGTTCCGGCCGTTCTTTCTCGGCGCGGCCGTGTGGGCCGTCGTCACCATGGCTCTTTGGATCGCAAGTCTGACGGGCCTTCTACCGGTCGCCGAGGATTATGGCCCTGCCCATTGGCATGCGCATGAAATGCTGTTCGGCTATTCCTCAGCCGTGCTCGCCGGCTTTCTTCTGACGGCGGTACCGAACTGGACGGGCAGGCTGCCGGTGTCCGGCTGGCCGCTGTTCTGGCTGTTTGCATTGTGGTTGGTCGGGCGGCTTGTGTTCCTGATTCCGAACATCGCCACGGGAACGGTGGCTGCCATAGACAGCCTGTTTCTGCCGACCTTGTTGCTGATCTGTGTGCGGGAGGTCGTCGCTGGCCGGAAGTGGAAGGACCTGAAGGTCATGGGGGGACTGCTCGCCCTCACCTCCGGCAATATCCTGTTTCATCTCCAGGTGATGCAGGGTGGCCATCCGGATATCGCGATCAAGCTTGCGGTCTCCGCCTATGTCGTACTGGTGATGATCATCGGTGGACGCATCATCCCAAGCTTCACCCGGAACTGGATCAACAAGGTCGGTCGCACGGACTTCCCGGCCCCATACAGCCGCTTTGACAGCGTGGCGATTCTTACCGGAGTTGCCGCACTCGCCGCTTGGGTGCTTCTTGCGGAAGGATGGATCGTTGCCGCTTTGACCTGTGCCGCTTTCATGCTTCATGCAGCGCGGCTGACGCGCTGGCGTGGCTGGACCACGCTGGATGAGCATCTGGTCATGGTTCTGCACGTGGCTTATCTCTTCGTGCCGCTCGGGTTTCTTGGTATTGCCGTCGCCGCTCTCGGCGTGGTTTCGCCGACCGCTGCCCTGCATGTCCTGACGGTCGGTACCGTGACCTCGATGATGCTTGCCGTGATGACCCGTGCCACCCGTGGGCACACCGGCCGCGTGTTGACCGCATCTCGCACGACCTCGATTATCTATGTGGCGATTGTGGTCGCAGCCATTGTCCGACCGATAGCGGATTTCCTCCCGGACCATGCCCGGCTGTTGTACGTCATCTCGGGTGCGAGCTGGCTGCTGGCCTTCGGTCTTTTCCTGGTCGAATATGCGCCGATGCTGACACGGGTCAGGCGCAAGATCGGCTGAGCGCTGGGCAGCGTGTCTGGATGGTCCCCTCGCTCAGGGGGCCATCATCCCAGGATCCCAGCGCGGTTCATGGGTCAGCCGGACATCCGCCTCAAGCACGCCCTCGACCGACTGGGTCGCATAGCGAACGGCATCCACCAGGAAGGCAGAAGCCGGACAACCTTGCGTCGTCGTCGTCATCGTAATCCGAACAGTTCCCGCGTCGCTTGCCTCGACGCCGTAGATAAGGCCCAGTGCGACGACATTCTTGCCCAGCTCTGGATCGATGACGGCGGTCAAAGCCTCACGGACCCGTTCCGTCAGATCGTTCTGATGGCCCCCAGCCATCACTCGGCCCTCGATCCGACACGGATCATGATGCGATACAGGTTTCCGGTCGCGTCGAAGTTGCCGACCCATTGATGCCCACGGCTCGTCAGCTCGGGAAACAGGAACAACGGTTCACGAGACAGGACGGCGAAGATGACCTCCCCTGGATCGAGACGCTCTGCTTCCGCTAGCAGCCTGACCATCGGCTCCGGCGGATCGAGTTCCGACAGGTCAAGGTCTATCGAGGGTTGCGGCCAGAGGTCGGGCGACGGACCATCTCCCGAATAGCGGATTTCCGGCTCGGCCTGTTTGGGCAGGAACCGGACTTCGAAGTCGCCATCCTGCAGTTCTTCGAGTTCATAGTCGAAGCCACGCCGCGCCATGACCGTAAACAGCGGTTGCGGCCGGAAGGGTGCAAGGAGTTTCAGGCCCTCGCCCGGAGCCAAAGCGTCAACTGCTCCCATGATGGCCTGAAAAGGCTCGCCGCCCGACTCAAGGATCGGCCGAACATCCAGCGTCTTGAATTCTGTGGCCATAGTCATTTCCTTTCGAGCGGGTGGGGCAGGAACAGATTCGGGCGCGGGATGATCACCGCACTGCCCGACGAAAGCGATACATAGCGCAGCCGGCGGGTGCGGGCGATCTCGAGCGCCAGCATGCCGACCGACACGGTCTGCAGCAAGGCGACAGTGCGGAAGAGGGCCAGGGATCCCACAAGAAGCGCGAGAACAGCCGCGGCCACCGCACAGATGTAGAGGTAGAACCATCTGGAGGCGCGGCGTTCATTGACAAGATCCTGTACCCTCGGAACAGCCTGTCGGCCGAGCACGGGGCCGTAATGCTCCAGCCATGTCATGAAGGCAGCGATCTTGTAGAGCTGGCCCAGGCCAAGCGTCGTCAGCCATCCGAAGCAGACGAGATAGACGAGGGGTGCGAGCTGTCGCTGGAGTTCTCCAAAGGTGGCCAGCAGAATGAAGGCCGATACGGAAACCAGCAGGGCGCCTACTGCGACAGCAGTGATGAGAGTATTCAGCTCCAGCGCCTTTCGCTTGCGCTGTCGATACATGACGACGACGTCTGTACTGAAGAGAAGCGCAGCGACGGCGGCGAGTGCCATGCTGGCGTAGATAAGGCCGTGTATCGTGCCACCCAGCAGAAGGACAAGCACAAGCGACATGGCAATCGTTGTCGAGGCTGCAAGCAGATAGAACGCGAACCGGCTCGTCCGCCGCTCCCGCTCCGGTGCCAGCAGAAACATCGCCAACAGGCGGTAGCTGACGCCGAAGGCGCTGACGCTCATCCAGCCGACGAGACCGAGATAGGCATGGATCGACAGGCCGTCAGGCAGGAAATTCGCTAGCGGTGTACTGCCGGTGAGGCCTGACAGCTGAAGAGAGAAGAGAAATCCGAGACCGGCCGTGCCGCCAAGTGCCAGAAGGCCCAACGCAACGAAGCGGGCCGGCAAAGCGAGTGGTGTGCCGGCGACCAGCGTCCCGCCGATCATGTAGATGATGAAGCCGAATCCGATCGTCAGCAGCATTGCCCCCATCGGCAGGAGGAAGGCACTGACCTCGATGCGTCCCCCCAGGTGGAGGAAACCGAGGCAGAGAAGAAGAAGTCCGACGATGAGCAGGATCAACGCGTGGAGCGCGAGCGACGGCGCATGGAGGGGGCGAGCCACGAGAACAGGGACGAACTGAAGCAAGGCGCCGCAGAACAGCAGCCCTAGCCAGCCGATCGCCAGCAGATGGACGATGACCAGCGTTTCCGGCGCCTCGACCTGCAGGACAGGGTATCCGAAACCCACGACAAGAAGTGCCTGCCCGATCAGAAGAAAGACGAGCGACGTCGCGAAGTAGGTCATGGTCCAGCGGGAAATCGAGGCGCCTTGCATGTCTCTGTTCCTCAGTGTCCGCAGCAGCAGTCGCAGCCGGAGCTTTTTGCGCGCGTGATCTCGACGCGCCAGGTCATCGGCCCTTGTTCAAGATAGTTCCAGTCGAACTGTTCCGGGTAGCGGCTTTCGATCTGATAGTGCAGCGGTCGCGGGTCATGGTTGCTCGCGACATGCATCGCGGCGCCTGGCTCAAGTGTGGTCAACAGACCAAAGATGCGCGGGTGACGCTCCGGAGGCGGAATGAGCCTCACGTCGATCAGAGGGATCTCGGCAGTATTCGACATCTATGTCTTTCCGAAGGCCTGGTTGATGATGGGTGGGAGAGCAGGCCGAACTCATCCCGATCTCAACCTATCGCGGCCGTTAGCGGCCCACTTTGTGGTGCGACAAACAATCCCGCTGGTGCACCGATCAATTGACATTGCGCAAAGACGGCCCCGTGGATCGCCGGTAGTTCCTTGAGCTGAAATGCTAGAAGGAAGATTTCCATGTCGCAGTCCATCGTGGAAAAATACGGCGAGGCGCGCCTGCCGCGCTATACGAGTTATCCCACCGCTCCGAACTTCACGGCCGATATTGTCCCCGGCACCTACGCCGGCTGGTTGAGCTCGATTCCAACCGACCGTGCCACCTCACTTTACCTCCACATCCCCTTCTGCCGCTCCATGTGCTGGTACTGTGGCTGTCACACGACCATTACGGAGAAGGACAAGCCGATCCTCGATTATCTCGACGTCCTGCACCGCGAGATCGAGTTGGTCGCCGCTCAGCGGAAAGACAGCCTTAATGTCGGGGAGATTCACTTCGGTGGAGGCACTCCGACAATCATCGAGCCCGAGGAATTCGTTGCGCTGATGCAGGCATTGCGGACGAAGCTGGGCTTTGCTCCCGAGGTCAACACGGCGGTCGAGATCGACCCCCGCCGGCTGCAGGCGGAGATGATGGAAGCGCTCGGACGTTCCGGCGTCACGCGCGCGAGCCTTGGCGTGCAGAGCTTCGATCCGAAGGTGCAGAAGGCGATCAACCGCATCCAGACTGCGGAGACGACGTTGAAGGCCGTTGATGGCCTGAGGGCGAACGGCATCCATGCCATCAATTTCGACCTGATCTACGGGTTACCGTTCCAGACGGTCGAATCCTGCGTCGAAACGGTGGACACTGCCGTCCAGATGCGTCCGGATCGCTTCGCGGTTTTCGGCTACGCCCATATCCCCACCTTCAAGAAGCACCAGCGACTGATCGACGAGGCTGCACTTCCGGATGCGCAGGGACGCCACGCCCAGGCGGAGGCGATTGCGGAGAGGCTCGTGGCGGCCGGCTATCGACAGATCGGTCTCGACCACTTCGCCTTGCCTGATGACGAGTTGGCCGTTGCACAACGCGAAGGACGCCTGCACCGGAACTTCCAGGGATATACCACCGATGCCTGTGAGACGCTCGTCGGCCTCGGTGCGTCGGCGATCGGCAGGCTCGGCCAGGGATACCATCAGAACGAAGTGCCGCCCGGCCTCTACGCCAACCGCGTCTCCACCGGCGAACTGCCGACGGCCAAGACCTACGCGCTGACGTCGGAAGACCGGCTCCGTGCTGAAGTTATCGAGAGGCTGATGTGCGACTTCTCGGTTGACGTGGCTGCAATCTGCGCCGCGCATGATTTCGACGCGGACCTCCTGCTGAAGGATAACAAGGCGCTTGACGCGCTGGAAAGCGACGGACTGATCCGTCGTGGTGCCGGTACGGTCCAGGTCAATGACGCCCATCGCTTTGTCATTCGCGCCGTTGCGGCTGCGTTCGATGCCTATCTCGGAGCCTCGCAGCGGACCTACAGCAAGGCCGCGTAGACAAAAGAACTTCTACAGAAACAGAAAGAGCCCGGCTGGGGGATGTCCCGCCGGGCTCTTCCGTGCGGCCGACGCCCCCGCCCTAAGTCGTCAGGCCGCGATAGATGGCCGGCAGTGCCGCCGGCAGTTTTGAGATGTCGCCGACGAGCGCATATCCATTGCGGCCGAACATGATCGGCAGGTAGGATTGGGCGTCCCGGTCGACCGTCACGGCGAAGACCTTGGTGCCGTTGCGGCGCGCTTCCTGGACCGCACGGCGGCTGTCTTCCAGAGCGAAACGACCCTCATAATGGTCGATGTCGTTCGGCTTTCCATCCGTCAGCACCAGCAGGAGCTTTGTGCGATTCGGCCGCTTCTGCAGTTCGGCGGTCGCATGGCGCATCGCAGCGCCGAGCCGCGTATAGTAACCGGGCTTCAGAGCGCCGATCCTATTCTCGACCGCTTGCCCCATCGCCTCGTCGAAGGCCTTGACTGTCTCGACGCGGACCCATGAGCGGCGCCGCGACGTGAAGGTCAGGATCGAATGGTCGGTACCGCAGGCGGAAAGGCCCTGCGCCAGCACCAGCAACGCTTCCTTCTCGACATCGAGAACGCGGCGATTGTCGATCCATGCATCCGTCGACAGTGACACGTCGACAAGGATGGTCACCGCCAGATCCGTGGTCTGCGGCCGGCTCATCAGGTGAATGCGATCACTACCCTGCCCGCCGGCGATGAGGTCGGTCCGCGAGCGGACCACGGCATCCATGTCGAGCTCCGAGCCGTCCAGCTGTGCCTTCAGCAGCTCATGGCGCGGCCTCAGGATCTCGAACTGACGGCGGACCTTCTTCACGAGCCTCCGTGTCTCGTCATCGGTCGCCAGCGCATCTCCCTTCTCGGAAGCCGGTGCCGCCAGTACGCGGCAGTAGCTCTTGAGATAGGTCGATTTCCGGTAGTCCCATTCGGGGTAGCTGAGTTCCGCTTCTATGTGACTCAGGTCGAGCATTTCCGGCGGCAGGTCGAGGTCGAAGCGGAATCGCGACGAAGGGCGTTCGCGACGGCGCCCCAGGACCATGTCATCGAGATCCTCCGCAGCCTTGCCGTCCTCATCATCCTTGTCGTCGGTCGGACGGTCGACATTGACCATCTCGGCCATCGCGAGAATCTTCTCGAAGCGATTCAGGATGAACGGGCTCCGCTCGTTGCGCTTGTCGTCGACGGCCTCCCGCTGGGCCACGAAGCGCTTGCCGCCGGCAGGTGCGCTGGCATCACCTAGTGGACTGTCAGTTTCGGAATTGGCGGGTGCCGTCTCGCTGGTATGAAAGAACTCCGGCCAGAGGGGCACATCCATCATTGGCTGGTAGCCGGGCGGCGACTGTCGCGGAAAGATCGATGCGGGCAGCGGATCCTCTAGCGAGGCCGCCTTTCGCAGGATGCTCAGGATCCTGTTCTCAACGAGCTGTTCCACCGGCGGCAGCTTTCCGCGCTGCCGCTCCGCTAGAATGGCGCCGCAGAGGTTGCGATAACTTGCCCGCAGACCCGGGAAGGCCTTCAGCACCTCCCGGACCGTCTCCTCCGCCCGCTCGATCCGGGCAAGGTCACGCGCCAGCGGCTCGTCCGCATTGATCCCTCGTGACGGGGCGAGCGCGAGATAGGCGGTGAGCCAGATATAGAGACTGCGGTTGAGGGCCCGGTCCGGGAAGAAGTCAATTTCTGCCGGCAACATGACGCGCGCGAAGTCACGGCCTATGCGCGCTATCCGTTCCTCTCCGAGGCCGATCAATTGTCGCAATTTCAGCCTGTGGCCGTTGGTCTTCTGTGCCGCAGGCACCAACTGGCAAGTGCTTTCGCCGCCGAAGCCGCGAAAGCAGGAGGCCAGCACGGGAGAGACCTCGTCAAGGCGTACGGCCTGCTCGGGATAGCGCGGCATGCTGCGGGTCTGGCCGACAAGGCGATGCCATGTCTTCCCGACGGTTTCTTCCAGTTCCAGGAACTCGAACATGATTGCCTCAGGGAATGATTGCGCCTGCCACTTCGCGTAGCGCCAGCCGTACATCCGGATCGTCCGTCAACGGCTCGATCAGCGCTGCGGAGATCGCCTCGCGTGGCTTCAAACCGCTCTCGATCAGCGATGCGCAGTACACGAGGAGGCGGGTCGAAACGCCTTCTTCGAGATCGTGTCCCTTCATCGCGCGCAGCCTCTGAGCGAGATTGACCAGCGGTGCCACATGGCGCTCCTCGAGGCCGCTTTCGGCGGAAACGATCGCGATCTCCTGCTCCTTGGGAAGGAAATCAAACTCGATCGCCACGAAACGCTGCTTCGTCGACGGCTTCAGGGCCTTCAGGATGTTCTGATAGCCGGGATTGTAGGACACGACGAGCATGAACTCTGCGGGAGCCTCCAGCGTCTCGCCGGTTCGTTCGAGCGGCAGGATACGACGGTCGTCGGTCAGAGGGTGCAGGACGACGGCGACATCCTTGCGGGCTTCCACAACCTCGTCGAGATAGCAGACGCCGCCATTGCGGACGGCGCGAGTGAGTGGCCCGTCTACCCAGACGGTATCACCGCCCTTCAGGAGATAGCGCCCTGTGAGGTCAGCGGCGGCAAGGTCGTCATGGCAGGAAACGGTGGAGAGCGGCAGGCCCAGTCTGGCGGCCATATGGCTGACGAAGCGGGTCTTGCCGCAGCCAGTCGGACCTTTAAGAAGAAGCGGCAGATTGCGCTTCCAGGCCAGTTCGAAGAGTTCGCACTCGTTGCCCGCCGGGATGTAGTGGGGCACTAGCGCCTTATTTGGCGCGTTGGCGGAAAGATGGAGGTTCATAGTCGGATCCTTTCAATGGAGGCGGTGGGTGCGGCCCCGGTCGTGACGGGGCCGCACCTCTCATTCGGCCGGAACTGCCGCCGAGGCGGAGGGAAGCCGCTGGCGACCCGGCACGAACAAGGCCCAGAGGAACATGAGGGCGGACAGGAGGACGAAGACCCCCGAACCGAGGCGGACCCAGTAGAACATCGCCAGCTGGTCCTGGACGTCCATGTAGCTCTCGCCGAGGACGCGCTGGAGATGGACCTGCAGCACGCCTGCGAAGGTCAGTGCGAAGGTCATCACCGACATCGCCGTGCACATGATCCAGAAGCTGACCATTGAGAGCATCTGGTTGTACGGGGCGCGACCACGGATTTCCGGTACCGCGTAGGCCATGACCGCGAGGTTCAGCATGACATAGGCGCCGAAGAAGGCGAGGTGGCCGTGGGCGGCAGTTACCTGCGTGCCATGGGTATAGAAGTTCACCGACGACAGGGTGTGCAGGAAGCCCCAGACACCGGCGCCGAAGAAGGCCATGACGGAGCAGCCGATCGACCACAGCAGCGCGGCACGGTTCGGATGCTTGCGGCCGGCCTTCCAGGTCATCACGAAGGTGAAGATCACCATGGTGAAGAAGGGTGCCACTTCAAGCGTGGAGAAGAGCGAGCCGATCCACTGCCAGTAGCCCGGAGCGCCGATCCAGTAGAAATGGTGGCCGGTGCCGAGGATGCCTGAGAAGAGGGCCAGGCCGACGATGACGTAGAGCCACTTCTCGACGACCTCGCGGTCGATGCCGTTCAGCTTGATCATCAGGTAGGCGAGGATGGACGCCATGATCAGCTCCCAGACACCTTCGACCCACAGATGGACGACATACCACCAGTACATCTTGTCGAGTGCCAGGTTGGCCGGGTTGTAGAAGGCGAAGAGGAAGAAGATCGCCACACCCCAGAGACCGAAGATCAGAATGTTGGTGACGACCGTCTTGCGACCCTTGAGGACGGTCATGGTGATGTTGAACAGGAACATCAGGCAGACGACGACGATGCCGACCTTGATGATGAAGGGCTGCTCCAGGAACTCGCGGCCTTCGTGGATCTTGAACATGTAGCCCACCACGGCAACCGCTGCGGCGCCGAGGAAGAGCCAGAACTGGATGATGGCGAGCTTCGGGCTGTAGAGCTCCGTTTCCGCCTCCTCCGGAAGCAGGTAGTAGGTGGAACCCATAAAGCCGATCAGCAGCCAGACAATCAATGCGTTGGTATGGATCATCCGCACGATGTTGAACGGCAGGAGCTCGGAGAGCGTGTTGGGCAGGACATAGATCGTGCCGGCTAGGACTCCGAACAGGACCTGGGCTACGAAGAGGCCGAGCGCGCCGTAGAAATACAGCATCGCGACCTTCTGGGTTTGATATTTCATGGTGGTCTTCCTTTTCCCTCAGGTCAGCCGGCGTCGTTTGGCGGCCAGTTCTGCGTCTTGATCCGGCTCGTCCATTCCAGGAAGGCAGCGAGGTCGTCGAGTTGCTGGTCGGTGAGGTTGAACTGTGGCATCTGGCGACGTCCCTCGATGCCGGTGGGCATGGCCGCCATCCAACCTTTCAGCGTGTCGCGGGCCGTTTCAGCGTCTTCGTGGCCGCCATAGCGGATCCAGACATTGCCGAGTTCAGGTGCGAAATAGGAGCCCTCGCCGAGGAGCGAGTGGCAGTTGATGCAGGAGTTCTCCTCCCAGACATGCTTGCCGCGCGCGACGGCATCCGTCAGCGTCGATTCGTCGGTGGAGGTGGTGCGTATGTAGTAGTGGCTGTGCGCCGTCAGCCCGAGGAATATAGCGAAGAAGAACGCGGAGCCGCCATAGAAGACGTTGCGCGCTCCGGTCTTTGTCAGGCGTTCTGACATGCCGAGGTCCTTTCCTGGCGCCCGTCCGGCTGATCTCCGGCGGGCAAGTTTGCGTCGCGGCCACCGACGCGATGTCAGATCGGACTCGGTGGGCCACGGTGTGTTTGCGGTTTTTCGGGCTGCGCTTCTTTGCTTTTTGGCAAATACATCAGCGGTAGGCGGCGATGCCGCCGGAATACAGGCAGCCGGCTAAACTTTCGCTATGTAGAGGGGCTCAGCCGAACCAGTGCGAGCCGAGGGCACGACCCAGGGAGGCGAACGAAAAGAGGGTCGGCCAGGTCCAGAGTGCAATCGCCATGGCGGGACGTGCGGCGCGCAAGCCCATGAAGTCGAGGATGATCAGTCGTGCCTTGATGACGGTAAAAACGAGGAGCACGGCGAGGATCGTCAGCGGTACAGCCTGATGTTTCCACTGAGCTGTCATCAGCGCTCCAATGATGGCGAGCATCATGACCCAGTTGGCGCTGGTGAAGAGGCGGGCAGACTGTTTCGCGGTCATGAGATTCATCCGAGGTAGAGGAGCGGGAACATTACCAGCCAGATGAGGTCGACGACGTGCCAGATCGTTGTGGCCATCACGACGTTCGACTGGCGCGGCTTCCAAGCGATGAGCAACAGGACCAGGGCCAGGAAGGCAACATGGGCCAAATGGAAGCCGGTTATGAGGAAGTAAAGCTCGAAGAAGGAGCCGAAGGCGGCATCTCCGGCCGCCGGGATCTCGGCGGCGTATTCTGCAAGCTTGACGGCGACGAAGCCGAATCCGAGAACCGCAGTTGCCGGAAGGTAAACCTGCTGCAGGCGGCGGTTCGAGACGGCATGCACGGCGAGGGCCGCCGTCCAGCTGCTGGCAAGGAGCACGATCGTGTTGAAGCCGGCAATCCGAGTGGAGAGCTGAAGCTTGGCGGCAGCGAATTCGGCGGGCTGGAAAAGCGATACCACCAGGAATGCGGCAAAGAGAATGCCGAAGGTAACCAGTTCGCTCCACACCAGGATCCAGAGGAGAAGATCTCCTCCCTCGTCAACGGGCTCTGCATGGGAAGCCGGGACGTCCGCCATCTGTCATCTCCAGTTTCGTTGCGGGTGAAGATGGCGAGCGGCTGCGGCTTGTTCTTTGTCAAATCGCAAAGACGGTGAAGGTTTGGCGCCTAGAATGGGCGCAAAAAGGATGTTCCAAGATGACTGATGCCCAAGTCGGCCTTGCGCTTGCCACCCCGATCATCGTTGCCTTCGCGATCGCACTCAGGAGAATGGGCGTGCTGCAGGGCTACAGCTCCTTCGCCGCCGTCCTATTTTCGGTCGCAATAGCGGCGGTGCTGTTCCTGCAGCAATAGCCGCGGCCGATCGAGACGAGGTCCGGCGATGACGCAATTCCTGGCGGCGTTCACCGTTTTCGTCGCCCTTCACTCCATTCCTGCGTCGCCCCACATCCGGGGAACGCTCGTGTCGCACCTTGGACACGGCACCTATATCGCGCTCTACTCCGCCATCTCGCTGGTCGCACTGGCCTGGCTGTTCTATTCTGCGTTCAATCTTGACTACATCGAACTGTGGGTGCCTGCCGCATGGCAAGGACATGTGGCCTTCGCCGCAGCACCGCTGGGCCTTTTCTTCGTTCTTGCCGGGCTCTTGAGCCGGAACCCGTTTTCGACCACCGCGCGGCGCGGAGGGGGCGAGCCGGGCGCCATCGTTGCGGTGACGCGACATCCGGTACTGTGGGGCTTCGTCCTTTGGGCGCTCGGCCATATTCCGCCGAACGGCGACCTGCGTTCGCTGCTCCTCTTCGGAGGCTTTGCGATTTTCAGCGCCGGCAGCATGGCGATGATGGAGAAACGCAGCCGCAAGAAGCACGGTGACGCCTTAACGGAGATGGCAGCGGATACGTCGATTGTTCCTTTCGCGGCGATCCTGCAGGGGCGGGCACGGCTGCGGTTCGACATGCCGATGCTCCTGGCAGTGGTCGGTACGGCGGTTCTGGCTGCATGGCTGCTGGCGGGCGGGCACGCCTGGCTGTTCGGCGGCGACCCGCTGCTCTTCATCCGCAGCCTCTAGGCTTCAGCGTTCCTTCACCGACTGCATGGCGACCGAGGTCGAGGTGCTTGCCACATGCGGCAGGCTGGAGATTTTCTCGCCGAGAATTTCGCGGTAGCGGCGGATGTTCGGCGTGCGGACCTTCAGGAGGTAGTCGAAACGCCCGGCGATCATATGGCACTCCTCCACTTCCCTGATCTTCCGGACGGCCTGGTTGAATTCCGCCAAGGCTTTCTCCCGGGTGTCCGACAGGGTCACTTCCGCGAAAGCCACATGCTCGAGCCCGAGCTTCTGAGGATCGAGCATCGCCCGGAAGCCCAGGATGTAGCCCTCTTCAATAAGGCGTTTGAGCCGCGCGGCGCACGGGGTCTTTGAGAGACCAATACGGTTCGCGAGTTCGGTAACCGCGATCCTCCCGTCTTCGGAGACTATCTCCAGGATCTTCCGATCGAATGCATCAGTTGGGCTATCTTTTGGGATCTGCATAGGAAATTGCCTTTATCTTGATGCCATTAAAAGACGATTAGTCTATCATGCTGGCCCTGAAAAGTCTGTCGTCCGTCCTGCTCCGAAGTATTATTTAGGCATCGTCGTTTCACCTTCGGAAGAGCCCGATGTCCAGCCAGGCCCAGCTTCGTTCCAACACTCACCCGGGCGGAACGCCCTTTGCCGATTTCGCACCGCCCATCCGGCCGCAGACGCCACTTCGGCAGGCAATCACGGCCGCCTACCGCCGGCCAGAGCCGGAATGCCTGCAGCCGCTGCTGGAAGGGGCGACGCTGCCGGAAACTATGCGCCTCGATATCAGGGATACCGCCCGGAAGCTGATCACCGCGCTTCGCGCGAAGCATACCGGCTCCGGCGTCGAGGGACTGGTGCACGAGTACTCGCTGTCGAGCCAGGAGGGCGTGGCACTGATGTGCCTTGCGGAGGCGCTGCTTCGCATCCCCGACACAGCCACGCGCGATGCCCTCATCCGCGACAAGATCTCCGCCGGCGACTGGAAGTCGCATGTCGGCGGCGGCCGATCGCTATTCGTCAATGCGGCGAGCTGGGGCCTCGTCGTCACCGGCAAGCTGACGGCCACGGTCAACGACCGCGGCCTCTCCGCGGCGCTGACGCGGCTCATTGCCCGTTGCGGTGAGCCGGTCATTCGGCGCGGTGTCGATATGGCGATGCGCATGATGGGCGAGCAGTTCGTCACCGGCGAGACGATTGACGAGGCGCTGAAGCGGTCACGCGACCTGGAGGAACACGGCTTCCGCTATTCCTACGACATGCTGGGAGAAGCGGCCACGACCGCGGCGGATGCCGAGCGCTACTTCCGCGACTATGAGACCGCGATCCATGCGATCGGCAAGGCCTCGAACGGGCGTGGCATCTACGAGGGTCCGGGGATCTCCATCAAGCTGTCTGCACTGCATCCGCGTTACACGCGGTCGCAGGCATCCCGCGTCATGGGCGAACTCCTGCCCAAGGTGAAGGCATTGGCGCTGCTCGCCAAAGGCTACGACATCGGGCTCAACATCGACGCCGAGGAGGCCGACCGGCTGGAGCTGTCGCTCGACCTTCTGGAGGAGCTGTGCCTCGATCCGGATCTCTCCGGTTGGGACGGCATCGGGTTTGTGGTGCAGGCCTACGGCAAACGCTGCCCCTTCGTGCTCGACTTCATCGTCAATCTCGCTCGTCGCTCAGGCCATCGCGTCATGGTGCGGCTGGTGAAGGGTGCCTATTGGGACGCCGAGATCAAGCGTGCCCAGCTGGACGGGCTGGAGGATTTTCCAGTCTTCACGCGCAAGGTGCACACGGATGTTTCCTACATCGCCTGTGCCAGGAAACTGCTTGGAGCCACCGAGTTCGTCTTCCCTCAGTTCGCCACGCACAACGCGCAGACGCTTTCGACAATTTATCATCTCGCTGGACCGGACTTCCACGTCGGCAAGTATGAGTTCCAGTGCCTGCATGGGATGGGCGAGCCGCTCTACGAGGAGGTCGTCGGCGCCGACAAGCTTGACAGGCCCTGTCGCATCTATGCGCCGGTTGGCACGCACGAGACGCTGCTTGCTTATCTCGTTCGACGGCTGCTGGAGAACGGTGCGAACTCGTCCTTCGTCAACCGCATCGCCGACGAGACGGTCTCGGTCGAAGAGCTTGTCGCCGATCCGGTATCCGTGGTCCGCGCCATGGCCAGTCCAGGTTCGCGGCACGACCAAATCGCGCTGCCGCGGGATATCTTCGGGAAGGCCCGGCCAAACTCCTCCGGTCTCGATCTTTCGAACGAAGAGACCTTGGCTGCACTCAGTGCAGAGCTGCAGCGAAGCGCCACCATGAACTGGTCGGCGGTTCCATTGGTTGAAGGCATGCGCCCGAGCGGGATCGCGCGGGCGGTTTTGAATCCTGCCGATCATGCGGATGTGGTCGGCCAGGTGATCGAGGCGAGTGAGGAGGAGGCGCAAGGAGCAGTCCGGTTGGCGGCTGAAATCGCGCTGGAATGGTCGGCTGTCGCTCCGGCTGAGCGGGCCGCACAGCTGGAGCGGGCGGCGGACCTGATGCAGGCGCGCATGCAGGTCCTGCTGGGATTGATCATGCGCGAGGCTGGTAAGTCGCTTGCCAATGCCATTGCCGAAGTACGCGAGGCCGTCGATTTTCTGCGTTACTACGCAGCGCAGGCACGACGGACACTGGGGGCGGCGCACAAGCCGCTTGGCCCGATCGTCTGCATCAGCCCCTGGAACTTTCCACTGGCGATCTTCACGGGTCAGGTGGCAGCGGCACTTGTCGCCGGCAACCCGGTGCTGGCGAAGCCTGCCGAGGAGACGCCGCTCATTGCCGCAGAAGCCATTCGCCTTCTGCACGAAGCCGGCGTTCCGGAGCGTGTCCTGCAGCTCGTCCCGGGGGACGGGCGGGTTGGCGCGGCATTGGTCGGTGCTGCGGAAACCTGCGGAGTGATGTTCACCGGATCCACAGAGGTTGCCCGCGTTATCCAGCGACAGCTCTCCGACCGGTTGCTGCCGAACGGCAAGCCAATCCCGCTGATCGCCGAAACCGGCGGGCAGAATGCCATGATCGTCGACTCCTCGGCTCTTGCCGAGCAGGTGGTGGCCGATGTCATTGCCTCTGCCTTCGACAGTGCGGGCCAGCGTTGCTCCGCACTCCGCGTCCTCTGCCTGCAGGAGGAAGTCGCGGAGCGGACACTGACCATGCTCAAGGGCGCTTTGCAGGAACTGTCGATCGGCCGTACGGATCGTCTCAGCGTCGACATAGGTCCGGTCATCACCGAAGAAGCGAAAACGTCGATCGAATCCCATATCGAGAAGATGCGCGGTCTGGGGCGCAGAGTCGAGCAGGTCGAGCTGCCTGCGGAAACAGCGGCAGGCACTTTCGTGTCGCCGACGATGATCGAATTGCAGTCGTTGAAGGACCTGGAGCGGGAGGTATTCGGCCCTGTCCTGCACGTGATCCGCTATCGCCGCAATGAACTCGACAGGCTGATCGATGACATCAACGCAACAGGCTACGGGTTAACGTTCGGGCTCCACACGCGGCTCGACGAGACCATTGCGCATGTGACGAGCCGCATCAGGGCGGGCAATCTCTATGTCAACCGCAACATCATCGGCGCCGTGGTGGGTGTGCAGCCGTTTGGCGGACGCGGGCTTTCTGGCACCGGGCCGAAAGCTGGCGGACCGCTTTATCTCGGCCGGCTGGTGGAAAATCCGCCAGTGCCGCCTCAGCACAGTTCCGTCCACACCGACCCGGTGCTGCTTGACTATGTGCGCTGGCTGCAGGCAACAGGCGAGGCCGAGATGGCCGAGATCGCTGCTGCCATGGGCAGCGCCTCGACACTTGGTCTCGATATCCAGCTTCCCGGGCCGGTCGGCGAAAATAATCTCTACGCTCTCCACCCCAGGGGGCGCATCCTGCTTGCGCCGGAGACGGAGACTGGGTTGCTGCACCAGCTGGGGGCGGTGTTGGCCACAGGCAACCACGCGGTGATCGACGAGGCTGCCGGGCTGAGACCGATCGCTGCGACCCTGCCGGTTAGCGCCGCTGCCCGGCTCAGATGGTCGAGCGACTGGTCGACCGAAGGGCCCTATGCCGGTGCGCTGGTGGAAGGTGAACCGGAGCGGGTGCGGACAATGACCGCGCGGATCACCCAAATTCCGGGTCCGCTGGTGCTGGTGCAGGCGGCGCAAGCGCAGGCTCTTGAGGAAA
Source organism: Pseudorhizobium halotolerans (assembly GCF_902153235.2). Taxonomy (NCBI): domain Bacteria; kingdom Pseudomonadati; phylum Pseudomonadota; class Alphaproteobacteria; order Hyphomicrobiales; family Rhizobiaceae; genus Pseudorhizobium; species Pseudorhizobium halotolerans. Next base: position 278,814 of record NZ_CABFWE030000001.1, on the reverse strand, counting down.
GAGCGGATGCCTATTGCCTCAGCTGGCTCCTTGAAGAAGTGTCCACCTCGGTGAACACGGCGGCAGCCGGCGGCAATGCCAGCCTCATGGCGATCGGCTGACGGTCGGTACCGTCGGGCCTTGCCATTGCTCCCCGGTGCGGCTTTGATGGCCTGCCGGGACATGCCTTCCGGTGCAATGCCGGGAGGAGTGCATGGAACCGTTCGTCTTCGCTACAACCGCCCGGATCGTCTTTCGGCCCGGCGGCGCAAGCGATCTCGGCACAATTGTCGATGGACGCTGCGGCTCTCGCATTCTGCTCGTGACGGATGTGGGCCTGCGCAGACTGGGCCTATGCGATGCAGCCCTGCAGTCCCTGTCGGAAGCCGGCGTCTCGGCGACTGTGTTCGATGGAGTAGAGGCCGATCCTTCGCTCGCCACGGTGCTGAAGGCGGTGCAAACCGGTCAGGCGGCCGGTGTCACGGGCGTGGTCGGCTTCGGCGGCGGCTCTTCGCTTGACGTCGCGAAGATTGCAGCCCTGCTGCTCGGCTCCGGCGAGGACATCGATGAAGCCTGGGGTGTAGGGAACGCGAAGGGGCCGCGCATGCCGCTCGTTCTGGTGCCAACCACCGCCGGCACGGGATCGGAAGTGACGCCGGTTTCCATCATCACCGTTGAGGCTGACGAAAAGCGCGGCATCTCCTCGCCGATCCTGCTGCCGGACATCGCCGTTCTTGATCCGGACCTGACACTTGGCCTTCCGCCAGCGATCACGGCCGCCACCGGAATCGACGCCATGGTGCATGCCATCGAAGCGTACGCTTCGCTTAACGCAAACAACAATCCCTTGTCCAAAATGCTGGCGCGACAGGCGCTGCAGTTGCTGGGCGCCAACCTCGAACGCGCGGTCCTCGATGGCGCGGATCGGGAAGCACGCGGCGCCATGCTGCTTGGCTCGATGCTGGCGGGTCAGGCCTTCGCCAACTCGCCCGTCGCCGCCGTGCATGCGCTCGCCTATCCGATCGGCGGCCGTTTCCACGTGCCGCACGGGCTTTCGAACGCACTCGTCCTTCCGCATGTGCTGCGCTTCAACGCACCTCAGGCAGAGACAGCCTATGCGGACATCGCAGTCGATGCCTTTCCGCACCTCGCCGGGGAGCGGGACATCAAGGCCCGTTGCAGGGCATTCATCGATTGTCTCGAGGGGCTCTCTGCGCGCCTTGCCCTGCCACAGCGCCTGCGTGATGTCGGTATCGGTGAGGAGCATCTGCCGGCCATGGCGGCGGACGCGATGAAGCAGACGCGGCTTCTGGTCAACAATCCGCGACCGGTGGGAGAATTGGACGCGCTGGCAATCTACAAGGCCGCATGGTGAGTCAAAGCAGCCCGTTGGTCGCGGCAGCCAGTACGAGGTAGCGCGCCCCCTTGCCGATGAAGACCAGCAGCAGGAAGGTTGGCAGCGGCTCCCGAAGGACGCCGGCAATAACCGTGATTGCGTCGCCTCCGATTGGAAGCCAGCTCAACAGGAGCGACCACTTTCCATAGCGGTGGTACCAGTTGCGCGCCTTTCCGAGCTTCTCGGGTGATGCCGGAAACCAGCGGCGGTTACGGAACTGCTCGATACCACGTCCAAGCGCCCAGTTGACGACCGCTCCCAACGTGTTGCCGACCGATGCCACGGCGACCACGGCCGGCGTGGAATAGTCGCCGGACAAGATCAAGCCGACGAGAATCGCCTCCGACTGCATAGGAAAGATCGTCGCGGCCAGGAAGGCGGCCGCAAACAGCGCGACATAGGCGGCCAGTATCGTCTCCTTCCGATTCGACTAAAGAAAAAAGGGGCGGATGCAGCACCCGCCCCTTCCGATGTCTGCTTCGGTCTCAGGCTTGCTTTGGCCGTTCACTGTCCTCCAGCGCCGTGTCCTCAGCAACCTCCGCGGCTGCCTTGGCGCGGCGGGTGCGCCAGTCTCCGAGGAAGAGCAGGATCGGCGCCGCAATGAAGACAGAGGACGATGTCGCGATGACGATACCGAAGACCATCGGAATGGCGAAGCTCGAAACGGCGCTGCCGCCCCAGATCGCCATCGGGATCATCGCCAGGAAGGTCGTGGCGGATGTGTAGAGGCTTCGTGCCAATGTCTCGTTGATCGATCGGTCGATCAATTCGCGGAGTGGCATCTTCTTGTAGAGACGCATGTTTTCGCGCATCCGGTCGTAGACCACCACCTTGTCGTTGACCGAATAGCCTACGAGGGTGAGGACTGCCGCGATTGCCGTCAGGTTGAAATCGAGCCCGGTAATGGCGAAGAAGCCGATGGTCTTGGTGACGTCGAGAATCAACGTGGCGATCGCGCCCACAGCGAAGGGCCACTCGAAGCGCACCCAGATGTAGATGAGCATCGCCAGTGCAGCCAGCACGACGGAGAGAATGCCTGCCGTTGCCAGTTCGTCGCTGACCTTCGGCCCGACAACTTCCGTCCGCTCCACCTTTGAGGTGGGATCGATGTTGACCACCTCGGCCCGCAACTGCTCCACAGCAGCCGTTTGCGCCTCCTCGCCTCCCGGCTGCCGCTCGACACGAACGAGAATGTGATTGGAGCTGCCGAATTCCTGAAGTGCCACCTCGCCAAGCCCGAGTTCGCCCAGACCGCTGCGGAAGGCAGCAAGGTCAGCCGGACCTTCTGTCGCAACCTCCATCTGGATCCCGCCCTTGAAGTCCACGCCGTAGTTGAGCCCGGGTGTGAAGAACAGGATGATCGACGCGACGGAAAGGAAGAGCGAGACACCAATCCCGAAGAACCGTGCCTTCATGAACCGGATCTGCGTGCCATCCGGAACCAGGTTGATGGGTAGAAGCGGCTTGATCTCGATCTTCTTGAGCTTCCTCCTTCCGGCCACCCACACCATCGCGATGCGAACGATCGCAACTGCGGTGAACATCGAGATGATGATGCCGAGGCCCATGGTGATCGCGAAGCCGCGAACCGGCCCGGAGCCGAACCAGAACAGCAGGACCGTTGCAATCAGCGTCGTGACGTTACTGTCGACGATGGTCGAGTAGGCACGCTGGAAGCCGGCGTCGATCGCGGCGAAGGCGCTCCGGCCTTTCCGGCTTTCCTCCTTGATGCGCTCGTTGATGAGAACGTTCGCATCAACGGCGATACCGATGCCGAGGACGATACCCGCGATACCAGGCAGAGTAAGCGTCGCCCCGAGCAGCGTCAGCGCGGCGAAGGTCAGGATGACATTGATGAAGAGAGCGACGTTGGCGATCAGGCCCCAGCCGCTATAGAGCAGCAGAAGGAAGCCGACCACCAGACCGAAGCCGATGAAGCCGGTGAAGATCCCCATCTCGATGGCATCGGAACCGAGGTCGGCGCCGACGGTACGCTCTTCGATGACGGTAAGTTTTGCCGGCAGTGCGCCTGCGCGAAGCAGCGCGGCAAGCGTGTTGGCCTCCTCGACGGAGAAGCCGCCGGAAATTTGTCCCGAGCCACCGGTGATCGGCTGGCGGATGACAGGAGCGCTCAGCACCTTGTTGTCCAAGACAATTGCGAAGGGACGTCCGACATTCGCTTGGGTGATCTGGGCGAAGCGGCTTGCACCGGCGGTGTCGAAGCGGAAGTTTACGACGGGCTCGTTGGTCTGCTGGTCGAAGGCAGCGCGTGCATCGGTCAGACGATCGCCGGACAGTTCCACCCGGTCGAGAACCGGGAACTGCTGACCCTGGTCGTCGGCCAGCATGGTGACCCCCGGCTCGCCCTGATTGCCCAGCAGATGGAAGCTCATCTTCGCAGTGGAGCCGAGCAACTGCCGCAGCCGCGAGGGATCCTGCTCCCCAGGCAGCTGAACCAGGACCCGGTCGTCGCCTACCCGCTGGATGGTCGGCTCTGCCACGCCCACCTGATCGACGCGCTGGCGGATGATCTCGAGGCTCTGCTCGACAGCCGCACTGCCGTGCGACGTGATGCCGGCTTCGGTGTAGGCGAGCGTGATGGTGTTGTCGGCCGGAGTCCGGATGCTCAGGTCCGTCTGCCCCACCGCGGTGCCGAGGCCCACGGGATTGGCAAGGGTTTCCAACTGGTCGACGGCGGCTCCGCGTTGCGCGGGGTCGCGCAGCGTCACCGTGATGGCATCTCCACTGCGACGCACTCCTGCCACGTCGATCCCGTTGTCGCGAAGCACCCGGCGGCTGTCCTGCAGCAAGTTCTGGAGTCGCTCGTTGACGAGGTCGGCGCGATCCACTTCCAGCACAAGGTGCGAGCCGCCGCGAAGGTCGAGGCCAAGCGAGACGCGGTCATGCGGCAGCCACGACGGCAGGCGATCGAGAGCGCTTTGGGAAAGCACGTTCGGCAAGGCAACCAATATGCCGATGAAGATGATGAAGGCGTAAGTCGCCACCACCCAGGGAGAATTTCTCATGTCATTGTTCCTGCTCGGCCCTCGCGGCGCATCACGCGGCCGGGGCGCTGATTTTCTAGCCTGCGGATGATCTTTCATCCACGCGTCAGGCCGCGGCCGGAGGTGCTCGCGGTTGGAATGGCGAGGCACCGGTGCCTGCTGTCCCGCCTGGCGCCACGAAGCGATAAGCGCCAGGGGCATCGGCAGGGAACGACCAGTGCGCTGGAGGTGGCAGGAAGCTGCCGCCATCCGCAGATGCCGACGCGGACCCGCTATCGCGCCGCACGTCGATGACCACGACACGGGAGGGTTCCCGCTTGGACGGATGGGCCATGTCCGATCCCATTGCATCGGTATGCGTGACGGTATCGGGTCGGACGAGGTGGCTGGCATCGGCAATCAAGCTGCCGAAGGCGGCTAGAAAAAGCCCGACCACCATCCGGAGCCACCAAGCCTCCGCCGGTCTCCGTCTATCTCGGGATGATGTCCGCAATCGTGGCGGAAGTCGCGCCATCCGCTTACTCCGGAGCGTTCGCACCCTGTCGTCCGAGGGCTCGTGGCGGCGTTCTAATGGAGAGCCGGGTCAGGGTCAATGTTTCCCACCCAAGCTGGCCTTCCGGCGCTCTTCCGGGAGACGCGCGGAAGCATTCTGGCGGCTGCTAATGGACCGCCAGCCAGGATCGCATATAACTTGTGCAGGAGACACATGCGGCAGGAGGAAGAAGATGACAACAGCACAGATCGTCGGCTGGGCACACTCGAAGTTCGGGAAATCCGAAGCGCCCACCACGCGAGAGCTCATGGCGGAAGTGATCAACCCGGCGCTCGCTCATGCGGGCATCGAGGCCAAGGACGTTGATGGCATCTTTGTCGGCGTCTTCAACAACGGCTTTACCAAACAGGATTTTCAGGGTGCGCTTGTCGCCATGGCTGCAGATGGCTTCACCCATACGCCGGCAGCCAGGATGGAGAACGCCTGTGCGACCGGATCGGCGGCGATCTATTCGGCGCTGGATTTCATTGCATCGGGACGAGGCCGAGTCGCGCTGGTCGTCGGCGCGGAGAAGATGACCTCCTTGCCGACCAAGGAGACGGGGGACGTGCTTCTGGGCGCGTCATTCCGTGAGGAGGAAGCAGATATCGAAGGCGGTTTTGCCGGACTCTTCGGACGGATCGCCAACACCTATTTCCAGCGATACGGCGACCGTTCGGAAGAACTGGCGATGATTGCCGCCAAGAACCATGCAAATGGCATGGCCAACCCCTATGCTCACATGCAGAGGGACTTCTCCTTCGACTTCTGCAACACGGTCTCCGACAAGAATCCCTATGTCGCGGCACCGCTTCGACGGACCGACTGCTCCCTCGTTTCGGACGGAGCGGCGGCCCTGGTGCTCGCCCACCCCGACGTCGCAGAAGGAATGCAGCGCGCCGTTGCCTTCCGCGCCCGAACGCATGTCAACGACATCCTCGCCATGTCGCGCCGCGATCCCATTGCGTTCGACGGTGCGCGCCTTGCCTGGCAAAGGTCCCTTTCGGAGGCGGGGCTGACGCTGGATGATCTCGATTTCGTCGAGACTCATGACTGCTTCACAATTGCTGAGCTGATCGAATATGAGGCCATGGGATTGGCTAAGCCCGGCGAGGGCTACAAGGTCGTCCGCGAGGGACTGGCCGCAAAGGGCGGGAAGCTGCCGGTCAATCCTTCTGGCGGCTTGAAATCGAAGGGGCATCCGGTAGGTGCCACCGGGGTCTCCATGCACGTCATGGCGGCGATGCAGCTCTGCGGCGAGGCCGGCGACATGCAACTGCCGAATGCCGGGAAGGCTGGCGTCTTCAACATGGGTGGCGCGGCCGTCGCCAACTACGTTTCGATTCTCGAACGGGTAACGTAAGCCGGGAGCCGGGCCGCAGTCGAGACCACATTGACATACGCCCCGCAAGGAAGAAGATGGCCCCCACGATAGCAGCGTTCGGGGGACATCATGTCTAAGCGCGCAATAGTCGATTTCTCTGCATTTGCCCTCACCATTCTAGCTCTGGCAGCGCCTCTCCAGGCGGCGGAGCGGCGCCTGGAGATTACGCCGGACGGGGATTATTTCGGCTTCGACCTCCGCACGGTCCATAACGTCTCGCAGGCCCAGTGCGAGGCGGCCTGCATCGGCGACAAGGCCTGCAAGGCGTTCACCTACAATGTCAGGGCGCAGTGGTGCTTCCTCAAGTCGGACTTCGACCAACTCAACAGCTTTCCGGGGGCAGTCGCCGGCAAGATCGTCGAGGCGGATGCACAGCCCGATATCGGCGCTCCGACCCGGCTTGGTTTCCTGTCCGACGATCTGTTGCGCGAGGCGCGTGAATACAAGTCCGATCTTGCGCTGGGGGAAAATCAGCAGGGTTATGGCGCGGAAGAACTGAAGGCTATCGCCCAGAACGAGCTTCTCGCCGGCAATCTCGACAACGCGCTCTACAACTTCAAAGGTGCCTTGTCTCTCATGCCAGAGGACGGTGCTCTCTGGACGGAAACGTCGCGGGCGGCGGGGACGGCAGTCGGCAACTACGCGATGGCCAGCGAGGCGGTGCTGGCCGCGATCAACGGCTACCAGCTCAGCAGGACGGCACAGGCCCGTGCGGACGCGTTGGCCGTACTTGCCGCCGCACTCGAACGGCAGCAGAACTACCGCCCGGCCCTTACCGCCTACAGAGAGAGCCTGGCGCTGGTGCGGTCGCAAACTGTTCAGGCTGCCTATGATGACCTGCGCGAGCGGCAGGGATTCCGGGTGGTCGGGAATACCATCGATTCCGACAGCGCCAGCCCGCGTGCTTGCGTTCAATTCTCAGAACCGCTCCTGAAAGCAACGGACTATTCGCCGTTCGTCGTTGTCGATGGCAGGGCTCCGGCTGCTCTGGAAGCAAGCGACAATCAGATCTGCGTCGAGGGCCTGACCCACGGGCAGAAGCTCGCGCTCTCGCTCCGCCGCGGCCTGCCGTCTTCCGTGGACGAGGACCTGCAGCAGCAGGTTGATCTTGAGCTTTACGTGAAGGACCGCTCGCCAGCTGTCCGCTTCACCGGCGACGCCTTCGTCCTGCCGTCCACTGCGCGGCGCGGCATCCCGCTCGTCTCGGTCAATACGGACCAGGCGGAACTCAAGCTCTACCGTGTCGGCGATAGAAACCTCGTGTCGCTGATGACCAATTCGCAATTCCTTACCCAGATGGACGGTTACAGCGCCTCCCGGATTGAGCAGGAAAGCGGAGAGCTCGTCTGGGAGGGCTCGATCGAGATGGGTCAGGATCTCAACAAGGAGGTCGTCACCAGCTTCCCCGTGGATGAGGCGCTACCGGCGCGCAAGCCCGGCGTCTATATGCTGACCGCGGAAGCGGCCAATGCTCCGAGCCAGGAATGGAACAGCAAGGCGACCCAATGGTTTGTCGTTTCCGACATCGGGCTTTCTACCTATGCCGGAACCGACGGCCTTCATGTCTTCACCCGATCGCTGGCATCCGCAAAGCCGTTGCAGGGCATCGAGCTCCAGTTGCTGGCCAAGAATAACGACGTGCTCGGAACCGCAACGACCGATGCGGATGGCCGCGCCGTCTTCACCGCGGGGCTGATCCGCGGGACGGCGTCAACGGCGCCGGCGATGGTCACTGCGCGGAAGGGGGATTCGGACTATGTCTTCCTCGACATGACGCGAGCCGGCTTCGACCTCTCCGATCGCGGTGTCACGGGAAGACCTGCCCCGGGTGCAATCGATCTCATGCTCTGGACAGAACGCGGCATCTATCGGCCGGGCGAGACTGTCCATGCATCGGCGCTTGCCCGGGATGTCGATGCCAATGCCATAGAACGACTGCCGCTGACCTTCGTCTTCCTGCGCCCCGATGGGGTAGAGGACCGGCGGGAGGTCAGGGAGGGTGAGCTCGGCGGCTATGCGCTAGACCTGCCGCTGCTGGGAACGGCCATGCGCGGCACCTGGACGATGCAGGTCTTCACCGATCCCAAGGGCTCGCCGATTGCCGAGAAATCCTTTCTTGTCGATGATTTCGTTCCGGATCGGATCGAGTTCGATATCGCCAGTACCGCAAGCCAAGTGGATCCGGGGAGCACGGTGCCTGTCTCGATCGACGGCCGCTACCTATACGGCGCACCGGCTTCAGGGCTTTCGCTCGAGGGAGAGGTCGTGCTGAGACCGACCCGCGAACGGGAAGCCTATCCGGGATACAAGTTCGGCCTGACCGACGAGGAGGCGAGCGAAACCCTTCGCCTGCCGCTCGACGGGCTTCCCGACCTGGATGAGGACGGGAAGGCGAACGTCGATGTCTCTGTCGACGAAGTTCCGGCGACAACGCAGCTTGTCGCCGCCGACATAGTCATTCGCATGCAGGAGGCCGGAGGTCGGGCAGTCGAGCGGAAACTGACCTTGCCGGTCAAGCCGGATGGTGCGCGGATCGGAATAAAGCCCGAGTTCACTGGTGACCTTCCTGAAAATGCCGTCGCCAACTTTCATCTGATCGGCATTGATCCTGATGGTCAGCGACTGCCGCTCCGGGGGCTTGGCTGGAAACTGCTGAAGGTGGAGCAGGAATACCAATGGTATCGGGAGGGATCAGCCTGGCGCTTTGAGCCCGTGACCCGCACCAGCCAGGTTTCCGATGGCCGCGTGGACCTGGAACAAGAAGGCGCGCGAATCTCCATGCCTGTTACATGGGGACGCTATCGGCTGGAGGTGGAAGACAACGAAATCGGCGCCGCATCGGGGGTGGAGTTCGACGCGGGCTGGTTCGTCACGGCGACATCGACCGAAACGCCCGACGCTCTCGAGATCGCGCTCGACAAGCAAAGCTATGCGATTGGAGACACCGCAAGGCTCAAGATCGCGTCCCGCCATACGGGGGAATTGCTCATCGTCGCAGGGTCGGAAGAACTCATCTCCGTGCAGACGGAGAGCCTGGCAGCCGGCGGGGGCGAGGTGGAGATTCCCGTTACCGCCGATTGGGGCGCCGGTGCCTATGTGACGGCAACTTTGTTCCGCCCTGGCGACAGTCAGGAGAGCCGGATGCCGATGCGGGCGATCGGTGTCAGCTGGCTGAAGGTCGATCCACAGGACCGCGACCTGGAGATCGTCCTCGACGCGCCCGATCAGACGCTGCCGCGGCAGCCCCTCGACATCTCGCTCCAGATCGCCGGTGCCGCTGTCGGCGAGGAAGCCTATGTCACCGTGGCGGCCGTGGATGTCGGCATCCTCAACCTGACCCGCTACGAACCGCCTGCTCCCGATGACTGGTATTTTGGCCAGCGCCGGCTGGGAATGGAGATTCGCGACATTTACGGTCGGCTCATCGATGGATCGCTCGGTGCTACGGGCCGTATCCGGACAGGAGGCGATGGTGGCAGCATGGCCCTGCAGGGCGAACCACCGACCGAGAAACTGGTGGCGTTTTTCTCCGGACCGGTCCGCGTCGATGGCGAGGGCAGGGCGAATGCCTCGTTCGACATTCCCCAATTCAACGGGACCGCGCGGGTTATGGCGGTTGCCTGGTCCAGGAGTGGCGTGGGTCATGCCGTCAAGGATGTCGTCATTCGCGATCCGGTGGTCGTGACCGCTAGCCTGCCTCGTTTCCTGGCGCCGGGCGACGAGGCAGAGCTGAGGCTTGATTTCGCAAACACGGACGGCGCGCCTGGCCAGTACGAGCTTGCCATCGACACCAATGATGCGATTTCCGTGGACGAGACCCGACAGAGCCTCACGCTGGACGCAGGTGGAAGGACGGACCTCACCATTCCTCTCACCGGTCTGGAGCCGGGAGCCGGGCAGGTGACCCTTCGGCTGAGCAATGCCGCAGGCGTGTCGCTGGGGCAGGTTCTTCACCTGCCGGTAAGGCCTGCGACGCTGCCGATGACCGAGCGCCGGGTGATCGCGCTGGCACCCGGAAACAGCCTGACCGTGAGCGGTGACCTTCTGGCGGATAGCATCCTCCCGGGCGCTTCCGTCAGCCTCAATGTCAGCCGTTCGAGCGCGTTCGACATCCCGGCCCTCATGATGAGTCTTGACCGCTATCCGTATGGCTGCACCGAGCAAACGACGAGCCGTGCCTTGCCGCTTCTCTACCTGAGCGAACTGGCAGTCCGGAATGGCTTGACCGAGGACGGCGAGGTGAGGCAACGGGTGCAGGATGCGATCCGCCGCATCCTCTCCAACCAGTCGTCGTCCGGCAGCTTCGGCCTCTGGGGGCCCGGAGGCGGCGATCTCTGGCTGGATGCCTACGTCACCGATTTCCTCTCCCGTGCAAGGGAGCAGGGCTATGATGTGGCGGAGCGGGCGATGGTACAGGCGCTGGAGAACCTGCAGAACACTCTTTCCTACACCAACAACATCCGCGACCAGGGCAACGAGATCGCCTATTCGCTTTACGTCCTCGCACGAAACCGCAAGGCCGCGATCAGCGACCTTCGCTATTACGCCGACACCATGCTCGGCGACTTCCCGACACCGCTCGCCAAGGCGCATATCGCGGCATCGCTGGCTCTGTACGGGGATGCGCAGCGGTCCCGGTCGGTCTTTGCCGATGCGCTGGGAATGGCGGAGCAGTCGCAGCTCCATCAGGTGAGCCTGGTCCGGTCGGATTACGGCTCCTCCCTGCGGGACGGCGCGGCGGTGCTGGCTCTTGCCGCGGAAAGCAGGCCTGTTCCGCCGATCGTCCCGGCGCTTGCGGACGTCGTCGCACGGGAGTGGGAACAGAAGAGCTACACGAGTACCCAGGAGCAAGCCTGGATGCTGCTTGCCGCCCGCGCCTTGCAGACAGGGGACGAGGACATCGACCTCGAAGTGAACGGCGCGTCGCATGCCGGGACATTGATGACGCGCATGGCAGGTGAGGCGGTGCTCGATCACCCGCTGACCGTGACCAACAATGGCGACGAGGCGCTGTCGGCCACCGTCACTACGGTCGCGGCTCCCGCCAGGCCTCTCGCCGCCGGTGGGGAGGGCTTCGCCATCGACCGGAGCTACTACACACTGGACGGGGAGCCTGCGAATGTATCCCAGGCGCGACAGAACGAGCGTTATGTTGCGGTGCTGACCATCACGGAGACCAATGACTGGCCATCGCGGATCCTGGTGCAGGACCTGCTCCCTGCGGGATTCGAGATCGACAATCCCAGCCTTGTAAACAGCGCGCAGCTCGCGAACTTCGACTGGATCGATGAGGTCGAGCCGGCGCATACGGAGTTCCGCAACGACCGGTTTGTCGCGGCCTTCAATCGAAACACAGGCGACAATCGCGATATCACGCTCGCCTATGTCGTTCGTGCCGTGACCCCCGGAACCTACGATCATCCCGCCGCGCAGGTGGAGGACATGTATCGCCCGCAATTCTCCGCCCGCACAGCAGCGGGGCGTATGGAGGTTTTGGCGGCCCGGTGAGATGAAGAGGTTCCAGAGGATTGCCGTTGGACTGGGCATGGTGTTCGCCGCTGCTGCGGCGACGGCATTCGGACTCGATGCAGCGGACCGGGCCTATCCACCGCCGCTGGAGCGGGCGCTCGTCGTTTCGCCCGAGGTTGTTGATGCCGAGGGTGCCCTGCTCCGAGCCTTTGCGACAGCCGAAGGGCGTTGGCGCCTCGAAACGAAGATCGAGGATGTCGATCCCCGTTTCTTGAGGATGCTCGTCGCCTACGAGGACAGGCGCTTCTTCGACCATTCTGGTGTTGATCCTCTTGCCGCCGGACGTGCATTCCTGCAGCTATTGACCAATGGCCGCGTCGTGTCGGGCGCATCAACATTGACGATGCAGGTCGCGCGGCTGATCGAACCGCGCGAGACTCGGTCTCTCTCGGCGAAGCTGCTGCAGGTGGTGCGTGCGGTCCAGCTCGAGCGGCGGCTCACGAAGAATGAAATTCTTGAGCTTTACCTGACCCATGCACCCTACGGCGGCAACCTGGAGGGCGTGCGGGCAGCAAGCCTCGCCTATTTCGGGAAGGAGCCGAACCGGCTCACCGTGGCGGAGGCAGCGCTCCTCGTCGCCCTTCCGCAGGCGCCGGAAGGCCGCAGGCCGGATCGGAAGTGGGCGCAAGCAATGGCGGCGCGGGAGCGGGTTCTGGCGCGTTCCGGCGTGGCGGATGTCATAGGCGAAGGCGAGTTGCAGCGCGCGATCCGCGATCCTCTTCCACGACAGCGACTTGAGCTTCCAAGCCATGCGGCGCATCTGGCTGAAGCAGCAATCCGCAAATACCCGACGGCTCAGGAACATAGCACGACGCTGAGAAGAAGCGTGCAGGAGGCATTGGAAGAGGTCGCCCGTGAGGCGGCCTCGAAGCTCAGCCCGAAGGTTGGGGTCGCGATGGTCATGGCCGACGGGGAGACGGGCGAGATCATCGGCGAGGTAGGCTCTTCCGACTATTTCGATTCGAGCCGGTCCGGCTGGATCGACATGACCCGCGTGAACCGCTCACCTGGCTCGACCCTGAAGCCCTTCATCTACGGGCTCGCGTTTGAGCAGGGTCTGGTTTCACAGGAAACCATCATCGAGGACCGCCCCTCCGATTTCTTCGGATATCGGCCGAAGAATTTTGACATGGGTTATCAGGGCGATGTGACCGTGCGCCATGCGTTGCAGTTGTCGTTGAACGTGCCAGCCGTCAGGCTGCTCGATGTGGTTGGACCATCCAGGCTGATGTCGCGGTTTCGCCGCGCGGAGGTGCGAACGGTGCTGCCGCCGCACGAGGCGCCTGGACTCGCAATTGGTCTCGGTGGCCTGGGCATCACGCTGGGCGATCTGGTGCAGGCCTATGCGGCCCTTGCCAACCAGGGCGCTCCCGTTCGGCTCGGTAACGGGATCACCGGCCGGCCGGGAGAGCTTGAGCGTGGACCGCTCCTGGAGCCGTCGGCGGCTTGGCATGTGACCGACATCCTGTCCGACATCCTGCCGCCGCTCGGAAGTCCCCGCCTCGGTATCGCCTACAAGACGGGCACGAGCTATGGCTATCGCGACGCCTGGTCGGTCGGCTACGACGGGCGACACGTCCTCGGCGTCTGGGTGGGTAGGGCGGACAACGGTGCCGTGCCGGGCATTTCCGGATACCAGACGGCGGCGCCGATCCTCTTCGAGGCCTTCGCACGATCGGGTGTCCTGCACACGCCGCTGCCTCGGCCGCCTGCCGGCGCCATGCGGATCGCCCAAGGCGATCTGCCGATAAGCCAGCGCCGCTTCTCCATGACGGCTGGCGGGCTGATCGCCGCCTCGGTGGGCGCGCCGGCACCGCAGATCGTCTACCCACCGGAAGGCGCGAAGGTCGACCTCGGTTTGACGTCGGAAGCCGGCGAAATGCCGCTGGCGCTCAAGCTTCAGGGAGGCAAGGCGCCTTTCCGCTGGCTGGCGAACGGTAGGCCGCTGGAGGGCCTTTCCTATCGCCGTAACAGCGAGTGGAGGCCGGATGGTGCCGGCTACGCCACGCTGACGGTGATCGACGCTGCCGGGCGTGCCGCCAGCGTCAGGATCTTCGTGGAGTGATCAGGCCGCAGTCGCCGCCTTCTTGCGTGCGACACGGGCACGAATGGAGTCAACATCGGCCCGCGGCGTCGCGGCAAACAGCGTTCGGGTGTACTCGTGCTTCGGATCGGAGAACACTGCATCACGGGTGCCGTACTCGACAGCCTCGCCGAAATACATCACCATAACCTCGTCGGCGATGTAGCGGACGACGGAGAGGTCGTGGCTGATGAAGACATAGGTCAGCCCGAACTCGTCCTGCAGGTCCGCAAGCAGGTTCAGCACCTGCGCCTGGACCGAAAGGTCGAGCGCGGACACCGGCTCGTCGAGGACCAGCAGCTTCGGGTTCAGCATCAGCGCGCGGGCGATGGCGATCCGCTGCCGCTGGCCGCCCGAGAACATGTGGGGGTAGCGGTTGTAGTGCTCCGGCCCCAGCCCGACCTTCACCAGCATCTGGGTAGCGCGGTCGCGCCGCTCCTCCGCGGACATCTTGGTGTTGATCAGCAGCGGCTCGCCCAGGACGTCGCCGATCTTCTGGCGCGGGTTCAGCGACCCATAGGGGTTCTGGAAGACGATCTGCACCTTCTGGCGCATTTCAGCGGTCAGCTGGCCTGGACGCGTGTCGATCTTCTTGCCGTCGATGATGAGGTCCCCGGCTGTCGGTTCATCGATGAAGGTCAGCATGCGAGCAAGCGTCGACTTGCCGCAGCCGGATTCGCCGACGATCGCCAGCGTCTTGCCGCGCTCCAGCTTGAATGAAACGCCCTTGACTGCGTGAACGATCTTCTTCGGCTTGAAGAGACCGCCCGGAAGCTCGTAGTCACGCTTGATATCGCGAACCTCGAGCATGATGTCGTTCGATGCTTCGGTCATGCGCGTGTCTCCACGGGTTCCGGCGTGCCGTCGAAGAACTCGGAAACCGTTGTCAGACGGTCGCCGGTGGCGTTTTCCGGAAGGGCGGCGAGAAGCGCCCGGGTATAGTTGCTCTTGGGGTTTTCGAACAGGGAGAGGACATCGGCCTCCTCCATCTTCTTGCCCTTGTACTGGACGACCACGCGATCGGCCGTTTCGGCGACCACGCCCATGTCATGGGTAATCATGATGAGGCCCATGCCGTTCTTCGCCTGCAGCGACATCAGAAGATCGAGGATCTGTTTCTGGATCGTCACGTCAAGCGCCGTGGTTGGCTCGTCAGCAATCAGCAGCTTGGGATCGCAGGCGATGGCAATGGCGATCATGACGCGTTGGCACTGGCCACCGGACATCTGGTGCGGGAAGTGGTTGAGCCGTTCCTCCGGATTGGGAAGACCCACCTGCCGGAACAGCTCGATCGCCCGCTCGCGGCGTGCCTTCTTGTCCAGCCCGAGATGGATGCGCAGGACCTCTTCGATCTGGAAACCGACCGTGAAACAGGGGTTGAGACTTGCGATCGGCTCCTGGAAGATCATCGAGATGTCCTTGCCAATCAGCTTGCGGCGCTCCGCCGCGCTAATGTTCTGGATATCCCGACCTTCGAAGAGCATCCGGTCGGCTGTGATCTTTGCCGTCCAGGGCAGGAGGCCCATGACCGCAAGCATGGCAACCGATTTCCCGGAGCCGGATTCACCCACGATCGCCAGAACTTCCCCCTTCTCGACGGAGATGGAGACGCCGTCGACGGCGCGGAACCAGCCGGAGGCCGTTTCGAATTCGACTGTGAGGTTGTCGATTTGCAGCAGCGCCATGATCAAGACCTCTTCAGTTTCGGGTCAAGCGCGTCGCGCAGACCGTCACCCATCAGGTTGATGGCCAAGACGGTGATGAGGATCGCAAGACCCGGGAAGGTGACGACCCACCAGGCGCGGAGGATGAACTCACGCGCTTCGGCAAGCATCGTACCCCATTCCGGTGCCGGCGGCTGAGCACCCATGCCGAGGAAGCCGAGGGCCGCCGCGTCGAGGATGGCGTTCGAGAAGGAGAGCGTCGCCTGCACGATGAGCGGTGCCGTGCAGTTCGGGAGGATCGTGCGGAACATCAGACGCAACGGACCGGCGCCGGCGAGGCGCGATGCCGTCACATAGTCGCGGGTCTTTTCCGTCATCACGGCAGCGCGCGTCAGGCGCACGAAGTGCGGCTGCAGCACGAGGGCAATGGCGATCATGCCATTGATCAGCCCAGGACCAAGGATCGCCACCAGCACGAGGGCCAGCAGCAGCGACGGGAATGCGAGGATGATGTCCATCAGCCTCATGATCACGGTGTCGACCCAGCCGCGATAGTATCCCGCGATGACGCCGATCAGGATGCCGCTGGTCAGCGACAGCGTGGTTACGAAGACGCCGATGAAGAGCGAGTATTGCGAACCGTAGATCAGGCGCGAAAGGATGTCGCGGCCGACCGGGTCGGTTCCGAGAAGATAGCTCATATTGCCACCCTCCAGCCAGGCCGGGGGAAGCAGAACGGCGTCGCGATACTGCTGGAAGGGCGAATGCGGTGTAATCAGCGGTGCGAAGATCGCAGTCAGTACAAGCGCCACGAAGACGAAAAGACCAATCACCGCGCCGCGGTTTTCGGAGAAGTAGAACCAGAATTCCTTCAGCATCTTGCGGCGCAGCGCCGCGCTCGAAATGACTTCCGGGGAATTGTCGATGTCATTGATGGTATCGGCCATGGGATTTTCTCCTTCTAGTGCCGGATACGGGGGTTGATCAGGCCGTAGAGCAGATCGACGATCAGGTTGACGAACATGATGATCGCGGCGATCAGCAAGAGGCCGCCCTGGATGACCGGGTAGTCGCGCCGGAAGACGCTGTCGACCATCCACTTGCCGATACCGGGCCAGGAGAAGATCGTTTCGGTCAGGATGGCACCTGCGAGCATGACGCCGATCTGCAGGCCGATGGTGGTTATGACCGGGATCATCGCATTGCGAAGCGCATGAATGCCGACGACGCGGAATGGCGACAGGCCCTTGGCACGTGCCGTGCGTACATAATCTTCCGAGAGGACTTCGAGCATTGCCGACCGGGTCTGGCGGGCGATGACCGCGAGCGGGATGGTTGCCAGCACGATCG
This sequence comes from Pseudorhizobium halotolerans, assembly GCF_902153235.2. NCBI lineage: Bacteria > Pseudomonadati > Pseudomonadota > Alphaproteobacteria > Hyphomicrobiales > Rhizobiaceae > Pseudorhizobium > Pseudorhizobium halotolerans. The sequence goes on along the minus strand of NZ_CABFWE030000001.1, from coordinate 261,892 downwards.
ACGGCAGAGCCAGGTGGCTCAGCGCCGACATGAAGGCGCCCTTCTGGCCGGACAAGAGCGAGTCGATCAGCATGAAGCCCGTGACCTGCGGGAAGAAGTACATCAGCGAGATGCGACCCGAGACCGGGGTCCACTGCAGGATGCCGGAGAACAGGATGATCAGCAGAAGTCCCCACCAGAAGATCGGCATCGAATAGCCGACTAGGGCGATTCCCATCAGCGACTGGTCAAAGAATGAGCCACGCTTGATGGCAGCAATCACGCCAGCAGGGATGCCGATAATGACAGCCAGGAAGATTGCGCAGAGCGACAATTCCACGGTTGCCGGGAAAAGCGCCAGGAACTGGTCGAGGATCGGTGTCTTGGAGACGATGGAGGAGCCGAAGTCGCCGGTTACGACGCCGCCAAGATAATCCAGGTACTGAACGACCAGCGGCCGGTCCATGCCGAGCTGGGCGCTGATCTGCGCGTGCCGCTCCGGCGACATGACGCGTTCGCCGGAGAGAAGTGCGACGGGATCGCCCGGCAACAGCCGGATAAACGAGAATGCAATGATCGAGACCCCGATAAAGGTCGGGATCAGAACGGCGATACGCCGCAGGAGAAAGCCGAACATCAGGAAACCTTCTGTGTCTTGAGCCGCGTCAGGTATCGAACCCCGCACGTGGCGCTTGAAGTGGTTTCACTTCATTTTTTTGGGCGCTCATAAAGCAAATGCCGCGGGAAACGCAACGTATCCCGCGGCAGATTCATCAATTACGCGCGATTACTCGGCGATATCGACGTTTTCGAAGGTGAAATCGCCGAGCGGGCTCTGGACGAAGCCGGAGACTTCCTTGCGCATCGGAACGATCGACAGCGAATGGTCGATGGTCGCCCACGGAGCCTCACGCTTGAAGACGACCTGCGCCTCTTCGTAGAGCTTCGTCCGCTCAGCCTGGTCGGAGGTGACCTTTGCCTTCTTCACCAGGGCGTCGAACTCCTCGTTGCACCACTGGGCACGGTTGTTGCCGCCGACGGCATTGCAGCCGAGCAGGGTGTCGAGGAAGTTGTCCGGGTCGCCATTGTCGCCGGTCCAGCCGAGCATGACGGCGCCGTCACGATCCTTCGCCTTGGAGCGGTCGAGATACTCGGCCCACTCGTAGGAAACGATCTCGACGTTGACGCCGATCTTGGCGAAGTCGTCCTGGATGATTTCGGCGGCGCGCCGTGCATTCAGCATGTACGGACGCGATACCGGCATTGCCCAGATCTTCATGGAGAGGTTTTCTACCCCTGCATCCTGAAGCATCTTCTTGGCGGCTTCAATGTCGTAGGTGTCATCTTCGATTGCGTCGTTATAGGACCACATGGTCGGCGGGATGGGGTTCTTGGCGGGGGTCGCCATGCCCTGGAAGACGGCGTCGACGATCGCTTCCTTGTTGATCGCCTTGTTGAGTGCCTTGCGTACTTCGACTTTGTCGAACGGAGCCTGGGTCGTGTTGTAGGCGAGGTAGGCAACGTTCAGGCCTTCCTGTTCGAGAACGGTGAGGTTCTCGTCAGCCTTCATCGACTCCACGTCGGCTGCGTTCGGGAACGGCATCAGGTGGCATTCGCCGGCCTTCACCTTCTGGTAGCGAACTGCGGCATCGGTGGTGATTGCGAAGACGAGATCGTCGATCTTCGGTGCGCCACCCCAGTAGTCGGCGTTCTTCTTATAGCGGATGACCGCATCCTGCTGGTAGCCGACGAAGGAGAACGGGCCGGTGCCGACGGGCATCTGGTTCAGCTGTTCCTTCTTGCCTTCGGCTTCCAGCTTGTCGGCATATTCCTTGGACGCGATCGACGCGAACGGCATTGCCAGGTTTGCGAGGAACGGTGCTTCCGGGCGGTTGAGCGTGATCTTGACGGTCAGGTCGTCAACCTTCTCGATCGACTTGATCAGTTCCGGGAAGCCCATGCCGGCGGCATATTCCCAGGAGGTGCCGGCGACGTACTGGTTCCACGGATGATCGGCCTTGAGCTGGCGCTCAAGCGAGAAGATGACGTCGTCCGCATTGAACTCGCGGCTCGGCGTAAAGAACTCGGTCGTGTGGAACTTGACGCCCGGACGCAGCTTGAACGTATAGACCGTGCCGTCTTCGCTGACTTCATAGCTTTCGGCGAGACCGGGTTCAGCCTCGGTCGTGCCGGGCTTGAATTCCATCAGACGGCTGTAGATCGGATGAGCCGAGGCATCGAAGGTCGTGCCGGCGGTGTACATGCCCGGGTCGAAGCCTTCGGGCGAGCCTTCGGAGCAGTATACGAAGGTCTTTGCGCTGGCGGCGCTGGCGAAGAAGGTCGCCGACAGCAGTGCTGCAGTAAGTGTGATCTTGTGTTTCACGGGTATTCTCCCAGTTCTTGTGGCCGGCAAGGCGCCGGATCCGATTGAGACATGGTACCGATGCGGTTTTCGCATCCTTTCAGTCTTTTTTGCTTCACCTCCTGCCGACCCGGATTCTCAACCCGGTCGACGATCAAGCTTTACCCCTTTTTGGCTCGCAGCCGGATGACCGGCCTACGCTCCTGCCTGTCGCGTCCGTGAATCTGTTTCCCGGGCGCCCCGTCCGGACTTCGAAGAACAATGTGCCTCGAATGCTCCGCAATTAGACACGTTTTGCCACCATTTGTGGCATCCTTGGAAAATTGCGGCCGGACTGTGGCGCGGGAGCATAGCGAATACCTCGTGCTTGTCGAGATGCTTTGAGCTTGGAGCAATTCGATGTGAATAGCAGGCATCTTCGGCCGCTGCATTTGCGGCCGTCCCGGAATACCGGTACCGTCCGCACCCGTCGGGCACTGCAGCAGGGGCGAAGCCGAATGACTTACATCACGCCGAACCATCCGGTCATATGGGACATGGTGGATCAGAAAAGGCAGTCCTTCATCGACCTCAGCGACCGTGTGTGGACGACGCCGGAAACCTGCTACATGGAGACGGAGTCGGCTGCCGCTCATCGCGAAATGCTGGAGAAGCAGGGCTTCCGGATCACGGAGAATGTTGCCGACATTCCGACGGCGTTGATCGGCGAAGCCGGCGCAGGCGGCCCGGTCATTGCTTTCCTCGGCGAATATGATGCACTGGCGGGCCTCAGCCAGAAGGCCGGCCTCACCTCCCACGATCCGGTCGTAACTGGTGGCAACGGCCATGGCTGCGGCCACAACCTGCTCGGATCAGCCTCCCTCCTCGCGGCCGCCGCGCTGAAGGACTGGCTGCAACAGACGGGGACCCCGGGCCGCGTTCGCTACTACGGTTGCCCGGCCGAGGAAGGTGGAGCCGCCAAGGCCTTCATGGTCAGATCGGGCGCCTTCGACGACGTGGACATCGCCATCAGCTGGCATCCCAGCAATTTCGCGGGCGTACAGCGGGAGACATCCCTGGCCAACTGCAGGATCGATTTCGACTTTTTCGGCCGCGCGGCACATGCCGCGGCCGTGCCGGAGCTCGGTCGCAGCGCGCTGGACGCGGTGGAACTCATGAATGTCGGCGTCAACTACATGCGCGAGCACATGCCGTCCGACTATCGCATCCATTATGCGATCCTCGATGCTGGCGGCATCTCGCCCAACGTCGTCCAGGCTTATGCAAAGGTTAGCTATGTGGTTCGAGCAACGGAGCTCGGCGGGCTCCTGACCCTGATCGAGCGGGTCAAGAAGGTTGCAGAAGGAGCTGCGCTGATGACAGAAACGCGGATGGAAAGCACCATCCTCGCCGGCGTCTCGAACGTCATCGTCAACACGCCATTGATGGACGCGATGCAGGGCATTTGGGAAAGCCTCGGACCGCCCCCATTCGACAGCGACGATATTGCGTTTGCCGAGAAGATCCGCGCGACATTGACGCCTGAGGACATTGCCGCGAGCTGGAGCCAGGAGCGGCTCGACCAGCGCGATATCCCGCTCGCCGACTTCATCCTGCCCCCGCACAACGAGATCCGGCAGATGGGGGGATCCACGGATGTGGGCGACGTCAGCTGGGTCGTCCCCACCGTTCAGGCCTACGGTCCAACTCTGGCGGTCGGGACGCAGCTTCATACCTGGCAAGTCGTCGCCCAAGGCCAGAGCGCCTTGGCGCACAAGGGCATGGTTGCGACCGCGAAGGTTATGGCGGCGACCGGCCTTGCCGCGCTTGAGAATGCCGATCTACGCGAGGCCGCCTGGGCCGACCTTCGCCGTCGCCGCAAGGGCCAGGATTACGTCAGCCCGATACCGGACGGCGCAGCGCCGCCCGTTGCCGCCATGGCTGCCAGGTAGATCTGAGACATCATGCGCCGTCTTTCGCTGCTGACGCGAGTCTGGCTTGGCGATAAGAGTGCGGTGTGATTTTGCCAAGGAGACGATCGTGACCGTTCAGCCCAATTCCGTGGAAGCCCGCGACCAGGCCTATCAGCTGCATTCCTATACTAATGCACGGGCGCTGGAGCGTGATGGCGCGCTCGTCATAGACAGGGGCGAAGGCGTCTATGTCTACGACAACAACGGCAAGCGCTATATCGAGGCGATGTCCGGGCTCTGGAGCGTTGCCGTGGGCTTCGGAGAGAAGCGCTTGGTCGATGCCGCAGTTAGGCAGATGTCGATCCTGCCCTACTACCACACCTTTACCGGTCGCACGCATGGTCCATCCGTTGACCTTGCGGAAAAGCTGATCCAGATGGCCCCGGTGCCGATGTCGAAGGTGTACTTCACCAATTCCGGCTCGGAAGCCAACGATACCGCCATGAAGATCGTCTGGTACCGGTCGAATGCCCTTGGCAAACCTGAGAAGAAGAAGATCATATCGCGGGTGAAGGGCTATCACGGGGTCACGATCGCCAGCGCCAGCCTGACCGGCCTTCCCAACAATCACCGGTCCTTCGACCTGCCGCTGTCGAATGTCCTGCACACGACCTGTCCGCATTATCGTGTCTTCGCGCAGGAGGGCGAGACAGAAGAGGACTTCGTCGCGCGATGCGCTCGCGATCTGGAGGACCTGATCCTCAAGGAAGGCCCTGATACCGTGGCCGCTTTCATTGGTGAACCGGTCATGGGCGCGGGCGGCGTCATCGTGCCGCCTGCAGGATATTGGAATGCTATTCAGGCGGTCCTCCGCAAGTACGACATCCTGCTGATCGCCGATGAGGTGATCTGCGGCTTCGGACGGACCGGCGAGATGTTCGGTACCACGACCTACGGCTTGCAGCCCGACATCATCACCGTATCGAAACAGTTGTCTTCGTCCTACCAGCCTATCTCTGCCTTGCTCATCAACGAACGGGTCTATGCGCCGCTGGCTGACGAGTCGGCGAAGATCGGAACATTCGGGCATGGCTTCACCGCGAGCGGCCATCCGGTCGCAGCCGCCGTCGTGCTGGAGAACCTGGCAATCATCGAGGAGCGCGACCTGGTCGGCAATGTACGCGAGCTCAGCCCGCTCTTCATCAAGCGCCTGAAGGCACTGGAAGCTCATCCGCTGGCGGTGGAGGCGCGGGGCGTCGGGCTGATCGGTGCACTGGAACTCCATCCCAGAGACGGTTTTGCGGCCGGGCAGTTGGGCCCGAAGTTCGCCGCCCTCATGCTGGACAAGGGCGTGATCGGCCGGGCGATCGGGGACAGTATCGCGCTCTGCCCGCCATTGATCGTCGACGAGCAGCAGATCAACACCATCTTCGATACCTTTGAAGCCTCCCTGGATGCATTCGCGAAGGAGATCGGCGCTGCGTGACAATAGCCGTAACCGGTATCGCGCGATCGCTGATTGCGGGGGGCGAAGAACAGCCTATATCTTCGCATCATGCTGACCGCCATTGAGCCTTACTGGCCCCAAATCCTCTTCCTGCTCTCGCTTGTGCTGGGGGCGGCGGCTGCCGTTCACGCAGCAATGACGAAGGAAGAGGTGCGGTCGGCAATCGGCTGGGTCGGCATCATCATTCTTTCGCCGATCGTCGGGGCGGTTCTCTACTTTATTGCCGGAATCAACCGCATCCGCCGCAGCGCGATCAGTGACCGGCGTTTGCTCCTGGGCCACGCCCGGGATCATTTCGAGGCCTATGACGCGACCGGAGAAATGATCGCCGAACGGTTCGGCGAGCGCTTCGCCGCAATGAAGATCCTGGGCGACCGGGTGACCGAACACGACATCACCACCGGCAACTCCATCGAGACGCACGTTACCGGTGATGATGCGTACCGCGCGATGCTGACGGCAATCGACGAGGCGCAGCGGTCGATCCTTCTCGAAACCTACATCTTCGATCGCGATCGGGTGGGACGCCGTTTCGTTGAGGCCCTCACGGCCGCAGTCCGACGGGGAGTGGCGGTGCGGGTGTTGATCGATGCGGTCGGCGCTCGCTACTCGGTGCCGAGCGTGCTGGGGATGCTGCGCGATGGTGGCGTGACGGTCGACGTTTTCAACGGCAATGTCATCATGGGCCTGCGACTGCCCTATGCCAATCTGCGCACCCACCGGAAGATACTGGTCGTCGACGGCTGCGTGGCATTCACCGGTGGCGTCAACATTCGCGAAGCGTTCTCCGGCGAGCTTTTCGGGGCAGATTGCGCGGTTGATACGCATTTCAGGATCACGGGGCCGGTCGTTGCGGATCTCTTTGCCATTGCCGCCTCCGACTGGCGTTTCAGTTCCGGCGAGGATCTCCACGGCGAACCATGGCAGATCATCTCGCCGACGAGCGAGCCGGGCCAGCCCGTGGCGATCCGGGCGGTCGCCTCTGGTCCCGATCGCAGTGTCGAAACCAACCACAAGATGCTGATGGGCGCGTTCTCCGTCGCAGGCCGGTCGATACGCATCGCGTCCCCCTATTTCTTGCCGGACCGGGAATTGACCACTGCCCTGGTCACGGCTGCGAGGCGTGGGGTGGAGGTCGACGTGGTGGTCCCCCAGGCCAACAACCTGACGCTCGTCGACCGCGCGATGGCCGGCCAGTTCGATCAGCTGCTGAAGAACTATTGCCGGATCTGGCGCGCGCCTGGAGCGTTCAATCATTCAAAGCTGATGGCGATCGACGGATGCTGGGCTTTCGTCGGTTCTTCGAACCTAGACCCCCGCTCGCTGCGCCTCAACTTCGAGGTCGACCTTGAGGTAATGGACAGTTCTTTCGCGCAGGAACTGGAACGAAGGATTGATCTCGCCATTTCCACTGCAACCCAGGTTACACTGGACGGGTTGCGAGACCGCCCATTCCCGGCGCGGCTGCTCGACAGGATGCTCTGGCTCGGGTCACCATATCTTTAAACTGAGCGGATCAATAAAGACGCTTGCTGGAGAACCATGAGGACGCGACGAGAACGACTTTCGGCCAATATTCTCGCCTCCATCCGGGAGCGCCGGCGGCGGGGGAAGGCTGCAGGCGGCGCGTCTAGCGAAGATGCGGGCGAGGGGCTGCTGATTGCGTCCTACAATGTCCATAAGTGCGTCGGCGTTGACGGCAAGTTCGATCCCTACCGAACCAAGGAAGTGATCCGCGAGATCGCTGCGGATGTGCTTGCGCTGCAGGAAGCCGATACCCGGTTTGGAGAGCGTCGCGGTCTCCTCGACCTTGACTGGCTCGAACGCGAAACGGGTCTGTTGCCGGTGCCGCTTGGCGGGCGCTCCAAGGCGCATGGCTGGCACGGCAATGTGATCCTGTTCCGCGAGGGACTGATCCGTGACGTCCACCAGGTGAAGCTGCCGGGGCTCGAACCTCGCGGCGCGCTGATGACGGAACTGGATCTGAAGGACGGGAGCAGCCTGCGCGTCATCGCCGCGCATCTTGGTCTCCTTCACCGGTCCCGTCACCAGCAGACTCGCATGATCATCGATCTCCTCCGGTCCCGTGACGACCAGCCGACTGTGCTGATGGGCGATCTGAACGAGTGGCGCCTCGGCGACCGCTCTTCGCTCAACACGCTGACGTCCATCTTCGGTCTGCCGCCGGCAGTGCCCAGCTTCCCGTCCCGCCTTCCCGTGCTGGCGCTCGACCGGATCATGGCCAACCGCCCCGAGATACTCGGTCCCGTTGCCGCCCATGATACGCCGCTTGCCCGTCTGGCGTCGGATCATCTGCCGATAAAGGCCCGCGTCCGGCTGCCGAACGCTGAAGGGGTGGCGGATGAGCGTCCGGAAAACATTAGTCATACTATTGAACGCGACAGCTCGACGTCGTAAGTCAGGCCCCGACCGAAGACACAAGGAGCGTGCATCATGACCATCTACCAGAACCTCATTGCCGGCGAATGGGTGGGCAGCGACGCCTCCAGAAACATCAGCCCCTCCGACACCAACGACGTCGTCGGTTCCTATGCACAGGGCTCCGCCGATGATGCCAAGCAGGCGATTGCCGCTGCCAAGGCGGCCTTCCCGAAGTGGTCGCAGTCCGGGATCCTCGAGCGCCACGCGATCCTGAAGAAGACCGCGGACGAAATCCTGGCGCGCAAGGAGGAGCTTGGCAAGCTCCTGGCGCGCGAAGAAGGCAAGACGTTGCCGGAGGCAATCGGCGAAACCATCCGCGCGGCCCAAATCTTTGATTTCTTCGCTGGCGAAGCGCTGCGGCTGACGGGCGAGGTTGTGCCATCCGCACGTCCTGGCATCGGCGTGGAAATTACCCGCGAGCCGCTCGGCGTGATCGGCATCATTACCCCGTGGAACTTCCCGATCGCCATTCCTGCGTGGAAGATCGCGCCGGCGCTTTGCTACGGCAATACTGTCGTGTTCAAACCTGCCGACCTAGTTCCGGGCTGCGCCTGGGCGATCGTCGATATTCTGCATCGCGCCGGCCTGCCGAAGGGTGTGCTGAACCTGGTCATGGGCCGCGGCTCCGTCGTCGGTCAGGCAATGCTGGACAGCCCGGATCTTGCCGGCATCACATTTACCGGCTCCACCGGGACGGGCAAGCGCGTGGCGCTCGCTTCCATCGAGCATAACCGCAAGTTCCAGTTGGAAATGGGCGGCAAGAACCCGATGGTGGTTCTGGACGATGCCGATCTCAATGTCGCCGTGGAAGCGGCAGCCAATTCCGGCTTCTTCTCTACCGGTCAGCGCTGCACCGCTTCGTCGCGCATCATCGTGACCGAAGGCATCCATGACAGGTTCGTGGCGGCGCTGACGGATAAGCTGAAGGCGCTCAACGTCGACAATGCTCTCAAGCAGGGAACGCATATCGGCCCGGTCGTGGACGAGAAGCAACTCCAGCAGGACATGGACTATATCGAGATCGGCAAGAAGGAAGGCGCCAAGCTAGAGTTCGGCGGCGAGCGCATCGAACGCGAAACCCCTGGCTTCTACCTGCAGCCGACGCTCTTTACCGAAGCAACGAACCAGATGCGCATTTCCCGCGAGGAGATCTTCGGGCCGGTGGCGAGCGTCATCCGGGTGAAGGATTACGAGGAAGCTCTCGCTGTTGCCAACGATACGCCCTTCGGCCTGTCGGCGGGCATCGCCACCACCAGCCTCAAGTATGCGACGCATTTCAAGCGCAACTCCGAGGCCGGCATGGTCATGGTCAATCTTCCGACAGCAGGCGTGGATTTCCATGTGCCGTTCGGCGGTCGCAAGGCGTCTTCCTTCGGTCCGCGCGAGCAGGGGAAATACGCAGCCGAGTTCTTCACTGTGGTGAAAACTGCCTATACGTTGCCCTGATCAAGGGCGCCGGCTCTCGGCGCCTCAACAGGGTCCAACATGACAAGTATACAGATGATCGAGGCCGCACGCGACCGTCTTGCCGGTCGGGTGCGGCGCACGCCGCTCCTTACCTCGCCCTTCCTCGATGAGATTGCCGGGCGACGGATCTTCGTGAAGCCCGAATGCCTGCAGCACACCGGATCCTTCAAGTTCCGGGGCGCATGGTCCGCCATCTCGGCCTTGTCGCCCGAGGTTCGAGAAAAGGGTGTGATCGCATTCTCGTCCGGCAATCACGCGCAGGGCGTGGCTCTTGCGGCGAAACTTCACAATATCCCGAGCGTCATCGTCATGCCGTCGGACGCCCCGCGCATCAAGATCGCCAATACCAAGGCCTTCGGTGCCGAGGTCGTGCTCTATGATCGGGCAACGGAGGATCGGGATGCCATCGGCGCCAGGCTTTCCAGTGAACGCAACCTGACGCTGATCCGCCCCTTTGACGAGCCGCTGGTCATCGCGGGACAGGGAACAACTGGCCTGGAGATCGCGGAGCAGGCACGGGAAGAGGGCATCGATACGGCAGATGTGCTCGTTCCAACCGGCGGCGGTGGCTTGGCCTCTGGGGTCGCGCTTGCGCTTGAAGCGAAGGCGCCCGCACTTCGGGTCCGGACGTGTGAGCCCACCGGCTTCGACGATTTCGCGCGCTCGCTGGACGCGGGGACCATCCAGCGGAATGCCAGCCAGACCGGCTCCATCTGCGACGCGATCGTCACCCCCCAGCCGGGCAACCTCACGTTTCCGATCCTGTCGCGGCTTGCCAGACCAGGCATCGCCGTCAGCGATGACGAGGCGCTTCAGGCGGTCGTGCTAGCGTTCAGCCGTTTAAAGATTGCAGTCGAGCCCGGCGGCGCCGTGGCGCTGGCCGCCGCTCTGTTTCATGGCGAGACGCTTAGCGATACGGTCATCGTCATCGCCTCAGGAGGCAACATCGACAACGATGTCTTCGACGCTGCCCTCAAGCGGTTCGGTTGAACGCTCCTCTCTGCTTAGGCTCAGTTGGTCGCGGGCAGCCAACTCTCCGCGAGCTCGACCCACAGGGCCGCGCCAATCGGCAGGACGTCGTCATTGAAATCGTACCGCGGATGATGAAGCGGCGGGTCCTTCTCCGTCCGCCTCGTGCCCAGGAAGAAGTAGCTGCCGGGCCTTTCGGCTAGCATGTAGGCAAAATCCTCGCTTCCCATCGTCGGGCGCGGGACATCGTGCACCTTCGCCGGTCCGACCACGCGCCTGGCCACCTGCCGGGCGAACTCCGTCTCCGCAGCGTGGTTGACGGTCGGCTCGTAGCCGCGCTCGTATTCGATGCTGACCGACATGCCGTAGCTTGCCGCCTGTCCCTCCGCCACCGCACGAATGCGCGCCTCGAGCAGGTCACGAACCTTGGGATCGAAGGACCGGATGGTCAGCAGCATTTCGGCCCGTTCCGGAATGACATTGCTCGCCTGTCCGCCATGAAAGGCACCGACCGTGACGACGGCGGGATCGAGTGGATGCAGGTTGCGTGATACGACGGTCTGCAGCGCCATGATGATGCTTGCACCGGCAATGATCGGGTCCGCCGTTTCCTGGGGCTCGGCGCCGTGGCCACCCCGGCCGTTGACGACGATGCGGCACTCGTCGACCGCCGCCATAATCGGTCCTTCCCGCAGATGGACTTCTCCGAATGGAAGGCCCGGATCGTTGTGAAGCGCAAAGACGGCATCGCATGGAAAGCGCTCGAACAGCCCGTCCTCGATCATCAGCCGGGCGCCGCCAAAATTCTCTTCTGCCGGCTGGAAGATCAGGTGGATCGTTCCATCGAAATTGCGTCTTTCGGCGAGAAGCCGGGCAGCGCCCAGCAGCATGGTCATATGGCCGTCATGTCCGCAAGCGTGCATCAGGCCATCGGTCTTGCTGGCATGTGCTGTCCCCGTCTCCTCCAGGATTGGCAGCGCATCGATATCGGCGCGAATGCCGAGCGACCGGTTGCTCGTGCCGTTCCGGAGCGTTGCCACCAGTCCCGTCTTCGCGAGCCCCCGCGCCACCTCATATCCGAGGGTGGACAACATGCCGGCAAGGTATTCTGACGTTCCGTATTCCGATAGGCCGAGTTCCGGATGCTGGTGGAGATGATGCCGGATTGCCACCAACTCCGGCATGTCGTTCGGGATGTGGATCGTCATGTTTCTATTTGCCTTCGTGGTAAAGTTGAGAGCCTGTCGGAGCCGCGGGGACACCCATAGCATGGCGCTCAGCCAAGGTAAGCCCCGACACGCGCGGTGGCCGCCATTCAGCTTGCGTTCAGCCTGCGCGGGTTAAGCGCGAACTGCACGATTCCCTCCTCAGGCAGACGCTGTTTGCAAAATCCAGAGTCCCCTCTATTTTCCCCGATCTCGGAGACTTTCTGGTCACCAGGGTGCCTTGATCGGCACGACGATGAACGGCTTGTCCTGCAGGCATGTGCCCCACGGCTCCAGATCGAAGCGTAGACAGAAGAACCATGTCTTTTCACAGCACTCCGTCAGCCTCCCCCCGCGATACCGACGTCAAGCATGTCGATCATAACGACACGATCCGTGCGGCGTACATGAAGAACGAGGAATTGCGGGATCTGGGGCAGGTATTCGGCCGTGACGGGCTGCAGCGCCTTCCGGAGTTCGCGCCCTTCGAATTCTACGGCCGCCACCGCTCCAATGAGAAGGACATTCTTCGCATCTACCGGACGATCGCAGCCGACGTCGATGCGGGAGCGGCCATCACGCCGGCGGCCGAGTGGCTGATCGACAATCACTATATCGTCGAAGAGGCGATCCAGGAGGTTCGTCGTGACTTCCCACGGAGGTTCTATCGCCAGCTTCCCCGAGTAACCATCGGCGGTCACAGCATGCCGCGGGTCATGGCGCTCGCCTGGCTCTATGTGGCACATACCCACAGCACGGTCTCGAAGGAGTCGCTGGCTTCGCTCGTCGAAGGCTTCCAGGAAACGGAGCCGCTCGAAATCGGTGAACTCTGGGCGCTGCCTTCCATTCTTCGCTTCGTACTGATTGAAAACCTCCGGCGGATCGCGGTGCGTGTGGACAAGTCCCGGCGCATGCGGATCAGGGCGAACGAGCTGGCGGACCGCATCGTCCGGCTGAACGATGAGGGTGCCAGCGCCGGTGTCCTGAAGGACATGGAGCCTTTCGCTGCCGACCATACCTTCGCGACGCAGTTCTTTTACCGGCTTCGCAACGCCTCCCAGACATCCAGCTTTGCGGTGTCGTGGCTCGACGAGCGGCTCCAGCAGGCCGGCACGGATGCCGAAGAGGTCATGATGGCGGAGCACAACCGCCTTGCCTCCGGCAACGTCACGATGGGCAATATCATCAAGAGCCTGCGCGAGATCGACGACACCGAGTGGAGCGTCTGGTTCGAGGATGTCTCGCATGTGGATCGGATCTTCCGCGAGAGGTCCGATTATGAAGCTCTCGATTTCGGCTCGCGCAACAGTTACCGCAACCGGGTGGAGCAGTTGGCGCGTCGCTCCCCCAAGACCGAGATCGAGGTGGCACGGGCTGCCATCGAGCTCGCAGCCGAGGCCGAGCGCAGCGGTGCAGATGCAGGTGAGCGCAATATCGGCGCCTTCCTCGTCGGACGCCGCCGCAAGCGGCTAGAGGCGGAAGTGGGTTACAGTCCTCCGCTCCTGCAGCGCACCATCCGACAGGTTCGGCGGCTACATTGGCTGGCTGTTGCCATTCCCGTTGTTGCGCTGACGCTTCTGGCGATGGTGGTCGTCGGCTGGTTCCTCGCCGAAGCCGGTATGCCCGGGCCGCTGCTTGCGCTCTTCCTCGTGATGTTTGCGCTGCCGGCATCGGAAGGAGCGACGGGCCTGTTTAACACGCTGGTCACCTATTTCGTGAAACCCGCACGTCTCGTCGGCTACGAATTCAAGGACGGTATTCCCGAGGACGCCCGCACACTGCTTGCCGTGCCATGCATGCTCACGAACCGGGATACGGTGGATGAACTGGTCCGGAACCTTGAGGTCCATTATCTCGCGAACCCGCGCGGCGAAATCTATTTCGCGTTGGTGAGCGACTGGAAGGACGGCCAGGTCGAGGAATCTCCGGAAGATATCGAAATTCTCGAATACGCAAAGCGGGAAGTCGCCAACCTCGCGCGCAAATACGCCTTCGACGGCCGGACGCGCTTCTACCTTCTCCACCGGCGCCGGCTGTTCAACCCCAGCGAAGGTGTATGGATGGGTTGGGAGCGGAAGCGCGGCAAGCTTCATGAACTCAACCTGCTCCTGCGAGGAGACAAGGACACGAGCTTCCTGCCGGGCGCAAATGTGATTCCGGATGGCGTCCAATACGTGATGACGCTGGATTCCGACACCCGGCTCATGCGTGATGCGGTGACCAAGCTGGCAGGCAAGCTCCACCATCCGATCAACCAGCCGGTTCACGATCCGGATTCTGGTCGGGTAATCGAAGGCTATGGAATCCTTCAGCCGCGGGTTACGCCGTCGCTGACGACGGGCAAGGACGCATCCGTCTTCCAGAGGGTGTTCTCCGTTGGCCGCGGCCTGGACCCTTACGTCTTCACCGTTTCGGATGTCTACCAGGACCTCACCGGAGAGGGTACTTTCACAGGCAAGGGCCTCTATCATATTGATGCGTTCGAGCAGGCGATCAAAGGTCGGATCGACGAGAACTCCGTTCTCAGTCACGATCTTCTCGAAGGATCGTTCGCCCGCTGCGCACTCGTCACCGATGTGGAACTGGTCGAGGATTTCCCGACACGTTATGAGGTCGAGGTATCCCGCCAGCATCGCTGGGCGCGGGGCGACTGGCAGTTGTTGCCCTATATCCTCGATCCCGGCCGCGGGATCACGGCGCTCGGCCGGTGGAAGATGGTCGACAACCTGCGCCGGTCGCTGACCCCGATCGCCTGGTTCTTCGCCTCCGTCCTTGGCTGGTACTTCTTCGAACCGCTTGGCGCACTTGTCTGGCAGATATTCCTGATTTTCCTGCTCTTCGTGGCGCCCACCCTGTCGCTCGTCACCGGGCTCCTGCCCGGAAGCCGGGACATCGTGCCGCGTGCCCACTTCTACTCCGTCTGGTCGGAGATCCGCTCTGCCAACGCACAGGTGGCGCTCCGCGTCGTGTTCATCGCCGACATGGCCTGCCTGATGACCGACGCGATCGGCCGGTCGCTCTATCGCCTGTTCGTCAGCCGCAAGCTCATGCTGGAATGGAAGACTGCCGCAAGCATCCAGTCCAGTGCCCAGGGCAGCCCCTTGGACTACTACAAGCAGATGTGGCATGCGCCGACGATTGCTGTCTTCAGCATCATCTTCGCAGCGATCCCGGGCGACAACGCGTTTCTCGTCGGCCTGCCCTTCGCGATGCTGTGGATACTGTCTCCGCTGGTGGCCTGGTATGTTAGCCAGTCCGCCGAGACGGAAGATCGGCTGTTCGTTCCCGATGAGGCCGCCACCGAGCTTCGGCAGATTTCACGTCGGACCTGGCGTTACTTCGACACCTTCGTGACGGCAGAAGAGAACCACCTGCCGCCGGACAACTTCCAGGAGCGGCCGGAGCCGGTCGTTGCGCGTCGGACCTCACCCACCAATATCGGCGTCTATCTTCTTTCCGTCGTGTCCGCACGCCAGTTCGGCTGGATCAGCTTTGCGGAGACCATCGAGCGGCTTGAGCGAACGATTGAGACCGTCGGGAAGATGGAGAAATACCGCGGTCACCTGGTGAACTGGTATCATACGGACAGCCTTGCGCCACTCGGACCGAGGTACATTTCCTCGGTGGACAGCGGCAATCTTGCCGGCCATCTGATCGCGATTTCCTCGGCCTGCAAGGCATGGGGGGAAGCACCCTCTGCGCACCTGCAGTCAAGCCTCGACGGCGTCGGCGATGTTGCAGGAATCCTGTCGCTGGCGCTGAAGGCGCTGCCCGATGACAGAAAGACCGTCCGGCCGTTGCGGCGCCGGATCGAGGAGCGGGTGAACGGCTTCGGCAATGCCCTGGCAGCCGTGAAGCGCGAGCACGAATTTGCATCGATCCGGATCATCAATCTCGCCGTGCTGGCGCGCGACATCCAGAAGCTTGCGGCAAACCTTCACCACGAGACGCAGTCCTCCCTGAGCGAGGAACTGCTCTATTGGTCGAACGAACTGGTTGAGGTCTGCGAGGCGCATATTTCCGACAGCGTCTTTGACCACGCCAATATCGAGCCTCTGCGCAGGCGGCTCGTCGCCCTCGCTGACAGGGCGCGAGACATCGCCTTCAGCATGGATTTCACCTTCCTGTTCCGGAAGGACCGCCGACTGCTCTCCATCGGTTACCGGCTCGACGGCAACGAGCTGGATGAGGCCTGCTACGACCTGCTTGCATCCGAATGCCGTCTTACAAGTCTCTTCGCGATTGCCAAGGGTGACCTGCCCAATGAGCATTGGTATCGGCTTGGGCGTCAGGTGGTGCCGATCGGTGCCCAGGGCGCGCTCGTTTCATGGTCCGGGTCCATGTTCGAATACCTCATGCCGCCTCTCGTCATGCAGGAACGGCAAGGAGGTATCCTCAACCAGACCAACAACCTCGTCGTGCGGGAGCAGATTGCTCACGGCCGGCGGCTGGGAACGCCGTGGGGCATATCGGAAGCAGCTTTCAACGCCCGCGACCACCTGCTGAACTATCAGTACACGAACTTCGGGGTTCCGACGCTCGGCCTCAAGCGCGGGCTTGGGCAGAACGCGGTCATCGCTCCCTATGCCTCGATCTTGGCCAGCCAGTACGATCCCCTGGCCGCCATCGACAACCTCCAGAGTCTCCAGAAGCTCGGAGCGCTCGGGCGCTACGGTTTCCACGATGCCGTCGACTTCACGCCTACTCGCGTTCCTGCCGGTTCCCGCTGTGCTGTCGTCTACAACTACTATGCACACCACCATGGTATGTCGATCGCTGCGGTCGCGAACGTCGTCTTCAACGGCTATCTCCGCGAGCTCTTCCATGCCGATCCCGTCATAGAGGCTGCGGAGCTCCTGCTGCAGGAAAAGGCCCCGCGCGACGTTCCGGTGATGAGCGCGAAGTACGAGGAGACGCCCGGCAGAGGTCGGTCAGAACTGCTACGGCCGGAGATCCGTACGATCGAGAACCCTGCGTTCCGGGATCGCGAGATCGCTCTCCTCTCCAACGGCCACTACTCGGTAATGCTGACAGCGACCGGTTCCGGCGCTTCCCGTTGGAACGGACAGGTTGTCTCGCGATGGAAGCCGGATCCTACCGAGGACCGCTGGGGCCAGTTCATCTTCCTCCGCGATACGGCGACAGGCGAATGGTGGTCCACGACCGCCGAGCCCCGGCGCGCTGAAGGCGAAACTGCGCGGACCATGTTCGGCGACGACAAGGTGGAGTTCCACAAGACCGTCGGCGACCTGACAAGCGTGGTGGAGTGCATTGTTGCCAGCGAACACGACGCCGAAGGGCGCCGGGTGACATTGCTGAACATGGGCGATGACGATCGTTTTATCGAGATCACATCCTATCTCGAACCGGTTCTGGCGATGGAACAGGACGACAACGCCCATCCCGTGTTCTCGCGAATGTTCGTACGCACCGAGATCGGCAAGCGCGGCGATGTTATCCGTGCCTGGCGAAACAAGCGGACCCCGAACGATCCGGACATGATGGTTGCCCATCTGGCGGCCGACAACGCCGGCTCGGCCCGGCCGACCGAATTCGAGACGGACCGACGCAAGTTCCTCGGGCGTGGCCGCAGCCTGGCAGAGGCCGCAGCCTTTGACAGGGATGCCGCCCTCTCGGGTACCGACGGCTTCACTCTCGACCCGATCATGTCCCTTCGGCGTGTCGTCCGGGTGCCGGCCGGCAAGAAGATCACGATGATCTTCTGGACGATTGCCGCACCGAAGCGCGACGAGCTTGATCAGGCGATCGAGCGTTATCGCCATCCGGATGCCTTCGCTCACGAACTTGTTCAGGCGTGGACGAGAACCCAGGTCCAGATGCGCCATCTGGGCGTAACCTCCCAGCAGGCCGCCAGCTTCCAGCACCTTGCACGCTACCTGATCTACCCCGACATGCATCTCCGTTCGGACCAGGAGACATTGCTCTCTGGCCTGCAACCGCAATCGGCTCTTTGGCCCATGGCCATATCCGGCGATCATCCGATCTTGGTCCTGCGCATCAATGATGACATGGACGTGGGAGTGGCGAAGGAGGCGCTGAGCGCCCAGGAATACCTTCGCTCACGCGGGGTCATCGCCGACCTCGTCATCATCAACGAACAGGCGTCCTCCTACGCACAGGAAATGCAGCATGCGCTCGAGAGCATGAGCGAGGGTCTGCGCCGAGCGAGCCAAGCAGAATCGGGGCGTGACCATGTCTTCGTGCTGCGCCGGGATCTCATGGACGACGGGACTTTCGACGCAATCATATCTGCGGCGCGCATTGTTCTTCATGCCCGTAACGGCAAGCTCATCGACCAGATCAACCGTGCAGTCTCGCTATTCTCGACACCTGCCGATGCGGCGACCTACCAGCGGCCGCTGGTCTCCGCTCACGATCCGGTGGCCGCATCCGGGTCGGCGCTTAGTGAAGGTCTGGACTTCTGGAATGGCTTCGGCGGGTTCGACAAGGACGGAAGCGAGTACGTGGTTCGCCTCCGCGGCGGCCAGAACACCCCGCAGCCCTGGATCAATGTCGTCGCCAACGAGCGGTTCGGCTTCCATGTCGCAGCTGAGGGCGGTGGCTACACTTGGTCACAGAACTCGCGAGACTACCAGCTTACCGCTTGGACGAACGATCCTGTAGTCAACCGGCCGAGCGAGGCATTCTACGTCCTTGACCGCGACAGCCGGACCGTAATCAGCCCTTTCGCGGCCCTTGCGAGACGGTCCGACACTGTCTTCGAGGCGCGTCACGGGCTCGGCTATTCCAGCTTCTCAACCCACCAAGAAGGATTGAAGGTTACGTTGACGCAGACGGTTGACCAGCGGCGTCCGGTCAAAATCTCGTCGCTCAGCGTCCGGAACGAGGGTTCGGCCCCACGGGAGCTGCGGGTGTTTGCGTATGCCGAATGGCTGCTTGGCAACAACTCGGCCAGGACGATGCCTTATATCGTTACGAGCAATGACCCGGAGACCGGCGCTTTGCTGGCGACGAACCGGTTCAACACCGCCTATCGCCGTCACGCATTCCTAACCGCGAATGCAAAGCTTTCCAGCTTCACAACCAGCCGTCGCGATTTCATCGGTCGCTTTGGATCGATCGCCTATCCGGCCGCGCTGGCATCCCTGGAGGATCTGAACGGCTCGGTTGGGATTGACGGTGATCCATGCGCGGCGATCGCCTGCGACGTCACGCTCGCGCCCGGCGAGGAGAAGGAAATAGTCTTCTACCTAGGGGACGCCGAGACAGCGGAGGAAGCGATCGCGTTGCTGCGCCAGGTTCGAGCCGAAGATGCCAGCCAGATCTTGGATGCGACCAGGCGTCATTGGCGGGATCTTACCGGCAGATTGTCGGTCGCCACACCCGACAAGGCCTTCGATGCCCTCGTGAACTACTGGCTTCCTTACCAGGCGCTCGCCTGCCGCATCGCGGCGCGCAGCGCCTTCTATCAGGCCAGTGGAGCATATGGCTTCCGCGACCAGTTGCAGGACACGCTGGCTTTCCTCGCCCAGCATCCGTCGCTCGCGCGGGAGCAGATCCTCGCGGCCGGATCGCGGCAGTTCCCGGAAGGAGACGTGCAGCACTGGTGGCTACCGCAGGGAGGAGCCGGCGTGCGCACCCGGATCGCCGACGATGTGGTCTGGCTCGCTTACGCCGCAAACGAATATATGCGGGTAACGGGGGACGACACCATCCTCGATGAGGAGCTTCCCTTCATCGAGGGTCCGATCCTCGACGAGAGACAGCACGACTCCTTCTTCGAGCCTGGCGCCAGCTCGCAAACGGCCACCCTCTATGAACACGCGGCCCGCGCTCTCGATCTGGCTGTCAGCCGGACCGGAGAACATGGATTGCCGCTGATCCTCGGGGGTGACTGGAACGACGGAATGAACCGCGTTGGCATTGGCGGGAAGGGCTCGAGCGTCTGGCTTGGGTGGTTCCTTCTCGGCACGCTTACCGAGTTTGGCGTCCATGCCGCAAAACGTGGAGACCTGTCTCGTGAAGGGCTCTGGAAGGAGCATGCCGCGCGGCTGAAAGAAGCGTTGGAGACTGCGGGCTGGGATGGGGCCTACTATCGGCGCGGCTATTTCGATGATGGTTCCCCGCTCGGCTCGGCGCAAAACACAGAGTGCCGGATCGATTCCCTTTCTCAGTCATGGAGTGTTCTCTCCGGGGCAGCCGATCCCGAACGCTCTGCTCAGGCGATGGATGCTGTCCTTTCGGAACTCGTCGATGACAATACGGGGATCATCCGGCTCTTCACGCCTCCGTTCGCAGAAGCGGCCCTAGACCCCGGCTATATCAAGGCATATCCGCCCGGCGTGCGCGAAAACGGAGGGCAATACACCCATGCGGCTGCATGGGTGGTGCTTGCGCTGATCCGGCTCGGGCGAACAGATGATGCCTGGCGATGCTTCAACCTCCTTAACCCGATCAATCATGCACGGGATGCGGAAGCTGCGGAGCAATATCGGGTGGAACCGTATGTGGTTGCAGCCGATGTCTATGGTGCCGGGGATCTTGCCGGGCGCGGTGGTTGGACCTGGTATACGGGTTCGGCCGGATGGCTGTACCGAGTCGCAGTCGAGGGTTTTCTCGGCATCCGCCGGGAGGCGGAGCGTCTTGTTGTCCGACCGACGATACCAGCCGACTGGCCGGGTTACTCAGCCGAGATCATGGTCGATGGGGTCCGCTACAATGTCGTCGTCGAGAGACGCGAGGAGGGGCTCTCTGTTTCGGTCAATGGCATCCAAGTAGACAGCGACCAAGGCATCCTGCTGTCGGAGGTTTCCAGCAGAAGGATGCGGGAACAGGTTATCGCCTAAAGAGACGGGGAAGACATCGGAACGAGATCTTCCCTGTTGTTCAGGCCTGCGCCACGGGCATGCTGCTTGCGTGCTCTTCGTCAGTCAGGATGCCGCTGGTACGAAGCAGGGAGGTAAAGCGGCCGCCGCTACGGCTCAGTTCATCGAACGTGCCCATCTCGACGATGCGACCATTGTCGAGGAAGATCACCTTGTCGGCATCCCTGACGGTCGAAAGGCGATGGGCAATGATGAAGGTGGTACGGTTCTCCCGCAGGCGGTCGATTGCCGCCTTGACCCTGGCCTCCGTTTCGACATCGAGGGCACTGGTCGCCTCGTCCAGCACCAGGATTGGTGCATTCTTGAGGATGGCGCGTGCGATCGCGATTCGCTGGCGTTCGCCGCCAGAGAGGCGATTGCCGCGTTCTCCGACGGACGTGTCGTAGCCGGTGAGACGGCTCTCGATGAAGTCCGTCGCCGCGGCAGCCTCTGCGGCCCTGGTGATTTCCTCCTCGGTAGCGCCTTCACGGCCAAGCCGGATGTTTTCGGTGATCGAGCGGTTGAGAAGGCCAGCGTCCTGGAAGACGGTAGCGATGGAATGGCGCAGCGAGCGTCGGGTAACGGTCGAAATGTCGATCCCGTCAATGAGGATCTGTCCCTGCCTTGGATCATAGACCCGCTGCAGCAGGTTGACGAGGGTCGTCTTCCCCGCGCCGGTTGGACCGACGATCGCGACCGTTTCACCTGCCTTGGCAAGGAAAGAGATGTCCCGGATTCCCTGCGCGGTGCTCGCAAAGTCGAAGCACACGTTCCTGAACTCGACCGTGCCGCGTACATCCGTCAGTTCGGCCATGCCGGCCGGCTCTTCGCGCTCCTGGACCGAGTCTTCGAGAATGAAGAACTCTTCGAGCTTCGCTCGTGCCTCAAAGATCTGGGTTGCGAACTGCCGCATCTGATCGAGACGGCCGATCAGAAGGTTCGCAAAGCCTATGAAGGCGATGACGTCGCCGACCCGCAACTCTCCCTGCTGGACGAGAATGGTGCCGATGATCAGGATCACCATCATCGAGACGGTCGACGCCGTCCGGTTGAGGGCGCTGGCCAAGGCCCACCAGTCGAGGACGGGATATTGGGCGGCGAGAAGGTTCTTCGTGTAATCCTGTAGCGCCCGCGTTTCTGCCTCTATGCGGTTGTAACTGTGTAGCACCGAGACATTGCTGATCGAATCGCTCACATGCGAAAACACGTTGTGGTAATGCCCTTCTACGGAAGCCTGACCTTCCTTGGTGCGGTTCATCACCATCTTGCCGATCATCCAGTAGGTGATGCTGAGAAGCACCAGCACGATGCTCATGCGCACATCCATGGAGAAGGCCGTGGGGATGAGAAGCAGCAGAGCCACCGCCGTCGCAAGATGGGTTCGCATGAACTCCAGCCAGAGGCCGAAGAGTGTCTCGCTTGCCCTCAGCAGCGTGTGTAGCGCATTGGAGGTACCCCGCTGATGATGCCATGCGAGTGGCATCGAGATGATGCGCCCGAAGGCCTCGGTGAGAAGCGAGGCACGGCGCCCGTGAGCCAGCCGATCGGCTTCCCGGGCCACGAGAACATAAGCCACCGTGTTGAAGACGCCGAAGCCCGCCCAGAGCATGAGGATGGCGGTTACCTCTCCGCCCGAAGAGATCGCGTCAATGATGCGACCGAAGAGCACCGGCTCGGCGATCGTGATCACCGCCAGCACGATGTTGGCAAGAACGACCACGGCGACTCGGAGCCGGTTATCGGCCAGGTACTTCAGTGCTCTCGTATAAACTTGGAACAGCGTCACCTGCCGCTACCCTTTCCTGATATGTCGTCTGCGGCTCAAAAGTCCGGTTTGGCCAGAGCCTCTAGCTGCCTCAGCATGAAGGCCCGCTGAACAATGGATAGCAAGTCGAAAAGTTCTGCACTGGCTGGTGGGGAACCTAGGGCGGCTCATCCGGTTCTGTCAGTATTACGTTGCGAGACGCTAAATCTAGCGCTTCAAATTCAACCGTTGGTAACCATGGCTGCTGGATTATCAACACTTGCGGGAGATTCGCCGTCTAGGCAGGCAATCGCATTGAGCTGGGGGCAGCTTTGAGTGTTCATCTAATTGTGCAACTTCTCGTTCTTGCAGGCGAAGCGAAGACTGCAGGAGAATTGATCGGCCAGCTCGAGGCCCTTCTGGGCCCTTACCGGTTCGACTTCTACGAGCTGTCACTTCGTGCCAAGCCGGAAAACGGTGAAGCGGAGCATGTTCTCGCTGCGCGGATGCCGGAGAACTGGCGGCAGGTCTATGTCGCGAAGCGCTATGGTTTGGTCGATCCCGTCGCACGCATGCTGCTCGTCGCCCAGCGCCCCTTTCGGATGCGGGATGCCGCCTCTCTGATGCGTAATGATCCGCGGCGGGCCCGCCTGCAGCGCTTGACGCAGGATGCGATGCGGCACGGCATCCTCGACGGCTATGTTTTCCCTATCCATGGGCGGAACGGCCTGATGGGCCACATGTCGATCACTGGCCGACCAGTCGACCTTTCACCGGTGGAGATCAGCCTCTTCGATACGGCAGCAAAGCGTATCATGTGGCGGTACCTTGAGCTGCAGGGGGCGGCCTCGGAGCATGAGAAGCATGAACCGGACAGTGTTCCACTCACCCGTCGCGAACTGGAAGTCATCTCCCATCTCACTCAGGGGTTGACGTCACCGGAGATTGCCCGAACGCTGCAGATATCGAGCCACACCGTCGACTGGTACATCAATGGCCTGCAGGACAAGATGAAGGCCAAGAACCGTCAGCATGTGGTTGCGCTCGCGCTGCGCAAGGGCATCGTGATCTGACTCGGCTATTCTGAAAACGAGTAAATTGAACTTCTCCGCTTAAGCGGCTATTGCTCTTCGCAGTGCAGCAACGGCCGCGGTTGATGGAGGAGATCTACCTTGCCCATATCGAAAATACTTGTCGCCAATCGTTCCGAGATCGCTATTCGGGTGTTTCGCGCCGCCAACGAGCTCGGCATAAGGACGGTTGCGATATGGGCCGAGGAAGACAAGCTGTCGCTCCACCGGTTCAAGGCGGACGAAAGCTATCAGGTGGGCCGCGGTCCGCATCTGGAGCGGGATCTCGGGCCGATCGAGAGCTATCTCTCCATCCCGGAGATCATCAGGGTTGCGAAGCTCTCGGGCGCAGATGCCATCCATCCCGGCTATGGGCTGCTATCGGAAAGCCCGGAGTTCGTCGACGCGTGCAACGAGGCCGGTATCATCTTCATCGGTCCGACCGCCGATACCATGCGCAAGCTCGGCAACAAGGTCGCCGCACGCAATCTTGCAGTATCGGTCGGCGTGCCGGTCGTGCCGGCCACGGAACCCCTGCCGGATGACATGGCTGAAGTCGCGAGGATGGCGGCCGCGGTCGGATACCCGGTGATGCTGAAGGCGTCCTGGGGCGGCGGCGGCCGTGGCATGCGCGTCATTCGATCGGAAGCTGACCTTGCCAAGGAAGTGACGGAAGCGAAGCGTGAGGCAAAGGCGGCCTTCGGCAAGGACGAAGTCTATCTCGAGAAGCTCGTCGAGCGGGCCCGTCACGTGGAAAGCCAGATCCTTGGCGACACTCGCGGCAATGTCGTCCATCTCTTCGAGCGAGACTGCTCCATTCAGCGCCGCAATCAGAAGGTTGTCGAGCGCGCTCCGGCCCCCTATCTCAGCGAAGCGCAGCGTCAGGAACTGGCCGAGTACTCCCTGAAGATCGCAAGGGCCACGAGTTATATCGGTGCCGGCACCGTCGAATATCTGATGGATGCCGACACCGGCAGGTTCTACTTCATCGAAGTTAACCCGCGTATTCAGGTCGAGCATACGGTGACCGAGGTCGTCACCGGCATCGACATCGTGAAGGCGCAGATCCACATCCTCGAAGGCGCGGCGATCGGCACAGCCGAGTCCGGTGTGCCGCGGCAGGAAGATATCCGCCTCAACGGCCACGCGCTGCAGTGCCGGATCACCACCGAGGATCCGGAACAGAACTTTATTCCCGACTATGGGCGCATCACCGCCTACCGTTCGGCCGCCGGTTTCGGGATCCGCCTCGATGGCGGCACCGCCTATTCAGGTGCGATCATCACCCGCTATTACGATCCGCTACTGGTGAAGGTCACGGCATCCGGCAGCACGCCGCAGGAAGCGATCAGCCGTATGGACCGGGCCCTGCGGGAATTCCGCATCCGCGGAGTCGCCACCAACCTCACCTTCCTCGAGGCGATCATCGGCCACCCGAGCTTCCGGGACAACTCCTACACGACGAAGTTCATCGACACGACGCCGGAGCTCTTTGCGCAGGTGAAGAGGCAGGACCGGGCCACGAAGTTGCTTACCTATCTTGCCGATGTCAGCGTCAACGGGCATCCGGAAGTGAAGGGGAGGCCCCTGCCGTCGCCGCAGGCTGCGAAGCCGGTTGTTCCCTATATCAACGGTCCGGTGCCGGATGGCACGAAGCAGATGCTCGACCGGCTTGGACCAAAGGGGTTCTCCGCGTGGATCCGCAGCGAAAACCGCGTTCTGATGACCGATACCACGATGCGGGACGGGCACCAGTCGCTGCTTGCAACACGCATGCGCACTCACGATATCGCCCGGATCGCGGAAGTCTATGCCCGAGCCCTACCGAACCTGTTCTCCTTGGAATGCTGGGGCGGCGCCACCTTCGACGTTTCCATGCGCTTCCTGACGGAGGATCCATGGGAACGGCTCGCACTGGTTCGCGAGGGAGCCCCCAACCTTCTCCTGCAGATGCTCCTGCGCGGCGCCAATGGCGTTGGCTACAAGAACTATCCCGACAATGTCGTGAAGTACTTTGTCCGGCAGGCCGCCCGCGGCGGCATCGACGTCTTCCGCGTCTTCGACTGCCTCAATTGGGTCGAGAACATGCGCGTCTCGATGGATGCGGTTCAGGAGGAGAACCGGATCTGCGAGGCCGCCATCTGCTATACGGGTGACCTGCTCAATGCCGCACGTCCGAAGTACGACCTCAAGTACTACACATCCCTGGCGGAGGAGCTTGAGAAGGCCGGAGCCCATATCATCGCGGTCAAGGACATGGCGGGCCTCCTGAAGCCGGCGGCCGCACGCGTCCTCTTCAAGGCGCTGCGGGAGGCGACGGATCTGCCGATCCATTTCCACACGCACGACACTTCGGGCATCGCGGCAGCGACGGTGCTCGCGGCCGTCGAGGCAGGTGTCGACATCGTCGATGCGGCCATGGATGCATTCTCCGGCACCACTTCACAGCCCTGCCTCGGATCGATTGTGGAGGCTCTGTCGGGCACGGAACGAGATCCGGACCTTGATCCGGAGTGGATACGCCGGATCTCCTTCTACTGGGAAGCAGTCCGCAACCAGTACGCAGCGTTCGAGAGCGACCTCAAGGGACCGGCTTCGGAAGTCTATCTGCACGAAATGCCGGGCGGGCAGTTCACCAATCTGAAGGAGCAGGCGCGCTCGCTTGGCCTCGATGCTCGCTGGCACCGGGTCGCCCAGACCTATGCAGACGCCAACCGGATGTTCGGTGATATCGTCAAGGTCACGCCCTCCTCCAAGGTGGTGGGCGACATGGCGCTGATGATGGTCAGCCAGGACCTGACGGTGGCGGATGTTGAGAACCCGGACAAGGACATCGCTTTCCCGGACTCGGTTGTGTCGATGCTGAAGGGCGATCTCGGTCAGCCTCCCGGGGGTTGGCCGGAGAAGCTGCAGAAGAAGGCGCTCAAGGGTGACAAGCCTTATACGGAGCGGCCGGGTTCGCTGCTTGCCGATGCCGATCTTGATGCCGAACGGACGGCGATCGAGACGAAGCTTGAACGCTCCGTCACGGATTTCGAGTTCGCTTCCTACCTCATGTACCCCAAGGTCTTCACTGACTTCGCGCAGGCGATCGAGACCTATGGCCCGGTCTCCGTCCTGCCGACCCATGCCTATTTCTACGGACTCGAGGACGGTGAGGAACTGTTTGCAGAGATCGAGCGCGGCAAGACGCTGGTGATCGTCAATCAGGCCATGAGCGGTACCGACGACAAGGGCCTGGTGACCGTCTTCTTCGAACTGAATGGCCAGCCGCGCCGCATCAAGGTGCCGGACCGGATGCATGGTGCCTCGGGATCCGCCGTCCGGCGGAAAGCGGATGCTGCGGAACCGAACCACCTGGGCGCGCCGATGCCGGGCGTGATTTCCACTGTCGCTGTCTCCGCCGGCCAGACGGTCAAGGCCGGCGATGTGCTGCTGTCGATCGAGGCGATGAAGATGGAAACGGCACTGCATGCCGAGCGGGACGGCGTCGTGGCCGAACTGCTGGTAAAGGCCGGCGACCAAATCGATGCGAAAGATCTTCTCCTCGTGTACGGAACATAGACCTGTCACAGGACTGGCACATCTAACATAAAATGTGAGGCCGCAGGAGAACTTGCGGCTTGCTATCCTAATCGATTGAAATAGATCTCGCCTCACAACGGGATCTGGATCGAATAGACATGCCCCAAAGCAGGACGGCTGGTGTGCGGCAGGCATACGTTACGCGGGAGCGGGCAGGCGTCGCGCTGCTGTTCCTGATGAACGGCTTTTTCGTGGGTGCCTGGGCGCCGAAGATCCCGGAATTTGCGAGCCGGCTGGGCCTGACGGAGAGCGCGCTGGGTGTCATGATCCTCGTCTTCGGACTTGGCTCGCTGGTAATGATGCCGATAGCCGGCGCCCAGATTGCTCGCTTTGGTTCCAGCACCGTATCCCGGGTCACCGCACTGCTTGCCGTGCCGACGCTTCTGTTCCTGACCTGGGTCGGTAGCATCTGGTCGGGAGCGGTCGCCATCTTTCTCTTTGGCGGCCTGATTGGTGCGATGGATGTGGCGATGAACGCCAATGCCGTTGCGGTCGAGAAGCACATGCGCCGGGCCATCATGTCGTCCTGCCATGCATTCTGGAGCCTGGGGGGCCTTCTCGGGGCCGCCACAGGTGGCTTCCTGATCGAACGGATGGGGGTTTCCGGCCATGTGGTCCTCGTCACGATTGCTGCTGCGCTGATGCTGGCCTTTGCCTGGCCCATGGTCTTGCGGGACGCTCCACATCCGGAAGAGGTGCATGAGCGGTTGCGGTTGCCGAGAACGGCGCTGCCCTGGTTGCTCGGCCTGATGGCCCTCTTCTGCATGATCCCGGAAGGAGCCGTAATCGACTGGAGTGCGCTCTACCTTCGCCAGGAACTGGGCTCCTCCGTCACCGCCTCCGGATTCGCGTTTGCGGCCTTCTCGCTGACCATGGCGATTATGCGGTTCGCGGGAGATCTCGTCCGGGACAGGTTCGGAGCCGTGCGGACGCTGCGAGTCTGTGCCGTGATTTCCGTCACAGGCCTGCTGCTTGCCGGACTGGCTCCGAGCGCCGATACCGCCATCCTCGGATTTGCGCTCGCGGGCATCGGGATTTCCAACCTCGTGCCGATCGTCTTCTCGGCGGCCGGAAACCTTCCCGG
Organism: Pseudorhizobium halotolerans; assembly: GCF_902153235.2. NCBI lineage: Bacteria > Pseudomonadati > Pseudomonadota > Alphaproteobacteria > Hyphomicrobiales > Rhizobiaceae > Pseudorhizobium > Pseudorhizobium halotolerans. Next base: position 233,740 of record NZ_CABFWE030000001.1, on the reverse strand, counting down.
ATTGCGGCCGGGCGTCGGCCTTTCCGTCGTCACCACCATGGGGTATTCGGGCATCCTTCTTGCGCCGTCGGCCATCGGGTTCATCGCCGAGTACAGCGGGCTTGCCATGATATTCGCCGCGCTCTCTGTGCTGCACCTGGTCGTATTGATGTTGTCGCCGCTGGCGCGCCATGCAGACGGCGTGCGTCACGACTGAAATCGCAAGAGCCGCATCGGTGGACAATGCCGCAAGGTTGACATTGGCAAGGGCATCCTCCACCTGAAGGGTAGGTTTTCAGACGCGAGAGCTTTATGTCCACACCGCTTGAATATGATCCGAAGCCACGCCGGGCGACCGTGGCAGTCGATGTCGGCGGTGTGATTGTCGGCGGTGGTGCTCCCGTCGTCGTCCAGTCGATGACAAATACCGACACGGCCGACATTGATGCGACCGTGGCGCAGGTTGCTGCACTCCATGCGGCAGGGTCGGAGATCGTGCGCATCACCGTCGATCGCGACGAGAGCGCCGCAGCCGTGCCGAAGATCCGGGAGCGCCTGCTGCGTCTCGGCATGGACGTGCCGCTGGTGGGAGACTTCCACTATATCGGCCACAAGCTTCTGGCCGATCATCCCGCCTGTGCGGAGGCACTTGCCAAGTATCGGATCAATCCCGGCAATGTCGGGTTCAAGGACAAAAAGGACAAGCAGTTCGCCGACATCATCGAGATGGCGATCCGCTACGACAAGCCGGTCCGCATCGGGGTCAACTGGGGCTCACTCGACCAGGATCTCCTGACAACGTTGATGGACCGGAACGCCGCGGAAGGCTCGCCCATGTCCGCGCGCCAGGTCATGCACGAGGCGATCGTGCAATCGGCGCTGATCTCGGCCGAACTCGCCGAGAACATCGGCCTGCCACGCAACCGCATCATTCTCTCGGCGAAGGTCAGCCAGGTACAGGACCTGATTGCCGTCTATTCCATGCTGGCGGAACGCTCGAACCATGCGCTTCACCTTGGGCTTACCGAGGCGGGTATGGGCTCCAAGGGTATCGTCGCCTCGTCGGCGGCCATGGGCTATGTCCTGCAGCACGGGATCGGCGACACGATCCGCGTTTCGTTGACGCCGGAGCCGAACGGTGACCGTACCCGCGAGGTGCAGGTCGCGCAGGAACTGCTTCAGGTCATGGGCTTCCGCCAGTTCATCCCAGTGGTGGCCGCTTGCCCCGGCTGCGGCCGCACCACATCGACCGTGTTCCAGGAGCTCGCCCAGCGCATCCAGGAAGATATCCGTAAGAACATGCCCGTCTGGCGGGAGAAATATCCGGGTGTCGAGGCGCTCAACGTTGCGGTGATGGGTTGCATCGTCAACGGTCCGGGCGAAAGCAAACATGCCGACATCGGTATTTCCCTGCCTGGCACTGGGGAAACTCCCGCCGCTCCGGTGTTCATCGACGGCCGGAAGGCACTGACCCTGCGCGGGCCGGACATCGCCGCCGATTTCGAAAAACTGGTGATCGATTATATCGAGCAGCGGTTCGGTCAGCGATCCGCTGCTGAATGACAAGCGTCTGTCCCGTAATCGCCGCAATCTGTGGTAAATGACCTTTCACCACAGACGACGGGGACTTCGATTCGCATGATCAAGAAGCTTGCATTCGTCGCGCTTGCCGCGACCTACCTTTCCGCCTGCACCACGACTGATCCCTATACAGGTCAGCAGAAGGTTTCCAATACTGCCGGTGGAGCCGCCATCGGGGCCGGTCTCGGTGCCCTAACCGGGCTTGCGGTCGGCGGTGACGGGAAAGGTGCGCTGATCGGCGCCGCAGTGGGCGGTCTCGCCGGCGGGGCCATCGGCAACTATATGGATCAGCAGGAGGCGGAACTGCGTGCGCAATTGCAGGGTACCGGGGTTTCCGTGACCCGTATGGGCGATCGCATCGTTCTCAACATGCCGTCCAACGTTACCTTCGCGACCGACCAGGACCAGGTGATCCCTCCCTTCTATCCGACACTGGATTCGGTGGCGATCGTGCTGAACAAGTTCAACCGGACTCTGATCGACGTCAACGGCCATACGGATTCGACCGGCAGCCTTGCGCACAACCAGGGCCTGTCCGAGCGGCGTGCCGCTTCGGTTGCCAACTACCTCGGAAGCCGTGGTGTCGACCAGCGCCGCATATCAACCCTCGGTTTCGGCCCGTCGCAGCCGGTAGCCTCGAATGCTACGCCGGAAGGGCGGGCACAGAACCGCCGCGTTGAAGTGCTGATCGCGCCGATCACCCGCTGAGGAAAGCTCCTGGCGAGCCTCACAGGCGGCTCGTCAGGAGCTTCAGTCCGGCAAAGCAGTAGACGGCAGACATTGCGCCCTCGATCCAACGGCGGGCGGCCCTGTAGACGCGTAGCGCCTGCGGGGTCGAGAACAGGATCGCGTAGCCGGTGAAGATCAGCAGGCCCGAGGCTAGGCATCCGCCGATGATGACGGCGATCGCGGTGCCGGGCGCGCCCTGGGGTAGCCCAAGTGAAATGATGGCCAGCCAGGCGAAGATCGCCTTCGGATTGGTCACGTGGATGGCGTAGCCGCGCAGGAAGAGTTGACGCGAACTGCGATCTGAACCCCGCACCAGCGAAGGCAGGTCCTCATCCTTCAGGCTTGCCGCCCGAAATGCCTTCCAGCCGAGATAGAGAAGATAGAGGCCGCCTGCGATCTTCAGGATCTCGAGGGCAAGTGCATAGTGGCGAAGCAGGGCCGCCATGCCCATGGCAGCGGAAATGGCCCATGTGGCGGAGCCGAGACTGATCCCGAGCGCGGTTATCAGGCCCGCTTTTCTGCCTTGCGCGATGGCCGTTCCGATGATGGTGAAGACTGCGGGGCCTGGACTAAGGAGGGAAACGAGATAGGCGACATAAGCTGGCCAGATCTGCGGGAGATAGGCGATCACGTCCCCATTCTCCCGTCCTCAGCTCTTGCGCTCTGCGATGAACCGCGCCGTCTGCTGCAGCGTGGTCGCCCGGGAGCCGAAATAGGCAAGCAGCCCGATAGCCTCCTCCGTCAGGGCCGAGAGGCGTTCCTCGGCCCAATCGGCACCTTTCAAGGCCACGAGCGTTGCCTTGCCCCGGGCAGCGTCCTTGCCGGTTGCCTTGCCCATGGTCGCCGCATCGGCCTTCAGGTCAAGAAGGTCGTCCGCGAGTTGGTAAGCAAGCCCGATCTTCTGCCCGAAGGTCCGGAGGCGCTGGCGATCTTCCATATCCGCGCCGGCGATGATGGCACCCGCTTCGCAGGCAAAGCGCAACAGTGCACCCGTCTTCATGGCCTGCAGGGTCTGTATCTCGGCTTCGTCGGGAGCCGAATTCTCGGCAGCCAGATCAAGTGACTGGCCACCGGCCATGCCGCCCATGCCGGATGCCCGCGACAGAGACAGCACGAGCTGGATCTTCTGTCTGTCGGCAAGCCTCGTTTCCGGCGCGGCTATGATGTCGAAGGCGTAGGTCAGCAGGCTGTCCCCTGCCAGGATCGCGGAGGCTTCGTCGAAGGCCCTGTGGACCGTTGGCCTGCCGCGCCGCGTGTCGTCATTGTCCATCGAGGGCAGGTCGTCGTGGATCAGCGAGTAGCAATGCACGCATTCCAGCGCACAGCCTACCCGCGCCGCGACCTGTGGGTCGCCTCCAAGAAGCGCCGAGCTCTCCTGCACGAGGAATGGCCGCAGCCGCTTGCCGCCATCGAGGGTGCCATGCCGCATCGCCGCCAGCAGCGGCGCTGGGCGCGAGATCTCGTCAGGCAGGCAGTTGCCGGAGAGCAGGGAGGCGAGAAGGGCCTCCGTCCGCTTGGCACTCTCGCCCAGATGCTGTTCAAACGAAACGGTCGATATTGTCATTTCGGTTGTTTGGCACGGGTCGTGACGGACTTCAACTTCGGCTTTGGCACCGCAAACGCCAATCGGTCAATTTGCTGGTCTTTGACCGCACCAAACGTTAAGAAGCGGCCGAATGAAGAGGTGAAATCAGCTGTGAGATCCGAGCAACAGGCAGGAGAGGGAGGCGAAGGCTTGCATCGTAGCAGAGAGCTCTCGCTCGCTCGTTTTCTACGCCGACTTGTCCTGATCGGACTGGTGGCATTGGCGGTCCCCTACGTGCTCATTCTTGCCTATGCGTCGCCGGTCGTGCATCCCGTCTCCACGCTCATGCTGGCGGATCTCGTGACCCTGAAGGGCTACGATCGCAGGTGGGTCAGCCTGGATGACATTTCCCCCAATCTCGTCCGCTCGGTGATGATGTCGGAGGATGGGCAGTTCTGCCGCCATGGCGGTGTGGACTGGGGAGAGATGAAGGCGGTCGTGCAGGAGGCGCTCGAAGGCGAGACAACCCGCGGTGCGAGCACCATCCCCATGCAAACCGTCAAGAACCTGTTCTTGTGGAATGGCCGCTCCTTCATTCGCAAGGCTCTGGAGATGCCGCTGGCGATCGCCGCCGACTTCGTCTGGTCGAAGCCGAGGACGATGGAGATCTACCTCAACGTGGCGGAATGGGGCCCAGGCATCTACGGAGCGGAGGCTGCCGCGCAACATCATTTCGGCGTGCCGGCAAGCAAGCTGACGCGCGGGCAGGCTGCACTGCTCGCGGCAGCACTCCCCAACCCGATCACCCGAGTTGCCGGCAAGCCCGGCCCCGGCATGCGGCGCATCGCGGGGGTCGTGGAGCGGCGGGCGCGGAATGCAGGCGATTACATCACCTGCATTTATGGATGAGGTTCAGGCTTTTCATTGGTCGCGGCTGCTGATGGCCGCTAGGCTTTGTGGGCCGCACGGAGGACCCCCATGGAAGAGCTTACCCTTTATATCGGAAACAAGAACTATTCCTCCTGGTCGTTTCGGCCATGGATCGCCCTGACGGCGGCCGGTGTCCCCTTCAGGGAGCATCTGATCCCGTTCGACTTCCCTGCCGGAAACCCTCTGTTTCGCGACATTTCGCCAACGGGACGCGTTCCGGTCCTTCATCATGGACCGCTGCGGATATGGGAGTCGCTCGCCATCATAGAGTATGCGGCCGAGCTGTTTCCGGACCGGGCTCTGTGGCCGGCCCGGCGCGATGACCGGGCCGTGGCGCGATCGATCTCGGCAGAGATGCTCTCGGGCTTCAGGGCGCTGCGCGGCGCCTGCCCGATGAACATCCGCCGCGAGAAACGAAGAATTTCTCTTCCCGACGGCGTCATGGAGGATGTCGAACGGATCTCGGCGATCTGGAAGGAATGCTGCGAGAAGTCGGGCGGGCCCTATCTTTTCGGGCCGTTTTCGGCAGCGGACGCGATGTTTGCACCGGTGGTCAATCGTTTCGACGTCTATGACCTGGTGCGAGACGCGGAGGTGCTGGCCTACATGGAGGCGGTGAAGTCTCATCCTGCCTGGATCCGATGGTGCGAAGGCGCTCTAGAGGAGACCTGGATCGTTCCGGAAGACGAAGCTTGAGACGCTTGACGGAAATTTTGCGACAGGGACTGGTCAAGCTGGCGATCAGCATGTATAAGCCGGCCCAATTTCCGAGATTGAGGGATGTCCAGTTCGGCTAGAGTTCCGGCCGACGACATGCCTTGCACGAAGTGGAGTAGCGAGAATGGCTGTACCGAAGAGAAAAACAAGCCCGTCGAAACGCGGTATGCGCCGTTCGGCCGACGCGCTGAAGGCCTCGACCTATGTCGAAGACAAGAATTCCGGCGAGCTTCGCCGCCCGCATCACATCGACCTCAAGACCGGCATGTATCGCGGTCGCCAGGTTCTGACGCCGAAGGAAAGCGCATAAGCGTTTTCTTCCCGATCTTTTCGTAAAAGAGGCCGGTCAATCCGGCCTTTTTTCGTTGCGCGAAAGATGCGTTTTTCGCAGGATCAGAGCTTGTCCAGTCTGCTCTGCAGGTTCCGAAGTTGCTCCTTCAGTTCCTCCAGATCCTTAGATTCGGATTTTTTGGAAGCGCTCCCTGCCGCATCGCTGCCGAAGGGCGAGAACATCTGCATCGCCTGGCGGAACATCTCCGTATTCCGCCGAACCTGCTCTTCCATCAGTTGCATTGGTGCCTGGAGGTTCTTGGTAAGCGGGCTTTCCCCCAAGGCACGCGTCATCTGTTCGCGCATCTGCGCCTGCTGATCGGTGAAGGCCTGCATCGAGTGCTCGAGGAATGTCGGTACGACCATCTGCATCTGGTCACCATAGTAGGAGATCAACTGGCGCAGGAAGGAGATCGGCAACAGGGTGTTGCCCGTCTTGGACTCCTGCTCGAAGATGATCTGGGTCAGCACCGAGTGGGTGATATCCTCTCCCGTCTTGGCGTCCTGGACGGTGAACTCCTCGCCCTTCTTGACCATCTTCGCGAGGTCTTCCAGCGTCACGTAGGTGCTGGTGCCGGTATTGTAGAGACGCCGGTTGGCGTATTTCTTGATGACGGTGTCGCCTTCGGTCTTGGCCATTCTCATCTCCTCGCTCCGTCCAAGCTCCCTGCCGGAAGAGCTCTCCCCGGGCAAATGTAAGCCCAAACGAAGCAGCCTGACAACGTGTTTTTGTGCGCCGCGGGGAGGCGGTTTGCTGCGCAAAAACAAGCTGTCAAACGTCAACTCTTCATCCGATCAAAGTTGCAGGTAAGCCTGTTTGACTTCGTACCGAAGCTTTGTCACTGTTTCAGCAAAATGGAAATGACGAGGAGACGTCCGTGACCAACCCTTCCATCGTAATCGCCTCGGCTGCCCGCACCGCCGTCGGCTCGTTCAACGGCGCGTTCGCGAACGTGCCGGCGCATGAACTGGGAGCCGCCGCGATTAATGGCGCTCTCGATCGCGCCAAGGTCGATGCCGCCGAGGTCGACGAAGTCATTCTCGGTCAGGTACTGCCTGCAGGCGAGGGCCAGAACCCCGCACGCCAGGCTGCCATTAAGGCAGGCATCCCCCAGGAGGCGACCGCCTGGGGCGTCAACCAGCTCTGCGGCTCCGGTCTTCGCGCCGTCGCGCTCGGCATGCAGCAGATCGCTCTCGGAGATGCCAGGATCGTCGTCGCCGGTGGGCAGGAATCCATGTCGATGGCGCCGCACTGCGCCCATCTGCGCAACGGCGTGAAGATGGGCGACATGAAGATGATCGACACGATGATAAAGGACGGCCTGACGGACGCCTTCTATGGCTATCACATGGGGATCACGGCCGAGAACGTCGCCCGTCAGTGGCAGTTGTCGCGCGACGAGCAGGACCAGTTCGCCGTCCAGTCGCAGAACAAGGCGGAGGCCGCCCAGGCTGCCGGGCGGTTCAAGGATGAGATCGTTCCCTTCGTGGTGAAGGGGCGCAAGGGCGATGTTACGGTCGATACGGACGAATATATCCGCGCCGGAGCAACCCTCGACAACATGGCGAAGCTTCGACCGGCCTTCGACAAGGAGGGCACGGTGACCGCCGGCAATGCCTCCGGTATCAATGATGGTGCCGCCGCTGCCGTCCTGATGACGGAAGAGGAGGCGAGCCGCAGAGGGATCCAGCCGCTCGTGCGGATCGTCTCCTGGGCGACGGCCGGCGTCGATCCGCAGATCATGGGGACGGGACCCATTCCCTCCTCCAGGAGGGCGCTGGAGAAGGCAGGGTGGAAGCCGCAGGACCTGGATCTGGTCGAGGCGAACGAGGCTTTCGCTGCCCAGGCCTGTGCCGTCAACAAGGAACTCGGCTGGGATACGGCCATCGTCAATGTCAACGGCGGCGCCATCGCGATCGGTCATCCGATCGGCGCCTCGGGTGCGCGCATTCTCAATACGCTTGTGTTCGAGATGAAGCGGCGTGGCGCACGCAAGGGCTTGGCCACGCTGTGCATCGGAGGCGGCATGGGTGTTGCCATGTGCCTGGAGGCGATGTGACGGGCGACGTTGCCGCAACCGATGCGGCGGCCGGCCTGATTAAGTCTGCGCGAGCTCGCGAGGGCTGCTTGAAGGTGCAACGGAGGAGAGCTGCATGAGTAGGGTTGCATTGGTTACGGGGGGGACGCGCGGGATAGGAGCAGCCATATCGGTCGCGCTTGCCGCCGCCGGATTTCGCGTCGCCGCCAGTTTTGCGGGAAACGAGGAGAAGGCGAAGGCCTTCGGGGAAGAGACCGGCATCCCCGTCTTCAAATGGGACGTCTCCAACTATCAGGAATGTGCAGACGGTGTCGCCCGCATCGAGGCTGAGATCGGTCCGGTCGAAGTCCTCGTCAACAATGCAGGGATTACCCGCGACGGGATGTTCCACAAGATGACGCCCGAACAGTGGAATGAGGTCATCGGCACGAACCTCACTGGCCTCTTTAACATGACCCACCAGGTCTGGGGCGGCATGCGTGATCGCGGGTTCGGCCGCATCATCAACATCTCGTCCATCAACGGCCAGAAGGGGCAGATGGGCCAGGTCAACTATTCCGCCGCGAAGGCCGGCGATCTCGGCTTCACGAAGGCGCTCGCGCAGGAAGGGGCGGCCAAGAACATCACCGTCAACGCCATCTGCCCAGGCTATATCGGGACTGACATGGTAAAAGCGGTACCGGAAAAGGTTCTGAACGAGCGGATCATCCCGCAGATTCCGGTGGGCCGACTGGGCGAACCAGAGGAAATTGCCCGTTGCGTGGTCTTCCTTGCATCAGACGACGCAGGTTTCATCACGGGATCGACCCTGACCGTGAATGGGGGGCAGTACTTCGCCTGATCTCCATTCGGAAGACAAAACGAAAAGCGGCGCCGGGGTTACCGGCGCCGCTTTCTTGTTCCAGAAGGTGCCAGTTAGCGGCAGCGTGCTTCGTAGGTCCGGCCGTAGCGATCCCGATAGACGCAGTAGCCCGAACGCTCCTGTGATGCGCCCACCAGCGCGCCGACAGCACCGCCGGCGACCGCGCCGACCGCTGCGCCACCCCAGCTGTTCGTTGCAAGGCCGCCGACAACAGCGCCCGTACCGGCACCGATGGCCGTGCCGCGTTCCGTGGACGTGCAGGATGCGAGAGAGCCGATGAGGGCGGCGGCGAGCAAGATCTTCTTCATGATTTTTCCTTCCCGATTTGACGACGCTTTACTAGATCCTGCCCATGAGCAGGAGGATTATGACGATGACCAGGATGAGCCCGAGACCTCCTGACGGTCCGTAGCCCCAGCCGCGGCTGTAACCCCAATTCGGCAAAGCGCCAATCAGGAGCAGTATCAGGATTACCAGCAACACCGTACCGAGCATGCTATTCTCCGATCCAACATTCAGGATGCGGGAACAAACGCATCTTCTACCGTTTTGTTCCGCGGCATCAATGGGCGGGAAAGCAATTTGTTCCAGGACCGGCGCGAGGAATGCTCACACGGCCATAGGCCGCGTGAGAACAAAACAGCATCCGAGCGGGTCAGCGATTCGTCGCCAATTTGTTCCGCTTTGTTCATGACGACCTTGCAAAACAGCGGGACCGGCACGCTGGCGTCTTGCCATGCCGGCTCGCGATTGCCATGTCTGGGGCGCTGGTGACGCGTGCTCCGGCACTCACCATGTACGGATACGGATTTGAATTTCCATCCCATGATCCTCAGCGGCCGCGGTGTTACCGCCGTCCTCGGCCCCACCAATACCGGCAAGACCCACTATGCGATCGAGCGGATGGTGGCCCACGGCAGCGGCGTGATCGGTCTGCCGCTGAGACTTCTCGCCCGCGAAGTCTACACCCGCGTGGTGGAGAAGGTCGGGACGAACGCGGTCGCCCTGGTGACCGGCGAGGAAAAGATCAGCCCGCCGAATGCCCGGTTTTCTGTCTGTACTGTCGAAGCGATGCCGCGGGAAACAAACGCTGCATTCGTCGCGATCGATGAGGTGCAGCTGGCTGCCGATCTCGAGCGCGGACACATCTTCACCGATCGCATCCTGCATCTGCGAGGTCGCGAGGAGACGCTGCTTCTCGGTGCCGGCACGATGCGGCCGATCCTGGAACGCATCCTGCCCGGCATTACCATCGTCGAGCGGCCACGGATGTCGCAACTTTTCTATGCGGGCCAGAAAAAGATCACCCGGCTCCCGCAACGTTCGGCCATCGTGGCGTTCTCGGCCGATGAGGTTTACGCGATTGCCGAACTCATACGCCGTCAGCGGGGTGGCGCCGCGGTCGTTCTTGGCGCGCTCAGCCCCCGCACCCGCAACGCCCAGGTCGGGCTCTACCAGGAAGGTGATGTCGAATATCTGGTGGCGACCGACGCCATCGGCATGGGCCTCAATCTGGATGTCGATCATGTTGCCTTCGCTCAGGACCGCAAGTTCGACGGTTTTCAGTTCAGGCATCTCACGCCCGGTGAGATGGGCCAGATAGCCGGCCGTGCCGGCCGCCATCTCCGCGATGGCACGTTCGGCGTAACAGGTCAGGTCCCGCCGCTCGACGATGAGCTTGTCGAGCGGATCGAGAGTCATGAGTTCCAAGAGGTCAAAGTCCTGCAGTGGCGGTCGAAGGCGCTCGACTTCTCGTCGCTCCGGGATCTGCGCGAAAGCCTGGAAGTGGCTCCCACTGTTCCTGGCCTTACCCGCGCCCTGCCCGCCACCGACAGCCGGGCTCTGGAGCACCTCTGCCGCTATCCCGAGATCGTGGATATCTCCACCACGCCGGCGCGGGTCGAAAAGCTGTGGGAGGCTTGCGCGCTCCCGGACTACCGTCGAATTGCGCCGGCGCAGCATGCGGACCTCATTTCGACTCTTTTCTTCGATCTTGTGCGTCGCGGAACCGTTAATGAGGAATTCATGGCCGAGCAGGTCAAGCGCGCTGACCGCACGGATGGTGAAATCGATACCTTGTCGGCGCGGATCGCACAGATCCGCACGTGGACTTACGTCTCGAACCGCCCGGGCTGGCTGACTGATCCGACACACTGGCAAGAAAAGACCAGGGAAATTGAGGACAGGCTGTCGGACGCGCTACATGAACGGTTGACGAAACGCTTTGTTGACCGCAGGACATCTGTGCTCATGAGGCGCCTGAGAGAGAATTCGATGCTGGAAGCAGAAATCAGTGTGAATGGCGATGTCTTCGTAGAAGGACATCACGTCGGGCAGTTGGCCGGATTCCGGTTTACGCCGGTATCGGGCGCTGAAGGTCCCGATGCGAGGGCTGTCCAGGCGGCGGCACAGAAGGCTCTGGCGCTCGAGTTCGAGGCGCGGGCGGCACGCCTTTTCGCGTCCGGCAACAGCGATCTTGCGATCGGCTCGGATGGCTTCGTCCGCTGGCTGGGTGATCCGGTTGCGCGCCTTGCGGCGAGCGACCATGTGATGCGGCCGCGCGTCATCCTGCTTTCCGATGAGCAACTGACGGGCAATGCACGCGATCATGTCCTCGCTCGAATCGAGCGGTTCGTGAACCATCATATCGCGACTGTGCTTAAGCCTCTCGATGATCTCTCCCGTGCTGAAGACCTCCAAGGCCTTGCCAAGGGACTGGCGTTCCAACTGGTTGAAAACCTCGGTGTCATGTTCCGCCGCGATGTCGCGGACGACGTGAAGTCGCTCGACCAGGACGCGCGCGCTTCCATGCGCCGCTACGGCATCCGCTTCGGCGCGTATCACATCTTCATGCCGGCGCTCCTGAAGCCAGCCCCGGCAGAACTCATTACCCTGCTCTGGGCGCTCAAGAACGATGGTCTGGACAAGCCGGGTTACGGCGAACTCATTCCGGCACTGGCCGCCGGCCGGACGTCCGTTGTTGCCGATCCAGGCTTTGAGCGCACCTTCTACAAGCTCGCCGGCTTCCGCTTCCTCGGCAAGCGTGCGGTGCGCGTGGACATTCTGGAGCGTCTGGCGGATCTCATTCGTCCGCTCCTGCAGTGGAAGCCCGGCTCATCGCCCCGTCCAGAGGGCGCCTATGACGGGCGCCGCTTCATGACGACAACATCGATGCTCTCCATCCTGGGAGCCACTCCCGACGACATGGAGGAAATCCTCAAGGGTCTCGGCTATCGCGCCGATACCGTGACCGCAGAAGAGGCGGCATCGTTCCTGGCGGCACAGGATCCCGCTCCGGCATCGGAAGCTACGGCAGAGGCGCAGGCGGAAACTGCTGAAAAGACCGAGGATGCTGCCGATGAAAGCGCGTCTCCCGGTAATGAACCAGTCACCGAAGCGCCGGTCGAGGGTGCCGTGGCGGAGCCTGAAGCCGCCGCTGCCGAGGCTAACGAAGGCGAAGCGGCTGCTGCAGCCGAGCCCGAGGCTCCGAAGCCTGTACTGCTATGGCGTCCAGCGGGACGCAACGAGAACCAGCGTCCAGGCCGCCCGCAACAGGGAGAACGTCGTCACGGCCGCGATGAGCAGCGTGGCGAGGGCCGCGGACAGGGTGAGCGGGAGGCCAAGGGGCCGGGACGCTCCAATCGTCGTCCGGATGGCAAGCCTGGCCGCGGTAACCGCCCTGAGCGGGGTGAGCGCCCCGACCGCGGCAAAGGGCCGCAGCCCGCACGGTTTGAGGCGAAGCCGCCACGCAAGGAGAAGCCGGTGGACCCGGATTCACCCTTCGCCAAGCTGGCCGCGCTGAAGGAACAGATGAAGAAGTAGGCTGCCATGGACGAAGAAGGCCCGCGGGAAGGTTCGCGCCAGCGTATCGACAAGTGGCTCTTCTTTGCGCGCATGGTGAAGTCGCGCTCGCTCGCCCAGTCGCTGATCGCCGCAGGCGCAGTGACCCTGAACGGCGAAACGGTTGTCCAGCCTGGCTGCCTCGTTCGTCCCGGAGACAGGGTCGGGCTTGCGCTGGAGCGGCGCGACGTCCTGCTGCTCGTTCGCGACGGCGGCGATCGTCGCGGGCCGTTCGCGGAGGCGCGGCTCCTCTATTCCGACATTTCCGAGACCCTCGGCCCACAGAGGCCGCTGACGCCTTTCGAGCGCGCCCAGAGGCGTCCTCGACCGTGAGTATCGGGCGTATCGGCATTGCGCGAGCGGCCGCACACCAAGGAGAATAATGCTCCTCCCTGATCCCTTTCCGGAGAAGGTTTATCCTTGCTAAGCGTCGGGAAAGGTCTTACCTCACAGACCGACGCGCAGGGGTTGCGCCGGGGTGGCCGCAAAGGCCGCGATGGCCTCTCGTCTGTGCCGGCGAGCGGCCAATCTCCCGAGGCCGAGCCCGCCAGACCGCAATTCTGGAGTGCTGCATGACCTACGTGGTGACTGACAACTGTGTTCGCTGCAAATATACCGATTGCGTGGAGGTTTGCCCCGTCGACTGTTTCTATGAGGGCGAGAACTTCCTTGTCATTCATCCGGATGAATGCATCGATTGCGGCGTCTGCGAACCGGAATGCCCGGCTGAGGCCATCAAACCCGACACCGAGCCGGGTCTGGATAAGTGGCTGAAGGTGAATGCCGAATACGCCCAGATCTGGCCCAACATCACGGTGAAGCGCGAGCCGATGCCAGAGGCCAAGGAAATGGATGGAGTTCCTGGCAAGTTCGATCAGTATTTCTCGCCGGAGCCTGGAAAGGGCGACTGAAGCTGGTGCTGCGCAGTGGGTGTGCCTTCCATTTGTGCAGCTAGGTCAGCGTGCCGTCATGGCGCGCATAAAAGCAAATAATTGATTTCCGCACTTTTTTGTGGTAGACAGGGATTACTGTTCCACAAGCGGCACAAGTGTGCCCAAAAAACATCACGAAAGTTACAGATCATCCGACGCGGTTTCCGTGACATTCCCCTAATGTGTTTGTCGTCGTTTATCGCGGAGGAGGTTCTTTTCGCGCACGTTGGTCGGACCAGTATCGAGTGACCCGACGGTTTCCCCCGTCTCATCCGGGCCTGCCTGACCCGGCCCCGGTCGTACACCGGGTGCGTAACAGGGAGTTTGTGAAACGTATGACGACCCAGCAGAAAAAATCTTCGGCACGCCAGGGCTTCAAGACCGGTGAAGCGATCGTTTACCCGGCACATGGCGTAGGTATGATTACCGCCATCGAAGAGCAGGAAGTGGCGGGCATGAAGCTCGAGCTTTTCGTGATCGATTTCGAGAAGGACAAGATGCGGCTCAAGGTGCCAGTGGCTAAGGCCGTCAGCATCGGCATGCGCAAGCTCTCCGAGACCGACTTTGTCGAGCGCGCGCTCAAGGTGGTCCAGGGCAAGGCCCGCGTAAAGCGCACCATGTGGTCGCGCCGCGCCCAGGAGTATGACGCCAAGATCAACTCCGGCGACCTTATCTCCATCGCGGAGGTTGTTCGGGACCTTTACCGTGCGGAAAACCAGCCGGAACAATCCTATTCTGAGCGCCAACTCTACGAAGCTGCCCTCGATCGGATGGCGCGGGAGATTGCAGCGGTCAACAAGATGTCCGACACGGAAGCCGTACGTCTGGTCGAGGTAAACCTCGCCAAGGGCCCGAAGCGCGGCAAGGTCGTTGAGGAAGAAGAGTCCCAGGACGAAGCCGCATAAGCTTCGGCTGCATCGCAGCTGTAAAAAACCCGGCCATTGCGCCGGGTTTTTTATTGGAACTTTTTCTCGCGCAGGACGTTAACCCGCCGGAACGGCGACAATTGTGGCGTCTGCAGACGCTTCAAGAACCGCTCCTCAAAACAGGAAATAGGGGCCAGCCGCGAGATGGCAAGGCCCCTTGGGAACGAAGAGGGGACGAGGAAGGCGGAGTGGGTAAATCGTGGCGGCGGCCGCGGCACCATCTGACTGTCATTCTTGTCGAAGCCAGCCAACGTCACGGAGAAGACACGATGAAAGCCATGTCTGCCGACCGCAATATGATTAAGATTGCAATGTCAGCTCCCTATCTGGCCAGAGACGAGGAGCGCAGTCTCGCGGTCCGGTGGAAGGATGACCAGGACCAGGATGCCCGCAATCAGATCGCTCTTGCCCATATGCGGCTCGTTATCGCCATGGCATCCAAATTCCGCGGCTTCGGCCTGCCGATGAGTGATCTCGTTCAGGAAGGTTATGTCGGGCTTCTGGAGGCGGCAGCCCGCTTCGAACCGGCCCGCGATGTCCGGTTCTCTACCTATGCCAGCTGGTGGATTCGCGCCTCGATGCAGGATTACATCCTTCGCAACTGGTCAATCGTCCGCGGTGGAACGAGCTCGGCCCAAAAGGCGCTGTTCTTCAACCTTCGCCGGCTGCGTGCGAAGCTCGCGCGGGGCGACAGCAACCTTACATCGCGGGCTATCCACGAGGAAATTGCTGCTGCACTTGGCGTAAGTGTCGCGGACGTTCAGACCATGGACGCCCGTCTGTCGGGCAATGACGCCTCACTTCAAGCACCTTCCATAGCCGGCGATGCAGACAGCGGCGAGCGGCTGGACATGCTCGCAAGCGGCGAGCCCCTTCCCGACGAACAAGTCTCCGGCCTGATTGACGGGGAGCGGCGCATGCGCTGGCTACACGGAGCTCTCACCAAGCTGAATGACCGCGAGAAGAAGATCATCCGGGCTCGCCGGCTGACGGACGAGGGAGCGACGCTTGAGGCGCTTGGTGCTGAACTCGGCATTTCCAAGGAACGAGTGCGTCAAATCGAAAGCCGCGCCATGGAAAAGCTGAAGTCGGCGCTGGTCTCCGCGAACCCCCAGATGGCAGCCTGCTAAGCTGCCAAGGGATTATTCCGCAACGATCTTGAACCGCTGACCCGGCGAGACTGCAGTGCCAGCCGGGAGCGCGTTGATCACCCGGAAAAGGTCCAGCTTCCGGTTGGTTCCCATCATTCGCGCCGCCATGGTCGCAAGCGTATCCTGTGGGCCTGCAGTTACCACCCTCACACGCAATGGTTTGAGGGAGGCAATTTCCTGGGGCGTCATCTTCCTGAAGCTTGACTTCAGCACGGTGGAAACCGTTTCCAGTGCCGGGCTACCCTTCGGAACGGCGGTGAGGAAGCGAAAGATCTGGTCATCGATCCGTATGACGGTGACGTCAAAATCCCAACGCTCCGCCGAAGCGCGGGCCGTGGCTGCCGGAAGTCCGTTAACGCTGGCCATCCGCACCGTTTCCGGCTTGAGACCGGCGACCCAGCCGCTGGTGAGGTAGTTGGTCAGGCTGGTCGTTTCACCGGCGTCGACGCCATCGAAACGGATCGCGGTCTCGCCGGGGCCGGTCGCAAGGACGGCATCCACCTTGTTGTCGATCTGGAAATCCTTCGGCACCTCAAAGCGTATGCCGAGGCTCCCGTGCAGGAATGTCTGTCCGCGAACGAAGCCCTCTTCCGGGCTGTCACCGAAGAGAAGCCCGTCGATTCCCGCGAGATAGTAGTCCCGGCCGCGGTCGCCGACGGTGCCTTCCATGCCTTGTGCGCGAGCGTGACGACGGGCGAGGTCGACGCGCTGCGGCGCATTCGGGTGGCTCGACAGGAAGTCCAGGCTCTGATCGCTGTCCGGATCGACCGAAGAGAAGCGCGCATAGGCCGCCATGGAGTCGAGGAACCGGGGTGCAGCGTAAGGGTCATAACCCGCTTCCCCCAGCATCCGGACACCGATGACATCGGCTTGCAACTCCTGCTGCCGCGAAAAGGCCGCGAGGCGAAGTTTCCCGCGTGCCAGCGCCTGCTTGCCCGCCAGGTCGCTGGACAGAACTTCCGCCACCACGCGGCTGGCAATCACCTCCGCTTCCTCACGCTTCTGACGCTCGATTCCGTGATTGGCGGTCACGTGAGCCATTTCGTGAGAAAGAACGGCCGCCACTTCCGAGGCATCATTGGCGAGTGCGAGCAGTCCGCGCGTCACGTAAAGATAGCCGCCCGGGAGGGCGAACGCATTGATCGCAGGGGAGTTCAGGATGGTGATGCGATAGGACTGCGAGGGGTTTTCCGAGACGGCAGTCAGCGCTCCGGCGATGCGGGCGACCAACTTCTCCGTTTTCGCATCGTGATATTCTCCGCCATAGCTCGCGACAATCCGTGGATGTTCCCGCGCACCCATCTGCGCCCGCGGGTCGTTCTTCTGGACCTCATCGACAATCTGCGGATTTTCCGAGGGGGCGACATTCGGCTGGTAGGCCTGGTCGAGGATCGACTGGCAGCCGGAGAGCGCGGTAGCCCCTGCGAGCAGAAGAGCGAGATGCCTCGCCGCACGCGCAGTACCGGCTCGGCGGGGCGTCGTCCCTTCACGCATCATCGTCAGCAATTTCGGCTTCGTCATTATCCAGACCCGCTTCCCGATCATCCATCGGGTATGCCCCACCGTAAACAAGGCCGGCCGCTCCTGTCGCCGGCTTAGCGATTTTCCTTCAGCCAATATAGTGCTTCTTGTTCAGATAGCCTGTGGCGGCCAAAGCAGAAAGACGCTGTTGCTGCGATGCCACCGTGCCACGACCAAATTGTGGCACAGGCTTCAGCTGGCGAGGAATTGAACGACGGCGGGGATGTCGCGTCGCCGGAGAAAATCTTCTACCGGAGCGTTCACGAGCACATTCCCGCCCTCCATGAAGATCACATGGGTCGCAAGGCGTCGCAGTTCCTCCCGGTCGTGCGTCACCAGGATGATCGTGCTCTTCGTTTCTCGGTGCAGTTCCGATAGAAGGCTTGCCATGGTCTGCCGCAGCCCCGGATCAAGCGCTGCGAAGGGTTCATCCATCAGCAGGACCGGTTTCTCGCGAACAAGAGCGCGGGCAAACGCCACGCGTTGCTGCTCGCCTCCGGAAAGCGTCGGTGGCAGCCGGCGGTCCATCCCGCTGAGCCCGACCCGATCGAGTGCGGAGACGACGGCCTGTCTCTCCCCTAGGGTCAGTCTGCGAAGGGACGGATTGATCCCGAGCGCCACGTTGGTAAAGACGTCCAGGTGCCCGAAGAGATTGTTGTTCTGGAAGATCAGCGACACGGGTCGTTCCGATGGATGCCGGGACGTCAGATCTTGGCCGTTAAAGAGGACGCGACCGCTGTCGGGGACCTCAAAGCCCGCGACCAGGTTCAGAAGGGTAGATTTGCCTGCGCCGGACGGTCCGGCAACCGCTGTGATCGCTCCGGATGGAATGTCGCAGTCCAGGTGGAATCGTGTGTTTCCCAGGGTCAAATCAACGCGGTCCAGGCGGATATCCGGCGCATCGTCATCAGCGGGCATGATGTTTTCCGTTCATTCGCCAGCCTGAAGTGCCGATGATCGTCAGCAGAAGGCATGCCGCGGCAAGCAGAAGCGCCAAACCATCGGCATCCTGCGTACGATAGCTGGACAGGCTGCTGTAGAGGAGCCAGGGCAGGGTTACGAAGTCGTTGGAGGCAAAGAGCGCAACGGCTCCCAGATCTCCAAGGGAGAGCGACATTGCAAACGAGAACGCCAGGAGCGCCGGCCGCGTCAGAACCGGTCGGTCGATGCGCCAGACGCGGGGCCAGCCACCGATTCCCAGACTTGCTGCCAGTCGCACGGAACTGTCGCGGTGCTCCTTCATTGCCGGCTCCAACACCCTGATGACGAAGGGGATTGCCATCAGCGCGTTGATTGCAATGACCATCCACGCAACCCATAGCGATGCTGAGCCCGAAAGCCTCAGAAGCAGGAACCAGCCCGTCCCAAGCACGACGGGGGGGACTAGGAGAACAAGAAAGGAAGTGGCATCCAGAATGGCAGAGAAACCCCGCAGCAGGACGCTGGCATTCCTTCGGTCGGCAATCGCCAGGCGCGCATCGATGAGTGTGGCCGATGCCATCACCGCCAGCAGGCCTGAGGACAGCGCGATCAGCATGCTCGTTGCCAGCGCCCGCTGGAAGGCGTCGCTCGCCACGAGGCGCGGGAGGTCTGCCTGGATCCCCGCCCGGAGAACGGCGAGCAGTGGCATCAGGACGAAAGCTGTGGCGACGGCGATGACCAGAGTGTCCCATGCCTGCGCCGCGGCTCCTTTGCCGTCGAAGCGTCGAACGCGGTGGCCGCTGGTCGGCAATCGGTCATCAGTCACAGGCAGCCGGGACAGGATGATCAGGAGCATGGCCGTCAGCCCGATCTGCAGCAGTGACAGTCCAACTGCACGGGCAGGATCAAAATCGAAGCGCAGTGACTGGTAGATCGCAACTTCAAGGGTTGTCGCAGCCGGACCTCCGCCCAGTACCAGAACGAGCGTGAAGCTGGTTGCGCAAAGCATGAAGATTAGACCGGCTATGCCTGGCAGGACCCGCAAGAGGACAGGCCATTCGACGAACCGGAAGATGGCAACGGGCCGCATGCCCAGCTGCGCGGCCAGCATCCAGTATTCTCCGGGCAGCCGATCGAGCGAGGCCACCATCAGGCGGCATGCGAGAGGCAGGTTGAAGAAGACGTGTGCGAGCAGGATGCCGCCAAGACCGTAGATGGTGACCGGCTCGTCGAGTCCGCCACGCAGGAGAAGTGAATTGACCAGTCCTTGCCTCCCCCAGATCGTAATGAGGCCGAGGGCAGCGACGAGTGCGGGCAGACCCATCGGCAGCGCCATCAGCCGCAGGATCCAGAGCCTGCCCGGAAGTTGCGGCCGCCGCGCCAGCGCCAGTGCGACCGGAATCGCCAGACCGATAGACAGCAAAGTGGAGAGCCCTGCCTGAAGAAGCGTGAACCGCAGCACGCGCGCCGTGTAAGCTGTCCAGAGCGCCTTGCCGCCAGCGTCTGGCGCCGCGGCAAGGAGGGAATAGGTGGCAAGACCGATGAAGGCAGCGACGCTTGCGAAGGTGACGATACCTGCCCCGATTGCAGTTTGCTGCTCCCGTCTCGTCAGCATAGAGCTTTAGCGTCCGCTCATCGCCACCAGCCACTCATTGATCCAGGCCTGCCGGTTTCTCGCCACGTCCGCGGAGTCCATGAGGAAGGTCTTTTCCGGCTGGACGAGGCGGTCGAACGCTTCCGGCAAGGGCTCGCTCGTCTGGCCGGCCGGCATCATCCAGTTGGTGGTCGGTATGATGTTCTGGAAGGCCGGCGACATCATGAATTTGAGAAACTGGCGCGCCAGGTCCTTGTTCTCCGATGTCCGCAACAGACCTGCGACCTCGATCTGGATATAGTGGCCTTCCGAGAAGGGCGCTGCCTGGTACCGATCAATGTCCTCGGCCACCATGTGATAGGCAGGGGAAGTAGTATAGGAGAGAACCATCGGGACCTCTCCCTTGGTGAACAATCCATAGGCCTCAGACCAGCCCGGCGTGACCGTCAGGATGCGTCGACGAAGCTTTGCCCACGCCGCCTCGGCCTCCTCGCCGTAAACCGACTTCATCCACAAAAGCAGACCGAGGCCTGGGGTGGAGGTTCTCGGATCCTGGATGACGATCTTTTCCGAAGGGTCGCCCTCGACCAGCTCCTTCAGGCTGGCCGGCGGGGCGATCGATTGAGTGTCATAAATGACGGCGAAATGTCCGTAGTCGTAGGGGATGAAGACGTCGTCCCCGTACCCGCCCGGCACGCTGATGGGACTTGTATCCAGTGCATGCCTTTCGAACAGGCCAGTGGCCTTGGCTTCATCGGCAAGATTGGTGTCGAGACCGAGAACGACGTCGGCCTCGTTATTCTCGCCTTCGAGCTTCAACCGCGAAAGAAGTGCGACGCCATCCGCGACCGCCACGAAGTTGACGCGGCAGGCACAAGATTTCTCGAACTCTTCCTTGACCCTTGGCCCCGGCCCCCATTCGGCGGTGAAGCTCTCATAGGTGTAGACGGTCAGGCTGCGCTCCTGAGCCATGGCCGGCGTCGAAGCGGTCATCGCCGCTATGATAAGCGAAAGTGCCGAGAGCCGCATCAATGCCTCCTCTTTGGCAGAAAGGACGAGGGGCTGATCGACGCCGTCTAATCCCTCCGCCGGTGTTAACCGGATCAGGTTCTGCGGGTTGGCGAGAGCCTCTCAGCCACGAAGTGGCACCCCGTTAGATCGGCCAGAGATGTAGCGATCGATCCGGCGCTTGGCAAGCGCCGTCCATGGTTGCTCAATGAGCGTCAGTGGGCGCTTTGAAGGACGCGAAGCTCGCGCGGGAGTTCAGCATGACCTCCCGTTCGGCCTGCAAGGATATAGCCGATCGTCTGCTCGATCACATGCGGCATTACCGGCTTCGTCAGCACCCCGAGCGGTCCATAGCTTCCGGCTTCGATCTCTTCAGGATTGGCAGTCATGAAGATGACGGCAACGCCATATTTCTCGGCAAGTTCGCGGCCGATCGACGGTCCAGTCTTGCCGTCAGCTAGATTGACATCGACAAGGGCAATGTCGGCAGACTGGGCGAGTGCGAGTGCGGGGTTGCGGCCATTGGCGAGGCCCGCGACCTTCAAGCCCATGGCTTCGACCGTATCAGCCACGTCCAAGGCGATGAGAAACTCGTCTTCCACGATCAGGACGCGATGTTCCTCAGAGACCGGGGTCTGCCAACCACTCGTTACACTTGTCAGCATCGGATGCTCCTGATGGTTCGGTGCCGCTTCGTACCGATCCCGGCCGTGCCGCATCGATACTGCCACCCGAACGACCACCTGCCGTCATTGTTCCGCATTGTGACAGGTTGACGGGTTTCAAGTGCGTTTCATGGATAACAGATGGTTAACGTCACCCCTCCAACTCCTCGCGCAGCATTTCAAGCTCGAGCCATTCCTCTTCCATCTCTGCGAGCCGCTTGCGTAGCGCCTCCAGTTCAGATGCGAGCGCGGTGAAGGCTGCCGGATCTTTCGTGAAAAGGTCGGGATCCGCCATTCGCTTCTCCCGGGCGGCAACCTCGGCCTCAGCCTTGGCGATGTCCTTCGGCAGGTTTTCCAGCGCGAACTTCTGCTTGAAGGACAGCTTGCCGCGGTTTTTCGGCGCCTCATCGGCCGGCGTCGACGTCTCCGTCTTCTCCCTTGCCTGGCGTTCGGAACGCCGCCTTTCCTCCTGGACGCCGCGGCGTTGTGCCAGCATGTCGGAGTACCCGCCGGCATATTCGATCCAGCGCCCGTCCGGCGCTTCCGGATCCGCGGGTGCTATGGTCGAGGTGACCGTCCGGTCGAGGAAGTCGCGGTCGTGGCTGACCAGAATGACAGTGCCGTTGTAGCCGGCGACGATCTCCTGCAGCAGATCCAGTGTCTCGATGTCGAGATCGTTTGTCGGCTCGTCGAGGATCAGCAGGTTGGACGGCCTGGCCATGATCCGCGCCAGGATCAACCGTGCCCGCTCGCCGCCGGAAAGGTTCTTGATCGGAGTGCGGATCTGCTCGGGCTGGAACAGGAAATCCTTCATATAGCCCGCGACGTGACGCTGCTCACCATTGACGAGAAGCGTTTCGCCGCGCCCGTCGGTGAGGTAGTGGGAAAGCGTGTCCTCGGGGTCGAGATCCTCCCGCTTCTGGTCCAGCGTGGCGATTTCGAGATTTGTCCCGAGCCGCACCGTTCCCGTATCCGGATCGAGCTGCCCCGTCAGCATCTTCAATAGCGTCGTCTTTCCGGCACCGTTGGGTCCCACAAGGCCTATCCTGTCGCCCCGGTGTACGCGGATGGAGAAGGGCGCGACGATAAGCCGGTCTCCATAACTCTTGGTGATCGCTTCTGCCTCGATCACCAGCTTTCCGGATTCCCGACCTTCCGATGCCGCCGCCTGGACTGACCCTTGCGGACCTTTGTGACCGCGATAGGCGGCGCGCATCGTCTGCAGTTCTCCCAGCCGGCGCATGTTGCGCTTGCGCCGGGCCGTCACGCCGTAGCGCAGCCAGTGCTCCTCGCGCTCGATCGCCTTGCCCAGCTTGTGCTGCTCCAGTTCCTCTGCCGCCAGGACCTCGTCGCGCCAGGCCTCGAAATGAGAAAATCCGCGATCGAGACGTCGCGACGTGCCGCGATCGAGCCAAACCGTCGCCGTCGATACTTTCTCAAGGAATCGTCGGTCGTGCGAGATGAGGACGAGGGCGCTCCGCGTCTTCCTCAGTTCCTCCTCCAGCCATTCGATTGTTGGCAGGTCGAGATGGTTCGTCGGCTCGTCCAGCATCAGGATGTCTGGTTCCGGCGCCATGACGCGGGCGAGCGCCGCCCGCCGGGCCTCGCCTCCCGACAGCCGGTTCGGATCCTCTTCGCCGCTCAGGCCGAGATGCTCCAGGAGGTAGGTGACGCGATAGCGATCGTCCCCTGGACCGAGACCCGCTTCGGCATAGGCCTGTACCGTCCGGTAATCCCCAAAATCCGGCGCCTGCTCCAGGTATCGTATGGTGGCGCCCGGATGGCGGAATACCTCCCCGGACTGCGGCTCGACCAGACCGGCCGCGATCTTCATCAGGGTTGACTTGCCGGATCCGTTGCGGCCGACGAGGCAGATGCGGTCGCCCGGCTCCACCTGCAGTCCCGCGCCGGCGAGAAGGGGCGTGCCCCCGAAGCTCAGGAAGATGTCGTCGAGTTTGAGGATGGGAGGTGCCACGGTTCAGGCTCCTGTCAGATCGTAGGGGCGGGCGAAGATCATTGCCTTCCCGCGCCTAAGCGCGAAGGCAACCGGACCCTCGGCCACATTGGAAACTGTCCGCGACGAGCCGAAGGGCAAGGAAAAGTCTTCGAGCGGATAACGGGCGTTGAGGATGTCGAGGCCTTCCAGCTTGGAAAACCCGATGACGGAGAACAGGGAGCCTGCCGGCAGATCCAGAAGGCGGCGTCCGGGAAGCAGGGGGACGGCTTCTTCGGCGCCGGAGGTCAGAAGCACTTCAATCCCGCGTTCCGCCAGGCTGAGGGCGTGGAAGACATGCTGCAGGGCATGGTCGCTTCGCTCGCCGCCGAGCGCGCCGGCAAGCACCAGACGCTCGGCACCCCGATCGATGGCCTCCGCGGTTGCGATCTCTCCGTCCGTCTCGTTTTTTGCAGCGGGGTAGGGCTGCCGCGGAACTCCGGACTGCGCCGCGATTAGTCCCGGCGGCGTCGAGTCGAAGTCACCGACCCAGAGCTCGGGCTCGATGTTGAGGGTTGCGGCATGTCGCATGCCGCCGTCGGCCGCGATGAAGCGGCTTCCTTCGAGCGCTTCGCGCAGCCGTTCTGTGAGGGTGAGCTCGCCTCCGAGGAGGATCGTGAACGTGGACTTGGTCATTGGCGATGTCCATAGCCCAGACCGACAGGCAAGGGAAAGCGGCTTGCACCGGTTCTGCCGAGCTTTTAGGTTGCCGCCAAAAATTCCCTACAGGTCTCCTCATGCAATTTCATGGTACATCCGACTATATCGCCGATAGCGACCTGATGGTCGCGGTCAACGCCGCCATCCGCCTCGAGCGACCGCTCCTGGTCAAGGGCGAGCCGGGGACCGGCAAGACGGAACTGGCCCGGCAGATCGCCTCGGCGCTCGGTCTCGATCTCATCGAATGGAACGTCAAGTCGACCACCAAGGCGCAGCAAGGCCTTTACGAATACGATGCGGTCTCGCGCCTGCGCGACAGCCAACTCGGTGACGCGCGCGTGAATGACGTTCGCAACTATATCCGGCAGGGGAAGCTCTGGCAGGCCTTTGCCGCGCCGCAGAAGACCGTTCTGCTGATCGACGAGATCGACAAGGCGGATATCGAGTTTCCGAACGACCTCCTGCAGGAACTCGACCGGATGGAGTTCCATGTCTACGAGACAGGCGAGACGGTGAAGGCGCAGCAGAGGCCGATCGTCATCATCACCTCGAACAATGAGAAGGAACTGCCGGATGCCTTCCTTCGCCGCTGTTTCTTCCATTACATCCGGTTTCCGGATGCCGCGACCCTCGCGCGCATCGTCGAGGTGCACTACCCGGGCATCAAGCAGGAACTGGTTCGAAACGCTCTGGCGCAGTTCTACCAGATCAGGGAGGTGCCGGGCCTGCGCAAGAAGCCGTCCACCTCCGAGGCGCTCGACTGGATCCGGTTGCTGGTCTCGGACGACATTGACCCAGCCGACCTGCGTGCCGACGTCAAGACGATCCTGCCCCGGCTGCACGGGGCATTGCTGAAGAACGAGCAGGACGTCCACCTGTTCGAGCGGCTGGCCTTCATGGCCCGGCGGGAACGGTAGCCCCCCGGCATCGGCGGCTGCAATTGACCTGAGGGGAAGAAGAGCCTATTTAGACTGCACTTCGTGGTGATTTGGCCGGCCGGCTTGCAGCCACGTTAAACAAGTCGCTAAAGGGCCGCGCGAAGTTCACTTTGACGCGCCGGTTGCGATTTGTCGCCGCCGGCTTTTTGTTTTGTGAGTGTGCGATGCCGATCAAGATCCCCGATACGCTGCCCGCCTTCGAAACCCTCGTGCAGGAGGGCGTGCGGGTGATGACCGAGACGGTTGCGGTGCGGCAGGACATCCGGCCGCTGCAGATCGGGCTCCTCAACCTCATGCCGAACAAGATCAAGACCGAGCTGCAGATGGCGCGCCTCGTCGGCGCGACTCCGCTTCAGGTGGAGCTGTCGCTGGTAAGGATCGGTGGCCACAAGGCGAAGAACACGTCGGAGGAGCACCTGCTCTCCTTCTACGATACCTGGGACGAGGTGAAGCATCGGAAGTTCGACGGCTTCATCATCACCGGTGCGCCAGTAGAGACGCTGCCCTTCGAGAGCGTGACCTACTGGGACGAGATGCAGCAGATCCTCGACTGGACAACCACCAATGTCCATTCGACGATGAATGTCTGCTGGGGCGCAATGGCGGCGATCTACCACTTCCATGGCGTGCCGAAGCACGAGTTGAAGGAGAAGGCGTTCGGGGTCTACCGCCACCGCAATCTCTGCCCCTCGTCCGTCTACCTGACCGGCTTCTCGGACGACTTTCAGGTGCCGGTGTCGCGCTGGACGGAGGTTCGGCGCGAGGACATCGACAAGATCCCGGACCTCAGGATCCTGATGGAATCGGACGAGATGGGGGTCTGCCTCGTCGAGGAAGCGAAAGGCCGACGACTCTACATGTTCAATCACGTGGAGTATGATTCCACGTCGCTGGCGGAGGAGTACTTCCGCGACGTCAATGCGGGCGTGCCGATCAAGATGCCACACGACTACTTTCCGCATAACGACGTGACGCTGCCGCCGCAGAACCGCTGGCGCAGCCACGCGCATCTCCTGTTTGGCAACTGGATCAACGAGATCTACCAGACCACCCATTACGACCTGGAGCGGATCGGGACCGAGTAGAATGCTGCTTTCGTTTTTCCTGCAGCTGAAGGCGGAAAAGGTGCCCGTCACGCTGCGCGAATACTTGACCCTTATCGAGGGGATGAAGCAGGGCCTGGCGGATTTCGATATCGACGCCTTCTATTTTCTCGCGCGAACCTGCCTGGTGAAGGACGAGCGACATATCGATCGGTTCGATCGGGTCTTCGCGTCGCACTTCCGCGGGCTGCAGGCGGTATCGGGAGAGGCCGGGGTGGAGGCGAGCGAGCTCCCCGAGGAGTGGCTGCGCAGGCTCGCGGAAAAGCACCTGACGGAGGAAGAGAAGCGGCTCATCGAGACGCTCGGCGGTTTTGAGAAGCTGATGGAAACTCTGCGCAAGCGGCTGGAGGAACAGAAGGGCCGCCATCAGGGCGGGTCGAAGTGGATCGGCACCGCCGGCACCTCGCCCTTCGGCGCCTATGGCTACAACCCCGAGGGCGTCCGTATCGGGCAGGAAGGGTCGCGGCATCGCCGTGCGGTCAAGGTCTGGGACAAGCGGGAATTTTCCGATCTCGACGACACGGTGGAACTCGGCACCCGTAACATCAAGATCGCCCTTCGCCGGCTGCGGCGATGGGTGAGGGAAGGTGCGGCGGAGGAGTTCGACCTGCAGGGGACCATCCGCTCCACAGCGGAACACGGATATCTCGACGTGCAGACGCGACCCGAACGCCGCAATGCCGTCAAGCTCTTGATGTTCTTCGATGTTGGTGGCTCGATGGACGACCATGTGCGGGAGGTAGAGGAGCTTTTCTCCGCCGTCCGCAGCGAATTTCGCCATCTGGAGCATTTCTATTTCCACAACTGCCTCTACGAGAGCGTCTGGAAGAACAATGGCCGGCGGTCGGAACGACTGCCCACGGAAGCGATCATCAACGGGTTCGGCAGCGACTACCGGGTGATCTTCGTCGGGGACGCATCGATGAGCCCCTACGAGATCAGCCATCCGGGTGGTTCCGTGGAGCACTGGAACAAGGAACCGGGAGAAGCCTGGCTTCGCCGCATCACCGCACACTTCCACCGCTTCGCTTGGATCAATCCGGTACCGGAAGCGCACTGGAGCTACCTGCAGTCTATCGCGATGATGCGCCACATACTGTCGGAGCGGATGTACCCGCTCACCCTCGGCGGCCTAGAACAGGTTACGCGGGTCCTCAGCCGCTAGCTTTGTCGTTGCATCATCCGCCTGAATCGATCAGGTTCTGCGGCGCTGACCGGGAGGGTGCAATGGCAGAGCAGGAAGTCTTCGGCAGAACGTCACGGGGCGAGACGGTCCATCGTATGCGGATTTCCGGCGGTGGTCTCACGGCTTCCATCCTGACGTGGGGGGCGGTGATCCAGGACCTGCGCATGGAGGGTCACAAGCCGCCGCTGGTGCTCGGCTTCGAGAACTTCGACGACTATCCCCGCTACTCCCCCTATTTCGGGGCAACGCCCGGTCGCGTCGCCAACCGCATTACGGGGGGCCGTTTCAGGCTGGACGGCAAGCTTCACCAGTTGGAGCTCAACGAGAATGGCGTCACCCATCTCCACGGCGGCAGCGACGGAATCGCGAAGCGGCTCTGGGACATCGCAGACCTTGCGGCAGACCGGGTCGTGTTGCGGATCACCGATCCCGATGGCCGGGCGGGGTATCCGGGCAACTGCACCATTACCGCCACCTATCACCTTGCCGCCGATGGTGTGCTCCGCGTGCTCTACGAATCTTCGGCCGACCAGCCGACACCCTGCAACATCTGCCAGCACAGCTACTTCAATCTCGACGGCGCGGAGACGGCGCTCGGCCACGACATCATGATTGCAGCCGACCACATTCTGGAGGTCGACGAGCGGCAGTGTCCGACGGGAAATTTGACGGCTGTCGACGGCACGCCGTACGACCTGCGGGTCATGGGCCCGATGGACCGTTCGCACAACGGCGAGCGCCTCCTCTTCGACCACAACTTCTGCCTTTCGGAGGCGCGGGTGGCGAAGCGCTCGGTGGCGCTTGCCCGCAGCGTCAATTCCGGCGTCTCGCTGGAGGTGCGCACGACGGAACCCGGCATCCAGTTTTATTCGGGCTACAAGCTGAAGGTGCCGACCCCTGGCCTCGAGGGCCGTCACTATCCGGCCTTTGCAGGCTTCTGCCTCGAAACGCAATGTTGGCCGGATGCGGTGAACCATCCCGGCTTCCCCGGCGCGATCCTGAGGCCGGACGAAGTGCTGCGCCAAGAGACGGACTACGTCTTCATGAAGAACTGAAGCCGCCCTCGGCTTCCGGCAGGCTGGAACCGCTGCCACCACGGCGGCAGGTCGCCTGCGGGCCGGTGAGGGGCAAAACAGCAGGGGAACCGTGCGAACACGCTACTGCTGAAGACTGTGTGTCTTGATACGAAATAGACGTTGGAAGAGAGAATTGGAGCGGGTGAAGCGATTCGAACGCTCGACCCCAACCTTGGCAAGGTTGTGCTCTACCCCTGAGCTACACCCGCTCATATCCGCGATCCTGGGGTAGTAGGTGGATCGTGGGCCGCCGTGTCGCGGCGACGGGCGGTATATGGCCTAACTCGTTTTTGAATGCAACAGGGAAAAGACGATGGCCTCGAGAAATTTTTTGTGGCCGCCGGGTGCCCGGATTGGCCTCCCTGACTGGCGGGCGGCGGTGGACGGAAGCCGTCCATGAGGGCTCCTCTGCTTGCCGCCTTCCTGCGGGCAGGATAATCCGGTGCCTGCGGCACGGCCGACCGACCTGAACAATGGACAAAATGCTGACATGAACGATATCGCGATCCTGCCTGCGCCCACGACCCCCGAGGCTTTCTACGCTTTTCTCGACAAGCTCGGCATCGCCCACAAGACGAGGACGCATGCCCCGGTCTTCACGGTGGCGGAATCGGTGAGCCTGCGCGACGAGATCCCCGGCGGGCACACGAAGAATCTTTTCGTCAAGGACAAGAAGGACCGCTACTTCGTCCTGACGGTGGAAGAGAACGCGACGGTCGACCTGAAGGCGGTGCACAAGGTGATCGGTGCGTCGGGCCGCGTCTCCTTCGGCCGTCCCGAGAAGATGATGGAATATCTCGGTGTCTTGCCGGGCTCGGTCACGGTGTTCGGCGCGATCAACGATACGGCCGGAAATGTCACCTTCGTTCTCGACGAGGATCTGATGAAACACGAGGTCATCAACGGTCATCCGCTCTCCAATGACGCCACTACATCCGTCAGCCGCGACGACCTGCTGCGCTTCCTGGAGGCGACTGGCCACAGGCCGCTTGTCTTGAAAGTCACCGACTGACATACGATGTTTCGCGGCGTATAACGCCACGAAGACGAGACCGGGAGACAGCATTTATGAGCGGCACAGACAACCCCTATGGCGGCTCCTATGGTGGCCAGATGACGGCCAAGGCGCAGTTCGGCGGTGCGGCCGCAACGAGCGGCGGCAATGGCGCAGGATCCTTCGTCAAGGATACCAGCACGGCGGCCTTTTCTGCCGACGTGATGGAGGAATCGCGCCGCCAGCCTGTCCTGGTGGATTTCTGGGCGCCCTGGTGCGGCCCGTGCAAGCAGCTCACGCCGGTCCTAGAGCGCGTCGTCAACGAGGCGCAGGGGCGGGTGAAGCTCGTCAAGCTGAACATCGACGATCACCCGGCCATACCGGGCCAGATGGGAATCCAGTCTATTCCGGCCGTTGTCGCCTTTGTTGACGGGCGGCCGGTCGACGGGTTCATGGGGGCGGTGCCGGAGACCCAGATCCGGCAGTTCATCGACAAGGTCGCCGGTCCGGCGGGTGCCGATCAGGCTGCCGAGATCGAGGCTGCCGTTGGCGAGGCGGATGGTCTGCTTGCAGCCGGCGACGTCCAGTCGGCCGCCCAGCTCTACGGTGCTGTCCTGCAGGCGGATCCGGACAACGCGAAGGCCGCTGCCGGGATGATGCGCTGCATGATCGAACTGGGTGACTTGGCGCGCGCTTCCCAGATGCTGCACTCGCTTCCCCCCCAGATTGCCGGCGACTCTGCCGTGCAGGCCGTGGCGAAGAAGCTCGAGCAATTCGAGGAAGCGCGCAAGCTCGGCGACCCGGCTGCGCTCGAACACGAGTTGTCGCTCCATCCGGACGATCACGAGACGCGGCTGAAGCTCGCCAAGATCCGCAATGCCGAAGGCAAGCGCGAGGAGGCAGCGGAGCACCTGCTGATCATCATGCGCAAGGACCGCAGCTTCGACGACGACGGCGCACGCCGCCAACTCGTCGAGTTCTTCGAGGCCTGGGGGCCTAAGGATCCGAACACGATCGCCGCACGCCGCCGGATGTCGTCCATTCTGTTTGCCTGAGCCGGGCTGCCGTTAGGCGGCCTTGCGCTCCGCGCTTGGCGCCCCACATTACCGGCAATGGCGGTGTGGGCACCATGCCCGGTGGTCCTCTGGAGGATTGGGCCTGATGATTGTGGGTAATGCAAGATATGTGAAGCGGGAGGACCTGCCGGAGACGGTGCGGGTGTTCCCCCTAACCGGGGCGCTTCTTCTGCCTGGTGGCCAGTTGCCGCTCAATATTTTCGAGCCGCGCTATCTTGCCATGTTCGATGCGGCATTGGCAGGTGACCGCCTGATCGGCATCGTGCAGCCGGCCTTGTCGGATCAGGGCGGAAACGACGTCGCAAGGCCAGCGCTCAGCAGCGTCGGGTGCATCGGGCGCATTACCTCCTTCGCCGAAACGGGAGACGGCCGCTACATCACCTCGCTCAGTGGTGTTTGCCGTTGTCGCCTCCTGGAGGAGATCGGCGAGGGTTATCCGTTCCGCAGCTTCAGGATCGCTCCATTGATGGCGGACCTCTCCGCCGAGGACGACGAGGCTGCGGTCGACCGCGCCGAACTGCTGCGCGTCTTTCGTGCCTATCTCGATGCCAACAAGCTCGAAGCTGACTGGGAGAGCGTGGAGCGGGCCGGCAACCGGACGCTGGTGAACTCGCTTTCGATGATGTCGCCGTTCGGTCCGGCCGAGAAGCAGGCGTTGCTCGAGGCTCCCGACCTCAGGACACGGGCCGAGACGCTGATCGCGATCACGGAGATCCTGCTTGCCCGCGGACCGGGCGATACCGATACCGTGCTACAGTAGGGCGCCATGGATCAGATTGTCAGCAAGGTCGACCCCAAACTGCTCGAACTTTTGGTCTGTCCGCTGTCGAAGGCAAGACTGCGCTTCGACCGCGAGGCAAATGAACTCGTCTCCGAAAAGGCCCGGCTCGCCTATCCTATCCGCGATGGGGTACCGATCATGCTGGTGTCCGAGGCCAGACGGCTGGAAGACTAGCCGTCGCACTCAGATCGGCTGGCCCGCCAAGAGCTTTGACTGATTGGGTGCGGATGTGCCGGCGGCCTCTCCGATGAAGTAGGATTTCAGGCCGGGCAGCCGTTCCACCAGCGATAGTCCGAAGTCGCGGGCGATCCGGATCGGCGTGATGTCGTTGGAGAAGAGGCGGTTCAGCGCGTCCGTGGTTACCCCCATACGGAAGGTGTCGAAACGGCGCCAGGACTGGTAGCGCTCGAGTACGTTCAGGGCGCCGATGTCGAGACCCAGCCGATCCGCTTCGACGACCGTCTCCGCGAGCGCCGCAACATCCTTGAAACCCAGGTTGAGGCCCTGCCCCGAGATCGGGTGGATCCCGTGCGCTGCATCCCCCGCAAGTGCGACACGCGGAGCGACGAAAGCGCGTGCCAGGGTCAACCCGAGCGGGAATGCCTTTCTGCTACCGGCGACGGTAATCGCGCCGAGTTTGTGGCCGAACCGACGCTGCAGTTCTTCCTCGAACACCAGTTCATCAGCGCGAACGAGCTGCTCCGCTTCCTCGCGCCGCTCGGTCCAGACCAGCGACGACCGATTGCCGGTGAGAGGTAGGATGGCAAAGGGGCCCGAGGGGAGAAAGTGTTCTTCGGCAACGCCCTCATGCGGCCGCTCATGTTCCACCGTCGTCACGATTCCCGACTGGCCGTAGTCCCAGCTGACGGTTTTGATCCCCGCCATATCGCGCAGCTTCGACTTTACGCCGTCACAGGCGACGAGCAGGCGTGTGTCCACCGTGCTGCCATCGGAGAGGGTGACGGTTGTCTTCGTGCTCGTGGTTGTGAAGCCGGTCGCGGACAATCCGTGCCGGATCGCAATGCCGAGCCGCTCGCAAGCGCCCCGCAATGCTCGTACCATCTCCACGTTTGGCACCATGTGCGCGAATGGGCGGCCTTCCTCTACGGCGCCGTCGAAGGTCAGGAAGACTGGCCGCACAGGATCGGCGGTGCGCGAATCGGTGACGACCATCCTGTTGATCGGCTGCGCTTCCGGCAGGATGTCCTGCCAAACGCCGAGGACCTCGAGCATGCGGCTTGCAGCGGCGATGATCGCGGATGCTCTCTGGTCATTCTGCCAGACATGTTCGGGCGCGGCCTCGATCACTTCGATCTTCAGGTGTGGAGCAGACTGCTTCACCGCGACCGCCGCAGAAAGCCCGACATAGCCTCCGCCGACCACCAGCATATCCAGCATTTGTGCACTCTCCCGAGAGACTTGAGAAGACGATAGGGTCCATATAGATCATCCGGCACCAGCTTCCTACCATCGGAGTCTCCAGAATGTCGCGTCCGCCTGAATCGCAAGCCGCCATGGACCAGCTTCTGGCCACGCTCGATCTCGAAAAGCTGGAGGAGAACCTCTTCCGCGGCAGCAGTCCGCAGGTTGGCTGGCAGCGCGTCTTCGGGGGGCAGGTGATCGCACAGGCGCTGATGGCCGCGCAACGAACAGTCGGCGATGACCGGTTCGTCCATTCGCTACATGCGTATTTCATCCGGCCCGGCGACCCGTCCGTCCCGATCGTCTACCAGGTGGACCGGATACGCGACGGCTCGAGTTTTGCCACCCGCTGGATCGTCGCTATCCAGCATGGGCATCCGATCTTCTCGATGTCGGCGTCCTTCCAGGTGGAGGAGGGTGGTCTCGATCACCAGGTGCCGATGCCGCCGGTCACGCCGCCCGAGAAGCTGATGGGTGAAAAGGAGTTCAAGGAGCTGTTCCTCGCCCAGGCGCCTGAGGTCGTGCGGAAGTACTGGAGCCAGGACCGGCCGATCGAGATACGTCCCGTCTCGCTCGTGCATTACCTCACGAAGGACAAGCTT
This sequence comes from Pseudorhizobium halotolerans, assembly GCF_902153235.2. Taxonomy (NCBI): domain Bacteria; kingdom Pseudomonadati; phylum Pseudomonadota; class Alphaproteobacteria; order Hyphomicrobiales; family Rhizobiaceae; genus Pseudorhizobium; species Pseudorhizobium halotolerans. The sequence goes on along the minus strand of NZ_CABFWE030000001.1, from coordinate 200,659 downwards.
GAGCCTCGGCAGGACATCTGGGTGCGCGCGGTCGGCGCGGTACCTGCCGACCGCCACTACCAGGCCTGCATCCTCGCCTACCTCTCCGACATGACGCTTCTCGACACGTCGCTCTATCCGCATGGCACGTCCATCTTCAATCCGAAGTTGCAGGTGGCGAGCCTTGACCATGCCATGTGGTTCCACAGGCCCTGCGCGATGGACGACTGGCTGCTCTACACCCAGGATAGCCCCAGTTCCTCGGGTGCCCGCGGCATGACGCGTGGTGGCCTCTATACCCGCTCAGGCGTGCTGGTGGCCTCGGTCGCGCAGGAAGGCCTGATTCGCAAACGTGCAGATGAATAGATAATCGGCACCTTTTCTCTTGTGGCTATTTTTTGTGCTTATCGCTTCGATCTTGGTGCCTTCGTAATGGGCGTTTCATTTATACAGTAATGAAATCATAGGCTTATAGCCCATTACCTCCATCTGGCATGACCCTTGTATCTCCTCTGTCAGTCGCCTCGGCTTGATCCGCCGGCGATGAGGGAATTCGGCTTCGGCCGGACTAACAGAGGATGGGAAAGCCAGATGAAAATCGTGATGGCCATTATCAAGCCGTTCAAGCTGGACGAGGTGCGCGAAGCTCTCACAGCCGTCGGTATCCAGGGCCTGACCGTTACCGAAGTCAAAGGTTACGGCCGCCAGAAGGGACACACAGAGATCTATCGCGGTACCGAATACGCCGTGAGCTTCCTGCCGAAGCTGAAGATCGAAGTCGCCGTGCCTTCGGACCTCGTCGACAAGGCCGTGGACGCCATCGCTTCGGCTGCCAAGACCGGCCAGATCGGCGACGGCAAGATCTTTGTCTATTCGATCGAACAGGCCGTGCGCATCCGGACCGGCGAAACCAGCACAGAAGCGCTTTAACGAACGGCTGATTGGGGAGCTAACAATGCAATTTTCCAGATTTACCACCGCGCTCGGCCGCCTGAGTGCTGCGTCTACGGCCTTGATGGCGCCGGTTGTCGCCTTTGCCCAGGAGGCGGCTGCACCCGCTGCCGAGGCTGCGGCCGCGGCTCCGGTCCCAGACAAGGGCGACACCGCGTTCATGTTCATCTGCACGCTTCTCGTGCTCTTCATGCTGATGCCCGGGATCGGCCTGTTCTACGGCGGCCTCGTCCGGGCGAAGAACATGCTGTCCGTCCTCATGCAGTGCACGGTCGTCGGCGCATGCATGATGATCGTCTGGGTGCTCTACGGCTATTCCTTCGCCTTCGGCGGATCGGAAAGCGCCTTCTTCGGCGGCACGGCGAAGATGTTCCTGTCGGGCGTCACCATGGATTCCACGGCGGCAACCTTCTCTGATGCAGTCATCCCGGAATTTGTGTTCATGATGTTCCAGATGACCTTCGCGGCGTTGACGCCGGCGCTCATCGTCGGTGCGTTTGCGGAGCGCATCAAATTTTCGGCGTCCGTCCTCTTCTGCATCCTGTGGGTAACCTTGGTCTACTTCCCGGTCGCGCACATGGTCTGGGATGCCAACGGTCTCCTCTTCGGCATGGGCGCGCTTGACTTCGCAGGCGGCACGGTCGTTCACATCAACGCCGGCGTTGCGGGCCTCATCGGGGCAATTATGGTCGGCAAGCGCATCGGCTTCGGCAAGGACATGATGGCCCCGCATTCGATGACGCTAACGCTCGTCGGTGCAGCCATGCTCTGGATCGGCTGGTTCGGCTTCAACGCAGGCTCCAACCTGGAAGCCTCCGGCGGCGCCATGCTGGCTGCAGTCAACACCTTCGTCGCCACGGCCGCAGCCATTCTGTCCTGGTGTGTCGTCGAGACGTTCGCCCGCGGCAAGGCTTCCATGCTCGGAGCCGCTTCCGGCATGATCGCCGGTCTCGTTGCCATCACCCCGGCGGCCGGCATCGCTGGACCGATGGGTGCCATCGTCATGGGGATCCTCGTCTCGCCGATCTGCTACTTCTTCATCGCCGTGATCAAGAACAAGTTCGGCTATGACGACACGGCGGATGTCTTCGGGGTCCACGGTGTCGGGGGTTTCTTCGGTGCTCTGGCAACCGGGATCTTCGCCTCGTCGTCGCTCGGTGGCATTGGCTATGCCGAAGGCGTCACCATGGGTGGCCAGTTCATGACCCAGCTGACCGCCGTCGTCATCACCATCGTCTGGTGCGGTATCGGCTCGGTCATCCTCTACAAGATCGTCGACCTGATCGTCGGACTGCGGGTGACTGTCGAAGCGGAGCGCGAGGGGCTTGATCTCGCCTCCCACGGTGAAGCTGCCTACCACTCCTGATCACAAGAGCTTGCGGCGATCTTCAGGATCGCCGCAGAACCTCCCGTCGCGGCCGCCTCCGGTTGTCGCGCTTGCCCGGACCTCGGTCCGGGCCTTTTTGTTTCTGGCAGGCTGCCGGGTCTTGCGATCGTGGTTAAAGACGCATTAACCACCGCCGGGCTACCTTGTGACCCAATGTGGCGGCGTGTGACCTCATGCGACCGCAATCTTCCACGAGTGTTGGCACGGCGGAATCGTAATGGGCAGAAGTACATCAGCGGCGATGGGAAGCGGGACGACCCGGGCAATGCTGCTGGCCTTCGTAATACGACAGGCGAAGGCGCTCGCCGGCTTCGCGATCTTCCTCGGTCTTGCGCTGGCGATCGCGGCGCTTTCCACCTGGAACGTTGCCGATCCCAGCTTCTCCTATGCCACCGACAACGAGCCGACGAACCTCCTCGGCCATGGCGGTGCCGCCTTCGCCGACCTGATGATGCAGTTCCTCGGCTTGTCGAGCCTCGTCGCGCTCCTGCCGGTTCTGGCCTTTGCGCTTGCTCTGATTTCCGGCCGCGAGTTCAACCGCAATCCCGCAAGGCTTGCGGCCTGGGGCGGCGGCACCCTTCTGGCCGCCGCTTCGCTCGGCTGCTTTCCCGCGCCGCTGACGTGGCCAATCCCGAACGGCATCGGCGGCGTGATCGGCGACATGATCCTTCGCTTCCCCGCCCTCTTTGTCGGCGCTTACCCGACCGGCGTCCTGGCAACTGCTCTGGGTGTCGTCTTCGCCGTGCCAGCCGTCTGGTTGCTGCTGTTTGCGTCGGGCCTTGTGGGCGAAGCGTTCGAAGCGGACGACGAGATTTATGCTCCTGCCGTCCCGTCAAATCCACGTGCGCGTGCGCAGGTGGACGATGACGATGAAGAGGACGAAGGCGGTTTTGTTGGCTTACTGGCCCTCGGTGCCCTTGCGCATTACTGGTACATTGCCCAGGCGCGCTTCCGGCGTCTCTTAGGCATCAGGCATGCGAGCCCGAATTTTGACCAGCCGTATGATTTCAACGAGGATGAGTTCGGGACGCTGAACGAGCCGGTTCGCGCGAAGGTCCAGGCGCCCGGAGTCGCTCGTATTGAGCCCTCTCTGGATGGTGCCGCCCGTCGGTCGATCGTGACACCGCCCATGGCTCATGACGACGATGATTTCGATGATGAGCCCCTCGTCCGGCCGGCCGGCATCCTTGCTGACGACGATGACGTGCCGTTCAGCGCGACGAGCCGGCCATCCGCTCCGGGCGCGCGCGTTCAGCCGCGGGTGGCCGCACCGCCGGCACCTCCGAAACCCAGTCCCCGCGTGGCTCGGGAAGCACAGGCGTCCTTCATCGACCCGGACGGTTTCCAGCTGCCTTCGGTGCACCTCCTTGCCGAACCTAAGGCGGTTGCACGGGATGCGACGCTCTCGGCCGATGCGCTCGAACAGAATGCCCGCATGCTCGAAGGCGTGCTGGAGGATTTCGGCGTCAAGGGCGAGATCATTCACGTCCGTCCGGGCCCGGTCGTCACGCTTTACGAACTGGAGCCCGCGCCCGGCATCAAGTCTTCGCGCGTGATAGGCCTTGCAGACGACATCGCCCGATCGATGAGCGCGATCGCCGCGCGCGTCGCCGTCGTGCCGGGCCGCAATGCAATTGGTATCGAACTGCCGAACCGCACCCGCGAGACCGTCTACCTGCGGGAGATGATCGGGTCGAAGGATTTCGAATCCAGCAAGGCGAAGCTCGCCATGGCGCTCGGCAAGACGATCGGCGGCGAGCCGGTCGTGGCGGATCTTGCCAAGATGCCGCATCTGCTCGTTGCAGGTACCACCGGTTCCGGTAAGTCTGTCGCCATCAACACGATGATCCTGTCGCTGCTCTACCGCTATACGCCGGAGAAGTGCCGCCTGATCATGATCGACCCGAAGATGCTCGAACTTTCGGTCTACGACGGTATTCCGCATCTCCTGTCACCAGTCGTGACCGACCCGAAGAAGGCCGTGGTGGCGCTCAAATGGACCGTCCGGGAGATGGAAGAGCGCTACAAGAAGATGTCGAAGATCGGCGTGCGCAACATCGACGGCTTCAACAGCCGGGTGGAGCAGGCGTTGGCCAAGGGGGAGGTTCTTACGCGAACCGTGCAGACGGGCTTCGACCGCCAGACAGGCGAGGCCATGTACGAGACGGAGGAGTTCGACCTCCAGCCTATGCCCTATATCGTCGTGATCATCGACGAGATGGCCGACTTGATGATGGTCGCCGGCAAGGATATCGAGGGTGCCGTACAGCGCCTGGCGCAGATGGCGCGTGCCGCCGGCATCCACGTCATCATGGCCACGCAGCGTCCGTCGGTGGACGTGATCACTGGTACCATCAAGGCGAACTTCCCCACCCGCATCTCCTTCCAGGTCACTTCGAAGATCGACAGCCGTACCATCCTCGGGGAGCAGGGGGCTGAGCAGCTTCTGGGCATGGGCGACATGCTCTACATGGCCGGTGGCGGACGCATCCAGCGCGTCCACGGCCCCTTCGTATCCGATACCGAGGTGGAGGAAATCGTCGCCTACCTGAAGACGCAAGGGGCGCCGCAATATCTCGAGGCCATCACGGCGGACGAGGACGAGGAAGTGGACGGCATGGGTCCAGCCGGGACCGGCAACCTGTCGGAATCGGACGATCCCTACGACCAGGCGGTGGCGATCGTACTGCGTGACGGCAAGGCCTCGACCTCCTATATCCAGCGGCGTCTGGGGATCGGCTACAACCGGGCCGCCTCATTGATCGAGCGTATGGAACAGGAGGGGCTGATCGGCCCGGCCAACCATGCGGGGAAACGCGAGATCCTCGTGCCCACGGAAGGCGACATTCTGGAACGCTGAGGCTCTGCGCCGCGTTGTCATGAAGCCGCCGCGTTTTGATCCCAGAAAGCGGCGGAAGGAGAACACAGAATGAAGAAAAAGACCGTTTGCTCCAGTCAGTTCGGCTCCATCAGCCGTCGATCCTTTGCGACCGGATTGCTCGGCATCGGGGTGTCCGCGATGCTACCGTCCACCGGCGCGGCTCAGGGTGCCGCCGGATCGGCGGCGGCCCAACGTATTGCCGACCATTTTTCCTCGGTGAAGACGATGATGGGCGAATTCGTCCAGTTCGGCCCGCGCGGCGAGCAGACGGGCGGCAAGTTCTTCATCGAGCGGCCAGGCAAGCTGCGCTTCAATTTCGAGGACCCGTCTCCAGTGCGCGTCATAGCCGACGGCAAGAATGTCGTCATCGGCAACATGAAGCTCAAGACCTGGGACCTGTATCCGCTCTCCAAGACGCCGCTCAGCCTCCTTCTCTCCGACCGGATCGACCTGTCGCACGAGATGGTGCGGGGTGTTCGCGAAGAGCCCGATCTCACCACGATCGTGCTTGGCAACAAGACGGTCTTCGGCGACTCGACCATCACCATGATGTTCGATTCCAAGACGTTCGAGCTTCGCCAGTGGACGATCACCGACGCACAGAACAAGGATACCTCGGTGATGATCTACAACGTCAAGAACGGGGTCGGGTTCGACGACCGGGTTTTCCGCATCCCGTATGACGAGGTCCGCAAGCTCTAGCTGTTGGCTCAACGGAAAAGGCGGCTTTTTCACTTCACCGCTTCCGTGAAATCTCCTAAACCTCCGGCATCCCCGCCGAGGTTTAGGAATGACATTCTCCATCACCACCTGGAACATCAATTCGGTGCGGCTGCGCATGCCCATCGTCGAGCAGTTCATCGTGCGTCACCAGCCGGACATCCTGTGCCTGCAGGAGATCAAATGCCAGGAGCACGAGTTCCCGCTGCAGCCGTTGAAGGAGCTCGGCTACCAGCACATCATCATCCACGGCCAGAAGGGTTATCATGGCGTCGCCATCGCCTCGCGCGTGCCCCTCACCGAAGATCATAGACAGAACTATTGCGGCGTCGGTGACGCCCGCCACATCTCGGCGATCTTCGAGCGCGGTTCGCGACGCATCCGGCTGCATAACTTCTACGTGCCGGCCGGTGGCGACGAGCCTGACCGTGCCGTAAATCCGAAATTCGGCCACAAGCTGGATTTCGTCGAGGAGATGAAGTGCCTTAGGGCAGATCCCACCCCCGGCATCTCCTCGATTCTCGTAGGGGACCTCAACATCGCCCCGCTCGAGCACGACGTGTGGTCGCACAAGAAGATGCTGAAGATCATCAGCCATACGCCTGTCGAGACGGAAGGCCTGCTCGAGGTGATGAGCAAGGGGAACTGGCTGGACCTGATGCGCCAGCACGTGCCGGACACCGAGAAGCTCTACACGTGGTGGAGTTACCGCGCCAAGGACTGGGCAGCAGCCGATCGAGGCCGCCGTCTCGACCACATCTGGTCGTCACAGGATCTCGGCCCCTTCCTCGATCGGATAGAGGTCCTGAAGGAGGCGCGCGGATGGAACCAACCGTCCGACCATGTCCCGGTCACGGCCGTCTTCAGGTTCTGACGCCTAGCTGAACCGGCTCTGTAGCCCCGCGACGGCGCCGGCCATCGCGACGATATTGTCGCGGATGCGCGCTTCCACCATGCGGCCTACCTGCGGGTATTCCTCAAGCAGTCGGTGGAAGAGGGTGCGGGTGACGCGAAGCACTTCGGCGTCCTCAACCGCAATGGCCGTGAATTTCCGTTCCACCATCGTGACCAGCGCCAGCTCCGACAGAAGTGTCCCCGGTACCGCAACGTCCTGGAGGCGGGCGGCACCCCGATCGGACGCGTAGAGTTCAAAGGCGCCCTTGGCGACCACGAAGGCGCATTCCGCCGGTGACCCCTCGCGGAACAGTTCCTGCCCTGCTGCAATGGCACGACGTTCCGCCCCAAATGCCAGGAGCCGCAACTGGTCCTCGTCCAGTTCCCTAAACAGGGTGACCTGTGAAAGAAGGCGAATGTCGTCGTTGAGCGCCATGGGTGCTACGGGACGATCTTGTAGCCGCCGTTCTCCGTCACCAGAATCTCGGCGCTGGAGGGGTCGCGCTCGATCTTCTGGCGGAGGCGGTAGACATGAGTTTCGAGCGTATGGGTGGTCACCCCGGAATTGTAGCCCCAGACTTCCTCCAACAGCACGTCGCGGGTCACGACCTTCTGGTCGGCGCGATAGAGGTAGCGGATGATCGCCGCTTCCTTTTCCGTCAGCCGGATCTTCTTGCCGTCCTCAGTGGTCAGGAGCTTCTGGCTCGGCTTGAAGATGTAGGGGCCAACCGTGAAGGTCGCATCCTCGCTCTGCTCGTACTGGCGCAGCTGTGCGCGGATCCGGGCGAGCAGGACTGCGAAGCGGAAGGGCTTGGTGATGTAGTCATTGGCCCCTGCCTCGAGACCGAGGATCGTGTCGGAATCCGTGTCGTGGCCGGTCAGCATGATGATCGGAGCCTTGAAGCCGTTCTTGCGCAGGAGCTTCACCGCCTCGCGCCCATCCATGTCCGGAAGGCCGACATCCATGATCAGCAGGTCGACCTGGCTCGACTTGGCCACCTGCATCGCCCTGGTGGCATTCGGTTCCTGCAGGAGCGAAAACTCCTCGTAGAGCGCTAGCTGTTCTGACAGCGTCTCGCGCAGGTCGTCATCGTCATCCACCAGCAATATCGTGCGAACTGCCATATGCTCCTGCCTCTCTTTTTCGCGTCCCAAAGGTCCTACGGCGGCCGAGGGTAATCAGATCAGGCACTTGATCTAAGTCGCATCGTGCTATGATTTCAAACCAAATCATCTTCAAAGCAAGAATTCGTGAGGAAGGATGGCGAATTTGTGCAGACAGCGGCGCTCCTGTCGAGGTGTCGTGACCGTGCGGCCTGCCCCCGGCAATCCCCGCCGGGGGCTCGTTTCCTTCTCTGGCGTCACTGTCCCGGCCGCGCTAGGCCGTAGCGGCCGCAAGGCCTTCAAGCGGGAAGGAGATGGCGCCACGCCGATCGCGAACATGCGGCTTCTCTACGGCTTCACCCGCGGTGACCGGATGAAGTCGCTGAAATCGGCCCTGCCGATCCGGAGGATCAGGAAGGACATGCTCTGGTGTGATCAGCCGGACCATCCGAGCTACAACCGGCTGGTACGAGCACCTTTCAGGCCAAGTCATGAGGAGATGATGCGGCAGGATGGCCTTTACGACATCTGCCTGGTGCTCGATTGGAACGTCACCTCGCGCCGCCGCCATCGCGGGTCGGCGATCTTCTTCCACCTGATCAGGCCAGGCTACCAGCCGACCGCCGGCTGCGTTGCCGTCAGCCGCAGAGACATGCAGCGGCTCCTTCCCCACCTGCGCCGCGGGACGATCATACGCGTCCTTTAGGTCTACGTTGTCCACCATCCCTCGCAGGGACATGATTTATGGTGGCAATGCGACCGACCATATATCGGGGCGTCCCCGGGACTGGGTGCCGATGAGACCTACGGCAAGGAACGTGGTGTCACGAAGCGGGTCAGAAGGCCGGAGCCCGGTCCGACCTGCCGCCAGTCCGCCACGGGGAAGTCGATGACCGCCAGTGCAGCTGTCGGATACTTCGCTGCCAGCGCGTCGCCGGTCAGCATCAGTGCCAGATCCTGAAGGCCGGGATTGTGACCGATCAACAGCAGCGTGGCAGCGGAATCGCCCAAGGCGCGGATCGTATCGAGAAGCCGTCCGGCCGGGGCTTCATAGATAGTCGGGTCGATGCGCGTCGCGACCTCGGCCGGCAGCCTGCGCTGCACGAGTTCCCAGGTCTGTCGCGTGCGCCGCGCATCGGAAACCAGTGCGAGATCCGGAATGAGATGTTCCCGTGCCATGTAATTGCCCATGGCAGGTGCGGCCTTCTCCCCGCGCTCCGCAAGGGGGCGCTCGTGATCGGCGACTGCGTCCGGCCAGGCAGACTTCGCATGCCGCAGGAGAAGCAGACGGCGCTGCCCCTGAGGCGCTTCCTTGTCGGTTTTGTCGGCCACAGGTCACCTGTCCGTTGTCACGCTCTGCCAATATGGCGTCAAAGCGCCGGCGGGACCAGCCGTTCCCTCCCTTATAGCAGGAGCGAAACGGAAAATGCCGCCAACGGGGACGTCGACGGCATTTCTGGCGACATGATCAGACAGGAGGCCCTAGTTCCATTCGCGGATGTCGACGAAGTGGCCCGCCACCGCAGCAGCCGCCGCCATCGCCGGCGAGACAAGGTGCGTACGGCCCTTGTAGCCCTGGCGACCCTCGAAGTTGCGGTTCGAGGTCGAGGCGCAGCGCTCTTCCGGCTTCAGCCGGTCGTCGTTCATCGCCAGGCACATGGAGCAGCCCGGCTCGCGCCATTCGAAGCCCGCTTCCTTGAAGATCTTGTCCAGGCCTTCCGCCTCGGCTTGCTCCTTCACGAGGCCGGAACCCGGGACAACCATCGCCGAAACGGTCGGCGCCACATGCCGGCCTTCGAGCACCTTTGCAGCGGCTCGCAGATCCTCGATGCGGCCATTGGTGCAGGAGCCGATGAAAACGCGATCGATAGCAATATCGGTGATCTTCGTGCCCGGCTTCAGGCCCATGTAGTCCAGCGCCCGCCACTTGGAGGCGCGCTTCGTCTCGTCCTGGATGTCGTCCGGATTGGGAACGACTCCCTGTACGGAAACGACATCTTCCGGCGAGGAGCCCCAGGAGACAATCGGCGGCAGGTTGGCAGCGTCGAGCACCACCACCTTGTCGAAATGGGCGCCTTCATCCGTGTGCAGCGTCTTCCAGTATTCCAGCGCCATGTCCCAGGCAGCACCCTTGGGCGCGCGGGGCTTGTCCTTGATGTAGGCAAAGGTCGTCTCGTCCGGCGCGATCAGGCCGGCGCGGGCGCCGCCTTCGATCGTCATGTTGCAGATCGTCATGCGGCCTTCCATCGACAGCGAGCGGATCGCCTCGCCCGCGAATTCGATGACATGGCCGGTGCCGCCAGCCGTGCCGATCTCGCCGATGATGGCAAGGATGATGTCCTTGGCGGTCACGCCTTCGGGGAGCTTCCCGTCGACGCGCACCAGCATGTTCTTCGCCTTCTTCTGCACCAGCGTCTGGGTCGCCAGAACATGTTCCACCTCGGACGTGCCGATGCCATGCGCCAGTGCACCGAACGCGCCATGCGTCGAGGTATGGCTGTCGCCGCAGACGATCGTCATGCCGGGCAGGGTGAAGCCCTGCTCCGGGCCGACGATGTGCACGATGCCCTGCCGCTTGTCCTTCTCCGAATAGTACTCGACGCCGAAGTCGTGGGCGTTCTGCGCCAGCGCCTCGACCTGGATTCGGCTTTCCTCGTTCTTGATGCCGATGTGCCGGTCCGGCGTCGTCGGGACGTTGTGGTCGACGACGGCGAGCGTCTTCTCAGGAGCACGAACCTTGCGGCCGGCCATGCGCAGCCCCTCGAAGGCTTGCGGGCTCGTCACCTCATGGACGAGGTGACGGTCGATGTAGAGGAGACAGGTACCGTTGTCGTCGCTGACGACGTGGTCGTCCCAGATCTTGTCATAGAGGGTACGGGGTGCGCTCATGGCTGCCATCCATTACAGGGATTATCACGAAAAGGGAGTTCCGGCATGTGTCGCTGCCGGCGCGAGCATGGATCGGCTCAGCTAAGTCGGCTGTTCAGAGCGCCACGGACGCGCGCGAAGAACCTTGCCGGCAGGCGCTTGTGATCCTGCAGCACGATGAACTGGTTCGCGAGGCATCCGAATTTCGATCCCATGGCGGCCTTATTAGCAGTTTTGAGAGGTCCATTCAATATCGATGCCGCGAGCCCGGCGTCGTCAGGGCCCGAGGCGAGAGGCGATCACATGGTCCAGCGACAGGCGCCCCGGACCACGTGCGGCTATCAGCAGCAGGCAGGCCGCCCACGTCCCGTGGGTCGGCCAGGCACCGGGATAGACGAAGATCTGGATCACCAGCGTCATGGCCAGAAGCCCAAGCGCCGCCAGGCGGCTGCCGAGACCGAGGACCAGCAGGACCGGTAGCAGATGCTCCGCCAGCGCCGCCATGTGGGCTGCAAGCGAAGGATTGAGGAGCGGCAGCGCGTATTCGTGCTCGAAAAGATAGATGGCGTTCTCCGACACTCGCCAGCCGTCGAGCTTCGTCTGCCCCGACTGCCAGAAGACCCCCGCAATGGAGAGCCTGGCGACCAGGACGATCAGGTCATGGGGAATGCGTTCGAGCAGGCTTGCGCCCGCCCGCAGGCGGCGGGCCGGGCGTGAGTCAGCGGATGCGGCAACCGGACTGCTCATGGCTCTTCTCCCTGGTGGCGGATGGCAGTGAAGGCGCCGGAACGGAGAGCGCCGGCGATGTTGGCGGCTAGATCGAAACCATGCTTTGCAGCCGCCGCGTCCTCGGCTGCGGACTGCAGGTCTCGTCCGGCGGCGAGCGCGTCGAGGAAGACACCACCGCCTGGCGGCAACTGCAGCACTTCGACCGTCAAGTGCGGTCGAACCACAAGGGCGTCCTGGCCTGCCCAGTCGGTGACCGGCGCGACCGTCACCTCGCCGGCATTCATCGCCCAGATGGTCACCACCGGATAGGCGGAACGAATGACGGAGACGGAGGGGTGAAGCGCAAACCGCAGCCCCGGCAGCCGTCCCGGCGGAACCTCCGAAAGGCGCACGGGATCGAGCGGGGCCATGTCGACGGCATGATAGGCGCGTCCCCTCGCGCTCTCCAGACGAATGACGTCCGGCAGGTAGGGCAGCGCCGCGGCCGGCGGAAAGCCTGCGGCGAAATCGGCCAGTTCGTCGCCATAGCGGAAGAGCAGGGGGGAGCGCGGCGGCTGGAGGCGGATGAAGCTGTCCGCCATCGCCGCAAAGAAGGCTTCTCCGACGATCCTTTCGGTCACCGCAAATCGGCTTGCCAGCGCACGTCGCAGGCTGATCATCACGTTGTTGCGGTAGACATCGTACCGGACGCCGGGGTCGCTGGAATTCCAGGACGCAAGTCCGGCGGGAGGCGGCCTGTCGGGGTGCATCAGCGGGCGCGCGAAGCGGTCATGCATCGTCGACATCGCCTGCTCCTATGCCGCGAGCGCGGAACGGCGCAGGATTGCATCTGCGGCCTCGGCCTCCGCCCTCAGCACCGGCCAGTCTGGCACGTCATTGTCCCATTCGATCAGCGTCGCCACCGGCCCCATACGGTCGATCACCTCCGAGTAGAGCGCCCAGACCGGGTCGCGCACCGGATTATCGTGAGAGTCGATCAGAAGGGGTGCGCCGAGATCATCCTCGGTGACCGAATGACCGCCCAGATGGATCTCGCGAACGTGCCTCACCGGAAAACGGGCGAGGTAGCTGCGAGGATCTGTGTTGTGGTTCGTGGACGCCACGAAGACGTTGTTGACGTCGAGCAACAGCCCGCAGCCGGTCCGCGCCACGACTTGCTCGAGGAAGTCCGTTTCCTCGTAGGTGCTTTCCGTGAAGAAGAGGTAGGTCGCCGGGTTTTCCAGCAGCATCTGACGCCCCAGCGTCATTTGCACCTCGTCGATATGCCGGCATACCTGCGCAAGCGTCTCCTCGGTGTAAGGCAGAGGCAGCAGGTCGTTCAGGAAGGTCGTATCATGCGTCGACCAAGCGAGGTGCTCGGAAAAGCTCTCCGGCTGGTAGCGATCACAGAGCGGCTTCAGGCGCTGCAGGTGATCCCGGTCGAGCGGCTGCATGGAACCGATCGACAACCCGACTCCATGGATCGACAGCGCGTAGTCCTCTCTCAGCCGCGAAAGCTGCGCATGCGGCACGCCGCCATCCCCCATGTAGTTCTCGGCATGGATTTCAAAGAAGCCGAGGGGTTGCCGCGACCTGTCGATGCTGGTGAAGTGTTCCGGCTTGAAGCCGACGCCGGCGCGGGCCGGAAGCTGTGAAGGCTGCATGTCTTTCTCCCTGAAGAGACCGGCGTCGCACCCGCTGCGACGCCGCGCTTTTCCTAATTTCAGGCTGGGGCTGGGCCGGGCTCCAGCATGCCGTGGCCGTTCGGCGTCATCATCGCCTCGCAGGTGCCGGCGGGAACCAGCTTGAAGGCATTCTGCTGGTAATCGACCTTCGAGGTTCCGGCACAGGTGGTGCCGGGGCCTGCGGCGCAGTCGTTCTGGCCCTTCAAGGCCACGCCGTAGCATTTCTCCTTGCCTTCCTGGGCAAGGGCCGGCGATGCGATCGACGCCAGTGCCGAGGTGACGGATGCCGCGACGGCAAGCGAAAGAATTGAGTTCTTCATGTCAGGTCTCCCGTTCGAGCAAGCCTTGGTGGCTTGCATGAAGACCTACGGGCGGGGTCGTCCGACCGTTACAAGTGCCCGAGAAACTTCTTGGCTGCTCCCCCGAACGGAAGGAGTATCCCGCCCTCCAAATCTGCAGATATCCGTGTAACATTCGGTTCTGTGGCGGCGTAGGGCTCATTAATGAGTGAAGGTGCGCGCGAAGAGCAATGGTCTGCATGGATGCGGGCGGCAGTCCGCGGTGATGCCCAGGCATATCACCGCTTCCTGACGTCGGTGACACCGCACCTGCGCGTCATGGCCCGCCGCCGTTGCGCCCAGTTCGGGGCGCCTGCCAGCGAAGCGGAGGATGTCGTGCAGGAGGTCCTGCTGTCGATACACCTGAAGCGCGCAACCTGGGACCCGTCGCGGCCGATCGCACCATGGATATCGACCATCATCCGCAACAAGCTGATCGACAGCCTGCGCCGCCGCGGTCGCCACGTGGACGTGCCGCTCGAGGACGTCGTCGCGGTGTTGCAGATCGACGAGCAGGTGGAAACACAGGAGCGGCTGGACGTGGACCGGATATTGAAGACGCTGAAGGAGCCCCAGCGGACCATCGTGCAGGCGATTTCGGTCGAGGGCAACAGCGTCCGAGAAACCGCGGGCAGGGTCAATATGAGCGAGGGGGCAGTGCGGGTGGCACTGCACCGCGCGCTGAAGGCGCTAAGTCTCACCTATCGGAGCCAATGACGTGAAGACTGATGAACTGATCAACATGCTGTCCCAGGATTCCGATGTCCGGTTCCGCTTCGGTACCATCATGGTGAGCGCACTCGTTGCGGCGGTTCTGCTTGCCGGCCTGCTCTTCTTCGCCGCGATGGGCGCGCGGCCGGATTTCTACGAGGCGCTGGAGAGCGTGCGATTCCTCTTCAAGTTCGTGATCACCCTGGCACTGTTCCTGGCTGCCGCCAACCTGATGGGGCGGATGGCTCGTCCGGGGGTGCCGATCCTCTTCTCACGTGCTGGGCTTCTGGTGGTCCCCCTGCTGCTCGCCTTTGCGGTGCTGGCGGAACTGGCAGCGGTTCGCCCGGCCGACTGGGCGCTCAACATGATCGGTCGCAACGCCTACGAGTGCCTGACGCTGATACCGCTTCTGTCGATAGGCCCTCTCGCAGCCTTCCTGCTCGCGCTTCGCCAGGGCGCTCCGGCAGATCCGGGCAAGGCCGGCGCGGTTGCCGGACTGGCTGCAGGCGGCATTGCAGCCGCATTTTACGCAGCGAATTGTACCGACGACAGCCCGCTCTTCGTGGCGCTCTGGTACACGCTTGCAATCGGTATCGTCACCGGTGCCGGCTATCTTGCCGGCCGGCGCTGGCTGGTCTGGTAGCAATCGAAGCCGGAAGGGCACCGACGGCAACAAAAAAGGCGGCCCGAGAGCCGCCTTTTTTGTTCCAGTGGGAGGAAGCTTATTCTGCCGAACCTTCGGCAGCCTTTGCTTCTTCCGCTGCCTTCGCTTCGGCAGCCTCTGCTGCGGCCTTCTCGGCGGCAAGCGCCTGTGCGGCTGCTACCTTCTCGGCCTCGAGACGTGCCTTTTCCTCAGCAATGGCGGCGCGCTCTGCTTCGTTCAGCTTGCGTGCGCGGGTGCCGGTGTTCTCGACGATACGAGCCGACTTGCCGCGACGATCGCGCAGGTAGTAGAGCTTGGCGCGGCGGACCTTACCGCGGCGAATGACTTCGACGCCTTCGACGAGCGGCGAGTAAACCGGGAATACGCGCTCGACGCCTTCGCCGTAGGAGATCTTGCGGACAGTGAAGCTCTCGTTGATGCCGCCGCCGGAACGGGCGATGCAGACGCCTTCATAGGCCTGTACGCGGGTACGGGTGCCTTCACGGACGCGCACGTTGACACGGACCGTGTCGCCGGCTTCGAACTCGGGGAGCTTGCGCTGGGCTTCGATCTTGGCGGCCTGTTCGGCTTCCAATTCCTGGATGATGTTCATTGTCAAACCTCTATATTCTTCTCAAACAGCCAGAGCGCTCGTGCTTTCCTTCGGTCATGCCTCTGGAATTAGACCCATCGGGCCAAGAGCGGGTTCGCCATTCTTTGCTTGCTGGTCGACGGGGATCTCCCCATGTCCGGGTGCGCCAATACACCAAAGAAACTGCTTTGTCATCCCTGGATGGTGAGAATCTCGGTAGCTCACCGCTGACATCACCTGTGCATGGAGGCGCCAAAGAATTTGTCAAATCACAAGTTTGGTCGCAGGATCGTGATCGGATCACTCGATCCGTAACAGGGGAACACTGCCATGACCATCAGCAATCCCTCGCCTTCACTCTACAATGAGGATCTTGCGCCCGCCGAAGAACGCCGGTGGGGCGCCTTCAGCATTTTCAATGTCTGGACCTCCGACGTCCATAGCCTTTGGGGCTATTATCTCGCCGCAAGTCTTTTCCTGCTTTGCGGGAGCTTTATCAATTTCGTCTTCGCCATCGGCATCGGATCGCTGGTGATCTTCTTTCTCATGACCCTGGTCGGTAATGCCGGGGTACGGACCGGCGTCCCCTTCCCAGTGCTGGCTCGCGCCTCGTTCGGTACGTTCGGGGCGAACGTGCCCGCCATCGTGCGGGCGATTGTCGCCTGCTTCTGGTACGGCGCACAGACCGCCGCCGCCTCCGGCGCCATAGTGGCGCTTCTCATTCGCAACGAAGGCATGCTCGCGTTTCACCAGAACAGCCACATGCTGGGACACTCGACGCTCGAGGTCATTTGCTATGTCGTCGTCTGGGGGCTGCAACTGCTGATTATCCAGCGCGGCATGGAGACGGTGCGCAAGTTCCAGGATTGGGCCGGCCCGGCTGTCTGGGTCATGATGCTGATCCTTGCCGTCTATCTCGTTGTCAAGTCCGGTACATTCTCCTTCGGGTCGGAGATCCCGCGTGACGTCCTCATCGAGAAGACGAAGGACGCCGGAATTTCTTACGAGCCGGGAACGCTCGCTGCACTTGCAGCCGTTGCCGCGACATGGATCACATACTTCGCGGCCCTTTACCTGAACTTCTGTGACTTCTCCCGCTATGCGACGGACGAGAAGACCCTGCGAAAAGGCAATCTATGGGGTCTGCCCATCAACCTTCTCGCCTTCTGCCTTGTGGCCGGCGTCACCACGACCGCGGCCTATACCGTCTACGGCGAGGTACTTCTGCACCCTGACCAGATTTCCGCCAAGTTCGAAAGCTGGTTCCTCGCTCTGCTCGCAGCGCTCACCTTTGCTGTTGCGACCCTCGGCATCAATGTCGTTGCAAACTTCGTATCCCCGGCCTTCGACTTTGCGAACGTCTTCCCGCGGCGGATCAACTTCAAGCGCGGCGGATACATCGCCGCGTTGATCGCCCTTGTGCTCTACCCGTTCGCGCCATGGGAAACGGGAGCCGCAAACTTCGTCAACTTCATCGGATCAACCATGGGGCCCATCTTCGGGGTGATGATGGTGGACTACTATCTGATCCGGAAGAGCCGGCTCGACGTCGCGGCCCTTTACGACGAGAACGGGGAGTTCCGCTTCCAGAACGGCTGGCACGGCAATGCCTTCATAGCCTTTGCCGTAGGCGCCCTCTTCTCTTCCATCCTGCCCACCTTCACATCCATTCTCCCCGACTGGTGGGGAACCTATGGATGGTTCTTTGGGGTGGCTGTCGGCGGCGGGGTCTATTTCGCACTGAGGATGAGGAGCCGTCACAAACCCGCCTTTGCCTGAGTCGGATTTATCTATACACGCAAGACAGGGATGCCGGGCACCAGTGCCCGGCATTTTGACGATAGAAGACGATACGCGCCCGACGGTGCGGAGGCGAAGACGAGGAACTCCACCTTATGACAATCGCAACCATCCTGCTGCTGTTCACGTCGGCATTTCTCGCCGGCGCGGTCAATGCCATTGCCGGTGGCGGGACCTTCCTGACCTTCGGGGCGCTCACTCTCGTCGGCATGCCGCCGATCACAGCCAATGCGACGTCCTCCATCACCCAGTTCCCCGGCTATATCACCTCGACGCTCGCCTATCGCGACGAGATCGCCAGGAGCTGGCGCAGCGCGATCGCCCTCTCTGTGGTCTCGGTCATCGGCGCCCTTGGCGGGTCGCTGCTTCTCCTGTCGCTCGACAACCCCTCCTTCCGCCAGATCGTGCCCTGGCTGCTTGCGGCAGCGACGATCATCTTCGCAGCCGGACCCTGGCTCAAGCCCAAGGCGAGTGCAGGGAAGCCGGTCAATTCGAAGACCAGCGTCGTGGCCCAGTTCTTCACCTCGATCTATGGCGGCTTCTTCGGGGCAGGCATGGGCATCATGATGCTCGCCGTGCTCGGCATCACCTCCGGCGGCACCTATCACCACCTCAACGCGCTCAAGAACCTTCTGTCGATCCTGATCGCGGCAGTTGCCATCGTCATCTTCGTGTCAGGCGGCGTCGTCGCCTGGCCGCAGGCGCTGGTGATGATTCCGGGCGTTGCGCTCGGCGGCTATGCCGGCGTGTGGATGGCGCGGCGTGTGTCCCAGACGGTGATGCGCGTGATAGTCGTCGCCGTCGGCGTTGCCCTCACCACCTATTACTTCGTGACGGGCTGACCGATCCGCCCCAGATGCGTGTCGTGGAAGCCGCTCATGTGCCTCAAGCCGTAGCCGAGCGCTCTGTCCAGGCCGATGTGGATGGCCCAGATCAGGGCGATCGCCACCGCAAGATCCCATGCGGTGAGATAGGCGAGGATCAGGAGCAGTCCGACCCCGATGTAGCTGTGCAGCGCGTTGTAGCAGATGGCGCCCATTCGCGGACCCCACAGGTAGCCTGCCATCACGAGGTCCGGCACAAGGATGAGCATCAGGAAAAGCCACCATCCGGCGCCGAGATGCCAGTAGGCGCCAAGCGCCACGAGCGCTACGATCGCATTTTCAAGGCGCAGGAACAGGCGCATCGGTCAATCCTGCCCTGACTGTAGAAGATCCGGCCGCCGCTCGCGCGTCAGCTTCAGTGCCTGCTGGCGGCGCCACTTGTCGATCGCGGCATGGTTGCCTGAGGTCAGCACGGAGGGAATCTCTCGGCCCTCGAAGACCTGCGGCCGGGTGTAGTGCGGATATTCCAGCAGCCCATCCTCGAAGCTTTCGTGGGTTCCGGACAAGGCATTGCCCATCACACCGGGCAGGATGCGCACCACCGCGTCGAGCAATGTCAGCGCCGCGGGTTCGCCGCCGGAGAGGATGTAGTCGCCGACCGAGACTTCCTCCAACTGCCGCGCCTCGATCACCCGCTGATCGACACCTTCGAAACGACCGCAGATGATGACCACGCCCTCGCCGCAGGCAAGTTCGCGCACGCGTCTCTGCGTCAGCGGGCGGCCGCGGGGGCTCATCAGCAGGCGTGGCCGGTTGTCATCACCAGAAACCTGGTCGATGGCTTTTGCGAGGATATCCGGCTTCAACACCATGCCGGCGCCGCCGCCGGCCGGCGTGTCGTCCACAGTCCGATGCCGGTCCTCGGCGAAGTCGCGGATCTGCACAGGCTCGATCGACCACTGGCCACGCTCCAGCGCCTTTCCGGCAAGCGAATGGCCGAGATGGCCGGGAAACATCTCAGGATAGAGGGTAAGAACCGTGGCGCGAAAAGTCATGGCGCGTTGCCGGGTTCGCCCCCACGTCGGCCCTTGCCGGGCGGACGGTCCTCCGGGTCCTCGATGAGGCCGGCTGCACGAGGATCGATCAGAATCCGGCCGCCTTCGAGGTCGATCTCCAGCACCGCGGCTTCGGAGAACGGGATCAGCACCGGCCGACGGCCCGGACCCTTGAGCTCGAGCAGGTCGCCGGCGCCGAAATCGAAGACGCCGGTCACCGTCCCGTAGCTCTTGCCGCTCTCATCAACGGCTTCCAGCCCTTCGAGATCGGCATAGTAGAACTCGTCGTCGTCCAGCTCGTCGTCCGGCAGGTTCTCCCGCTCGATGAAGAGCTCGAGGCCATTCAGGGCTTCAGCCGCATTGCGGTCGTTGATGCCGCGGAAACGGACAATCGCGACATTCTTCGCCTCGCGGATCTCCAGGATCTCGAAAATCCGGCCATCCTTGCTGTGCAGGTTCCCGTAATCGCCAAGCGCCAGGGGGTCGGCCGTGTAGGCGCGCACGCGCACCTCGCCGCGCAGGCCCTGCGCCGCGCCGATTGTCGCCATGAGGATCGGGTTGTGGAGCTTCGTCATGCGCATATTCCGGATGATTCAGGCGCTTGTACCGGCAGCCGGGACAAATGGAAATAGAAAACGGGCGGCGCGTCTCCGCACCGCCCGTTCGTCCGCAAGATGCGGATCGGCCTTATTCGGCAGCAGCTTCGGCTGCGGCAGCCTTGGCGTCTTCTTCGCGCTGGGCGCGCTCGGCGGCACGCTCCTGGGCCTTCTTGCCAGGCTTTGCCTTCTCCGGGTTGTTGCGGGCGTCGCGCTGGGCAACGCCGGCCTCGGCGAGGAAGCGCAGGACGCGGTCGGTCGGCTGGGCGCCCTTGGCGATCCATTCCTGGATGCGCTCGAGGTTCAGCTCGACGCGCTTCTCGTTGTCCTTCGGCAGCATCGGGTTCCAGGAACCGAGCTTTTCAAGGAAACGGCCGTCGCGGGGAGCGCGGGCGTCGGCAACGACGACGTGGTAGTAGGGGCGCTTCTTGGAGCCGCCGCGGGCGAGACGAATCTTCAGGGTCATTTTCTTACTCCTTGGTGTTTCTTGAGGCCGCCATGCGGCGGGCTGTCTGGTTCAAGCGGGTTGTTTCGTGCCGCCGTGCTCGGCGGCGATGGCTTCATGATGCCGGATCACTTCCTTGATGACGAAGTTGAGAAACTTCTCGGCGAAATCCGGGTCCAGATGAGCATCCTTTGCCAGGCGGCGCAGGCGTTCGATCTGGTATTCCTCGCGCGCCGGGTCTGCCGGCGGCAATTCGTACTGGGCCTTCAAGAGGCCGACTTCCTTGGTGCAGCGGAAGCGCTCGGCGAGCATGTGCACCAGTGCCGCATCGATATTGTCGATCGACTGGCGGTAGCTTGCGAGCTTCTGCTTGACGTCCTCGGCCATGAGTTCCCTCTACTTCTTCTTCGGCAGCCCGGGCAGGCCGGGGAAGCCGCCGCCGAGGCCGGGCAGGCCGCCCATGCCCGGCATTCCTCCACCCGGCAGTCCCGGCATCGAGCCCGGCTTGAAGCCCGCGGCTTCCGCCTGCTTCTGCAGTGCCTCGAGCTGCTTCGGATCGAGCTTGGAAAGATCCAGCATGCCGCCCATTCCACCGCCAAGCCCGCCCATGCCGCCAAGTTCCATCTTGCCAGCAAGGCCGCCCATCATCTGCTTAATCATGCCGCCGCCTTTGCCCTTGCCGCCCATGGCCTTCATCATGTCGGCCATCTGGCGGTGCATTTTGAGCAGCTTGTTGATCTCGGCGGCGTCCGTTCCGGAGCCGGCGGCGATGCGCTTCTTGCGGGAATGCTTCAGGATATCCGGATTGGCACGCTCGGCCTTGGTCATCGACTGGATGATGGCGATCTGGCGGTCGAACATCTTGTCGCTCATGCCGGATGCGGCGAGCTTGTCCTTCATGCCGGCCATGCCGGGCATCATTCCCATGATACCGCCCATGCCGCCGAGTGACTTCATCTGGCGCAGCTGGTCGGCGAGGTCGTTCAGGTCGAACTTGCCCTTGGCCATCTTCTCGGCCATGGCGCGCGCCTTCTCGGCGTCGATGTTCTCGGCGGCCTTTTCGACGAGGGAGACGATGTCGCCCATGCCGAGGATGCGGTCGGCGATGCGGCGGGGATGGAATTCCTCCATCTCCGTCATCTTCTCGCCCGTGCCGATCAGCTTGATCGGCTTGCCGGTGACGGCGCGCATGGAAAGTGCGGCACCGCCACGCCCGTCACCGTCCATGCGGGTGAGCACCAGGCCGGTGATGCCGACGCGTTCGTCGAAGTTGCGGGCAAGGTTGACGGCGTCCTGGCCGGTCAGGCTGTCGGCGACGAGCAGGATTTCGTGCGGGTTCGACTTCCGCTTGATCTCGGCCATCTCGACCATCAGCGGTTCGTCGATATGGGTACGGCCGGCGGTGTCGAGGATGACGACGTCATGGCCGCCGAGCCTTGCCGCCTGCACGGCGCGTGCGGCAATGTCGGTCGGCGACTGGCCGGCTATGATCGGCAGCGTGTCGACGCCTGTCTGCTGCCCAAGCTGGCGAAGCTGTTCCTGGGCTGCCGGACGTCGCGTGTCCAGCGACGCCATCAGCACCTTCTTCTTCTCGCGGTCGGTCAACCGCTTGGCGATCTTGCCGGTCGTGGTCGTCTTGCCCGAGCCCTGGAGGCCGACCATCATGATGACGACGGGGGCAGGTGCATGCAGGTCGATGCCGACCCCTTCGGAGCCCAGCATCTCGATCAGTTCGTCATGGACGATCTTGACGACCATCTGGCCGGGCTTGATCGACTTCAGGACCGCAGCCCCGACTGCCTTCTCGCGCACCTTGTCGGTAAAGGCGCGGACGACCTCGAGCGACACGTCCGCCTCGAGCAGCGCACGGCGAACCTCGCGCAGCGCAGCGGAGACATCCGCCTCGCTCAACGCGCCACGGCCGGTCAGTCCATTCAGGATGGAGCCAAGACGGTCCTGGAGGTTTTCAAACATCCGTGTCTTCCTTCTTCGTTTCCGGGTGCCGGAAACGTCGGGTCTTTCCGCGACGAAAACAAGGCGCCCAGACGCGGGCAAAGCCGAAAAGCACCCGAGGGCGCCACGCGCTGTCGGGTGTTGACCTCCGGGCTCATTGAATTCGGCCCCGGTCGGCGGCTCCAAGTCTTGTCACTTGTCAGCAGATGCGGGGGATAAACAGGAAACGGGCAGGAAAGTCAAGCTTGGCGGTGCTGTCACTTCTCCGCAACCTCGCCGGCTACGCTTGAAGCCACATGACGCCGACCCTATACATCTGCAATGAACCGTCGCAACTTCCTCAAATGGTCCGGTCTCGCGGCCCTTGCCGCGCTTGCCGGCGGCGTCACGGCAAGGAGCGCCATGGCCGGCAACAAGTATTATTCCGGGCCGGTGAGCGATCACTTTGATGGCGAGCTGTTCTTCAACCCCGACGGAGAGGAGCCGAGCGGCCTCCTGAACCTCGTTCGCTGGAAGCTCGGCAATGGCAACAAGGCCTGGCCCGACAGTTTCCCCAGTCCGTTTCCCCAGGTCGTGCCTGAAGAACGTATAACAGGCGACCGGATGGTGGCTACGCTGGTCGGTCACGCATCGTTCCTGATCCAGGTCGCCGGACTCAACATCCTGACCGATCCCGTCTGGGACGAGCGTGCAAGCCCCGTCCGCTTCGCCGGCCCCAAGCGGGTCAACCCGCCCGGCATCAACATGGGTGACCTGCCGCCCATCGACCTCGTGATCGTTACCCACAACCACTACGACCACATGGATCTCGAAACGCTCTGGGTGCTCCAGGGGCGCGACAAGCCGCGCTTCGTCACGCCGCTTGGCAACGACGACATCATCCGCGCCCGTGTAGAGGATGGACGCTTCGACGTCATGGACTGGGGCGATCGGCTGGAGGTCGGCCGTGGCGTCACGCTTCATTGCGAGCCCTGCCACCACTGGTCCGCGCGTGGACTGGGGGACCGCCGCATGGCGCTTTGGGCTGCTTTCGTCATCGAAACACCGGCCGGCAAGATCTACCATATCGGTGACACCGGGTTCCATCGGGGGATCTTCTATCGCGCGGCACGGGAAAAGCATGGCGGCTTCCGTCTCGCCAACCTGCCCTTCGGCGCCTATGAGCCGCAATGGTTCATGAAGGCGCAGCACCAGAACCCCGAAGAGGCCGTTGAGGGCATGCTCCTGTGTGACGCCGCCCATGTCGCCGGCCACCACTGGGGCACCTTCAAGCTGACCGACGAAGGAATCGAGGAGCCCGTGGACGCGCTGCATGCGGCGCTCGATGCCCGGAGAATATCCCGAAGCCGGTTCCGTCCGATGCGGCCGGGCGAAGTCTTCGAGGTTCCGGCAGCTGCCGTCTGATCCCGTTGAGGGGGATGAAACCGCGGGTGCACCTCAACAGAATGAATGACTTGGCCTCTTCAGGATTCACGTGAGCGGAAAGTGGTCGATACTTGGCCTGCTTCCGTCGCCGGAGTGTTTCGCGAGACGTTCGCGGGCAGGCGGGAGCCGGCGCCCTGTCCCGATGCCGTAACGTGCGGTGAGGGCAGGGAGGTGAAAGGCATGGCGGGAGCATTTCAGGATGTTGCCGCCTATCAAGCCTCCCCCGGGTCGCCAGGCCCGGTTCGGTTGAGCCGCCCAAGCGCAGGAGGGATCCTGCGTGCAGCGAGGCGAGACGATCACCTGTAGGGACCAGAAGTCCCGAAAGAACGCCGAAGGCCACGCACATGCGGAGCCACACTTACATACTTTGAGAGGTTTCGCATGTGCGTGGGCTCTCCCTGACAATAACTCCAACCGCGCCGGCACCCGGTAGCGGTGGCGAAGCATGTCCGCGCTCTGGTAATTAAACGCCGTTTCCGCCATATACGGCCGGGAGCGGCACGGCCCAACGGGATTGAATGCAATGGCAGGACTGGTCGAATTCGCAAAGATGAACGGGCTTGGCAACAAGATCCTCGTCGTCGACATGCGCGGCCGACCGGACAAGGTGACGCCGGAAGCGGCGATCGCGTTGAACGCCGATCCACAGACCCAGTTCGACCAGATCATGGCGATCCACGATCCGAAGGCGCACGGCACCGACGCCTGGATCGATATCCTGAATTCGGACGGATCCAGGGCGCAGGCCTGCGGCAACGGCACGCGCTGCGTCGTGCAGGCGCTCGCCGCCGAAACGGGGCGCAAGGCCTTCACCTTCCAGACAGTTGCCGGCATCCTGAACGCCGCCGAACATGAGGACGGGTCGATTTCCGTCGACATGGGCAAGCCGGTCTTCGCCTGGAACCGGATCCCGCTGTCGGAGGAATTCTTCGACACGAGCCGCATCGAACTGCAGATCGGCCCGATCGACGCGCCGGTCCTGCATTCGCCCTCGGCCATGTCGATGGGCAACCCCCATGCGATCTTCTGGGTCGACCGTGACCCGATGGCGTTCGATCTCGAACGCTTCGGGCCGCTTCTCGAAAACCACCCGATGTTCCCCGAGAAGGCAAACATCACGCTGGCCCAGGTCATCTCGAAGGAGTCTCTGCGCACCCGCACGTGGGAGCGTGGTGCCGGCCTGACGCTCGCCTGCGGTTCGGCCGCCTGCGCCGCCGCGGTGTCCGCTGCACGCACCGGACGTACTGGCCGGAGAGTAGAGATCGACGTTGCCTCCAGTCCGATCCGCCAGCCGCTGGTGATCGAATGGCGCGAGGACGACCACGTCATCATGACGGGTCCGGCGGAGTGGGAATGGTCAGGCCGGCTTGACCCGCGGACCGGTGCCTTCACGCGCGATCTGGAGCCGGGGGCTCAGGCGAATTGAGCGGCGTCGAGGTCATCACCTTCGGCTGCCGGCTCAACACCTATGAGTCGGAAGTGATGCGGGCCGAGGCCGAGAAGGCCGGGCTCAACAATGCCGTTCTGGTCAATACCTGCGCCGTCACCGGCGAGGCGGTGCGCCAGGCGCGCCAGGCCATCCGCCGCGCCCGCCGCGAAAATCCCCATGCCCGCATCATCGTCACCGGCTGCGCTGCCCAGACCGAGAAACAGGTCTTCGCCGAAATGGCCGAAGTGGATGCGGTTCTCGGCAACGAGGAGAAGCTGACCGCTGCCTCCTACCGCTCCTTGCCGGATTTCGGCGTCTCAGCCGAAGAGAAGCTCCGCGTCAACGACATCATGAGCGTCAAGGCAACCGCGCCGCAGATGGTGAAGCACATCGACGGGCATGTACGCGCCTTCATTCAGGTGCAGAACGGCTGCGACCACCGCTGCACCTTCTGCATCATACCCTATGGCCGCGGCAATTCCCGCTCCGTGCCCATGGGGGCCGTGGTCGATCAGGCTCGCAAGCTGGTGCAGGGCGGCTATCGGGAGATCGTTTTGACCGGCGTCGACGCCACAAGCTATGGCGCGGACCTGCCTGGCCAGCCCTCGCTTGGCTACCTCGCCAAGACGCTGCTGCGGCAGGTCCCGGAAATCCTCCGGCTGCGCCTCTCGTCGATCGACAGCATCGAGGCGGACCGGCACCTGTGGGACCTGATCGCAGACGAACCGCGCTTCATGCCGCATCTGCACCTGTCGCTGCAGCACGGCGACGACATGATCCTGAAGCGCATGAAGCGCCGCCACAGCCGCGCCGATGCACTGTCCTTTGTCGAGCAGGCGCGGCGCCTACGCCCTGACATTGCGTTCGGGGCGGACATGATCGCCGGTTTTCCGACGGAGACGGCGGAGATGGCGGAGAATGCCGCGACGCTTGCCGAGGAGGCCGACCTCGCCTTCCTGCACGTCTTCCCCTACAGCCCCCGTCCCGGCACGTCCGCGGCGCGCATGCCGCAGCTCGACCGAGCCCTGGTCAAGGAACGGGCTGCGCGTCTGCGCGCCCGCGGCGGTTTGCTGCACCGGGCCCATCTCGACCGCATGGTCGGAAGCGTCCAGACGATCATCGTCGAGATGAACGGCATGGCGCATACGGAAAACTTTTCGCTGGTCGCAGCGCCCGGGCTTGTTCCCCGCAAGATCCGGCGCGTTATCATTACCGGCCACAACGGCAAACATCTGGATATGGAGGTTGCGCCGGCACTGGCGGCGTAACCGGAGCGGATTTCATGGCACTAGGCTTCATCAAAAAGTTCTTCACCTTCGGCAAGGAGAAGCCGATCGAGCAACAGGCGCCGGAAGGCCACCTGACGCCGACGGAAGCCGCTGCGATCGAAGCGGAAGTTGAGCCGCATTCGAGCGAAGAGGACCTGCCGGTTTCGCCGGTCGACCCGGTGGCGCCGGTTGAGATGGAGACGGCCGGCGGCCCGGCTGCCGATGACGCACGGGATGTCGTGGAGCCAGTCGAACCCGAGCCGGCAGATGAAGAGCCATCGGAGGAAGAACTGCCGCCCCTTCTTCCCGGCGCCGAAGAGAACACGGAAATCGGCATCGTGCCGCTGTCGCTGCTTGAAGCGGAGAGCGAGGCCGGTACGGAAAGCTCGCCGGTGTCCGAACCCGTTCTGCCGAAGGGTTTCACCACCCGGGTCGATGAGGTGCCGGAGCCGGAGGTCGTGGCACCTCGGATGACCTGGTACCAGCGCCTGCGGGCTGGTCTTGCCCGTACCTCCTCCCAGCTTACCGGGCAGATCACCGCTCTCTTCACCAAGCGCAAGCTGGATGAGGAAACGTTGGAAGACCTGGAGGACCTGCTGATCCAGTCCGACCTCGGCGTCGAAACCGCCATGCGCATCACCGGTGCGTTGTCGGCCGAACGCTACGGCAAGGACGTCACCGGCGAGGATGTCTCCCGCATCATGGCGGCGGAAATCAGCAAGGTGCTCTCACCGGTCGCCAGGCCGCTGCAACTCGACCTCAACCACAAGCCGCACGTCATCCTGGTGGTCGGCGTCAATGGCACGGGCAAGACCACCACCATCGGCAAGCTTGCCGCGAAGCTCTCGGGATCGGGGCTGAAGGTCATGCTGGCCGCAGGAGATACGTTCCGTGCTGCCGCCATCGAGCAGTTGAAGATCTGGGCTGATCGCACTGGTTCGGAATTCATCGGCACGAAGCTGGGCGCTGATGCCGCCGGCCTTGCCTACGACGCCTTCGAACAGGCGCGGGCGAAGAAGTCAGACGTGCTGATCATCGACACAGCCGGTCGCCTGCAGAACAAGGCCGAGTTGATGGCGGAACTCGAAAAGATCGTCCGCGTGCTTGCCAAACTCGATCCTGACGCGCCGCATACGGTCCTGCAGACGCTCGATGCCACCACCGGCCAGAATGCCCTGCAGCAGGTGGAGATCTTCCGCAATGTTGCCGGTGTCAGCGGCCTGATCATGACCAAGCTCGACGGCACGGCGCGGGGCGGTATCCTCGTGGGCATCGCGGCCAAGCATAAGCTGCCGGTCTATTTCATCGGCGTCGGAGAGGGCGTCGACGATCTGGAGCCTTTCGAGGCGGATGATTTCGCCAAGGCCATTGCCGGTCTGACGCATTGATGCCACAGAAACAGCGTTTCCAGCCGCAGAACCCCATCAGCAGAAGTTGAATCGATGCAGATCGAAAGCGATACCAAGGCCACACCGGAAGAAAAGCATCACCCGATGCTGAAGTTCGCGCTCGAGATCGGGCCACTGCTGGTCTTCTTCTTCGGCAATATCCGCGGTGAATGGCTGGCGGAAACCTTCCCGGCCTTGGGCGTCGTTGGCGGTCCGCTCCTGATTGCGACAGCGCTCTTCATGGTCGCGACGGTGATCTCGCTCATCGTCTCGAAGATCGTCTTCAAGCACCTGCCGGTCATGCCCTTCGTCTCCGGTGTCGTCGTCATGGTTTTCGGGACGCTGTCCATCTGGCTGCAGGACGAGACCTTCATCAAGATGAAGCCGACGATCGTGAACACGCTCTTCGGCGTGGTCCTGCTCGGAGGGCTGCTGTTCGGCAAGTCGCTTCTCGGCTACGTCTTCAACGCCGCCTTCAATCTCGACGAGATGGGCTGGCAGAAACTGACCTTCCGCTGGGGGATCTTCTTCCTGTTCCTCGCCGTGCTCAACGAAGTCGTCTGGCGCAACTTCTCCGACGACTTCTGGGTCAACTTCAAGGTCTGGGGCACCATGCCGATCACGCTCGCCTTCACCTTCGCGCAGCTGCCGCTGATCATGCGCCACACCATCCCCGACGCCATCGCGGAAGCCGATAAGTGAGCGTCACGGCCTCTCCATCGTCGTGGTCACCGTGGTCGCGGCGGTGGTTTCTGGCGGCCGTCACGCTCTTCGTGCTTCAGCTCGTGGTTCTCTACGCCATGGGCCGAATTCCGATCTGCGAGTGCGGCTACGTGAAGCTCTGGGAAGGCGGGGTGAACTCCAGCGGCAATTCCCAGCACCTGTCGGACTGGTACACGCCATCCCACATCATCCACGGCTTCCTGTTCTACGGCCTCGCCTGGCTGCTGTTTCGCCGGGCGCCCCTGACGGCACGGCTCTCCTTTGCTGTCCTCATCGAAGCAGCTTGGGAGGTCCTGGAAAACACGCCGATGGTGATCGACCGGTATCGGACCGCGACCATGGCCCTCGGCTATACCGGCGACAGCATCCTCAACTCGGCGATGGACACGATTTTCATGGCGCTCGGCTTCCTGGCCGCCGCCCGCCTGCCGGTCTGGCTGACGGTCGCGATCGCCATCGGCTTCGAACTCCTGACCGGCTGGATCATCCGCGACAACCTGACACTCAACGTGCTGATGCTGCTCTGGCCGGTCGACGCGATCAGGGAATGGCAGGCGGCGCTGGGCTGACCGATCAGGCGCCGGCGGCGGCCTTCTCGATCGCCGGCAGCAGTTCCTTGGTCAGCGTCCGCTCGTCGAACGGACCGACCTTCTTGTAGAGGATGGTGCCGTCCGGGCCGACGAGATAACTCTCCGGGATGCCGTAGACGCCCCAGTCGATCGCCGCCTTGCCGTTCGGGTCGACGCCGATCGCGTCATAGGGATTGCCGAGCTCACCGAGGAAGCGCAGCGCGTTGTCGTTGCGGTCCTTGTAGTTGATGCCGACCACCGTCAGCCGCTCGTCCTTCGCCAGTTCCTTGAGGAACGGATGCTCCTGGCGGCAGGGGACGCACCAGGAGGCGAAGACGTTGACTAGCGTCAGCTTGCCGTCGACGGCCGCATCCGTGAGCGGTGGCGTGTTCGACCCTTCGAGGGCAGGCAGGGCCAGTGAAGGCGCCTTCTGCCCGATCAGCGCGGAGGGGATGGCGGAAATGTCGCGGCCATTGACGTCCTGGTCGTAGAGCATCTTGCCCGCGACGAGGGCGAAGCCGCCGAAGACGGCCAGCGGTATGAGCGCCAGGAAATAGCGGCCGATGCCGCGCCGGCGGGTGGGGGCGTTGTCGATCTCGCTGGTCATGCGGCGCCATCCTTGACGGGTGCAGAGGAGCGCCGCCGGATGCCCGATGCCTCCAGTTCCGCAAGCTCCCGCTGTCGCGCCCGTCCATCGAGCCATATCCAGCCGAGCACGACCGCGATGATCAAGCCCGAGACGCCATAGGACACCGTGATGTAGAATCCGTGGCCCATCTCAGCTCTCCCGGCTCGCCATGCGCGCCGCCATGCGTCGCTGCGCCGTGACCCGGCGGCGCCAGATCTCATTTCGCATCGCCATGAGATGCAGCGTGAAGAAAAGGAAGGTAAAGGCGAACGCCATCACCAGCAGCGGGATCAGGAATTCCGGATCGATCGTCGGGCCATCGAGCCGCACGACGCTCGCCGGCTGGTGCAGCGTATTCCACCACTCAACCGAGAACTTGATGATCGGGATGTTCACGAAGCCGACGAGAATGAGCACGGCGCTGACCCGTGCGGCCTTCGACGGATCGTCCATCGCCCGGTTCAGCGCGATCAGGCCGAGATACATCAGGAACAGTACGAAGACCGAAGTCAGCCGCGCATCCCAGACCCACCAGGTCCCCCACATCGGCTTACCCCAGAGCGAACCGGTCGCGAGCGCGATGAGCGTGAAAGCGGCGCCGAGCGGTGCGGCGGCCTTGTGGCTGACATCGGCAAGCGGATGGCGCCAGACAAGGGTGCCGATCGCCGAAAGCGCCATCACCGTGTAGCACATCATCGACAGCCACGCCGCCGGGACATGCACGTACATGATGCGCACGGTCTCGCCCTGCTGGTAATCGCCCTCCGTCGTGAAGCTGAGGTAGAGGCCGACCGCGAAGAGGCCGGCGGTCAGACAGCCCAGCCACGGCAGGATCCGCCCCGACAAACTCAGGAAGCGGGTCGGGTTGGCGAGGTCGCTGAACTTGGTGATGGCGAGGCTTTCGGTCATGGGTTCTTTCTAGGCAGAAACGGCGCTTGCAGGCTTGATCCTAGTCAATCGCTCGCGTTGCGCAAAGCAAGCGATGCACCGAGCGGGCCGATAACTGCGAAAAACATCGTGATCGCCAATAATATCAGGAATGGCGGCATAAACGGGGCAGGGTCCTGGACCGCCGCATAGGATGCACTGACGCCGAAGATCAGCACCGGTATGGCGAGCGGCAGAACGAGGATCGATACCAGCAGGCCGCCCCGCGGCAGGCTTACCGCGACCGCGGCTCCCACGGCGCCGATAAAGGTGAGGGCAGGCGTGCCGACGAGCAAAGTCACGGCGACCGCGCCGATGGCGACCTCACTCATGTTCATGAACAGGCCGAGAAGCGGCGAGGCGATCACCAGCGGCAGGCTGTTGGCTAGCCAGTGGGCGAGGCACTTGACCAGCACGGTGAGCACCAGCGGGTGCTCCTGCATCAGGATCAGGTCGAGCGAGCCGTCGTCCCGCTCCGTCTGGAAGAGGCGGTCGAGGCCGAGCAGCGCCGCGAGGAGCGCGCCGATCCAGACAATGGCCGGGCCGACGCGGGAGAGCAGGTTGAGGTCGGGGCCAACCCCGAACGGAATGACCGCGACGACGGTCATGAAGAAGAGGACGCCGATCAGGGCGCCGCCGCCGGCACGCACGGACAGCTTCAGGTCGCGGAGCAGCAAAGACATCATGCTGCGAACTCCTCGGCTACACCGGCAAAGCCGGTCATCCGCAGTTCCTGCATCCCCTCGATACCGAGTGGCTGGTGGGTTGCGGCGAGAAGAATGCCGCCACGGCCCAGGTGCTGGCGGATGAGATCCGCAAAGGTCGCCTCCGCCCTGGTGTCGAGGGCGGCAGTCGGTTCATCGAGGATCCAGACCGGGCGATAGGAGACGAGAAGCTTGGCGAAGGCCATGCGGCGCTGCTGTCCTGCAGAGAGATAGCCGAAGGGAAGATGAGCAATGCCGCCGAGGCCTACCTGTTCGGCGGCCTGGGCGACCGGAACGCCCTCGCCGCCTGGAAGATCACCGCAGAAGTCCTTCCAGAAGGCGAGGTTCTCGTGCACCGACAGCTCCGCCTTCATTGCATTGCGATGACCCAGATAATGGCAGGCCTCGCTGGCGCGGACGGCATCCTCGCCCGAATGCCATGTCACCTTGCCCCGTTCCGCCCTGAGCAACCCTGCAACGACGCGCAGGAGGGTGGACTTTCCCGAACCGTTGCGCCCGGTGAGGATGAGGCCCTGACCCCTGCCGAGGCCGAAGGAGATATTGGAAAACAGCAGATCTTCGCCGCGTCGCGCGGCAAGCCCCTCGGCCGTCAGCCGCATGTCCGATGCCTTTGTTAGGATTTTGATCACCTGACGGAAAAATTTGCGCCATGACACTTTAGCAGTCTGGAACCCTTCTTAGAAATTATCTATAAGCTCCGCAACCACGCCAGCGGCCGGCGTGATTATCATCTTGCGCCGAACCTGAAGACCTCAATCTTCTCGTGCGGACAGCGGAAATGGTCGCACCCGCATCCTGATGTGCATAAGTGCATAGGCGTCCGCACGCGCGTGTTGGCTCTCATATCAGCGGGGTTATTGTCCGTGGCTAAATCTCTCGACAGCTTCAATTGTCGCTCCGTCCTTACCGTGGGCGGCAAGGACTATGTCTACTACAGCCTGCCCAAGGCGGAAGCGAACGGTCTACCCGGCGTTTCGAAGCTTCCCTTCTCGATGAAGGTGCTGCTCGAAAACCTGCTGCGCCACGAGGACGGACGGTCCGTGACCAAGGAGCACATCCTTGCCGTCGCCGAATGGCTCAACAACAAGGGAATGGTGGAGAGCGAGATTGCCTACCGTCCCGCTCGCGTGCTGATGCAGGACTTCACCGGCGTTCCGGCCGTCGTCGACCTAGCTGCGATGCGCGACGCCATGGTTTCGCTCGGCGGCGACCCGGAGAAGATCAACCCCCTGGTCCCGGTCGACCTCGTGATCGACCACTCCGTCATCGTCGACGAGTTCGGCACGCCGACCGCCTTTGCCCGCAACGTCGAGCTGGAATACCAGCGCAACGGCGAGCGCTACCGCTTCCTGAAATGGGGCCAGCAGGCGTTCAAGAACTTCCGCGTGGTCCCTCCGGGCACGGGCATCTGTCACCAGGTCAACCTCGAATATCTCGGCCAGACCGTCTGGACCAAGGATGAGGACGGCGAGACGATCGCCTATCCGGACACCTGCGTCGGCACCGACAGCCACACAACCATGATCAACGGCCTTGGCGTTCTCGGCTGGGGTGTTGGCGGCATCGAGGCGGAAGCCGCCATGCTTGGCCAGCCGGTCTCCATGCTCCTGCCGGAAGTCATCGGCTTCAAGCTCACCGGCAAGCTGAAGGAAGGCGTCACCGCGACTGACCTCGTGCTGACCGTGGTGCAGATGCTGCGCAAGAAGGGCGTTGTCTCGAAGTTCGTTGAATTCTTCGGCCCGGGCATGGACAACATGCCGCTCGCCGACCGCGCGACCATCGGCAACATGGGCCCGGAATACGGAGCCACCTGCGGCTTCTTCCCGGTCGACGGCGAAACCATCAACTACCTCACCATGTCCGGCCGTACCCGCGAGCGGATCGCGCTGGTGGAAGCCTATTCCAAGGCTCAGGGCATGTGGCGCGAAGGCGATGGCTCCGAGCTCGTCTTCACCGATACGCTTGAGCTGGACCTCGGCGACGTCGTGCCGTCCATGGCCGGCCCGAAGCGTCCGGAAGGCCGCATCGCGCTCGAGAACATCGCCTCCGGCTTCGCCTCTGCCCTCGAGGCAGACTACAAGAAGCCGGGCCAGCTTGACACGCGCTATGCGGTTGAGGGCACGGACTTCGATCTCGGTCACGGCGACGTCGCCATTGCCGCGATCACGTCCTGCACCAACACGTCCAACCCGAGCGTGCTCATTGCCGCAGGCCTGCTGGCCCGCAATGCCGTTGCCAAGGGCCTGAAGACCAAACCGTGGGTGAAGACTTCGCTGGCGCCTGGATCGCAGGTGGTCGGAGAGTACCTTGCAAAGTCAGGTCTGCAGACGGATCTGGACAAGCTCGGCTTCAACCTCGTCGGCTTCGGCTGCACGACCTGCATCGGCAACTCCGGCCCGCTGCCGGCGCCGATCTCCAAGACGATCAACGACAAGGGCCTGATCGTT
This sequence comes from Pseudorhizobium halotolerans, assembly GCF_902153235.2. Taxonomy (NCBI): domain Bacteria; kingdom Pseudomonadati; phylum Pseudomonadota; class Alphaproteobacteria; order Hyphomicrobiales; family Rhizobiaceae; genus Pseudorhizobium; species Pseudorhizobium halotolerans. The sequence continues at coordinate 166,996 of NZ_CABFWE030000001.1, read as the reverse complement.
TCGGGCGTTCTTTCCGGCAACCGCAACTTCGAGGGCCGCATTTCGCCGGATGTCCAGGCGAACTACCTGGCCTCGCCGCCGCTCGTCGTCGCCTATGCCTTGGCCGGCACGGTGCAGAAGGACCTGACGAAGGAGCCGATCGGTGAAGACCAGAACGGCAACCCTGTCTACCTGAAGGACATCTGGCCGACCTCGCACGAGATCCAGGAGTTCATCCTGAAGTACGTCACGCGCGAACTCTACGAGTCGAAGTATGCGGACGTGTTCAAGGGCGACGGGAACTGGCAGGCCGTTCAGGTGCCGCCGGGCCAGACCTACGCCTGGGACGACGACTCCACCTATGTCCAGAACCCGCCCTACTTCGTGGGCATGGGCAAGACGGGTACCGGCCTCAAGGACATCAAGGGCGCTCGTGTCCTCGGTCTCCTTGGCGACAAGATCACCACCGACCACATCTCTCCGGCCGGTTCGATCAAGGCGGCCTCGCCGGCAGGCTCCTATCTCATGGATCACGGGGTCGGTGTTGCCGACTTCAACCAGTACGGCACGCGCCGCGGTAACCATGAGGTCATGATGCGTGGTACCTTTGCCAACATCCGCCTTCGCAACCACATGCTCGGCCCGAACGGCAAGGAAGGTGGCTACACAATCCACTATCCGTCGAAGGAAGAGATGTCGATCTACGACGCGGCCATGAAGTACAAGGAAGAAGGTGTCCCGCTCGTCATCTTCGCCGGCGTCGAATACGGCAACGGTTCGTCCCGTGACTGGGCCGCGAAGGGTACCAATCTTCTCGGGGTCAAGGCTGTGATTGCGCAGTCGTTCGAGCGTATCCACCGCTCGAACCTGGTCGGCATGGGCGTCGTTCCCTTCGTCCTCGAGGAAGGCACCAGCTGGGCCAGCCTCAACCTCAAGGGCGACGAGACGGTGACGATCGAGGGGCTGGAAGGTCCGATCAAGCCGCGCGAATGGAAGACGGCGAAGATCACCTACGGTGACGGTTCGGTGAAGGAAGTGAACATCCTCTGCCGCATCGATACCCTCGATGAGGTCACCTACATGAACAATGGCGGCATCCTGCAGACCGTTCTCCGCGATCTGGCAGCCTGACAGTCAACCTGCACCCGCCGGACCTATCCGGCGGGTGTTCCTGCGGCCTAAGGCCGTGTTCAGCGGAGCCTATCCTTGAGCCCAGCCATCCTCGCAGGCATGGCGCTGACGGTCTTCCTGACATCGCTGCTTTCCGGCGTGTTCGGCATGGCCGGCGGGCTGATCCTTCTCTGGGTCCTGCTTTTCCTGATGCCGGTCGCCACTGCGATCGCCGTGCACGGCGTCATCCAGATGGTCGCCAACGGGTCCCGCGCCTGGTTCTCGCGGCATTATATCGATTACCGGATTCTGACGATCCTGTGTCTCGGCCTCCTGATCGCGGCGGCTGTGCTGACGGTGGTGAACTACACGCCGAACCTCATCGTCGTATCCATCGTTTTAGGGTTGATGCCGGTTCTCGTCTGGCTGCCGGTCCAGCGCCTTCAGCTGGACGCCTCCCGCCCGTCTCACGCCCTGGCCTGCGGCTTCATCGCCGGTGCCCTTGCCATGGGGGTCGGTGTTTCCGGACCGACGATCGACATCTTTTTCATCCGCACCATGATGGATCGCCGCAAGGTCATTGCCACCAAGGCAGCGATGCAGCTCGTCTCGCATGCGACGAAGGTGGTCTTCTACTGGCAGGCTGCTGCCGCACTGCCTGCATCAGACTGGCTCGCGATCCTTCTGGCCGCACCGATCGCCATCTTGGGGACGCGGACCGGCAACATCATCCTGCAGCGGATGACAGACCTGTCCTTCCGAAGCTGGACCCGCTGGATCGTTACCGGTGTCGGAGGGGTCTACCTGCTGCAGGGTCTCCAGCAGTTGATGTAACGGTTGCGCGGGTGCTGACGCGGAAGCTCCTCACCCCATCGTGACTTCCTGTTGAGCCGTCTGCCCGTTTACTTTGGCCCGAGTTCTTCCGTTAGCCTCTTGATCCCCGCGGTCAGCCGTGGCTAACAAATGTCAGTTCAAGAGGTTTGCGTTGATGCTGCCCATCGTCCGCAGAGCGATATTCCTTGCCGGTGTCCTGGCTGCCGCCACAGCCTCGGCAGAAGAGGGCAAGACGCCAAAAGGCGTGGTTGAGTTGTTCACGTCGCAGGGATGCTCATCCTGCCCGCCCGCAGACGCCGTGTTGAAGAAACTCGTGCATCAAGGCGACGTCGTCGCCCTCTCCTATCACGTGGATTACTGGAACTATCTCGGCTGGACCGATACGCTCAGCTCCAAGGCCAATACGGAACGGCAATACGGGTATGCCGAATCGCTCGGCCGAACCGGCGTCTACACGCCCCAGGCGGTCATCAATGGCCGGGATCACGTAAAGGGAACGGAACTCAGCGCGATCAACGCCACCGTCGACAGGCTCAAGGCCGAAGGCCAGGGCCTGACGGTGCCGGTTGTCGCCCGCATGCGGGGCAAGGAGATCGAGATCGAGATCGGCGAAGGCCAGGGTGAGGCGGAAGTGGTCGTCGCGTATTTCACAAAGCGCCAGGATGTCGAGGTCTCGAAGGGCGAGAATGCCGGCAAGACCATGGAATACTGGCACAGCGTCTACGACGTGCAGTCGGTCGGGATGTGGCAGGGAAAGCCGCTCAAGCTGTCGCTTCCGGGCAAGTTCATGGGCAAGTGGAAGAAGGATGGGTGCGCAATCCTGCTGCAACGCTCAGGCTCCGGCGGGGAGCCAGCTTCCATCCTCGGGGCGACGATCCTGATGGCCGGGCGCAAGCGCTACTAGGAGCGCTGCTTGGGAGGCGATCCGACCCGGAGACATTGGGGGGCTGGGGGTAAGGGTCAATGAAACCGGGCCGGATCTATTGGGGCTGAAAAAGCCAACCAACGCTGGGACTTTTGTCCGGGAATCCGGCAGTGTTTTGTTCGAAATGCGGCAAGATTAAAAACCCGCTGCTGTTCGTCAAAAGATGCGCAGCGGATTGCTTTTTGCCCCCGCTGAGGCAAACTGTCATGCGACTGACATCATTCATGGAGTCGTGATGACGGATCAGCCGGATTTGCGGGGCCTCCGCAGCCAAGAAGACGACGTCGTCGTAAGCCTGACGGAATACCGCCAGAGCCGAGAACCGGTCCCCATCACCTTCCACCGGCGAGAATTGGACGCCATCCTGCGGATCTACGGACGCATGGTCGGCGAGGGCGAGTGGAAGGACTATGCCATCGACCACTTGAAGGACCGTGCGGTCTTCTCGATCTTCAAGCGTTCCGGCGAAATGCCGCTCTACCGGATCGAGAAGAACCCGAAGCTGGCGGCCAAGCAGGGTCAGTACTCTGTCATCAGCACGCACGGGATGATCCTCAAGCGGGGACACGAGCTGCCGCAGGTGCTGCGGGTATTCGACAAGGTGCTGAAGCTGATCGACTAGCCTGGATAGAGCGTGCCGGGATAGGCAAGAGCGTCCGGATCCGTCATGGCGCCATCCCCGAGCGATATTTGCATGAGTACCGTGTCGAGCCACCGGCCATGCTTGAAGCCGGTTGCCTCCAGCCTGCCGGTGGTCCTGAAGCCGAGGGTTTGGTGGACGGCAATGGATGCGGGGCTCGCGCCGCCGATTACCGCCACCATTTGCCGGAAACCCAGGCTCGTGCAGCGCGTCAGCAGTTCGGACAGCAGTGCCTTGCCGATCCCGCGGCCACGGGCTTCGGGGGCAAGGTAGATGGAGTCCTCGACGAGCCAGCGATAGGCAGGTCGGGTCCGGAAGGCGGATGCATAGGCATAGCCGAGGAGATTGCCCTGCGGATCTTCGGCGGCGATGTAGGGATAGCCTTTGCCGCAGATTGCGGCGAAGCGGGCTTCCATTTCAACCGTGTCGGGTGGGTCGAGCTCGTAGCTCGCGGTCCCGTTCAGGACGCAGTCCTCATATATGGCCGTGATTGCCGGGAGATCGGAAGGTGAAGCGTCGCGCAGGATGAAGGTCATGGGGTGATGCCGAGGAGGAGTCTGAGCGAACCTATTGCCGCAGCGCACGCGGGGCAACAGAAAAGGCGGCCCGGAGGCCGCCTTTTCGTCTGCCGTTTCCGATGCGGTTACTCGTTGCGATTGCCGAGGAACTGCAGGAGGAACATGAACAGGTTGATGAAGTCGAGGTAAAGGGTGAGGGCACCCATGATTGCCTTGCGGCCGGCAACCACAGCCTCGTCGCCATCCCAGTACATTTCCTTGATCTTCTGGGTGTCATAGGCGGTCAGGCCGGCGAAGACCAGCACGCCGATCACCGAGATGGCGAAGCCCATCGCGGACGACTGCAGGAAGATGTTGACGATCGACGCGATGATCAGACCGAACAGGCCCATGATCAGGAAGGTGCCGAAGCCCGACAGGTCCTTTTTTGTCGTGTAGCCGTAGAGCGACAGCGCGCCGAAGGAGGCGGCGGTCACGAAGAACGTCTGGACGATGCTCTCACCGGTAAAGACCAGGAAGATCGAGGACAACGAGAGACCCATCATTGCCGCATAGATCCAGAAGGTCATCTGGGCTGCAGCGACGCTCATCGAATTTATGCGGAAGCTCAGGAAGAACACCATGCCGAGCGGGGCCAGCATGATCACCCACTTCAGCGGGCTGGCGTAGAGCATCTGCCCGAAGCCGGTCAGCTGGCCATCGGCAACCGCCATCTGCCATGTCAGGAAAGCCGCAACGCCGGTGATCGCCAGGCCCAGCGCCATCAGGTTGTAGACCTTGAGCATATAGGCGCGGAGACCTTCGTCGATCATCGCCCCCGCTTGCGCGTGGCCCTGCACCATACGGTTCTGGTAGTTTTTGAAGTCAGCCATAGTTTCCTCATTCAAGCTCCGTGTTTAGTCACGGTGTCGGGACCAACAATCCCAGGCGCCGCTGCGGAGCTCAGCATGCCTACGCCGAATATGATGGCAGATCGCCTGTTCTACAAGTGGTTGGGACGGCGAAATACGAGGAATCCGCCGTGCAGAAGGCGCTGACACGCCTCCGCTGACGCGGATGTGATCAGGCCATGCTCCGGAAGCCGGCGACTAAAGTTCCCGCAACACCGGACCCGCCTTCTGCCCCAGCACTCTCCAGGTCCCGATCAGGCCGATCCCCACCGTGAGGACGAGGGCCCCGATGAGCGTCACCAGGGCCACGTCCGGAAGGAAGATCGACGGCAGGTTCATGATGCGGCTGACTACGAACCAGGAAGCCGTGCCGCCGGCGACGAGTGCGAAAACGGCCGTCGCCGCTCCGAGGATCATGTATTCGTAGCTGAAGGCCCGTATCAGCAGGGCTCGGGTTCCGCCGAGCGTCTTCAGGATGACGGCGTCATGGGTCCGCGCGCGGTTGCCTGCGGCCAGGGCGCCTGCGAGAACCAGCACGGATGCGACGAGGGCGACGGCAGCTGCGGCCCGGATGGCCGTCGCCAACTGACCGACGAGCTGGTCGACAATGTCGATCGCGTCCTTCACCCGGACACTGGTGATCGTCGGATAGGCGCTCGTCACATCCCGCAGGATGGCGGCCTCTTCGGCGGCCGTGGCATCGGGGTCCGTCAGCGTTGCCAGCCAGGCATGCGGAGCACCGCGGAAGGTATTGGGCGAGAATACCATCACGAAGTTGATCGACAGCGATTCCCATTCCACCTGCCGAAAGTTGGCGATGCGCGCCGTGATGTTGCGGCCAAGGACGTTGACGGTGACGGTATCGCCGATCGCAAGGCCAAGTTCCCCGGCTTCCTCCGCCGAGAAGGAGACCAGCGGTTCTCCGTCATAGTCCCTTGGCCACCAGGCGCCTTCGGTCAGCGTGGAATTGGTGGGAAGGATCTCTTCATAGGTAATCCCGCGATCGCCCCTGAGGACCCATCTGCCTCCAGGCGGAACGTTCATCTGGGCGACGTCCTGGTCGTTGAAGGCGATGATGCGGCCGCGCAGCATCGGCACCTGGTTGATCGTGCCCTCCGGCGCGTGCTTCTGCAGGATGTCGAGGAAGCCCTCGCGTTCGGCGCTCTGGATGTCGACGAAGAAGAAGTTCGGCGCCTGCTCGGCCATTCTGCCCGTCAACTGCCGGCGCAGATTGCCGTCGATCAAAGCGAGGGTTACGAGCAGCGCGAGCCCGAGGCCGAGGGACAGCACGACGGATGACGTGAGCGCGCCCGGGCGGTGAATATTGCCGATCGCCAGTCGAAGGGCCGGTGAATTGACGCGCGGACTGCGGCGGGCAAGGGCTGAAATCAGCAGGGCGACGAGCCGAAGCAGGATGAATGCGCCAGCCACAGCGGCGAGGAAGACACTGGCGATGAAACGCTCCTCGGCGGTCGCAATCGCCAGGAAAGCGAGCGCCGCCAGCGCGGCTGCTGCGGCGAGCACGTATGGCCAGGATGGAAACCTTGCCTGGTCGAAGCTCTGTTCACGGAAGAGTGCTGTCGCGGGCACCTCGCGGGCGTGCCCCAGGGGAAGCACCGAGAAGGCGAAGGTGATGAGGAGCCCGAAGAGAGCCGCCATCGCGAGCGCACCCGGATAAAAAACGATCTCCTCCGGTACGGGAAGCACGCCTTCCAGGAACCGCATCGCAATGAACGGTGCGACGGCGCCAATCGCAAGGCCAATCGCGATGCCGATTGCAGCCAGCATCAGGATCTGGATGAGGTAGACGGCTGCGATGATGGCCGCGGGCGCGCCGAGGCATTTGAATGTGGCGATTGTGGTCCGCTTCGCGTCGAGAAAGGCACGCACCGCGTTGGCGACACCGACACCACCGACGATCAGCGCCGTCAGCCCGACGAGCGTCAGAAACTGCGAGAAACGCTCGACATTTTCCGTAAGCGAAGGTGCCGCGCGATCGGCAGTACGGATGGACCATCCGGCGTTCGGGAACTCCGCAGTGGCGCGGGCGGGAAGCGCACCGCGCATGGATGGCTCATCAAGGCGGATCTTGTAGGCGTGTTCAACCAGGCTGCCCGTCTGGACGAGGCCGGATGCCATCAATGCCTCGCGGCTCACCAGCAGGCGCGGCGCAAAGCCGAAGCCGTCGGAAATGGCATCAGGCTCGCTGGCAACCGTCGCAGCGAGGCGCAAGCGGGCATTCCCGAGCAGAAGTTCGTCTCCCACACGGAGTCCGAGCCGGTCGAGTAGGAGCGGCGCGGCCACTGCCCCGAATACCTCGCCATCCTGCTGGAGCAGTTCGCCGAGCGGGCGGTTGGGCTCCGCCACGAACTCGCCGTAGAGAGGATAAGCGCTGTCAACGGCCTTCACTTCCACCAGCCCCTGCTCGGAGCCATCCGGGACACGCGCCATCGAGCGCAGGCCGGTTGAAACCGACAGTTCGCCAAGGCGTTGCAGGAAGGCAAGTTCCTCGGGGGCCGCCTCGCGATTGTCGAGTTCGAAGCGGATATCTCCGGCGAGGATATCCTGTCCCTGCGTTGCTATGGCCCCGGTGATGGCTCGCGAGACCGAGTTGACGGCGGCGATTGCGCCGGTGCCGAGGGCGATGCAGGCAAGGAAGATGTAGAAGCCCGAAAGCCCTCCGCGCATTTCGCGAAGAGCCAGCCTCCATGCGGTCCCCAGCCTTTGACCAAACCGGGTCATGCGCGGACCGCTTCCGGTGCTGCATCGACCGCCGTATCCCCGACGATTTCGCCGGAGCGGACACGGATCTGCCGGGTGCAGCGGGCGGCAAGGGCATTGTCGTGGGTGACGAGCAGCATGGTCATGCCGCGTTCGGCCTGCTTGGCGAAGAGGAGATCGGCGATCTGACGTCCCGTTTCGGTATCGAGATTGCCGGTCGGCTCGTCGGCGATCAGGACCAGGGGCGATGGCGCGAGAGCCCGTGCGATCGCCACGCGCTGCTGCTCGCCGCCGGAAAGCTGGCCGGGATAGTGGCTGAGGCGCTCTCCGAGCCCGACCGCGGCCAGTTCCCGCCGGGCGATGTCGAACGGGTTGCGCACGTTGGCGAGTTCCAGGGGCACAGCGACGTTTTCCAGCGCGGTCATGTTGGCGATCAGATGGAAGGACTGGAAGACGATGCCGATGTTGCGGCCGCGAAAATCGGCGAGCGCATCCTCAGAGAGAGCGTGCAGGGGCTCACCGGCAATATGTATCTCGCCCTTGTCGAGGCGCTCGAGGCCAGCCAATACCATCAGCAAGGTCGACTTGCCCGATCCCGAAGGACCAACGATGCCGACGGCTTCGCCCCGGCGAACCTGCAGATCGATCTGCTTCAACACATGGACGGATGCCGCGGCGCTTCCGAGTGTAAGATCCGCCTGGCTCAGCTCGATGATGGTTTCAGTCAAAACAAAGCTTCCTATATTGACTTTCAGCAAAACCGAAGCCGCGCCACGGCAGCGCGAATTTAGGAACCGGGCCTTGAGATTTAAAGCAATCCTCTTTCACTTCCTCGTCATGTCGTTCATGGCTGCCTGGCCGGCGGCTGCGCAACAGCCCATACAGCTGGTCGGTTTCGGCGACAGCCTGATGGCGGGCTACCAGCTCGCACCGAGCGAGTCCTATACGGCGCAACTCGAGACCGCCCTGCAAGCCAAAGGGCATGATGTCGTCGTTACCAATGCCGGCGTTTCCGGAGACACGACATCGGGTGGCCTCTCTCGGGTCGACTGGTCCGTACCGGATGGCACCGATGGCGTCATCCTGGAGCTTGGCGCCAACGACGCGCTGCGGGGGATTTCCCCGGACGAGACCGAAAAGAACCTGGATGCCATCATATCCCGCCTGAAGGAGCGGAACATCCCGGTGCTGCTCGCCGGAATGATGGCGCCGCCGAACATGGGCAGCGCGTATTCTGAGCGCTACAACGAGATCTACCCGCGCCTGGCGGAAAAGCACGACGTGCCGCTCTATCCCTTTTTCCTCGACGGAGTGGTCGCGGTTGCGGGGACGCAGCTGGAGGATGGGATGCACCCGAACGCGAAAGGCGTCGGGATCATGGTGGAGCGCTCCTTGCCTGCCGTTGAAGCCTTTCTAGGGGACATCCGCACGTCGGGGAAATAACAGCTTGCCAGGAACCGGCACCCATGATTCGCTGTTAACAGACGCAAGAGATTCGAGGAGGTTCGCAATGCCGAGACTTTTCACCGCCCTCGAAGTCCCGCGCAACATTGCCATGAGCCTGTCGCTCCTTCGCGGCGGTCTGCCCGGCGCACGCTGGATCGACGTCGAAAACTATCACATCACCCTGCGCTTCATTGGCGACGTGGACGGACGCACGGCCGACGAGATTGTCGACCGGCTGGACCGCATCGACCGGCCCGAGTTCCAGATCAGCCTGAACGGCATAGGCTCCTTTGGATCGAAGAAGCCCCATTCCATCTGGGCCGGCGTTTCGCCTTCCCAAGAAATGGCGGCGCTCCAGTCGGAGATCGAGCGGATCTGCCAGCGCATCGGTCTGCCACCGGATCCGCGCAAGTTCATGCCGCACGTGACGCTGGCACGACTGAAGGCCTGCAGGCTCGATGATGTCGTCACCTATCTCTCCGGGCGGGGCGACTTCCACACGCTGCCGTTCAAGGTGTCCAGGTTCGTTCTGATGTCGTCCAAGGACTCGATCGGCGGCGGACCTTACGTGACCGAAGAGGCTTTCGAGCTCCGGGACTTCGGAAGCGGCACGAACCGGTCGTCGGTGGAGCCGATCAAGAGCTTCGTGTGAGCCGGGAGCGTCTGTCCGATGTCTCTGGACAAGCTCTCTTCCGAGGCCATCGAACAGGACCTCAGTGGACTTCCGGGCTGGACGCTGCGTGAGGATGGCGCCGCTATCTCGCGAAGCTTCAGGTTCCGGAACTTCAGCCAGGCCTTCGGCTTCATGGCAGAATGTGCGCTGGTTGCGGAGCGGATGAACCATCATCCGGAATGGTTCAACGTCTATTCCCGGGTCGACGTGACTTTGAATACCCACGATGCCGGCGGGGTGACGGAAAAGGACGTCAAGCTCGCGCGAGCGATGAACCGGGCTGCAAGCCGCGGCGATTGACGTCCATCGGACCACGCCCCACATGAGGGAGCAGATTTCGCACGGGTTAGAGTTTATGGACGACGTGAAGATTGGTGAAATCCTCCTGCCGGGTGACGAGGAAACGCAGGACCGGCGCGAGAAGCAGGTGCGGGCCAAGTTCTGGCCGAAGCTGAAGCGCGTAGCTGCGAGCATCCCGTTCAGCCGCGATCTGGTTGCCGCCTATTACTGCGCCATGGATCCAAGGACGCCGACCCGCGTTCGGGGGATCCTGTTCGCGGCGTTGGCCTATTTCATCCTTCCCCTGGACTTCCTGCCGGACGTCTTTGCCGTGGTAGGGTTCACGGACGACATGGCGGTAATCGCCGCTGCACTCAGGATGATCCAGGGCCATATCGCCGACCGTCACTACGATGCTGCTGACAAGGCTCTGGCGCAGGACCCGGACGCCAGGACAAACCCGACCTAGCTTTAATGAGGTCGAGCGAGCTGATGAAGCGCCGGCCCAGACAAATTCTTGCCCAATTCTCCCGGTCAGTGGCGAATGGCGCGGTCGTCGTAAAGCTCCCGTTCATCCGCGAACAGGTAGACTGCACTTCATCGGACGCTGTTGACGGTTTGGTAACCGCAATTAAGTCAAATCGAACTGAATCGTGATGATGCCTGACCAGGCTTGCCTTATCGGCCCCCAGTAGAGAAGCGGCAGGAGACCATGTCTGTTAAAACCGTAGCAACTGCAGTGACTTTGATGCTGGCCGCCGCCGGCATCGCATCTGCCCAATCCCCCACCCGCATCCAGCAGTTCAAGGCATGGGGCGCCTATTCATACAAGGCCTCCGGCGGCACGGTCTGCTACGTTCTTTCCGTGCCGACGGCCAAGGAACCTGCTAATGTCGATCACGGAGACATCTTCTTCATCGTCTCGCAGCGCCCGGGCCAGAACATCTCCTACGAGCCGCAGGCGATGATGGGCTATCCGCTGCAGTCGAATTCCAAGGTTAACGTCACCATCGACGGCAAGACCTTCGTGATGTTCACCAAGGACAAGGCAGCCTGGGTCGAGAATGCGGCAGAGGAGCCCGCCCTGGTCGCGGCCATGAAGGGCGGTTCGAACATGACCGTCAAGGCGACCTCCGGCCGAGGCACCAGCACGTCCTATTCCTATTCGCTCTCCGGCATTTCGGCGGCGCTGAAGCAGATCGAATCCTGCAAGTAGCACCCTTGCCATAACGGCATTCGAGTAAAGGCCGGTCGCAGGACCGGCCTTTACTGCGTCTTGAAGAATGGTGACGCAGCCACGATTTGATGCTATGTGCCGCCGCAAATGTATCCGTAGGCCACAGATGCCGCGCGGCAATCTCAAGCACAACATGCCCGATGACCACTCCGCCGCGGCGGGCGCATGCGTTTGAACAGGACCCGTTAATGTCAGTCTCCGAAGCCGTTCTCGACCCCGCGGTGAAAGCGCCGCTTGTCGTTCGCCCCGAACTTGCGGGTACGAAGCCCTCGCTCATCGGGCTCACGCGCGAGCAGATGGCGGACGCCCTCAAGGAGAAGGGTGTTCCGGACAAGCAGGTGCGCATGCGCGTCAGCCAGCTCTGGCACTGGCTTTATATCCGCGGCGTCTCGGACTTCGACGCAATGACCAACGTCGCCAAGGACATGCGGCAGATGCTGAAGGAGCACTTCACCATCGCTCGTCCGGAGGTTGTCGAGGAGCAGGTCTCCAATGACGGTACGCGCAAATGGCTGCTGCGCTTTCCGCCGCGCGGTGCCGGTCGCCCGGTCGAGGTGGAGACGGTCTACATCCCTGAGGAAGGCCGCGGCACGCTCTGCATCTCCAGCCAGGTGGGCTGTTCGCTGACCTGTTCCTTTTGCCACACGGGCACGCAGCGCCTGGTGCGCAACCTGACGGCGGAAGAGATCCTGGCGCAGCTGCTGCTGGCGCGCGACAGGCTCGGCGACTTCCCCGATCGCGACGTGCCGCAGGGGGCGATGATCCCGTCGAGCGATCGCAAGATCACCAATATCGTGATGATGGGCATGGGCGAGCCGCTCTACAATTTCGAGGCGGTGAAGACGGCCCTTCTCATTGCATCCGATGGCGATGGGCTTTCGCTCTCCAAGCGACGCATTACTCTCTCGACCTCCGGCGTGGTTCCGGAAATCTACCGCACCGGCGAGGAGATCGGCGTCATGCTGGCGATCTCCCTGCATGCGGTGCGCGACGAGCTGCGTGACATGCTGGTGCCGATCAACAAGAAGTATCCGCTGAAGGAACTGATCGAAGCCTGCCGCGCCTATCCCGGCCTGTCGAATGCCCGCCGCATCACCTTCGAATATGTGATGCTGAAGGACGTCAACGACAGCCTGGAGGACGCCAAGGAACTGGTGAAGCTCCTGAAGGGCGTTCCGGCAAAGATCAACCTGATCCCGTTTAACCCCTGGCCAGGCACCAACTACCAGTGCTCCGACTGGGCGACGATTGAGAAGTTCGCCGACTTCATCAACCAGGCGGGCTATGCTTCGCCGATCCGCACGCCGCGCGGGCGCGACATCCTGGCTGCCTGCGGACAGTTGAAGTCGGAATCGGAGCGCATGCGCAAGACCGAGCGCCTCGCTTTCGAGGCCATGATGATCGCGGGGCACGGCGAGGATGACTGATCCGCAGCTCTCGTTATCACCACCCGGTTGATTTCGGTTCTATGGCTCCATAAGAGACGTGACAGAAAGAAGCGATCTCTGGAGGAGAACATGCGCAATCTCATTCTCGCCCTCGCCGCTGCGACGGCTCTGGTCATGCCTGCGAAGGCTCAGGACGTTACTGTTGCCGTGACCGCGATCGTCGAGCATCCCGCCCTTGATGCCGCCCGTGACGGCATCAAGGAGGCACTTTCCGAGGCCGGCTACAAGGAAGGCGAGAACCTGACCTTCCTCTACGAGTCGGCTCAGGGTAACCCCGGCACGGCCGCGCAGATCGCCCGCCAGTTCGTCGGCGAGGAGCCGACGGTCATCGTACCGATCTCGACGCCTTCCGCGCAGGCCGTGGTTTCGGCAACCCGCGACATCGCCATCGTCTTCACGGCTGTTTCCGATCCGCTCGGGGCACAATTGGTCAAGAACATGGACAAGCCCGGCGGGAACGTGACCGGTATCTCCGACATGTCACCCGTGGCTGACCATATCGCCCTGATCAAGGAGATCACCCCGGACGCGAAGTCGGTGGGCTTCGTGTACAATACCGCGGAAGCCAACTCCGTCTCGACCCTTGCGGCTCTCAAGGAAGAAGCTGCCAAGGCAGGCCTCGAGGTGATCGAGTCCGTCGCGACGAAGTCTGCCGAGGTGCAGGGCGCAACCCGCGCTCTCGTCGGGCGGGCAGATGTCCTCTACATCCCGACCGATAACACTATTGTTTCCGCATTCGAGGCAGCCGTCGGGGTCGCCGAGGAAGCAAAGCTGCCGCTCTTTGCCGGTGACACGGACTCGGTTCCGCGCGGCGCCTTGGCAGCACTCGGCTTCAACTACTTCGACGTCGGCAAGCAGACGGGCGAAGTGGTGGTCCGCGTCCTGAAGGGCGAGGCTCCCGGCGACATTCCGGTAAAGGTTGCCGCCGGTACGGACCTCGTGATCAACAAGAAGGCCGCCGAGAAGATGGGCGTCACCTTCTCCGACGCCGTCCTGTCGCGCGCAACCCGCGTCGTCGAGTAAGCTACGGCATATCGGGGGGTGTCGACCGTCGAACGTCGACACCCCCGACACATCAATCCGCCGCCGTGCGGCGGATAAAGCAGGAGAGCACCAGGGTGCTGAGTCAGATCGCCTTTTGGGGCGCAGTGGAACTGGGGCTGGTCTTTGCCTTCGTTGCCATCGGTGTGTTTCTTACCTTCCGGGTGCTCGATTTCCCCGACCTGACGGTGGACGGCTCATTCCCGCTGGGCGCAGCGGTAGCCGCGGTTCTCATCACGACCGGGTTCAACCCCTGGTTTGCGGCAGCGATTGCCATGGTTGCCGGCGCGCTGGCTGGCCTTGTGACCGCCTTCCTCAACGTGCGCTTCCGCATTCTCAATCTGCTTGCCTCCATCCTGACAATGATCGCGCTCTTCTCGGTCAACCTGCGGGTGATGGGCAAGCCGAACGTCGCCCTCATCAATGCCGACACCATGCTCAGCCCCTTCTTCGGCCTCGGCCTGCGAGAAGTCTACGTGCGGCCGCTGTTCGTCGGCGTGCTGGTGGTGATCGCGGTGATCCTCGTCTGGCGCTTCCTGGAGAGTGATGCGGGGTTGGCCATGCGGGCGACCGGCGCCAATGCCCGGATGGCGCGCGCACAGGGCGTCGATACGCGCAGGCAGGTCTATCTCGGCCTGGCGCTGTCGAATGCGCTCGTGGCGCTCGGCGGCGCGCTGTTTGCCCAGACCAATGGATTTGCCGACGTCACGTCCGGTGTCGGAACGATCGTCGTCGGTCTGGCGGCGGTGATCATCGGCGAGACGCTGTTCGGCGCCCGGGGCATCCTGCTTGCGCTCATCGGCTGCATCGTCGGCTCGATCCTCTATCGCATCGCCATCCAGCTTGCGCTGTCGACGGATGCGCTGGGGCTGAAGGCCTCCGACCTCAATCTGGTGACTGCCGTCCTGGTGGCAGTGGCGCTCATCCTGCCGCACCTGCGTCGCGGAGGAGCCAGATCGTGATCGATCTCAAAAACATCCATGTCACCTTCGGCAAGGGAACCCCTCTCCAGAAAGAAGCGCTGAAAGGGGTGAGCCTGACGATCCAGCAGGGCTCCTTCGTCACGGTCATCGGCTCGAACGGTGCAGGCAAGTCGACGCTGCTCGGCGTGCTGGCGGGCGACGTGCTGCCAAACGAGGGCAAGGTCACGGTCGGCACGACCGACGTGACGCGGAAGCCGACGGCTGCACGGGCCGGTCTCGTTGCCCGGGTCTTCCAGGATCCGCTGACCGGCAGTTGCGGCGCCTTGTCGATCGAGGAGAATCTTGCTCTTGCCGCACGGCGAGGCGAACGGCGAGGACTGAAGGCGGCTCTCGGACCAAACCGGCGCGCGCATTTTCGCGATCGCGTCGCCGAGCTCAACCTTGGCCTGGAAAACCGGATGAAGGACCGGATGGACCTTCTGTCGGGCGGGCAGCGGCAGGCCGTCTCGCTGGTAATGGCAACCCTGGCCGGATCGGAAGTCCTGCTTCTCGACGAACATACCGCAGCGCTGGACCCCGGCATGGCGGAATTCATCATGAAACTCACCCAGCGGGTCGTGTCCGAGCGCAAGCTGACGACCTTGATGGTGACTCATTCCATGCGCCAGGCGCTGGACTTCGGTCACCGTACGATCATGCTGCATGGCGGAGAGATTGTCCTCGACGTCAGCGGCGACAGCCGCAAGGACCTGCAGGTCGAGGATTTGATCGCCATGTTCCGCAAGATGCGCGGCGAGACACTGGACGACGACGCGCTGCTGATCGGCTGAGGCTCAGCGTGCCTGCGTCATGAAGATCTTGAACGCGAAGACGGAGAAGACGCCGGCAAAGGTGTAGTCGATGCCGCGCAGAACCTTCGGGTTCGCCTGCAGCCAGCCGGCCAGCTTGTCCGCCAGCAGGATGACGATCACATTGACCGGCGAGCCGACGAGGATGAAGAAGACGCCGAGGAAGATCAGCTTCTGCGTAACATCCGGATCGCTGGCGGTGACGAACTGCGGCAGGAAGGTCATGAAGAAGATGATGACCTTTGGATTGAGCAGATTGACCCAGAGCCCGGTGGAGACGTTGGCAAGGACGGATCCTTTTACGCCTTCGACCTTCTCGACCGACAGGTTCGAGCCTGAGCGCAGGGCCTGGATCGCCAGCCAGAGCAGATAGCCGGCTCCGCCTGTCTTCAGGATGAAGAAGGCCGTGGGAGATGCCGTGATCAGCGCCGAAATGCCGAAGGCAACGAGCAGCGTATGGATCAGGATGCCGGTCGACGTGCCGACGACCACGAAGAGCGCCGGCCCGCGGCCCTGCGCCAGCGCGCGGCTGATCGACAGCGTCATGTCAGGGCCCGGCGTCACCGCCAGCAGGAGGCTGGCCGCTGTGAAGGCAAGTAACGTCGGCAGGCTCGGCAGGAAATCCATGGGTAACTCGGCAAGCGGAGTATGAACAGTGCTTCCTTACTCCCGTTTCCCGCCGCTGCCAATCATTCCCGCTGCGCAATGAATGCCTTCGACGCCTCCGCAAAATCCGGATGCCAGCGCGACAACGGCGGTCGGTTCTCGATGATGTCACCGGCTGCCCAGAGGATGCGCCGCTCATCCGTCCTGCGGTCCACATCGTTGTCGGGGCAGAGGATGTAGAAATCGCCGCGGCCAAGGCTCTCCAGCATGTATTCGACTGTCTGATTGGGCGTCCACGCGCCTTCAGGCTTCTCCGTACGGCCGTTGGCGGTCAGTGGAGTGAAGACGAAGCCGGGGATCAGCAGGTGAGCGCTGACACGGCAGTTCTCCGTGTTGCGCAGCTCGTGCTGCAGCGCTTCGGTGAATGCCTTCACGCCCGCCTTCGAGACGTTGTAGGCCGGATCGCCCGGTGGCGTGGTAATGCCCTGCTTGGAGCCGGTATTGATGATCAGCGCCGGCTCGCCGTGACCGATCATGCCGGGCCCGAAGATGCGGCTGCCGTTGACGACACCCATCAGGTTGACCGCAAGCACCCTGTCCCAGTTGGCCTGCGGGCCGAACAGCGAACTTCCGGGCTGGATGCCCGCATTGTTCATGAGGATGTGCACGCGACCGTACTTCTGGATGACGGCGCGCTCCAGGGACTCCAGTTCGGCGGGCTGTGAGACGTCGGTGCCGATGGCGGTCACGTCAGCCTCGCCACCTTCCGCCAGGGCTGCGACTTCGCGGCAGGCACTGGCGAGCGTGTCCCCCTCCAGATCTGCGAGCACGACGCACAGCCCGAGTTCGGCGAAGCGCTTGGCGGTCGCAAGGCCGATGCCGGAGGCAGCTCCGGTGACAACGGCAACATTGCCCTTTTTTATGGCGGGATGAATGTCGGCCATGGCTTGCTCCTTCGAAATGTCATGCAGGCGGCTAATCTGGGGCCATACACTACGCGGTCAACATGTCGGACCCGTCACATCTTGCACCAGAAGGCAAACTCGCTAAAAGTGCCGGCCATCCAGCGCCCCCGGGCGCACGCGCTCATCCTAAGTGGACCAGGACATCATGGCACTCCCCAAAGACGTGAAGAAAGTCGTTCTCGCCTATTCCGGCGGACTTGATACCTCCATCATCCTCAAGTGGCTGCAGACCGAACTCGGCGCCGAAGTCGTCACCTTCACCGCCGACCTTGGCCAAGGCGAGGAGCTCGAGCCCGCACGCAAGAAGGCAGAGATGCTGGGGATCAAGGAGATCTTCATCGAGGACGTGCGCGAAGAATTCGTCCGCGACTTCGTCTTCCCGATGTTCCGTGCCAATGCAGTCTATGAAGGCGTCTACCTGCTCGGCACCTCGATCGCCCGTCCGCTGATTTCCAAGCACCTCATCGAGATTGCCAGGAAGACCGGTGCCGACGCGATCGCCCACGGTGCGACCGGCAAGGGCAACGACCAGGTTCGGTTCGAGCTTTCGGCCTATGCGCTGAACCCCGATATCAAGATCATCGCGCCCTGGCGCGACTGGGCGTTCAAGAGCCGGACGGATCTGCTCGATTTCGCCGAGAAGAACCAGATCCCGGTCGCCAAGGACAAGAAGGGAGAAGCACCCTTCTCCGTCGACGCGAACCTGCTGCACTCCTCGTCCGAGGGTAAGGTGCTGGAGGATCCAAGCCAGGAAGCGCCCGAATACGTGCACATGCGCACGATCTCGCCGGAAGCCGCACCGGACAAGGCGACGACCATCAAGATCGGCTTCGAGCGCGGCGATGCCGTTTCGATCAACGGCGAACGCCTGTCCCCCGCGACGCTGCTCGCGAAACTCAACGACTATGGCCGCGACAACGGTATCGGTCGCCTCGACCTGGTCGAGAACCGATTTGTAGGCATGAAGAGCCGTGGCGTCTACGAAACTCCCGGCGGCACCATCCTGCTCGCCGCGCACCGGGCAATCGAATCGATCACGCTTGACCGAGGTGCTGCCCACCTCAAGGACGAGCTGATGCCGCGCTATGCGGAGCTGATCTATTACGGCTTCTGGTTCTCGCCGGAGCGCGAGATGCTGCAGGCAGCCATCGACAAGAGCCAGGAGCATGTCGAGGGCGAAGTGACGCTGAAGCTCTACAAGGGCAATGTCATGGTCATCGGCCGCGAGTCCCCCAAGTCGCTCTACTCCGACAAGCTGGTCACCTTCGAGGACGACCAGGGCGCCTATGACCAGAAGGACGCGGCAGGCTTCATCAAGCTGAATGCGCTTCGCCTGCGCACGCTCGCAAAGCGCAACCTCGAGGGCTAAGATCTCAGACCGCCGCTTGCTGAAGCCGCTCCCGCTGACGCGAGGGCGGTTTCTTCACGTCCGCCGGTCGAGCGCCAGGTATGCGAGATAGCTGCCGACGGCCATGAACTCCATGAACGGGATGACCGTACCAAAGGCAAGCAGAGGCGCGCCAATCATGGCCGCAGCCAGGCCGCCGAGGAATCCGCAGCTCATCTGAATGAAGCCCATCATTGCCGAGGCGGAGCCTGCAATATGCGGGAAGGGCGCCATGCCGACGGTGATGATATGCGGGCTGACGAAGGCGATGCCGAAGGTGCAGATGCCGACCGGGACCATTATGGACAGGAAGCTCGGCGGGAGCAGCGCGACAGAGAGGGTCATGACAATTCCGCCCATGGCCGAGAAGCAGAGTCCGATGACGACGGCGCGATGGCCCGAGATGCGGTGCGACCCCTTGCGCAGCGCAATCGAGCCGGCGAGGTAGGAGCCCGTCTGCACCAGCATGCCGAGCCCGAACTCTGTCGGCGTCAGGCCGACATCACCGATCAGCACGAAGGGCAGCATGGTGGATTGCGCATAGAGTGCACCGATGGAGCCGCCGATGACGAGGGAGGCGAGCGTGAAACGAGGGTTCGAAAGTACCTCGGCGTAGCCTTTGAACAGCCGCGCGGGGCGGAGTCGCGTGCGATCGGGGATCGTGGTTTCGCGCAGGAACAGAACGACGCTGCCGATCGAGATCACCCCGAAGCCGAGCATCAGCAGGAAGACCGATTTCCAGCCGAAGGCGGCGAGCGACAGGCCGCCCAGCGTCGGGCCGAGCGCCGGAGCCACCGTCAGCATGATGGCGATGAGGTTCATGATGCTCGCCGCTTCCTTGCCGACGAACTGGTCGCGCACTACTGCCCGGGCCACCGTAATGCCGACAGAGGCGCCGATGCCCTGGATCAGGCGACCTGCAAGGATCAGGTCGATGCTTGGCGCCATGGCGGCAAGTACTGACCCGGCCAGATAGATCAGCAGGAAACTGATGGTCGACGCCTTGCGGCCGAATGCATCGGATGCCGGGCCTGCCAGCAGTTGGGCCACCGCAAAACCCGCGAAATAGAGCGAGAGCGACATCTTGATCGCGCCTTCCGTGGTGGAGAAAGCGTCGACCAGTTCCGGCATGGCCGGGGTGTAGATCGCCATCGAAACCGGTCCAAGGGCTGTCAGCAGGGCACCGAGCAATGCAGTCCGGCGCGGCGTCATGGTGGAGGCGGGTTGGGGATTGTCGGCTTTCATCGCGGGCCAGTTTCGGCAAGACAGGTTGCTGCCGGTGGGTGATGTGGTCCAGGGTCCGCCGCATGGGCGGCATCCGGGGAAGGGGGCAGAGATACTCCCTTTCCCCCTTCAGGCAAGAGCAGGGGCAAATTAGTTAGCGTGAGAATTGCGCTTGGCAGCTTGCATGGATCGTCTAGCTTCCCAGATAGATCGGTGACGGCCTTATCGCCAGGCGACCGAAGATCATCATGAAGGAATTCCGCATGCCGCAGCTTCACATCAATCCCGCCCTGATCGACTGGACCGGGCACGAAGGCCTGCCGCGCTTCGACCTTGTGAAGGACGAGGATTTCGCAGGCGCGTTCAATGCGGCGATGGCGAAGCATGATGCCGAAATCAACGACATCGCTTCCGATCCGCGTGAGCCGACGATGGAGAATACCATCGTTGCGCTTGAGATCGCCGGTGATGAGTTGTCGCGTATCTCGGCGCTGTTCTGGAACAAGGCCGGCGCCCATACCAACGATGTGATCCAGGCGCTGGAGCGGGAGATCGCGCCGAAGATGTCGCGGCATTATTCGAAGATCGCGATGAATGAGGCGCTGTTCAAACGCGTTGATACCCTTTGGGAGAAGCGGGAAAGCCTCGGCCTGACTGTCGAGGAGGAGCGGGTTCTCGAGCGGCACTGGAAGGGTTTTGTCCGTACGGGTGCCAGGTTGCCCAAGCCGGAACAGGAGCGGCTTGCGGCGATCAACGAGAAGCTCGCGGGTCTTGGAGCGAGGTTCGGGCAGAACGTGCTGGCGGATGAGAAGAGCTGGCAACTTCATCTTTCCGGCGAAGCCGAATTCGCCGGCCTTCCGGCCTTCCTCCGCGATGCCATGGCCTCGGCTGCGCGTGACCGTGGCCACGAGGACGGCTACGTCGTGACGCTGTCGCGCTCGATCATCGAGCCCTTCCTGACCTTTTCGGAATGCAGGGATCTGCGTGAGCAGGCGTTCAAGGCATGGACCGCGCGCGGTGCGAATGGCGGTGAGACGGACAACCTTGCGATCGTCAAGGAGACGCTTGCCCTGCGGGTCGAGCGCGCCAAGCTGTTGGGCTATGACAGCTTCGCCGCGTTCAAGCTCGACAATACCATGGCGAAGACGCCGGAGGCGGTGAACGACCTGCTGATGGCTGTCTGGGAAAAGGCCCGGAACCGTGCACTGGAAGAGGAAGCGAGCCTTGCCGGTCTTATCGCGGAAGAGGGCGGCAACCACGAGGTGATGCCCTGGGACTGGCGGTTTTACGCCGAGAAGCTGCGCCACCGCACGTTTAATTTCTCCGAATCCGAGCTCAAACCCTACCTCCAGCTCGAACAGATCATTGAGGCCTGCTTCGATGTGGCCGAGCGGCTGTTCGGCATTCTCGCAGCCGAGGTGAAGGGCGTGCCGGCCTATCATCCGGACGTGCGTGTGTTCGAGATCCGAGACGAGGAGGGTGCGCTGAAGGCTCTGTTCCTCGGCGACTACTTTGCCCGGTCGTCCAAGCGGTCCGGCGCCTGGATGAGCTCCTTCCAGTCGCAGCACAGGCTGCCGCTGAAGAATGGCAAGAAGGGCGAGATCCCGATCATCTACAATGTCTGCAACTTTGCGAAGCCCGCAGCCGGCAGGCCGGCGCTCCTGTCGCTGGACGACGCGCGCACGCTGTTCCACGAGTTCGGCCATGCGCTGCACGGCATGCTTTCGAACGTGACCTATCCTTCGGTCGCCGGAACCGGCGTGGCCCGAGACTTTGTTGAACTGCCGTCACAGCTCTACGAGCACTGGCTGACGGTGCCGGAAATTCTGGAGAAGTATGCGGTCCACTACGAGACCGGCGAACCGATGCCGAAGGAACTGCTCGAGAAGGTTCTGGCGGCGCGCACCTTCAATGCCGGTTTTGCGACTGTCGAATTCACGTCTTCGGCGCTGGTCGACATGGCCTTCCACACGCGCGGCGATGTAGGCGATCCCATGCAGGTCCAGGCCGAGGTTCTGGACAAGATCGGCATGCCGCAGTCCATCGTGATGCGCCATGCCACGCCGCATTTCCAGCACGTCTTCTCGGGGGACGGCTATTCGGCCGGATACTATTCCTACATGTGGTCGGAAGTGCTTGATGCTGATGCGTTTGCCGCGTTCGAGGAAGCGGGCGATGCCTTCGATCCGGTCATGGCGCGCAAGCTGAAGAACAACATCTACTCGGTCGGCGGATCCGTCGATCCCGAAGATGCCTACAAGGCCTTCCGCGGCAAGCTGCCGGACCCGCAAGCCATGCTTCGCAAGAAAGGGCTGGCGATGGTGGAGGAACTCTCCGGCAGCGACGCCTGACGCAAGTGCATGACTGCTGTTCCGGAAGAATAGGGGCTCCCCTCTTTCGCATTTGCGAAAAACGAGGTATGAGGCGCCAACGAAATTGGCGCTCTCCTCCCATAAGTAGCGCCCCCCAACTCAGAGATATACTATATGGCAATCCGCAACATCGCGATTATCGCGCACGTTGACCATGGAAAGACGACGCTTGTTGACGAGCTCCTGAAGCAGTCGGGCACCTTCCGAGAGAACCAGCGCGTCATGGAACGCGTCATGGATTCCAACGACATCGAGAAAGAGCGCGGTATCACGATCCTTGCGAAGGCAACTTCCATCGACTGGAAGGGTCACCGCATCAACATCGTCGACACCCCCGGCCACGCCGACTTTGGCGGGGAGGTCGAGCGTATCCTTTCGATGGTGGATGGCGCGATCGTTCTCGTCGACGCGTCCGAAGGCCCGATGCCGCAGACGAAGTTCGTCGTCGGCAAGGCGCTCAAGGTCGGCCTGAAGCCGATCGTGGCCATCAACAAGATCGACCGCCCGGATGGTCGTCACGAGGAAGTGCTGAACGAAGTCTTCGATCTCTTCGCCAATCTTGACGCGACTGACGAGCAACTCGACTTCCCGATCCTCTACGGCTCGGGCCGCAACGGCTGGATGAACGTCAATCCGGAAGGTCCGCAGGACGAAGGCATGGCGCCGCTGCTCGACCTCGTGTTGAAGCATGTTCCCGAGCCGACCGTCGAGGAAGGCCCGTTCCGGATGATCGGTACCATCCTGGAAGCCAACAACTTCCTGGGCCGCATCATTACCGGCCGTATCGCTTCCGGTTCCATCAAGCCGAACCAGGCGGTGAAGGTTCTCGGCCAGGACGGCAGGCTGATCGAAAGCGGCCGTATCTCAAAAATCCTGGCCTTCCGCGGCATCGAGCGCCAGCCGATCGAGGAAGCCCATGCCGGCGATATCGTCGCGATCGCTGGCCTCTCCAAGGGCACCGTCGCCGATACCTTCTGCGATCCGTCCGTTACGGAGCCGATGGCTGCACAGCCGATCGACCCGCCGACCGTGACGATGTCCTTCATCGTGAACGACAGCCCGCTTGCTGGCACCGAAGGCGACAAGGTGACGAGCCGCGTCATCCGTGATCGCCTGTACAAGGAAGCGGAAGGCAATGTCGCGCTGAAGATCGAGGAGTCGGCCGATAAGGACTCCTTCTATGTCTCCGGACGTGGTGAGCTTCAGCTTGCGGTGCTGATCGAAAACATGCGCCGCGAGGGCTTCGAGCTTGCCGTGTCGCGTCCGCGCGTCGTCATGCACAAGGACGAAGCGACTGGCCAGATGATGGAGCCGGTCGAGGAAGTCGTCATCGACGTGGACGAGGAGCATTCCGGCGTCGTCGTCCAGAAAATGTCGGAGCGCAAGGCCGAGATGGTCGAGCTTCGTCCGTCGGGCGGCAACCGCGTTCGCCTGCGCTTCTATGCCCCGACCCGCGGCCTGATCGGCTACCAGTCGGAACTCCTGACCGACACCCGTGGCACCGCCGTCATGAACCGGCTGTTCCACGAGTACCAGCCGTACAAGGGCGAGATCGGTGGTCGTGTGAACGGCGTGCTGCTCTCCAATGAATCCGGCGAAGCCGTTGCCTATGCGCTGTTCAACCTCGAGGACCGCGGCCCGATGATCATCGATGCCGGCGAGAAGGTCTACGAAGGCATGATCATCGGCATCCACAGCCGTGATAATGATCTCGACGTGAACGTGCTGAAGGGCAAGAAGCTCACCAACATCCGCGCCGCCGGCAAGGACGACGCGGTGAAGCTCACGCCGCCGATCAAGTTCACGCTGGAGCGCGCTCTTTCGTGGATTCAGGACGACGAGTTGGTGGAGGTGACGCCGAAGTCCATCCGGCTTCGCAAGCTCTATCTCGATCCGAACGATCGCAAGCGTTTCGAGAAGGCCAAACTGGCCGGCTAAGACATCGACCTTCGAGAACCCGGCGATCCGCCGGGTTTTCTTTTTGTGTCTTAATCCCGCACACCCTTGTTCCCATCGTAAAAAAAGCGTTAACTTCGTCTCGAAGGCGCCAGAACCAATGCTGGGGACAGCCGTGCTGACGCTTTATCATATCTCGCGAAGCCCGATGATCGGGTCCAGAGTGGCGTTATGAAGACGTTGTCGATCGATGTGCGGCGAGCGGAGCCGCAAGATGCGTGCGCGATAGCGGACACGCACCGCGTCTCGTGGAACCAGGCCTATGCTGGCCTCATTCCGCACAAGCCGCTGATCCAGATGCTGGAGCGCCGGGGCGAGGCCTGGTGGCGCAAGGCGACACGCGGGCCTGCGACACTTCTCGTGCTCGAAGTCGCCGGAACCATCGCGGGGTACGCTACAATCGGGCTGAACCGAGCAAAAGCGCTCCCCTACGACGGCGAGGTCTACGAGATCTACCTGCGCCCGGAATTCCAGGGAATAGGCCTCGGTCGCCGCCTGTTCGGTGAAAGCCGGCGGCTCCTCAAATCGCTGGGCTGCGACGGTCTGGTGGTCTGGTGCCTTGAAGACAGCGAACACGCCGCGCGCTTCTTCCGCCGTCATGGTGGGCTCGACATGGTGGAGGGCATGGAGGACTTCGGTGGGACCTCATTGCGCAAGATCGGGTTCGTCTGGCCGCGCTGACGAGGCGCGCGCAAGCGTTTCCTCACGACCAAAGCCTTGTTGCCTTGCAACATAATACCCAGTATCGAGGCGCATCGTCATACCTCACCCGGGGAGAAGAATGCGTATCGATGCAATTTCCGTAGGGAAGAACCCGCCTGATGACGTCAATGTCATCGTCGAAGTGCCAGTGGGCGGCCATCCCATCAAGTATGAAATGGACAAGGACGCCGGCGCACTGGTCGTCGATCGCTTCCTCTATACCCCGATGACCTATCCGGGGAACTACGGCTTCGTGCCCCATACGCTGTCCGAAGACGGTGACCCGATCGACGTTCTCATCTGCAACACGCGTCCGCTCGTTCCCGGGTGCGTCATCAACGTTCGCCCCGTCGGCGTGATGATCATGGAAGACGATGGCGGCAAGGACGAGAAGATCATCGCCGTCCCCGTGCCGAAGCTGACCCGCCGCTACGACAAGATCGAAAACTACAGCGACCTGCCGGACATCACCCTCAAGCAGATCGAACACTTCTTCGAACACTACAAGGATCTGGAGCCCGGCAAGTGGGTCAAGATCGGTGGCTGGCATGACGTTTCGGTCGCCAAGCAGCTGATCGTAGAGGCGATCGAGCGCTACCAGGCCAAGAAATAATCAGGACCCGATCAGGGTCTTCAACCGTGATGCCAAATCCTCCGGGTCGCCATCGATCCGGAGGATTTTCTTTCGGGCGGTTTCGCCACTGAGGATTGAGAAGGAACTTTTCGGCAGACGAAGCGATTTGGCGAGCAGTTCGACCAGCGCCCTGTTGGCCTTGCCGCCTTCGGCAACAGCGGATACGCGAGCCTTGAGGAAGACCGTTCCGTCATCGGCTGTTTCTGCGCCGTCTATGCTGTTGCGTCCACCGGCCGGCGTCAGCCTGACCGAGAGGCGGAGATGGTCGCCACGCCGGCTGTAGGGCAGGTTCAAGCCACCATTGGGTAGATGCTCGTCCATAGCAGCGAACGCAGGAAGAAGATGAGCAGCAGGACGATGATCGGCGAGATGTCTATACCACCCAAATCCGGCATGACGCGGCGGATCGGACGCAGCACCGGTTCCGTCACGTTATAAAGGAAGGTGCCGATGGCGTTGACGAACTGGTTGCTGGAATTGATGACGTTGAAGGCATAGAGCCAGGAGAAGATGGCGCTGCCAATCAAGATCCAGGTATAGAGGTTCAAGGCCAGGTCAATCGTCTGAAACAGCGCGAGCATTCAGGTCTCCATTTCGAGTTGACAGACATGTAGACATTGGGGGACTAACGAGCAAGTGCCGCGCCGGCGGGGCATCCGAATCATGTTTAACGGGTGTCCGGACAGTGCTCACCTCTGGAAAGCCTCATCGCAATGTCCGCTTCAATACCTGGTGACCGGTTCGCAGCCTTTCGGCATGCATCCTATGCCCGCTTCTTCACCGCCCGTTTCCTTGCTGCCTTCGCGATCCAGATCATCAGTGTCTCGGTCGGCTGGCAAATGTATGACGAGACCGGCAGTGCACTCTACCTCGGCCTGATCGGCCTGTTCCAGTTCCTGCCTTCGCTGCTGTTGATCCTGGTGACGGGCTCCGTCGCAGATCGTTACAACCGACGCGCCATTGTCGCCATCTGTCTCGCGGTGGGAGCTGCCTGTGCCCTTGCCCTTCTCTTTCTCACCAATGCCGGTCTCTTCATCCCGTGGGTGGTCTTCCTGATCCTTACGGTCTTCGGCATCGAGCGCGCCTTCATGGGTCCGGCGGTGCAGTCGCTGGCGCCTAACCTTGTGCCGGAGCGTGATCTCGCCAACGCCATCGCCTGGAACTCGTCCTCCTGGCAGACCGCCTCGATCGTCGGGCCGGTGGCCGGTGGTCTGCTCTACGGTCTCAGTGCGACCGTCGCCTATTCTATCGCATTCGGAATGATGGTTCTGGCGGTGATCCTCGTGATCCTGATCCCGAAGCCGGCGCAGCGGACGGGATCGAAGACGGTGAGCTGGAGCGAGATCCTCGCCGGCTTCCACTTCATCAGCCGCGAGAAGGTGGTACTCGGCGCCATCTCGCTCGACCTCTTCGCGGTGCTGCTCGGGGGGGCCGTGGCACTGATGCCGATCTTCGCGCGTGACATCCTGGTGCTCGGTCCCTGGGGGCTGGGACTGCTGCGTGCGGCACCGGGTATCGGAGCCGTCGCCGTCGCCCTCTGGCTTGCCTTCTACCCCATCCGGAGCCATGCCGGCACGGCAATGTTCATCGGCGTTGCCCTGTTCGGTGCCGGGACGATCGTGTTCGGCCTGTCGCAGACGGCATGGCTGTCAATCGCGGCACTCATGCTGATGGGCGCGTCCGACATGATCTCGGTCTACGTCCGCGAAACGCTGATCGTGCTCTGGACGCCGGACGAGGTCCGAGGGCGGGTCAATGCCGTGAACATGGTGTTCGTCGGCGCATCGAACGAACTCGGCGAGTTCCGTGCCGGCACCATGGCGTCCATCATCGGGGCCGTGCCCGCCGTCGTCATCGGCGGTGCCGGTACGCTTGCCGTGGCGTGGATCTGGGCTATGAAGTTCCCCCAGTTGCGCCGGATCGACAGCCTGGACGCACCGGATCGCTAGGGCTTCAGCTGTTCATTCTGCTATGAGGCGGCTCGAGGACCATCCGAAACCGGCCTCGCTCCGGAGGTCGACGCTGCATCGCGTTCAAAGATCAGATCGAGGAAGTGCCAGAGCCACTGCCTGAGCGGCGCATCAAAGATCATCCGCCCCTCGAGATGCTCGCTTCCTTTCTGCGCATTCGGCATGATGAAGCGGTGCTCGCCGCGCACCACCCAGCGCTGCATCATGGCGCGCGTCAGCTCGGCGTGGAACTGCACGCCCCATGCATTGTCGCCATAGCGGATCGCCTGGTTGGGATAGGCATCGCCTTCCGCAAGGCGCTGGGCACCGTGGGGCAGGCTGAAACCTTCCCTATGGAAATGATAGACCATCTGCGGCCAGTGCGGCATGAGCAGCCTGCCATGCTCCGTTGCCCGGAGAGGATACCAGCCGATTTCGGCCAAGTCGTCCTTGTGTGCCGCGACCGTTCCCCCGAGATGGCGAACCATCATCTGCGCGCCGAGGCAGATGCCGAGGAAAGGCTTGTTTTCCTTCAGCGGCACTCCGATCCAGTCCGTTTCCTTGCGGATGTATGGTTCGGGATCATTGGCACTCATCGGGCCGCCGAAGATGACGGCGCCGGAATGCCCGGCAAGTGTCTCCGGCAGCGGATCACCGAGGACGGGCCGGCGGATGTCGAGCGGAAAGCCCTTCTCGACCAGCATCTGCCCCACGCGACCTGACGAGGAATTCTCCTGGTGCAACACGACCAGTACGGGAAGCTTCCGCTGCGCACCGGGTGGCTCGCTGGGGATGGACGGCCTGCTCTTGGGCATCATGCCTCAGGCTCGGATCGCGCCTCGGCCCCCTGGCGCTGCAGAACGCGATCGCGGGGGGAGACGCCGAGCAGGTCGGCAATCCGCCAGATCACGTGGTCCTCCATCTCGCTTCGCTTGCCATCGGCGTGAACGAGGTCCCAAAGCACACCCAGGAGCTCGACGCGCTGGTCGGGGTCGAGGTGCCGGCCGAGGTCGGAGGTGAAGCGGTAGTAGTCCACCGCCTCCTGCCCTGCGTCACGCCCGGCATGCATCAGTTCGGTCAGTTGCTCTTCGGTGAGGTCGTAGCGCTCCCGGAGCAGGTCGCGGAGGTGCCGTTGCTCCTCGTCTGAGACGGTTCCGTCTGCTTCCATGACCTGGAAACAGAGGCCCGCAAACGCGACGCGCGGGTCCCCCGGCGCGAATGCGCGCTCCGGTTCACGGGCGGCAAGATTCTGGATGAAGGCCTGGAAGCGTTCGAACATCGGCCAGCCTCTCAGAACAGCCGGAGGCGATTGGCGGGGTGGGATGATGCGGACGGATCCTTGACGCCCGGATCATCCGGCGGTCGGCCGAAGAACGGGTCGGGCTCCGCCTCTTCCTTCCTTGCCGGCGGCGCCTTCTGTTCCGCGCCTGCAGCAAGCGGGATGACGCGGTTCTCGTCGCGCCTGTTGTCCGTCGCGGTATTGGCAGGCGCGGGCGCCGTTTCAGGCTCTGCAGGCGCTGCGGGTGTCACGTCCAGCATCGTGTCCGATTGCTTCTGCTCGGGTTCCGGCTCGGGCTCCGAGGTCACCGGCGGCAGTTCCGCAATTGCCTTGCCCGCGAGGTCGCCTTCCTCGACAGGACCCTCGAGTTGCCCAAAGGGCACTTTCCATTCGAAAGCGTCGATGCGGCCGGAAACGGGCGACATCGGCAGCCAGTGCTCGGAAACGAGACCGTCGGCCACCCAGGCTGGATCGCGCGGGGCCCGGAGCGCCTGTGCCATCCAGTGGCGGATGCGGCCCTGGTCTCCGGTGTCGGCTTCCTCGATGTCGGCCAGCAGCAGATAGATGCTTTCCCGGGGGCTCATGCGGGAAGCCGCTTCGGCTTTCTCCCGGGCCCGCTTCAGCTCCCGCGCATCGAGGGCCGCTTCGGCGACGGCGACCAGGGATTCGACATTGTTGGGACGCGCCGCTTCCAGCTTCTCGGCCCGCTTCAGGCGGTCGACCGCGCTGTCACCGCTTCTGGCCCGGACATAGGTCCTGGCAATCTCCGGATGCGGCGATACCTTCCACACCCCTTCAAGCACGGATGCGGCGCGACGGATATTGTCTTCGCGCAGATAGGCCTTGGCCGCGATGATGGCGGCGGGGACCAGATCCTTGGCCAGTTTCAGCGCCGCCAGAGCGTCGTCGCGGGCGCCCTTGGGGTCGGCTTCCAGCCGCTCGCCGGCCTTTGCCGTCAGGAGAACGGCCTTCCAGCGATCCGCCTGCTTCCGGTCAATCACATTGGCGATGCGCTGCTGTTCCAGCAGGCGTATGGCTTCATCCCAGCGACCTTCCCGACAGCGGGCTTCCAGAGTGGCCTCTGCCGCCCATGGGAGATAGGGCGCGTGTTCGGCGGCGCGTTCAGCATATTGCCTTGCCGCTTCGTCGGCTCCGTCTCGGCGCGCTTCGACGTACAGTCCCCGGAGGCCGAGCTCGCGCGTCTCGGGGTCTTCGGCCATACGTTCGAAGCGCCGGCGCGCATCGTCATGGCGCCCCTCGATCAGGGCTGCCTGGGCATCGAGGAGGTGGAGCAGCGGCTCCTGGTCGGCGCGCAGCAAGCCCTGGGCCCGCAGGCTCATCTTGCGGGCGAGGATGGCATTGCCGGCGCCGGCGGCGATCAGGCCGGTGGAGAGGGCCTGGTAGCCGCGGTCACGCTTGCGGGCGCGGAAAAAACGACGCACGGAATGGGGAGAAGTCCAGATGAGTTGAACCAGCCACCAGAGAATCATGACGGCCGCAATCAAGGCGGCGACGGCGGTCGCGGCGACCATCAGGCTCGTTTCGATCAGGTAATCCTGCCAGGTGATCGCAATCAGGCCAGGGCGGTCCGCGAGCCAGGCGAAGCCCCAGCCGAGGGCGAGGACGACAATGATGAACGCTAACAATCTGATCATTCTGCCATTCCTCAGTTCTGTGCGCCGGTTTCGCTGACGGCGCGGGTCAGAGCATCGCCAATAAGCCCGTTCACGGCAATGCGTGCATCCAGCGCCTGCTTGAAGTCGCCCGACGCATCCTTGGCCTCTTGCGGCAGGGCATTCCATTCGGTTGCCGCAGCGGAAAGGTCACCCGACTGAAGCGCATTTTCCATCCTGGAGACGATAGCCTCCGGGCTGTCACCCTGTGTATCGCCCGTCCGGCGGACCTTGACGACGGACAGCGCACTCGACATCAGCCGGCTGGTTATGCCCTGGTCTTCCTGTGGCGTGGAAACCGCATCAAGGATCGCCTCTCTTGCCGAGGCGAACCGTTCCACCAACTGAGCGTGGGTGGGAACGCCATCCTCGGCATAGGGGCGGAGTTGGTCTGCGACCTGGGGATCGGGCGAGACGGCGGCGAAGGTTTCGAGTTCGCCCGCGAACGCGCCGCCGCGGTCGATCGCAGCCTTGAGGGCGGCAGCAGCAATGGCGCGTGCCGCGGCTTCCTCCGCTCCCGGTTCATTCAGCTTTGCCTCGGCTGTGTCGAGACGACCCTGCAACTCATCCAGCCGCGCGGAATTCTCCGATGCAGTCCCCTGGGAAGCGCTCTGGACCGACTGCAACTGCTGCTCCAGCGAGGCAAGTCTTTCCTCAATTCCGCTGTCGTCGGCGCGTTGCGCGACTGCGGTTTCGAGGGCGTCCAGACGAGAAGTAATTTCCGGATCGGGAGCAGGAGCTGAAGCCGGCGCCTGACGAAGGGCTTCGACTTCCTGCCGCAGTGCCTGAATATCCGCGCTCGAATCCTGCGACGGTGCAGCCGCGGGAAGGTAGCCGGCATACTGCATGCTGCCGGCGAGGGCGAGCGCGACGATGCCACCGAAAATACCGGCTGCGACGAGGGTTGAAGCCGATGGGCCTGAGGATCGCGCCTGCGGTGCGGGCTCTTCCTCCTGGGCCCCTGTATCCTCCGGCGCCGCTATCGGCTCCGGCTGGGGTTCCGTCGGCATTGGCTCAGGCGAGGTCTCAGCGTCAGCACTCTCCGGCGTTGGTGGAGGGGAGCTCGCTGCGGTTTCTGCCGCCTGCTTCTCCTCGAAGGAAGTCTCAGGTGAAGTGTCTGTGCCGTTGTCCGAATCGTTGCTGCGCACGGGCTCGGCGACCGATGCCTCCTCCGCCGTCAGGTCGATCGTGGTCGGTTCTTTCTTAGCCTTCGGGCGGCGGTTCGGCTTTTCCGGTTCCATCAAGACCTCGTTCTGCAACTTCCTTCTGAAACTAGTAAGGAGGGCGTGCGAAGGAAAGGGGCCAAGCCGATTTTGGGCCGTGTGACAGACTAAAGGAGGGCGAGGAGGCTCTCCTCGTCCGGACCCGCCGCAACCCGAATGTTGGAGTGCAGGCTATCCGGAATGGCCTCGCTGACATTCGCGCTCAGGCACAGCAGGGGCACCCCAAGGAGGGCGCCGAGGGCGTCACCGTTCGTCACCTTGAAAAACTGCCTGGCGGTCTCCCGCGAGTAGAACAGGACGGCGTGGACCGGCCGATGGCAGAGAACTGCTTCCACCGCCCCGGACGCTAGCGGGAGTCGGTGCATTCGATAGGCTTCTACCACGTTTACGGCCGCCCCGAGATCGGCCAGTCCTGCTTCCAGGGCGGGCGAGCGAGGGTAGCCCGCGAGATAAAGCAGCGGCGAGATCGCAGCCAGTTGAGCGAACTCTCCGCCGAAAAGGCGTATCATGCTGGCACCGGTCCCCTCGGCAATGCGGAGATCGGAAAAACCGGTATCACGCAGCGCCGTGGCCGTGGCTTCCCCGACCGCAAAGACGGTTTCGCCGAGGTGGCCGGAGATCGCATCGCCAAGAGACGACAGGACGCGAACGGCCTCGGCGCTGGTCAACAGGATCGCACTGTGCGGCTTCTCGAGTGCCTCGCGTACCGGCTCCGGATGCTGCTCGGCCGCAGTGACCGGGAAGGGGACGGGATCGTGCCCCAGAGCCCTCAGCCGCTCCAGGGTCCTGGCCGCGGCTCGTTCGGGACGTGTGACGAGGACGCGCAAGATGCTAGCTCCAGGTCTCGAAGAAACCGGGCCCTGCGGCGGTCCGTACGGTCTCGCCCGCTCTTCGGCCAAGCGCTTCGGCCTCCGCCCGCGTCCCGTCGACCTCCACGGAATACTCCTTCTGGCCGTCCGGCGTCAGGATGAGGCCGGAGAAGCGAAGGTGATCGCCGTCGCAGAGGGCATAGCCGGCGATCGGCGTGCGACATGAGCCGTCGAGCGCCATCAGGAAGGCGCGCTCGCAGCTGACGGCATCATAGGTGGGCCGGTCGTTGACGGCTTCCAGCAGTGTATCCACCCGCTTGTCGCCGATGCGGCTTTCGATGCAGATCGCGCCTTGGGCCGGCGCCGGGGGGAAGCGTTCCGGATCCAGCAGTTCCGTGACGACCTCCTCCCTTGCCAGCCGTTTCAGACCGGCGAACGCAAGCAGGGTGGCATCGACATGGCCCTCATCGAGCTTGCGCAGCCGCGTGCCGACGGAGCCCCGGAAGATGGTGACCTGTATGTCCGGCCGGGTGCGGCGGACGAGGGCCTGCCGGCGAAGTGAGGCCGTGCCGACGGTTGCGCCATCGGGCAGAGCAGTCAGGCTCGGGGCCGTGCGGCCGATCAATGCATCACGAATATCCTCGCGCGGCAGGTAGGCCGAGATATGCAGCCCGTCCGGCAGGACGGTCGGCATGTCCTTGGAGGAATGAACGGCGAAATCGAGCTCGCCGGAGGAAAGCTGCTCTTCCAATTCCAGCGTGAACAGGCCCTTGCCGCCGATCTCGCTCAGCGGCCGGTCGGTGACGCGGTCGCCCGTGGTGGACAGGACCACGATCTCGAACATCTCCTCGGGCAGGTCATGCGCGGCCATCAGCCGGGCCCGTGTTTCCGCTGCCTGCGCCAGCGCGAGCGGGCTGCCGCGCGTGCCGATCCGGAAAGGTTTTGTTTGCATCCGCTATCGTCCGTTGTTAACCGGAGGCCTTGGTACCCGGCTTCGCCTTGTCCCGCAATCAACGATAGGCCCATGACGCCCTTTCTGCGCATCCTCGGCATCGAAACAAGCTGCGACGAAACCGCGGCCGCCGTGGTGTGCCGGCATGAAGACGGGCGGGGCGAGATACTCTCAGATGTCGTTTTGTCGCAGCTCGACGAGCATAGTGCCTATGGCGGCGTGGTGCCGGAGATTGCCGCCCGTGCCCATGTCGAGGCGCTGGATGGGCTGGTCGAAGAGGCGCTGGTGCAGGCGAAGGTTTCCCTCTCGGAGATCGATGCCGTGGCCGCCACGGCCGGGCCCGGCCTGATCGGCGGGCTGATCGTCGGGCTGATGACCGGCAAGGCGATCGCCCGGGTCACCGGCAAGCCTCTCTTCGCGATCAACCATCTCGAGGGCCATGCGCTGACCGCCCGACTGACGGACGGCCTCGCATTTCCCTACCTGATGCTGCTCGTCTCCGGAGGCCACACGCAGCTCGTCCTGGTGCGCGGTGTCGGAGAGTATGAACGCTGGGGCACGACGATCGACGATGCGCTGGGCGAAGCGTTCGACAAGACCGCCAAGCTCCTGGGCCTACCCTATCCCGGCGGACCGGCCGTCGAGCGGGCGGCGCAGGAAGG
Source organism: Pseudorhizobium halotolerans (assembly GCF_902153235.2). NCBI lineage: Bacteria > Pseudomonadati > Pseudomonadota > Alphaproteobacteria > Hyphomicrobiales > Rhizobiaceae > Pseudorhizobium > Pseudorhizobium halotolerans. The sequence continues at coordinate 133,091 of NZ_CABFWE030000001.1, read as the reverse complement.
GGATCCGGATCGCTTCAAGCTGCCGCGGCCGCTGGTCGGGGAAGCGCGGCTCGACTTCTCGTTCTCCGGGTTGAAGACTGCGGTCCGGCAGGCAGCGACAGCGATCGCCCCGCTCAGCGACAAGGATGTCGCCGATATCTGCGCCTCGTTCCAGAAGGCGATCTCGCGGACGCTGCAGGACCGTATCGGCCGTGGCCTCGCGCGATTCCGCACCGAATATGCCGACAACCGCATTCAGCCGGCCTTGGTGGTCGCAGGCGGGGTGGCTGCTAACCAGGAGATCCGGCGTACCTTGCAGGCTCTCTGCATCGAACACGGCTTTCGCTTCGTGGCGCCGCCGATGCGACTTTGCACCGACAATGCCGCGATGATCGCCTGGGCGGGTCTGGAGCGTATGGCAGTGGACCTTCCCTCCGATCCGCTCGATGTCCAGCCGCGGTCGCGCTGGCCACTCGACATGAGCGCACAGTCGGTGCTCGGGTCCGGCAAGCGGGGAGCAAAGGCATGACGCCATCCGAGAACGTGGTCGTCATTGGAGCCGGAGCCTTCGGTACGGCGCTCGCCGCGGTCATGGCCCTGCAGGACCGCCTCAAGGTGACGCTGGTCGGCCGCAATCCGGCCCTGATGATTGACCTGCGCGACTTGCGGATCCATGACGGTGCCTTGCCGGGTGTTCCGCTTCCGGATGCGCTGGAGTTTTCGGCGGAGCCGGACGCGATTTCAGAGGCGGACATCGTCCTCTTTGCAATGCCGTCGCAGACACAGGCCGATGCCGCTTGCCATTATGCTCCCTATCTCAAACATGATGCTGCCGTTGTCACCTGTGCGAAGGGGCTGGAGCGCGCATCCGGAGCGCTGCTGACCGATGTGCTGGAACGGGAATTGAGTGGAAGGCAAGCCGCTGCCCTGAGTGGGCCCGGCTTCGCGGCGGATATCGTCCGCGGCCTGCCGACGGCGATGACCATCGCGGCGCGTGATAACGATCTTGCCGAAAGGCTTGCCCAGTCCCTTTCAACCCCGACATTCCGGCTCTATGCGTCGGCAGACCGTGTCGGTGTCCAGTTGGGCGGTGCGCTCAAGAATGTCCTGGCGATTGCCTGCGGGATCGTGGAAGGCGCGGGGCTCGGTGAATCCGCGCGTGCCGCCCTCATCTCCCGCGGACTTGCCGAGATGTCGCGTCTGGTGGACCGCATGGGCGGGAAAGCGGAGACGGTGCGTGGACTGTCGGGATTGGGCGATCTCGTCCTGACGGGGACCAGCCACCAGTCCCGCAACCTTCGCTACGGAATCGCGCTCGGCCAGCAGACGCATAATGGCGGGAGCAGCGAACTGGTCGAAGGTGCGTTCGCGGCGGCCGTCGCCGCTGACCTGGGCAGAAGGCAAGGCGTAGACCTGCCTATCACCAATGCCGTTGCCGACATCATCGCCGAAAAACTTGCCATACCCGAAGCGGTCGAGCGGCTGATGACCCGTCCGATCACCACCGAATGACCAACGGAGAGAATTCCTGATGCTTTTCGCCTTCCTCTGCACCGACAAGCCCGGCCACCTCAATGTGCGGATGGACACCCGCCCGGCGCATCTCGAGCACCTCAACAAGCTGAATGCCGACGGCACGCTGAAGATGGCAGGTCCTTTCCTTGACGACGACGGCAAGCCGAACGGCAGCCTCGTGATCGTCGAGGCGGAAGACATGGCGGCAGCGAGAGCGCTTGCCGAAGCCGATCCGTATTACCAGGCGGGCCTCTTTGAGAAGGTCGAGGTGAAGCCCTATAACTGGGTCTTCAACAAGCCGGAGGCCTGAGACAATGGCGTACTGGCTTTTCAAGTCCGAGCCGAATGTCTGGTCCTGGGAAATGCAGAAGGCCAAGGGACAGGCCGGCGAGGAATGGACAGGCGTCCGCAACTACCAGGCCCGCAACAACATGCGGGCGATGAAGCTCGGTGATAAGGGCTTCTTCTATCATTCCAACGAGGGGCTGGAGATCGTCGGGGTCGTCGAGGTCTGTGCACTCAGCCATCCCGATTCCACGGCAGGGGATGACGCGCGCTGGGACTGCGTCGACATCCGTGCCGTGTGCGACATGCCGAAGCCGGTGACGCTGAAGGACATCAAGGCGAACCCGAAGTTCGAGACGATGTCGCTGGTGACCTCCATGCGGCTATCCGTGCAGCCCGTGACGAATGAAGAATACTTGGAGATTTGCCGCCTCGGCGGGTTGGAGAATCCGCCTCGCTCGCCGGAATGACCTTGGCGTGAAGACCGATCCGCGCAGCTTCATTCTTGCCAACACGGCGCTGCAGGCGCCGCCGCATGTGCCGGAGATCCGGCTGCATCTTGCGGACGAAGCGCATGACCTCTGGCAGAAGACGGAGGAAGAACTGGAAGAGATCGGCCTTCCTCCTCCCTTCTGGGCCTTTGCCTGGGCCGGCGGTCAGGGACTGGCGCGCTACATCCTCGATCATCCGGAGACTGTGAGGGGAAAACGCGTGCTGGATGTTGCGACGGGCTCCGGTCTCGTCGCCATAGCGGCCGGCCTTGCGGGGGCGGCGGACGTCCTCGCAGCCGACATTGACCCGTGGAGCTCTGGCGCCGTTGCGTTGAATGCCGCGGCTAACGGGGTGGCCCTGAACTTTACCGGTGAAGACGTGGTCGGCTGCGCTGTCGATGCCGACGTGGTTCTGGCAGGCGACGTGTTCTACGACAAGAGCTTTGCGGATCGCCTCCTGCCCTGGTTCAAGCGGCTGGCCGGGCAGGGTGTTGTCGTGCTGGTCGGCGATCCGGGCCGGAGCTACCTGCCGAAGGACTGCCTCGAGGGGCTTGCGACCTATGAGGTGTCGGTCACGCGGGCGCTGGAAGACAGCGAGGTGAAGAAGACAACGGTCTGGCGGTTCACCTAGTTGCCGCGGATGACGCAGACGCCGGCTTCGTAGGAACATGCATTCGCCGATCCACCGAGCCTCAGGCCGCTGTCGATGTGGATGATAGTTGCCTTGGGTGCGAGAATCGGTGCGGGCGTTGCTGACCCGTTGCGATTGATGACCCAGACGGATCGGCTGAACGTCCCGATGCGTCGAAGATCCGTAACAGGGCTGGAATAGCCTACGGACGGACCGGCCTTGTGATAGTGGTGATGGCCGAAGCCGCGCGAGGAGCTGTTCCAGCCGTTTCCGGCAAAAGCGGGATAGGTCGCGGATATGGCGAGGGCGCATGCGAGCGCGGCCACCGTGAAAGGTTTTCCGGTCATCATGACCTCCGGTTCAAGCGTTAACGGAAGGTTAACACAGTTGTCCTAGGGAAGTCGCCATGGCTGTGGGGCTATTGCCGGATTTGGTTAATCCGCGGGGCGGAAGAGGCGGGGATTGAAGGGTTTCGACCCCAATCGATTTAAATTTGAAATCCGTTTGAATTCGCTTGTCGTAGGGTATATCGGGCATTAAACCACGCTCAATGATGCAATGCACATTTCTTCGGCATGGTGCATTGGCGGGTGCAACGCCCGCATGCCGCTTCAACGCCGCGAGGTCCTGATGGCGAATGTGACGAAAAACCGGCCCCTGTCGCCGCATCTGCAGGTTTACAGGTTCATTCCAACCATGGCGATGTCGATCATGCACCGCATCACCGGTGCTGCTCTCTACTTCGGCATGATACTCATCGCAGCCTGGCTCGTCGCCGCTGCTTCCGGTGAGGAGAGCTTCAACCAGGCGAACGCGCTGTTTGGATCGCTGGTCGGCCAGATCATCCTCTTCGGCTTTACATGGGCCTTGCTGCACCACCTGCTCGGCGGCCTGCGCCACATCATGTGGGATCTCGGCTACGGTTTCGAGAAGGAATTCTCCACGAAGCTCGCCAAGGCCAATCTCGCCGCTTCGATCGCGCTCACGATCCTCGTCTGGATCGTCGTCGTCATGGTTCGCTGAGGAGAAGTTCATGGATATGCGTACGCCCCTCGGCAAGGTCCGCGGCCTTGGCTCTGCCAAAAGCGGCACTGATCACTTCTGGAAAGTTCGCACCACATCGGTCGCGCTTGTTCCGCTCGTCCTTTTCTACATCGTCTTCTTGATCATGTATGTGGGTCGTCCCTATGCAGAGGTCGTGGGCGCTCTGGCCAACCCCTTCGTTGCCGCGATCAACGCGCTGACGGTGCTGGCGACGGTGATCCACATGCGTCTCGGCATGGAAGAGGTGATTCAGGACTATGTCCATAACGAGGGTATGAAGGTCATGCTTCTCATCCTCAACGCTTCGTTCTCGCTTCTGATCGGCGGTCTCTGTCTTATCGCCGTCCTGAAAATCGCATTTGCAGGATAATCCGCCATGGCATCGATCACTCCCATTGCGCAGGGGACATCCCAGACCGGCAAGGCCTATACCTATGTCGACCACTCCTATGACGTGATTGTCGTGGGCGCCGGCGGCGCGGGCCTCAGGGCGACGCTCGGCATGGCCGAGCAGGGCTTTAAAACGGCCTGCATCACCAAGGTCTTCCCGACGCGTTCCCACACCGTGGCTGCACAGGGTGGCATCGCCGCCTCGCTGACCAACATGACGCCGGACTGCTGGCAGTGGCACCTCTACGATACCGTCAAGGGCTCCGACTGGCTGGGCGATGTCGATGCCATGCAATATCTCGCCATGGAAGCGCCCAAGGCCGTCTATGAGTTGGAACACTACGGCGTTCCCTTCTCTCGGAACGAGGAAGGCAAGATCTATCAGCGGCCATTCGGCGGCCACATGCAGAACTACGGTGCCGGTCCGCCGGTGCAGCGCACCTGCGCTGCCGCAGACCGTACAGGACACGCGATCCTGCACACGCTCTACGGCCAGTCGCTGCGCAACAATGCCGAATTCTTTATCGAGTACTTCGCGCTCGACCTGATCATGTCGGACGACGGCCGCTGCACAGGGGTCGTCGCCTGGAATCTGGACGACGGCACGATCCATCGCTTCGCCGCCAAGATGGTGGTGCTGGCAACCGGTGGTTATGGCCGCGCCTACTTCTCGGCGACTTCCGCGCATACCTGCACTGGCGACGGCGGCGGCATGATCGCGCGCGCCGGGCTGCCGCTGCAGGACATGGAGTTCGTCCAGTTCCACCCGACGGGCATCTACGGTTCCGGCTGTCTGATCACCGAGGGCGCGCGCGGCGAGGGTGGATACCTCGTCAACTCCGAAGGCGAGCGTTTCATGGAGCGCTATGCGCCCTCCGCCAAGGACCTGGCCTCGCGCGACGTCGTGTCCCGCTGCATGACGCTGGAGATCCGCGAGGGGCGCGGCGTCGGCAAGAACAAGGACCACATCTTCCTGCATCTCGATCACCTGGATCCGGCCGTTCTGCACGAACGCCTGCCGGGCATCTCCGAGAGCGCCAAGATCTTCGCCGGCGTCGACGTCACCCGCGAGCCCATCCCCGTCCTGCCGACCGTGCACTACAACATGGGCGGCATCCCGACGAACTTCTGGGGCGAGGTCCTGAACGCGGACAGCGCCAATCCGGAGCGGATCGCTCCCGGCCTGATGGCTGTCGGCGAGGCCGGCTGCGCGTCGGTCCATGGCGCGAACCGTCTTGGCTCGAACTCGCTGATCGACCTTGTCGTCTTCGGCCGTGCCGCAGCAATCCGGGCAGGCGAGGTGATCGACCGGGCAGCACCCGTGCCGGCGCTCAACACTGCCGCCTGCGACAAGATCATGGACCGCTTCGACCGGCTGCGGAACGCCAATGGCGGGACGCCGACGGCGGTGCTGCGCGACAAGATGCAGCGAACCATGCAGGAAGACGCTGCCGTCTTCCGCACGCAGGAGTCGCTGGAATCAGGCTGCCGCCGCATGTCGGCGATCTGGGGAGAGCTGAAGGACGTCAAGGTCACCGACCGCTCGATGATCTGGAATTCCGACCTCGTGGAGACGCTGGAACTGGAGAATCTGATGGCGAACGCCATCACCACAGTCTACGGCGCCGAAGCGCGCAAGGAAAGCCGTGGCAGCCACGCCCGCGAGGACTTTACGGAGGGCCCGTTCGGCGGTCGCGACGACGTGAACTGGCGCAAGCATACGCTTGCCTGGGTCAACGAAGCCGGCGACGTGAAGCTGGACTATCGCCCTGTTCATACGGAACTCATTGCCGATGGCATCGATCCTGCGAAGATCGAGCCCAAGGCCCGCGTCTACTGATCCCGAGAGGACCCGGACATGGTTGAACTCGCTCTACCGAAGAACTCGCAGATGACCGAAGGCAAGGTCTGGCCGAAGCCGGACGGCGCCACCAATCTTCGCGAGTACCGGATCTATCGCTGGAATCCGGACGACGGCCAGAACCCGCGGATCGACACCTACTATGTCGACATCGACGACTGCGGGCCGATGGTGCTCGATGGCCTTCTCTACATCAAGAACAACATTGATCCGACCCTGACGCTCCGCCGCTCCTGCCGTGAGGGTATCTGTGGTTCCTGCGCGATGAACATCGACGGCTCGAACACGCTGGCCTGCACCAAGGGCATGGACGACATCAACGGCACGGTGAAGGTCTACCCGCTGCCGCACATGCCGGTGGTAAAAGACCTCGTGCCGGACCTGACGAACTTCTACGCCCAGCACCGCTCGATCGAGCCTTGGCTGAAGACGGTTTCGCCGCCGCCGGCAAAGGAGTGGAAGCAAAGCCATGAGGACCGGCTGAAGCTCGACGGGCTCTACGAGTGCATTCTCTGCGCCTGCTGCTCCACCTCCTGTCCGAGCTACTGGTGGAACGGCGACCGCTATCTCGGCCCGGCTGTCCTGCTGCAGGCCTATCGCTGGCTCATCGACTCGCGCGATGAGGCGAAGGGCGAGCGTCTGGACAACCTCGAGGATCCGTTCCGGCTCTACCGCTGCCATACGATCATGAACTGCGCACAGACCTGTCCGAAGGGATTGAACCCGGCCAAGGCGATCGCAGAGATCAAGAAGATGATGGTCGAGCGCCGCCTCTAGGGAAATGCGGGGTCATTGCTTGATGTTGAGCAGCGCTGGCCCATGTTCCGCATCAAGGGCATCTCAGGGCGGAGAGTTCCGCCCTGTCTTGATTTGAGACAGCTCTTCGCGATAATTCCGCCGTCTTTCATCCATAGCAACGGCAGCAGGCAAAGATCGGAGTGAATGATGAAGTTCAGATATGTCGCAACCGGCTTGGTAGTCGCCGTCGCCCTGGCGGGTTGCCAGCGTACTTCCTATAGCCCTTACGATAATCTGCCGTCACAGCCCGCTCCCCTGCAGGCGCAGCCCGTCCCCTCGGTACAGTCCAACCAGCTGCCGCCGCCGGGTGGTGCAAGCCAGTTCCCGACGGCTCCGCAGCAGGAAACCGCCGCGCTTGACCCGAATGCCTCGGCCGCTCCGGCGACCGCGCTCGATGTCACCAAGGAGCAGATGGTCGGCAACTGGCGCGTCTCCTATGCCGGTTCCTCCTGCGACATGTTCCTGACGCTCACCAATCTCGGCAGCGGTTCGCGCGGCGGCACTCGCGGTTGTGCGGGAGAGCTCACGACCATGGGATCCTGGGAAGTGTCGGGCAAGATGGTGCAGTTCAAGGATCGTTCCGGCAATACGATCGGTCGCGTCTACAAGTCGGCCGAGAACCGCTTCGACGGCACCACCAATTCGGGCCAACCGGTCAGCCTGAGCCGCTAAGCGGCGCAGGGAACGCCGCAGCACTTCATGGACGTAATCCCCGACTACACGCACAGCGTCGTAGAGGAGCTGAAGGCCCTGTCGGAGGCCGGGAAGCTGACGCCGGACCGTGCCCAGCTGGACGTGGCGGCCAAGCTGGACCGGGTTCTGGGCGACCTCCGTGATGCTCGGCCTGCCAAGAAGAAGAGTGCGCTCGGCTGGTTGTTTGCCAAGGGCAGCGGACGGCCCAAGCCGATCCGCGGGCTCTACATCCACGGCAGCGTCGGCCGCGGCAAGACCATGCTTATGGAAATGTTCTTCAAGCAGGCAGCGACGGACCGGAAGCGGCGCGCCCATTTCCACGAGTTCATGGCGGATGTGCATGGCCGGGTCCATGAGCATCGCATGAAGGTGAAGAACGGCGAGGTGCGGGATCCTGATCCCATCCCGCCCGTCGCCGCGTCGATCTATGCGGAAGCGGAGCTGCTCTGCTTTGACGAGTTCTCCGTCACCGACATTACCGACGCGATGATCCTCGCGCGTCTGTTCACGGAGCTTTTCTCGCTCGGCTGCGTGCTGGTTGCCACATCCAATGTCGCGCCCGAAAACCTCTACAAGGATGGTTTGAACCGAGGGTTGTTCCTGCCCTTCATCGATCTCCTTCGCAGGCATGTCGAGGTCACGACGCTGGACTCCGAGACCGACTACCGGATGCAGAAGCTGGCAAACCTGCCCGTCTATGTCACGCCGCTTGGTCCCCAGGCGGATGCGACGATGGAGGCGACCTGGCACCAGGTAACGGACGGGGCGAAGACGGCGCCGTCCGAAGTGCCACGCAAGGGGCGCTCCATCCCGGTCCCCGCGGCAGCCGGACGGACCGCCCGGTTTTCCTTTGCGGACCTCTGTGAACGCCCGCTGGGTGCTGCCGACTATCTCGCCATTGCTGAGCGCTACGACTCCGTTTTCCTTGAGCGCGTGCCGCAGCTCGGCCCGGAAAAGCGCAACGAGACGAAGCGCTTCATCAATCTCGTCGATACGCTCTACGACAATGCCATACGTCTCTACGTCTCCGCGGCCGCCCAACCGGAACAGCTGCTCGCGGAGAAACGCGGCACGGAGGGTTTTGAGTTCGACCGGACAGTTTCCCGTCTCTTCGAGATGCGCAGTGCCGATTACGCCGCGCTTCATCGCCGGCGGCACCGCAACCACGCCACTGGACAGCCTTAAATTCTTACGTTTACGTAAGATAATGATGATCTAACCGATTGAAAATGCTGCAGCCAAAAGAACCGGTTGCCAATTTCAGCGGTTGTCGGTATGGCGGTGGGCATATTGGCGGGCCGCGAGCCGTCTCAGCCAACAGGTTTTGATCGCGAGAGGAAGCTATTTATGGCGCGCAAGAAGATCGCACTTATTGGTTCCGGCATGATCGGCGGTACGCTGGCGCATCTGGCCGGCCTCAAGGAACTGGGCGACATCGTCCTGTTCGATATTGCCGACGGTATCCCGCAGGGTAAGGGGCTGGACATCGCGCAGTCATCGCCGGTCGACGGTTTCAATGCCAAGCTGACCGGTGCCAGTGACTATGCCGCCATCGAAGGCGCTGATGTCTGCATCGTCACAGCCGGTGTGGCCCGCAAGCCAGGCATGAGCCGCGACGATCTTCTCGGCATCAATCTCAAGGTCATGGAACAGGTCGGCGCGGGCATCAAGAAGTATGCACCGAACGCCTTCGTGATCTGCATTACCAACCCCCTCGACGCCATGGTCTGGGCGCTGCAGAAGTTCTCCGGCCTGCCGAAGAACATGGTGGTCGGCATGGCGGGCGTCCTCGACTCCGCGCGCTTCCGCCTGTTCATCGCCGAAGAATTCAACGTCTCGGTCCAGGACGTTACCGCATTCGTGCTGGGCGGCCATGGCGACACCATGGTGCCGCTCGCCCGTTACTCGACCGTCGCCGGCATTCCGCTGACGGATCTCGTGAAGATGGGCTGGACGACGCAGGAGCGTCTCGAGCAGATCATCCAGCGCACCCGCGACGGAGGCGCCGAGATCGTCGGCCTGCTGAAGACCGGTTCCGCCTATTATGCCCCGGCTGCCTCGGCAATCGAGATGGCTGAATCCTACCTCAAGGACAAGAAGCGCGTCCTGCCTGTCGCTGCTCACCTGACCGGCCAATACGGCGTCAAGGACATGTATGTCGGCGTGCCGACCGTGATCGGTGCCGGCGGCGTCGAACGCGTCATCGAAGTCGAATTCAACAAGGACGAAGAAGCGGCCTTCCAGAAGTCCGTCGGCGCGGTCGCCGGCCTCTGCGAGGCCTGCATCAACATCGCTCCGGCACTCAAGTAATCGCACCAGCCAACCATCCAAGGACAAGCTGATGAACATCCATGAATATCAGGCCAAGGCTCTCCTGAAGAGCTACGGTGCGCCGGTCGCGGAAGGCGTGGCCATTATGAAGGCCGAAGAGGCGGAAGCTGCAGCGAAGTCGCTGCCCGGCCCGCTCTACGTGGTCAAGAGCCAGATCCATGCCGGCGGCCGCGGCAAGGGCAAGTTCAAGGAACTGGGTCCAGACGCGAAGGGCGGCGTCCGTCTCGCCAAGTCGGTCGACGAAGTCATAGCCAACGTCAAGGACATGCTCGGCAACACGCTGGTGACCGCCCAGACCGGCGACGCCGGCAAGCAGGTCAACCGCCTCTACATCGAGGATGGTGCGGACATCGCTCGCGAACTCTACTGCTCGCTGCTGGTCGATCGCTCCGTTGGCCGCGTCGCCTTCGTCGTTTCTACCGAGGGTGGCATGGACATCGAGGCGGTCGCGCATGACACGCCGGAGAAGATCTACACGATCGCCATCGATCCGGAAACGGGCGTGACGGCGGACGACGTGTCGAAGATCTCCAAGGCGCTCGAACTGACGGGCGCTGCTGCCGAAGATGCGAAGACCCTCTTCCCGATCCTCTACAAGGCCTTCTCCGAGAAGGACATGTCACTGCTCGAGATCAACCCGCTGATCGTCATGCAGAACGGTCATCTGCGCGTTCTCGATGCCAAGGTTTCCTTCGACGGCAATGCGCTTTTCCGTCACGACGATGTGCGGGCGCTGCGTGACGAGACCGAGGAAGACGCCAAGGAGATCGAAGCGTCCAAGTGGGACCTCGCCTATGTGGCCCTCGACGGCAACATCGGCTGCATGGTCAACGGCGCCGGTCTCGCCATGGCGACGATGGACATCATCAAGCTCTACGGCAAGGAGCCGGCAAACTTCTGCGACGTTGGCGGTGGCGCCGGCAAGGAGAAGGTGGCGGCCGCCTTCAAGATCATCACGGCCGACCCGAAGGTCGAGGGCATCCTCGTCAACATCTTCGGCGGCATCATGCGCTGCGACGTGATTGCGGAAGGCGTGGTTGCTGCGGTGCAGGAAGTCGGCCTGAAGGTTCCGCTCGTCGTGCGTCTCGAGGGCACCAATGTCGAGCTCGGCAAGAAGATCCTGAACGAATCCGGCCTCGCGATTACTGCGGCTGACGACCTTGACGATGCGGCGAAGAAGATCGTCGCGGCGATCGAAGCCTAACCTGGAAGGACCGCAAAATGTCTATTCTCGTCAACAAAGACACCAAGGTCATCGTCCAGGGCCTGACCGGCAAGACCGGTACCTTCCACACGGAGCAGGCGCTCGCCTACTACGGCACCAAGATGGTTGGTGGCGTGCACCCGAAGAAGGGTGGCGAATCCTGGTCGTCGGGCGTCGATGGCACTTCGCTGCCGATCTTCACCTCCGTTGCCGAAGCCAAGGAGCGGACCGGCGCCGACGCGACCGTGATCTACGTTCCGCCGGCGGGTGCCGCGGACGCGATCATCGAGGCGATCGAGGCTGAAGTCCCGTTCATCACCTGCATCACCGAGGGCATCCCGGTCATGGACATGGTGCGGGTGAAGGCCAAGCTCGACAAGTCGGAGTCGCGCCTGCTCGGCCCGAACTGCCCGGGCATCCTGACGCCGGAAGAATGCAAGATCGGCATCATGCCGGGCTCGATCTTCCGCAAGGGTTCCGTCGGCATCGTGTCCCGCTCCGGCACGCTGACCTATGAGGCCGTGTTCCAGACCTCCAACGAAGGCCTCGGCCAGACGACGGCCGTCGGCATCGGCGGCGATCCGGTCAAGGGCACCGAGTTCATCGACGTGCTGGAAATGTTCCTTGCCGACGAAGCGACGCAGTCGATCATCATGATCGGCGAGATCGGAGGCTCGGCTGAGGAAGACGCGGCCCAGTTCCTGATTGATGAAGCCAAGAAGGGCCGCAAGAAGCCGATGGCAGGCTTCATTGCCGGCCGTACGGCTCCGAAGGGCCGCACGATGGGTCACGCCGGCGCTGTCGTTTCCGGCGGCAAGGGTGACGCGGAATCGAAGATCGCCGCCATGGAAGCGGCCGGCATCAAGGTTTCGCCATCCCCGGCGCGCCTCGGCAAGACGCTGGTTGAAGTTCTCAAGGGCTGAGGCCACATAGCGATGCGTTGACCGCATCGGATAACGCTTCGGGCCGGCGACGAGGAACATGCGTCGCCGGCCCGGGTTCAGCGTCGGTAGACGCGGTATGCCGGCCTTGCGCCGGCGATTGCAGTTTGATGGCGGTGGCCGGCGCCCAGTCTCCGGCCTTCAATTATGTCAGGAGGCGGACGCGGCGTCCGCAGTAGAACCATGGCACGGCAAGAAGCCAACGAGCAGTTTCTCATCACCTCCTTCCTGGACGGCGCCAATGCCTCCTATATCGAGCAGCTCTATGCCCGGTACGAGGAGAACCCCAATTCGGTTGGGCCGGAATGGCAGTCTTTCTTCAAGGCGCTCGCCGACAACCCGGAGGACGTGAAGAAGGCCGCAGCCGGTGCGTCCTGGCAGCGCCGGAACTGGCCGGTCACCCCGGGTGGTGACCTGGTTGCCGCGCTGGACGGCAACTGGCCGATGGTGGAGAAGGCGGTCGAGGGCAAGGTCAAGGCGAAAGCCGAGGCCGCCGCTGCCGCATCCGGCACGGTCGTCAATGAGGCCGAAGTGCTGCAGGCCACCCGCGATTCCGTACGTGCCATCATGATGATCCGCGCCTATCGCATGCGCGGCCACCTGCACGCCAAGCTCGATCCGCTCGGGTTGGCCATCCCGGTCGAAGATTACAACGAGCTTTCGCCGACCTCCTACGGTTTCACGGAAGCCGACTATGATCGCAGGATCTTCATCGACAACGTGCTCGGGCTGGAATACGCGACCATCCCGGAAATGCTCGACATCCTGAAGCGGACCTACTGTTCGACCATGGGCGTCGAGTTCATGCACATCTCCAATCCCGAGGAGAAGCAGTGGATCCAGGAGCGGATCGAAGGGCCCGACAAGGGCGTCGAGTTCACGCCGAACGGCAAGAAGGCGATCCTTCAGAAACTGGTCGAGGCCGAGGGCTACGAGCAGTTCCTCGACGTGCGCTTCAAGGGCACCAAGCGCTTCGGTCTCGATGGCGGTGAATCGCTCATCCCGGCGCTCGAGCAGATCATCAAGCGCGGCGGTCAGGAAGGGCTGGAGGAGATCGTGCTGGGCATGGCCCACCGTGGCCGCCTGAACGTGCTGACGAACGTCATGGGCAAGCCGCATCGCGCGGTGTTCCACGAGTTCAAGGGCGGATCGTTCAAGCCGGACGACGTCGAAGGCTCGGGCGACGTCAAGTATCACCTCGGCGCTTCCTCCGACCGCGAGTTCGACGGCAACAAGGTGCACCTGTCGCTGACCGCGAACCCCTCGCACCTGGAGATCGTCAACCCGGTCGTCATGGGCAAGGCGCGAGCCAAGCAGGACATGCTGGCCAAGACCTTCGACAAGGACGGCATCATCCCGCTCAACGAACGGGCCAAGGTTCTGCCGCTGCTGCTGCATGGCGATGCTGCCTTTGCGGGCCAGGGCGTCGTGGCCGAAATCCTCGGCTTGTCCGGTCTGCGCGGTCACCGCGTCGCGGGGATGATCCACTTCATCATCAACAACCAGATCGGCTTTACGACGAACCCCGCGTTCTCGCGCTCGTCGCCTTATCCGTCCGACGTGGCCAAGATGATCGAAGCGCCGATCTTCCACGTCAACGGCGACGATCCGGAGTCCGTCGTCTATGCCGCCAAGGTGGCTACCGAATACCGGATGAAGTTCCACAAGCCGGTTGTCGTGGACATGTTCTGCTACCGCCGCTTCGGCCACAACGAAGGCGACGAGCCGGCGTTCACGCAGCCGAAGATGTACAAGGTCATCCGCGCGCACAAGACCGTAGCCCAGCTCTACGCCGAACGACTGATCGCCGAAGGGCTGATCACCGATGGCGAATTCGAGAAGATGAAGGCCGACTGGCGCGCTCACCTGGAACAGGAATTCGAGGCCGGCCAGACCTACAAGCCGAACAAGGCTGATTGGCTCGATGGCGTCTGGTCCGGGCTGCGCTCTGCCGACAATGCCGACGAGCAGCGCCGCGGCAAGACCTCCGTGCCGATGAAGCAGCTAAAGGAGATCGGCCGCAAGCTGTCGACAATCCCGGACGGCTTCAACGCGCACCGCACGATCAAGCGCTTCATGGAAAACCGCGCCCAGATGGTTGAAACGGGCGAGGGGATCGACTGGGCGATGGCGGAAGCGCTGGCCTTCGGCTCGCTGGCCGTGGAGGGCACCAAGATCCGCCTCTCGGGCCAGGACTGCGAGCGCGGTACCTTCTCGCAGCGTCACTCCGTGCTCTATGATCAGGAGACGGAAGAGCGTTACATCCCGCTTTCCAACCTCGCGCCGACACAGGCGCGCTACGAGGTCATCAACTCGATGCTCTCCGAAGAGGCGGTGCTCGGATTCGAGTATGGCTATTCGCTGGCGCGCCCGAACGCGCTGACGCTCTGGGAAGCGCAGTTCGGCGACTTCGCCAACGGCGCGCAGGTCGTCTTCGACCAGTTCATCTCGTCGGGTGAGCGCAAATGGCTGCGCATGTCGGGCCTCGTCTGCCTGCTGCCGCACGGTTACGAAGGTCAGGGCCCCGAGCATTCGTCTGCCCGCCTAGAGCGCTGGCTGCAGATGTGCGCCGAGGACAACATGCAGGTCGCCAACTGCACGACGCCGGCGAACTACTTCCACATCCTGCGCCGGCAGGTGAAGCGCGACTTCCGCAAGCCGCTGATCCTGATGACGCCGAAGTCGCTGCTGCGTCACAAGCGGGCGACGTCAACCCTCGCGGAGATGGCCGGTGAATCTGCCTTCCATCGCCTGCTATGGGACGATGCGGAGGTCATCAAGGACGGTCCGATCAAGCTGCAGAAGGATGCCAAGATCCGTCGTGTCGTCATGTGCACCGGCAAGGTCTACTACGATCTGCTGGAAGAGCGCGAGAAGCGTGGCATCGACGACGTCTACCTGCTTCGCATCGAGCAGCTTTACCCGTTCCCCGCGAAGGCGCTGATCAACGAGCTGTCCCGCTTCCGCAATGCGGAGATGGTCTGGTGCCAGGAAGAACCCAAGAACATGGGCGCCTGGGCGTTCATCGACCCCTATCTGGAGTGGGTGCTGGCGCATATCGATGCCAAGTACCAGCGCGTCCGCTACACCGGCCGCCCTGCCGCGGCATCGCCCGCGACGGGCCTGATGTCGAAGCACCTCGCCCAGCTCGAAGCATTCCTCGAAGACGCGCTTGGCGGCTGATCTGGCCGCCAGCGACAAGATCGACATTCTAGAGAAACGGAAACACTCCATGGCCACCGAAATCCGCGTCCCTACCCTCGGCGAGTCCGTCAGTGAGGCAACAGTCGGCACCTGGTTCAAGAAAGTCGGCGATACCGTGAAAGCGGACGAGCCGCTGGTCGAGCTCGAGACGGACAAGGTTACCGTCGAGGTTCCGGCACCGGCTTCGGGCGTGCTCACGGAAATTGTCGCACAGAACGGCGAGACCGTCGGGCTCGACGCACTTCTCGGCCAGATCGCCGAAGGTGCCGCCGGTGCGGCACCTGCTGCTCCTGCCAAGGCCGAAGCTCCTGCCAAGGCCGCCGAAGCGGCTCCTGCCAAGACCGCCGAGCCGGCACCAGCCGCCAAGGGCAGCTCCGACATGCCGGCAGCACCCGCCGCCGCCAAGATGCTTTCCGAAAACAATCTGTCTGCCGATCAGGTGGAAGGATCCGGCAAGCGCGGGCAGGTTCTGAAGGGCGATGTGATCGCCGCCGTCGCCAAGGGCGTTTCGGCTCCCGCCGCATCCACCGAGGCTCCGAAGGCCGCACGCGCGCCGTCGACGACCGAAGATGCGGGACGCGAGGAGCGTGTGAAAATGACGCGCCTGCGCCAGACGATCGCACGCCGCCTCAAGGACGCACAGAACACTGCTGCCATGCTGACCACCTATAACGAGGTGGACATGAAGGCGGTGATGGACCTGCGCAACCGCTACAAGGACATCTTCGAGAAGAAGCACGGCGTGAAGCTCGGCTTCATGGGCTTCTTCACCAAGGCCGTCACGCACGCGCTGAAGGAGCTGCCGGCGGTCAATGCAGAGATCGACGGCACCGACATCATCTACAAGAATTACTGCCACATCGGCGTCGCCGTCGGAACCGACAAGGGCCTTGTCGTCCCGGTCGTGCGGGATGCGGACCAGATGTCGATCGCAGAGATCGAGAAGGAAATCGGCCGCCTCGGCAAGGCGGCGCGTGACGGACAGCTTGGCATGGCCGACATGCAGGGGGGTACGTTCACCATCTCGAACGGTGGCGTCTACGGTTCACTTATGTCCTCGCCAATCCTCAACGCGCCGCAGTCCGGCATTCTCGGCATGCACAAGATCCAGGAGCGTCCGGTCGCCATCGGCGGCCAGGTCGTCATCCGTCCGATGATGTATCTCGCGCTCTCCTATGACCACCGGATCGTCGACGGCAAGGAGGCCGTGACCTTCCTTGTGCGCGTCAAGGAAAGCCTGGAAGATCCGGAGCGCCTGGTTCTCGACCTGTAAGGTCTGAAGAAGAGGGAAGAGCAGCATGGACCCCGCCTCGGCAAACGCCACCCATCTGGTGATCTTGCTTTGCCTGAGCGTTGCCCTGTTGTTCTTCCATGTCCTGCTGCAGGGCATGCTGGCGACGCGGGAGCTTGGATCGGCCTGGAATGCCGGACCGCGCGACGAGGAGCGGCAGCCGCAGGGTGTTCTTCCCGGGCGGGCCGCCCGCGCGTCGAAGAACTTCCAGGAAACCTATCCTGCATTCATCGGGCTTCTCCTCGCGCTTGCATTCATGGGTGATCCGTCGGGTATCGGCGTCGCCGGCGCATGGACCTGGCTCCTCGCCCGCATCGTCTACATCCCGCTCTACCTGGCAGGCGTGCCTTACATCCGCTCGCTCGCATGGCTGATGAGCGTTGTTGGTCTCGTCGTCATGATGGCAACGCTTTTGTTCTGAGAGATCGCGTCATGCACGCCTACTTCATCGAACTGATCTCGCTGATGGCCATTTTCTCCTTCGCCATCGTTTCGCCCGGCGCTGACCTCGCCATGGTGATGCGGCAGGCGGTGGTGCACGGCCGGCGGCAGGCGATCATCACGAGCTTCGGCATAGGAGCGTCGCTGATGCTCCACGTCACCTACACCATCCTCGGGCTCGGGCTGATCGTGTCCCAGTCGGTTTACCTGTTCAATATCGTCAAATGGCTGGGGGTTGCCTATCTGATCTATATCGGCGTGAAGGCACTGAGGGCGGGCAGGACCGAGATCACCATCTCGGCGGAGACCGAATTCGGCGCTGTTCGACGTCAGACTGCTTCCAAGGCGTTCATGCTTGGCTTCGCCGCCAACGCACTCAATCCGAAGGCGGTCTTCTTCTTCCTGTCGATCTTCTCGACCGTCGTCAGCGCCCACACGCCGATGGCGATCAAGTTCGGCTACGGCATGGTGATGGCAACCTGCCTCATTCTGTGGTTCGTGGGCGTGAGCGCGTTCATGACCACGCCGCGCATGCGCTCGGCGTTCTCGCGCGCCAGCAAATGGATCGACCGGACCAGTGGCGTGGTGTTCATCGCGCTCGGTATCAAGCTTGCGACTGAAAAAGCGGCCTGAGGGCCATTCTCGAAAGATCGGCGGTGACGCCGCCAGAAACAGAACCAGGATTTAGAACATGGCTTATGATGTCGTCGTAATCGGAAGCGGACCCGGTGGTTATGTCTGCGCCATCAAGGCGGCCCAACTCGGGCTGAAGGTTGCCGTGGTCGAGAAGCGTGCCACCTATGGCGGCACCTGCCTGAATGTCGGCTGCATTCCCTCCAAGGCCCTGCTTCACGCTTCGGAGATGTTCCATCATGCCGCCCACGGCATGGATTCGCTTGGCGTCGAGATACCGGCTCCGAAGCTCAACCTCGAGAAGATGATGGCGCACAAGGATGCGACCGTGAAGTCGAACGTCGACGGCGTCGCGTTCCTGTTCAAGAAGAACAAGATCGACGGCTTGATCGGAACCGGCAAGATCGTTGCGGCCGGCAAGGTCGCGGTGACTGCCGAGGACGGCAGCACCCAGGAACTGGAGACGAAGAACATCGTCATCGCCACTGGTTCCGACGTTGCCGGCATTCCCGGCGTCAATGTCGAGATCGATGAGAAGGTGATCGTTTCCTCCACCGGCGCGATCGCGCTGGACAAGGTGCCGCAGCATCTGGTCGTGGTCGGCGGGGGCGTCATCGGCCTCGAACTCGGCTCGGTCTGGATGCGCCTCGGTGCCAAGGTAACGGTCGTCGAATACCTGGACAACATCCTCGGCGGGATGGACGGCGAGGTCTCCAAGCAGTTCCAGCGCATGCTGGCCAAGCAGGGAATGACCTTCAACCTGGGAGCAAAGGTGACCGGGGTCGAAAAGTCCGGCGCCGGTGCCAAGGTCACGTTCGAGCCTGTGAAGGGCGGCGAGGCGCAGACGATCGAGGCGGATGTCGTGCTGATTTCCACCGGGCGCAAGCCCTATACGGCAGGCCTTGGCCTCGAAGAGGCGGGCGTGGCGCTCGACAATCGCGGCCGGGTCGAGATTGACGGGCACTACAAGACGAATGTCGATGGCATCTATGCGATTGGCGACGTGGTGAAGGGTCCGATGCTTGCTCACAAGGCAGAAGACGAAGGCGTGGCGCTCGCGGAAATCCTTGCCGGTCAGCATGGCCATGTGAACTACGACGTCATTCCTGGGGTCGTCTATACGCAGCCGGAAGTCGCTTCGGTCGGCAAGACAGAGGAAGAGCTGAAGGCGGCTGGAGTGGCCTACAAGGTCGGAAAGTTCCCCTTCACGGCGAACGGCCGTGCCCGCGCGATGCAGGTGACGGACGGCTTCGTGAAGATCCTCGCCGACAAGGAGACGGACCGCGTGCTCGGTGGTCACATCGTCGGCTTCGGCGCCGGCGAGATGATCCACGAGATCGCCGTGCTGATGGAGTTCGGTGGATCGTCGGAAGATCTCGGCCGGACGTGCCATGCGCATCCGACCATGTCGGAAGCGGTGAAGGAGGCAGCCCTCGCCACCTTCTTCAAGCCGCTCCACATGTAGAAACGCAAGACAAGGATTAAATCTTCTTCATCTTGGAGGCCGCAGCTTGCCACGCAGGCTGCGGCCTTTAACATCCGGAAGCAATTGCCGCGCAACGTTTTGACGAAAGGCAAGACAATGGCTTCCAACACTGTTTCCTATTCTGTTTCCCAACGCATCCTGCACTGGCTGGTCGTCGCTCTGGTCTTCTTCAACCTTCTCCTTCCGGAAGGTATGGAAGAGTGGAGCCGCGCAGTTCGAGAGACGGGTGCGGCGACCGCCGAACAGGTGGCGAGCGCCAACCTTCACGCCTATGCCGGCATCCTGATCGCGGTGCTTACCGTCTGGCGGATCGTGCTTCGGCTGACGATGAAGAGCCCGGCACTGCCCGTGGAGGAGCCGCCGATCTTCCGGATCGCTGCCAAGGCCGCGCACGGACTGCTCTACGTGTTGCTGCTGGTCCTGCCGCTGACCGGCGCTGGCGCCTACTATCTCGGTAACGAGCAGGCGGGCGACTTTCACGGGGGACCGCTGAAGGCGCTCCTGTGGCTTCTGATCGTCGCTCATGTTCTGGGCGTGCTGGCGCACCAGTTCTACTGGAAGACGAACGTCATGAAGCGAATGACGGTCGGTTAGGCGCTTACCGGGAACGGCTGACGGTGAAGCCCTGCTCGCGCAGCAATTCGACCAACCCGTCCTCGCCCGGCAGGTGCAGGGCACCAATAGCCACGAAGGCGCCGCCCTCGGCGAGAATGGGTGCGGCGCGCTCCGCCATCCGATGGTTGCGGTCGGAAATCACCGCGCTCTCGAAAGCGGCGTAGGCGCTCTCGTCCCCTTCGGTCAATGGCGGGGTCAGCGACTTCAGCGCCGGAATAGTCACGCCCGTTTCCTCAGCCAGATAGAGTTCCGTCATCGTCTCCACGACATCGTCCATACGTTTACCGAGCCTGACCGTCTCGACGAGAGCCTGGAGATGGAAGTCGATCGGCATTTCAGCCATCGCCGCCAGCTGCTCCTGAAGCGTTTCCAGCCCCTTCACGGGCTTGCCGGATGCCATGGCATCAAGGGCGATCTTCTTGTCGAGAAATACGGCACCGTCTGCCTTGCGTGCCGATTCGCAGGCTGAAGTCGCCACAAAACCCGCCAGCATCCAGGGTTTCATGCGCGACACTGCGGAAAGGACGAGACCCCTTTCCTCCAGCCCTTCCTTCAGGACCACCAGATCTTCCGGGGGCAGGAGGTTCTCGATCGATCGGCCATCCGTGAACATGGTCAGTTCAGGTCTGGCCAGGATGGCGGCGGCCGCCCTCCGCTCGTCGAGGATCTCGTCGGATTCGATGACGATCACCCGTGCGGCTGCGTGCGCCTCTGCGGCGCCCGGCGGCATCTTCAGGACACGCGGATCGGTCACGTGCATGGTGCCCAGCAGGTAGGAGGGGGAAGTGCCCTCGCGCTCGACCTTCCAGAAGAGACCCTGGCCGTTCACCACGTCTCCGCCCTCTGCCACTACAGCGGCGTAGGCCTGTGGATCGTCACGCTGCAAGCCTTCCAGCAGGTTCTTGCCGTTACATGCAGTCTCTGCTCTTGCCGGCGCGTACATGAGAAGGATCATCAGCAGGGACATCAGCGCCAACAGGTGGCCAGCGGCGAGCAGCCAAAGTGCAGTTGCGGACAGCTGGTGCAGCAAGCGCCGTGGCAGCGGGAAGAGGGCGTGGGTCGTCATGTCATCCTTCCAGGGAGGCCGTGGGACCTTAGCCTCACGACCTGCACGAGCCATTAAGGCGGATGGTTAAGGCAATCCTATGCCCGCGGATGCGCCCGATCGTAGACCTCCAGCAGCCGTAGCGTGTCGACGCCAGTATAGACCTGCGTCGTCGAGAGGCTTGCATGTCCCAGAAGCTCCTGGATTGTCCTCAGATCACCGCCGCCTGCCAGGAGGTGCGTCGCGAAGGAGTGGCGCAGCGCGTGCGGCGTGGCAGTGTCCGGCAGGCCGAGCGCACCGCGCAGCTTCTGCATGCCGCGTTGAATGATGGCGGGCTGCAGCGGTCCCCCACGGGCGCCGCGAAACAAGGGCTGGTCCGGCGGAGGAGCATAGGGACAGAGCTTCCGGTAGGCTGCCACCGCCTCGACCACGACGGGGAGCAGCGGTACGATCCGGACCTTGCCGCCCTTGCCGGTGACGCGAAGGCTAGAGGTACCAACCTCAAGATCCCGCGACGTCAGTGCGAGTGCCTCCGATATTCGTAGTCCGCAACCATAAAGCAGCGTCAGCACGGCAGCATCCCGCGCGGCGATCCAGGGTTCCTCCTGCAGTTGGGCGTCTTGGCCGACGACCGCCAGTGCCTGTCGATCGCTGAGCGGCTTCGGGAGTGATTTCGGCTGCCGAGGCGCACGGACAGCGCCGGCAGCCGCTGCGTTGATTAGCCCCTGCCGCTCCAGGTAGTGAAGAAACGAGCGCAGGCCTGCCAGGTGCCGGCCAAGCGAGCGGGCGCCGGAGCCCTCGCGCCGGCGGGCTGCCAGAAATGCGCGCAGGTCGGCGGGGCGGAGCGTATGGATGTCGGTGACCCGAGGTGGACCGCCCAAGTGGCCAGTCAGGAAGCTCAGGAATTGGCGGGTATCGCGTTCGTAGGCTTCAAGCGTGTTGGCGGAAAGACGCCGCTCCCGTGCCAGATTGTCCAGCCATTCCACCCGATGCTGGAGGAGGTCTGGGGCTGCGATCGTTAGTATGTCGCTCACGTCATGCCTATTGAATCGGTGCAGGGTGACCCCAGATTGCTTCTGATCGCGTTACTATTCACTGAAGGATGCGACCGTTGTCACTGGCCGATCATATCGGACTGCGATATACCCCTATCCTCTCTGCAGGAGTTCGTATGGCGCGCCGAGATTCAATGTCCTCCCTCGGGCATTTTGCCGAAGCACTTTCTCTGGTTTCCCAAGGTAAACCCGGTCACATCGTTGATACTCTCATTGCTGAGCGGGGACAGCGCATCGTCAAGCATCCGCTCTGGCCGGTGATGCGGCCATTTCTCTATTCCTTGCTGCGCTATGACCGTGCCATCGAGTTCGCGAATGACATCGCAGCGATGCCGGGCTTCCAGTCCTTCGAATATCTCAGCGACACGCTCAAGCTCGATGTCCGCGTGACGAATGCGGACCGCATTCCGGAAACCGGCGGCTTCATTCTCGTCAGCAATCACCCGACGGGCATTGCCGACGGCGTCGCAGTGTTCGACGTCCTCAAGCCGCGCCGACCCGACATGATGGTTTTCGCCAACCGTGATGCCGTCCGCGTCAATCCACGCTTCGCCGAAATGATCATACCCGTCGAATGGCGAGAGGAACACAAGAGCAAGCTCAAGACCCGCGAGACACTTGTCCTGACCAACAAGACCGTGGAGGACGGCAAGGTGATGGTGCTTTTCCCGTCAGGGCGCATTGCCTACTGGGCGGACGGCCGGCTCAACGAGCGGCCCTGGAAGACATCGGCGGTCGGACTTGCGAAGAAGTACAACCTGCCGATCCTGCCGATCCACATGAAGGCGCAGAATTCGGGGCTCTTCTACTGGTTCGCCAAGTGGTCGACCGAGCTGCGCGACATGACGGTCTTCTACGAACTCCTCAACAAGAAGGGCAACCGTTTCGACGTGACGGTCGGGCATCTGATCCAGCCGGAGCAACTGGAAGGCGATCCGCAGGATGTCACGCGGGCGATCGAGAAGCACGCGGTCTTCGAACTGGCGCAAGACCATCATTCGGTATTCAGCCTGGCGCAGGAATAAGGCGTCCAGCTGCAGAATCAGATGTTTCATTTTTGCGGGCTTCGGGGCAAGGTCCCGCCGCATGAGCCCAGATTCCTCCTCGCTCTTCGGTGAACTCCTGGCCCAGCCATCGGTCCAGCGCGTCGTTCCGGTGCTGGTGCCGCTTCCGGCGCCGGGTCCCTACAGCTATGCCGTACCAGCCGGCGTGCATGTCGAGCCGGGCTCCGTCGTGCAGGTGCCGCTCGGCCCGCGCCAAGTGATCGGCGTCGTCTGGGAGGGCGGCAACGACGACAGGCTCGATCCGAAGAAGCTGCGGCCGATAACGCTGGCTTTCGACTGCCCTGCTCTCTCCCCCGAGATGCGGCGCTTCATCGAGTGGGTGGCGAGCTATACGTTGTCTCCGCCGGGCCTGGTGGCGCGCATGGCAATCCGTGCCCCCGCAGCACTGGAGCCCGAGCCCATGGTGGAGGGGATCCGCTATGTCGGCGGTCGTCCCGAGCGGATGACACCGGCGCGATCAAGGGTTCTCGACCTCGTCGGCGAGGAGGTGCCGTGGACGCGCGCTGGCCTCGCCCATGCCGCCGGGGTCTCCACGAGCGTTATCGACGGGTTGACGCAGCAGGGGCTGTTCGAGACGGTTTTCCTGCCGCCGCCGCCGGTGGTCGCGAGGCCCGATCCGGACTATGCGGTGTCGCGGATCGAGGGGCCGCAGAAGGATGCTGCGCGCGACATCGTCGACCTCGTCCGTAAAGGTGGCTTCTCCGCCTCGCTCATCGATGGGGTTACCGGTTCCGGAAAGACGGAGGTCTACTTCGAGGCCATCGCGGAAACATTGCGGCAGGGCCGGCAGGTGCTCATCCTCCTCCCTGAAATCGCACTCACTTCTAGCTTCCTCGAGCGCTTTCAGGACCGCTTCGGAGCGAAGCCTGGCGAATGGCATTCCGATCTTTCGCCGCGGATACGCGAGAAGGTCTGGCGGGGCATCGTCACGGGCGAGGTACAGGTTGTCGCCGGTGCCCGTTCGGCGCTCTTCCTTCCCTTCGAAAACCTCGGCTTGGTCGTCGTCGATGAGGAACACGACCCGGCCTACAAACAGGAAGATCGTGTCTTCTACAATGCGCGCGACATGGCCGTCGTGCGCGCCCGGATCGGCGACTTCCCGATCGTCCTCGTCTCGGCGACGCCATCGGTGGAAAGCCAGGTGAACGCTCAGGCCGGGCGTTACCACCTGGTGCACTTGCCGACACGCTACGGCGAAGCGGCACTGCCGGACCTCCACCTGATCGACATGCGCAAGCATCCGCCCGAGCGGGGAGGCTTCCTGTCTCCCCTGCTTCTGAGGGCCGTAGGCAAGACCATAGAGCGCGGCGAGCAGGCGCTTCTGTTCCTCAATCGGCGCGGTTATGCACCGCTCACCCTCTGCCGGGTCTGCGGACATCGCTTCCAGTGCCCGCAATGCTCAAGCTGGCTGGTCGAGCACCGATTTCGCAACCAGATCCAGTGCCATCAGTGCGGCTATAGCGAGCCGACGCCGGAGGCGTGCCCCGAATGCGGCACGCTCGACCATCTTGTCGCATGCGGGCCAGGCGTGGAGCGCATTGCGGAGGAAGTGGAAAGGCACTTTCCGGATGCCCGCACCATCGTCATGTCTTCCGACCTGCTCGGCGGCGTCAAGCGTCTCCGGCTGGAGCTGGAGGCGATCACCCGCGGAGATGCCGATATTGTCATCGGTACCCAACTGGTCGCCAAAGGGCATAATTTCCCCCTGATGACGCTGGTCGGGATTGTCGATGCGGACCTGGGGTTGGCGAATGGCGATCCCCGTGCCGCCGAACGAACCTTCCAGCTGCTCAGCCAGGTGACGGGACGCGCAGGGCGGACGGGGCTCAAGAGCCACGGACTGCTGCAGACCTACCAGCCGCAGCATCCCGTCATGCAGGCGATCGTTTCCGGTGACGCGGGGGCGTTCTATGAGCGGGAGATCATCGAGCGGGAACGCGCGATCCTCCCGCCCTTCGGCCGGCTGGCGTCGATCATCGTGTCGGCCGAGAGCCGTGCTGATGCGGAGGTCCATGCGCGCGGCCTGCGTGCCGCCGCTCCGCATGTTTCTGGAATTGCCGTACTCGGGCCGGCCGAGGCGCCGCTGGCGCTGGTCAGGGGACGACATCGTTTCCGGCTCCTGGTCCATGGCAGGCGGAACTCCGATATGCAGGCCTTCCTGAAGACAATGGTAACGCAGGGGCCCAAGGTTCGCGGCTCGGTGCATGTGCAGATCGACGTCGATCCCCAGAGCTTTCTTTGAGAATCACGGCGCTGCTGGTAAGGGGGCAGTCCCAAGAGCGTCAGGAGTGAATTTTGGAACTCTACTTTCCCGCCGAGCTGCCGGAGCGCCTGGCATTCCTGGCCGCGCTTGTCGTCGCGGTTTTCGGTCTTCTGACCATGCTGTTTCCGGCACGGCTGCTGAGGGCAGGGGGGCTGGTCACGGGGGAGGTCACCTCCGTCGGCTTCGGCGCGACACGCTCGATAGGAGGCCTTCACCTTGGCTTGGGACTGGCAGCGATCGCCCTTGCGCAGGACTTCACCTATCTCATGCTCGGCAGCGCGCTGGGCTTCGCGGGACTGGGGCGCCTCCTGTCACTCTTCCTCGACCGCGGCAAAATGGCCATCAACGCCCTGGTGCTGATCGCGCAACTCGCGCTCGCCGCGCTGCCGCTCGGCTATGTTCTCGGCTATTTCTAGCGTGGTTCGCTGCTTCTCACCCCGAATCCGCACAAGCAGGGTGATAAAATCGGTTCAACCCCTTCTAGCCCGGACGTTTTAGCCTATCTGCCGTGTTGCGAGTCCATAGATCCTATGATAGACGAACCGCGAAAGTCTGAAGGGGCCAGCCCAAAAGCTGGTTGTTTTCAACAAAATAGCAAATACTCACAAGGGCTTATCGATCTCCGTCCGCGAGGTCCGGCCGTTGATGACAATCAAGGGAAACTGTGCCCGTGGCTGACACGTCCCAGCTGATTTCCGGTGTAGCTGAGCGCTACGCGTCCTCGCTCTTTGAGTTGGCGCTCGAGGCAGGTTCGATCGATGCAGTCGGCGCGGATCTCGACCGGTTCCAGGCTATGATGGACGAGAGCGAGGACCTCCGGCGCCTGATCCAGAGCCCGGTCTTTTCTGCCGAGGAGCAGGTGCGTGCCATCTCCGCAGTCGCCGACAAGGCTGGCATCCGCGGCATGGTCGCCAACTTCCTGAAGGTCGTTGCGAGCAATCGTCGCCTTTTCGCCCTGCCGGGCATGATCCGGGGTTATCGCCAGATCGCAGCCGCCCATCGCGGCGAAGTTACGGCCGAAGTGATGTCCGCACATGCGTTGACGCCGGCCCAGGAACAAGAACTCAAGTCGGCGCTGAAGGGCGTCACTGGCAAGGACGTGGTCGTCGCCGTCAAGGTGGATGCCTCGCTTCTTGGTGGCCTGATCGTCAAGGTCGGGTCGCGACAGATCGACACCTCCCTTCGCACCAAACTTTCCACCCTTAAGCTTGCACTGAAAGAGGTTGGCTGATGGATATCCGCGCCGCGGAAATTTCCGCAATTCTGAAAGATCAAATCAAGAACTTCGGCCAGGAGGCTGAGGTATCCGAAGTCGGCCAAGTTCTCTCCGTTGGTGACGGTATCGCCCGTGTCTACGGTCTGGACAACATTCAGGCCGGTGAAATGGTCGAGTTCCCGGGCGGTGTGCGCGGCATGGCCCTCAACCTCGAAGCCGATAACGTCGGTGTGGTTGTCTTCGGCTCCGACCGCGAGATCAAGGAAGGCGACACCGTCAAGCGGACCGGCGCCATCGTTGACGTGCCGGTCGGTCCGGAACTGCTCGGCCGCGTCGTCGATGCGCTCGGCAACCCGATCGACGGCAAGGGTCCAATCAATGCGACCCGCCGTTCGCGCGTCGATGTCAAGGCTCCTGGTATCATTCCGCGCAAGTCGGTTCATGAGCCGATGTCGACCGGCCTTAAGGCCATTGACGCCCTGATCCCGGTTGGCCGCGGCCAGCGCGAGCTCGTCATCGGCGACCGCCAGACCGGCAAGACCGCCATCATCCTCGACACCTTCCTGAACCAGAAGCCGATCCACGACAATGGTCCGGACAGCGAGAAGCTGTTCTGCGTCTACGTCGCTATCGGCCAGAAGCGTTCGACCGTTGCTCAGTTCGTGAAGGTCCTGGAAGAGCGTGGTGCTCTCCAGTACTCGATCATCGTCGCCGCAACGGCCTCCGATCCGGCTCCGATGCAGTATCTTGCGCCGTTCGCCGGTTGCGCCATGGGCGAATATTTCCGTGACAACGGCCAGCACGCGCTGATCGCCTACGACGATCTTTCCAAGCAGGCTGTCGCCTACCGCCAGATGTCCCTGCTTCTGCGTCGCCCGCCGGGCCGCGAAGCTTATCCCGGCGATGTTTTCTATCTGCACTCGCGTCTTCTCGAGCGCGCGGCCAAGCTCTCCGACGAGCGCGGTGCCGGTTCGCTGACGGCCCTGCCGGTCATCGAAACCCAGGGTAACGACGTTTCGGCATTCATTCCGACGAATGTGATCTCGATCACCGACGGTCAGATCTTCCTCGAAACCGACCTGTTCTACCAGGGCATCCGCCCGGCCGTGAACGTGGGTCTGTCGGTTTCCCGCGTCGGCTCCGCCGCGCAGATCAAGGCGATGAAGCAGGTTGCCGGTTCGATCAAGGGCGAGCTTGCCCAGTATCGTGAAATGGCAGCCTTCGCTCAGTTCGGCTCTGACCTTGACGCCGCGACGCAGCGCCTGCTGAACCGTGGTGCCCGCCTGACCGAACTCCTGAAGCAGCCGCAGTTCTCGCCGCTGAAAACCGAAGAGCAGGTTGCGGTGATCTTCGCAGGTGTCAACGGCTACCTGGACAAGATCCCGGTCGGCGATGTCGGCAAGTTCGAACAGGGCCTGCTCACCTACATGCGTTCGGAAGGCAAGGATGTTCTCGATGCGATCCGCACCGAAAAGGCCCTGTCGGACGACGTCAAGGCCAAGTTGAAGGCGGCGCTCGACGCCTACGCCAAGTCCTTCGCCTGAGCCCCGGATTACGCACACTAACCCTTAGGGGACCGATAACGGATGCCTTCACTTAAGGATCTGAAAAACCGGATCGCCTCCGTCAAGGCGACGCAGAAGATCACCAAGGCGATGAAGATGGTCGCCGCGGCGAAGCTGCGCCGTGCGCAGGAGGCGGCCGAGGCTGCACGTCCCTACGCGGAACGCATGAACAAGGTGCTGGCCAGCCTGTCCGCCGCCAATGCCGGCAATGCTGAAGCGCCACTGCTTCTGTCCGGGACCGGCCGCGATCAGGTTCACCTTCTCGTCGTTGCAACTGGTGAGCGTGGTCTTGCAGGTGGCTTCAACTCGTCCATCATCCGCCTTGCCCGCGATCATGCTTTGAAGCTGATCCGGGAAGGCAAGACGGTGAAGATCCTGACGGTCGGCCGCAAGGGCAATGACATCCTGCGCCGGACGTTCAAGGACAACATCGTCGATTACGTAACCTTCCGCGAAGTGAAGCAACTGAGCTTTGCCAATGCGGACGATGTTGCGCGCCGGGTGCTTGACCTCTTCAACAAGGGCGAGTTCGACGTTGCCACGCTGTTCTATGCACGTTTCCAGTCGGTGATCGCGCAGGTAGCCACGGCCCAGCAGATCATTCCGGCCAAGTTCGACGAAGCGGATGCCGGAAGCGGGTCGGCAGCCCTTTACGAATACGAGCCGAGCGAAGAAGAGATCCTCGCGGATCTGCTGCCGCGCAATGTCGCCGTGCAGATCTTCCGCGCGCTGCTCGAGAACAACGCATCCTTCTACGGCGCTCAGATGTCCGCAATGGACAACGCGACGCGCAATGCCGGTGAGATGATCAACAAGCTGACGCTGTCCTACAACCGTCAGCGCCAGGCGCAGATCACCAAGGAACTGATTGAAATCATTTCGGGCGCGGAAGCGCTCTGAGATAAGGAAAGAGGGTAAGAAACATGGCTATCGCAGCTACCCTGGACGCCGGCACCTCCGTCGGCAAGGTGACGCAGGTGATCGGCGCCGTTGTCGACGTTTCGTTCGATGGCGAACTGCCGCCGATCCTGAACGCACTGGAAACCGATAACAACGGTAACCGCCTCGTTCTGGAAGTCGCGCAGCACCTTGGTGAAAACCAGGTGCGTACCATCGCGATGGACTCCACCGAAGGCCTCGTTCGCGGCCAGCAGGTGAAGAACACCGGCGCTCCGATCTCGGTGCCGGTCGGGGACCAGACGCTCGGCCGCATCATGAACGTCATCGGCGAGCCAGTCGACGAAGCAGGTCCGCTCGACACCGGAACACTACGCGCCATCCACCAGGAAGCTCCGGCTTACGTCGAGCAGTCCACGGAAGCGCAGATCCTCGTGACCGGCATCAAGGTCGTCGACCTTCTCGCTCCTTACGCAAAGGGCGGTAAGATCGGCCTGTTTGGCGGCGCCGGCGTCGGCAAGACCGTTCTCATCATGGAACTGATCAACAACGTCGCTAAGGCGCACGGCGGTTACTCCGTGTTCGCGGGCGTTGGCGAGCGTACCCGTGAAGGTAACGACCTCTACCACGAAATGATCGAATCCGGCGTGAACAAGCACGGCGGCGGCGAAGGCTCCAAGGCGGCTCTCGTCTACGGCCAGATGAACGAGCCGCCGGGCGCCCGTGCACGCGTCGCGCTCACCGGTCTGACGATTGCTGAAGACTTCCGCGACAAGGGCCAGGACGTTCTGTTCTTCGTCGACAACATCTTCCGCTTCACCCAGGCAGGTTCGGAAGTGTCGGCTCTGCTCGGTCGTATCCCTTCGGCCGTGGGTTACCAGCCGACGCTGGCGACCGACATGGGTCAGATGCAGGAGCGCATCACCACGACGACCAAGGGCTCGATCACCTCGGTTCAGGCCATCTACGTTCCCGCCGACGACTTGACCGACCCGGCACCGGCAACCTCGTTCGCCCACCTCGACGCGACGACCGTTCTGTCGCGTTCGATCGCTGAAAAGGGTATCTATCCGGCCGTTGACCCGCTCGACTCCACGTCGCGCATGCTTGACCCGATGATCGTCGGCGAAGAGCACTACGAAGTGGCTCGCCAGGTTCAGACGACGCTGCAGCGCTACAAGTCGCTGCAGGACATCATCGCCATCCTCGGCATGGACGAACTGTCCGAAGAGGACAAGATGACCGTCGCCCGCGCCCGCAAGATCGAGCGCTTCCTGTCGCAGCCGTTCTTCGTCGCCGAAGTGTTCACCGGTTCGCCGGGCAAGCTGGTTGCTCTCGAAGACACGATCAAGGGCTTCAAGGGTCTCGTCAACGGCGAGTACGACCATCTTCCGGAAGCCGCCTTCTACATGGTCGGCTCGATCGAAGAGGCGATGGAGAAGGCGAAGAAGCTGGCAGCTGCTGCCTAAGCAGGACCAGCGGGCGCGCGGCACTTGCGGCGCGCCTTTGCATGAAACACGTGAAGAAGTGAACCGCCATGGCTGACGCCTTCAATTTCGAGCTCGTCTCTCCGGAACGTCTTCTCCTTTCGGAAAAGGTCACCGAAGTCGTGATCCCGGCTACGCTGGGCGAGATGACGGTTCTTGCGAACCATGCTCCGACGATGACGACCATCAAGCCGGGCGTGGTGACGGTGAAGTCGGCGGCCGGCCAGGAAGCGAAGTATGTCGTGTTTGGCGGCTTTGCTGACATCCTGCCGACTGGCTGCACCGTGTTGGCCGAATCGGCGCTGCCGCTCTCGGACGTGACGCGGGAGACGCTGCAGGCGCGGATCGAAGCTGCCCGCAGCGATGCCGGTGCCGCGACCGATCACGAGCACAAGACGAAGCTCGAAGAATATCTGTCCCAGCTCACCGAACTCAACGGCGCCATCCTGCCGGCCTGATCGGCGAAGAGGCTATCTGAAAGGCGGCCTCTGGGCCGCCTTTTTTGTTGCGCTTCTGCCTTCGACTTGCTGTTGTGCGGCTTTCGTCGGGATCCTGTCGTATGCTGGACAAGCTCGAGCTTTTCATCGTCCTCGCCCGCGAGGGTCACTTCGGGCGGGCAGCCGTCGAATGCGGCATATCCCAGCCGTCGCTTTCGGCCGCCATCCGTCAGTTGGAGGATCAACTCGGCGTCGTGCTCGTCGTTCGTGGCACTCGCTATCAGGGCCTGACACCGGAAGGGCAGCGGGTGCTGGAATGGGCGAAGCGGATCGTCGGTGATGCCCGGACCATGCGCGAGGAGATGAGGGCGGCGAAGTCCGGCCTGTCCGGCCACATTCGGCTGGCGGCGATCCCGACCGCGCTTGCCATGATCCCCCGGTTGACCGAGCCGTTCCAGGCCAAGCATCCCGACGTCACCTTCTCGGTCGTCTCACGCACATCCCTGCAGGTCCTCAGTCAACTCGACAACTTCGAGATCGACGCGGGTATCACCTATCTCGACAACGAGCCGCTAGGCCGGGTTACGAGCGTGCCGCTCTATGCGGAGCGCTACACGCTGGTGACGGCGGAAGGAACCCTCTATTCGGATCGCGATACCGTGACCTGGCAGGAGATGGCCAATGTTCGGCTTTGCCTATTGACGCCGGACATGCAGAACCGGCGGATCATCAACCAGCATCTGGAACAGGCAGGCGTGACTGTAGAGCCTACTCTGGAATCGAATTCCATGGTCGTCCTGCTCTCGCACGTCAGTACCGGCCAATGGGCAAGCATCATGCCGAGAAATGTCGCCCACTCCTTCGGCTTCGCCAAGGAAATCCGGATGATACCGATCGTGGAGCCGGAGGCGAGTCATCTGGTCGGTCTCGTGGCGACCCACCGTGAGCCTTTCACGCCGCTTGTTTCGGCTCTGCTCCACCAGGCCCGGAACCTGCGCGACAGCGATCTGGATTGATAGGTTTTTTCTATCATGCGACGGAACGCCGGTATTGACGCTGACGTCGGGTAGCGTTGAAACTTCCCCAATGCGTCCGTGCGCAGAGAGACCGCTGTCTCTCCGGGAGGTTGACACCATGAACGTACATGTGGCGAGCGGCGGATATGCCGAACGTTCCCGATCCATCATCCGCGAGATGAAGCATCTGGAAGGCCCGATGCTGCCGATCCTCCACGCTCTCCAGAGCGAGTTCGGCTTCATCCCGGAGGAGGTCAAGCCGGTCATCGCGGACGAACTCAACCTGTCGCGAGCCGAGGTGCATGGGGTGGTCAGCTTCTACCACGACTTCCGGGACGCGCCCGCGGGCCGACATGTCCTGAAACTCTGTCGCGCCGAGGCCTGCCAGGCGATGGGTGGAGACGATCTCGCTCTCGCAGCGCGCCAGTTGCTCGGAATCGATTTCCACCAGACGACGGCGGACGGCGCGGTCACGCTGGAAGCGGTCTACTGTCTCGGGCTCTGCGCCTGCGCGCCGGCGGCCATGCTGGACGGCGAGGTGCATGGACGGCTCGATGCGCACTGTCTTGGCGAACTGGTTGCGGAGGCGCGCCGATGACCGTCACGATCTTCGTTCCCCGGGATGCCGCGGCTCTGGCGCTTGGTGCCGACAAGGTTGCTGCTGCGATCGGATCTGAGATCCTTCGCCGGGGCTTGGACGCCCGCATCGTACGCAATGGATCGCGCGGTATGTTCTGGCTCGAGCCGCTGGTCGAAGTGCGGACGGAACAGGGCCGGATTGCCTATGGGCCGGTGAAGCCGTCAGATGTCGCTGGTCTTTTCGAAGCCGGCTTTCTTACCGGTGGCGAACATCGCCTCTGTCTGGGGCTGACGAAGGAAATCCCCTTCCTGCGTCAGCAGACACGCCTGACCTTCGCGCGCTGCGGGGTGACCGATCCTCTCTCGCTGGAGGACTATCGCAAGTACCAAGGTCTCAAAGGTCTCGAGCGCGCGCTGGCCATGTCCTCGCCGGAGATCGTGCAGGTCGTGATCGACAGCGGGCTGCGGGGCCGGGGCGGAGCAGGTTTTCCGACCGGCATCAAATGGAAAACGGTCGCCGAAGCGCCGGGTCCGCAAAAGTACATCGTCTGCAATGCGGATGAAGGCGACAGCGGAACCTTCGCTGACCGGATGATTATGGAGGGCGACCCGTTCGTGCTGATCGAAGGCATGATCATCGCCGGTCTCGCGGCGGGCGCAACGAAGGGATATATCTACACCCGCTCGGAATACCCGCACGCGATCCAGACGATGAACGCGGCTATCGATGCTGCACGCGAGGCCGGCATCCTCGGCGCCTCGGTGATGGGCTCGGGCCGCGTGTTCGATATGGAGGTGCGCGTCGGGGCTGGTGCCTACGTCTGCGGAGAGGAGACCTCGCTGCTCAACTCCCTCGAAGGCAAGCGCGGGATCGTGCGGGCAAAGCCGCCGCTGCCAGCGCTCAAGGGCTTCCTGGGCTGCCCGACCGTGGTCAACAATGTCATTTCGCTCGCCTCGGTCCCCATCATCCTGGACCGAGGTCCGGAGTTCTATCGAGACTTCGGCATGGGCCGCTCACGTGGCACGATCCCGATCCAGATCGCAGGGAATGTAAAACATGGGGGCCTTTTCGAGACCGCCTTCGGCCTGACGCTCGGTCAGATCGTCGACGAGATCGGCGGCGGCACGGCGACCGGGCGGCCGGTGAAGGCGGTGCAGGTCGGCGGTCCGCTGGGAGCGTACTTTCCTCGCTCCCTCTTCGACACGCCGTTCGACTACGAAGCTTTTGCAGCGAAGGACGGCCTGATCGGCCATGCAGGCGTGGTCGTCTTCGATGATACGGCCGACATGCTGAAGCAGGCCCGCTTCGCGATGGAATTCTGCGCCATCGAGAGCTGCGGCAAGTGCACGCCGTGCCGCATCGGCTCCACCCGCGGTGTGGAAACTGCGGACAAGATCGCTCTCGGCATCGACCCCGAAAGCAACAGGGCGCTGCTGGCCGACCTCTGCAACACGATGAAATTCGGCTCGCTCTGTGCCCTTGGCGGCTTCACGCCCTATCCGGTCATGAGTGCGATGACGCACTTTCCGGAGGATTTCGCCCCTACACCCCTCGTCGAAGCGGCGGAGTAAAGACAATGTCCCTGATCCACGAGATCGACTACGGCACCCCGGCCTCCCGTTCCGAAACCCTCGTCACGCTCACCATAGACGGGCGCGAGGTGACCGTTCCGGAAGGTACCTCGCTCATGCGCGCCTCCATGGAGGCGGGGATCCAGGTGCCGAAGCTCTGCGCCACGGACATGGTCGACGCCTTCGGTTCCTGCCGGCTCTGCCTGGTGGAGGTGGAAGGGCGTAACGGCACCCCCGCCTCCTGCACGACACCCGTTGCACCCGGTCTTGTCGTCCATACGCAGACGGAACGGCTGAAGAAGATCCGCCGGGGCGTGATGGAGCTCTACATCTCCGATCACCCACTCGACTGCCTCACCTGTGCGGCGAACGGCGATTGCGAGTTGCAAGACATGGCGGGCGCCGTCGGTCTGCGCGATGTGCGTTACGGATATGAGGGCGATAATCACGTCAAGACGCGCAACAATGGCGAGATCAACGCCAAGTGGATGCCGAAGGACGAGTCCAACCCGTATTTCACCTACGACCCGTCCAAGTGCATCGTCTGCTCGCGCTGCGTTCGCGCCTGCGAGGAAGTGCAGGGTACGTTCGCGCTGACGATCGAGGGCCGCGGGTTCGACAGCCGCGTGTCGGCCGGCATGCACGAGCATTTTCTGGAGTCGGAGTGTGTGTCCTGCGGCGCCTGCGTACAGGCGTGCCCGACAGCGACTCTCACCGAGAAGTCGGTCATCGCTATCGGCCAGCCGGAGCACTCGGCCGTTACGACCTGCGCCTATTGCGGCGTCGGCTGTTCCTTCAAGGCGGA
This sequence comes from Pseudorhizobium halotolerans, assembly GCF_902153235.2. NCBI lineage: Bacteria > Pseudomonadati > Pseudomonadota > Alphaproteobacteria > Hyphomicrobiales > Rhizobiaceae > Pseudorhizobium > Pseudorhizobium halotolerans. The sequence goes on along the minus strand of NZ_CABFWE030000001.1, from coordinate 98,257 downwards.
GATGCGCGGCGAGGAACTCGTCCGCATGGTACCGTACAAGGACGGCAAGGCGAACCGCGGCCATTCCTGCGTCAAGGGCCGCTTCGCCTACGGCTATGCCAATCACCGAGACCGCATCCTGAACCCGATGATCCGCAAGAGAATCACGGACCCCTGGCGGGAGGTGACGTGGGAGGAAGCTTTCGCCCATGTCGCATCCGAATTCAGGCGGCTGCAGTACCAATATGGCCGAGATTCGATCGGTGGGATCACCTCATCGCGCTGCACGAACGAGGAGACCTATCTCGTCCAGAAGCTTGTCCGGGCCGGCTTCGGCAACAACAACGTCGATACCTGTGCCCGTGTCTGCCATTCGCCGACGGGTTACGGGCTCGGCCAGGCCTATGGAACCTCGGCCGGCACCCAGGATTTCGATTCGGTTGAGTATTCCGACGTTGTGGTCGTCATCGGCGCCAACCCGACGGACGGACATCCGGTCTTCGGCTCGCGTCTAAAGAAGCGGTTGCGGCAGGGAGCGAAGCTGATCGTCATCGACCCGCGCCGTATCGACCTCGTCCGCCAGCCGCATGTGGAAGCCGCCTACCATCTGCCGTTGAAGCCCGGGACCAATGTGGCGGTGCTGACGGCGCTCGCGCATGTGATCGTTACGGAAGGACTCTTCGATGAGGCCTTCATCCGCGAACGCTGTGACTGGTCGGAATTCGAAGATTGGGCGGCGTTCGTGGCCGAGCCGCAGCACAGCCCGGAAGCGACCGAGGCGTACACCGGCGTGCCGGCGGCCCTTGTTCGCGGAGCAGCGAGGCTTTATGCGACCGGCGGCAATGGGGCAATCTACTATGGGCTCGGGGTGACCGAGCACAGCCAGGGTTCCACCGCGGTGATGGCGATCGCGAACCTTGCTATGGCCACTGGCAATATCGGCCGTCCCGGCGTCGGCGTAAATCCGCTACGCGGCCAGAACAACGTCCAGGGCTCCTGCGACATGGGTTCCTTCCCGCATGAACTGCCGGGCTATCGGCACATCTCGGACGACGCCACGCGCGACACCTTCGAGAAGATGTGGGGTGTGACGCTCAACAATGAGCCGGGGCTGCGCATCCCGAACATGCTGGACGCGGCCGTGGAAGGGACGTTCAAGGGCCTCTACATCCAGGGGGAAGACATCCTCCAATCCGATCCGGACACGAAGCACGTCTCCGCAGGTCTTGCCGCAATGGAATGCGTCGTGGTGCACGACCTCTTCCTGAACGAGACGGCCAACTACGCGCATGTCTTCCTGCCGGGCTCGACCTTCCTGGAGAAGGACGGGACCTTCACCAATGCGGAGCGGCGTATCAACCGCGTCCGTAAGGTCATGAGCCCGAAGAACGGCTACGCAGACTGGGAGGTAACGCAAAGGCTGGCGCAGGCGATAGGGCTGAACTGGACCTATTCGCACCCTGCGGAGATCATGGACGAGATCGCGGCCACCACGCCGAGCTTCGCTGGCGTCTCCTATGCCTATCTCGACGCGAAGGGATCGGTGCAGTGGCCCTGCAACGAGAAATATCCGGACGGCTCGCCAATCATGCATGTGGACGGCTTTGTCCGCGGCAAGGGCAAGTTCATCCGCACCGAATATGTCGCGACCGATGAACGCACCGGCCCGCGCTTCCCGCTGCTGCTCACCACAGGCCGCATCCTCAGCCAGTATAACGTCGGGGCGCAGACGCGTCGGACGGAGAACGTGGTCTGGCATGACCAAGACCGGCTGGAGATCCACCCGCACGACGCAGAGCAGCGGGGCATCAAGGACGGTGACTGGATCAAGCTTGCCAGCCGCGCCGGTGAGACCAGCCTGAGGGCGCTCATCACCGATAGGGTGGCGCCGGGCGTCGTGTATACGACCTTCCATCACCCAGACACGCAGGCAAACGTCATCACGACCGATTTTTCAGACTGGGCGACCAACTGTCCGGAATACAAGGTAACGGCGGTGCAGGTCTTGCCGTCGAACGGACCGACGGAATGGCAACAGGATTATGAGGAGCTGACACGGCAGTCTCGGCGGATCGCCGGAAAGATGGAAGCAGCGGAATAGGACAAGGGGTGCAGGCTTACGACACGAAAGCGGCGGTTAGGGAGACAATCTGGCGTAACGGTGTGCGCCCAGGCCTCAGGGTCGTTCCAGAGGAGGTGCCGATCGCGTTCTCCTACGGAGGCTCAACCCATGCCGTGATGATGGGTACGCCAAGCGACCTGGTCGATTTCGCTATAGGTTTCAGCCTCACCGAGGGCATCATCGGCAAGGCAGACGATATCGAAGCCGTCGAGGTGGTTGTTGCCGGCAAGGGCCTGGATGTCCAGATCAGTCTCCAGGGCGACAAGGAGGAGGCGTTGCGTCGCCGTCGTCGCAGCATGGCGGGTCCTGTTGGCTGCGGCCTGTGCGGCCTGGAATCGCTCGATCAGGCGATGAGACCGGTTTCCTTGCTTTCCGGCCCAGGCTGCGAGTTGGATGCTGGACATGTCAGCGCTGCCGTTGCGGCTCTCAGCGAAGGCCAGCCGCTGCATGCTGAGACCCATGCGGTGCATGGGGCAGGGTTCTTCGTGCCGGGCATAGGGCTGGCGATGGTCCGCGAGGATGTCGGGCGCCATAACGCTCTCGACAAGCTTATTGGTGCCGTGGCGTGGCAGGGTATAAAAGGCGCCACTGGTGCGGTCGTGGTGACGAGCCGCGTTTCCGTGGAAATGGTGCAGAAGACCGCGATCCTGGGTTCACCCATCCTGATCGCCATTTCCGCACCCACTGCACTGGCGATCCGCACAGCCGAGGAGGCGGGCATGACGGTCGTCGCGCTTGCGCGCGGCAAGGACTTCGAAGTCTTCACACGAAGCGACCGCATCAAGATGGGAAGCAGCGCTCATGTCGCATGATCAGTCGCAAGAAAAACTCGTCAGGATGGCGAACCAGATCGCCACCTTCTTTCTGTCCCAGCCCGAGGAGGTGAGGGCGGAGGGGGTCGCAACCCACATCAACAAGTTCTGGGAACCGCGGATGCGGCGGCATCTCTTCGAGCACATCGATTTGGGCGGGGCCGGACTGCTTCCGCTCGTCATCGAGGCCTCAACGCTGATCCGTCGGCCCGAGGCCCGGGTCGGATCGGGAGTGGGCGTCGGTGATGAAGCAGCCGAAGGCGGGTCAGGCGGAAAGGGAGTGGTTGCGGGAGAGTCGCTTTCCGAGCCGAGCATTCCCGAGACCAGCAGTTGACCCCACGGTACGGTCAGTGGTGTTAGCCTGACGAGTGACAGTCGTCACAACGAAAAAGCCGCCGGACGGATCCATGCGGCTTCTTGAAGGCTTGAGCGAGGGGACTGCCTCAGGCGGCGAGATCTTCCACTTCGGTGCCCTTGAACATCTTGGAGAGGTTCAGGAAGCAGATCATGCCGTTCTCGTTGGCGATGATGCCTTCGGAGAAGGACTTGTCGAACGAGGCAGAGATTTCCGGAACCGGCTGAACCTGGTTCGACGGGATCGTGAGAATGTCGGAGACCTGATCGACGAGCATGCCAATCACCATGTTGTGGACCTCCGCCACGACGATGGCGCTGCGCTCCGTTGCGACGGCGCTCTTCATGCCGAGCTTCTGGGCGAGATCGATGATCGGGATTACCGAGCCGCGCAGGTTCATGACGCCGATCACGTCCGCCGGTGCATGCGGAATTGGCGTGGACGGCGCCCAGCCGCGGATTTCGCGAATGGTCGTGGTCTTGACGCAGAATTCCTGGTCGTGAAGGCGAAATGCTATGATTTCCAGCGTTTCGCCGCTGTAGCTTGCAGAAGTGTTCATCGTGGCCATCAATGTCTTCCCAACTCTCCGGTGCCTGGAGCAAGGCGACGCTCGACGCAGCACCGAAAGCCGGGCCGGAAGCACACGCGCCTCCTGGCTACGCGCTTCGTGTCGTGGTGCGATGGGACCACCTTATTTGTAGAATGTTGAATAAATCTAAACCGCCTGCAGCAAAAGCGTTGCGTTCGGCGCGAGGCAGTTTCCGCGCCTAGTATTCCCGTTCGTAGAAGATACCCGCGGTGCCGCCTTCTGTTCCCGCGCCGGCTTTCAGCTTCACCCCGCGCCCGACATCCAGGTTGATGGTGGCGCGCGCGCCCTCTGCGCCGCCCTGCTCCAGCTGGAGATAAGTCCGGTTGTTCAGGTAGCGTCCTACAGAGACCGTCGTCTGGCCCGTTTCGTCCGTGTTGATATCGAGGTCATCGACGCCGAGATTGCTGCGGAGCGTTTCCAGGAGCGAGGTGGAGCCGCCGCCTGCGAGCTGGCCGACAGCATCGGCCAACTGGGCGATCTGCAGCGGCGAGAGGCGCGACATCGACTGACCGAAGATCAGCCGCGCCAAGACCTCGTCCTGTGGCAGGGCTGGCGACGAGGAGAAGCTGATATCCGGATCGTTCGCGATACCGTTCACGTTCACGGTGATGGTCGTCTGCGCCGATGTCGTCGTCGCCTCGAGGTCGAGAACCGGGATCAGGCCGCCGCCGAAGGTGATCTCGCCCGAGGTGAAATCCAGACGCTTTGTCAGAATGATGATGCGGCCCCGGCGCATCTCGAACCCACCCGCCACCTGCGGTGCGGCGGCGGTGCCGGTAATCGCCAGTTCGCCACCGAGTTCGGCATCGATCCCGCGACCGCGAACGAAGATACCGCTGGGCGCGCTTATCTGGAGATCGAGAGCCAGGGGACTTGAGGTGCCCGACGCCTGCTCCGGCGCGAGTTCCCTCACCTGACGGACAACTTCGGGAGGCGGGTTGCGGTGGCGGATCTCGATCTCGGTCAGGGATGTCGGCAATTTGGCCGGAACGGTTATCGCCGCTTCAGAGAGCGTGATGCGGCCACCGAGTACAGGCCCGGTCGTCAGCGGGCCTGTGATGGTAAGATCTCCGCTGGCGGTTGCCGTGAAGAGCGTGCCGTCGACATAGGTGGCGTCCACCAGGCTGATCGAGAGATCTGCGGGGAAACCGGAACCGGGGATGATGCCGATGGAACCGCTGGCGGAAATGCGGCCACCGGTCGAGAGCGTGCCGGTCAGGCTGGAGATATTCGCCTCGGTGCCGGTAAATGTGACGTTGGCGGCAAGTTGCTCGAATGCGAGGTTGCGCCGGACATCGATCAGACGGGCTCCTGATGTGGATGCGGTACCGGTGATGGAGGGGGAGGCGCTCGTGCCGCCGATTATCAGATCGACGCTTCCCGTTCCCTCCAGCACGAAACCCTGGTCTGCCAGTTGTCCGGCCAGGATGGCAAAGGGGACCTGGCCGTCGAACTGAAGATCCAGAGCTCGCGCGCCCTGCAGCGAAATCGTGCCTCCGCCGGAGAGCGACAGGTTGCCTTGTCCGGCAAGGCTCGTCTCGATCGTGATGGCATTGTCGCGGTACTCGCCGGTCGCCCTCACCTGTAGCGACGAAAGCCCGGCGGATGTCGTCTGGGCGACGGCAGCATCCGACCATGTCAGGTCGTAGCGGACGGCGGGCGCCTGCGGCGTTCCGGCCGCAGTGACGGTACCGGCGATCGTTCCGCGGGCGCCAAGGCCGGGAACGAAGGCGTTGGCAAGACTGGCGGGGACTGCGTTGGCCGTGGCCTTGATGTCCAGTGCAGGCGGTCCGTCATCGTTCAGGACGATGCGGCCGGATGCATCGACATCCAGCCCGTCCGCGCCCGACAGCTGTGTATCGTCCAGCTGAAGCGTCCTGTCGGAAAAGCTGCCGGCCGCCTGCAGTTGAAGCGGTCCGACGCCCGCCTGCCTGGTCTGTTGCAGCTGCGCCTCCGACCATTCGAGATCATAGCGGATCGAAGGGGCGGTGAGGGAGCCTTCGGCGTCGATGGTCCCGGAGATGGAGCCGGCCGCATTGAGTGCGGGTGCGAAGGTATTGAGCAGGCTTGCAGGAAGGGATTCGATTTCTGCTTGCAGATCAAGGAGATTGCCGACTGTCCCCGTCAGCCGGACGCGGCCGTTGCCCGTACCGACGGTGAGGTCGGACAGGCGGGCGGTTCCATCCGCGACTACGATGGTCGTTGGGTTGGCCAGTTGGACAGGAATGCCGCGAGGCTCGGCCGCGAAGCTCTCGAGCGCAACCGACGTGGTATCGCCTGTTCTTACCGTGGCCACACCCGTCAATGGTGCGTCGTCATATCGGGCGTCCAGCTCGAGCCGAGTGCCGGTATCCTGGTAAGCGAAGTTCAAGTCCAGAGCCTCTATCGCGGTTGCTGCGGTTCCAAGCCGGGTTGCCCGGATCGTGCCGTCCGCAGCAAGTGCCCGCAGGTCAGGAACCGTCACGTCGATCACCGGGCCGGTAACCTCCAGATTTCCGCTGGCGACCCGGCTTCCGGAGGCCCGCACAACGGCTGTTGTTTGCCCGTCCTGGTTTTCGAAGGCGACGGAGCCCTGGAGATCGCCTTCCGCTTGCTGGGCCGCAAGCGCCGCAAGCAGTGAGACGTCGGGGAATTCAAACTCCAGATTGCCTTCGGGCATGAAATCGGGAGAGAAGCTCAGAGCCCCTTCCAGTCGGTTGGGTCCCACCTGGAGGTCGATGGCTGGCGCCGAGGTGCGGCCTCCTTCCGACCGCAGGTCCGCATTAATGCTGAGCGGTTGCCCCTCGATCGATCCCGTCACCTCGACCGTTCCGGCGGGCGATTGCGGATTGGCGACGCCCTCCACGTTCACACGCAGATCCCGCAGGAGCTTTCCTGCCAGTCTAATCTCTGCGGCATTGACAACGCCTTTTACCGACAGGGCATCCAACCTTCCCTCCGCCGAGACGTCGAAACCTGCCGCGCCTTCGGCATTGGCCAGCCAGCGACGAAGTTCGGGCAAGCGCCCGGCAAGACGGCCGGTCATCTGCTCGCCAGCCAAGGTCGCGTTGCCGTGCGCTTCCACCGCATCAGATTTCAGGACGAAGTTCTCGACCTTCACCTGGTTGGCGGACGTCCGTTCGACATAGCCTTCAGCCATGATCGTGCTTTCGAAGCGCGAGGCAAATGCAGGCGGCATGGCTTCCGGTGTTGCGGTGATCCGGAAGTTGCCCGTGAGGTTCTGGGAGGTGGTATTGTACGTCCCGCTGACGGTTCCGCTCAAACGCGCGCTGTCGAGCGTTGCCGCATCCAAACCGATGGCCGGCAGATCGAGGCGGAGCGGCGCGTCGAGCGTAATCGGTGCCTGCAAGGCGCGATCCAGATCAGCATTTGAGAAATCACTTTCGCCGATTGTCAAGCGGGAGCGCACGCTGCCGGAGCGGGTCACCAGGTTCAGGTCTTCACTTTCCGCCTGCAGCCTGATCTGGCCGAAGCGGCCTTGAGCCACGTCGGCTGAGGCGAGTGCCGCGGTTGCGTTGAGGCGCGCGGACTGTGCTGCGCCGGTGACCGTCAGGTTGAGAGTGTCGACGACAAACCGGCTGTTGTAACCGGCAATCGGCCATACGATGGGCACGGGTCCATCGGTGCCGGTGAGGCTTGCCGTGAGGCTGTTGTCACCCGCCGGATCCCACACACCTGATGCCGTGACATCCACTGCGCCAGAAACGATCTTGCCATTATCGATCGAGATGCGCCCGTTGCGGCCAACATTGGCTGCTACGTCGATATCGGTCGTGCCCTCGAATAACGGGCGAAACGCGGGTGGCAGGAGTGTCGCCAACTGGCCGCCGCCCACGACCTCGACCCGGCGGCTGCCGTCCGGAAGCATCTGGTGGCTTCCCTCTACTGCCACGACAGGGTCCCCGGCCACGCTGCCTGACAGCTTGCCGCTCCAGTCTGACAAAGGCCCGGTCCCCTCGAGTGCCAGGTCGACTGCGGGGGCGCCTGGAAGCTTCAGCAGGCGCGCGAACAAGCCGCCCTGCGGCTCCGAAACGGACGCTGTTACAGCAAGGCGGTTCTCGGCAGGTGCGTACAGTATGTCCGCAACGGCGCGAGCATCCGGTTCATCCTGCCTGGTTGCTTGGAGATCAAGCCGTATGTTCGGACCGGTGGCGTCGATCGATCCCTTGAGAGAAAGAGAAAAGGGCCGGCCGGTGAGAGCCGGCGCGATCTCGATGTCAGGCATATCGATCTGTGCAACGCGCACGCCGACAGGCAGCGAGAAGCCGGAGGACTGTCCAGCTTGCGGCTCATCCGGCAGCGCAGACGGAAGCGGCGCGCGCAAAACATCGATGCTGTCAACGCTCACATTCTCGGCGCGGAACACGCCGCGCAACAACGCGGACGGTGACCAGTTGACGTGCAGCCCCTCGATCTCCGCATAGGTGCCTTCATCGTCGGATAGGGTAAGGGAGGCAATCTGCAGGTCGCCGCTCAGAAGGCCCTGCGGAGGCGAAAAATTAACCTGTCTTTCCGGTGTCGAGACAATGGATGAGATACGCTCGGCCGCGATCTGGCTGCCAACCGGGGTCAAGCCCACGAAGAGCAGGATACCGAGAGCCATGACGAGAAGGATCGCCACCGCGACGAGCGCGATCTTCACAACCCATTTCAACAGGCGAACCATCCCATCCTGCCCCTAGTTGATCGCCTCGCGGCGCTGTCAGAACGATTGCCCGATCCCGGCATAGATGCCGTAGTCGCTGCCGCCGTCATATTTCCGAAGCGGTACTGCAACGTCGAGGCGGAGCGGCCCGAATGGCGTCGCATACCGAATCCCGATACCCGCACCGGCACGGATATCGGAGAAATCAGGCACGATTTCGGTCGAGACCGTCCCGACGTCAATGAATGGTACCAGACCGATATTCTCGGTGATCTTGGTCCTGACCTCGAATGATGCGAGCGCGTAAGAGCGTCCGCCCAAGGCTTCCTCGGCGTCATTATAGGGCGAAATCTCACGGAAAGCATAGCCGCGGACCGATCCTCCGCCGCCAGCGAAGAACCGGCGGGTCACGGGGATGTCGGCGAGATCTTCCGCACCGATCAGCGTGCCGGCCGAAACCTTGCCCGCGAGGACGATGTTGTCTTCGGCTCCCAGACCCAGATAGCCGGAGAGCGACCCTTCAAACGAGGAAAAGACGTTACCGTTGAAGAATTCGTAGGAGGGCTTTGCCGAGATCGTCGCCCAGTATCCCTCCGTCGGGTCAAGCTTGTTGTTACGGGCATCCCGCTCGAACGCGACGGGGACGCTGAATGTCAGGTAATCGTTTTCGCCGAAGGCGTCGTCGGCATTGATCCAGGCAATTTCTCCGCCAGCCTTCAGCGTGTCGGTCTCGTTGAGTTCGTAGGAGAGGCCGGCAGAGCCGATGACCGTCTGCGCTTCGTATATGTCGTCGGGCGTCTCGCTTTTCGCCTCCAGACGCGACTCGAATGTGGCTTCCGGAACGGGGAATCCTGGTTTGGTGAAGACGATGCCGGCGGAATAGTCGAAGGTCGTCACGTCCGTTGTGGCGCCGATACCCGATACCTTGCCTTCTATCCGAAGCGCTTCAGCCTCCCCGAAGAGGTTTCGGTGGCCCCAGTAGCCCTGCAGGCCTGCGCCATCCAGCGAGGAATATTCTGCACCGAATCCGAAATAGCGATGCTTGCCCTCGGAAACCTCGATGGTGAGGGGAAGTGTTCCGTCGGGTGCAAGCGCTTCTGCCTCGCGGATCGTGATGCTTGAAAATACGCCCAGTTCACGCAGACGTTCCGATGCCTTCCGCAACTGCTCGGGCGAATAGCGGTCACCCTTGTCCAGTCGCGAATAGCGACGGATGAAATCTGCCTTCACGGTTCGCGATCCCTTGACCGTCACCGCGCCGAAGTCGGCTTCGGGGCCGCTGACCACACCCGTTACGACGTCCACCGTCAGCGTCCGATGGTCGGCTGTGACCTGCCGCTCCGTCAGACGCGCCAGCGGTCGTCCTTCTGCCTTCACATCGACAAGCAGACGTTCGCTTGCTTTCAGAATGACCCGTGAACCGGCTTCTCCTCCCGGGACAAGGTCGTAGTCGGCGGGATCGCGTCCGGCAGCGTCACCCTCGAACCGCACCGAGCCGAGCTTGAAGACCGGGCCGGGTATGACGCTGACTGTAACCGGCACAGGGCGTGAGTGATCGAAAGTCGGGTTTGGGGGGAGGGCGTCGATATCAACGCCCTCGATGCTGATATGGACGGTGCCGCCATAGCGGGCCTCCTCATAGAGGACTGCGACCAGCCGGTCCCGGTCTTCTCGTGCCTTGATGACGATACCAAGGTCTCCCGACACCGGCTGTTCCTCATCGTTGACAAGAGAGGCGGCATTCTCCAAGCGTTCGGCAAGATCGGAGTCGGCGTCGCCTGTGGACAGCGTGGCGTCGTACCGGACGGGATTGATGACCTCTATGGTCTCTTCCTCGGATCCGAACAGATTGATGCCGAACAGCTTGAGAGCATGAGCCGGCGAGGCCGAGAGAAGACCGATCACGACGGCAGAGGCCATGAACGTCACCATCCGTCCTGGGAAGCAGGCGGCAGTTGCCTCGCTAACTGGTCTACGCACCCACACTATCGGTCCTTGCCTTCCGAGCCGTCTTTCAAGCGTCAAGTCCGCCTATGTAGCGGTTAAAGCCGAGGCCGAACACCTCTTTTGATGGCTCGGTGATTGTTATTAAAAAGAAAAGCCCCGGAGCTTGCTCCGGGGCCACAGCCGGATATGCGCGGCTCAGTAACGGCGGGGGCAGTCGTCGATGTAACGCCGTCCATAGCGGTCGCGGTAGTAGCACTGGCCGGGCTGCTCGGCGACAGAGCCGATCAGGGCGCCCGAAACGCCGCCGATCGCGGCGCCGACTGCGGCTCCCCGCACATTGCCTGTGGCCAGGCCGCCGATCACGGCACCGGTGCCGGCACCGATTGCGGCTCCCTGTTCCGTCTGGGTGCAGCTTGCCAGCATCAGTCCCGTCATTGCGAGCACAAGCATTCTTCTCATCGTCTCTCTCCCACGACTCAACGTCATCAATGGCTGGTGGTGACGCCTTCGCCCTCGGCTTTCGTGCACCCCATCGACTGCAACAATAGATCGGGCGTAGCCGATGTCCATAGATCCAAGGCGATCGCCGTCGGATCTTTCTGCACCGAATTTGACGGGCGTCATGTCCAGCGGGACCGTCGCTCGTCGTTCGTCGGAAAAATGTTCCTTCGTCGCAAAGCTAGAGGTTGATCGGGCTGGCAAAAAGGAAAATGATGCGAGCGTGTCTGGAGGAGACACGAGGAGGAGCACGATGGCAAAAGTGACGCTGACGGTGAATGGCCGTACGGTGAGCGGCGAGTGTGACGACCGCACGCTGCTGGTTCATTTCATCCGGGAGAAACTGGGACTGACGGGAACGCATGTCGGATGTGACACGACCCAGTGTGGCGCATGCGTGGTTCACATGGACGGCAAATCCGTCAAGAGCTGTTCCATCCTCGCCGTCCAGGCGGCAGGCTCAAGCGTCACGACCATCGAGGGAATCGCCGCACAAGGCGAACTTCATCCCGTCCAAGCCGCCTTCAAGGAACACCACGGCCTGCAGTGCGGCTTCTGCACGCCCGGCATGGTGATGACCGCGGTGGACATGATCAACCGTCATGGCGGGAAGCTCGACGAAGCGACCGTGCGCCATGAACTGGAAGGCAATATCTGCCGGTGCACCGGATACCACAACATCGTCAAGGCAGTCCTTGCCGCCGACGCCGAAATGGCGGCCGGTCGGCAGGCGGCGGAATGACAAGCCAGACCGAGGCGTGCGGATAGGACCGACAGCCGCTTCTGCGGCCGGAGGTATCCGCCCTTCGAAGTTGCTGTTCGCTCATTTCTGGAGGAGATGAAAATGGGTGTTGAAGGAATCGGTGCACGTGTCACCCGCAAGGAAGACAAACGCTTCCTGACCGGCAAGGGCCGGTACACGGACGACATGTCGGTGCCGGGAATGAAATATGCCTACTTTGTTCGCAGCCCCTATGCCCATGCAAGGATACGCGGCATAGATGCCGCCGCCGCGAAGGCCATGCCGGGCGTCATCGACGTGCTGGACGGCAGGCAGCTACAGGCCGATGGGATCGGCAACCTGATTTGCGGCTGGATGATCCATTCCAAAGACGGATCGCCCATGAAGATGGGTGCCTGGCGCCCGCTCGCGCACGAGATCGTCCGTTATGTCGGCGATGCGGTCGCGATCGTCGTCGCCGATTCCTCGGCGGAAGCACGTGATGCGGCAGAAGCGGTCGTGGTGGACTACGAGGAGCTTCCGGCGGTGACGGAGGCGGTGTCAGCGCTGGAGGCCGGCGCGCCGCAGATACATCCGGAGGCGCCGGGCAATCTGATTTTCGACTGGGAGATCGGCGATGGTTCGGCGACGGACCAGGCGATCGCAACCGCGGCCCACGTCACCGAGATCGAGATCCACAACAACCGGCTGTCGCCCAACCCGATGGAGCCGCGTGCGACCCTCGGCATCTATGACACGGCCGAAGATCATTACACATGCTATACGACCAGCCAGAATCCGCATGTGGCGCGGCTGGTGATGAGCGCGTTCTATAATGTCGCTCCCGAGAACAAGCTGAGGGTGATCGCTCCCGATGTTGGCGGCGGCTTCGGGTCGAAGATCTACATCTATCCGGAGGAGATCGTCTGTCTCTGGGCATCCAAGAAGACCGGGGTCCCGGTCAAGTGGACCTCGGATCGCACTGAAGCCTTCCTGACCGATGCGCATGGCCGTGACCATGTCTCGAAGGTGAAGATGGCCTTCGACGCCGATCATCGCATCATCGGGCTGAAGGTGGACACAATCGCCAATCTCGGCGCTTATATGTCCCTCTTTTCCTCCGCCGTGCCGACCTATCTCTATGCGACGCTGCTTTCCGGGCAGTACGCCATCCCGTCAATCCATGCCAATGTCCGCACGGTCTACACCAACACCGTGCCGGTGGATGCCTATCGCGGCGCCGGGCGGCCCGAGGCGACGTATCTCTTGGAGCGGACGATGGAAACGGCCGCCAGGGAACTCGGGATCTCTCCGGCCGAATTGCGGCGCAAGAATTTCATCCGTTCGTTCCCCTATCAGACGCCGGTCATCATGAATTATGACGCCGGCGACTACGACGCATCGCTGAGTGCCGCCATGCAGGCGGCCGACTGGGATGGCTTCGCGGCGCGGCGCGCAGAGGCGGAAGGCCGTGGCAAGCGCCGTGGAATCGGCATGAGCTGCTACATCGAGGCCTGCGGCATCGCACCTTCGGCTGCCGTCGGCTCTCTGGGTGCGGGCGTCGGTCTGTGGGAATCGGCGGAAGTGCGGGTGAACGCCGTCGGCACCATCGAAGTCCTGACCGGCTCACATAGCCATGGACAGGGTCACGAGACGACGTTTGCGCAACTGGTGGCGGAGCGGCTCGGCGTGCCGCTCGACAGCGTCAACATCGTTCACGGCGACACCGACAAGGTGCAGATGGGTATGGGCACTTACGGTTCCCGCTCCGGAGCGGTCGGAATGTCGGCGGTCGTCAAGGCGCTGGACAAGGTCGAGGCGAAGGCGAAGAAGATCGCCGCCCACCTGATGGAGGCGGATGACAGCGACATCGTCATCGAGAACGGTGAACTGAAGGTGGCGGGTACGGACAAGACCGTACCGTGGTTCCAGGTGGCGCTGGCGGCCTATACCGCCCATAACCTGCCATCGGGCATGGAACCTGGGCTGAAGGAAACGGCGTTCTACGATCCCGCCAACTTCACCTTCCCCGCTGGCTGCTATATCGCGGAGGTCGAGGTCGATCCGGAGACGGGCAAGACTGAGATCATCCAGTTCGTCGCGGCAGACGATTTCGGAAATATCATTAATCCACTGATCGTCGAAGGACAGGTGCATGGGGGGCTGGCGCAGGGGATCGGTCAGGCGCTGCTCGAAGAAGTGCGCTATGATCGGGAAAGCGGCCAGCTGCTCACCGCGAGCTACATGGATTATGCCATGCCTCGCGCGGACGACCTTCCGTCCTTCAACCTCTCGCACCAGAACACGCCCTGTCCAAGCAATCCGCTTGGCATCAAGGGCTGCGGCGAGGCGGGGGCAATCGGTTCGCCGCCGGCGCTCATCAATGCCATCACCGACGCGATCGGCAACAACAACCTGACCATGCCCGCCACACCGATGAAGGTCTGGCAGGCTATGCGCGCGACACACTGAGGAGGACCGGACATGTATGCAACGAGCTATCACCGCGCCTCCTCGGTCGAGGAGGCCGTTAAACTCAAGAGCCAGCATGAGGAAGGGCGGTATCTGTCCGGCGGAATGACGCTGATCGCAACGATGAAGCAGCGGTTGGCCGCTCCGTCGGACCTGATCGACCTGCGTCACATTCCCGACCTCAAGGGAATTTCCCTCGATGGCGGCAATGTACGAATCGGCGCAGCCACGCCGCATGCGGATGTCGCCGGCTCGTCGCTCCTGCGCTCGGTCTGTCCGGCGATCTGCGATCTGGCCGGAATGATCGGCGATCCGCATGTCAGGCACATGGGAACGATCGGCGGTTCGATCGCCAACAATGATCCGGCCGCTGACTATCCGGCCGCCATGCTCGGTCTCGGGGCGACGATCATCACCGATCGCCGGTGGATCGGAGCAGACGAGTTCTTCACCGGTCTCTTCGAGACGGCCCTGGAGGAGGGCGAGATGGTGACCGCCGTGACCTTCGAGGCGCCCGAGAAGGCAGGCTATGCAAAGTTTGCCAATCCCGCTTCGCGTTATGCGCTTGCCGGGGTGTTCGTCGCCAAGCGCCCGGACGGGATCTGTGTGGCTGTAACGGGTGCGGGAGCGAACGGCGTGTTCCGCCATGGAGGCATGGAAGAAGCACTGGCATCATCCTGGTCGCCCGAAGCCGTCATGACAGCCGAAGTCGGTCAGGCGGATATGCTCGCCGACATGCATGCGAGCGCGGACTACAGGGCCAATCTTGTTCGTGTAATGGCCAAGCGTGCCGTCCAGGCAGCCGGGTGAAGAGGAGAGGTCGGGATATCCTTCCCAACTTGATGTGGATCAAGTCCGTGGTGGCCCGCATCGGCTACCACGGACCCTGGAACCGCTCGAAATAACGTCCAATTGCCGCAGTCTGGATTAATTCCAATCTGCGGGGTTGACGCGGAGCGAGCGAGAAACCAAAACCGTTACAGGGTTCTGGAGTGTGACATGGATTTCGAGGCATTTTTCAAGAGCGAACTGGACAGTCTTCACCAGGAAGGCCGTTACCGGGTGTTCGCCGATCTCGAGCGGCATCGCGGCAGTTTCCCTCGTGCCACGCGTCACACCCCCGAGGGTCCCAAGGAAGTTACGGTCTGGTGTTCCAACGATTATCTCGGCATGGGCCAGCATCCAGCCGTGATCGCAGCCATGCATGAGGCGATCGATCACTGTGGCGCGGGTGCGGGAGGCACCCGGAATATCTCTGGCACCACCCACTACCATGTTCTTCTCGAGCAGGAACTTGCCGATCTTCACGGCAAGGAATCCGCGCTCGTCTTCACCTCCGGCTATATCTCCAACTGGGCGACGCTCGGTACGCTCGGCCAGAAAATCCCCGGCCTCATCATCTTCTCCGATGCGTTGAACCACGCGTCGATGATCGAAGGCATTCGCTACGCCAAATGCGATCGGGTGATCTGGAAGCACAACGACCTCAACGACCTGGAGGCAAAGCTTGCGGCAGCCGACCCGAATGCGCCGAAGCTGATCGCGTTCGAATCAGTCTACTCCATGGATGGCGACATCGCGCCAATCAAGGAGATCTGTGATCTCGCCGACAAATACCGTGCAATGACCTATCTCGACGAAGTCCATGCGGTTGGCATGTACGGTCCGCGCGGCGGCGGCATCGCCGAGCGCGAAGGCCTGATGGACCGCCTGACGATCATCGAGGGCACGCTTGGCAAGGCCTTCGGCGTGATGGGGGGCTATATCGCGGCGTCTACAGCGCTCTGCGACTTCATCCGCTCATTTGCTTCCGGCTTCATCTTCACGACCGCCCTGCCGCCGACGCTCGCTGCCGGCGCGATCGCCTCGATCCGGCACCTGAAGGCCAGCCCCTTCGAACGCGTCCGCCATCAGGACCGCGTCAAGAAGCTGCGTTCGCTGCTCGATGCCCGTGGCATTCCGCACATGCACAATCCCAGCCACATCGTGCCGATCATGGTGGGCGACGCTGCCAAGTGCAAGTGGATCTCCGACATCCTGCTCGACTCGTTCGACATCTATGTGCAGCCGATCAACTACCCGACGGTCCCGCGCAAGACGGAGCGCCTGCGCATCACCCCCACGCCGCTGCATTCGGATGGCGATCTCGAACGCCTCGTCGACGGGGTTCATCAGCTCTGGTCGCGCTGCGCGCTCGCCCGCGCGGTTGCCTGAATCTCACCCCAGGCAGATCAAGCAAATGGCCGCTTATGCGGCCATTGTTCTTTTCGAGACCAGAGCAGCAGCACTCCTTCGCGCCTCCGCATCCGCGGCAAAGACCTCGTCAATCGAGCCGGCAGCCGGATACCCGATCATCGTCTCCATGACCTCCTCGGCGATGTCGGCCATCGCCAGGAAGCCGATCTGTCCGGCGCAGAAGGCGTCGAAGGCCACTTCCTCGGCGGCGTTCATCACCGCGCCCTGGACGCCTCCGCGTTGCAGCGCAGTTCGCGCCAGGCGCAATGCCGGGAAGCGCACCTCGTCGGGCGCCTCGAAATCCAGCCTTGCCAGCTTGGCGAAGTCGAGCCGCTCGACGTTCAACTGAGGCCGATCCGGGTAGGTGAGCGCATAGCCGATGGCGGTGCGCATGTCGGGTGCGCCGAGCTGCGCCAGTATTGAACCGTCCCTATAGCCGACCATGGAATGAATGATTGATTGCGGGTGAACGATCACCTCGATCTGCTCCGGCCTGAGGTCGAAGAGATGCTTCGCCTCGATCATCTCCAGCGCCTTGTTGAACATGGACGCGCTGCCGATCGAGATCTTCAGGCCCATGGACCAGTTGGGATGCGCCTTCGCGATGTCGACCGTGACGTCCGCCATCTGTTCGCGCGACCATGTCCGGAACGGGCCGCCGGAGGCGGTGAGCACAATCCGCTCTATCGCATGATGCTGGTCGTCTTCCAGGGACTGGAAGATGGCGCTGTGCTCGCTGTCCACGGGGATGAGGCGCCCGCCACCTTCCGTGACCGCATGCACGAAGAGATCGCCGGCGGAAACCAGGCACTCCTTGTTGGCCAAGGCGATGTCCGCACCTCTCCGGGCGGCGGCGAGTGTCGGCGCCAGACCGGCTGTGCCGACGATCGCGGCCATCACCCATTCGGCTTCTGCTGCAGCGGCCTCCATGACTGCCTTGCGGCCAGCGCCCGCCTCGATGCCTGTTCCGGCGAGCGCTTCCTTGAGTTCCGCATATCTGGCATCGTCCGCCGTGACGGCCATTCTCGCTCCAAAGGTCTTCGCCTGCCGCGCCAGGAGTTCCACATTGCTGTTGCCGGTGATGGCGACGAGATCGAAGGCCTCACGTCCACCCAGTTGCTCGACGACGTCGAGCGTGCTGACGCCGATCGATCCGGTCGAGCCGAGGATGGAGATGCGGCGCCGCGCGCCAGGGCCTATTGCCATTTTCTGTTTCCCGCAGGTGATCTCCTGACGGGTCTACAGGGCAAGCACGTTCGTCACAAGGGTCACCCCCCTGTCGGTCGAGGCTGCGACCGGATGCACCTTGATTGGCGCTACGGTTCGGGCGAAGTAGGGACATGGATCATCAGGACGAACTCCAGACGACATGCGTGATCGCCGGCGCCGGCCCGGCCGGGCTGATGCTCGGCTTCCTGCTTGCCCGCGCCGGCGTCGATGTCGTCGTCGTGGAGAAACACGCCGATTTCCTGAGGGATTTCCGCGGCGATACGATCCACCCCTCGACCCTGGAAGTGATGCACGAACTGGGGCTGGCGGAGGAGTTTCTGTCCCTGCCCCACACGCGCGCGCCGAAGCTCTCGGCGGAAATCGGCGGGCGCAACATAACGATTGCTGATTTCTCGCGCTTGCCGGTGAAACACCGTTTCATAGCCTTCATGCCGCAATGGGATTTCCTGAATTTCCTGGCTCGAAAGGCAGCCCAGTACCCGAATTTTCGGCTGCTCATGCAAGCGCGAGTGGTGGACGTGCTCGTGGAACGGGGCCGGGTAAGCGGGATCCGCGTCGAAACGGAGGGGGGCCCCACCGCAATCCGGGCCACGCTCGTCGTCGGAGCCGATGGCCGCAGTTCAGTGGTCCGGCAAAAGGCGGGGCTCGAGGTGGAAAAGCTCGGCACGCCGAGCGAGGTTCTCTGGATGAAGCTCAGCCGACAACCGGGAGATCCGGTAGAAGTCATGGGTCACGCAGGCCCGCGTCAGGGCCTGGTGCTGATCGACCGCGGCGATTACTGGCAGTGTGGTTACGTCGTCCGCAAGGGGACGTTCTCCGAGATCAAACGAGGCGGGATCGAGCCTTTCCGCCAGATGGTGCGGGACGTCTCTCCACTGCCGCCGGATCGCATGGAGGAGATCAGGAGCTTCGACGATGTCAGCCTGCTCACCGTGCGCATCGATCGCCTGAAGCAATGGTGGAAGCCAGGGCTCCTCTGCATCGGCGACGCTGCCCATGCAATGTCCCCCATCGGCGGTGTCGGTGTGAACCTTGCAATCCAGGACGCCGTGGCGACGGCAAATATTCTCGGCCGCCCGCTGCGGGAGGGGCGGCTAACCGATGGTGATCTCGCGGCGGTGGAGAAACGCCGCGGTTTCCCGACGAGGGCAACCCAGAAACTCCAGGTGATGATGCGCAGCAGCCGCCGGAAGGATCAGGACGATTCGCAGAAGCGAAGAGGCCCGCCCGCCTTTATCCGCGGAATCGCCCGCTGGCCGGTGCTTTCCCATCTCGCGGGCCGGCTGATAGGGCTTGGCTTCCGCATGGAGCATGTCCGCCCGCGCTAGCGTTCCTATAGGGACATGGGAAGTCTGGCCTGCAGAAACCTGGTGTTCCTGGGTTCGGCTTCTTCCGTCGTCGCAAGTATATTTGATGTAACGTAATATTAACCGTACTGATAAAGTATATCCGAGTAATTTCAGTCAAATTTGTTTTCAATCTTTTCGTTACGAGCAAGGCCGTCCAATGCTGGCGAAACCCCAGGACAAAATCCATCCGGCGGCAACGCCGCGCACCATGAAGATCGTGACCGAAGGCATCGGGAGCGAGTTGGAGCGGTTCAGCACCGACAATGCCAATGTGGTCAGGCAGATAAGGCTGCTGGCAATCAATGCGTTGATCGAGGCGGCAAGGGCCGGAGACACGGGGAAGGGCTTTGCAGTCGTCGCCAACGAAGTGCAGCGCCTTGCGCAGACGGCGACGGAGATCGCCGAGAAATTCGAAACCCGTGTGTTGGGACGCATCGGCCTTGGTCGCAGCATGGCGGATGCGCTCGTCGTCGAGATGGAAGGTGTCCGCCTAACGGACCTTGCCCAGACACTGGTCCAGCTCATCGTCCGCAACCTCTTCGAGCGTACGGCGGACGTACGCTGGTGGGCGACCGACTCGGCGCTCTGGCAAGCGCTTTCAAGCGACGATCCTGCAATCCGGGCGGTTGCCTCCGAGAGGCTGGGCGTTATCAATCGCTTCTACACCGTCTATCTCGATCTGGTGCTGACAGATCTGGATGGCCGCATCGTCGCCTCCGCCAATCCGGCGTTCCAGAGAAAGATCGCAGGTTCTACCATTTCGGCCGAGCCCTGGTTTGCTGCGGCGAGACGCTGCGGTTCCGGCGACGACTACATCGTTGACGACGTCAAGCCGAGCCGCCTTCACGACGGGCGCAAAGCGCTGGTCTATGCAACGGGCGTGCGGGAGGGTGGACGGCTGAATGGGCAGCTCCTTGGTATGCTCGGCGTCTATTTCGACTGGGAGATCCAGGGGCAGGCGATCGTGGAGAAGGAGGCGAACCTTCCACCTCACGTCGCCGAGAAGACGATCGTCATGCTCCTTGATGGCAACAACAAGGTCATCGCCACCACGCGCCCCTCGCTGCTCTTCACCCACTACGCCCTGCAGAAGAAGGCCGGGCAGGACAAGGGCAGCTACTATGATCGCAACGGGGCAATCGTCGCATTCGCCAAAACCCTTGGCTATGAGGATTACGACGGCCTCGGCTGGTATGGCGTAGTGGTGCAGGAGACCGAGAGCGACGACATGATACGGGCGGCGCTCGACCTGGGGTGATCCGAATCCCTCACGAGCCCGACTGTCACCGGTGCGATGCGGAAGCAGTACCTCGACGGAGCGACGGCGATGTGGCAAGTCAGTGCCTCATCCTCAACGTCCGCCGCGCATGGTCGGGTTGGCCGAGCGCAATCTTCCAACGCAAGGACATGAGGAGTGGTGATCCCGGCGCGATTCGAACGCGCGACCCCCAGATTAGGAATCTGGTGCTCTATCCTGCTGAGCTACGGGACCATTGCCAGCATCCATACAAAAGCCGCCTGCCGAAGCCAAGCCTTTTCATGGGCGGGGCAGGCGAGCTTCCGGCTCCGTTCACCGCCGTCAATCAGCGAGGCGTTGTTCCGCCAGCCGCACCCAATAGGAAATGCCGTAGGCGATCGCCTCGTCGCTGAAGTCATAGGCGGGGTTGTGGAGAGGCGCGCTGTCGCCGTTGCCGATGAAGATGAAGGCCCCGGGGCGGCTCCTCAGCATGTAGGCAAAGTCCTCTCCAGCCATCGAAGGATCCACCTCCAGATCGAGATTGGCCGTGCCCACCACGTCCGAGGCTGCCCGTGCGGCATGTCCGGTTTCGCCGTCGTGGTTGATGGTGACGGGGCAGTTGCGCTCGTAGTGGATCTTCGCATTCGCATCATGGGCAAGGGTAATGCCGGCGACGATCTGTCGGATGCGCTGCTCGGCGAGATCGCGAACCTCCTCGTTGAGGGTGCGGACGGTTCCGCCGAGCTCGGCACAATCGGGAATGATGTTGTGCGTCGTTCCCGCCTGGAAGCGGGTCACCGAAACGACAACGGATGCCAGCGGGTCGGCATTGCGTGCGGCAATCGCCTGCAGGCTGCCGACGATCTGCGTGCCGACGAGGATGGGGTCGATCGTTCGGTGAGGCTGGGCCGCGTGGCCGCCGCGGCCCCTGACGGTGATGGCGAACTTGTCGGGGGCGGCCATGATGGCGCCGCGACGGATTGCAAACTGGCCGATCGGTACGCCTGGCATGTTGTGCATGCCATAGACCTCGTCGATCCGGAACCGCTCCATCAGGCCGTCCTGGATCATCGCCAGCGCTCCGGCGCCGCCTTCCTCGGCCGGCTGGAAGATGACCGCGATGGCTCCGTTGAAATTGCGGGTTTCGGCAAGATATTTTGCCGCACCAAGCAGCATCGCGGTGTGTCCGTCATGCCCGCAGGCATGCATGCGGCCGGACATCTTCGAACTCCACGGCTTGCCCGTCATCTCTTCAAGCGGCAGGGCGTCCATGTCGGCGCGCAGCCCGATCGTCTGTTCGCCCGGCCCCCGGCCGCGGATGATCCCGACGACGCCGGTACCGCCGATGCCGCCGACGATCTCGTCCACCCCGAACTCGTGGAGGCGTGCTGTCACGAAGGCAGCGGTTTCATGAACGTCGTAGAGAATTTCGGGATGCTGGTGCAGATGGCGGCGCCATTCCGTCGCTTCCGCCTGGAGCTCGGCGGCTCGGTTGATGATCGGCATTCTTTCCCCTTGGGCCTCGCATACGAGATCGTGAATCCTCGTCCCACTGCATAGTGACCGTTGCGATTGACGCAATCAATCTTCTTTGCCATTGCTTGGCCACATAGGCCGCCTATGGCCACGCTCGTTTCCGACACAACGAGGTTACCGTCTTGCCGAACAATCGCCCTAGCCTGCCGCGTTTTCCCCGGTTGATGGCATCCGTCCTTGCCGTTGTGGTGTTCGCGTCGGCGGGTCTCGCTCATGCCAATCCGAGCATGGTCGTGGACGTCCGTACGGGCCGGGTGATCGCCCATGAAGAGGCGTTCAGCAAATGGTATCCCGCCTCCCTCACCAAGCTGATGACCGCCTATGTGACCTTCAAGGCGTTGAAGTCCGGCAGGCTGGCACTGGATACGGAAGTGGTCATGAGCAAGAAGGCTGCGGACCAGCCGGCCAGCAAGATGTATTTCAAGCCGGGCTCGAAGCTGACGCTCGACAGTGCCCTCAAGCTGCTGCTGGTGAAATCCGCGAATGACGTTGCGGTGGCCGTCGCGGAGACTGTCGGTGGTACCCTTGACGAGTTCATCGTGATGATGAACTCCGAGGCCGGACGATTGGGGATGACCTGGACCCGATTCATCAACCCGCATGGCCTGCCGGGCAAGGGACAATATACGACCGCCCGGGACATGGCCGTTCTTGCCATGCAGCTGAAGCGGGAGTTTCCTGAATATGCCGGATATTTTGCGCTCGAGGGTGTCAGTACCGGCAAGAAGAACTATGCCAATTTCAACATGCTCGTCGGCCGCTTCGACGGCGCTGACGGCATGAAGACGGGCTTCATCTGCGCATCCGGGTTCAACCAGGTGTCGTCGGCGACGCGCAACGGCCGCACCGTCATTTCCGTCGTTCTCGGCTCCGACAGCCTTGCCGGGCGTGCGGACGAATCCGCCGATCTCCTGCAGAAGGGCCTTTCCGCGCCTCCAGGCCAAGGAGTGTCGCTCTCAGCCCTCGCTCCCTATGGTGATACGGCCACCGTCAATGACGTGAGTGCCGAGATCTGCAACCCGCAGGCAGCCAAGGTGCGCAGCGAAGGCCGTGACGATGCCGGGCGGATGATCGTGCATTCTCCTTACATCAAGGAGATGTCACGGCCGCCGCGCTACAGCTTTGCGGGGTTGATTCCAGGTTCGGAAGTCGCGGCGAGCACCAAGGGCCAGAACGAGATCGCCAACGTGCCGATCCCGCTTCCGCGGCCGACGTTCTGAGCCGAGGCCATGTCTCCTGCTTCCGGCCGCATTCCCGTTTCGATCCTCACCGGTTTTCTCGGCGCCGGAAAGTCGACCCTTCTCAACCGGATCCTGAAGGATCCGGCCATTACCGATACCGCGGTCATCATCAACGAGTTCGGCGAGGTCGGGATCGATAACCTCCTCGTGGAAGCGTCGGGCGACGCGCTGGTTCAACTCTCCGACGGTTGTCTGTGCTGCACGGTACGGGGAGAGATGGTCGATACGCTTGCCTACTTCATGGAAGCGATACAGACCGGTAAGCTTAAGCCGTTGCGGCGGATCGTCATCGAGACGACCGGTCTTGCGGATCCCGCACCTGTCATGCAATCGATCATGGGACACCCGGTCATCGCCCAGAACTTCGAACTCGACGGCGTCATCACCGTCGTCGATGCTGTGCATGGTCTGGCAACCCTTGATCGGCATGCGGAAGCTGCAAAGCAGGTTGCGGTGGCGGATCGGCTCATCGTCTCAAAGAAGTCGTTGACCGATGCAGCTCAGCTGGAGGCGCTGGAGGCGCGCCTGGCGGGGCTGAACCCGCGGGCGCCTCGCGTGGACGGCGACGCTCCGGAAGCCGCGAGCGCTGCGATGCTCGCCAATGGTCTCTATGATCCTGCGACCAAGAGCCCTGATGTCGGGCGATGGCTGCAGGACGAACTGGTGGCGACCGCTCAAGGGAGTGGCCATCATCATCATGACCACGGCGACCACCATCATCATGGTGACCATCACCACCACCATCACGACGTCAATCGGCATGGCGAGGACATTCGCTCGTTCTCGCTGGTCAGCGATCGCCCCATAGATCCTGCGGCCATCGACATGTTCGTCGATCTGCTTCGCTCTGCACACGGAGAGAAGCTGTTGCGTATGAAGGCGGTGGTGGCGCTGTCGGACAATCCGGACCGGCCGCTGGTGCTGCACGGCGTGCAGTCCATCTTTCACCCGCCCCAGCGGCTCGATGCCTGGCCGGCAGGCTCGGATCGACGTACGCGCATGGTGCTGATCACGCAGGGACTGTCGGAAGAGTTCGTTTCGGATCTCTTCGCCGCCTTCACCGGCCAACCGCGCGTCGACCGCCCCGATCGCGCCGCGCTTGAAGACAATCCGTTGGCGGTCCCGGGACTGCGGATGTAACGGTTGCCTCCCCGGTCATCCCTTCCGGATGTAGAAGCGGTGGCCGTCGCTGGTCTTTTCCGACTGCAGCAGTTCGTGGCCTTCCTCCCGGCAGAAGTGCGGGATGTCGATGCCGGCCAAGGGGTCGCTCGTTTCGATGATAAGCTCGTCGCCGGAACGCATCGACTTCAACCGCCGGCGGGTCTTGAGCACCGGAAGAGGGCATTTGAGACCCCGCAAGTCATAGGCGGAGTCCGACTTGCCGGATGTCATTCCTGCGACCAGAACTTCCAGAACGGCCGTTTCTTGCTGTCTGAAACCGGCGGGGCGGCATAGGCCATTGGATTCTGAACCGGGATCGGCACTGTGCTGGACGATGCATCGGCCGTAGCCGTCGGTTCTGCAGTCGGGGCGGCAGCTATTTCGCTTTGCTGGCGCGGCAGGCGGTCCTGCTTCATACGCTCCGCCGCCGTCGCCGGACGGGCGGACGTCGAGGCAAGCATGGTCGTTGCGGGTTTGCTTTCCGGCGCCGTGCGCCTCGCCATCAGCGCCTCGAACTCCTCGCGCTTCATCAGCTTGCCGGCTTCGAGAGAGGTGCCGGTCGGGGCATAGGCAACGTCCCGGCCCTTGCGCTTCTCGGCAACCACGGCCTTTCGCTCGGCTTCGGAGGGCTCGTACCAGACCATGCCGTCAAGCTTCTTGACGGCCTTCGCATAGGCAACTTCGTAGCTCTGCTGATGGGATGCAAGAGCGGCCATCAAGCCCGGGGATGTCGACATCGGCGGGCAGGCTGCCGCAGCGTTGAAGGTCGCTGCGCCCTCGACCTGCTGGTTGAAGACGTACCTTTTCTCGCAGACATTCACCTCGGGGGGACGCTTCGTCACCTCGAAGTTGTCGTAGCCGGTCTTCAGCATCTGCCAGAAGTCGTAGTGCTCGCTGCCACGGTGGCGGGCCATGTTCTCAGCCGTCATCCGGAAGGGAAAGGCCTGCAGTTGCACAGCGGACTGACCACCTTTGAAGGCGTCGCGCGCGAAGGCATAGATTTCCAGAACCTGCTCGTCGGTCATCGAGTAGCACCCGGACGACGAGCAGGCGCCGTGGATCATCAGGTCGGAACCGGTCCGACCGTTGACCTGGTCATAACGGTTTGGGAAACCCGTATTGATGGCGAGGAAGTACTTGGAGTTCGGATTGAGATGCGCCGGCGTCAGGTTGTAGAAGCCTTCGGGCGCCTGCCTGTCGCCTTCCTTCTTCTTCGGGCCGAGCTTTCCCGACCACGCGCAGATCTGGTAGCTCGAGATCATGTCGAAGCGGTTGTCGGCTTTCGCCTTCCAGACCTCCAGGACACCTTCTTCCTTGAAGATGCGGATCATGATCGGCGACGTGCGCGGCATGTTCTTCTTCTGCATCTCGGCGACAATGCGCGAGGGCAGGGGGTGCTCGACCTTGTTCTTGATCTTGGACACGTCGACGGAGTCGAGAGTATCATTGCAGCCTGCAAGGGCGGTCGCGAGTGCGAGAGCGAGAGCGATGTTTTTCAGGCGCATCGGCATAGGACCACGTGACTGTGTATTGCGGACATAAGTATCTGCGTAACAGCAGCGATAATGAAGCGGTAATCTTTACATCTTCTTAACCGCTCGTCCCCGTCTGTATAGCAAAACTGCGGCTAAGTGCCACCCTGATCAGCAATGTGGCCAAATTGAGCTAAGGCTGCACCCTTCAGAGGTTACGGCCGATCTGGAGGAACTTCTGGCGCCGTGCGGCGCGCACCTCGTCGCCCGACAGCTTGCCGAGTTCCGCCAAGGCCTCTTCGATGACATTCCC
This sequence comes from Pseudorhizobium halotolerans, assembly GCF_902153235.2. NCBI lineage: Bacteria > Pseudomonadati > Pseudomonadota > Alphaproteobacteria > Hyphomicrobiales > Rhizobiaceae > Pseudorhizobium > Pseudorhizobium halotolerans. Next base: position 72,343 of record NZ_CABFWE030000001.1, on the reverse strand, counting down.
GGTAGCCGTGATGACCGTCTGGGGATCCCTGTGGGCGCCGCCGACGGGCTCGGGGATGATGTCGTCGATGATGCCCAACTCCTTCAGGTCTTCCGCCGTGATCCGCATGTTGGTGGCGGCTTCCTTCGCACGGGTCGAATCCCGCCACAGGATGGATGCCGCACCTTCGGGCGAAATCACCGAATAGATCGCGTTCTGGAGCATGTAGACGCGATTGCCTGTCGCAATGGCGATGGCTCCGCCGGAGCCGCCCTCGCCGATGACGACCGAGACCATGGGAACGCGCACTGCAAGACACATTTCGGTGGAACGGGCGATTGCTTCCGCCTGTCCACGCTCCTCCGCTCCGACACCCGGATAGGCGCCTGCAGTGTCTACCAGCGAGATGATCGGCAGGCCGAAACGGTCGGCCATTTCCATGACGCGGATCGCCTTGCGATAGCCTTCAGGACGAGGGCTGCCGAAATTGTGCTTGAGGCGGCTCTTCGTGTCGTGGCCCTTTTCCTGGCCGATCACGGCGACAGGCTGTCCGCGAAAGCGAGCGAGACCGGCCTGGATCGCCGCATCCTCGCCGAAACCCCGGTCACCCGCGAGCGGTGTGAAGTCGGTCAGCAGATGCGACGCATAATCGACGAAATGCGGGCGCTGGGGATGACGCGCCACCTGGGTCTTCTGCCAGGCGTTCAGCTTCGAATAGATCTCTTCGGTCGCTTCGCGAACGCGGCCCTCAAGTCTCGCGATCTCCTCGGATGTGTCGATGCTCTCGTCTTCAGCGGCAAGCTTCTTCAGTTCGTGGATCTTGCCCTCGAGGTCTGAGATAGGCTTTTCGAAGTCGAGATAAGTCTGCATGAGATCCGTGTTCCGATCATTCTGGCTTGGCGGCGGCCTTCTATTCCCGGTTTTCGCCGGTTTTTGCAAGGGGGTGGTGCGTCTGCACCAATTGCCTCAGCCGTTCCTCGAGCACATGAGTGTATATCTGTGTGGTGGAAATGTCGGAGTGACCGAGCAATTCCTGAACGATGCGCAGGTCCGCTCCATGCTGCAGGAGGTGGCTCGCGAACGCGTGGCGCATGACGTGCGGTGAAATTGCGGCGGCTCTAAGTCCGGCCCGTGCGGCAATGGCCTTCAGGTCGCGGGCAAAGACCTGGCGCGGCAGGTAGCCACTCTTACCCGGCGAAGGGAAAAGCCAGGGGTCGTCGTCTGCTTCCGCCAGTTCCGCCTGTCGAGCCTGTCCGTATCGCTGCAGGACGTCGATCGCGGATTTCGAAAGCGGGACGAGCCGTTCCTTGTTGCCCTTCCCCCGGATAATCAGGAAGCGGCCCTCCTGGCTGAGGACGCGGGCGGGCAGGGAGACGAGCTCGCTGACGCGCATGCCGGTGGCGTAGAGGAGTTCGAGCAGGGCCAGCATGCGAAGACGGACATACTGGCCCTGCGATGGATCATCCGCCTCTCGTGCCGCCTGCTCCAGAAGACGCGTAACGTCGTCCTCGCTCATGGTTTTCGGCAGCGCCCTGCGTTTCTTTGGGCTGTCCAGGGTGGATGTCGGGTCGTCGCCCCTAAGGCCCTCCGCGTAGAGGAACTTGTAGAACTGCCGCATCGCCGACAACCTGCGCGCCTGGGAGCTGGGGGCAAATCCCTTTTTCCCGAGGTCCGAAAGGTAGGCGCTGAGATCCCTGCTGCCGGCGGTGATGGAGGAGACCTTCTTTGCCGCCAGGAAGGAATGGAGGTCATCGAGGTCCCGCTGATAGGACGCGAGTGTGTTGCCGGCGGCGCCACGCTCTGCGCTCATCATCTCGAGAAAGGCCTCGATGTGGGCGTGAGAGAGGTCGGCCATGCCGACTATTCCTGAGGGGCGGGGTTCAGGCGCTCCGACGGAACCCGCACGGAGACTTCCCGCTCGCGTGGTTCCACGAGGAGGACGAGGGCCACCATGCTCCCATAGATCACGCCGGCGATGGCCGTCAGGATGAAGAGGAAGCGAAAGAGGGTGGGCATAGATTGACGGCTCCGTTCGCACTCCGGTGCGAGTGCGCACTATATGCGTAAACCCTTGCGGTCAGGCAAGCCCGCCGCGAGCAACCTCTTTCGCGGCAGCACGACTTGACGCTGCCGGTCCATTTGTCGATACCGTTGACGAAATGGATACAGGCCTATGACAGACCTCCTAGCACCCGTCGCGGCGTCCTCGCTTGCGGAACAGGCTCGCGCTGCCCTTGGCAAGCGCAACCTCGTCTTTGTCGGCCTAATGGGGGCGGGCAAGTCGGTGATCGGCAAGATGGTGGCGCAGGCTCTCTCCATTCCCTTCGTGGATACCGACGGAGAGATCGAGAAGGTCTCCCGGATGACGATCGCCGAACTCTTCGCCAGCTATGGCGAGCCCGAATTCCGGGCGCTGGAGGCAAGGGTGATCGACAGGCTGCTGAAAGGCGGACCGCGGGTCATTTCGACGGGCGGAGGGGCGTTCATCAACGACAATACCCGCAGGCTTATCAAGCAGGGTGGCATATCCGTCTGGCTGAAAGCGGACCTCGATGTACTGTGGGAGCGGGTCAACAAACGTGACCATCGGCCACTCCTGAAGACGGAAAACCCGAAGGCGACGCTGGAGAACCTCATGAATCATCGGTACCCGATTTATGCAGAGGCGGACCTCACCGTCTATTCCGGCAATGTCCGCAAGGAGACCATGGTGACGAACGTCTTGTCTGCAGTTGTCGAACTCGCAGAGAAAGGTCAGGGGAAATGAGTGCTGCAATGCTCAGGCCTGCGGAGGAACGTATCGTCCATGTCCCTCTCGGGGAGCGTGCCTACGACATCCTGATCGGCCCCGGGCTCATCGGTCGCGCGGGCGGAGAATTCACGGCACGCCTGAAGGGCAGGCGGGCTGCGATCATCACCGACGAGAACGTCGCATCGCATTACCTGGCACCGCTCATGGACAGCCTGCAGACCGACGGTATCGAGGCCGTTTCGCTGACATTGCCGGCAGGCGAGAAGACCAAGAGCTTCGACAATCTGGCCGCGGTTGCGGACATGGTGCTGTCGGCGAAGATCGAGCGCAACGATGCCGTGATCGCTCTCGGCGGCGGCGTCATCGGCGATCTGGCCGGTTTTGCAGCGGGCATCGTCCGTCGGGGAGTGCGCTTCGTGCAGATCCCGACCTCGCTCCTCGCACAGGTGGATTCCTCCGTGGGCGGCAAGACGGGCATCAACACGCGCCATGGCAAGAACCTTCTGGGCGTCTTCCACCAGCCCGATCTGGTGCTTGCCGACACAGCCGTTCTCGACAGCCTGTCGCCGCGGGAATTCCGGGCTGGTTACGCCGAGGTCGTGAAATACGGACTGATCGACAAGCCTTATTTCTTCCACTGGCTCGAGAAGCACTGGAAGCAGGTCTTCGAGGGTGGCCCGGAACGGAACGAGGCGATCGCCATCAGTTGCCGGGCCAAGGCAGACGTGGTCGTGGAGGACGAGCGGGAGACGGGTCGTCGTGCGTTGCTCAACCTCGGGCACACCTTCGGCCACGCCCTCGAGGCGGCGACGGCCTACGACAGCAGCCGCCTCGTCCATGGAGAGGGCGTTGCGATCGGCATGGTGCTCGCGCATCAGTTCTCCGCCCGGCTGAACCTTGCAAGCCCGGATGACGCTCAGCGTGTTGCCGCGCATCTGTCCGAGGTCGGTCTTCCGACGCGGATCACCGACATCGAGGGCGAACTGCCGCCGACCGATGTTCTCATGGATGCGATTGCCCAGGACAAGAAGGTCAAGGGTGGCAAGCTCACTTTCATCCTCACCCGCGGCGTGGGGCAATCGTTCGTTGCCGATGACGTGCCGCCATCGGAGGTCGCCAGCTTCCTGGAGGACATGCGATCCTGATGATAGAAACCTTTGTCTCCGTGCTCTCGGAATACTGGCTGACGATCGTCTCGATCCTCGTTCTGATCTGCGCCTCCGCCTTCTTCTCCGGTTCCGAGACAGCGCTTACCGCAGCCTCCCCGGCGCGGATGCACACGCTCGAGGCCAATGGTGATCACCGGGCTGGCGTCGTCGCATCCTTGATCAGGCGTCGCGACCGCCTGATCGGTGCGCTTCTGATCGGCAACAACCTGGTGAACATCCTGGCGTCGTCGCTCGCCACCAGCCTCTTTCTCGGCCTGTTCGGAGATTCGGGTGTAGCGTTTGCCACGCTTCTGATGACAGTCCTGCTGGTGATCTTCTCCGAGGTGCTTCCCAAAAGCTGGGCAATCTCCTCGCCCGACCGCTTCGCGATGGTTGTGGCGCCGGTGGTGCGTCTCTTCGTGCTGGTGGTCGGCCCGCTGTCGAGCGGGGTCAATGCAATCGTCCGCTGGCTACTCTCCCTGGTCGGGATCAACCTCTCGAGCGAAGGCTCCATGCTCTCCGCCCATGAGGAGCTCCGGAGTGCCTTGGACCATCTTCATCGCGAGGGCGGCTTCAAAAAGGCGGATCGCGACCGTGTCGGCGGCCTTCTCGATCTCGAGGAACTCGAAGTTTCCGACATCATGAGGCACCGCACCGTCATGCGAGCCGTCAATGCCGACGATCCGCCAGAGGTGGCGGTCAGGACGGTTCTGGAGAGCCCATTTACCCGCATGCCGGTCTGGCGGAACTCGACGGAGAACATCATCGGCGTCGTCCATGCAAAGGACCTCCTGCGGGCGCTGGCGGAGCCGAATGTCGAGCCGGAGAACCTGGACATCGTCAAGATTGCCCAGAAGCCGTGGTTCGTTCCGGACAGCACGACGCTGAAGGATCAGCTCAATGCATTTCTTCGTCGGAAGGTCCACTTCGCCGTTGTCGTCGACGAGTATGGGGAAGTGCAGGGCATCGTCACGCTCGAGGACATCCTGGAAGAAATCGTCGGAGACATATCCGATGAGCACGACCTGGAGATCGAAGGCGTGCGGCAGGAAGCCGACGGCTCTATCATCGTCGACGGGTCCGTCCCGATCCGCGACCTGAACCGGGCGCTCGACTGGAACCTGCCCGACGACGAGGCGACCACGATTGCCGGCCTCGTTATCCACGAATCCAAGCTGATTCCGCGGGAGCGGCAGGCCTTCACCTTTTACGGCAAGCGCTTCATCATCATGAAGCGCGAGAAGAACCGGATCACCCGCCTGCGGATCCGACCGGCGGAAGTGAACCTTCCCGCCGAGTGAGGCTTACCACCTTCGAGGTTCTCCCGGTGCCGCGGCCTCGATCGCCAAAGCATGCAGTCCGGCGTCCAGCACAGGCTTCAGGAGGTCGTTGACAGCCCGGTGGCGCTGCAGCCGGCTCATGCCGCCAAACTGCGCCGCGACGATCCTCACCCGCATGTGGGTTTCGCCGGCGCCATCGAAGCCGGGCTGGTGGCCGGCATGCTGATGGCTTTCGTTGATGACCTCGATCTGCTCCGGATGCAGCCCGTCCTGGAGCAGTGATTCGATCTGGGCTTTGATGGACATATCGCCTCCGAGACAGGGAAAGGGGGCTACCCAGAAACCAGCAAGAAACCGCTTTGTCAATTCTTGTAGCGCCTCTGCCCGAACCCCATAATGAGCCCGTATGAAACTCGACTCCAAATACTTCGATCGCATTCGCACGCGCCGGAAGCCGCAGCAGGAAACTGCCGTGGAGGCGCCGGTGTGCCAGTGGGATGGATGCGACAAGCCTGGCGTTCACCGGGCGCCGGTCGGGCGCAATGCCGAGGGACAGTTCTTTCTCTTCTGCTTCGAGCATGTGAAGGACTACAACAAGGGCTACAACTACTTCTCGGGCCTCTCCGACAGCGAGATCGCCCGCTACCAGAAGGAAGCGATAACCGGCCACCGGCCGACCTGGACGATGGGGGTGAACAAGGCATCGAAGACTGCGCCGCTTCACTCAACCATGCGTTCCGGCTCCGCCGCCTCACACAACAGGATCAAGGATCCCTTCGGCTTCGTGGCCCAGGGAGAGGGCTCCCGGCCCCGCCCGCAGGCCCGCAAGCTGAAGACCTTGGAGGCGAAGGCGTTCGATACGCTGGACCTCACAGCAAGCGCGACGTCCGACGAGATCAAGAGCCGCTACAAGCAACTGGTCAAGAAGCACCACCCGGACGCCAATGGCGGTGACCGAGGTTCCGAGGAACGTTTTCGCGCCGTAATCCAAGCATATCAGTTGTTGAAGCAAGCCGGTTTCTGCTAAGCGATACGACGAACGGCAGAGGATATGGCGGCCGGGCGGTGGCTCGCGCCTTGGAGAGATAATGAGCAAGATCGATCTGGATATTTCGAACCTTCCCGACACGTCAGTCTCGGTCCGGGAGGTCTTCGGCATCGACACCGACATCAGGGTGCCGGCCTACAGCAGCGGCGACCCCTATGTTCCCGACCTAGACCCCGACTACCTCTTCGATCGCGACACGACGCTCGCCATCCTCGCCGGTTTCGCGCACAACCGGCGCGTCATGGTCTCCGGCTATCACGGTACCGGCAAGTCCACGCATATCGAGCAGGTCGCGGCGCGCCTCAACTGGCCGTGCGTGCGCGTCAACCTCGACAGCCATGTCAGCCGTATCGACCTTGTCGGCAAGGACGCGATCGTCCTCAAGGACGGCAAGCAGGTCACCGAGTTCAAGGACGGCATCCTGCCCTGGGCTTACCAGCACAATGTCGCGCTTGTCTTCGATGAGTATGATGCGGGCCGCCCGGACGTCATGTTCGTCATTCAGCGCGTGCTGGAATCCTCCGGTCGCCTGACGCTTCTCGACCAGAGTCGGGTCATTCGCCCGCATCCGGCCTTCCGCCTGTTCGCCACCGCCAATACGGTCGGCCTCGGCGACACGACCGGCCTCTATCACGGCACGCAGCAGATCAACCAGGCGCAGATGGACCGCTGGTCTATCGTCACGACGCTGAACTACCTGCCGCACGACAAGGAAGTCGACATCGTTGCCGCCAAGGTGAAGAGCTTCGGCAAGACGGCCGAGGGCCGTGAGACGGTCTCGAAGATGGTGCGCGTCGCAGATCTCACCCGCTCCGCCTTCATGAACGGCGATCTTTCGACGGTCATGAGCCCGCGTACGGTCATCACCTGGGCGGAGAATGCCGAGATATTCGGTGACGTGGCCTTTGCCTTCCGGATCACCTTCCTCAACAAGTGTGACGAACTGGAGCGGACGCTGGTCGCGGAGCAGTACCAGCGTGCCTTCGGTGTCGAGCTGAAGGAGAGCGCGGCGAACATCGTGCTCGGAGCCTGAGGCAGGATCAGAATGGCAGGCCCCGGAGACAACCAGAAGAGCAGGTCGGGCGGCCCGGTAGACACCGAGCCGATGCGCCGGGCGATCACCGGTTGTGTCCGCTCCATCGCCGGTGACGCGGAGGTTGAGGTCAGCTTCGCCAATGAGCGCCCCGGAATGGCGGGAGAGCGTATCCGGCTGCCGGAGATCTCGAAACGTCCGACGGCGCACGAACTTGCGGTAACCCGCGGGCTTGGCGATTCCATGGCGCTGCGACTCGCCTGTCACGACACCAGCACTCACGCGAGCCTCTCTCCCCAGGGTCCTGATGCCCGCAGCGTGTTCGATGCCGTGGAGCAGGCCCGGGTCGAATCGCTTGGTGCGCTGCGCATGACCGGCGTTGCCGGGAACCTCAACTCCATGAATGCCGAGAAATACGCCAAGGCGAATTTTTCCGGGATCGAGCGCCAGGAAGACGCGCCGCTGGCTGAAGCCATGGCGATGCTGGTGCGCGAGAAGCTCGCCGGCACCAAGGCACCGGAAAGTGCCGGCAAGGTCCTCGAACTCTGGCGCCCGTTCATCGAGGAAAAGGCGGGTACCGATCTCGACAGCCTGAAGGGAGCCATCGAAGATCAGCAAGCCTTCGGGAAGCTCGTGCGCCACATGCTCTCGTCGATGCAGGTGGCGGAAGACCTCGGGGACGAAGAGTCCGAGCCCGAGGAGATGGAGAACCCGAACGACGACGAGCAGCCGCGCAGCAACGAGACCGAGAATGAGGAGGTCGAGGAGGAGGCTGGTTCCGATGCCGCGCCGGCGGAGCAGAGCGAAGCTGCCGACGATGAGATGGACGAAGGCGAGATGGATGGCGCCGAAATGTCCGATGACGAGATGTCGGATGAGGCGGACGATCATTCGGAGACGCCCGGTGAGACCAAGCGGCCACACAGCCCGTTCGATGACTTCAACGAGAAGGTCGATTATCGGATCTTCACGCAGGAATTCGACGAGGAGGTCCTCGCTGAGGAACTGTGCGACGAGGCTGAACTGGACCGCCTGCGCGCATTCCTCGACAAGCAACTGTCGCATCTACAGGGGGCCGTGGGGCGACTGGCGAACCGATTGCAGCGCCGCCTGATGGCGCAGCAGAACCGTTCATGGGATTTCGATCTCGAAGAAGGCTATCTCGACTCCGCCCGGCTGGTACGCCTGGTTATCGATCCGATGCAGCCCCTTTCCTTCAAGAAGGAGCGGGACACGCAGTTCAGGGACACGGTCGTGTCTCTTGTGCTGGACAATTCCGGTTCGATGCGTGGGCGTCCGATCACGGTTGCCGCCACCTGCGCCGATATCCTTGCCCGCACGCTAGAGCGCTGCGGCGTCAAGGTCGAAATTCTCGGCTTCACCACCAAGGCCTGGAAGGGCGGACAATCGCGCGAAAGCTGGCTGGCGAGCGGGAAACCGGCTAATCCGGGCCGGCTCAATGATCTTCGTCACATCGTTTACAAGTCCGCCGATGCACCTTGGCGTCGCTCGCGCCGCAACCTCGGGCTGATGATGCGCGAGGGTCTGCTCAAGGAGAATATCGACGGCGAAGCGCTGATGTGGGCGCATAATCGCCTGATCGGCCGGCCGGAGCAACGCAAGATCCTGATGATGATCTCAGATGGCGCGCCCGTCGACGACTCGACGCTCTCCGTCAATCCAGGCAACTATCTGGAGCGGCACCTTCGCGCGGTCATCGAGCAGATCGAGACCCGTTCGCCCGTCGAACTCCTGGCGATCGGCATCGGTCATGACGTCACCCGCTATTATCGCAAGGCCGTGACCATCGTCGATGCTGACGAACTTGCCGGCGCGATGACGGAGCAGCTTGCCGCGCTGTTCGAGGAGAATGGCGGCCGCAGCGCAGGCAGGATGCGGCGCGCCGGGTGACGAAGCTGTACACGATGCGCCGAAGCTTGCTTCTGGCGGCGATCCTGAGTTTGGCCGCCGTAGTGCCAGTGGCTCCGGCGACGGATCTATTGCCTCTCCAAACCTCGCCTATCAGGCAGTTCCAGCCAGGATCTACCGAGAGCCGCTTCGGGTCGCTGGAATTCGTTGGCGGCTTCCAGTTCTCGTCATCCGACAGCCGACTCGGCGGCGTCTCGGCCATCCGCTTTCGGCCGAACGGGCGCGATTTTGTGGCCGTACAGGATACCGGCCAGTGGCTCACCGGATCCATAGAGCGCGATGCAGGGGGCCGACTGTCCCGTTTCTCTTCCCTGTCGATCAGTGGCATGCAAGACACTAGGGGCCGGAAGCCTTCGAAGTCCGACATCGATGCTGAAGGGCTCGCGCTGCAGCCGGGACGGTTGATCGTCAGCTATGAGCGCCGGCACCGGATCGACGCCTATCCTGATCCGGGTTTTGCAAAGACGAGGCCACAATCCGTGGAGATGGTAATTCCGCGCGGGGAGCTTCGTGCCAATGGGGGCATCGAAACGCTGGTGAGTTCGCCGAAAGATGGACCCCTTGAAGGCGCGCTGGTGGCGGTGGCGGAGAGAAGTATCGACGGCGATGGAAACCTGTTTGCTGCCGTCCTGAGCGGGGCCCGCAAGGGCGTCTTCAAGGTAGCGAGGCAGGACCCTTGGGCGGTTACCGACGGCGCATTTCTGCCGGATGGCGATCTGCTTCTGCTGGAGCGTCGGTTCAGCTATCTCAATGGTGTCGGCATGCGTCTGCGGCGCATCGAAACCAGTTCGATCAAGCCAGGCGCACTGGTGGACGGGGAGGTATTGATCGAGGCCGACATGGGTGCCGAGATCGACAATATGGAAGGCGTCGACGTCCTCATCGAGAATGGCGAAACCCGCATCATCCTGGTCTCCGACGACAACCGGTCCTTCCTCCAGAGGAACGTCATGCTGGAGTTCCGCCTGGTGGATTAATCCACCAGTGGGGACATCGTCAGCCTGCGGCCTTGGCGGGTGGCATGGGCTTCAAGACGCTCATCAGCGCGCCATAGGGCAGGAGCATCACGAAGCCGACGAGGATCTTGACGCCGAGATCGCCCAGCGCCCACGAAACCCAGCGCGGCGCTTCGTTTGTCATGATGCCGAGGATCGGCGCCCATTCGATGGCGAACGCGTCATTGGGGCCGAGGAACGCGAGCGAGGACGCGAAAGCCAGCGAGAAGAACAGGGCTGTATCGAGCGCCGAGCCAGCCAGCGAGCCAGCCAGCGGCGCATGCCACCAGGTCTGCCGCCGCAATTGGTTGAAGATCGAGATATCGAGAAGCTGGCCGACCAGGAAGGCGGTACCCGACGCAATGGCGATCCGCGGGACGGAGGTCCAGAAAGAAACGGCTACCCCGACAACGAAGCCTGCCAGCACGACACGTCGCGCAATCGAAGGGCCGAACTGCCGGTTGGTGAGGTCGGTGACGAGGAAGGCGACGGGATAGGTGAACGCACCCCAGGTCAGCAGGTCGCCGAGCTGGACGCCAAACAGCGTCCCGGAGAGCGGGAACTGGACGAAGAAGTTCGAGGCGACGACGATAGCCGCCATCAGTAGTGCATAGATGGAGGTATGGCGAAGGTATCGCATTTTTTTATCCTGGGTGATGCCACCAGTTGGAGTTCGATGGGGTTCAAGAGAAAGGGCTTGTCCGGTTTCCCGTCAAGCCCTTCCTGCAACCGATGATGTTATTCGCGCTTAGGCAGCAACCGCTGCTTCGGCGGTCTTCTTGGCGATCTGGCGGCGCAGCAGGCGTGCGCGCATCGACAGTTCGTTCTCGTCAGCCTTCAGAAGGAAGGCGTCAAGGCCGCCACGGTGCTCGACGGAGCGCAGGGCATGCGCCGAGACGCGCAGACGGAAGCGCTGGCCGAGTGCGTCGGAGATCAGTGTGACGTGGCACAGGTTCGGCAGGAACCGGCGGCGCGTCTTGTTGTTTGCGTGGCTGACGTTGTTGCCGGTCTGAACGCCCTTGCCGGTCAGTTCGCACATACGAGACATGGGTACACCTTTGTTGTTCTTCTGCAATCGAATGGTACTTCCGGGCAATGCCCGGCGCGCCGATCCAACTGGCCTGATTGGAAAGTTGCGGTTCTATAGTCAGTGAGGTCTGTCCAGTCAAGCCAAAACCTCGGACCTGCGGGTACAGAATCCAGAGGGCTCGAGCGGCTCCGGCTATTTTCTTGCCATAGTGGCGGGTTTATATCTTTGCGACGGGGATGAAAACTCCCGCTTTCGCATCATTAGAGGCACAATCATGACCGGGCGCCGTGGGGCCATCCTCGCCAGTGCATTCGCCTTCTCGCTGCTCGCCGGACCCGCGGGAACGGCGGGCATACGCCACGTCAGCGAATACGATATATCGCTTGGCATACTGCCGATCGCCAAGGCTGCCTTCGCAAGCGAGTTCGGCAGCAATGACTACCGCATTGCCGGGAGTTTTCGCTCCTGGGGACTTGCGGATATCATCAGCAAGATCTCCGCCGAAACCAGCGTCACGGGCCGCAAGCGCGGTGATAAGCTGCAGGCAGAGCAGTATGACCTCGTCTACAAGACCGGCAAGCGGACGCGGGTCTACGAGGTGACCTATCGCAACGGCGACGTGACGCGTTCGGTGATGAAGCCGGAGCCGAAGCGTCGGCCCGACAACTGGGTGCCGGTTGCGCCAGAGGATTTGCGTTCGGTGCTCGATCCACTGACAGGTCTGGTGTTCTCCGGCGACGTGAAAAGCTGCCCCAGTCGCGTTCCGATCTACGACGGGGAGTCGCGGATGGACCTGATCCTGACGTCGAAGGGGACGGAGACGTTCTCCACCGAGGGCTTCACGGGCGAGGTGATGGTCTGCGAGATTCGCTACGTCCCGAGATCGGGCTTCCGTCGCGGGCGTTCCGATATCGAGCACCTGAAGAAGACCCCGATGGAGATCTGGTTTGCCAAGGCGCAATCGGTAAATGTATATGCTCCGGTCTATGCCCGCATTCCGACGAGCATGGGACAGGTTTACGTGAAGGCCGCGAAGTACGGCGGCTGACGGGGCTGGATCGGCCCTGGAGGGGGCATGGTGAAGGCACGCGGGACGCTTATCGGCTTCACAGCCATCCTCATGTGGTCGTTGCTGGCACTAATGACAGCGGCGTCGGGGAAGATGCCGCCCTTCCAGCTTTCCGCGATCAGCTTCGCGATTGGCAGTCTTCCGGGCCTTCTTCTTTTTGCGGCGAGGCCGCATCGGCTGAGACTTCTGCGGCAGCCACCCAAGGTGTGGATCATCGGCATCGCAGGCCTTTTTGGCTACCATTTCCTCTACTTCACCGCCCTGCGTAATGCGCCGGCGGTCGAGGCAGGCCTGATCGCCTATCTGTGGCCGCTCTTCATCGTCGTCGGTTCCGCGCTGCTGCCAGGAGAGCGGCTGAGATGGCATCACGTCGCCGGTGCGGTGGCGGGGCTTGCCGGGACGGTGGCAATCGTTTCGAGAAACGGCATCTCCTTCGACGACCAGTATGCCCTCGGCTATGGCGCCGCGTTTCTCTGCGCCTTCACCTGGTCCGGCTACTCCCTGCTGACGCGCAGCTTCGGCCGCGTCTCTACCGACGTCGTCACCGGCTTCTGCCTGGCCACCTCGTTTCTGTCGCTGGTCTGCCATCTTCTTCTCGAGACGACGGTATGGCCCGCCGGTGGGAGCGAGTGGCTGGCGGTGGTGGGGCTCGGCCTGCTTCCGGTTGGAGCCGCCTTCTACGCCTGGGACTACGGAGTCAAGAACGGCGATATCCAGATCATCGGTGCCGCGAGTTATGCCGCGCCGTTGCTTTCGACACTGATCCTTGTGGCAAGCGGATTTGCCGAGCCCGACTGGCGCATCGGGCTTGCCTGCCTGCTTATTACCGGCGGCGCGGTGCTGGCGGCGCGGGACATGCTGATGCCGCAGCGATCGCGGCAGCCGTCGCCGGCAGAATAGCAGCGCGTGATGTTGGACGTCACGGTTCTCGCTCTCTCGGTTCTGCTCGCCCTTCTCTATTTCGGCTTTCTTGGAAAGCCCGCCAGCCATGGCCGGGGTGTGTTGAAGACTGCGCCGGTGCTCCTTCTCGCGGTCTATGCGCTGGCGGCCGGCGGGCCCATCTGGCTGGCAACGGCGCTTTTCCTCGGAGCGCTCGGCGATCTTTGCCTAGCCTATGATGGTGAGCGCGCATTTATCGCAGGACTCGTCTCCTTTCTTCTCTCGCACCTGGGCTATGTCGCGCTGTTCTGGCCGATGGCGGAGCCGAGCCTCATTCTGGGGGAGATGTGGCGGATCGGAAGCGCCGTCGCGCTGGCGATCCTCGTGCCGGCACTGATCCTCGTCCTGTGGCGGCCGGCTGGTCCATTGGCCATGCTGCCGTGTATGGGCTCGTGATCGGCGCCATGGGCTTTACCGCGCTGTCAGTCGCGGATGCCGCTGTATTTCTCGGAGCAGTTCTTTTTCTCTCCTCCGACACGGCTCTTGCAGCGGAGAAATTCCTGATCGACGGCGCCGCGCCGCTCGGTCGCCTGCTGCGCAACTTCGTGTGGGCGACCTACTATGCCGCACAGCTGGTATTCACCCTCGCGGCCGCCGGCCTGCCGTCAGCCTGATCCTGGCTCCCAGCCGGGTGGTGCCATCTCGAGGGCGGCGAAGTCAAAGCCCGGAGCGACCGTGCAGCCGACAAGAGTATAGGCGCCAAGGGTCTCTGCCGCCTGCCATGCACCTGCCGGGACAATCGCCTGCGGCCTCTCGCCCTTGAGAATGTCCGGGCCGAGCGTCACCGTGTCCAGCTCGACGCCATCGAGGGATATCCGCAGGCGTAGCGGGTCGCCGGCGTGGTAATGCCAGATCTCGACGGCATCGCGTACCCGGTGCCAGTGGGAGCGCTCCCCTGCCTGAAGCAGGTAGTAGATAGCGGTGGAATGGCCGCACCGGCCGCCCGCTGGGTCGCGAAAGGTCTCCTTGTACCAGCCTCCTTCGGGATGGGGCTGCATGCCGAGGATGCGGATGATGTCCTGCGGATCCATGACGTCTCGCCTATTCGAGGAGGATTAGAAGCTGTCCTTGCGCTTGCGGATCTCCGCAAACACTTCCTCGTTCGACTTGGATTCCATCAGGAGGTTGCGGCGGACGGCTGGATCGGTGGCTCGCAGGAAAGGGTTGGTCTCCTTCTCGAGGCCGATCGTCGTTGGGATGGTGAAGCGGTTTGCCGCGCGGGTCGCTTCGATCTCCCGAACCCGCTCCTGAAGCCTCGCATTGTCCGGATCGATCGTCAGCGCGAAGCGTGCATTCGACAGGGTGTACTCGTGCCCGAAATAGACTGCCGTCTCGTCTGGGAGCGCGGAGAGTTTCTGGAGGGAGTGCCACATGTCGGCGGCAGGCCGTTCGAACAGGCGGCCGCAACCGAGGGCAAATAGCGTGTCGGCGGCGAAGAGAACCTTATCGTCCGGGAAATAGTAGCAGACATGGCCGGCAGTATGCCCGGGCGTCTCGATCACGCAGACGGTATGGCCACCGAATTCGAATTCGTCACCATCCTCCACCGACCGATCTAACCCTGGTATGGCAACGGCCTCGTTGATAGGGCCGATGATCTCCAGCTCGAAACGCCCCTTAAGCCCGAGATTGGCTTCGACATGATCAGTATGATGATGGGTTGTCAGGATATGGGTCAGCGTCCAGCCGCGCCTTGAAAGTGCATCGAGGATCGGCTCTTCCTCCGGAGCATCGATCGATGCCGTCAGACCTGTTTCGGGGTCGTGCACCAGCACGCCGTAATTGTCGCTGCGGCATTGAAAGACTTCGATCTCCAGCGGCTTCATGATGCTGTCCCCGTTGCAAAGATGGCGCCGCCGGTGAATGTAGACGCTCCGGCTATGATGTCCAACCGCTCTCTGCTAGCATTTTTGTGATGCATACAGATATCGTCGATCTCCGTGAGTTCTACCATTCCCAGCTGGGCCGCCTTGCGGAGCAGTCCATCAGCTTCGCGCTCTCCTCTCTCTGGGCGCGGCTTCCGGAGGAGCGGCTGGTGGGTCTGGGCTATGCGGTTCCCTATCTCGACCGCTTCCGGGCCGATACCGAGCGCACCTTCGCCTTCATGCCTGCCGGGCAAGGTGCCGTTAACTGGCCATCCGGCGAACTCTCGGCAACGGCGCTCGTCTTCGACGAGGAGTTGCCGCTGCCAGACGCTTCGATCGATCGCGTTCTAATGGTGCACTCTCTCGAGTTCGCCGAGAATCCGCGCGAGACCTTGAAGGAGTTGTGGCGCATTCTTGCACCAGGCGGCCGGCTCATCATCGTTGTCCCCAATCGGCGCGGCGTCTGGGCCCGAATGGAGCACACGCCTTTCGGTTCGGGCCGGCCCTATTCGCGCCGGCAGTTGAGCCTGCTGCTTCGGGAAACGAACTTCACGCCTGCCGCGAGCGCCGAGGCACTGTTCTTTCCCCCGTCGCGAATACGAACAGTGCTGCGGTTCCGGAACGTGATCGAGCGGATGGGCCGGCGGTTCTGGCCGGTCTTTTCCGGCGTCATCATCGTCGAGGCGCAGAAGCGCCTATACCAGGGGCTGCCGGTGGCTGCGCGGGCGTCCCGGCGCGTCTTCGTTCCGGTACTCGCGCCGCAGGGCGTGCCGACCACACGGGATGCCGCCGATGGCTGCGGGGCCGTGGCCTGACCCTCGACAAAGGCCGGTTTCGGCTTTAATGCGACAGCATTATCCGCCGGTTCCGGTACCCTTCAGAAGGTCGTTCCCATGAGCATCGTCGTCAACGAGCCTGTTCCCCGTCCTGGCATCCTGGACATTGCCGCCTATGTGCCGGGCAAGGAACATGCTCCGGGCGTCGCACGCGTCTTCAAGCTTTCCTCGAACGAAACTCCTCTTGGGGCCAGCCCAAAGGCGATCGAAGCGTTCAAGGGCGCGGCGGACCATTTGGAGATCTACCCTGACGGCCAGGCGACCGAACTCCGGCAGGCCATCGCCGCCGTCCACGGGCTCAATCCGACCAACATCCTCTGCGGCAACGGTTCGGACGAACTACTTGGCCTTCTCTGCCATGTCTACCTGGGGTCGGGCGACGAAGGCATCATCACCGAGCACGGCTTCCTCGTCTATAAGATCCAGATCATGGCAGCGGGTGCCACGCCCGTCGTCGTCAAGGAGAAGGATTGCCGCGTCGATGTCGACGCGATCCTGGCCGCCGTCACGGAGAGGACGAAGATCGTCTTCATCGCCAATCCCGGCAATCCAACCGGAACCTACGTGCCGGTGTCGGAAATCCGCCGTCTCCAGGCCGGGCTGCCGAAGAACGTCGTTCTGGTGCTCGACGCGGCCTATGCGGAATATGTCCGCCGCAACGATTACGAGGCCGGGCTTGAACTCGTCTCCGGCAGCCGCAACGTGGTGATGACGCGCACCTTCTCCAAGGCCTATGGCCTGGCTGCTCTCCGTATCGGCTGGATGTATGCTCCCGCGGCCATCATCGACGCGCTGAATCGGGTGCGCGGCCCGTTCAACATGAACGCTCCGGCGATTGCCGCCGGTGCCGCTGCCATCCGCGACCAGGGTTTCATCGAAAAAGCGGTTGAGCACAACAACCTCTGGCTCGGCAAGCTCGCGCACGCTTTCGAGGCGATCGGCCTCACGGTCACGCCTTCGGTCACCAACTTTCTTCTTATCCATTTCCCCGATATCGACGGCAAGCGGGCTGAGGATGCCGACGCCTTTCTCACCAGCCGTGGCTATATCCTGCGGGCGGTGAAGGGCTACGGCTTCCCGAATGCGCTGCGCATGACGGTCGGATCGGAAGAGGCGAACCGCGGCGTCATCGAGACCCTTGGCGAATTCATGGATCGTCGCGCATGATGGACGGGCGCTTCGACCGGATCGCGCTGATCGGCATCGGCCTTATCGGCTCTTCGATCGCCCGCGACGTCAAGGAGCTCGGGCTGGCGAAGGAGGTCGTCATCTCGACACGCAGCCCGGAGACGCTGCGGCGGGCCGAGGAACTAGGGTTTGGAACAGCCTACGTCGCTTCAGCGGCAGAGGCGGTGCGTGGCGCCGATCTGGTAGTCGTGTCCGTTCCGGTGGGTGCCTCGGAAGAGGTGGCGAGGCAGATCTCCCCCAACCTGAAGGCTGGAGCGATCGTCACTGATGTCGGCTCGACCAAGGCTTCGGTCATTGCTCAGATGGCCCCGCACATGCCGCAAGGCGTTCACTTCATTCCGGGCCACCCGTTGGCAGGAACGGAGAAGTCCGGTCCGGATGCCGGCTTTGCGGGCCTCTTTCGCGGCCGCTGGTGCATCTTCACGCCCTTGCCGGACACCGACCCGCAGGCATTGGAGAAGCTCAAGGCCTTCTGGACCGCGCTCGGGTCGCGGATCGACGAGATGGATCCCCAGCACCATGACAAGGTGCTCGCCATCGTCTCGCACCTGCCGCATATCATCGCTTACAATATTGTCGGTACGGCGGATGACCTCGAAACGGTTACGGAATCGGAAGTCATCAAGTATTCAGCGTCCGGTTTTCGCGATTTCACGCGTCTTGCGGCCTCCGACCCCACCATGTGGCGCGACGTCTGCCTTCACAACAAGGATGCGATCCTGGAAATGCTGGCGCGGTTTTCGGAAGACCTTGCCTATCTGCAGCGGGCGATCCGCTGGGGCGAGGGCGACAAACTGTTCGACCTCTTCACCCGGACGCGCGCCGTACGCCGCTCAATCGTCGAGGCCGGCCAGGACGTGGATGCTCCAGACTTTGGACGCCATGCGCTGGACGCCAAAAACTAGCGTCAGATCGGGGGGATCTCGCCGATTGGAATGAAACCGCCCGCCAGCACCTTGCCGCGCTCGATCGTCAGATCGATCGATGCGCTCTGGCCACCTCCGGTCAAGGCCGAGAGCATGCCGGAAACGGTCCTCAGGACAGGCTCGATATCCGGGAACGCTGCTGCAACACTGTCGCGCCACGCGTCGATCTGCTCCACCTGCACCTTCAATCGACCCGACAGATAGCCGTCTCCATCAATGGAGAAGGGGCCTGTCACGGTGACGAGCCGTCCTTCGCCAAGATCGACGGCCAGCCTGCGCATCTCGCCTTCCGTGCCATAGAGGGCAAGGCCGTTCGGGTCCGTGCCATCCACCATGTCGGCACGTCCGACAAGCGTCACGTCGACCACGGCCGATCCTGCCGGCAACGATACGTCTGCCAATCCCTCTCCCGTTGCCCTGACATTCTGGAGGCTGAGTGCCGCGTCCAGATCGTTGCCATTCTGGCGCAGATGGACCTCCGTCCTGTCTGCTGCAAGGTTCAGCGCTTGTCCCGCGGCAGTGGAGACGAGGCTCGTGGCCACCTGCTGTATCACCGTCGAGCTGCGCTCTAACCGGCCATCATTCGCCACCAGGCTCGATTGCAGGTTTTTCCAGTTCGATGACACGGACAGACCGTGGCTTGTCCTTACTTCCGCGGGTCCATCGACTTCCCAGACGATATGGCCTGGGTTGTAGACCTGCGCAGCGGAACGAAGCGCGCCGAGCGTCGCCGAAATGCCGTGGGTGTGATCGTCGAGGTTGACGCGGGAGCAGAACAGACCGATCCGGAACGGGTAGCCCCGATAGGATGCATCCAGGCACTCGACGGTTACTCCATCAGCCTCTTTGCTGCCCAGTAGCGCAAGCGTTCGCTCCTTCAGGGCCGATGCCGCATAGAACCAGCCGCCGGTGTAGATGGCGATGACCAGAACGATCAAGAGCGCGAGAAGCCAAACTTTCCTGGCGATAGCGGATCGGCTTGACGCTGCCATGATGTTCTCCCAAAGGTGGCCGGATGTAGCGCGAACGACGCTGACGGGAACGCATGGCGCCGGATATGGACGAATTTTGGGTGTTTGGCTACGGGTCGCTCATGTGGAACCCGGGCTTCTCCTTCGAGGAGAAGGCGGAGGCGCATATCTTCGGTTACCGCCGCTCGCTTTGCGTCCGCTCCCATGTTCATCGGGGCACGCCGGAGCGACCGGGTCTGGTCCTGGGGCTGGACCGAGGCGGGTCCTGCCGCGGCATGGCATTCCGTGTCCGGAGCGAGGAACGCGCCGAGGTGCTCGCCTACCTGCGCGCCCGGGAATTGGTCACGCATGTCTACAAGGAGCGTTTTCTGCCTGCGGTGCTGGGGGACCGGCGCCAGGTTCGGGCACTGGGATATGTCGTGGACCGACAGCACGCTCAGTATGCCGGGGTACTGGACGCGCGGGAGGCTGCCGAGATCGTCCGCAGCGCCGTCGGCAAGTCCGGCCCCAACCCCGCCTATGTCCTCAACACGGTCTCCCACCTCCGCGAGATGGGAATTCGCGACCACTGGCTGGAAGGCGTGAGCAGGCTGGTCGATCGGGACTAGCGGCAGCCGCCGGCTCTAAGCCGGGGTCGCGTTCGCCTGCTCCTGCCGCAGTTCCGCGAGGCGCTTCGCGGCGGTCGGCGGTAGCTTGAGGTGCGGATTGGCTTCCACTGTTTCCACGAGGAGTTCGTCGCTTGCCTTCTCCAGCCGGTCGATCAGCGTCTGGTAGAATGTGTCGGGGTCGAGACCGGGCTCGATTGCCGGAAGAATGCGCACCTTGAAATGACCTGGAAAGCGGACCGATCGGCGGCGCGGCCAGAATAACCCCGGATGCATGGCGATCGGCACCACCGGAACCTGAATGTCGCGATAGATGCGCGCGATTCCGTATCGATATTGCGGCTCGGCGCCCGGCGGACGGCGCGTTCCCTCGGGGTAGATGATGAGTTGGCGCCCGTTGTTCATCTCCTGTTTCGTGCGCTCCATCACGCCCACCATCACCTTGCCACGGGCGCCGCGGTTGACCGGGATCATCCGCTGCTTCATCACGTACCAGCCGAAGAGCGGGATCCACAGCAGTTCGCGCTTGAGGATGTAGACCGGGTCCTTCTGCCAGGGGAGGAGCGCGAAGGTGTCCCAGAAAGACTGGTGCTTGGGCGCGAAAATGCAACCGCCTTCCGGAATATTCTCCAGCCCCTCGATCTCGAAGGTTGTGCCGACGATCTTCTCCATCAGCCAGTGATTGGAGAGTGCCCAGTTCTTGGGGATCCGGAACGCCTTCTTGCGCGGCAGGGCGAAGTAGACCGGCGTCAGGACGATCATCTGAAGGATGAGGTTGGCATAGAATGCCATGTTGAACAGGATGGAGCGAACCATCAGCATGCAGGATTTCCTCGTGGACCAAGGCTGCCTACACGAGAACGGCCAGCAGCAAAAGCGGCCAGATGCAAGTATGGAAGGCGGGCTGGGCTCAGAGCGTTGCCTTGAAACCTGACGCTTCCGATTTCTCTCCGGTACGCAGGCCGGTGCGGTGGCCGAGCCCGACCCAGTCCCGCACGTTCGCCGCGAGGACCTTCACATATTCCTGCATCATGGTGCGGACCACGTCCGGCTCAGCGAACCAGGCCTTGCGGGTCAGGTCGGAATTCACCACCGGATAAGGGATAAAATCAGTTACCGGATCGGCCCGGCGCAGTTCGTGAAGGCTACGGGGCATGTGATAGTTCTGGGTGACCACCAGTACGGTGGCGAAGCCGTTGTCATTAATCCAGCGTGATATCTCGTTGGCATTGCCGATCGTGTCGATCGCGTCATAGCCGATGTCGACGCAGCACGAGAAGAGGTCGGGTGGGGTCTGCGTCATCTTCTGGATCTGTGCCGGGCTGGTGGAAGGGTGCGCGCCCGAGATCAGCAGCCGTTTTCCCGCTCCGTCACGCAACAGGCCCATGGCCTGGTCGATGCGCTGATAGCCACCCGTCAGCACCACTATCGCGTCGGCCTTCACTCCCTCCGGTGGCTGTAACGAAGCGACCGAGTCAGCGAACCAGAGGAAGCCGCCCAGGATCGTTGCGATCACCATCAGAGAACCCGTGATGATCCAGCGCGCAACCCGCCTCAGCCTGCTGCTCCGGGAAAAGAGCTGCGTGGCAACACGTCTGCGCGGACTGTCAGGCAGGCGTTCCCCCTTTGATGGACGAGTCGTGCTCATGCGAAAGTGAATAGACCGAGTCCCACGTCATGAACAGGGTTTTGTCTCCAGCCTCTGCCCATCCGTCACGACGCGGGAAGGCCGTCGGATCTCGCCGGATCCGAGCGTATGAGGTCGATTTCGTCGATCGTGCGCATCACCGTCAGGCGTGCTGTCAGTGTCGTCAGGAGGGCGATGACGACCATTGTCGCAAGGATGCCCAGATAGCCGCTCCATCCAAGCGAGAACGTTCCGAACAGGGCCATCGTCTGGTCGCTTTCGGGGGTCGCGCGGGCATTGGTCTGCCAGATCCCCAAGGTGGCAAACAGGACTGCTGCCAGTGCGCTCCCGGCGGCCGATCCCTTCAGGCTGATCTTGAGGAAATGCTTCTGGAATTCCCGCGCCACGAAGCCGCCTTCGGCTCCGACGAAATGAAGGACCTCGACGATGTGGCGATTGCCCGCGATCACGCCGCGGGTGGCAAAGATCACGGTCAGGACCATTGCCGTGAAGACAAGGACCAGGACGCCGGTTCCAATCATCACCGTAGTGCTCGCCATGGAGACGAGTCGGTCGACCCATGTGCGGTGATCGTCGAGAAAGGCCTCAGGGAGTTCCTGCGCCAGCAATTCCCGCATCTCTCCAAAATCGGGCGGGTTCTCTTCGTCGATGGTGATGACGACCAATCGCGGAACCGGCAGTTCCTTGAGATCGAGCCCGGCACCGAGCCAAGGCTCCAGAAGTCGCGCCGTTGCGCCATCGTCCAGTATTGTTCCCGCCTCGGTGCCGACAAAGCCGAGTGCAAGATCCTTGGCTTTCTGCAGGGCCGCATCCATGTCCAGCCCTTCAGCGGGCTTGATCTGGATGGTGATCTCCCGGGAGATCTGGCTTTGCCAGCCTGCGGCGGTCGCCCGAACCATGCTGACGGCGCCGAAGGTAAGGCAGGCGAGGAAGGCCATGATCGCGATGACGACAATTAGCGCATTGCCCTGAATATTGGAGGGGGGCAGGATGGGGGCCGTCGGGCGGACACGCATCGTCGCACGCTGCTGCGTCGGTCTTTGTGCCGGATGGGATCGCGTCATCTCATTCATAGATGTCGAGCTGCCCTTCCGTCAGGATCATGCGACGCGCATCAACCTGATCCATCAGCGCGAGGTCATGGGTTGCGATCACGACAGCGGTGCCCAGCCGGTTGAGTTCGAGGAAGAGCGAGAGAAGCCGCTTGGCCATGGGCGGATCGACGTTGCCCGTCGGCTCGTCGGCCAGCAGGATTTCAGGACGATCGATCAGGGCGCGGGCGATCGCCGCGCGCTGCTTCTCTCCCCCGGACAGGACGGGTGGCAGGACGTTGATACGCTCCCCTAGACCCACCCATTTGAGGAGTTCGATGACGTCGTTGCGATAGCTGGCTTCCTGCTTGCCCCGCACGCGCAACGGAAGTGCGACGTTCTCGTAGGTGGTCAGGTGGTCGAGCAGGCGGAAATCCTGGAACACGATGCCGACGCGCCGGCGCAGCATCGGCAACTCGTTGCGGGGTATCTGCGACAGGTCGCGGCCGAACATGCGGATCAGGCCGCGGGTCGGCTGCAGCGACATGAAGAGCAGTCGCAGAAGTGTCGTCTTCCCGGCGCCCGACGGCCCGGTGAGGAACTGGAACGACCTCTTCGGGATATCGAAGGTCATGTCCCGAAGAATCTCCGGGCCCATCCCGTAACGGAGGCCGACGTTCTCGAAATGAATCAAAAGGAAACCCAGGTCCCGTGTTGCGCCGCCCTTGCAACCAAGGTCATGCGATCTTCTATCGCCACCGGATTAGGTCGTTTTGAGGGCCGCTTTTGCGAAGCATTAACCATTTGAATTTACGACTGGGTAGGATTCGATTCAATGCCAAGTTTTCCCATGTGGGTGAACGCGGCACTCAGGGCCCCGGCAGGCCGGAGTCCGGAAAGGCGAGCGATGACGGTCATCGATATCCTGCCCCCCGAACCGAGATCGGCCCGCAGACGGTTCAGCCATGGCGCCACCGGCAATGTAGCGGATGCGAGCTTTGTAACGGTTCCTGCGGCATCGAGCCGATCCGGTCCCGTAGCCGAACGTCCGACCCCGCCTCGTCCTCGTTCCACCCGTCACGTCGCCGCCCAGGAGAAGCCGTCTGCCGGAGCCGTCCTGGCGTGGGTAGAGCGTGGGCTCATGAATCTCTCTGCCGATGTGTTCGCAGCGATCGTTGCGGCTCTATGCGTTGCAGTGTTCGGTTTGGCTGGTGGATTTGCCCTGTTCGTGAGCGAGTCCGCGCCAGCAGAGCCGCCAGGCCTTGACCTGACGCACGTGAACCTCACGCCCCAGGATGCGAACGGCATGTCGCTTCTCCTGATTACAGGGATCGTCAAGAACAACAGTGACGTGCCGCTCGAGGCGCTGCCGATCCGCGCAGACCTGGTCTCGGGTGATGCCACGGTTGCCAGCACCGTCATCCAGCCACCCGTCGCAGCGATCGAGGGCGGCGAGAGCCACGGCTTCTCTGCACGCATTCCGCATCCTGGTGGAAAAATGCCGGAACTGCGGCTTTCCTTTGCATCGGCGGGTGCCTCGGCGCCATGATTATGCTATCGGCGGCCTTCTGAACCAGTCAGGAGAGCCCCATGCCCGTCGTTCGCGGCAAGATCATTGAGCCGCTCTACACCGCGGAAGCCATCGCCGAACGCAATCGTTCGATTGCCGCGGAGATCGCCAAGGGTCCTACCAAGGACCTGCTCGTCATCGCGATCCTGAAGGGCTCCTTCATCTTCGCCGCCGATCTGATCCGTGCGCTGCACGATGTCGGTCTGGCGCCGGAAGTGGAGTTCATCACGCTCTCGAGCTATGGAGCGGGTACGGTCTCGCAGGGCGTGCGCATCGTGAAGGACATCGACAGCGACGTGAAGGACCGCGACGTCCTGCTGATCGACGATATCCTCGAGTCCGGGCGCACGCTGCTGTTTGCCAAGCAGATGCTGTACGAGCGCGGCGCCAGGAATGTCTCGATCGCGGTGCTCCTGGACAAGAGCGTAAAGCGCAAGGAAGAGCTGGAGGCGGATTACGTCGGCTTCGAATGCCCGGATTATTTCGTGGTGGGCTACGGGATGGACGTCGCCTACGCCTTCCGCGAACTTCCCTTCGTGGGCGTGGTTACCGGAGACGCCCTCGGCGAGAGTTAGCCGTCAGCGATCCGCATATCGTTAACCATCTCGGGAGTGCTGGAGGAGGCTGTTTACTCCTCGAAAAGGAAAGTCTGGTGATTTGCTCCCGTAATGAGACAGAATGGGGGACGTCGAGCGCCATGGCCAAGATCCTGATAACCGAGGATGAGGATTCCCTGCGCATGTTCGTTGCGCGAGCCCTTCGTCTCGACGGGCACGAAACCCATGAGGCGGGCGACGGCGCAGAAGGGCTGGAAAAGCTCGGGGAGACCGAATTCGACCTCTTGCTGTCCGACATCCGCATGCCCGTGATGGATGGTATCGAACTTGTCCATCAGGCGGCGTCGCGTCACCCTGGTCTCAAGATCCTTCTCATGACCGGTTATGCAGAACAGCGGGAGCGCGCCGACGATCTCGCCGAGAAGATAATCGATGTTGTCCAGAAGCCCTTCGCCCTTCCGGAAATCCGGCGGGCCGTGGCGCGCGCACTATCCGAGCAGCCACAGGCGGCCTGACGGGCTAGCGTATTTCCAGCAAACGCTCCAGGTAACGGCGCTCGATCTCACCCGCTGACGGTGCCGGGAACTGTTCCTGGATCGCGGTGCCCAGTTTTTCGCGAATGGCCTCCAGGATCCGCCGCGCCTGCTGCACGTCGATCTCGTTTGGCACCTTCACCTGATCGCCGAAGTCGGGACCCTGGGTGGCGCGTGGGCGTCCCAGCGGATCCCGGCCGTTCTGGTTGCCCTGCGAGACCTCGCCGGCGCCTTCACCCTGACCTTGGCCCTGTCCCTGCTGCATGGCCTGCATCATCTGCTGCATCATATCCTGGGCGCCCTGACGCAGGGCGTTGAGGGCATTGCCCTGGCCCTGAACGGCCTGCTCGCCTTCGCCCTGGCCGAGGGCCTCGCCGGCATTGCCCATTTCGCGCTCCGCCTCTCCGAAGCCCTGGCCCGGCTGCATGCCGAGCTCCTTGAGACCCTGCTGCAGTTCCTGGAGCTGCTTGCCGAGGCCTTCCTGCTGGGCTTGCAGATTCCTCAGCGCTTCCCGCAGCTGTTCAGCGGTCATCTGGTCGGTGGGCGATCCTTGTTGTCCCTGCTGCTGCTCGTAGGGCTGTTCTCCCTGCTGCCCGGGATCGCCGCGCTGCATGCGGTCCCGCAAGGCCTGCTCTAGCTGAAAGGTCTGGTCCATCAACCGCTGCTGTTCCTGCATGATCTCGCCGAGCTTGTCGATCTGCTGGCGCATCTGGCTGTTCTGCTGTTGCCCCTGCTGGCCTTGCTGCATGCGACCGGCCTGCAGGTTGTTCATCATCTGCTGCAATTGCGAGAGCATTTGTTGGGCCGCATCACGGTTGCCAGACCGGGCCAGATTCTCGATCTGGTCCAGCATGTTCTGCAGGTCGCGCTGGCGCAGCATGTTCTGGGCTTGCATGTCCTGGGGCGCGCGCGGGCTGTTCTGCAGGCGCTGGGCGAGCTCTGACATGAATTCCTGCATGGCTTGGCGGAGCTCGTCCATGAGCCTGGCGATCTCTTCGTCGCTGGCGCCGTTCTTCAAGGCCTCGTTCAGGGCATTCTGGGCATCGCGAAGGCGTCGCTCAGCCGCGGAAAGATCGCCGTCCTCGATACCGAGTGCGATGTCCCAGAGGTAGTCGGCCGTCTCCTTCAACTGTTCCTCGTCGCGCGCAAGCTCCATGCGTCCATGCGCCGAACGCAGAAGCAGGAAGTGCGACAGGTTCGGGATGGTCTCATCCGGTCGCAGCGTCAGCGCCTCGTTGAGTTCGAGCGCCCGCGGCACCTGCCTGCTGTCCAGGGAGAAAACCTGCCGCTGTTCGACAACCGCCGCCGCCAGCGGCTCCGAGAACGGCCGGGCGGGCAGCACCATTTCGTAAGGCTGGCTACGTCCCGTCTGACCTGCCCCGTCCGTCGCCAGCAATGTAATCCTCACCCGCTTTCCCGAAAGCGGGTGCTCGGTCAGGTCACGGCTTGTGAGCCCCTTGACCTCTTCCGAGCTACGTCGCGGCAGGTCGAGCTGGAAGGTCGGGAGTGGGTAAAGGGGAGTGGCGTCCGCTTCCGGTGCGTCGACCGGTTCGATCAGTGCCTGCGCTTCGCGAATGCCGTAATCGTCCTTACCCTTGAAGGATATCTCCAGCGCGCCGTTCACGGCGCGACGCGGCTGCTTGTCGAAAGCGATCTCCGGCGGTTGGTCGGGGATGACGTCAAAGGTCCAGGTCTGCCCATTGATTGCGAGTTCACCGCTGCCATCGAGCGTCATCAGGTAGGTCCGCCTTTGCGGAAGCTGGCCTGGTTGACCGGCGGCCGGAGCGCCTTGCTGCTGCTGTGCCTCGTCCGTTGCCTTCTCCCTCGCGGCGGCGATCTCTTCGCTCACCAGAGCGACGGGTTCCGCTTGTGAGGCAGGTGTGTAGGTTACGACTTCCTGGCCGTCTCCACCGGTCAGGCGGACGGTCAGTTGCGAGTGCTGTGGCAGTGACAGGTCAGTCGTGGCGCCGTTAGCCCCGCCCGTCAGGAAGATTGGCGCACGTCCGGTATAGGAGGGTGGAGTCAACCACGCATCAATCCGCAGGTCGGGGGCAGAGTCGGCTGGCGCAGAGGTTGGCCGAAAGGCGTCTGCGATCGTTCCTGCTCCGTTGGAGAAGGAGAAGCCGAATGCGACGACCAGCAGGAGAGCGGGGACAGCGCGCAAGGCATGGCGGTCGTGACGCGCGATATCGGGCTGTGGCAGGCCTGCATCGAGAGCTGCGATCCGTTCCGCCATGCGGATCTGGTGCTCCTTCCACAGCGCGCGCGCGAAGAGGGTGTCGTGGGAGAGCGCATCATCCTGAACGGCGACCGGCTGGTGCGGCAGGTGGTTTCGCTCCTCCAGCAGGCGGTCGGCATCCGCGGATGCGGGCCAGCGAAGCCGAGCGATCGGCAGCAGCGTAGCGGCAAACCCCACGCCGAAGACGACCAGCAGGGCCCAGCGGACCATATCCGGCATGAGGCGGAACAGGCCGAACCATGCGAAGGCGAGGAAGAGCGCAGCTACACCCAGCATGGGCAGGAGGCGCGGCATCAGGCGCTCAATGAAAAGCACGGAGCGAGCGAGGGAGCGCTTCCAGGCCACTCGCCGGGCAAGTCCGGGAAGGGCGTCGAAGGCACCTTTGCGGATATTGCGCATGTCATCCGTCTCCTGTGGCGGCGCAAGATGCGGGCGTGCCGAGAGCGACGCTGCCTTCGAACCAAGATAGCGATCTTTATGGCGAAGACGAGAGCGGTCCTGCGGCGAGCGGCAGAAATCCGTCCGCTTCCTGCAATTGTGAACAGGACGAGATAAGGCTCAGGCGAGCCAGCCGGGTACCGAGTCCAAGCCGATCAGGTCCTCGTAGCTTCCGCGCGGACGTATCACGTGGAAGTCGCTGCCCCTGACCAGCACCTCCGGAACCAGAAGCCGTGAATTATAGGTGCCCGCCTGCACGGCGCCATAGGCCCCGGCGGAGCCTACGGCAATCAAGTCCCCGGGCTTCGGCGCCGCCATCTCCCGATCAAGCGCAAGATAGTCACCCGTCTCGCAGACGGGTCCGACAATATCGCCTCTGATTCGTGGCGCGCTGGCCGCGGCCGAAATCACCGGGCGTATCTCGTGATAGGCGTCGTAAAGCGTCGGGCGGATGAGATCGTTCATGGCGCCGTCGACGATGACGAAGGCCTTTTCGCCGCCGTCCTTGATGTAGATGACCTCGGTCACGAGGATGCCGGCATTGCCGACAATGAGCCGGCCGGGCTCGGTGACGATCTTGCAGTCCAGCGAACGCAGCTGTCGCTTCACCGTCTCGGCATAGGCGTCGGGAAGCGGCGGTGGATCATTGTCATCCTTGTAGGGGATGCCCAGGCCGCCGCCGATATCGACATGGTCGATCCTGTGGCCGTCGGCGCGTAGTGTATCCACAAGTTCGCGCAGCAGCCGGAAGGCATCCTCGAAGGGCTGCAGATCGGTGATCTGGCTGCCGATATGCATGTCGATGCCAGTGACCTCTATGCCGGGCAACTGGGCGGCATGCGCATACACGGCGCGGGCGCGCTCATAGGAAATCCCGAACTTGTTTTCCTTCTTGCCCGTGGAAATCTTCGCATGGGTGCGCGCGTCGACATCGGGGTTGATGCGGAAGGAGACATGGGCGCGGGTACCTTTACGCTGCGCCCGCTGGTTCAGGACTTCGAGTTCCGGCTCGGATTCGACGTTGAAGCAGTAGATGCCTGCCTCGAGTGCCAGATCCATTTCCGCCGCGGTCTTGCCGACGCCGGAGAACATGATGCGGCTTGCGGGGATGCCGGCCGCCAGCGCCCGGCGCAGTTCACCTCCGGACACTACGTCAACCCCGGCTCCGAGGCGCGCGAGCGTCTTCAGCACCGCCTGGTTGGAATTCGCCTTCATCGCGTAGCAGACCATCGCGTCGACATCCGCGAACGCCTTGGCGAAGACGGTGTAGTGGCGCTCCAGGGTTGCGGTGGAGTACACGTAGAAGGGGGTGCCGACCGCCTTGGCAATCTCGGGAATCGGCACGTTCTCGGCGTGCAACACGCCATCAATATAGTGAAAATGGTTCACGGCTGTTGTCGCTCAGAGTAGAGGATCGAGCAGGAAGCGCTTCTCGGGAACCGGCTCCGGCTTGCGGTCGTCCCCCGTCTTGCGGATGTTCTGCTGCTCGACAGGAGTGCTGGGGCGGTCGAGATCACCCTTGCGGCCGCATCCGGACAGGACGATGCCGGCCACCGCCAGCGTCAGGGCGATGCCGCCAGATTTTTGCACGAGCTTCGACATTCCGTTTCCTTCATCAACCAGCCTGCGCTGGTGTCATAGCGGAGTTCCCGCCGCTTGTGCAGTCATTCCGCGGTCATTTCGATGGCTAGTTGCGGGCGCGCCACCAGGCAATCTGCTTGCGCACTTCCGACGGGCCGGTGCCGCCGAAACTGGTACGGCTTGCGACCGACGCATCGACCGACAGGACGTCAAAGACCTTGTCGGTGATGGCATCATGGATGCCCTGGAGTTCCGCCAGCGAAAGTTCCGCGAGGTCGCAGCCCTTCTGCTCGGCAAGCGCAACGGCCCGGCCGGTCACGTGGTGGGCGTCGCGGAACGGCAGGCCCGCCTCGCGCACCAGCCAGTCGGCGAGGTCGGTGGCGGTCGAGTAGCCGGACCCGGCTGCAGCGCGCATGCGGTCGGCGCGGATGGTCATGTCGCGCACCATCCCGGTCATCGCGGCAATCGCGAGTTCCAGGTTTTCCGCGGCATCGAAGACCTGTTCCTTGTCTTCCTGCATGTCCTTGGAGTAGGCGAGCGGCAGGCCCTTCATGACGGTCAACAGTGCGACGAGCGAACCGTTGATGCGTCCCGTCTTGGCGCGGACCAGTTCGGCCGCATCAGGGTTCTTCTTCTGCGGCATGATTGAGGAGCCGGTCGAAAATGCGTCCGACAGGCGGATGAAGCCGAACTGCGGCGTCGACCAGATCACGATTTCCTCGGCAAGCCGTGAAAGGTGCATGGCGCAGATTGCGGCAACCGACAGGAATTCCAGCGCAAAATCGCGGTCGGACACGGTGTCGATGGAGTTGCGAGTGGGCTCGCGGAAGCCAAGCGCCTCAGCCGTCATGTGCCGGTCGATCGGGAAACCCGTGCCGGCGAGTGCCGCGGCGCCGATCGGGCTTTCGTCCAGGTGTTCGATTGCGTGGCGCACCCGCTGCCTGTCGCGGCCGAACATTTCGACATAGGCCATGCAATGATGGCCGAAGGTGACTGGCTGCGCCGTCTGCAGGTGGGTGAAGCCGGGCATGACGGTATCGGCGTGCTCGTCGGCTCGGTCGAGAAACGCGGCGATCAGGCCGGTCAGCATGAGTTCGGTCTTGCTCAGTTCTTCCTTCACCCAGAGGCGAAAGTCGAGCGCGACCTGGTCGTTACGGGAACGCGCCGTGTGGAGCCGTCCGGCGGCTGGGCCGATCAGAGCGGCAAGCCGTGCCTCCACGTTCATGTGGATGTCCTCGAGCTTGCGCGAGAACTCGAACTGGCCGCTCTCGATCTCTGACAGGATCGTGTTCAGCCCCTCGACAATCTTGTCTTTATCTTCGCCGGAAATGATGCCTTTTGCAGCAAGCATGGTCGCATGCGCCATTGAGCCGCGGATGTCCTGGGCGTAGAGCTTCTTGTCGAAGCCGATGGAGGCATTTATCTCCTCCATGATCGCATCCGGGCCGGAGGCGAAGCGACCGCCCCACATCTGGTTGGAGGATACCGCGTCCTTCGTGCCGTCAGCCATGATGCATACGTCCTGGAGTGCTAGATGACGAACAAGAGACCGCTTGGCCTTCCCTCCGCCAGATTGATCGTGATCGCCGCCGTGGCCGGGCTGATTGCCGGCGCCGTGGCGGTATACGTGAGGAACACCGGGTCTGGCAATGGCGAGGTCGCCGCCGACGCTGGCGCGTGCGAGGGCACGGTGGAACTTGCCCGGACGGTCGACGAGTTCGCGCGGGGTGAGGTTGCCGCCATGGCCGCCGCCACATCGCCGCGGCTGATCGACCTTTCGTTCAAGGGGCCTGCGGGGCAGGACCTGAAGACGACCGATTTTGCAGGCAAGACCGTGCTGCTCAATCTCTGGGCGACGTGGTGCGGCCCGTGCCGCGAAGAGATGCCGGCTCTCAACAATCTGCAGAAGGAGATGGGCGGAGAGGATTTCGAGGTCGTCGCCGTCAACATCGATACGGGCTCAGACGAAAAACCGAAGGCATTCCTGGAAGAAACCGGGGTGGATGCGCTCGGCTATTACCGCGACAGCACGATGGGCGTCTTCAATACGATGAAGAAGGAAGGGCTTGCCTTCGGTCTCCCGGTCACGCTGATCCTCGACCGGAAGGGCTGCCTCGTCTCCGCCATGAACGGCCCTGCAGTCTGGGACAGCACAGACGCCAAGGCATTGATCACGGCCGCAAAGGGTTCCTGACGCCTCAGCGCGTCGGGACCGGCGTTTCGCCGCGGTAGTCATAGAAGCCGCGGCCGGATTTGCGGCCAAGCCAACCCGCTTCCACATACTTTACCAGTAGCGGGCAAGGGCGGTACTTGGAATCCGCCAGACCGTCGTGCAGCACCTGCATGATCGACAGGCAGGTGTCGAGTCCGATGAAGTCGGCCAACTGCAACGGTCCCATCGGGTGGTTTGCACCGAGCTTCATGGCCGTGTCGATGGCCTCGACCGAGCCGACGCCTTCATAGAGGGTGTAGATCGCCTCATTGATCATCGGCAGCAGGATGCGGTTGACGATGAAGGCCGGAAAATCCTCGGCAACCGTGATCGTCTTGTCGAGCGTCGAGACGAATTCCTTGGCGGTGGCGAAGGTCGTTTCTTCGGTCGCGATGCCGCGAACCAGTTCCACCAGCTTCATGACCGGCACCGGATTCATGAAATGGATGCCCATGAAACGTTCCGGGCGGTCGGTCGCAGAAGCGAGGCGGGTGATGGACAGGGACGATGTGTTGGTGGCGAGCAGCGCCTCCGGCTTCAGGATCGGGCAAATCTGCGCGTAGATCTTGCGCTTGACGCTTTCGTCCTCGGTAGCCGCCTCGATCACGAGGTCCATCGGCGCCAGGTCGTTGAGATCGGCCGAGCCACTGATGCGTGACAGCGCCGCCTTGCGATCCTCGTCGGACAGCTTGCCGTTCGTGACCTGCCGGGCAAGGTTGCCGTTGATGGTTGCCAAGCCTGCCTCGATGCGGTCCTGCGAGAGGTCGTAGATCTGCACCTTGTAGCCCGCGATGGCAGCGACATGTGCGATGCCGCATCCCATCTGCCCTGCCCCGATCACACCGACGTTCTGAATACTAGCCAAACCCATGGACCTGCTCCCGAGGCGTCCGGCGGCGCCTGCTTTGATGCCGGCCCCTCAAAGGGCCGGCCTGTCTTACTTGGCCGACTGGCGTCAGTTCTAGCGTTTTTCGCAGGTGCGAAGCAACGACTAAAGCGACTTCTGGAGTTCCGGCAGAAGTTCGAACAGATCACCGACGAGACCGTAGTCGGCGACCTGGAAGATCGGCGCCTCCTCGTCCTTGTTGATGGCGACGATGACCTTGGAATCCTTCATGCCGGCGAGGTGCTGGATCGCTCCGGAAATGCCGGCGGCGATGTAGAGGTCCGGTGCCACGACCTTGCCCGTCTGGCCAACCTGCCAGTCGTTCGGCGCGTAGCCCGCATCGACTGCCGCACGCGAAGCGCCGACTGCGGCACCCAGCTTGTCGGCAAGCGGAAGGATCACTTCGTTGAACTTGTCGGCGGAGCCGAGGGCGCGGCCGCCCGAAACAATGATCTTAGCTGAGGTCAGTTCCGGACGTTCGGAGGACGCGATGGCATCGGAGACGAAGCTGGAAAGGCCAGGATTGGCGGCTGCCGAAACCGTCTCGACCGAAGCCGAACCGCCTTCGCCGACAGCCGGGAAGGCTGCGGTGCGCACGGTGATGACCTTCTTGGCATCGGTCGACTGCACCGTCTGGATGGCATTGCCGGCATAGATCGGCCGCTTGAAGGTGTCGGCAGAGACCACTTCGATGATCTCGGAAACCTGCATGACGTCCAGCAGTGCTGCTACCCGCGGCATGACGTTCTTCGCGGACGCTGTCGCCGGAGCGATGATGGTGTCGTAGCTGTCCGCCAGCGACACGATCAGGTCGGCCAGCGGCTCGGCGAGACTGTTGGCAAGGTCTCCGCTGTCGGCGAGCAGGACTTTAGAGACGCCGTCGAGCTTGGCGACCGCATCGGCGGCAGCCTTTGCGCCGGAGCCGGCGACGAGGACGTGGATGTCCCCACCGATCGAATTCGCCGCGGTCAATGCCTTGGCGGTCTGATCGGAAACGCTGCTGTTGTCGTGTTCTGCCAGAAGAAGAATGGCCATATCTTTGTCTCCCTGTTCTTCCGACTTAAAGCACGCCGGCTTCGGTCTTGAGCTTCTCGACGAGCTCGGCAACGGTCTTCACCTTAATGCCGGCCTTGCGGCCGCCCGGCTCCTCGGTCTTCAGCACCTTGAGGCGCTGCGCCGTGTCGACGCCGAAATCGGCCGGCGTCTTCTTGTCGAGCGGCTTCTTCTTTGCCTTCATGATGTTCGGCAGCGATGCATAGCGCGGCTCGTTGAGACGAAGGTCGGTGGTGACGATTGCCGGCAGCTTCACGTCGATCGTCTGCAGGCCGCCGTCGACTTCGCGCGTTACCTTGGCGGATCCGTCGGCAAGCTCGACCTTGGATGCGAAGGTCGCCTGGCCCCACTTCAGGAGGGCGGCGAGCATCTGGCCAGTCTGGTTGCTGTCGTCGTCGATTGCCTGCTTACCCATGATGACGAGGCCAGGAGCTTCCGCTTCGGCGACACCCTTGAGGATCTTGGCAACAGCCAGCGGCTCGACCGTTTCATCGGTCTCCACCAGGATTGCCCGGTCGGCACCCATGGCGAGCCCGGTGCGCAGGGTTTCTTCGGCCTTGGCGGGACCGATGGAGACGACCACCACTTCCTCGGCCTTGCCAGCTTCCTTCAGCCGCAGGGCTTCCTCGACCGCGATCTCGTCGAACGGGTTCATCGACATCTTGACGTTGGCAAGTTCGACGCCGGTGCCATCGGGCTTGACGCGGATCTTGACGTTATAGTCGACCACTCGCTTCACAGGTACCAGGATCTTCATGGGGTCCTTCCTTGACTTATGGAGCCGCACGAATGCAGCCTCTCCCGTTCGTCCTCTAGTCAGTGGGCGACATGGATACCCATTTTTTGCGCGATTACAACGTGGTTTTGGGCCGCAACGCGTGCGCTTTGATCATACCGCTATGACTGCCGTCTATGGTTGGCGCGAACCGACGAGGGGTACGGTGGCGCGGGTTTCGACCGCCTTGGGAATAACAATCTGGCGATCGAACAGCGGCACGCCCTTCCGTCGCATGAAGAGGACGAGGATTGCTCCTGCCAGGATCCCGCCGACATGGGCGCCCCAGGACACCATGCCGTCCAGGTCGATCGCCAGCATGGCGAACTGCTGCAGCAGCCAGAGCGTCAGCGGAATGAAAGCTGGCAACGGCAGCGGTATGCGGAACAGTACCAGCACCCAGAGCCGAACGCGCGGATGCAGGATGAAATAGGCGGCGACGACGCCGGATATGGCCCCGGACGCGCCGATTAGCGGACCCTCCGATGCCGGAGCGATCACCGCATGCAGCGTTGCGCCTGCCGCAGCACAGAGGAGATAGAAGACCAGGAACCGGACATGTCCGAGCGCATCCTCGACATTGTCGCCGAAGACCCACAGGAAGACCATGTTCGAGGCCAGGTGCCAGAAGTCCAGGTGGATGAAAGCATAGGTGACGTAGGTCAGGCTCGCCGGAACCAGGACAAGCTCGGGATCGAGGTAGGCTTGGTCGGAGGCGATGGCGGGGATGAAGCCGAGGCCGAGCGCCGCCAATTCACCTGTCATCTCCGGCGTTATCGCCGTGAAAGCCCAGACTGCCAAATTGGCGAGGATCAGCGCGATCGTCACATACTGGGCGCGGATGTGCTTCAGCGTGTTGGCATCATGGATCGGGATGAACATGGATGCCGCTTGCCTCTCGTTACCGATTCTTCCCCGGTACCCACAGCACATCGGCCTTGCCGTCGTCATTGGCGTGGCGGGCGGCGACGAACAGGAAGTCGGAGAGCCGGTTGATGTATTGCAGCGCCGGTTCGGCGACAGTTTCTCGCCGCGACAGCTCCACCATCAGCCTTTCGGCACGCCGGGACACGGTTCGGGCCAAATGCAGGGCGGCCGCAGCCGAAGATCCGCCCGGCAGGACAAAGGAGCGTAGCGGCTCGATCACCGCGTTCAGTTCATCGATTTCGTTTTCGATTCGAGTCACCTGGGCTGGTACGACGCGCAGAGGCTCGTACTCAGGGTTCTCCTCGACCTCCGGGTTGGCGAGGTCCGCGCCCAGGTCGAAGAGGTCGTTTTGGATGCGCGCCAGCATAGGATCGAGCTTCTGCATGCCGGACGTATGGAGACGCGCCATGCCGATGACCGAATTCGTTTCGTCCACCGTGCCATAGGCTTCGACGCGAAGGTCGTGCTTGTCCCGCCGCGGGCCGCTGACCAGCGAAGTCATACCCTTGTCGCCGGTGCGGGTGTAGATCCTGTTGATCCTGACCATATCTATCGCCCGCCGCCGGTGATCCAGAGGGTGAGCATGATGAGCACGATGGCAACCGCCTGGAGCATAAGCCGCAACTGCATCAGCTTGTTCGACTTGTTGGCATCGGTTCCCTTCATCATGTTGAACAGCCCGCGGATCAGGACGAGGACAACAAGGCCCATCACGATGACGGTGAGGATGGTGGTGAATGTGGACATTCGAGATGTTGACCTTTTCGTTGTCAGTCCAGCCGGCGCATCAGGCGGTAGAAGAGATCGGCCGGGAGGAGCCGCTTGAGCAAGGCTCCCTGCTTGGCGGGTGTCGTGACCAGATAATGTGGTTTGGGGCGGGATGCGGTCAAGGCATGCGTCAAGACGTCGTAGACCGCTTCGGGACCGAGCCTGTGTCGGTTTTTGGGGCCTGTGCCGCTCAGGCGGGCAAGCTGGCGCTTGTATTCGGCCGAATGCGCCGAGTTCTCCAGGTCGACATGTTCCTCGATCTTCGCCAGCGCATTGGCCGTGAAGCGCGATGCGATCGGTCCGGGTTCGATCAGGCTGACGTGGATGCCACTGCCTTCGAGTTCCATCCGCAGGGTCACTGTCAGGCCCTCAAGCGCATACTTCGAGGCGGTATAGGCGCCGCGGTAGCGATAGGGCAGAAGCCCGAGAATGGAGGAGCAATTGACGATCCGCCCATGGCCCTGTCGGCGCATGAGCGGAATGACCTGGCGGGTCAGCTCGTGCCAGCCGAACAGGTTGGTCTCGAATTGCTCGCGAAGGACATGGGTCGCGAGATCCTCTACGGCGCCGGGCTGTCCGTAGGCGCCGTTGTTGAAGAGGGCGTCGATCCGGTCGCCGGTGCGCTGCCGCACGACCTCTACCAGCGCCGCGATTGTCTCCGGCTTCGTGTAGTCCATCAGTAGGGCTTCGATGCCGTCCGCCTCAAGGGAGGCAAGATCCTCTGTCTTGCGGACCGTAGCAAAGACCCGCCAGCCGTCCCGCTTGAGGGCGCGGGCGCAATGGGCGCCGATGCCCGAAGAGCAGCCGGTAATGATGATCGATCTCTGATGCGGCATGAAAGGGTCCTGTACAAGGTGCCCGTGCATCCCATATTTCGGAGGCAGTGACAACGGAGCCCATCTTGGCCGAGAAGAAGAGCAGGATCCGCGGGCTGGGGCTCGCCTGGAAGGTCGCCTATGATGCCTATTGCCACTTCAACGAGGACGATGGCTGGGCCATGGCGAGCCATGTCGCACTGTCCGGCCTGCTTGCCCTGTTTCCCTTCCTGATCTTCGGTACCGCGCTTGCAGGGTTCCTCGGCGCAGACACGTTTTCCGAAACCGCAGTGCATCTGCTTTTCGACACCTGGCCCCAGGACATTGCCGATCCCCTGTCGCGGGAGATCGAGCAGGTACTGACGATCCCGCGTGGCGGGCTTCTCACGCTGTCGGTGCTTGCGGCCGCCTACTTCGCGTCGAATGGCGTGGAGGCCCTGCGGGTTTCGCTGAACCGCGCCTACCGGGTCAGCGAGACGCGGGCCTGGTACATAACGCGTCTCGCAAGTCTCGGCTACGTCATCGCGGCCGTCATCATCTTCGCCGTCATCAGCACCCTGCTGGTGGCGGTGCCCGTCGCTCTCCATTATGGGGAGCGCTTCTTTCCCTGGCTGCAGGATCTCCTTCGCGCCGCATCCGATTGGGGGCTTTACGGTACGGTTCTGGTGCTGATGGGCGGGCTCATCCTGTCGCACAAATGGTTGCCGGACGGGCACCGGCGGATCATCGACGTGCTGCCCGGTGTCGTGGTGACGCTCGTCCTTTGGACGATCGGAGCTCTGATATTCGCGTCCTACCTGGCCACGTTCGCAAACTACGCGGCGACCTACGCGGGCCTGGCGTCCGTCATGATCGTGCTCGTCTTCCTCTACATGGTGGGCGTGATCTTCATGCTGGGCGCAGAGATCAATGCGGCGCTCATGAAGTATCGCGTCTACTCGGTTGTCGTGCATGCGCGCCGCAGGCGCAACAACCGAGACAGCCGGATCAAGGATGCCTCAGAGCCCGATCCGTCGGCGAATGTCGGCGGGTGAGGCGCCGGCGGCCCTGAGTGCCGCGAGCCCCGTCGACTGCTCGCTCTTCGAGAGCTTCCGGCCATCCGGCCCGAGGATCAGCCGGTGGTGGTGATAGACCGGCTCGGGAAGACCCAGCAGTTCCTGCAGCAGCCGATGTACCGAGGTTGCATGGTAGAGGTCGACGCCGCGGACCACGTGAGTGATCCCCTGCAGTGCATCGTCCACCACCACCGAGAGATGATAGCTCGACGGCGCATCCGAACGTGACAGGATGACGTCACCCCAGGCCGCAGGGTCCGCCTGCATTTCCTCTTCGCAGCCTTCTCCCGTCTCCCGCCATGTGAGCGGACGGGCGACCCTTGCCAGCGCCTCTGCCATGTCGAGACGCCATGCGTGCCGGCTGCCTTCCGCCAGCAGGCGCCGACGCTCCGTCTCGCTCCTCTTACGGTCGGCGTCCGGATAAAGCGGCGATCCGTCCGGGTCGCGAGGCCATACCTCACCGACCGCCTCATGCGCGGCAACGGCGGATTTCACGTCGCCGCGGGTCATGAAGGCGGGGTAGACAAGCTCCATCTCCCTCAGCCGATCCAGCGCCGCGCCATAGTCGCCAAAATGCTCCGACTGGCGGCGGACCGGTTGCTCCCATCGAAGTCCCAACCAGGTAAGATCCCTGTAGATGGCTTCCTCATGATCCGGCGTGCAACGGGCGAGGTCGATATTCTCGATGCGTAGCAGAAAGCGCCCGCCGACCGCCTGCG
Source organism: Pseudorhizobium halotolerans (assembly GCF_902153235.2). Lineage (NCBI taxonomy): Bacteria > Pseudomonadati > Pseudomonadota > Alphaproteobacteria > Hyphomicrobiales > Rhizobiaceae > Pseudorhizobium > Pseudorhizobium halotolerans. The sequence continues at coordinate 33,943 of NZ_CABFWE030000001.1, read as the reverse complement.
CCATCTCATGGTTGAGAATGGCGGAGAGCGCATGCCCGAGATGCAGGGGGCCGTTTGGACTGGGCGCAAAACGGAAGACGGGTCTTTGACCGGGTGGTGCGAGCATGGTTTCTTCTGGCATGAAATCCGTGGCGGGACCACAGGGACAAAACATGCGCATCATCTGCAACGAAATCGACATTCAGGTCGGCCTCGCGGCGCTGGCGTCACTCGACCCGCGGCTGGTGCCGGTAATTGAGGCTGCCGGTCCCGTGCCGCTGAGGTTGGCGGAGGCAGGCTTTGCCGGGCTAGCTTTCATCATCGTCTCGCAGGTGGTCTCGAAAGCGAGCGCCGCGGCGATCTGGAACCGCATCCGCGCGGCGGGACCAATCACGGCCGAAACCTATCTTGGCCACCAGCCCGAAACGATTGCCTCCTTCGGCCTGTCGCGCGCCAAGGCAGCCACGCTCGCTCATGTCGCCCGAGCAGTGGCCAACGGTGAGGTCAACCTGGAAGAAGTCGCGCGGATGGAGCCTTTCGCTGCGATGGCGAAGCTGACGGCGCTTCACGGGGTGGGACCATGGACGGCCGAAGTCTATCTGATGTTCTGCGGCGGCCATCCGGATATATTTCCGTCAGGCGATGTCGCCTTGCAGGCCGCCGCCGCCCATGCTTTCGGCCTGCCGGAAAGGCCATCCTCCCGGGCGCTTGCGGAGATGGCGGAGGCTTGGCAGCCATGGCGTTCGGTCGCGGCCCGACTTCTATGGGCCTACTATTCCACCAGCATTCGCAAAGATGTGGCCCCAGTTGCGGGTTAACTACTGCCCACCACTGTTATTTCTGCTTCACAATTCTGTGGCAACGGACCTAATATAAAACTGCAGATGCCGAATCGGTAAGGAGTACCCCTTGACGATTGCAGTCTCTCCCCAGGCCTTGCCGGCGCTCGTCCTGAACGCCGACTACCGGCCGCTGAGTTATTATCCCTTGTCGCTGTGGTCCTGGCAGGACGCGATCAAGGCCGTATTCCTGGACCGTGTGAACATCATCGCCGAGTACGAACATTCCGTCTCGTCGCCCAGCTTTTCCATGCGCCTGCCGAGCGTCGTCAGCCTCAAGACCTATGTGCAGCCCACTCGCCACCCGGCCTTCACCCGGTTCAACGTCTTCCTGCGCGATCGCTTCGAGTGCCAGTACTGCGGTTCCCGCGACGAGTTGACCTTCGATCACGTGATCCCTCGGGCGCATGGCGGCCAGACCACTTGGGAGAACGTCGTGGCTGCCTGTTCTCCCTGCAACCTTCGCAAGGGCAGCAAGCTGCCAAAGCAGGCCGGCATGTTCCCACACCAGAAGCCTTATCCGCCGACGGTGCAGGACCTTCACAACAATGGCCGGCTCTTCCCGCCGAACTACCTGCACGAAAGCTGGATGGACTATCTCTACTGGGATACCGAACTGCAGCCTTGAAGGCGTTCAGGCCGTCTTCTTCGACGCGCCGAGGAAGGCGACGGCAGCCAGCATCACGCTCGCAATCACGTTCCAGCCGGCGAACGACAGACCAAGTACCCGCAGCGATGCCTGCGTGCAGGATGGGCCGTGAAAGGCGTTCAGATCGTCCAGGAGGCTGCCGGCATTGGTTGTGATGCCGGGCGAACTGGTGGCGCAGGTGGCCGGACCCTCCCAGAACCCCCACTCAACGCCCGCGTGATATACACCCATGCCAGCACCCACGATCATCATCACACCGATGAGCGCGAGCAGGCTGCGAGTAACCCATGCGGGTGCACGAAAGCTGGCGGCCATGATCGCAGCGATACCGACCGGGATTCCGTAGTAGTAGGGGTCGCGTTGCAGCAGGCAGAGCGCGCAGGGGATGTAGCCGCCGATGTGCTCGAAGGCGAGCGCTCCGACAACGGTCGCCACCATGCCAAGGGTCACCGCGGAAGCGTAGATCAAGGGGCGGGAAAAGGTGGGGGAGCGGATTCCGGATGTCATGCACGTCTCCAGGCCGAAGGGCCAATCAAGGTCGTCGCTCATTAGAACATCGGACCGAGCGGCGCAATTCTCCCGCGCTTCGCATGAGGGTGACCCTCACACATCTGCGTGAGACGGGGCTCTGGATGGTCAGTTAGGATGGTGCCCCGTGCCGGAATCGAACCAGCACTCCTTTCGGAACCTGATTTTGAGTCAGGCGCGTCTACCAGTTCCGCCAACGGGGCACGGAAGGTATGGAATGGCCTCTATCATGGGCTCGCGCTGCTGCGCAAGTGAGGAGGTAGCCGGTAGCGCGGACGCTTCAGTGCGCTTCTGGCACAGCAGTCCATCCGACAGTGGCGAAGCGTTAGTGATCATGGCACTGCGGAGGGTGCGGGCGAAACCTTCTCCACGCGACGGTGGTTCCCTCCATGCCCGTGATGGTTGCGGGTCTTGTATGGAGGAATGACCATGAAAGTCAGGAGAAGTATGCTTCTCGTCTCCGCTTGCCTGATCTTGCCGGCTCTCGGGCCGGCGGGTGCGCAGGAAACGGGAGTGTCGGTGGGTGGCGTCAGCGTCGGTGTAGATACCAGCAACGGCCTCGGGGTCGGGGCTTCGGTCGGCGGTAGCAACGGCGTGAACGCAAGCGCGAACGTCGGAGGTAGCAGCCTCGCCGACGTGGATGCTACCGTGGGCGGCGCCGATGGCGTAAATGCGAGTGTCGATGCGGATATCAGCGATGGTGTCGATGTGGATGCAACCGCCTCGATCGGCGGCTCGAACGGGGTCAATGCCGGCGCCGGGGTGCGGGCCGGTGGAGGTTCGGGCGTCGGCGCCGATCTCGATATCGGGATCGGTGGCGCCGGCCCGGGTGCGGGCGGGCCGGGCGCCGGAGGTGCCGGTGCCGATCTGACCCCGGCCCAACGCGAGGCCTTCAACGCCATGTCAGAAGACGAGCAGCGCCGGCTGCTCAACCGTTGCGGTGACCTGCTCTCGAGTGGCACCGACGCCGAACTGGCAGCCTTGTGCCGGATGCTGCGGATGACCGCGCAGCGTTAGGCCACGATACGCATGATGATGGGCCAAGGGGGCAGCCACGGCTGCTCCTTGTGGCCGCGGCCTGCTGGTGCTAGCAGATTGCAACGCTGAAAACGCGACACAGGCCCCATGCTGCTTCCAAACGCTCGATCTTCCTACGACGAAATCCTCCGCAGTTTTGAGTGGCGCATCCCGACCAGGTTCAACATTGGCCATATGGTTTGCGATGCGTGGGCGGAAAAGGAGCCGGCGCGCATCTGCCTGCAGCACTTCAGTCCCGATGGCCAGCACCTCGCCATGGCCTATGGCGAGCTTCGCGAAAAGTCCTCTGCGCTCGCAAACGGATTAGATTCCCTCGGGATATGCCGCGGCGACCGGGTGGCGCTTCTGCTGCCGCAGGGCTTCGATACGGTCGTTGCCCATGTGGCGATCTACAAGCTCGGCGCGATCGCACTGCCATTGGCACTGCTGTTCGGCGAAGAGGCACTGGAGTATCGGCTGCGTGCATCGGAAGCAGTGGCAATCGTGACCAACGCGTTCGGCCTGCCGCGCTTGCAGGCGATCCGCGCGAAGCTGCCGGCTCTGCGGCATCTCGTCGTCGCGGGAGGGACCGTTGCCAGGGATGGTACGCTGGCGTTCGATGAGCTGCTGGATCAGCATCCATCGCGGTTCGAGGTCGCGACGACCGACCCTGACGCCCCCGCACTGATGATCTTCACGTCCGGCACCACCGGACCGCCCAAGGCGGCGCTCCATGGCCATCGGGTGCTGGCCGGCCACATTCCCGGTTTCCAACTGGGACATGAGTTTGCCCCACAGGAGGGGGATCGCATCTGGACGCCCGCAGACTGGGCCTGGGCCGGCGGCCTGTTGAACGTGCTCCTTCCGGCGCTGATGCTCGGCATTCCGGTAGTCTCCTCGCCGGCGCAGAAGTTCGACCCTGACATGGCCTTCCGCATCATCGCCGAGATGGATGTCCGCAACGCCTTCATTCCGCCGACCGCGCTTCGCCTGATGAAGTCGGTCGCCGCGCCGCGTTCCCGTTACGAGCTTCACCTGCGAACGACTACCTCGGCGGGCGAGGCACTCGGACGAGAGACCTATGAGTGGGCCCGCAACGTCCTCGGCGTCACCGTCAATGAGCTCTATGGCCAGACAGAGTGCAACTTCGTTCTCGGTTCCTGTGCTGCACTCGGCGTGACCAAGGCGGGTGCTATCGGGAGGAGCGTGCCGGGGCATCACGTGGCCGTCCTCGATGAACGGGGCCTGGAAGTCGCCGATGGCGTCGAAGGCGAAATCGCCGTCAGGGCGCCCGACCCGGTGATGTTCCTCGGCTACTGGGACGATTCGGCTGCGACGGAGGCAAAGGTCAGGAACGGTTGGCTACTGACGGGCGACATAGGGCGCCGGGACGCGGAAGGCTTCGTGGAGTTCGTCGGACGCGACGACGACGTCATCACGTCGGCAGGTTACCGGATCGGCCCGGCGGAAATCGAGGATTGTCTCAGCGGCCACCCCGCCGTCCGGCTCGCTGCCGTGATCGGCAAACCGGATCCGCTGCGCACGGAGATCGTCAAGGCCTATGTCGTTCTTCGCGAGGGGCACGAGCGTAGCGAACGCCTCGCGGCCGAGCTTCGCGACTGGGTCAAGCACCGGCTGTCGATGCATGAATATCCCCGGGAGGTGGACTTCGTCGATGATCTGCCGCTGACGACGAGCGGCAAGGTAATCCGCCGGATGCTGCGCCTGCGCGCGGCGGCGGAATGAGCCCTATTCAGGTCGCCTGGCGATCGACAGGATCTTCTGCCGTAGCAGACGTGCCATGTTTCGCGTGCTCCGGTACATGTGGAGCTGGGTCGCCACTTGCCGGACATCCTTGTCGGCATTGTGCGTGAGGCCGATCACCAGCGTCCCCATCTCCTCGCGCTCCTCCCATATCCGGCTCATGATGGAGTGGTCGGCGGTCGCGCAGGAATCGGTTCGCAGGATATTGGCATCATCGAGGTGCCATTCGGTCAGCTTCATCATGAGCAGCTTTCCGGGGGACCATGCGGCAAATTCCTCGTCGTAAGTCGTCTTCCAAGTATAGGCTTCGCCGGCCATGACGAAGACAATGAGGGAAGCGATCGCGCGGCCGTCGAGCTCGAGCGTATGGATGCGGACGGCATCGATCTCGGCGAGATTGGTGATGGCCTCGCGGGCAAAGGCAGCGCGGTAGCGGTCGTTGATGAGGGCGGAGCGCTTGCGCCCCTTCCATCCGGCTGCCTCCAGCGCCAGGAATTCCTCCATGCGGAGCCGGACCTCTTCCGGTTGACGGGCGACCGTATAATTCAGCTGCCCGTGCTCGGCGAGCCGGCGCCATTGGCGCTGCATTTCCCGGTAATGGTGAGGAGAGACCGCCCGCTTGAGGTAGGTCTCCGGAGCCTCGACGCTTTCGAGCATGGGACGTGTGCCCGGTTCAGCAAGCGTCACCGGCAGGTCGCGGCCCACCGCAACGGCCCGCGCCAGCTGGGCGAAACGTCCGTTTACGCGGATCTGGGGCAGAACAAGCACGGAAGGAAGCTGCATGTCCGGTCGCGAAAGACCGTCCAGAAGGTTGTCGATCGTCTCTGCTGCACCCTCCGCATCGACCAACGGCGTTCCCAGAGGCCCGAAAGGATTCGCCCACGCACGGGTGATCGCCGGGCCGATCGAAAAGCCGGGTTTTTCGATCGTGAAGGGCATCAGCAGCCGCATACGGCTGCGCCCCTCGTTCTCGTCGCGGAGGACCGCAAAGCGGACCTGTTTGTCCTCTATCCGTGGCATTGCCGGCGCCAGCAGACGGGCGCTGAAGAAGATGTTGGGTTCCATAACCCGGTTGGAAAGGAATTCGAGCTCCTGCTGGAGGTCGTAGCCTAGCGAGGCGGGGTAGACGCAGAGTTCCCGTCCCGGGCGTCCTACTTCGGTCTGTTGGTCTGCGCGAGGCCGTTCTGCCTGCAACTCCGGCACCAGAGGCGGTGTCCAGAGAGGAACTGCGGGATCCATGGTCCGGCGGCTGTCGGGGGAGGGGGCCATGGTCATTCGGCCTTTGCTGCAGTTGGGATTGGGTCGGCGAAGGCAGACATGGCGATGCCGAGGGTTCGGCGAAGCGCGACGTGCAGCAGGATCGCCTCGATTGCCATGGCGCAGGCGGTCGCGGTCGCCGCGCCGTTCAGCCCGAAACGAGGGATGAGCATGATGTTCATCAGGATGTTTGCCACCAGCACGATCGTGTAGAGAACCACGCAGAGGTTCTGACGGCCGGCCATGCTGAGCAGCACCTCGGCGGGGCCGACCAGCGACTTGGCGAGGATGCCCGCAAAGAGGATCGGGAGCAGCCAGTAGCCAATCGTGAAGGCCGGGCCGAAGAGGGCGAGCAGGTGTTCGCCGAGCAGCAGGATGGCCGAGCCCAGAAGGAGAGCGGGCCAGAAGCTCCAGCGTGCCGCCTGTCCGGCGAATGCCGCCAGTTCCGAGGTCTCGCCGCTCGCAAGTATGGCCGAAAACCTCGGGCCAGCCGCAGCCTTGACGGCGAAGGCGACGAACTGGACGAGCACGATCGTCTTTGTGGCGGCGAAATAGATCGCCACCTGGTCGGGGGGCAGGTAGAAACCGACGACGACCACGTCGGCATTGGTTAGCAGGAAGCCGATCCCGTCAATCAGGAAGATCGGCAAGGAATAGGCGAACCAGGCCCCTGCGTTGAGACGAATCGGGCCATCGCCGAAGGCGCGCCGCAGCCGTTGGCGCAGGCGCATGTACTGGATCAGCGTCGTGACATAGGTCGCGGCAAGAGCGGCTTCCATCGCGGTCACCGCGGTGTCGGGCGCGCCGAGCCAGACGGCGCCGACCATGAAGAGCAGGATCAGGGTCGGACGGATCAGGAAGGTCGGCGTCAAGGCCGTCACCGTCCAGCCGCTTGCCCGTGCGGTGCCGTCAAGGACGTCGCCAAGCGCGATCATCGGCAGCGTGAAGAGCGCCAGGAACAGAGGCGCCAGCCAGTAGGCTTCGAAAGAGTCAGCGAAGAGGCGCAGAAAGATAAATCCCAGTGCCGCAAGCACGCTTGCTGAAAGCATCGCAAAAATGCGCGCCGTGACATGGAGGCCGCGCGCAGAGGCGAAATCACCGTCCGCCTGGTGCTGCGGCAGGAAGCGGATCACGGATGTATGGAAGCCGAGGCAGGAGAGGTTTCCCGCCAGAACGACGATCACCCAGACGAAGGCGAAGATGCCGTATTCGAACTCCCCCATCAGGCGGGCAAGGATGATCTGGGAAACGAAGGCGATGGCGGCACTAACGACGCGAATGGCGAAGGCGACGAGAGCCTGCCGCTGGGCACGGGCCGTCTCGCCGTCCAGGGCATTTGCCTCGATCGCCCGGTCGAGCACAGGCCTCAGCCTGGAGCGCAGGCCTTGGGGCAGATATCTCTCCGCTGTCTCGAGAACCGCCATGATCGGCACGCACTACTCACATGAACTCAATACCGGGTAGCCAAGTCTTGCCACGACAGGGTTAACAATCCTTTGGAGCAGACTGGAGCACACACGAAAATGCCGCCCGGAGGCGGCATCTTGATGTGTTGCTGACGGAATCTCAGGCCTGCTCGAAGGCGCCGTGGCAGTGCTTGTATTTCTTGCCAGAGCCGCAGGGGCATGCCTCGTTGCGCCCCACCTTGCCCCAGGTCTCGGGGTCGGCAGGATCGCGGTCGTCGGGTGGCACCTGCAGGCCAGAATCATTACCGCCTGCGAAGTCGTCGTCGCCCGTCGAAGGGTCGATATGATGGGGTTCCATGACCGGGGGCGGCTCTGGCGAAGGCTGGGCCTCGCGCACGAGTTCGACACGCATCATCTGCGCTGTCACGGCTTCGCGCAGGTTGGCAAGCAAGGCCTGGAAGAGTTCGAACGCCTCCGACTTATATTCCTGCAGCGGATCGCGCTGGGCGTAACCGCGGAAGCCGACGACGGATCGCAGGTGATCGAGGTTGACGATATGCTCGCGCCACAAGTTGTCGAGTGTCTGAAGCACGATGGATCGCTCGACATAGGTCATGATGTCGGCACCAAAGCGCTCGGTGCGGTCGGCAACCGCCTTGTCGGCAGCTTCGGTGATCCTCTCGCGGATATCGTCCTCGCCGATCCCTTCTTCCGTCGCCCAGTCGGCAACGGGCAGGTCGAGGTTCAGCAGACGCTGGACGTCGTTGTTCAGCCCGGCGACATCCCATTGCTCGGCATAGGCACGTTCCGGAATATGCTTGGCGACCATCACCTCGATCACCTCGTTGCGCATGTCCGCAACGATCTCCTTTAGGTCGTCGGCATTAGCATCCATCAGTTCGATGCGCTGCTCGAAGATCACCTTGCGCTGATCGTTGGTGACGTCGTCGTATTTCAGGAGGTTCTTGCGGATGTCGAAGTTGCGGGCCTCGACTTTGCGCTGCGCTCGCTCCAGCGCCTTGTTAATCCATGGGTGGACGATGGCCTCGCCTTCCTTCAGCCCGAGCTTCTGCAGCATTCCGTCCATGCGGTCGGAGCCGAAAATGCGCATCAGGTCGTCCTGCAGCGACAGGTAGAACTTGGAGCGACCGGGGTCGCCCTGGCGCCCTGAGCGGCCACGGAGCTGGTTATCGATGCGGCGGCTTTCGTGCCGCTCGGTGGCGATGACGTACAGGCCACCGGCTTCGAGGGCCTTCTGCTTCAGCGCTGCGATTTCCGCCTTGATGGCGTCAGCCTTGGCGTCTCGCTCCGGACCTTGCTCCATCTCGGCCAGTTCATGCTCGAGACGCATGTCAAGGTTGCCGCCAAGCTGGATGTCCGTACCGCGGCCAGCCATGTTGGTGGCGATGGTGACGGCGCCGGGAACGCCGGCCTGGGAAACGATATAGGCTTCCTGCTCATGGTAGCGGGCGTTCAGGACCTTGAAGTCCTTGAAGCCGGACTGGCTCAGCATCGTGGCCAGAAGCTCAGACTTCTCGATCGACGTCGTGCCGACCAGGACCGGCTGGCCACGTTCGTGGGCGGCCTTGATCTCGGCAATGATTGCCTTGAACTTCTCCTCGAAGGTCCGGTAGACCTCGTCGTCCTCGTCGATGCGCTGGATCGGCAGGTTGGTCGGAACCTCGACCACTTCAAGCCGGTAGATGTTGCTGAACTCTTCCGCTTCCGTCGCAGCCGTACCGGTCATGCCGGCAAGCTTTTCGTACATGCGGAAGTAGTTCTGGAAGGTGATCGAGGAGAGCGTCTGGTTCTCCGGCTGGATCTGCACCTTTTCCTTGGCTTCAAGCGCCTGGTGCTGGCCTTCCGAATAGCGGCGACCCGGCATCATGCGGCCGGTGAATTCGTCGATGATGACGATTTCGCCGTTGCGGACGATGTAGTCCTTGTCGCGGGTGAAGAGCTTGTGGGCCTTCAATGCGTTGTTGATGTGGTGGACGATCGCGACATTCTCGACGTCGTAGAGGCTCTCGCCTTTCAGGAGATCAGCCTGGCGAAGCAGGTTCTCCAGCTTTTCGGTCCCAACCTCGGAGAAGTTTGCCGACCGTTGCTTCTCGTCGATCTCGTAGTCGCTTTCGTCCAGCATCGGAATGAAGGCGTCAATCGTGTTGTAAAGTTCGGAGCGGTCGTCGAGGGGGCCGGAGATGATCAGCGGCGTGCGCGCTTCGTCGACAAGGATCGAGTCCACTTCGTCGACAATGGCATAGTTGTGGCCGCGCTGAACCATCTGGCCGCGGTCATACTTCATGTTGTCGCGCAGATAGTCGAAGCCGAGTTCGTTGTTCGTCGCATAGGTGATGTCGCAGGCATAGGCCGCGCGGCGCTCTTCGTCGGAAAGGCCGTGGACGATCACGCCGGTGGTGAGACCGAGAAAGCCGTAGAGGCGGCCCATGGTCGCTGCGTCACGGCGGGCGAGGTAATCGTTGACGGTGACGACATGGACGCCCTTGCCGGCCAGTGCATTCAGGTAGACGGCAAGTGTCGCCACCAGCGTCTTGCCTTCACCCGTCTTCATCTCGGCGATCGCGCCGTCGTGGAGGATCATCGCCCCCGTCAGCTGGACGTCGAAGGGTCGCATGCCGAGTACCCGGCGAGAAGCTTCGCGAACCACCGCAAATGCCGGGGTGAGGAGGTCATCAAGGCTTTTGCCTGCCGCGAGTTGGTCGCGGAACTCGGCCGTCTTGGCCGCCAGTTCCGCATCAGTGAGAGCCTTCGTCTTCTCCTCGAGGGCGTTGACAGCATCGACGCGGGACTTGTAGGAGCGGACGCGGCGCTCGTTTGCCGAGCCGAAGAATTTGCGGGCCAATCCGCCGAAGCTGACCATTCGAATGGTCCTTTCTGGTTAAACGTACTTGTGATCGCAGGCCGGCCTACGGCTCTGCAGAACCGTCAAAATCGCCCGCTACGCCCGGAAACCCATCTGGACGCAAAGTTGCGTGACAGATAAGAGGGGGTCGATTTGATGTCAACGGTAACGGCCGATACACAAAGGCCACATTCCGATGTTTGTGAACGCGTTCCGGCCGGCTTCGGGCTATATCGAGACCGGCAATCATTCTTGAAAGGTGACTTGATGCTGCGCCATAAACTTCTCGCCACGGCTGCCCTTGCTGTCGGGCTTTCCTTCGGTGCCTCCGCCTTCGCGCAGGAAGATGCCGTCGTCGCCAAGGTTGGCGACCTGGAGATCCTTCAGTCCGAGCTCGACTTGGCCGTGGCCAACCTCGATCCGCAGCTCCAGCAGCTTCCGGACGAGCAGAAGCGCGTGGCTGCCCTGTCGGGCGCGATCGACGTGAAGCTGCTGGCCCAAGGCGCTGCCGAGGAGGGGCTTGCCGAGACGGAAGATTTCCAGAAGCGGATGGAGTACATCAAGGATCGCGAGTTGCATAACTCTTACTTCCGCAAGCACGTTGTCGACGCCGTCACCGACGAAGAGGTCAAGGCACGCTATGAGAAGGAAATAGCCGCCCTGCCGAAGCAGGAAGAGGTCAACGCTCGCCATATCCTGGTCAAGACCGAGGAAGAGGCCAAGGCGGTCATCGCTGACCTCGACGCGGGCAAGGATTTCGCCGAGCTTGCCAAGACGAAATCGGAAGATTCCAACAAGGACGACGGTGGCGACCTCGGCTGGTTCTCGAAGGGCCGCATGGTCCCAGAATTCGAGGAGGCTGCCTTCGCGCTGGAAAAGGGTGCCTACACGAAGACGCCGGTGCAGTCGCAGTTCGGCTTCCATGTCATCAAGCTTGAGGACCGTCGTGACGTCCAGCCCCCGGCGCTGGAACAGGTTGAGCCGCAGGTTCGCCAGCTGGTCATGCGCGACAAGTATCTGGCGCTGATCGAGAAGGCCAAGGCGGAGCAGACGGTCGAGATCATGGACGAGACGCTGCGCAAGGGCTATGAGGACGTCAACAAGGCGCCCGATGCCGATCCCGCAGCCGGCGAAGCGCCCGCGCCTCAGCAGTAAGTAATTTACAAGGGCCCGGTTTTCCGGGCCTTTCCATATTCAGTTTGGATGCCTCCGATGTCCGCTTCCGTCTCCCCGCTTGCTCCAAAATCCTACCCGGACATGCCGCCGATCCGCGGCCTACGCATGGCAACCGCTGCCGCCGGGATCAAGTACAAGAATCGTACCGACGTTCTGCTCATGGTGTTTGACCAGCCGGCAGTGGTGGCCGGTGTATTCACGCGCTCCAAATGCCCCTCGGCGCCGGTCGATTTCTGCCGCGCGAATTTGCCTCATGGCAAGGCAAGGGCGGTCGTCGTCAATTCGGGCAATGCGAACGCCTTCACCGGCCTCAAGGGCAGGGCCGCGACGGAACTGACGGCGAAGTCTGCGGCCTCGGCCGTGGGATGTGCTGAGAACGAGGTATATCTGGCGTCGACGGGCGTGATCGGCGAGCCGTTGGATGCCGGCAAGTTCGCAGGGGTGCTCGGCGATATGAATGCCGATGCAAAACCGGATTTCTGGCTGGACGCTGCCAAGGCCATTATGACCACCGACACCTATCCGAAGGTCGCGACACGCTTGGCTGCCATCGGTGGCGTCACAGTGACGATCAACGGCATTGCCAAGGGGGCGGGCATGATCGCGCCCGACATGGCGACCATGCTGTCCTTCGTCGCGACCGATGCGGACATCGCGCCGGACGTACTGCAGCAGCTGCTGTCCGCCGGCGTCGGCCCCACCTTCAACTCCGTGACCGTCGATAGCGACACCTCCACCTCGGACACGCTAATGCTCTTTGCCACGGGTGCCGCCGCGGCCGACGGACAGGCGAGGGTCACCTCTGTCGAGGATCCGGCACTGGCGGAGTTCCGAGCCGCGCTGAACGCGCTTCTCAAGGACTTGGCGCTCCAGGTGGTTCGCGATGGCGAGGGTGCTCGCAAGATGGTGGAGGTCACCGTAACCGGCGCCGAGACCGACGCCGCTGCAAAGCGGATCGCGCTCTCCATCGCCAACTCGCCCCTCGTCAAGACGGCGGTGGCCGGCGAAGACGCCAACTGGGGCCGCGTCGTCATGGCGGTCGGCAAGGCCGGCGAGATGGCCGACCGCGACCGGCTGGCGATCTGGTTCGGCGATGTCCGTGTCGCAGTCAACGGCGAACGCGATCCGGACTATTCCGAAGCGGCTGCCAGCGCGGTCATGAAAGAAGAGCACATTCCTGTCCGGGTGGATCTCGGGCTGGGTGAGGGGCGGGCGACCGTCTGGACCTGCGACCTGACGAAGGAATATGTGGCCATCAACGGCGATTACCGGAGCTGATGCGGGCGATGCAGGCAACACCGTCCGCGAGCAATCTGCCGCTGGTCCGCCGTCTGGAGGCCGTCGGCTTCCGGGCCTGGCCGGCCGCCTCGGTGATCTATGACGGCAGCTGGCAGATCCGGCTTGCGGGCGGACATCCCTCCAAACGCCTCAATTGCGTCGTGCCGCTCGATCCTTCCGATTTCCGGGACATGGACCTGCGCCTCGACAAGGCAGCAAAGCGCTTCCAGGCCTACGGCCGGCCGCTCATCCTGCGCGAGACGCCATTGGCGCCCACGCAACTTGTCGAGCACCTGTCCCAGGCCGGCTGGAAGCGGTTCGAGACGGTGAACGTGATGACGGCGGATCTTGCTCGCCTGGCATTGCCGGATACGATTGATCACCTCCCCACGCATGATGTCAGTCGCTTCATCGACGCGAGCCTGCTGGTCGCCGGGGAGGATCCGGCGCTCAAGCCCGCGCTTGCGGAAGTTCTCAACGCCATCAAGCCGGCGAAGGGGCTGTTCACGATCGAGAATTCTGCGGGCGGACCGGTCGCCGTTGCCCTCTGCGTCCAGGATAACGACCTCGCCGGCGTCATGGGACTTGCCGTCGCCGCCAGCGCACGCGGTCAGGGGCGCGGAACGGAGATCCTGTCCTCCGCCCTGCGCTGGGCCCGCATCAGCGGGGCCCGGAGCGCTTGGATTCAGGTCGTAGCGGACAACTTAGCGGCGCTCGGGCTGTATCGGAAGTTCGGTTTCCGGCAAGCCTATCAATATCATTACTGGCGGGAGGCCTAAACGTGGTGCAATCTCAACCGCGGCGAATGCTGCTGGTCGCGGCCTGCGCCCTCGTCGACACCGACAATCGTATCCTCCTGGCGCAGCGGCCGGAAGGAAAGGAACTGGCAGGTCTTTGGGAATTCCCGGGCGGAAAGGTGGAGCCGGGTGAAACACCCGAAGAGACGCTGATCCGTGAGCTACAGGAAGAGCTCGGGGTAACGACGAAAGTCCCCTGCCTGGCTCCGCTCACTTTCGCCAGCCACACCTACGACACCTTCCATCTGCTGATGCCGCTCTACATCTGCCGGCGCTACGAGGGCATTCCACGGGGGATGGAGGGCCAGGCGATCAAATGGGTTCGCAGCCGCGACCTCCGCACCTACCCTATGCCGCCCGCCGACGAGCCGCTCATCCCCTTTCTCCAGGATCTCCTGTAGAGGCCGGGCAACAGTTGCGCCTATTCGTAAATCGGCGTTAACAGATCGTTTAACCAATTCGCCTAGTCTCGAGGCTTACCAAGGCAGTATCTGCGTCGAGGCTTTGAAACATGGACGAGGAATTGTGGAAGACTGTGCGGGTCCGGAACCGGTCGTCGTACAGGTCGGGCAAGACCGGCGCCCTGAATATCGCCCTCCTGTTCGGCACGGCGGCAATAGCTCTATCCCTCATCGTGACACCCATGGTCGCCGATAGCGGCGATGCCCGCCGCCTTGCGCATGTGCAGGAAGAGTTTGACCGCATCACCACGGGCTCGATCAAGCCGGCGGAAAAGGGGTCGAAGCAATATACCATTCGCCGCAGTATCCTTCAGGAAACGCCCGGATCGGTCTGCATCATCCAGCCCTACGACACGGACGCGCGCTGCTAGCCCAGGTCTCCCTGAGAAAGGAAATACCGCATGCGTCTTCTGAACGCGTTCTCGGGCAGCAAGGACGGAGCAACCGCTGTCGAATATGGTCTGATCGCAGCTCTCATCGCTGTCGGCCTCGTCGCGGCCTTCGGCGGCTTCGCCGATACTCTGGTGGGCGTGTTCGAGACGATCGAAGGCTATCTCACAAACGCCGTCAACTAGCGCTTCCGGGCTCCTCATCGCGCGGTACACGCAGGGCGTCGGCGAGCCGCATCTTGGCGGAGCCAGGCTTCAGCGGCTTCTGCTGACTTTCATGCGGTGCCCAGCCCGAGATGTAGATGATGGAGAAGGTTGCGCGGATGCGTCCGTCCGGATCCGCGTAGCGTTCCCCGTACAACTCCGCTGCCCGCACGAAGAAGCCCCGGCTGACGGGCTGCCGGCTGCGCCCGACCAGCGGATTAGCCATTCCCATCGCACGGATGTCGCGCATCAGCGGGAATATGGAGTCGTAGCGGACCGTGTAGTTCTCGACATCCACCACCGGCAGGGTGAAGCCTGCCCTTTGCAGCAGCGTCCCTACATCCCGAACGTCGGCGAAGGGGATGACGCGAGGGCTGGCGCCGCCGGTCCGTTCTATCTCGGTCGCGAGCAACACATCGCGCAGTTCGGCAAGGGTTCCGGCTCCCGGTATCGCCGCCATGAACAGGCCGTCGGGCTTCAGGGCCCGCCGGATGCGGACAAGCATGCCCGGTGTATCATTGACCAGGTGGAGGGAGAGCGGCGAAAGCACAAGACTGGCCGAAGCCGGCTCCAGCGGTAGGTGGTCGAGCGCAGCGACCGTCAAGGGCTCACCGGACGCTGCGAAGACGGAACTGGTCTCGACCCGCTCGATGCTGGCGATCCTGCCGGTTTCTTTCGCAAGGCGTGCTGCGATGCCTGTGCCGCCATGGAGTTCAACAGCGGTCTCGAACCGTCGCTCCACGACAGCGAGCCGTTCGGCCAGCTCGTGCGCCACCAGGTCGAGCAGGAAGGAGGATCCCGGCTCGGCATTCCTGAACGCCCGTTCCCGCCGTGCCGCCACCAGCGCCTGGTCGAAAAGAATCTCCATTAAGCTCGGTCCTTGCATTTCCAGTTGCGGAATGGCGCGTCGCGGGCGCAAATGTCAATCCATGGGGGACGGACACAAGTCGGCTTTTGGTATGCCAACTCCGCGCAGATCGGCCTGGCTGCGCTGGATCGCCGACCTTGTCTACCCACCTGCCTGCCCCGGCTGCGGCGTGATCCTCGCCGGGCAGCCGAGCTTTTGTGCAACGTGCTGGCGCAAGATCCGTTTCATCGAACGACCCTATTGCGAGGTCCTCGGCATCCCGTTCGGATATGATCCGGGTGAGGGCATGGTATCGGCGGAGGCGATCGCCACGCCGCCGGTCTTCGATCGGCTGCGCAGCGTCGCGATCCACGAAGGTCCCGTGCGTCATCTGGTCCACGGGCTGAAATATCGCGATCGCACCGACCTTGCCCCCATGATGGCCGCCTGGATGCTGCGTGCGTCCGAGCGGCATGTCCTCGAGTGCGACGGAATCCTGCCCGTCCCCCTGCATCGTTGGCGGTTCGCCGGGCGGAAGTTCAACCAGTCAGCGGAGCTTGCCCGGCAGCTCGCGTATCTTTCGGGCCGGCCGTTCCTGCCGGCGACGCTGGTCAGGGTGAAGAAAACGGCGCGGCAGGTCGGGCTGACCGCCAGACGTCGCGAGGAGAATGTCCGTGCGGCCTTCAAAGTGGTGCCGGGCCGAGAGATGGACGTCGCGGGGAAGCATCTGGTGCTGGTCGACGACGTCTTTACCACGGGCGCGACGGTCTCCTCCGCGACCCGAGCGCTCAAGAAGGCGGGAGCGGCGGAAGTCACCGTTTTGACCTTTGCAATGGCTATCGCCGGGCCTATATGAAGCTTCAACCACCAACTGCGCGGCTCTTCCCACCTGGTCGCTCCCGGAGAATCTCGATGGCAGATGTTACGATCTACACCCGCCAGGGCTGCGGTTACTGCTCCCGCGCCAAGTCTCTGCTCCAGTCCAAGGGCGTAGACTTCACCGAGCACGATGCGACTTATTCGCCGGACGTGCGCCAGGAGATGATCGGTAAGGCTGGCCGTTCCACCTTCCCGCAGATATTCATCAATGGTGAGCATGTCGGTGGCTGTGATGATCTTCATGCGCTCGATCGTGCCGGCAAGCTCGATCCGATGCTCGCCGCCTGAGGGAGAGGGACGATGACGTTCAAGGTTGCTGCCATCCAGATGTGCTCCGGCGTCGATCCGGACCAGAACGCCGCCGATATGGCGAGGCTCGTGCGCGAGGCCGCGTCCCAGGGCGCGGTCTATGTTCAGACGCCGGAAATGACCGGTGCTGTGCAGAAAGATCGCGCGGGGCTGATGGCGGTGCTCAAGGACGAGGCGAACGACGTTATCGTTTCCACTGCCCGTGAGCTTGCTCGCGAACTTGGCATCCATGTCCACGTTGGTTCCACGGCCATTGCGCTGGACGACGGCAAGATCGCCAATCGCGGCTTTCTGTTCGCGCCGGATGGAAACCGGATCTGCACCTATGACAAGATCCACATGTTCGACGTCGATCTCGACAATGGCGAGAGCTGGCGCGAGAGCGCCGTCTACCGGCCAGGCGGAGAGGCAAGGGTGGCGGAGCTTCCCTTTGGCAAGCTCGGTTTTGCGATCTGCTACGACGTCCGCTTCCCGGCGCTGTTCCGCACCGAGGCTGTAGCCGGGGCTGATGTGCTGACAGTCCCGGCGGCGTTCACGCGGCAGACGGGCGAGGCGCATTGGGAAGTGCTGCTGCGGGCTCGTGCCATCGAGAACGGTGCGTTTCTGGTTGCCGCTGCCCAGGCGGGCGTGCATGAGGATGGACGCGAGACCTTCGGTCATTCGATGATCATCGATCCCTGGGGCAAGGTACTTGCATCGGCCGGAGGCAGTGGCGAGGCCATCGTGATCGCTGACATCGACGTCGACCAGGTGAAGGCCGCGCGGGCCAAGATCCCGAACCTCAAGAACGCTCGCGACTTCACGCTCGACACGGTGGCCGCGGAGGCGAAGGGGGTCGCCGCGTGATCCGCTATTCGCTTGTCTGCGACAATGTCCACGGCTTCGAAGGCTGGTTTTCAGAAAGCGCGGACTTCGATCGGCAGGTCGAGGCCGGGCTCCTTACCTGTCCCGTCTGCGGCTCCGCTGCTATCTCCAAATCACTGATGGCGCCCTCCGTCTCCACCGCGCGCAAGAAGGAGGAGAAGCAGGCCGTTGCCATGGACCTCGCACAGAAGCAGGTGATAGCGAAGATCCGCGAAGCGGTGGCTGCGATCAAGGCCAACGCCGAGGATGTCGGGGAGAAATTTCCGGAAGAGGCCCGCAAGATCCATTACGGCGAGGCCGATGCACGAGGCATTATCGGCCAGGCGAGCTTCGCGGACGTGCGCGATCTGCTCGATGAAGGGATTGAGGTGGCACCGCTGCCGGTGCTGCCCGAGGATGCCAACTAGGGCTACGCCGGCCGCTTCGCCAGCAGCATGTAATTGACGTCCATGTCCGGCGAGAGGTTCCATCGATCCTGCAGGGGATGGAAGAAGACGCCGGTGCGGTGAATGATGTCCATGCCGCTCGCTCCAAGCGGCGCTTCCAGTTCCTCTGGCCGAACCAGCTTCTCGTATTGGTGCGTGCCCTTGGGCAACCAGCGCAGGATGTTCTCGGCAGCGAAGATCGCCAGCGCGCGGGCCTTCATGGTGCGGTTGATCGTCGCCACGAACATCAGGCCGCCCGGTTTCACCATGGAGGCGCATGTGCGCATGAAGAAGTCGACGTCGGCGACATGTTCGACAACCTCCATGTTGAGGACGACGTCGAACATCTCGCCGGCTTCGGCCAGCTGCTCTGCCGTGACGGCGCGGTAGTCGATCTCGACACCTGTTTCTGCGGCGTGTGTCTGCGCAATCCTGATGTTCTTTTCCGACGGGTCGGCGCCCACGACGGTCGCGCCCATGCGGGCGACCGGTTCCGAGAGAAGGCCTCCCCCGCAGCCGATATCAAGGACGCGAAGGCCGGAGAGCGGCAGGTGCGCCCTTGGATCGCGGCTGAAATTCTCTGAAACCCTGTCACGGATGTAGGCTAGGCGCACCGGATTGAACTTGTGCAGCGGCTTGAACTTGCCGGTCGGGTCCCACCATTCTGCCGCCATGGCGGAGAAGCGGTCAACTTCGCTCTGGTCGATCGTGGTCTTGGCGGCATCGGTCATGGGGTGTCATCTCCGGCGTTTGAACCTGAGGTCGGACGATCGGCTGCAGAAGTCAAGGGCCGTTCCCGATGCCAGCGATGCGCCGGGCGCTGCTGGCATTCCTGCGCCACTATCTCTAACCCCTGGGCCGTTCATAACCGGTTCAGGGGCCGTGCGGAACAATGGCAGGGTGTCAAACATTGAGCGGAAACAAGAGCGGCGTAGCCGCCTGCTTCAGGAGAAAACACGTGAGGAAATATCTGTTCAGTGCCGCTGCTGCCCTGTGTGCAGTGGTGGCCGCACCATCTCTGGCCGATGCGGCGGTACGTGGTTTCGCGACTGCAAACGTCAACATGCGATCCGGGCCAAGCACGTCCTATCCCGCAGTGACCGTTATTCCGAACGGTGCACCGGTCACCATCTACGGCTGCATGAGCAGCGTGAACTGGTGCGACGTTGCCTTCAGTGGCGGGCGCGGATGGGTTTCCGGCAATTATGTGCAGGCAGCCTATCAGCAGCGGCGCGTCCATGTAGGTCCTCAGTACTACCGGCCGCTCGGTATCCCCACGGTCACCTTCGAGATCGGCAACTACTGGGACCGGCATTATCGCGGTCGTGACTTCTACCGCGATCGTGACCGCTGGGACCGCCGTGACCGTGATCGCTGGGACCGCGACAGGGATCGGAGATACCGGGACCGAGACAGAGACCGCGTAGACTGGGACCGTGACCGCGATCGCCGTTCCGATCGGGACCGTTCACGCGTTGAGGTCATTCCTGGCCCAGGCGGCGAGACATGCATCGCCAACGACATCGAATGCCTGCGAAACCAAGAGACTCGTAGATAGTTGCGATTTTGGAGGAAGGGTAGACGTCAAGGGTCCGCCCTTCCTTTCTCACGTTGCCACATGCCGTGCCGGCCGCCATTGCACGCCACCCACCTTTTCGATAAGAGACCCGGCGAAATCCGTCTGTTTTCCTGACGACGGGCAGAGACAGCCGCTCCCTTGGGGAGCGAACGGGTGGTATCAGTCAGCATGGCACGCATCGTCATGAAGTTCGGCGGCACATCAGTCGCCAATCTCGAGCGCATCCACAACGTCGCGCGTCATGTGAAACGCGAGGTGGATGCCGGAAACGAGGTCGCGGTCGTGGTCTCGGCGATGTCCGGCAAGACGAATGAGTTGGTCGGCTGGGTCCAGGACACTCCGAAGGTGGCCGGCGCCAGTTCTCCGTTCTACGATGCTCGCGAGTATGATGCCGTCGTGGCGTCGGGCGAACAGGTAACCTCAGGGCTGCTCGCAATCGCCCTACAATCGATGGGCATCAACGCCCGCTCCTGGCAAGGTTGGCAGATCCCGATCAAGACCGACAATGCCCATGGGGCCGCCCGCATCCAAGAGATTGACGGGGCGGACATCATCCGCCGCATGGGCGAGGGACAGGTGGCCGTGGTCGCAGGCTTCCAGGGTATCGGTCCCGACAATCGGATCGCGACGCTCGGTCGCGGAGGCTCGGATACGTCTGCCGTGGCAATCGCCGCAGCCGTCAAGGCAGACCGTTGCGACATCTACACGGACGTGGACGGCGTTTACACGACGGACCCACGCGTGGTGCCGAAGGCGCGGCGGCTGAAGAAGATCACCTTCGAAGAGATGCTGGAAATGGCATCGCTGGGCGCCAAGGTCCTGCAGGTTCGGTCCGTCGAGCTTGCGATGGTCCACAAGGTCCGCACCTTCGTGCGTTCGAGTTTCGAGGATCCCGATGCGCCGGGCATGGGCGACCTCATCAACCCGCCCGGCACATTGATTTGCGACGAGGAAGAGATAGTGGAACAGGAAGTCGTCACCGGCATCGCCTATGCCAAGGATGAGGCGCAGATTTCGCTCCGCCGGCTGGCTGATCGCCCCGGCGTCTCGGCGGCCATCTTCGGGCCACTCGCGGAGGCGCACATCAATGTCGACATGATCGTCCAGAACATTTCGGAGGACGGATCGCGCACGGACATGACCTTCACGGTGCCCTACGGGGACGTGCAGAAGGCGCTGAAGATCCTTGAGGACAACAAGGAAAAGATCGGCTTCGACGTCGCCCAGAACGAATCAGGGCTGTGCAAGGTGTCGGTGATCGGCATCGGCATGCGCAGCCACGCGGGCGTCGCGGCGCAAGCTTTCAAGGCACTTGCCGAAAAAGGCATCAACATCAAGGCCATCACGACGTCGGAAATCAAGATTTCCATCCTGATCGATGGTGCATATTCGGAACTTGCGGTTCGGACTTTGCATTCCGCCTACGGTCTCGATAAGAGTTGAGCATGAGCCGAGGGGCTACTCTTCCCACGTGTGGAAGGGCCGATCCCGAGGCGTGGGGCACCTTGTTTCGGGAGCGATGATGCCGATGAGAGACCTGTCGGCTGGGCCGCGCGTGTTGCTTCGGCGGCTGCGCGAACTGATGGCGGAGCCGCTGGATCCGCAGGAGCGTCTCGACCGCATCGTCCGCCAGATCGCCAGCAACATGGTAGCGGAAGTCTGCTCCGTCTACGTGCTGCGGTCGGACGGGGTGCTCGAGCTCTACGCCACCGAGGGCCTCAATCCGGAAGCCGTCCACCTGTCACAGCTGAAAATGGGGCAGGGTCTTGTCGGAACGATCGCCGCTT
The DNA here is from genome assembly GCF_902153235.2 of Pseudorhizobium halotolerans. Taxonomy (NCBI): domain Bacteria; kingdom Pseudomonadati; phylum Pseudomonadota; class Alphaproteobacteria; order Hyphomicrobiales; family Rhizobiaceae; genus Pseudorhizobium; species Pseudorhizobium halotolerans. The sequence goes on along the minus strand of NZ_CABFWE030000001.1, from coordinate 12,646 downwards.
CGGCGCAACCCCTCAATCTTTCCGATGCACAGGCGCATCCCGCCTTCCGCTATCTCCCTGAAACGGGGGAGGAAATCTACCATTCCTTCCTCGGCGTGCCGATCTTGCGTGCAGGCCGCACTTTGGGCGTCCTAGTCGTCCAGAACAAGGCGAGTCGGACCTATCGCGAAGATGAGGTCGAGGCGCTCGAAACGACTGCCATGGTAATTGCCGAAATGATCGCGACGGGGGAGCTGAAGAAGATCACCAAGCCGGGCCTCGAGCTCGATCTGACGCGTGCCGTCACGATCGAGGGCGACGGCTACAATGAGGGTATCGGCCTGGGACATGTGATCCTGCACGAGCCGCGGGTGGTGGTGACCAATCTGCTCAACGAAGATGCCGAGAGCGAAGTGCGGCGGCTGGCCGAGGCATTGGGCTCGCTCCGGATTTCCATCGACGACATGCTGTCGCGCCGCGACGTGGCCACCGAAGGCGAGCATCGGGAGGTGCTCGAGACCTACCGGATGTTCGCCTACGACCAGGGCTGGGTGCGGCGCATGGAGGAGGCGATTCACAACGGCCTGACGGCGGAAGCCGCCGTCGAGAAGGTGCAGAGCGATACCAAAGCGCGGATGATGCGCCTGACCGACCCGTATCTGCGCGAGCGGATGCATGATTTCGACGACCTCGCCAACCGCCTGCTGCGGCAGCTGACCGGGTTTAGCGGGCGGTCGATCGGTGAGGGCATGCCGGCTGACGCGATAATCTTCGCGCGCGCCATGGGTGCGGCCGAGCTTCTCGACTACCCGCGGGAAAGGCTTCGTGGGCTGGTGCTGGAAGACGGCGCCGTGACCAGCCACGTGGTGATCGTGGCACGCGCGATGGGCATCCCGGTGGTCGGCCAGGCGGTCGGGGCGGTTGCACTTGCCGAAAACGGTGACGCCGCGATCATCGACGGCGATGATGGCCAACTTCACCTGCGGCCGGTGTCGGATGTCCTGAAGGCCTACGAGGAGAAGGTCCGGCTACGCGCCCGCCGCCAGGAACAGTTCCGAGCGCTCCGCGACGTCGATCCCGTCACCAGGGATGGCAAGCGCATCAGCCTGATGATGAATGCCGGGCTGATCGTGGACCTGCCGCACTTGCCGGAATCGGGTGCGGACGGCATCGGGCTGTTCCGGACCGAGCTGCAGTTCATGATCGCCTCGACCATGCCGAAGCTCGAGGAGCAGGAGACGTTCTACCGCAATGTCATCCGGCAGGCCGGTGGACTTCCCGTCACCTTCCGGGCGCTCGACATCGGCGGCGACAAGGTCGTTTCCTATTTCCGCGCGCATGAGGAAGAAAACCCGGCGCTTGGCTGGCGAGCCATCCGCCTGTCGCTCGACCGTCCGGGCCTCCTGCGGACGCAGTTGCGGGCCCTGCTGCGCGCCTCTGCCGATGCGGAACTCAGAATGATGCTGCCGATGGTGACGGAGGTTGCCGAGATCCATGCCGTGCGCGACCTCCTGCAGAAGGAGGTCCAGCACCTTTCGAAATTCGGGCACAGCCTGCCGCGCAAGCTGCAGTTCGGCGCCATGCTCGAGGTGCCGGCGCTGATGTGGCAGCTGGACGAACTGATGGCTGAGGTGGACTTCGTCTCCGTGGGCTCCAACGACCTCTTCCAGTTCTCGATGGCTGCCGACCGTGGCAATGCACGTGTCTCCGATCGGTTCGACATGCTGGGCCGACCGTTCCTGCGGATCCTGCGCGACATCGTGCGGGCAGCGGAACGCAACAAGACGCCGCTGACGCTGTGTGGCGAGATGGCGGGCAAGCCGCTCTCGGCCATGGCCCTGATCGGGCTCGGCTTCCGCTCCGTTTCGATGGCGCCGACCTCTATCGGGCCGGTCAAGGCCATGCTCCTGTCGCTCGATGCGGACAGGCTGACGGAGACCCTGAACGCGGCGCTGGACGACAGGCAGCCGAGAGAGCCGGTCCGTGAACTGCTGACGCGGTTTGCGGCAGAGAACGGAATTCCGGTCTGAAGACAACAATATGGAGTAGAAGCGGGTGGCGAAGCTTCCTGTAGAGAAGATGCGCGAACTGGAGCGCCGCTTCGGCGAGATCGAGGCCCGCATGTCCGAAGGCCCGGCTGCGGACGTTTATGTGCGGCTCGCGTCCGAATATTCGGAGTTGCAGCCTGTCGTGCGCAAGATCCGCGACTATGAGAAGGCAACCGCGGAAGTGGCCGACCTGAGGACGCTGCTCGCCGACAAGGCGACGGATCGCGAAATGCGCGAGCTTGCCGAGATGGAGCTGCCGGAGGCCGAGGAGAGGGTCGAGGCGCTGGAAAAGGATATGCAGGTCCTGCTGCTGCCGAAGGATGCCGCGGACGAGAAGAGTGCGATCCTGGAAATCCGCGCCGGCACCGGCGGCAACGAGGCGGCACTGTTTGCGGGCGACCTGTTCCGGATGTACGAGCGGTATGCCGCGGGCAAGGGCTGGAAGGTGGAGGTACTATCCGCAAGCGAGGGCGAGGCCGGCGGCTTCAGAGAAATCATCGCTACCGTCAGCGGGCGCGGGGTGTTCTCGAAGCTGAAGTTCGAGTCGGGTGTCCATCGAGTCCAGCGGGTGCCGGACACCGAGACGCAGGGGCGGATCCACACCTCGGCGGCGACCGTGGCCGTCTTGCCGGAGGCCGAGGAGATCGACATCGAGATCCGCCCGGAGGACATCCGGATTGATACCATGCGGTCATCGGGCGCTGGTGGGCAGCACGTCAACACCACCGATTCTGCCGTCCGGATCACGCACCTGCCGACGGGATTGGTGGTAACGAGTTCGGAAAAATCACAGCACCAGAACCGCGCAAAGGCGATGCAGGTGCTGCGGTCGCGGCTCTACGACATGGAGCGGCAGAAGGTCGAGAGCGAGCGATCCGCCGACCGCAAGAGTCAGGTGGGATCCGGCGATCGGTCGGAACGCATAAGGACCTATAATTTTCCGCAGGGGCGCGTGACGGACCACCGTATCAACCTGACGCTCTACAAGCTCGACCGAATGATGGAGGGCGAGATTGACGAGGTTGTCGATGCGCTGATCGCCGACTACCAGGCCGGCCAGCTGGCACAACTTGGCGAGCAGCAGGGGTGACCACGCTCTCCGCCATGGTTGCAGATGCGAGGAGCCGACTTGCCGCAGCCGGATTGCCGGACGCGACGATCGAAGCGAGAATTCTCATCGGCGGCGTGCTCGGCCTGACGGCTACGGACGTATTTGTCAGGGGCGACCGCGAGATTGGCGGCCCTGAGCTCGAGAAAATAGCGGAAGCTATCGGGCGACGCTTGAAACGGGAGCCTGTGCACCGCATATTAGGAGAACGAGAATTTCACGGTATGGTGCTGAAGCTCTCTCCGGAGACGCTGGAGCCGCGACCGGACACGGAAATCCTCGTCGATGCCATCCTTCCCTATGTGAGGCAGATTGTCGCATCGCGAGGTGAAGCACGCATCCTGGATCTGGGAACCGGAACCGGCGCAATCGTCCTGGCACTCCTGAAGGAATGCCCGCAGGCGACCGGAGTCGGCACTGACCTATCCGAGGCAGCGTTACAGACTGCCCGCGAAAACGCGGCGAGGCTTGGCCTGGCTGGCCGGTTCGAGACGATCCGGAGCAATTGGCTGGAAGAGGTTACAGGTCGGTTTGACATCGTAGTTTCAAACCCGCCTTACATCAGAACGGGCGTTATCGCGGCGCTTGAGCCGGAAGTCAGGGAGTTCGATCCCCTGCGTGCCCTTGATGGCGGACCGGACGGGCTCGACTGCTACCGTGCCATCGCCGCAGGTGCCGGCGAGGTTCTGGCGCCCGGCGGAATGGTCGGAGTCGAGATCGGCTATGACCAGAGGGACAGTGTGACGACGATCTTCCAGAGGGTAGGCTTTGTCCTGCATCAGGCGCTTCGTGATTTTGGCGACAAGGATCGTGTCCTTCTGTTTGCCAAGGCGGAACCTAGCCATTGATTTTGCACAGCGAAAGAAAAGGCTTGGATTTCCAAAGGAAGCGCGATAGTTTGCGGCCACGTACCGGGCGGCTGGGAATGAACGGAGATTCGTTCGGGTTAAGGTCAACCCTGAGACCGGCTCTTTTGAGTTTCAAAGGTTGAACATTTCCTGGTGCGTGATTCAGGTAATTTGACTTTCACTAGCGGCAGGTGGCTCGGTGTCCTCCTGTGCGCGGCGCGCGAAGTCTCGGTCTGGCGCAAGCCAGCATGGCCGCGCGGCCCCCTATCAGCGGATAACAGACAATTCAGGTGATCTATCTATGAGGCCAGGACAGCAGAACAAGCGCGGTCGAGGGCGTGGCGGCAGCAACAACAGTGGTGGCGGCGGCGGCAACTTCAATCGTAAGGGCGGCAATCCTCTTACCCGCACCTATGACAGCTCCGGCCCAGACGTTAAGATCCGCGGAACGGCGCAGCACATTGCGGAGAAGTACGCAGCACTGGCGCGGGACGCCCAGAGCTCCGGCGACCGAGTGATGGCAGAAAACTATCTGCAGCATGCGGAACACTACAACCGCATCATCGCAACGGCCCAGGCGCAGATGCAGGAGCGCTTCCAGCGCGACGACCGCGGTGAGTTCCAGGATCGCGAGGGCCAGGACGGCGACGACATCGACACCAACGAGGGGGATGACGAGGGTTCGTTCCGCCAGCAGCCTTCGGCTGAAGGCCAGTCGCAACGCCGGGACAACCAGCAGCCTCGTGAACAACGGGATCATCAACGTCAAAATCGCCGCGAGCGTGATCCGCTTCCTGCAGCCGAGGCGACGCCTGCCATCGACGGATCCGGGCCTCAGCCCGTGATCGAGGGTATACCAGCCGAGGTTGCCGTGGAATCGGAAGAGAAGGGCGCGCAACGTGAACGCCAGCCGCGCCGTCGCAATGCCGGCAACCGCCCGCGTCGCCCCCGTCGGGGAGAAGAAGGTGCGACTTCAGAGGCCGGCGCAGCCGAGTCTCAACCCGAACTGGCGGACGCACCCGGGGAATAGCGCGACTTATCAGCATTGAGACGACGAGACCCCGGCCATAACGCCGGGGTCTTTTTTATGCAGGTCTCATGGGGAAGCATTCCCGCCACGGCGTGGCGCCATCACTGTCTGCGCCTAGTGGTTGATGCCGGAGCCCCCGACCGCGACGATGTTGAATGGAGAACCTGCGACCGGCAGTGAGCGGTTTTCCCCTAAGGTCTGGGCATCGAGGATAAGGATGCGCTCGCGGCGCGGGTCCGTCACGGCGATCTCCGTGCCCATGACTGCCAGACGCGGACGCGGATCGCGCCAGTGCCCGTCCTTGCTGTAAGCGTCCGTGACCTGAGCTGATTTCGTCAGGCGGCCGGTGAGAATGTCCAGTACATGGAGTGTCCCATCTTCCGTGAACACATAGGCCGTCGTGGGCCGCGCAGGATCAAGCGCGAAGTCCACCCGCCGGACGGGAAGCTCGACCAGAAGGAATGGGTTCTCCTGAGAGGGATCGATCACGACAACCTTGTCGTCACCGTAGTTGCCCAGGAAGAACTGCATGGCTCGTCCGCCCAGTAGAGTGCCGACCTGCCCTTCCGGCATGCCGTCGCCATAGGGCAGCATCTCAACCTCGGGCGTCCCACTTCCATTCCTGCGGGCGATCAGTACGCCTTCCTTGCATCCAAAGGCGACCATCCCCGCGGAAGATGCTTCGCCGTGCAGACCGGTGCAGGTCGCGATCTCTCCTACCTGTTGTCCTTCGCCGTTCAGAACCTTCAGCCCCAGTCGCGGCGGCAAGTCTCCTTCCTTTGTCGCCTTCGAAACGTCCGGCTCGGATATGAGCATGTAGGCTCCAAGCGGCACCACTACGCCGTGATGAGGTGCGGTCGACCTCACCACCTCATGGGTCATTTCGCCCTTCAGAAGCGCAGCCTCGTCGAAGATGCGTGCTTCGCCTTCCAGATCGAAGAATTGCAGAACCTGATCGTCGTGCGGTACCGCGTGGACCGGACGCCGTCCCTCGATACGTCCAAGTTGCGCCGGCTGGTTGAATTCGACGTCTCTGTGCTCTCCGTGATCGGAGAAGGTGACGCCCGTGGCGATCACGTCGACGGCATCGGCATCCATCTGAACCGCGAAGGCGGTCTTCCCACTTTCGCTGGCAACCAAATGGGTGACGTAGCCTTCAAGCTGATACTGCGCGATCTGGTGCCCGGTGGCGCCATCCAGCACTGTAAGCTTTGCATCCTTCTGGTCTCCGACCAGAAGCCGCCAGGCTTCCACCTCATCTGCCTTCGAAGGGCTGAGCGTTGCTATGAGGATGGCGGAGGACGCTGCAATAAGCGGCAGGCGAAGCATGACTGTCTCCTTGATGTTGTAATGTAATAACGTTACTTCATTAGAGTGCGTCCTGCTTGCTGTCCAGCGGAAATGCTGCACAGCTTTAGACTTGACTGATCGATAGCTAGCCGGTTATTTGAGTCATTAATAGCTGATTGGTTATCGATAATGGCACGAGATTCTCAGACGCTTCTGTTCAAGGCCCTGGCGGACCCTACGCGCAGGGCGATATTCGAGCACTTGTGCCGCGACGGCGAACAGACGGTTGCTGCATTGACTGCCCGTGCCCGAATTTCGCAGCCGGCGGTTTCGAAACACCTCGTGGTTCTCAAGCAGGCGGGTCTGGTGAAAGATCGGCCCGATGGGCGTCACAACCACTACAGCGCAGAACCGGCACCCCTGAAGTCGATCATCGACTGGTCGGGCGAGATGACCCGCTTCTGGGACGCACGCTTTGTTGCGCTGGAAGATCTGCTGAAGAGGATGGATCAATGAGCTCTATGTCTGTCGATACGCTCTCGGTCGTCGTTGAGCGGGACCTTCCTTATCCGCCGGAGAAGATCTGGCCGGCGCTGACGCAGCCGCATCTGATCGAGGAGTGGCTGATGAAGGGCGACTTCCAGCCGGAGATGGGTCATCGCTTCAGCCTGCGTGCGGATTGGGGTTCCGTCAACTGCGAGGTACGGGCAATCGAGCCGGGTAAGGCGCTGTCTTATACATGGGATACCAAGGACCTCAGGAGCATCGTCACCTGGACCCTATTCCCGAGCGAGACGGGAACACGGCTGCGCATGGAGCAGACAGGGTTCAAACCGGAGCAGCAGCCATATTACCGGGGAGCACAGGCGGGCTGGCCGAGGTTCCTGGACGCCATGGAGCGCGTTCTCAGAGAACGGAACTGACGCAGTTTCATCGACAGGAGGACTGACATGACCTTGAGCTACGCAATTCGGCAGGGCCACCGCTGGCTGTCGATCGCCTTTACCGTTACGGTTATCGCCAACTTCACCTTGATGGCACTTGGGCAGCCGCCCGCCTGGATCGTCTATGCGCCTTTGCCGCCGCTCTTTCTGCTTCTGATCACCGGCCTCTATATGTTCGTGCTGCCCTATACAGCCAGACGGCGCGCCGAACGGGGACGTTGAGCGGCAACGTGGCCAGATCGTTCCTCCAGGGCCGCCTCAAAAGATATCCCTGCGAGCCGTGAGCGGTTCTTTAAATCCGCGAAACCGCCTCCCATATCTCGTTCAACGCCGACGTTTCCGGCGAAGGGCTCGCCTTTTGAGGGAGCTCAATCTCAATCATCGTTGCGTGCCTTATGAAAGGGCGGAACGATCTGTGGAGGTTCGACATGAATATCGAGAAATATTCCGAGCGGGTTCGCGGCTTCCTGCAATCGGCGCAGACCCATGCCCTTTCCGAAGGGCACCAGCAGTTCACGCCCGAGCATGTGCTGAAGGTTCTCCTGGATGACGACCAGGGGATGGCATCCTCGCTGATCACCCGCGCCGGCGGCGATCCCAAGGAAGCGCGCCTTGCCAATGATGCAGCCCTTGCCAAATTGCCCAAGGTGTCGGGTGGTGGCGGCCAGGTCTACCTGTCGCAGCCGCTTGCCAAGGTCTTCACCACCGCAGAAGAGGCTGCCAAGAAGGCGGGCGACAGCTTCGTCACCGTCGAGCGACTGCTTCTGGCACTCGCCGTCGAAAGCACGGCATCCACCTCCGCGACCCTGAAGAAGGCGGGTGTCACTGCCCAGGCTCTCAACCAGGTCATCAATGAGGTCCGCAAGGGTCGTACTGCCGACAGCGCGAATGCCGAGGAGGGGTTCGACGCACTGAAGAAGTATGCTCGCGACCTGACGGCGGAAGCGCGGGAGGGCAAGCTCGACCCGGTGATCGGCCGGGATGACGAGATCCGCCGTACGATCCAGGTTCTTTCCCGCCGTACGAAGAACAACCCGGTGCTGATCGGAGAGCCCGGCGTGGGTAAGACCGCGATCGCCGAGGGCCTGGCACTGCGCATCATCAACGGTGACGTGCCGGAGAGCCTGAAGGACAAGAAGCTGATGGCACTCGACATGGGCTCGCTGATCGCAGGCGCGAAATATCGCGGCGAGTTCGAGGAGCGCCTCAAGGCGGTGCTGAACGAGGTGCAGGCGGAGAGCGGCGAGATCATCCTGTTTATCGACGAGATGCACACGCTGGTCGGTGCCGGCAAGGCCGATGGCGCGATGGATGCTTCCAACCTGTTGAAGCCGGCGCTTGCCCGGGGTGAACTGCACTGCGTCGGTGCCACTACGCTCGACGAATACCGCAAGCATGTGGAGAAGGATGCTGCCCTTGCCCGCCGGTTCCAGCCGGTCATGGTCGACGAGCCGACGGTGGAGGACACGATCTCGATCCTGCGCGGGCTGAAGGAGAAGTATGAACAGCACCACAAGGTGCGGATCTCCGACTCCGCGCTGGTGGCTGCCGCAACCCTTTCCAACCGCTACATCACCGACCGTTTCCTGCCCGACAAGGCGATCGACCTGATGGACGAGGCCGCCTCGCGGCTTAGGATGCAGGTGGATTCCAAGCCTGAGGAACTGGACGAGCTTGACCGCCGCATCATCCAGCTGAAGATCGAACGCGAGGCCTTGAAGAAGGAAACCGACACGGCGTCGGCCGACCGGCTGTCGCGGCTCGAAAGCGAGCTCACTTCGCTCGAAGAGCAGGCGGACGCGTTGACCGCCCGCTGGCAGGCCGAGAAGCAGAAGCTCGGTCTTGCGGCGGACCTCAAGAAGCAGTTGGACGAGGCGCGCAACGAACTGGCGATCGCGCAGCGCAGTGGCGAGTTCCAGCGCGCTGGCGAGCTTGCCTATGGGGTGATCCCTGGTCTGGAAAAGGAGCTCGCCGCGGCGGAAGCTCAGGATTCGAGCGCCAATGCGATGGTGCAGGAGGTCGTCAGCCCGGACAACATCGCCCATGTCGTCTCCCGCTGGACCGGTATTCCGGTCGACAAGATGCTGGAAGGCGAGCGTGACAAGCTGCTTCGCATGGAAGACGAGCTGGCGAAGTCCGTGGTCGGCCAGGGCGACGCCGTTCAGGCGGTCTCGCGTGCCGTGCGCCGGTCGCGCGCCGGCCTGCAGGATCCCAACCGGCCGATCGGCTCGTTCATCTTCCTCGGGCCGACCGGCGTCGGCAAGACGGAGCTTACCAAGTCACTCGCGCGCTTCCTGTTCGACGACGAGACGGCGATGGTGCGCCTCGACATGTCGGAATACATGGAGAAGCATTCCGTCGCCCGGCTGATCGGCGCACCTCCCGGCTATGTCGGCTATGAGGAAGGTGGTGCACTGACGGAAGCCGTTCGCCGCAAGCCTTACCAGGTCGTGCTGTTCGATGAGATCGAGAAGGCGCATCCGGACGTGTTCAACGTTCTCCTGCAGGTGCTCGACGACGGGCGACTGACGGACGGGCAGGGCCGCACGGTCGACTTCAAGAACACGATGATCATCATGACCTCGAACCTCGGGGCAGAATATCTCACCACCCTGCCGGAAGGTGCCGATACCGACCAGGTGCGCGATCAGGTGATGGACGTGGTCAAGGCGTCTTTCCGGCCGGAGTTCCTCAACCGCGTCGACGAGATCATCCTCTTCCACCGCTTGCAGCGGACTGAAATGGGCGCGATCGTCGATATCCAGATGAAGCGGCTGATCTCGCTGCTCGCTGAGCGCAAGATTTCGATCGAGCTGACCCCGGAGGCCCGCGAGTGGCTCGCCGAGAAGGGCTATGATCCGGTCTATGGTGCCCGGCCGCTGAAGCGGGTGATCCAGAAGTTTGTTCAGGACCCGATGGCCGAGCAGATTCTCTCCGGAAACATCCCGGACGATTCAGCGGTCGCCGTCGATGCCGGATCGGACCGGCTGCTCTTCCGCGTCAAGCGGACGGTGGCCGAAGCCGAAGCGGCCTGATTGCGGCCTATCGCGAAAACGAAAATGGCGGCTCCCGGGCCGCCATTTTTCTTGATGCCTATCGGCTCGCGACTTCCGCAGGGTCGCCGCCGGTTCCGAGCAGAGCATCGATCCGGGTCCGCTCCTCCTTGAAGCGTGCGAGGTTGTCTCCCTCGAGCGATTTGCCGCCCGGCAGGCGGATCTTCATCGGGTCGACCTTGCTGCCGTTGACGATCAACTCGTAGTGCAGGTGCGCACCGGTCGATAGTCCCGTCGATCCGACATAGCCGATGACCTGGCCCTGCTTGACCTTGGCGCCCGGCTTGATGCCCTTTGCGATGGCGCTCTGGTGATTGTAGGAGGAGACATAGCCATTGGCATGCCGGATGATCGTCTGGTTGCCGTAACCGCCCTTGTCCCAGCCGGCTGTCTCGACCACGCCATTGCCGGCCGCGATAATCGGCGTACCTCGCGGGGCTGCCCAGTCGGTCCCGGTATGCATGCGCGCATAGCGCAGGATCGGATGGCGGCGCATGCCGAAGCCGGAGGTCAGTCGCCCATTGGGAACCGGATTGCGAAGCAGGAACTGGCGGATGCTGCGACCTTCGGCATCATAGTAGTCGATGGCGCCGTCCTGCGGGTCCTGGAAACGGTAGAAGCGGGTTGTCGTATCGCCGAAATGGGCGTTGACGTAAAGGAGTTCCGACTGCTCGCTGGCCTGGCCGCTTTCATCCTGGGCCGAGAAGAAGGCCTCTATGCGATCTGTCGGTTTCAACTGCGCCTGGAGATCGACGCTGCTGGCCAGAAGCTTCACGAGGAGGCCGGTCATGTCCGTCGTCATGCCATAGGAGAGGGCGGCGCGGTAGATGCCGTCATAGACCCGCGGCAGTTCGCGACCGGTGGCCACCTGGACCGGCTGGTCGCTGAAGGCTCCGGCGACCGCATCGATCATCGGCGGCTCCTCGCCATCGATCATCCGGCCATGGTCGTTGAGTGCGATCGTCACCTCGTGCTGGCCGCGGCGATAGATGCTGGCGCGTACCACCAGCACCATTTCTCCCTGCTGCACGACACCAATGCGCAGTACGTCACCGGGGAAGAGCTTCGGCTCGCTCAGCCGGTTGCCGAGATGGCCGGCGATCTCTTCTGCCTTGCCTTCCGGATAGCCGACGTCCTTGAGCGCGGTGGCGACATCCTTCTCGGCGCGGATGGGAATGATGTCGTCGGCATAGTCCCGCGTCTCTGGCGTCACCGGTTCGGCTGGCGCCACCGACATGTTCTGCTCGACAATCCGGGCGGTGAGGCCGGCGGTAAGATCGAGGCTGTCCTCGGCGGCCGAAAAGCGCTGCGGATCCACGTAATAGAGCGCCGAGAGCTGAGTATTGCCGTCGGTGAGCACGGAGCCGTTGGACCGGACGTTCTCCTCCACTTCCTCAAGAGACATGGACGGCGCATAAGGATAGCGCGCACCGCTGGCGGGGAAGGGGAGGGCCCGCAGGCTGACCTCTGATTCCACTTCCGAACCGTAGATCAGGGCCGTGGTGCCGGGCGCGGGCGCCTCTCCCTCGCTGGAGGAGAAGATGGTGAGCGGATCGAAGTCCGGATAATCCTCCTGGGCCACGTGATTGGCGGCGAGGTTCATCTTCACATGGGCGAAGGGGCGGCGCCGGATGATTTCCTTGTTGCCCTCGTGGACGACCGTCGAGACTTCCATCACCTTCCGGTCCGTCGGCATGGCCACGATGTTCCCACCCAGAAGGCGTCCGCCGCGGCTCACTGTGTCCGGCTCGTCCTCGAGCGGCAGGGAGGCGGAAGCCTCCGCCGGAATGGCCAGCTGCTGGCGCCCGTCGAGTGCCGCAAACAGCGCGACCCCCATGAGGATGGAGGATGTGATGCCCGTCAGAAAGGTGCCGGAGAGCCATCGCAGGGAAATCTCGCGCCGGTCCGGTGCCCGTCGGCCATCGGCCAGCAGTGGCGGCTCGTTGCCGAGCGTCCGGATCATGTTGCGGGCGTTGATCATGCCTGTCCCTGCATTCCCCTCATGCTCTTCTGGTCGCTGAACCATTGTCGCGCCGCGAGCTTAGGCCAAACATGTGCCCCTTTCACCCGGCGCTGTCAAATCACGCAGCAGGCGCCGGCAGGCGGCCAAAACCGGCCCACTACAACGGTGTTAACAGGAGGATTGTGAAAAAGTCGGGGCGTCGCCGATGGCATATTTCATCTCCTCCGGGTTCTCCCTCTCAGATCGGCATCTTGGAATGCCCTTATCGGGTGCGTTCTTTGAATTCCTGTTGTTTGTCAGTTAGTTGCTGGAATTTTCAGGTGTTATGGAAAATCCGTGTTGACTTGTTTTGGGGGTTGGGACTATAAACCGCTCACCAACGA